>NZ_AUBY01000010.1 GCF_000429485.1 Aliagarivorans marinus DSM 23064 | reverse complement strand
GTTTCACCCAGCCTACCAACGGCAGTGTGACCGTGAATCCAGATGGCACTTTCAGCTATACCCATGATGGCAGCGACACCACCAGTGACAGTTTCTCTTACACAGTGAGTGATGGCCAGGGCGGCACAGATACAGCGACGGTGACCCTTACGATAAGCGCGGTCAATACTCCTCCTGTAGCGAATAGTTTCAGCGTTTCGGTGAGCGATTTCTCCGAAGTCGTTATTGAGTTCGATCCTGACAGCGAACCAGATCGTGTTTCAGATCAAGAGGATGATTTAAATGGTCATCTTCTTGATGTTGTGATCCAGTCACTGCCAACCATGGGGATACTCAGCTACAACGGTGAGGCGATTACTCAGCGAGATATCGATGTTCAAACTGAGTTTGATTTGTCGGGTATCACTTATCAGCCACACGAAGATCTCGGTACTACGAGTTTCTTGATGGGCGCGAAAGAGCCACAGAGCGATCTGCCCAGTGAATATGCGCTGTATAGCTGGGGCCGTCCAACCGACGATCCCAAAGTACGTAAGTTAACACTAGAAGATGGAAGTGAAGTCACCATTAGCAGTGAGGGCACAAGAGGCGGTGCGCTGCAACACTACGATCGCGAAGGTCACCATGTTGGTTATGGTATCGGTGATGCTGGTGGCTCAGGCATCCAAGCAAACGAGTCGATCCTCATCAATTTTGGCGATAGTCTGCAAGGAAATCTAGAGCTAGGTATGGATGGCCTTGGCGGCTTATTTGAAGCGGGTGATGACAACGCCGCGCTTATCACCATCACCTATCGCTATCCGCTAACCGGTGAAGAAACCCGGCAGTTAGTGGAATACCTTAAGCCTGAAGGCGAAACGGGTCGCGACAGTTACTTCCAGGCCGTTACTGTAGGCAATGGCGATGGCTTTGATATCGACACTCAAGGCCAGCTTATAGCTAAAATCGAGTTCTCCACGGAGAACAGCGGCAACTGGGTATTACGCTATGTTGAATCAAACCCTCCGGGCGATGACAGCTTCGACTATGCCGTGGTCGACTCCCATGGCGAGCCAAGCAATACAGCGACCGTGACCTTGGATATGGACTTGGAGCACTCGGCTACCGCGGTTTCCAGCAATATTCTGTTTATTGAGCCTACCTCTATTAAGATTGACAACCTAGAAGGTGGATTTGAGAATGCTACCTTCTCGGAGGGAAGAGGCCTAACTGATTTAGTAGACTTGGATGACGATAGTGTAGCTGACAAAGTACTGTGGGGGGATAATCTTGAGAAGTACAGCGCCTATGAGCTTTCTGAAGAAAATTTGTCTTCTGTGCAAGTCGGCGAGTCCTTTGCTCTAGGGACTTTCACTCACGCGAATAGGCCAATTTCTCTTGGGATAAAGGTATTGGAGACTGTGGATCTAAAGCTGCAGTTTGATGTCACTATAAATGGTGATTCTCATCCGGTTGAATTTATTGTTCAGATTGAGCATGAAGAAACACCCAACCAAGGGCCCGGTGACTATAGGGATATCATTACATTGCCTCCTCAGGTTCAGAGTATCGAGATTGAAGACACCCAATACCTAATCGTTTTAGATGGTTTCTTTGATACCAGCAATCCAGATGCTGGTGCTGTATCGACCATCTTTACCGATGAAGATGCCGACAATGCTTTCCAAATCGTGGCGCACATCGAGTCGCTCTCCACGGATATGCCACAGGTTGGTGGCGCTATCGACGATGATGCTGCGGTTGCTATCTTGTGGGATGGTGCTCAGGATCAGGGCGGTGTGACCACTGTAGATGGCGAGCACGGCCAGTTGCAGGTAAGTGGTGTTGGCGATTACGTATTCATCGCTAGTCAGGAAACCCGCGATAGTATCAGCGAAGACGATGTACTGTTCGAGCAGTTCAGCTATCAAGCAACCGATGCCGAAGGCAACACCTACACCGACGTACTGACCTTGGTCATTAGCGGTGGAGATCACAACGTAGTGGAAGGCAGCAACCACGGCGAGACGGTACTGGGCAGCGATGCTACCAACAATGTGCTGCTTGGTGGTGCGGGCGATGACGTACTCTACGGCGGCGATGGCAACGACGTTCTGGTTGGCGGTGAGGGTAACGATATCCTTATCGGCGGCGAGGGCATCGACACCTTCAGTTGGTTAGCCTCGGATGCCAGTACCTCTGGCGAGGAAGCTAGTGATGTGATTGAAGACTTCACCGTCGGCTCTGGAGGCGACGTGCTCGATCTGAGTGACCTGCTACAAGGTGAAACCGAAGATAGCCTCACCGACTACCTCAGCTTCGAACGAGTAGAGAATGCCGACAGCAGCGTAGATACGGTTGTATCCATCGATATCGACGGCAGCAACAATGGCGCTGAGGTCCATCAAACCATCACCCTGAAGAATGTTGATTTCAATGGCATGAGCGATCAGGATATTATTGATCAACTACTCGAAGACCAGCAGCTTCAGGTAGATAACAATTAACAGTGCTGGCTACGGCAGGCAGCTGCCGTAGCCTTTACTTTTATGCAATGCACGGATGTATTATGCATGAACCCCTGTCACCGGCTGAGTTGATTACCAAGCACGACGACCCGTTGCTCAACTGTCTGGTGTTCCTAAGTAAGTTCTACGGTAAACCCTATTCAGCCAAGGCGATCTCTGCGGGACTTCCGTTAAAGGACGGCTTGCTTACCCCCAGCCTGTTGCCGCGTGCGGCGCTGCGTGCCGGGATGGATGCATCGCTGGCCAAGAAAAAGCTGAGCAAGATCCCGGAGTTGCTGCTGCCCTGCATTCTGCTGCTTAAAGACGGTCGTGCTTGTGTGCTGCTTAAAGTTGAAGATGGTCAGGCCGAGGTTGCCTGGCCTGAACTGAATGACTCCCACGACCATATCGCTCTCGACGAGCTTGAGCAGCAGTATCTGGGCTACTGCTGTTGGATCCGCAAGCGCTACCGCTTTGATGCGCGCTCTCCGGAGAATCTGGAGACTCAACAGGGGCATTGGTTCTGGTCAACGCTGCGCCGCTCCATGGGCATCTACCGCGATGCGCTGCTGGCGTCGCTGTTTATCAGTTTGTTTGCGGTGGCCTCGCCGCTGTTTGTTATGAACGTCTACGATCGGGTGGTGCCCAACGTGGCGTTGGAGACCCTGTGGGTGCTGGCCATCGGTATGATGGTGGTGCTGCTGTTTGATTTTATTCTTAAGCAGTTGCGCGCCTCAGCGCTCGACCTTGCGGGTAAGAAGTCAGAAGTGTTGCTGTCGGCACAGATCTTCCAAAAACTCCTCAATATCAAAGCGGAATCCCGGCCTACCTCGGTGGGGGGCTTTGCTCGTAACATCCAAGAGTTTGATTCGATCCGCGACTTTATCACCTCGGCGACCATTGCCGCGTTTATCGATGTACCGTTTGCAGTGATCTTTGTGGTGGTTATCTGGTTGGTAGCCGGGCCTCTGGCCTATGTGCCATTGGGAGCTGGGCTTATCATGCTGTGCTACTCGCTGTGGATCAAACGTCAGATGCGCAAACAGGTGGAAAACGGTAACCGCTTTGCCAGCCAGAAGAACGCCCACTTGATTGAGGCGCTCAACGGCATCGATACCTTGAAGATCGCCGGTGCAGAGAGCCAGTTCCAATCTAAGTGGGAGGAGCTGGTCGGCAGCATTGCCAGCTGGAATATCGCGATCCGTAAGCTGTCGACCTCAGTCAGTACCTTGAACGGTTTTATCACCCAAAGCTCCACCGTAATGCTGGTGCTAATGGGCGTGTATCTGATTGCCGAGGGGCAGATCTCCATGGGTGGCTTGGTGGCGGCAGTGATGCTCACTAGTCGCGCCTTGGTGCCATTCTCGCAGGTGGCGCTGCTGGCCACCCGCTATAACCAAGCTAGGGCCGCGTTGACCAGTCTCGACGAGATTATGAATCTGCCCGATGAGAAGCTCGATCAGTATATGCACCGCAGCCACTACAAAGGTGAGTTAAGTTTCAGCCAGCTCAGCTTTGCCTACCCCGGCAGCGAGCAAGCGGCGCTGCAGGATGTAAACCTGCATATCAAAGCCGGTGAGAAGGTGGCGATTATCGGCCGAATCGGTGCCGGTAAGTCGACCTTGGAAAAGTTGCTGCTCGGTTTTTATACCCCGCAGCGCGGCGCGATCCGTATGGATGGGGTCGATCTCAACCAGATCAGCCCCGCCGATCTCAGGCAGAAAATCGGCTGTCTTCCGCAAGATGCCACGCTGTTTTACGGCTCAATTCGCGACAATATCACCCTCGGCGTTCCCCATATTGAAGATGAGCTGATCTTCCGTGCAGCCGAGCTGTCAGGGGTTAAACAGTTTACCGATCAAGACCCAGAAGGGTTGGACCGGCAAGTCGGCGAAAAAGGTCAGTACCTCTCTGGTGGCCAGCGACAAGCCGTTGCGCTCGCCCGTGCGATGCTGTTTAACCCGCCAGTGCTGATTATGGACGAGCCTTGCAGCTCAATGGATGCCTTCTCGGAGAACTTGGTTAAGAAAAGTCTGAAGCAAGTCGCTGAGGACAAAACCTTTATCTTGATTACCCACAAGATGTCGATGCTAGATTTGGTAGATCGGGTCATCGTATTAGAGCGTGGCCGAGTGGTTGCCGACGGACCTAAGCAGCAGGTGTTACAAGCCCTGCGTGAAGGCAAGGTTAAGGGGGGCGTATGAGTCGTAGCAAGCCCAACGCGAAAGACTTAGATTACATCGATGACATCCATGCCGCCATTTTGCTGAAAACTCCATGGCGCTCGCGTGCGGTGCTGTGGATGATCTTCTTGTTTGTGGGCTGTGCGCTGTATTGGGCCCATCTGGCTGAGGTCGACGAGGTGACCGTCGGTTCTGGCAAGGTGATCCCATCCCAGCAGATCCAGGTGGTGCAAAGCTTAGAAGGCGGCATCCTCAAGCAACTGCTGGTCAGCGAAGGCGAACAGGTAGAGAAAGGCCAGCCCTTGGTACGGATTGATGACACCCGCTTCCGCTCAGATTTTCTAGAGCGAGGGCAGAGGATCGTCGATTTACAAGGCGATGTTGGTCGCTTCAATCATGAGTTGAGTGCCGTTCAAGTGGTGCCGGATCTGCCATTAAGTGACTGGCAGAAACAAGTCCTGGTAGTACCAGGAACACTCAGTTTTGACGAGGCTTTTGAAAGCGAACACCCCATCGAAGCACAGCGCCAGCGCCTGCAGATGGAGGCACGCCTGCGCACCCTAAGCAACCAACTAAATATTGGCAGCGGTCAAATCGAGCAGCGTCAGCAAGAGCTGGTGGAGCTGGCATCCAAGGTGGATCACCTGCGTCAAAGCTACGCCTTAGTGCAAGAGGAGCTGCGTATCACTCGCCCCTTGGCCGACGAAGGCATTGTCTCGCAGGTGGATGTACTCAAGCTCGAGCGCCAAGCTAACGAGCTGCGCGGCGAGATTGCCAGCTCGACCCTGCTGAAACCGAAAATTGAAAGCGCGATAGCCGAGACTATCTACAAGCGCCGCGACCAAGCGCTGGCGTTTTTAAGCGAGACTCGCCAGCAACTCAATGAAGCGCAAGCCGAACTCTCCGCCCTGAGCGAAGGACAGGTCGGCCTGCGCGACCGAGTCGAGCGAACACTGCTGATGTCACCGGTAAAAGGTACGGTGAAAAAGATCTACCTCAACACCGTGGGCGGGGTGGTGCAGCCCGGCCTAAGTGTTATGGAGATCGTACCGATTGAAGACAAGCTCTTGGTGGAGGCCAAAATTCAACCAAAAGATATTGCGTTTTTACGGCCGGGGCTTAAAACTGTAGTTAAATTCAGCGCTTACGATTTTTCTATCTACGGCGGGCTAGACGGACAGCTGGAGCAAATCAGCGCCGATACCATCGTCGACGAAGAGGGCAACAGCTTCTATCTGGTGAAAGTCAGAACCGAGCAAAGTGCCCTCGGTGACAATCAAGATCTGGCCATTATTCCCGGCATGTTGGCCAATGTAGATATCATTACCGGTAAAAAGAGCATATTGGACTACCTGCTCAAACCTATAACCAAAGCGCAGCAAACTGCGCTACGAGAAAGATAGTTATTATCGCAAGACGCGATTACAAGGAGTGTAAATGAACAAGCTAGGCCTTTCGCTGTTAGCCAGCTTATTTGTCGCCAACAGTTATGCTGCAGAGAATACTTTGGAGCAAGCGGTGGCTAAAGTGCTGTCCGAACATCCCCAGTTACAAGCCTCTTTCAACCAGTTTAAGGCCAGTGACGAGGCGTATAGGGGCGCCAAAGGGGGTTACCTTCCAACGGTTGATCTTACCGCGGGCGCTGGTTGGCAACAGGTTGAAGACAACTTAGGCACCCGCGATGCTAATCCCACTGAGATTGGCGTAAGCCTACGTCAGGTGTTGTTCAGCGGTTTTGCGGTGTCTGGTGAAGTGGATCGTACCGCCAACGAGGCGCGTGCCGAGCAGTGGAACCTATACAACGTCGCGGAGAACCTCGCCCTGCGGGTGGTTGAGGTGTATCTGGAGGTGCTCAAACAGCAACAGCTTTTGGAGCTGGCGGAGCAGAACCTGGAAACCCATCGCCGCATTCAAAGCGATATCGAAAAGCGCACCAGCTCAGGGCTGGGATCCAGCGCTGACCTTACCCAAATCAATGGCCGGGTGGCGCGTGCTACCACCAACACCTTGGCGGCGAAGAACAACCTGTTAGACGCCCACACCCAGTACATCCGAGTGGTCAATGAGCTGCCTAAAGAGCTGATTGTACCCGGGGCCGATCTAGATATGCTGCCAGCCGATCTAGACGCTGCCATCAACAAGGCGCGCCAAGATCACCCGCTGCTCAAAGCGGCCGAGTTTGATATCGAGGCGGCTCATGCCCAGCACACCGTATCGAAATCGACCTACTACCCCGAGTTTGCGGTGGAACTAGATGGAAACTGGGATCGCAACCCCGATGCCCGTGACGACACCAAAGACTACGAGCTCTCCGCCATGCTGAGAATGCGCTACAACCTGTTCCGTGGTGGTAGCGATAGCGCCGAGATCCGCCGCAGCGCCTACCAAATCAACCAGGCCAAGGCGATCAACGAAGATGCCCACCGTCAGGTCTTGGAAGGCACCCAACTGGCTTGGAATGCCTGGGACGTACTGCTGCAGCAAAAAGGCTTCTTACAAGACCATGTCGAATCTAGCTTCGACACCGTTGAAGCCTACAAAAAGCAGTTCAACCTCGGTAAACGTACCCTGTTGGATGTGCTGAACACCGAGAACGAGCTGTTTGAAGCGCGCAACGAGTACATCGAAGCCGACTTTGACGAGCTGCGCGCCAAGTATCGCCTGCTCAATGCCACCGGTGAGCTGCTGGCAGCGTTACGGGTTGAGCGCCCTCAGGAATGGAGCTTTGAATGAGGCAGTTGTTGAAGTATAGCCTGCTGCTGAGTGTGCTCTCGGGGCTAACCGCCTGTAGTCACAACTTGGATCTGTACTCCGGGCTACCGGCCGATTACGACCGTAACGATGAAGACTTTGATGGCGTGATCAACGCCCGCGATGTCTGTCCGGGCACGGTACTGCGCGCCGAAGTGGACAACTATGGCTGTTCGCGTGAGCAGATCTACACCGATGGCTACGAGCTAATGGTGTTCTTCGAGCACGACTCCGCCACTGTGGTGGAACGTTATCAGCAGCAGCTGGGCGTGTTGGCCGAATACCTTGAGCGTTACCCAGAGGTTGAGA
The DNA here is from genome assembly GCF_000429485.1 of Aliagarivorans marinus DSM 23064. Taxonomy (GTDB): domain Bacteria; phylum Pseudomonadota; class Gammaproteobacteria; order Enterobacterales; family Celerinatantimonadaceae; genus Aliagarivorans; species Aliagarivorans marinus. The sequence continues at coordinate 239,241 of NZ_AUBY01000010.1, read as the reverse complement.
TCGCCGTTGAGGCGCACACCAGCCTCTCGGGTACTAACGACTATAACTTGGCGCTGTCCCAGCGCCGCGCTGAGAACATCAAGCGCGAGCTGGTGGAGCGTTACCAAGTCGCCGAGAAACGTATCGAGCTGCTGCCCTTGGGCGAGAGCCAGCCACTAAACGATGAAGAGCTGGCCCAAAGCGAAACCGCCAACCGTCGAGCGCGGGTGTTCGTGCAGCAGGAGTATCGCAAGGTCGTTCCACGCTGGAACGTCTACGACTTCGGACAGTTCTAAACAATGCGCATCTGGACCTGGTTGCTGGTCGTGGTGGTGAGCTGGCCCTTGTGGCTGGTTGCCCTCGACGACGAGCTAGAAGCAATGGCAACCAAGGTCCGCGAATTCTATGGCCAGCGCGCCGAGCAGCGGGTGCGCAGTTGGCGACAGTTGGTAAGCGAAGGCCAGGACTGGAGCGAGCAAGAAAAGCTGGAGCGGGTGAACGCCTTCTTCAACCAGCTGCAGTTTCTCGATGATATCGATGTGTGGGGCCAGGAGGATTACTGGGCCACCCCGGTTGAGTTCCTCGGTGCCAACGCCGGCGACTGCGACGATTTCAGCATCGGCAAATACTTTACCCTGCGCGAGCTGGGCATCGACGACAGCAAGATGCGGCTGGTCTACGTTAACGCGCTGGAATACAAACAGTTCCATATGGTGGTGGCCTACTATGCCACGCCCTCTTCAGAGCCGGTCATTCTCGACAATATCAACCCCACTATTTTGCCTGCAGGCCGGCGTGGTGACCTGCAGCCCATCTATAGCTTCAACGGTGAACACCTTTGGTTAATGAAGGAGAAGGGGCGCGGTCAGCTGGCTGGCAAGGCCTCTCGCCTGAAGCTGTGGAACGATCTACGCGAGCGTTGGAGGCTCAATGAATTGCGCAAACCGATTGCTAACTTTGAGTATTAAGGAGTCGCCATGACACTGTATCGACAGTTGTTGATTGTAGTGCTGGTTATCTATGGTGCGCTGCTGGCGGTGGTATTTAGCCAGGAGATCTCGGCGGCCCGGCGGGTGCTGAGCGAGCAGCAGCAGTCTGATATCAACAATGCATCCACCTACCTTGGGCTGGCGCTGCAACCCTACCTTGAGCAGCAAGACAAAGTGGGCGCAGAGTCGGTGATCAACGCCATGTTCGATAGCGGCTACTACCGCCAGATCCGCTTAGCGCTTTATCAAGACGACAGCGTCATCGACCGGGTCAACCCGACCCAGCTACGCGATGTGCCCGCTTGGTTTACCTCACTAGAACTGTTCGAGCAGGTGGGCAGTGAACAGGTGCTGACCAGCGGCTGGCTGCAGCTCGGCGAGCTGAAAGTGGTGGGGCATCCAGGGTACGCTTACTTGCAGCTATGGCAGGTGCTGGTCAATCTGCTGAAGTTGTTTGTGGTCGGTTATCTAATCACCGTGCTGCTGCTTATTCGCGCCCTGCAATACCTGCTCAAGCCGCTGAAGCAGATCGAGCAGCGGGCCAAAGAGGTCAGTAAGCGCGAGTTTGGCCACCGTTTGGCACTGCCCAAAACCGCAGAGCTGCGCACCGTGGTGAAGGCCATCAACAGCATGTCCGACAGTATCGCCAAGCAGTTCGAGCAGCAGGTGAAAGAGGCCCATGCACTGCGCGAACGCGCCTTTAAGGACCTGTCATCAGGCCTTGGTAACCGCGCCCACTTTATCAACCAAAGCACCAACTGGCTGGCCGAGAAGGGCAGCGGTGGTATCGCGCTGATTCAACTGCCGCTAATCGACCATATCTATCACGAGCAAGGCTTTGAAGCCCGCGACAGCTTCCTAAAAGACCTAGGCGCTGGGCTGCGCGAACTGGCCGAGCAAGACGCCGGGCTGGAAGTGGCGCGCATCGCCAACCTTGAGTTTGCGGTATTGGGGCAGGGCTACACCCAAGATGAATTTATTGAGTTTGCCGAGAGTCTGCAGAAGCTGCTGCAACTGGCCCGTCACGAAGACGCCCGCTTCGCCATGGGTGTGAAGCTACGTGACCAAGAGCAAAACCTTGGCGAGCTACTCGGTGGTGCCGACGCTGCTATGCAGCAGGCGTTGGAGCGTAATGACAGCCAGCCGGTATTCGCCTCCGGCGCCCAACCAAGCCTGTCGCGCACCCAGTGGAAGGCCTTGATTGAAGAGTGCCTTGATAAGCAGCAGCTTAGCTATAAGCGTCAGGCGGTACACCTGCTCGATGGCAGCGTGCTCCACCATGAGCTGTTCACCACCATTGAGGTGGATGCCCAGCGCTATGCGGCCGGGCAGTTTATGCCGATGATCGAACAGCTGCGCCTCGGCGGTCAGTTCGACCAGCTGGTGGCCGACCAAGCGATACTGGCATTACAACAAGACGATAGTCTCAAGCTGGCGATTAACACCAGCGTGTCTAGCTTGGTGGATAAGGGCTTCCTGGAGTGGCTGCAACGCTTTGCCGAGCGCTACCAACGCTTTGCCCCACGGTTGGCCTTCGAGTTCCCCGAAGCCGCCTTTGGCAGCGAGAACACACGCTTGAACCATGTGATTCAGCGCCTGCATCATTTTGGCTATCAGATCGGTATCGATCACTACGGCCGTAACTTTAACTCGCTAAGCTATCTCAATACGGTGAAGCCGCACTACGTGAAGATTGACTATGCCTATACCGCGCTGGCCCTAGGCGATGAAGGCGATGCTCACTTCCTTAGCGCCATCTGCCGTGCTGCCCACAACCTGCAGGTGCAAACAATCGCACAGCGGGTGGAAGATCAGGCGCAGCTAGAGCAGTTGCGCAGCTTGGCTATCGATGGCTATCAGGGCTATATCTCAGCGCCTGAAGCCTTTTCTATTGATGGAGACAAATAATGAAACAGTTACTGCTAAGCCTGGGTTTGTTGCTATCAAGCCCACTGTTTGCCGCCAGCCTGCATACCAGTGGCGAGGCGCGCCTTGCCGTCGAGGCCGACCGGGTCAAGATTGAGTATGTGGTATCGGAGCTAAGCGACAGCGCTGGTGCTGCACTGAGCGAAGTGGAGCATCGGGTAAAGCTTCTGCTGGAAGATATTAAGCCGCTGATCACCGACTCTGATCGTATCGAAGCCAGTCAGGTACAGCTTTATCAAGACAGCCGCTACCAAGACAAAAGCCGCCAGTTTATCGGCTATCGCGCCCAACGTTCAGTAATCGTCGAGCTGGACGACCTGTCGCGCATGGCCGCTGTCCTCGATATCGTAAAAAAGGGGCTAGTGAGCGAGATCCGCCCACTTCGCTACTCCAGCTCTAAGTCCGTTGAGTACCAACAACAGGTACGCACCATGGCAATCGATGATTCCTACCAAAAAGCCCTTCAGCTGGCCAACGGCTACCAAAGCCGCTTAGGCGATGTGCAGGAGATCCGTTACCGCAGCGCAGGCCCTGTGCCAGTGATGCGCATGGAAGCCTTGGCTGCCTCTGATGCACCGGTCTATCAAGGTGCGCAGATTATTTTTAGCGATAAGGTGGATGTGACGTTTGAGTTGATTTCGAATTAGTAGTTGTTGGGTGGTTAGCTGAGTTTTCAGTCAGTGCCGAATGATCTGTATCTGGGGTGCGGCAGTTTTGTACATGGTCGCGCTAACATGAAACTAGATAAAAGGTGCGCTGAGAGTTCGTTGTCAGGTGTGCCGCAGGTGTCACTTGGAATTGCTTGCTAAGTGCTTTGTTTGAGTTGTTTTAATACTTGATCTATGCACTCATGCGCTGAAGTAAACGTACTTTCACATTCAACCCAGAATTCATCATCTAAGAGCAATCTTTGCTGGCCACCTTGATAGAAATCTATAAAGCAACCTTTTGCACCATCATAACCCAACGTACCATGAGCAAATGCATTACGCCAAGACATTATATTCTTCAGTAGTTTTGGAAGCTTATCCTTATTTTTGCCCTTTAATAAATTAAGATGATTGATGATTTTTATACAAGTCTCTTTTTTAAATGAAAAGCTAAAGCCAGATGATTCAAGAACTTCATGTTTGAACAAGTAGCTTCTTTCTGATGTAAACTCGTCTTCACCCATAAAGAATTGCATTAATATTTCTTCTAATCGTGACTCCAGCCAAGTTGTGGCATAGAGAATTTTTGCACCATTAGACTTAACAATGCTCAATAATTCATTTGTTTGACCAAAATCGATTTTTCCGAAACTAAACCAAGGTGTACCATCCTGAACATGACTGGGCTCAGGAACCATAGTCTCTTTATTCATTGAAACCATAAATTTTGGTACTGATGGCAACTCGATTTCTTTCATCCGAACTCCATGTATCACTTAAAGCCAACATAATCGGTGAGGCGTAGGTTCTAAGATAACGTGTTTGTTGGGTTTATCTTGATCCGTCATATGTGACATTATCTTGGTATAGACCTACATCTCTACGCACCTCAGACAAAAAAACTAATGCTTTGTCTCGGAACATGTTGAACGTCCACTGCTGCTTACCTTCAACTGAGTCGTAAATGTAGTCGATCATATCGTTGTACTTTTCAAATACCGTGTGTGGAGCGAACATAGCAAGCAGTGCGGTAGTTTCTAGGCGCTTGCTATCAAATTCTTTCAGATCTTCACCAGTAAGAGCTCCGTGGTGTAGCGCTTGACTTACCAACTCGATTACTGGATTGGCCACTTCTTTATAGAGGTCAATTTTTTGCCTTAGCAAGTGATTTCCGTGCTCAGCATCTTTTTCGAGCTTAGTTCTTAGTTCAGTAAGTTTGGTTTGATGTTTAGCCCGGTCATTTTCCATTAGCCGATGGGCCCACACTCTACCGAGCCATGCGGATAGGCCAAGAATAATGATGCTCGCCCCGCCTACTGAAAGTAGAACGGCTTGTGCAATCTCGAATGCGACTTTTGCGTCCATGTTGTCTTTAACCTAACGTCCTATTCTATGGAATTTTCCATGTTTAACGTGGGGTAATTTCCTATACCCCCCCCCTAATGACTCCGAAGTTAACATCTAAAATAGTCCTTTTCAATCAGACGGTTAATAGATATGGCATCTATCAAGATTGCATGAAAGATGGATCACTGATGTGGATACATGGAAACGTCAAGGGCTGGTTGGGTAGTCAGTGGTAGTGTAATTTCCCCTAATGAGTTATGGGGAATAATCTCAATCTAGCCACGCTTACATAGCGTTAACTGAGGTGCCAGATCGAAAAAAGGCCACAGCATTACCGTGGCCTTTCCAATTGCTTTAGCGTTACTAAAGCATGCTAGAACGTCGCCTCAGGCACATAAAAGTCCTGGGCATTACTTTTATCCACTAACTCGGCAGCCAAGATCACCCTTGATGGCGCTGAATGGTACATCTTGCCGATGTTCTCATGTTTGATGCCGCTTACTGCCAGTGCGATACCAGATGCCACCATATTCGGTGGGTAGGTCACGGTGGCGCGGACCACATCGTCGCCATCCATGATCATCTTCATAATGTCTTTAGAGCCGGCGCCGCCGAGTACGGTTTTGATTTCGCTGCGGCCAGACTCTTTAATCGCCTGCATTACGCCTTTGAGCATGTCGTCGTCTTGGCACCATACTGCATCGATATGGCGGTGGCGTTGTAGCATGTTTTCCATGACCGCCAAGGCTTTTTGGGTTGACCAATCGGCAGGCTGGCTGTCGAGGATCTCGATACCTTTGTGCTGGCTGATCACCTCGTTAAAGCCATCAACCCGCTCTTTGTTAATTGGAATCGACATACCTTCGATGACCACTACTTTACCTTTACCGCCCATCTCTTCCGCCAGCCAGTGGCCACTTACGGTGCCAAGGCCGGGGTTGTCGCCAGCGATAAATACGTCTTGCGCTGGAGTGGGCAGCTCGCGGTCGACTACCACGGTGTAGATACCGCTGTCGTAGGCTTCGCTAATCACGTTCTGCAGGGTGGCGGGGTTATGTGGCAGGATAACCAAGGCGTCGATGCCGCGGATCATCAAGTCTTCCACATCGCCTACCTGGGCTGCGCCCGAGCTGGCAGAGACTAGGTAGAACTCTACGTCTTGGTCGGTTTTTTTCAGGTCATCGATGGCCCGGTTGGCCCACCATAGTACGCCGCCTGTCCAGCCATGGTCAGCGGTGGGCACTGAAACCCCAATCTTGTAGGTTTTTGCCCACGCCTGGCCACACACCAACATGGCAAGGCAGAACACACTGATAAGCATTTTTTGTATCGTATTTCGTAGCATGGGTACGCTCCTTTATTTTACGTATCTGGCGTGGGGGCTAGCGCTCTCGTTTGTACTGCATCAGTACCGCAATCAAGATCACCAATCCTTTCACCGTTCCTTGTAGGTAGGGGGAAACCCCCATCAAGTTCAGCATGTTGTTAATAATTCCCAGGATCACTGCGCCAATCACAGTGCCCCAAATGGTTCCTTTACCGCCGTTAAGCGAGGTGCCGCCAATCACTACCGCGGCGATGGCATCCAACTCATAGAACATGCCCGCATCGCCGGGGCTGACTGAGTTAAGACGCGAAGACAGCATCACCGCCGACAGGCCCACGGTGACCCCGAGTATCACGAAGGTGGAGAAGATAATCCGCTGCACATTGATCGCCGAGTAGCTGGCAACCTTGGGGTTGGAGCCGACCGCACAGACATGGCGGCCAAAGGCGGTGTGGCGCAGTAGCATATGGCCCAGCGCCGCTAGGCCGAGGAACAGCCACACCGGTACTGGCAGGTCTAAAAAGTAGCCGGTACCAACCTTGGAGTAGACGCTGTTCTGCGAGACCATCTCCCCGGCATCGCTGATATACAGGGTCAGCGAGCGAAAGATAGACATGGTCGCCAAGGTGGCGACAAAGGGCGCTATCTTGCCTTTGGTGGTAAGCGCGCCGTTAATCGCTCCCGACATCGCCCCCAAGGCGGCAGCCGCACCGATTGCCACACTGACCGCCAGCCAGCCATCGCCCAAGTAGTTGAGCAGCATAATCACCAGCACACCGACCAAGGCCAGCCCCGAGCCGACCGATAAGTCGATACCGCCGGCGATAATCACAAAGGTCATACCCAGTGCGATAATCCCGGTGTAGGAGACCTGGCGCAGCACGTTGGTGATATTGCGTGGCATCAGGAAGTGCTCGCTGGCGAGCGCCGAGATGACCACCAAAATAATCAAGGCGATCAGCGGGGCGTAGTTGCCGATGGTAAATTTGGGCTTTGCGTTACTTCCCGAGAAAAAGCGCGTCGCCAGCGCGCCCTTCTTTATTGCATCACTCATGCGGTTTCCCTCTGTTGTGGGCCCAGTCCTGCGGCCAGCAACATGATTTGTTGCTCGTTAATCTGTTCATCGCTCAGCTCGCCTTGCAGGCGGCCTTCGCGCATCACCATCACCCGATGGGCGAGGCCAATCAGCTCCTCCATCTCCGATGAAATCACGATCACCGCCATGCCTTGCTCGGTGAGCGACTGGATAAAGTGGTAGATATCTTTCTTGGTGTTCACGTCCACCCCGCGAGTGGGCTCGTCGAGGATCAGGATCTTGGGATCGGTATCCATCCACTTCGACAGGTAGACTTTTTGCTGGTTACCACCGCTGAGATACTGCAGCTCGCTACTTAGCGACGGGGCTTTAATGGAAAAGCGCTGCACATAGTCTTGCGCCTGTTTGCGGGTTTGCTGGTGGTTGATCAGGCCGCGGCTATAGCGTTTTAGCGAGATCAGGCTGATGTTCTCCGGTAGGTCGAAGTTCATCACCAGTCCCGCGCCTTGGCGGTCTTCACTGAGGTAGGCCAGCCCAAGCTCCACCGCTTGGCGTAGCTTGCGGATCTTGACCGGCTTGCCGAACACCTTCACCTGACCGCTATCGCTGCGACGCAGCCCCATTAGCGCTTCCATGGTTTCAGTGCGGCCACTGCCCACCAAGCCTGCGAAGCCCAGTACCTCGCCCTTGCGCACGCCAAAGCTGATATCGTGTAGCTGCGATCGGATGCTCAGGCCACTGACCTCCAACGCCCATTCATCGAGGGGCTGGCTGCGCTCCGGGAAGATCTGGTTGAGTTCGCGCCCGACCATTTTGGTGGCCATATCGTGCTCGCTCAGATGAGCGACCTCGTCCATCGACACCAACTGGCCATCACGCAGGATCATCAGCCGATCACATAGTTGCTTCACCTCTTTGAGCTTGTGCGAGATAAACAAGATGGTGACCCCTTGCGCCTTGAGCTTGGCGATCAGGGCGAACAGCACCTCCACCTCTTTCTTGGTTAGTACGGTGGTCGGCTCATCCATAATCAGGATGCGCGCGTCGTGCACCAGTGCCTTGGCGATCTCCACCATCTGCTTCTCGGCCACGCTGAGATCTTCGACTAAGCTGTCGGGATCCAGCTCGGTTTCGAGCAGTTGCAGCAGGTCATGGGTGCGTTGGCGCATGGCGGCTTTGTCCAACAAGCTGCCGCGTTTCAGTTCATGACCAAGGAAGATGTTCTCAAACACATTCAAGCTGGCTATCAGGTTGAACTCCTGAGGGATCATGGCGATCCCCAGGCGTTTGGCATCGCCGGGAGAGCCGATGGTGACGGGCTCTCCATCTATGTGCAGCGCGCCATCGCTGAGCGAGTAGATGCCGGAGACGATCTTCAACAGCGTCGACTTACCGGCTCCGTTCTCACCCAATATCCCCAACACCTCACCTTGCTCGATCTCGGCATTAATACCGTGCAGCACAGTGACGCCGGAGAACGACTTGCGGATGTTCTCTAAGCGCAGCAGTGTAGGTCGTTGCGCGCTAGTCATTGCCGACCTCGCTAAGTGCCGTCCAGCTACCATCCGCTTGGGAGGATTGGATCATTGCGTTGATAAAGCGCAGCCCGTCAACGCCGTCGCTAACACCGGGCAGTGGGTAGGCTGCGAGGGCCGCTTGGACCGACTCACCGTCGGCAATTGCCTGCAGGCATTGGGCTGTTTCGCGGTAGATATTGGCGAAGCCCTCCAGGTAGCCTTCCGGATGACCGGCTGGGGTGCGCACCAAGGAGGCCTCGCCTTGGTAGCCATTCCCGGCGCGGGTTAGTAGCTGCACCGGCTGGCCGAAGGGTGAGTACTCTAAGGTGTTAGGCTGCTCTTGCGACCAACTTAGCCCGGCCTTTTCGCCGTAGATCCGCAGGCGTAGCCCGTTCTCGTTGCCCGGTGCCACTTGCGAGCTCCACAGCATGCCGCGCACACCCTGCTCAAAGCGCAGCATGGCATGCACGTTGTCGTCGAGGCTGCGGCCGGGCACGAAGGTGCTTAGCTCACTGGCCACCGACTCAAGCTGTAAGCCGCTGACAAAGCTGGCCAAGTTGTAGGCGTGGGTGGCGATATCGCCGAGACAACCGGCTGGGCCGGAGCGTTTGGGGTCGGTGCGCCATTCGGCTTGCTTGTTGCCGGTGCTCTCGGTGCGCTGGCTTAGCCAGTCTTGCACATACTCCACCTGAATCACTCGCAGTGGCCCAAGGTCGCCATTGGCGATCATCTCGCGGGCTTGGCGGATCAATGGGTAGGCGGTGTAGTTGTGGGTGAGCACAAACAGCTTGTCGTGCTGTTCAACTAGCGCTTGTAGCTGCTCGGCTTCTTGCAAGGTGGTGGTCATCGGCTTGTCGCAGATAACGTGGATGCCCGCTTCCAAGAACGCCTTGGCGATGGGGAAGTGCATATGGTTTGGGGTGACGATGGCCACCACATCGATGCCGTCGGGGCGCTCCGCTTCTGCTTGCGCCATCAGGCGGTAGTCGCTGTAGCTGCGCTCGGCCTCAATGCCCAGAGCTTGCGCTGATTGTGCGGCCTTCTCGGGATCGGCGCTCAGCGCACCAGCTACCAAGCTAAACTCATCGTCGATGCGTGAGGCAATGCGGTGTACCCCGCCGATAAATGCGCCAATGCCACCGCCGACCATGCCCAGTTTTAACTTTTCCATGTTCGCTCCTTAGCTCAGTCCGAGGATCTGCTGGTTGGTTTGTTCGTCGACATCGGCGTCGGCGAAGTCATCAAAGGCCTTGTCGGTGACCGGAATGATGTGCTGCTCGACAAACTTGGCGCCTTCGGCGGCTCCGGCTTCGGGGTGTTTCATACAGCATTCCCACTCCACTACCGCCCAGCCATCGAAGTCGTACTGACTGAGCTTGGAGAAGATCTGGCTGAAGTTAACTTGGCCATCGCCCAGCGAGCGGAAGCGTCCAGCCCGCTCAACCCACGATTGGTAACCGCCATACACGCCTTGTTGGGCGCTGGGGTTAAACTCGGCATCCTTAACGTGGAACATCTTGATGCGCTCGTGGTAGCGGTCGATAAACGCCAGATAGTCCAACTGCTGCAACACAAAGTGGCTTGGGTCGTAGAGGATGTTGGCGCGGGGGTGGTTGTTCACCGCGCTCAGGAAGCGCTCAAAGGTGGCGCCGTCGTGCAGATCTTCGCCCGGATGGATCTCGTAGCAGACATCGACACCGGCTGCGTCGAAGGCATCGAGGATCGGCATCCAGCGCTTGGCCAACTCTTCAAAGCCAGCTTCCACCAAGCCTTGCGGGCGCTGTGGCCAAGGATAGATATAAGGCCAGAGCAGCGCACCGGAGAAGGTTACATGGGCCGTTAGCCCTAAGTTTTTAGAGGCTTTGGCAGCCAGCATCATCTGCCGCACCGCCCAGGCTTGGCGCGCTTGCGGGTTGTTGTGCACCTCGCGCGGGGCAAAGCCATCAAACATTTCATCGTAGGCGGGGTGTACCGCAACCAATTGCCCTTGCAGGTGGGTGCTTAGCTCGGTGAGTTCTAGACCGTGATGGGCTAGCAATGCCTTGATCTCTTCGCAGTAGCCTTGATCGCTGGCAGCCCGTTCTAAGTCGAATAAGCGGCTATCCCAGCTTGGGATCTGCACACCTTTGTAGCCCAGGCCACTGGCCCATTTGGCAATACTGTCGAGGGAGTTAAATGGCGGATTGTCGTCGGCGAACTGAGCCAGAAACAGCGCGGGACCTTTAATTGTTCTCATTGCTTGTCTTCCCTTTTTAGCGTCATTTGTAGACAAAATGCAATCGATTACATTTTGATGATTAGAAGGAGCAGCCAAGATGAAGCAATTATCATTCAGCTGAACCAGCGAATTACCACGCATCATGTAGGTATGGGTCTATTTATAGCGAGTTATCTAGCTAATTGTCCTGCCTTGCAGTACAAAATGTGATCAAAATGGTTGTTGTGACGAAAACGGCAATTTTTTTTGAGATCTACCCTGTGTTTTTTTTGAACAGCAATAAAAAATAAATACTCATAAAATGTAATCGATTGCATTTTCGGTGCAGAGTATTTATAGGTTAGAATGAGGGCAGCGAACAGATAAGGAAGACCCATGCCAACAATGAAGGACGTCGCTCGGGTGGCGGGCGTATCCACCGCCACGGTGTCGCGAGCGATGATGAGCCCAGAGCGGGTATCAGAGAAGACCCGCTTAAAGGTGCAACAGGCCATCGCATCCACCGGCTTTACTCCCAATGCGATTGCGCGCAACCTGCGCAAAAGTGAATCCAAGACCATCGTGGTGGTGCTGCCCGATATTGCCAATATGTTCTTCGCCGATATTGTGCGGGGTATCCAACTGGTGGCCCAACAGAACGGCTATAAGGTGCTACTGGGGGACTCGGTGCACACAGTGCAGCAAGCCAGCGTCTACATCGACCTGGTAAAAACTAAGCAAGCCGATGGCATTATTTCGCTTACCGCTGAGCTGCCGGCCGAGTTTAAGAGCGGCTCGAATATTCCGATGGTGATGGCCTGTGAGTTCTTCGAAGGCTATCCGGTGCCCACCGTTCATTCCGACAACTATGGCGGGGCCAAGCGCGCTGTTGATTACCTGCGGGATATGGGCCATAAGCGGATTGCTTGCATCACCGGCCCCAAAGAGAACCCGCTGTGTGGGGTGCGTAAACAGGGCTATCTCGATAGCCTTCAGCAAGGCAAGCTGAGCTTTGAAGCGGCGGCGGTGGAGTCGGGGGACTTTAGCTTTCACTCGGGCTATGCGGCGTTTAAACGCTTGCATAAGCAGTATCAGATGACCGCGCTGTTTTGCTTTAACGACATGATGGCGATGGGAGCGATGCGCGCCGCCATGGAGGTGGGCTACTCGGTACCGGACCAGCTTTCGATTGTTGGCTTCGATGACTTGCTGTTCGCCGAATACACCACGCCACAACTCACTACGATTCGTCAGCCACAGAAACAGATCGGTGAGACCGCCATGAAGGTCTTGTTGAAGATCCTAAACGGCGAGCAAGCACCGCAGGAGAGCGTGATCCCTACGCAGTTGCTGGTACGAAGCTCCAGTGCGGTACCGCCAGTGGCGGGTGCTGAGCACAGCTTCGAAGAACGCTAGGCTACTGCCGTTCCATGGTTTGAACTTGTTTCAGGCCTCGGTTGAAGCGATCGCGCAGTTGCGGGCTGTGGAAGCCGAGCACCCTTGGCGAAGCGGGAAACAGCTCATGAAAGGTGACCGGGTGCAGGGTAAGGCGCTGCTCGTCGAGCTTTTGCGCGAAGTAGTGGTAGATCTCCCGGTCCAGAACAATCACATCCACTTGCTGGCGATGTAGCCGTTCAATTTGCGCCTGCTGATTGACCACCTCAAAGTAGTTGTTTTGCCCCTCTAACACCTGCGCATACTCAGGACCGAGGTAGCGCGCAGCATTTTGAAATGCCATCACCTTTAATGAACGCAGATCTTGCAGCGAGTTAATGGTCAGCCCGCTGTCACGCAGAGAAATGGCGACATTTTGGTAATGCACCACCGGATCTGAGTAGTAGATATCGGGCGAGCCTGCAGGGGCATTGATAACAGCATCGACCTGTTTGGCTTTAAGCAGACGCATGGCCCGTAAGTTGGACACGAACATTAGCTCGTCGATAAGCAACTCTTCGGCTAGCAAGGCATCTCTGATGACTTCGAGTTGGCTACCGTTGTGTTGGTCAATGATATAAGGCGGGATGGAGCCACTGGCTGCCAGTGTAATACCTTGGTAAGCGAGAGCAGGTTTTGCGGCTAGCAACACGATTGCTAGCACTGCGCCGAGCGCGTATTTCATAGAGTACAACTTCCTTGTTTACCTGACTGGGCCTCACGTTTGCTTGCTGTAGGAGAGCGACCAGCTCGGGCTAGTATATACAGTGAAAGCTCAGCTTAACAGTGTAGTAGCTCGGGTAACTCACTGAGGCAGGCAATTTGGTAGGTCGGCTGGATATCCTTGTCACGCTCGAGGCCAGTGGGGTTGAACCAGATCTGATCGATCCCCGAGGCTTGCGCCCCTCCCACGTCGGCATGCAGGTTATCGCCAATCATAATGCACTGCTCAGGCGGGCAGTTTAGGGCCTTCAGCGCATGCTCGAAGATCAGCGGTGAGGGCTTGTTGGCACCGATGTGCTCGGAGATAAACACCTGCTCGAAGTACTGTTCCAGCTCGGCTGCACGCAGCTTGCGATGTTGTGCTTCGGCAAAGCCATTGGTCATGATGTGCAGCTGATAGTGCTTGGCCAGTGTGTCCAATACCTTATGGCAGTGAGGAAACACGCCATCCATATCTGAGCAGCGCTCAATAAACAGTTGCTCCATCTGCACCGAGGGTTGATGCAACTGTTCCTCGCGAAGTCCTAAGGCCTTGACTGTTTCCGGAAAGCGCCGTTCACGTAGCTGCTGCTTAGTAACGCGGTGGTGGTGGTAGTCGTTCCACAGCGCTGCGTTTAGCGGCGTGTAGTGCGCCATAAACTGATCAAACGAGATGCCAAAAGGCCCCAGAAATTCATGGGTTAGTTGCTCCAACACACGGTTGGCATTGCGGTCAAAGTCCCACAGGGTATGGTCGAGATCAAAGATCAGGTGTTGATAGGGCATGGCTTGGGGCGTAAGCAAAGACTGGCATTGTTTCATATAAAGATTGCTGCGAAAATACCCTACCAAGGTGATATGACGTATTAATGACGTCTATGCTTCATCTTGGTAACGGTTAACAAGGCTTTACTTAGGTTAACTATTTATTCGAATGATGAGGTATCGATGGTTCCTGGCACGCTACAGCAAGCCGTAGACAATATGACACGCGTTAAACCGGTCCAGCGTTTAGAGTGGAACGGCGAGCGTTATTGGGTAAAGTTTTGCGCCGAGAACAAGCAAAACCTGCTGCGCCTGCTGGCCACTAAGCTCGCGTCTTTCCCTCGCTTACGGATGCTGTTGGTCAACTCCGCACTGAGTACCGAACAGCGTTTTAACCATGAATGCGACATGCTAGAGCGGATGCATCGCAAGCAGCTGCCGGTGGTAGAACCGATCCTGACGACTCAAGACTATTTGGTCACCCGCGATATGGGCAAAACCCTGCGCCAGCTGCCAGAGAGTGCCGACTCCCAAGTGTTGCTAAGGCGCGCGTTTGTAGCCCTAGCGGCTTTTCATCACCACGATATGTGCCATGGCCGTCCTGCGCTGCGCGATATTGTCGCCTCAGACGATGGCCAAGTGAGCTTTTTAGACTTGGAAGAGTCACAACGGGATTGCTCCAGCCAACTGATGGCGCGTGATGCCTTCTTACTGCTGATGGATTCGTTTCGCTACGAGTCAATGGACGCTGAGCCGCGTTTAGCTGCGCTGTCTGCTTGGGCTGAACGAGCGCCCGCTCCAGCGATTAAAGAGCTGCGCCGCATGGCGACTTGGCTGCATCATGGCCGCTTTATTCCGCATATGATCTTGCTGTTTAAGAAAAACACCACCTCAAAGCAACTGCTGGGATGCGACCAGTGCCTACAGAGCTTTTTTGCAGAACATAGCGCGCTAATAAAGAATCACAGATGAATAAAAAAGGCTCCCAAGGGAGCCTTTTTCGATAATGACGCTAACGCTTAGCCCAGGAAGACACTTGGGATTTCGTTAGGGTAGCGCTCAGAGGCTGGTTGGTTGTAGTCGATTTCGTCTACGCCCAAGATGTTCAGTACTTGGTACAGAGTCTTAGCGATATGGGCGAACGCAATACCAGCGTGGTGCGGGTAGCGTTTTTGAACCAATACATGGCGGTAGAAACGCTGCATCTCGTTGATACCGAAGGCACCGATTGCACCGAACGATTGTGGGTCGATATCCAGAATATCACCTTGAGCTACATAGGCGCGCAGTTTGGTATCAGCAGTTGATTGCAAGCGGAACAGAGTAGTTTGACCTGGCTTGATCTGACCTTCCAAGGTACCGCGAGTGATGTTTGGCTCTTCGCCGGGTTCGTCCAGGCTGTGCATGATTTTCTGGAAGCGCAGCTGGGCGTTCTTCATGCAGCTAGGAGCGGTGTTACCACAGTGGAAGCCCATGAATACGTCTTTGTCGGTGTAGCTGCCCATCGCTTCAGGGTTAGCTTCAACCATATCAGCAGGCACGGTGTTGTTGATGTCCAGCAGAGTTGCTGGGTGGTTGCTGGCACAGGTGATCATGTACTCAGACAGAGCACCATAGATGTCGGTTTCACAGGCTACTGGAATACCGCGCTCAGCCAGACGAGCGTTTACATAACAAGGTACGAAACCGAAGAACTTATTGAATGAAGGCCAGCACTTGTTAGCAAAGATACCGAAGGTTGATGCGCCCAAGTTCTCTTTGTGGAACTGAACCAGTGCAACCTCGTATTGAGCCAGCTTAGGCAGGATGTCACCGTAGGTGTTATCTTCACCCAGTTCAGCTTCCATTTCAGCCAGAACTTTAGCAACGTCTGGGTGACCTTCCGCTTTTTGGAAAGCGGCGAACAAGTCCAGCTCGCTGTTTTCCATGATTTCTACGCCCAGGTCGAACAGCGCTTTAATCGGTGCGTTACAGGCAACGAAATCATGTGGACGAGGACCAAACGAGAAGATCTTCAGACCTTTCAGGCCCAGGATGGTACGAGCAACTGGGGTGAACTCGCCGATCATCTTAGCTACTTCAGCAGGGGTGCCTACTGGGTACTCAGGGATGTGTACAGGCAGTTTACGCAGGCCAGCGCTGTATGAGGCGTTAAGCACACCACAGTATGCGTCGCCACGAGAATCAGCCAGGTTTGCAGTGGCTTCTTCAGCTGCAGCAACAAACATGCTTGGGCCGTCAAAACGCTGAGCCATCATGCTCAGTGGGCCTTCAGGGCCAAAGTTGCCCAGGTAGATAACCAGTGAGTTGATGCCAGTTTGCTTGGCTTCTTCGAGCGCTTTCACCATATCGTTTTCGTTTTCGATGATGGTTTGTAGCTCTACAACTTCTACATCTTGCTCGTGGCATGCAGCAACGACTGCCTTACGACGAGACTCAGACAGAGAGATAGGGAAGCAGTCGCGGCTTACCGCAACAATACCCATTTTAACTTGTGGGATATTAATCATAACTCGCTCCAACACGATGGTCTGATGACCTTGTTTTAATTGCTGGCAAGTGTGCGGTATTTAGGTAAAAGCTGTGAATTGACCTAGATCAATAACCCTTTGGGTTGAGGGATCTGGCAAACCAGAAGGTGACATTCGTAACACTGCAAAGCAGATTCGGAAAAACTGAAGTGAAATATCAAAAAAAACCGACGCACTGGGCGTCGGTTTGCAAAGGGAATAATCGACAGGGTGAAATCGCGATTTACGCGTAGGCATCCTCGATAATCTGGCGGCTGATGCTCAGGTCCAGATCGCCGGTTTCAGATAGGGCGACCATGCCGTGATCTTCCAGTGCCTGTACGATGCTGTCGATCTGCGATTTTTCAACGCCGTACTCCGACAAGCGGGTTTTTACACCGAGTGACTCGAAGAACTCACGAGTTTTGGCAATCGCCGCATCGATGCGCTGGTCATCGTCACCTTCGGTAATGTCCCATACGCGCTCAGCATATTGCAGCAGCTTGGCGTGTTTCTTCTGTTTACGTAGCTTCCACACCGATGGCTGGATGATCGCCAGGCTCTGGCCGTGATCGATACCAAACAGCGCAGTTAGCTCATGGCCAATCATATGGGTGGTCCAATCTTGCGGAACCCCTGCGCCAATAAAGCCATTTAGTGCTGACGTTGCCGCCCACACCAAGGTGGCGCGTGCTTCGTAGTCCTCTGGGTTGGCCAGAGTGACCGGGCCTATCTCGATCAGAGTTTTTAGGATGCCCTCAGCGGTACGGTCCTGGATATGGCCGTTGGCAGGCAGGGTAACGTACTGCTCCAGAGTATGCACAAAGGCATCTACCACGCCATTCGCCACTTGTACCGGTGGCAAGCTAAAGGTCAGGCTGGGATCCAATACCGAAAACTGCGGGAACAGTAGCGGGTGCATCACTGGGAACTTACCGCCCTGATAAGACACAACCGCACCCATGTTCATCTCTGAGCCAGTCGCTGGCAGGGTGGCGACGGTGGCCAGTGGCAGCGCGCTCTCAATCGGTGGTGGCGCAAAGCCGTGTTTTAGAATGTCGGCTTCATCGCCATCGTAGTTAGCGGCCGCAGCGACAAACTTGGTGCCATCCATCACTGAGCCACCGCCCACGGCCAGCAGGAAATCCACCTTCTCTGCGCGTACGATCTCAATGGCTTTCATCAGGGTGTCGAACTGTGGGTTAGGCTCAATGCCAGCAAACTCCACCACTTGGCGCTCACCTAGGCCGGCCAGTACTTTGTCCAAGGTACCAAAGCGTTTCACGCTCCCGCCACCATATAACACCATGACCTTGGCATCTTGGGGTACCAGCTTGTCCAGTTCGCCCAAGCGGTCTTTGCCGAATACGATATGAGTCGGGTTGCGATAATCGAAGTTGTTCATGCTCTCTCCTTCTAGTGAAGTTGTTCGGATATATCCTAGTCGCTTGTGGGGAATTCGAAAGGGGGATATCGCTCAAAGTCGTGCCTAAAACTCTCACCGATGGTGAAAAGGTGTTTTTGATGGCTGGCTTGTTTTATGCTTACCTTAAAGCGCAATCACTCACGGTTTTACAGGATTTCCCTATGCAACGACTCGCCAAGCTACTTGAACCGCTGGCCCATAGCGACGGTTACAATGCGACACGCATTCCCGGGGTTGGCATTTTTAAAGCTAGCCAATCTCGCTCGCGTGAACCCTTGTGTTATAGCCAGGGGATTATCTTCGTGGCACAGGGCTCCAAGCAGGTGTTTTTGGAGCAGCAAGTCTATGATTACAATCCAGATAACTACTTGGTGCTAACCTTGCCTATTCCTGCGGAGTGTGCGACTCATGTTAAAGAGGGAGAGCCTCTGCTCGGCTTGGTAGTCGACATCGACATGGGGATGTTGCATCAGTTGGTGCGAGAGTTTGATGAGCACCAGCAAACGCCGGTCGAGGTAGAGCGGTTGAGTGAGAACAAAAGCCTGTTCGTCAGTCATGCCCCAGAGGCGCTACGTTGCGCCTTGCTGCGTTTGGTGCAGAGCTTAAGCTCGCCCTTGCAAGCCGATGTGCTGGGCAAAGCCTTGCTGCGCGAAGTGTTGTTTTGGGTGCTCAGCGGCCCCAACGCAGCGCCTTTGTTTGCATTGGCGCTGCACAATACCCATTTGTCGCGGCTGGAGAAGGCGCTTAAACATATCCACGAGAACTACCATCAGGCCTTGGATGTGGATCAACTGGCAGGCATGGCCAATATGAGCCCCTCATCTTTTCACCGAAACTTCCGCCAGGTGACCTCCAGCTCGCCGATCCAATACCTTAAGAAGCTGCGCTTATCCAAGGCGCGGGAGCTGTTACTCGATCAAGGCTTGAAGGTAAAACAGGCGGCCGCGCAGGTTGGCTATGAGAGCCCCAATCAGTTTAGCCGCGAGTTTAAGCGTTACTTTGGTGAGAGCCCGCAGGATTGCTCCTTGCAACTAGCTAGTTAGCGATATTTGCTAGCCTGTAAGCGACATCTGATTAGCGCGCGCGTTGGCGGTTTTGCGCGACAGATACACGCCACCAACCTGCAAGCCCATCTGGTAGCCCTGATTGAGCTTGTCTAGGTCCATGGTTAGGCGACTGACATCAAACTCCACCGGTGGCGCGAGCACCTCTACCTGGCAATCTGCCGGAGGGTTAGCGATAAAATCCAGTGCTTGGTTGTAGCTTTCTGCACGCTTCAGTATTGCCCTAGACAAGCTCGGATATTGGCGAAATAGTCGCTTCATCAGCCACGGATAGCGGGTCTGGGCCTGTTCGTAGCCTTCTGGGTGGGAGAGGATCACTGTGATGCGCTTTGCTCCCATTTGGTAGGCTTGTTTTACCGGGATGGAGTCTCCAACAGCACCATCGGTATAACGTTTTCCATCGATCTGCGGTGTGGCTTTGTAGGCCAATGGCAGGGCGCAAGTGGCTTCAAGCAAGGGATCAATGTTGCTTGGGTTTACCCGATGATAATGTGATTCAGCGCTGTCTACGTCGGTCATGGTTACATAGAAGGGGCAAGCAGAATAAAGCGCCTGTTCACTGATTGGAAAACGCCTTTTTGACTCTTCCCATAACCACTTAACATCAATCAAATGGCCGCCACGTACAAAGCGGCGAGCACTTAAGAAGTTATCACTGATCGCCAGCTCGGTGAGTATTCGATAGCTACGCCGTGGTTGCCGACTTTGGTAACACACCAAGTTTGACGCACCCGCTGATACGCCGATGACAAAGTCGAAGGGATAGTAGGATTCGGACATAAACGCATCGAGTACGCCGCTGGCAAAAATCCCGCGCATCGCTCCACCTTCAACAACCAGTGCATGTTGCATTGACCGACTCCTCCCTATCCATTTGTGTCCGAGCGCTTAGCTTATCTCACAACTGGTCGGATGTGTAGGCTTGGGAGCTAGCTCAAGCTTTGAGCAATGAAATAAAGTAAATGCTTATGTTAATATTTAACTACTCGTTAACAGTTTCCAGGGAGTAGGAGATGAGCAGTTTGGGGCGTGGTAGCGCAGCAGTATGTGGGATCGGCGCGTTGGGGATGGTGGCCTTATCCGCAGCCGCTCAGGCCGATTCATCCAGCTCGCTGGAGCAGTGGGATAACACGCAGCAGCATCATTGCGAAGCCAAGCAGCGCCAAGCTATCAGCAACCTCAACGGCAATCTCACTCGCTATCGTGAGGTCCACAAAGATAAGCAAAGCGATCACCAGACGCAGCTGCGAGTCTACCAGCAGATCCTCAGCGACCTCCAGCAGCCAGACTTGGATATCTGTGAGCGCAAATACGGCATGGACCTTAAGCCTCGTTACTACCAGGAATTTACCAAGTTTCAGACCCATCTGAGCTGCCGCCTACCTGCGCTCAGTTATCAATTGGCTGCGAGCGAGCTGGTCGATTCCAGCCTGCGGCTTGAACAGTTAATCCAATCCAAACAGCTCCAGCCACTCACTCGCCAGCGCGAGCTGTTGCAACAGCAAGTCACGCGCTACTTCGCTGCCGCTGAGGCCCTGCGTAGCGATATCGCATGTCAGCCGATCAACCAAAGCGAATGGGACATGGAGCAAACCAGCCGTCAGTGGGCCAGCAACCTCTCGCAATTATTGGACAGCTACTTGCCCTAGGCTGGGCTTAGGGTGAGGCAGTAAGTCGTTGCTTGTTTAGCTGGAAGTTAGTGGGCAATGAGTCTTGTGCGGCGAGCTGACGAAATGGGAAGCGGCTCCAGTCTTTGTCTATCAGGCATTGATAGATGGGATTCTCTTCGTTTATCAGCTCAAAGAAGGGGCGATTGATCCGTTTGGGTATGCTCAGTCCTTTGCTGTGTTGATCGATTAGCAACAAGGCCCAGCCTGCAAGGGCAAAATGCCCGGCCCCTAGCGAGCTTATCTCGCCTTGCTCGCGACGCTTAATTATCTCTGCTGAGCTGTTGACGGTGGCGATGTGAACATCTTGTCCCGGCCTTAGCCCCATCTCATTGAGCGCTTTTATCGCGCCCAGTGCGCTATGGTCATTCACCGCCCAGATATAGCGCGATTGGGGAAAGCGCTTAAGTAAGCGTAGAGTCTTGTTGTAAGCTTGTTGCTCATTCCAATCGGTATATACAACTTGTTTGAGCGTAAGCTGGGTGTTGTGTTTAAGATAGTCCAGCGCCCCTTGGGTTCGCTGGATAGACGCCGGAGTAAGCTTATCGCCGGATAACACCAGCAGGTCACCCGCTTGCTGGCCGCCCGCCAACACCATCTCCTTGGCGGTCTGCTGGCCAATCCTGTAGTTGTCGGGGATCAGTGTGGTCAGTAAGAACTCTTCCCAATGGGCCGACAGCTTTACTTTGGTGCGTTCGCTTTGGTCCAGGTCGTTGAGGATGATAACGATGTAGACTGGGTGGCCTTCCAGCAGCGTCATCAGCCTCGGTAGCACCTGCTTTTCGTTGACCACAATCATGTAGTCGGGCAGCTGCTTGCGGGCGATAAGCTTCTGCAGATGATTGACCAGGGCGTACTCCTCCCGCTCGCCATGGACGATGTCCAAGTCGATATGAAGTTGTTTGGCGGCTTCTGTCGCGAAGTGGTCCACGTCAGACCAAAAGCTCTCTTGTGCTTTTCCCGGGTTGAGAAACAACACCGAGGTGTACTGGGCCAAGCCCGGGAGGCTGAAAAGACACAGTAAGCAGAGCAGGCTATGTAGGCGCATTCCGGTACCGAGTGGCAGTGAATTAACCTAAGCATAGCCGCCCCAGAGGGCATGTGTGAGGGATAATCACTGGCTAGACCAATACCGCTAAGCCAATGATTTCGATATAAGATAGCGTCGCTGTTAAGCTCGGTTTACATCTTTAGGTGATTGATTATTAGAGGCTACAGCCCACATTCTCTGTTGGTTCTGATATTAATCACACAGCCAAGCAGAAAAGCAATGTGATTCCCAGAGAGTAAAAAAGTGGACCGAGGCCCACTTTTTAGCTGCAAATCAGTGAGGGGATTAGTGCAGGATACGAGCGCGAACGGTGCCCTCAATTTCCTTCAGCTTCTCCAGCGCCTTTTCACTTTGCGCGGTTTCCACGTCAATCACCACGTAACCGATATTCTCATTGGTTTGCAGGTACTGCGCAGCAATATTGATCTGCTCTTCGGCAAAGGCCAAGTTGATCTTGGTGAGCACGCCCGGTTGGTTATGGTGGATGTGCAGCAGGCGGCTGGTGTCGGTATGCTCAGGCAGTGATACCTCTGGGAAGTTCACGGCGCTCAAGGTTGAGCCGTTGTCCGAGTACTTGGCCAGCTTAGAGGCCACTTCAATACCGATGTTCTCTTGCGCTTCTTGGGTAGAGCCGCCCACGTGCGGGGTGAGGATCACGTTGTCGAACTGCTGCAGTGGTGACTCGAACTTCTCTTTGTTGGACTTCGGCTCGGTGGGGAACACGTCGATGGCCGCACCACGTAGGTGGCCGCTATCTAGCGCTTCTACCAAAGCAGGAATATCAATCACGGTGCCGCGCGCTGCGTTCATCAAGATTGCGCCAGCCTTCATCTGGCTCAGCTCTACCTTGCCAATCATGTTCTTGGTCAGCGGGGTTTCTGGTACGTGCAGGCTAACCACATCCGAGGTGGCCAGCAGCTCTTGCATGCTGCTTACCTGCACCGCGTTACCCAACGACAGCTTGGTTTCGATGTCGTAGTACTGCACCTGCATACCCAGGGTTTCGGCCAAGATGCCCAACTGGGTACCAATGTGGCCGTAGCCGATAATGCCCAGCTTTTTACCACGCGCTTCAAAGGAGTTGTCTGCCGATTTCAGCCATTCACCACGGTGGGCCATAGCGTTCTTACGTGGAATGCCACGTAGCAGCAGGATGATTTGACCCAGGCTTAGCTCGGCTACGCTGCGGGTGTTAGAGAATGGCGCGTTGAATACTGGAACGCCCAGCTTTTGTGCGGCAGCCAGGTCGACCTGGTTGGTACCGATACAGAAACAACCAATCGCTACCAGTTTGTTGGCAGCTTCAAGTACACGTGCATTCAGGTTGGTACGGGAGCGAATACCGATAAAGTGAACGTCTTTGATCTTCTCAATCAGCTCTTCTTCCGACAGAGAGGTTTTGATCATTTCAACGTTATCGTAGCCGGCGGCTTGAAAGGTATTAAGGGAGCTGGGGTGAAGACCTTCCAGCAGAAGAACTTTAATTTTTTCCTTTCCGAGAGAGAATTTTGCCATGTGTCGCTTCCTGATCCTTGAATACAGCAGAAGCAGTAAACTATCAAAAATCGTTTACTAAAGAAACGTAATTTTCTTACTAACCGTGGGGGAATGCGGCTATCAAAGCCAGAAATGCTAGACGATCTTGTTATAACTACATCGGGATTGGAACTATAGGCGGAAGTTTTTGCTGAGCCTATTGGGAGCTTGGCTGCAAATGTAATAAATAGATCGTTCTGCTCTCGGTGGGGGAGAGTACAGAAGGTGAGTGCTTCGGGAAAAGGATAGGCCAGCATTGACGCTGGCCTAGGGGTCTTTAGCGCTGCTTGGCACCTTCTGGGGTGCCAATAATCACATGGTCAGCGCCACGTGCTGCGAACAGGCCATTGGTGACGACACCTACGATGGCATTGATCTGTTCTTCAGTGGCCACAGGGTCGGTGATCTGCATGTTGTGTACATCTAGGATCACGTTACCGTTATCGGTCACCACGCCTTCGCGGTAAACCGGGTCGCCGCCAAGTTTCACCAGCTCACGCGCCACGTAGCTGCGGGCCATTGGGATCACTTCCACAGGAAGTGGGAACTTGCCCAGTACATCGACCTCTTTGGTGTTGTCGATAATACACACGAACTTGTCAGCGACTGCCGCTACGATCTTCTCGCGGGTCAGCGCCGCGCCACCGCCTTTGATCATATGGTTGCGCGCGTTGATCTCATCGGCGCCGTCTACATAGACTGAGAAGCTAGCAACAGAGTTGAGATCGTACACTTCAATACCAAGCTCTTTGAGGCGCTCGGTGGAGGCTTCTGAGCTGGATACTGCTCCTTTGATGCGGTCCTTAATGCTGCCAAGGGCGTCGATAAAGTGGTTAACGGTGGAGCCGGTGCCCACGCCAACAATGCTATCGTCTTCTACAAACTCCAGCGCAGCCCAGGCAGCTGCTTTCTTCATCTCATCCTGTGTCATTGGTTTTTGACCCTAGTAAAAAAGTGAGGGGGTGGCAGTGTCGCTTTACTGCCAGTAAATACAATAAAGCCCAGCATAGCTGGGCTCTAAATTATTGTGGCAACTTAGGCCAGTTCTGCGTTGTGATACACGTTTTGTACGTCGTCGCAGTCTTCCAGCATCGCCAGGAACTTATCGAACATCGCCAGATCGTCTTCGCCTTCAATCTTGGTGTAGGTTTGAGGGATGAAGGTGATCTGCTCAACCTCGAACTCAATCTCAGGCATGGCAGCTGTCAGCGAGGTTTTAACCTTGTTGTATTCGGTGTGTGGCGCGAATACGGTGGTCATACCGTCTTCAACTTCCACATCGGTCACCTCAACGTCGTCCATCAGCAGGATCTCAAGGATCGCATCTTCGTCGTCGCCTTTGAACGAGAACACAGCTTGGTGCTCGAACATGTGGGCAACTGAGCCTGGCGCGCCAATCTTTGACTTGGTTTTTACGAAGCACTGGCGAACGTCAGTGAAAGTACGGCTGTTGTTATCGGTCAGACAATCAACGATCACCATGCAGTTACCCGGGCCAAAGCCTTCGTAGCGGGCTGCGGTGTAGTCTTCGCCAGCACCACCGGTGGCTTTTTCAATCGCCTTGTCGATCACGTGGCCAGGTACCTGGTCCTTTTTAGCGCGATCCATCAGGCTGCGGAGTTGTAGGTTAGCGTCCGGATCCGGGCCGCCGTTCTTCGCTACAACATAGATTTCTTTCGAATATTTTGAATAAACTTTGGTTTTCGCGCCTGCGGTTTTGGCCATCGAGGCCTTGCGCACTTCAAAAGCTCTTCCCATCTTACCTTTCGCTCATTGGCTAATCACATTGCGGAGGATTTTAACGATCCAGCCCTGTTTAGACAAATCGGATTGGTCAAGGCCTTGTGCGAAACACCGCAAAAACCGCAAGAATCTCTTCAAAAATCGAAAACAGTGCCTTACCAACACCAGACTTTACTGGGCGTCACCACCTGCTTTAGCGGCTTGTCCCAGCGTTTGCTGGGCACATACTCGGTGAACTGGCAGTCATGGGCGATGCCGATGGTGCGCGCGGGGTAGTCGGGGATGGTCGCCAGCAGCCTATCGTAATAACCGCCGCCCATGCCGAGGCGATTCCCGTTGCTGTCGAAGGCAACCAGCGGCGCGTAGATCCGCTCAATAGCCGGTAGCTTGCTGACCACTGAGCGGTCGAACAGCGGTTCGACGATGCCGTAGCGGTTGGTATGGGTTGGGGAGTCGGCCAAAAAGCGCTGGAACACCATCACTCCGGGCTTGTCGGGGTCGACCAAGGGCACCGATACCGTCTTGCCCTGCTGCCACAGCCAGTGGATTAGCGGGGTGAGGGAGAGCTCGCCGTTAAAGGCCAAGTACACCGCCACATGCTCACAGGCATTGAGCTCCGGGTCTGTGCTTAGGCGCTCAAACACCGCCGCGCTGGCAGCCTGCTGCTCGCGGCGGGTTAGGCGTTCGCGGCGAATGCGCATCTGCTTGCGGATGGCATCCCGTTCGTGTTGGTCATCGATGGGATTCTCGCGAGTCATTAGGCAGTCCTTGGTGTGGCGCTAAGCATTGGCAAGCGGCGCAGGGTATGGCGACACCACAGGGTAGCGGCGGAGGCCGAGGCCAAGTTCGACAGTAGGCTCACCCATAAAAGCGCCTCCATGCCATAGCCAAGCGACTGAATCAGCCAGTAGCTTAGCGGCACCACAATCAGGGCCATTCGCACAAAGATCAGTATCAGCCCGGGGAAGGGGCGGCCGATCCCCTGGAAGATATTGCCACAGACGATCTCAATACAGACCGCTGCACCGGCTAGCGACAAGAAACGGATCTGGTATTGGGCAGCCACAATTACCTCGGACACTGCACTAAACAGCGGCAGCAGGATAAGCGCCGCCAGATTCAGCAGCAGCACAAAGCACAGCGCCAGCACCAGAGTATTCAGCAGGTTAGTACGCATGATTTGCTGCAGGCGCTGCCACTGGCCTGCCCCATAGTTTTGCCCCGTCATGGTCAGGCTGGCTTGGCCAATGCCGTAGCCAATCAGCAGCACCAACTCATTGACCCGCCCACTGATTACCCAGGCATTCATCATCTGCTCACTCAGAGAGCCCACCAGCTTGTTCAATGCGATAAAGCCGCCTGCCAGAATAATCAGTGCCAGCATCTGTGGCACGGCAATGGCTAATATCTGGCCGATAATCTGCAGTTTAGCTCTGAGCACATTCCAGCAGATTGGCAGGCTGGAGCGCTGGCTGACAAACACATAGACCAACAGCAAGGTGGCGCAGAGTATCGACAAGGTAGACGCCAACGCGGCCCCGGCCACACCCATACCCAAGGTGAAGATAAACAGCGGGTCGAGGGCGAAGTTGAGCACCGTGGTCAGTGCCATCACAATCCCGTAGAACTGCGGTTTTCCCTCTCCCTGTAAGATCCCCAGCAACACATTGTTGAACACCAGCAGGCAGAAGCCGGGAATGATAAACAGCAGGTAATCATGGGCATAAGTGATGGCATCGCGCGACATCTCGCTGCCAGCCAGCGCCTCAATCAGTGGGCGACTAAAGCTGTAGAACAGGACCAGCACTGACAGCGCAATCACTAGCCCCAAGGCCAGCCCTGAGCTGGCAACCGATTCGAGAACGGTTTTGTCTTTGGCGCCAATGGCCCGCGACACCACCGAGCCAAGGCCCGAGAACAGGCCCACCGAGATGGCGATAAACAAGAAGTACACCGGGAAGATCAAACCCACACCACTGATAAGCGCGGTGGACTCGCGGTCGATCATTGAGATAAACAGGGTGTCGGCGATGTTGTAGCACAGCAGTAGCAGGTGACCGATGATCACCGGCATGGCTAGCTTGAAGGTGGTGCTGCTGATCTTTCCTTGAAGAATGTGCTGATTACCTTGATCCATGGTTGCTACTTCTCATAAGCAATGGTTGAGAAAACAACATCCTATCACAGCAAATCGGCGCGCCAGCATCGGTATTGAGATACGTGATCGGCTCCTTAAATAGCCGCTGAAATTTGAAAAGTTTCGTTTTGCATTCGCAGCTTAAGCATTGAACTTTGGAAGTTTCAGGCGTGTTTAGGCTCGGCTAGTAGTATGACCGCTTAGTATGGCAGCTGTTTCGAGTGAGGAATGATGTTTTGGGAATTCGATAGAGGGATAGAACCCAGGGTGCCGTTGTTGATTTTTGCCTGAACCAGAAGGTTCATGGCGGACAATAAATCCGTCGCCGTAGGCTTCTCAGTCGAGCTGAGCATGCTCAATAGCGGGGAAAAACCGTCCTTTAAAAAAGAGTATCGGCTCAGGGACGTGATCAACTCACGAACACCCCAGGAAACTAACTGTATAGCCCACACGCTACTGCTTAGCTAGCGAGCTGGCGAATTTACTGTTGCGGGTCGTTGTCGATGCCTTGGCTTTGCTCCATCAGCACCCGTTCAATCGTGACCTGCAAGTCTTTGATTCGCTTATTCATGTTATTTGCGTAGTGCTGGTTTTTATCCTGCTCGTCACGCAAATCGTAGGCCAGATTCAAACCGGCCATAATTGCCAAATGTTCCAGATTGGCAATCTTGGTATTCTGCTTAAGCGATGCAACACGTTCACCAAACTCTTCTGCCGCAGCGCGCAGTTTTGCTTCTTCGCCTTCCGGGCAAGCAATCTTGTAAGACTTGCCTAACAAGCTGATATCTACTGCTTGAGTCATGGTGTGTGTGCCTCCGCCTACTTCCGCAGAATATATAGCGCCCCTTGGTAACTTGCAACACCCGAATCCGCCAGATCGGAACGCCCACATAAAAAAACGACAGCCTGATTATTAACTGAGCAATTACTGGGCGATTTGTAGCTAAGGCATTGATATATATTCGCACAATGCGCATTATCGCGCTGGTAAATAGACCTAATACAGAGAATTCTACCGTTGAGCGACGCGATAATAAAAACTGACGCCAATGGTTTGGAGCGTCGGCGCTTTTACCGGGTGGAATACCCGGCCGCGCTGATCCATTCCATGGTAAAAATGATCAACGCCCGCATGCGCACCAGCATTGGTCAGGCGAACTTCGAGAAAGAAGGCGGCCTGCGCTGGCTGCATTTGATGCCTGCACTGCACGTAAACCATTACTGCTTCCCGGTTCTCGATGTGAGCGAGGGCGGCCTGCGCACCCAGTGGCGCACCCAAGATGATGCCTTCCTGACCCGTGGCGACGTGATGCACGGCACCTTGGTGTTCAACCCTGATTTGGCCAAATACCTGGAGCACTTTCCCCGCGATGTGATTCTCGATGGCAAAAGCCTTATTGAGGTGGCCGCGGCTGGCACCCAACGTGTTCAGGTGTGTGCGCGAGTCAATCGGGTAGTGCATTCCCACCGCTCGCCCTATCCGATTTTTTCGTTCCAGTTTCACAAGGATAATCAGCTCGATCAGCGCCTAATCCGTCAGCAAGAAAGTATGCTAATTCAGATGTTTAGAGAGAAATACCTGGAGCGGATGCGCGAGCGCCGGCAATTGCTGCTGGAGAGTGCACAGTTCTAAACATGATCCGGGCTTTCTAAGGTGTTAGGATTAAAGGAATTTACCACCCCAGAGAAATACTGTGACTAGCTATTCCTATCCCAATTTCGACGACTTTGAAGAACTACTGGAAAAACACGAACTGATGGTGAACCCATCAGAGGTGCACGGCTTGATTACCGGCATGTTCGCCGGTGGCATGGCCAGCAAGGATGAATGGCTGAGCAATATCAACGATATGATTAACGACGGCCAAGGTCTGCCAGCGGATGTGAAGCGCGAGATGGGGCAACTGCATCTGGCTACCTTCCAAGGCTTGTCTGACAGCCTGCTGAGCTTCCAGCTGCTGATGCCCGACGATGACTACTCGCCGGAAGAGCGCGCCGAAGCGATTGCCCAGTGGGTACAGAGCTTCTTGGTCGGTTTTGGTTTGATGCAAAGCGATCTGTCTAAGCTGGCCGAAGACGTACAAGAGTTGATCCACGACTTCAGCGAGATTTCCAAGCTCTCTCCCGAGCTAGAAGGCTCTGAAGAAGACAACGAACAAGCCCTGTTCCAGGTGGTGGAGTACGTGCGAATTGGCGCGGTAACCATCTTTGCCCACCTCAACGAGCCGGAAAGCGGCGACGGCGAAGAACCTACCCTGCACTAAACCTAAATACCCACTGTTACGCACAAGTAGTAACGGACAAGTTGTTACGCACAAGGAGACGTCGTGTTTAAACAACATCGAGAAGCGCTGTTGGCGGCTATGAGCCCCAACAGCATTGCCGTATTCTCCAGCGCACCCGAACAGGTGCGCTCGCGCGATACCGAGCACCTCTATCGTCAAGATAGCGATTTCTATTACTTCACCGGCTTTACCGAGCCCGGCGCGCTGTTGTTGCTCATCAACGCTGAGCAGCCGCGCAGTGTGCTGTTCAACCGCCGTAAAGACAAGCTGGCCGAGATCTGGCACGGCCGCCGCTTAGGCCAAGACGCCGCCCCAGAGGCGCTGGGGGTCGACGAAGCGCTGCCCATCGAAGAGCTGGCCGAGCACCTGCCCAAGCTACTAAGTGGCGCCGACAAGGTGTATCTGGCTCAAGGCCGATACCCACAGATGGACCAACAGCTGTTTGCCGCCATCGAAGCCTGCCGCCAAGGCATTCGTCAGGGCCTGAAAGCGCCAGCCCAGTTAGAAGACTGGCGACCGATTGTCGACGAGCTACGCCTGTTCAAGTCAGACCAAGAGGTTGCACTGATGGCCCAGGCCGGGGAGATTTCAGCCCGCGGCCATGTGCGCGCCATGCAGAGTTGTCGCCCGGGGATGTGGGAGTATCAGCTAGAAGCGGAAATCCACCATGAGTTTGCTATGGCGGGCTGCCGCGCGCCGGCCTATGGCACCATCGTTGGTGGCGGCGACAATGCTTGTATCCTGCACTACACCGAGAACGAGGCCGAGCTGCAAGACGGCGATCTGGTACTGATCGATGCTGGTGCTGAGTACCAGATGTATGCTGGCGACATTACCCGTACCTTCCCGGTGAACGGCCGCTTTAGCCAGCCGCAGGCCGAATTGTACCAGATTGTGCTGGACGCTCAGTTGGCTGCGCTGGATACCCTCAAACCCGGTGCCTCTATCCAACAAGCCCAGCAGCAGGTGATTGAGATTATGCTCAAAGGCTTGCTAGCGCTGGGCATTGTTGAAGGCGAACTGGAGCAGCTGATCAGCGAAGAGGCCCACAAAGCATTTTATATGCACGGCCTGAGCCACTGGCTCGGCATCGATGTGCACGATGTGGGGGATTATCGCGATATCCACCGCTCACGTACCCTCGAGCCGGGGATGGCGCTTACCGTTGAGCCCGGTTTGTATATCGCTGAGGATGCCGACGTGCCCGAACAATATCGCGGCATTGGCATTCGCATCGAAGACGATATCGTGATTACCGAGGCGGGTAACCAAGTACTCACTGCGGCTGTGCCCAAGGAGATCAGCGAAATCGAAGCCTTAATGAGCGATTCGAGCAAGGCGTAAGCAAGCGAGGAAAGGGATGACCGGACAGCAGTTTGATCTCGTAATCGTGGGTGGCGGCATGGTTGGCGCATCGCTCGCCTTGGGCCTCGCCCACTATGCCCCCAAGCTAAAGCTAGCACTGATTGAAGCCCAGCCGCTGGACTTTGGTCAGCACCCCGGCTTCGATGGCCGGGCGATTGCGCTGTCGGCAGGCTCGGTGAATTGGCTCAAGCAGGCCCAGCTGTGGGATGAGTTGGCCAGTTTTGCAGCCCCCATCTCGCATATCCAAGTCTCTGACCGAGGCCATCTCGGCCGGGTTGATATGCTGCCCGATGACTACCTGTTGGACAGCCTTGGTCAGGTGATTGAGCTGGAACACGCCGGGCGGATACTCCACCAAAGGCTTAGCCAGTGCCCGCAGGTAACCCTGTTTTGCCCCAATGCCATCCGCAGCTTTGAGCGCACCGATGACTCGGTGGAGCTGGAGTTGGAAGGTGGCGAAAGCCTCAGCGCCTCTCTGCTGGTTGGCGCCGATGGCGGTAACTCTCAGGTGCGTGGCTGGGCCGATCTCACTCAGCATCATCACGACTTTGGCAAGGTGGCGCTTATCGCAAATATCGAAGGCGAGCAAGCGCCGAATGGTCGCGCCTTTGAGCGCTTTACCGAAGACGGCCCGCTGGCCTTACTGCCGATGACCGGCCAGCGCTGGTCGCTGGTATGGAGCTTAAGCCCAGAGCAAGCTGACTACTACCAGCAGTGCCCAGAGCACGAATTTCTCAGCGCCCTGCAAGCGCAAGTGGGCGAGCAAGCCGGAGCCATGCTGCGGGTTGGCCAGCGCCACTGCTATCCGCTGCTGCTGCGCTACAGCCCACGGCTGTTTAGCCACCGTATGCTAGTGATGGGCAATGCCGCGCATACCTTGCACCCGATTGCCGGACAGGGTTTTAACCTGGGTCTGCGCGATGTGGCGGCGCTGTGTAAGCTCCTCGCCGATAGCGAGCAAGATCCCGGCAGCTTCGCGCTGCTGCACGCCTATCAGCAAGGCCGCGAGCAGGATATTCAACGCACCGTGCTGATGACCAGCCTGCTAGCCTCGGGCTTCGCCTCGAAAGACAAGCTCTCAATCGTGGCGCGCAATATCGGGCTGGTGGCGATGCAGCACCTCGATTGCTTGAAGGTGCCTTTGGTCAGGCAGAGCCTTGGTCTGTTTGAGCCCTTAGCGTGAATACGGCATCACTATGAATAATCAACAATTACTAGGAGAGGCAGCATGCAAAGCGTAGATGTAGCCATTGTTGGCGGTGGAATGGTAGGGCTTAGCCTGGCGTGTGCGCTTAAAGACAGCGACCTGCGCCTGGCGCTTATCGAAGCCAAACCGCCACAGCCGCAAGAGTTTGATGGCGAGCACCAACTGCGCGTCAGCGCGCTTAGCCTCTCTTCCCAACGTTTTCTCACCCGTTTGGGCGCGTGGCAGGGCATCGTTGATACCCGCGCCGCAGCCTATGACGATATGCAGGTATGGGAGCGCGACAGCTTTGCTAAGGTGCGCTTTCAGGCCTCGGAGCTGTGTCTGCCGCATATCGGCCATATCGTCGAGAATGGCCTGATTCGCCAACAACTGTGGCAACAGGCACAGTTACTGGACAACCTGCAGGTGATCGAGCAACCCATCGCCCAGCTGCATCGCGGCGAGAGCGAAAGCTGGCTGAGCTTTGAAAATGGCCAAGCCATCAGCGCCAAGCTACTGGTGGCCGCCGATGGTGCCAACTCGTGGCTGCGCCAGCACCTGGATGTACCGCTTACCTTTTGGGACTACCAGCATTCAGCAGTCGTCGGCACCGTGCGAACCGAGCTGCCCCATGACCACTGTGCCCGCCAAGTCTTCTCGCCCGAAGGCCCATTGGCGCTGCTGCCACTGAGCGACCCGCATCTGTGCTCGATTGTTTGGTCAGTGCCGCCTGAGCGCGCCGAGCAGTTACAAGCCATGGACGCACAGGCCTTCAACAAAGCCATCACCATTGCCTTCGATGCCCGTTTAGGCATGGTTGAACGGCAAAGCGAGCTGGCCAGCTTCCCGCTACGAATGCGCTATGCCCGCGATTTTGCTGGCCCCGGCTTCGCCCTGATTGGCGATGCCGCCCATACCATTCACCCACTAGCGGGGCAGGGGGTAAATCTCGGCTTTATGGATGCAGCGGCACTGGCGCAAATGCTTATCGAACTCAAGCAAGCGGGCAAGGCGATAGGCGACTATCAACAGCTACGCAGCTTCGAGCGCTGGCGCAAGGCCGAAGCCACCCAAATGATTGCCGCCATGGAGAGCTTCAAGCGCTTATTCGGCAACGACATCGCCCCAGTTAAACTGCTGCGGGGTTTGGGCATGAGCGCCTTTGACAAGCTCACGCCGGTTAAACAGCAGGTGATGAAGCACGCACTGGGATTGGCGGGAGAGCTGCCGGATATGGCGCGCTCCTAAGCTAAGCATTCTGCGTCAGCAAAGCCTTAGCTGTTTGACCTAGGGGTGGAGCGTAAGTAGCTCATCCTTTACCGCTTGGCTGGCAAAGCTCGCCGCTACACTGGCGCGGTAGATCGCTGAATACTCCTGCTCGCTTAAGTCAAAGGTGGTATCGATCTGGGTAAGCTCGATACTCATGTTGGTGTTGCTAACGGTGCGGTTATCGGTGCTTACGTTTACTTCCAAGCCTTGGCGTACAAAGCTTGCTACCGGGTGGGCACTTAACGATGGAAAAGCCTTTGTGTGCAGGTTACTGGTTGGACACACCTCTACTGCTACCTTGTGCTTTTTGAGTAGCGCTAGGGCATGTTCGTCATCGACGGCAAATACGCCATGGCCAATTCGCTCTGCCCCGAGTAGCTCAATGGCATCGATAACGTTTTGGGCATAGCCGGTTTCCCCTGCGTGCACCGTGAGGCGATAGCCTGCTTGTTTCGCTTGCTGACACAGCTCGATGTAATCCTTGGCAAAGCCCAAGTCTTCGCGCCCTGCTAAGTCAAAAGCGACAAGGCCTTTACCAATAAAGGGTTTGCCCGCTTCTAAGGTTGCGAAACCTGTCTCCAATGGTGCGTTGCGCATGGCACATATAATGACGTTGGTATGGATCGCGAAATCACGCTCGGCCTGGCTCAAACCTTCCAGCACTGCTGCAATAGCTTGTTGCATTGTCAGGCCTTGCTCCAGGTGCAGTAAGGGTGCGAAACGAACTTCGATATAACGGACCTGCTCAGCCGCGGCATCTTGTGCCAGCTCGTAGGCCACTCGTGATAAACCCGCTTGGGTCTGCATAACTTGCAGGGGAAGGTCGAAACGCTTCAGGTATTCCACCAAGTCTTTGCAAGTCTCTGGCACTTGCATCATCGCCGCTAGCGCATCGAGTTGCTCTGTAGGGAGTTTGATTCCCTGCTCGTTGGCCAATGCCAGTACTGTTTGGGGGCGCACACTACCGTCGAGATGGCAGTGAAGTTCGATTTTGGGCAGTTGAGAGAAGTTCATGGTTTACCTGTCGCCTTAGAGAATTGAGAGCTGGCTCGACGTCAGATGTTGGGCGACGAAGAGGCACAGCTAGCACCTCTTCGTAATCAGAACTGTTCGGGTTCTGGTAGAGACTCCCCAACCATATCATGGGGATTATACGAAGAATTGTTACAGAATTTCAGTGGGCGAGATTATGGCATGAGGGAGGTATGCGCTCAACCATATTGCTTGGGCTAAATATAGTGTAATGCTGATTCGCCACCTCTTCGGTGAACCTCACAATCTTTCTCTGCGTAACCCGATGAGCATTTTGGAATTACCCTAAACGATTGGAGGAATCCCTATGGCGGATAGCAATAACACCACCAACTGGCCAGAACTGGCCGCAGCCCTTTACGATAAACTCAATGAACGCAATGCAGAGCTCACCTACGACTTTCACGACGTAGAGCTGCAAGTCCCCAGCAACTCAAGCAATGAGGCAAGCCTTGCCCGTTGGAAGATCAACGGCGCAGTAAGCATTCGGGCCAAAAACCTTGGCTAGTGCAATAGCCACTGCAGTTGCATCGGGCCCGCCAAAGCGGTTGCTTGATGCCAGCGCGTCGTTGCAGGTTAAACATCAAGGTGCCTGCATCGATATTCGAGCGTCGCGCAGCCGGGCGATTCTGAGTTTTGAGAATCGCCGCTTGTTGCTCCGGTTTATCTTGATAGGACTTGGGCTGCTCAAGCGCTATTCGGGCGCGAGCCACTTGGCTGCTTCTAATTTGGCTGTTAGCACTGCCTACCTAAGCGTTGGAGGGCGAATCGTCGCGGTGGTTAGTACCAAGGCGCTCAAACGCAGTATGCCGTTCAAAGGCTTGCGGGTACGTCCGGCAAACCTGAGGGCATGGCTCTTTTAGCTCTCCACCCGTTTACTGAAACACCTGCCAACCAAAGCTTGCCGTTACCCTCGCACTCTTACAAAGCGGTTTTTTACCAAGCTGTTCAGGTAGCGTTGTGACTCCACATGACGAAAGCGCAGAGGCGCTGCCAGTTCGCCAAACAGCGGTACACCACCGCCTAACACGGTTGGGATGGTGGTGATAATCAGCTCGTCGATGAGGTCTTCACGGAGAAAGCTCTGAACGGTTTTACCGCCGTCGATATACAGGTTGTGCATGCCTTGTGTGGCCAGCTCATTAACCACTTGCTTCAAGTCGCCGCTTACCAAAAAGGCCTTGTCCTGATAGCCATCGGGGATAGCGCTTAGTGAGTTGCTTAGCACATAGACCGGCTTGCTATAGGGCCAGTCGCAATCAAAACCTACCACGGTCTCAAAGGTATTTCTGCCCATCACCAAGGCATCAACCTGATCCATAAAAGCCTGAAAGCCAAAGTCGGAGCCCTCTGGATTAGGGATCTCATGCAGCCAGTCTAGCTGGTTGTTTTGGTCGGCAATAAAGCCATCAAGACTGGTTGCGATGTAAACGTAGTTGGCCATGTGTTGACTCCGGTTTTAGTGATTGGCAAGTGAATGCATGTATTATAGAATAAATTCTACATTGTAGAATAATGGCGCAAGTCTAACGAGATCCTTTTGTGAATGTCAACGCGAAGAAACGAGGCCGCCCTAGCCGAAAAGGCACCGCACTTAAGCCTGAGATGATCATCGATACCGCTAAACAGTTGATGGTAGAACAAGGGAAGATCCCCAGTATCAGACAGTTAGCCACGGCGCTTCAGGTGGATGCGATGGCCATCTACCATTACTTCAAAAGTAAGGCAGTATTGTTAGAGGCCGTGACCACCTCGCTAATCAGCGATATCTATCAGCCTGTTGTTAGGGTGGAGAGTGGGGCTGAGGTAGCGACTGAGTGGCAAGCAGAGCTACATCAGCTGTGCCTGAGCTACCTGCACTTACTAGAGCAATACCCGGGCTTGCTGGAAACCTTGCTTTCAATGGAATCGGAAGGACCGGCAGAGGTGTTTGCCCAGCGCTTTACCATCATTGTGGAGCCACTCGAGTTAGACCCACCGGCGGTTGAGTCAGCCTTGGCATTGCTGGTGGATTACCTGCATGGCTTTGCTTTAGCAATGAACTGTAATCAGGACCGCGACGCCTTAAATCCGCAAATGATTGAAGGGCCACTGGGGTTGTACTGCAAGGCAATCTTTTGTTGAGTTATTGGGTGTTAGCCGATCTCTATGAGCTGCTCGAAGAAAATGCAAAACAGGTAGGAGTATTGTATTTGTCCTACCCTCTTGCTTAGTTAAAACTCAAGCTCACAATCAAAAAGGAAGAACTTGTTTGTACCATATTTGGTTCAACGGGAGTGTGAAAGAATATCTTGGGCTTTAAGTAGCACATAAGCTGGTTTACTTAGGTGGCTATCGACAACAGAAGAGTAGCTGCTATTGTGATCGATAAGTAGTTGTATAATTGGTAAAAGCCCCCCGATACCAGGCAAAACTTGATCTGTTGCTACGCCATAGGCTGACAGGCTTAGGCCCAGTAATCCGTAAGTAGTCTTCCAGTATCGCGCTGAGTTTTTTTGTGTTCTCAATAGTTCTGCCCGAACGTGTTCGGATTGCTCTCGTAGCTCAAGGATTTGCTCTTCAGGAGATCTTCCTTCGAACTGTTTAGTTGACATTATCTTGAACATTATTTCTCGGAACTGTGGAAGCGCATTGCTTGCTTCCTCTCGAAGTTCGACTATTTGAGTTGGACTTAATGAGCTAACCCAAGGGATAGAAAATTCTCGCTCGCGATCTAACAAGCTAAGCGATGCGGGATCTGCTGTTCGTCCCTCTTTATGCAGTAGTCCTGCCAGTCCAACTCTGGAGTTAGATAAGATCGAACCTCGTGTGAATGAAGCTTCTCTTGCTATCCACATAACAGAACGAACTTCTTCTTCTATCCACCAATGTACAAAGTCTTTTTTCTTGGGTTTAGCTTGATTGAAGCCTGTGACTTGAATTGATGGTTCTACACATGTGCCCACTTCAGCTGTAAACCCATTGCTTGTTTTCTTTATCTTGAACTCTTTCTTAAAACTATCTGCAAGAACTTCAGTAGTTTCATTGACTTGTTGATAAAAGGTTTCCATACATGAGCGGCATGCAGTTATCGTTGGAGTTCTAAACTTCACTACCCCGCTAGTAATTAGTGGCACTAAAGTGAAAAGGACCATTAGATCCTCCAAGATAGAGTCCAGTTTGTCGTTTGTAGGTTTTCCAAAGTCAACAAACTTGTCGGACAGCAAATCTGTTAACCAGACTCGATCTGCAACAAGCCCCATACTTCTTGCTATTCTTTCGGCAGCGGCAACTCGGCAAGGAAGCTCGTTGCAACCAGATCTGGTTAGTAGGTCCATAGCGCCATGGAGGTGTACATCAAAACTATTGAAGTTGTCTGATTTTCTTCCAAATTCCGCTTGGTAGTCTAAATATACTTCTGATTGATCCCGTAGCTCTGGAAGCATTTCTTTCAGAGTTTTCCGCATAGCTTTCCATGAGCCTTTTCCTACCAGTTCATTGTGTAGCAATGGAAGTGCGGGTGGCACATGCGACAGTCCATCAATCATCTGTTCCTCGCTTTATGGTAATGCTTTGATTATTAAAGCTAATGACTAACCTATCATGTGCTGTTATCGATCTCTACATATGGGTGATGGGAGCTTCTCAGTAATCGTCAATGATCGCTATATGTACGTGACGGGTGCGGTGAGCCAAGTTAAAGAATTTTAAGTTGTGAGCAGACTAGTTGGTGTTCAAATACGCCACCAACAACAGCAAATTCCCCAGAAGCGACAAGGCCGCCGCAATCTGCCAGAACTTGGTGGGGTGGCGTTGCATCAGTGGTGCGTTTTGATAGCGGGCGGTGAGGCTGGGGTTGGGGTTCTTTAGGTCCTGAGTGAACTCCGAGAAGGCTTGTTGGCGCTCGTTGGGGTTGGGGCTACAGGCTTTTTCCAAGGTTAGGTCAAACCATTTGGGTAGGTCGGGGCGTTTCTCGCTAAGTGCTTGGTACTTCCAGGCGTTGTAGCTTTTGGGCATGGCGTTGCGAAAGTTGCTGGTGTTAAACGGGGTCTTGCCGCCAAGCATCTCGTAGCAGAGGATGCCCAGTGAGAACATATCGGATTTAAAATCGCCGCGTGCGCCCATCAGGTATTCGGGGGCGATATAGTCCACCGAGCCTACTGGCACGTTGTCGTTAATCACCGACTTTATCTCATCCAGTCCTTCCGCCCACACGGTGCCGAAGTCGATGATCTTCACCTGACCGAAGCGGTCGATAATCACGTTCTCGGGTTTAAGATCGCGATGCACCATGCCGCTGCGCTGGAAGGCGCGCAGGCCGCGACACACCTCATAGATAATCGCTCTGACTTCATCCAGTGACGCCTTGGGATGGTCGATAATCCACTGGCGCAGATTCTGGCCGTCGAGGTACTCGCACAAGTGGTACATAAAGCGGCTCTCTTCCGGGCGTGGGAAGATGCGCATAATGCAGCGGTGGTTCAGGGTGCTGCCAACCCACTCTTCGCGCAGAAAGCCCTCCAAGTACAGCGGATCGTCGGCGAAGTTCTCTGAGGGGGTTTTTAGGGCGAACTGTTTGCCTTTGTCGTCTTCGACCAGGTAAACATGGCTGCGGGTGCCGCTAAACAGCACCCGGCAGATGGTGTAACCCTCCAGCACATTCCCGGGTTTAAGCACCGGCGGGATCGCCAGTTTGGTAATGCGGCGATGGGCTTCGTTGATATCTTCTTCGGGCAGGCTAAGCACCCGTGCCAGCACGCAGGTGAGGTTATCGTCGCAGCCTTGGGCTAGCGCTTGCTGGCAGATCTGCTCGGCTGCTTTGCTCAAATTGTCTTGGTGGGTAAGGAAGCACTCACTTATTGCTTGGTCGCTAAGGAAATGGTGCACGCCATCGGTACTCAGTAAGAACACGTCGCCTTCTTTGAGGTCGACCCGCGAGTAATCCACCTCTAGGTGGCTGTCGATCCCCACCGCGCGCGACAAGATATCTTGGTTGCCATGGAACTGCACATGGTCGCGGGTGAGCGGTTTAAAGCCTTGCTCGCTCAAGCGGTAGATGCGGCTGTCGCCAACGTGGAACAGGTGGGCCGAGGTGGACTTAAAAATCAGGGTGCTAAGGGTACATACCAAGCTGTCTTCGTGGCTTTTGCTGTTCTTGTTGAACATCCAGCTATTAAGGGCGGTGATCACCCGGGCGGCAGATTGGTTGACGCTCCAGCTATCGGGTGTGGCGTAGTAGTCGTTGATAAAGTTGGTGACCGAGGTCTGGCTGGCGATGTGCGAGTTGGCGCTGATGCTTACACCATCGGCGATGGCAATGGCGGCACCTTTAAGATCGAGACTAAAGCCTTCGGGCACCTTGGCGGCGAAGGCATCTTGGTTAAGGGGCTTGGTTCCTTCCGAGCTAAACCCGCGGATCTCGACCTGCAGCTTTTTCATGGAGTTATCGTTCTCGCATTCGGTGTAGGGTACAAGTCGGTAAACTGCAAAACGAGAGCAGCCTCTCTCGTTTTGCCTTACTTAATGATTAATGAACTGAGTGATTAGCTAGAAACCTGAATCAGCTCAACACTACCGTCTTCACGCACTTCAGCCATATGGCCAGCAGGCTCACGCATAAACAGCAGGGTGATAAAGCCCAGAACCGCAGTGCCGGAGATAACCATGAAGAAGGTTGAGGTATCCACCATCGAGTACACGGTCAGGTAGACCACCGCGCCCACGTTGCCGTAAGCACCGGTCATACCGGCAATCTGTCCGGTCAGGCGACGCTTAATCAGCGGTACTACTGCAAACACTGCACCCTCACCCGATTGCACGAAGAACGAACAGGCCATGGCTGCGATAACGGCCAGCGCCAGTGGCCAGCTTGAGTCGATAACCGACATCAGCGCGTAGCCCGCAGCCAAACCGGCGGTTAGGATAAGCAGGGTCGACTTACGCCCGAAGCGGTCGGAGATCAGGCCGCCAGCCGGGCGCGACATCAGGTTCATAAAGGCGTAGGCCGAGGCGACCATCCCCGCCATTACTGGGCTAAGGCTGAAGGTTTCCGAGAAGAATAGTGGCAACATTGATACCACTGCCAGCTCCGAGCCAAAGGTGGCGAAGTACAGCACGTTCAGTACCGCAACCTGCTTGAACTCATAGCGGTGTACCTCGGGAACCTCTTCTTTAAACAGGTTCTTGTTCACTTGAATCGCTTTGTAGCAAT
Source organism: Aliagarivorans marinus DSM 23064 (assembly GCF_000429485.1). GTDB lineage: Bacteria > Pseudomonadota > Gammaproteobacteria > Enterobacterales > Celerinatantimonadaceae > Aliagarivorans > Aliagarivorans marinus. The sequence continues at coordinate 198,911 of NZ_AUBY01000010.1, read as the reverse complement.
CCACCACCAACAGTGCTGCCAGGCCTGCGTAAGCCGCCAGCGCTGCGCCATCGCTAATCAGCGTTACACCTTTAGGCGAGAGCTTCCAAGTAAGCATGGCGAGGGCAAAGTACATCGGCAGCTTCATGATAATCATAAACAACAGGTCGCCCTTGCTGGTCACTTCCATGCCGCCAAGGTTTTTCGGGCGGAAGTAGGTCGAGCCTTTTGGCGTATCGCTTACCGTGGCGTAGTAGATAAACGACCAAATCACACTGGCCACACCGGTTGAGGCAATCGCATAGCGCCAGCCGTCGTCACCGCCAAACACGTAGAACGCAATCGAGGGCAGGGTGAACGAGGCGGCCGCCGAGCCAAAGTTACCCCAGCCACCATAGATACCCTCTGCGGTGCCCAGCTCATTGTGTGGGAACCACTCAGACACCATGCGAATACCAATCACGAAGCCGGCGCCGATAAAGCCCAGCAGCAAGCGCGAGATCGCTAGCATCTCGAAGGAGTCGGCGAAGGCGAACATAAAGCAGGGGATGGAACAGAGCAGCAACAAGGCTGAGTAGGTTTTACGTGGACCGAAGCGGTCAGTCAGCATGCCGATCACGATCCGCGCGGGAATGGTCAGGGCAACGTTGAGGATAAGCAGGGTCTTTACCTGCGCGCCGGTCAGGCCAAAGGTTTCTTTGATTACCCCCAGCAGCGGCGCGTGGTTAAACCAAACAAAGAAAGTGATAAAAAACGCTATCCAGCTCATATGCAGGATCTTCATTTTCCCGGTGAAGGAAAACAGGTTGAATTTGGTATCTGTATCCATGATTGCCTCTAATAAACGAATAAGTCCCTTTAGTGGTCATTAGTACAAATTTGGTGCCAAGAGCTTTATTTAATTAAATGAATTTTAAATTAACCATTTAAAAACAATGATTTATGATTATTTGGAATGGCTGAAAAATGCACTAAATATCCCTTTGGAGATATCTCTTTGGAGGTGTTTTTTGTCTGTGGATAGGCTAGGGCAACGGGTGGGCGTGTTTGCTATTGGTGCAAAGCTCCGCCCAATTGTGCGTAGTTGGTGCGCTCGCTTTCTCTTTGAGGTCGCCGCAATTATCAAAAAAAGCGAGAAAGTGATTCAACAAAAGCGCCCATTATCATCTGCCGGGTATCGCTTATGATGTCTGCCGTTCCGAGGTACACACGCTTTGTACCTCCTCAACAGCAATTGATAGAGGGTATTAAAGTGTCTCACCAAATCATTCAAGATCTAAACAGCCGTTACACCGCCAAGAAGTACGACGAGAGCAAACGTATCTCGCAAGAAGATATGGCCGTTATCAAAGAAGCGATTCGTCTGTCTGCGTCATCGATTAACTCGCAGCCTTGGAAGTTTATTGTGATTGAGAGTGATGAGGCCAAGCAGCGCTTCCACGACACCTTCGCCAACATGCATCAGTTTAATCAGCCACACGCCAAAGCGGCTTCGCACACCATCTTGCTGGCCTATGACCCAAACTTCACCAAAGAGAAGTTTGCCAAGCGGGTTGATGCCGAAGTGGCCTCAGGCCACCTGCCTGCGGACATGTACGATATGTTTATGGGCGCTTACGCGTTTGCCGAAGCTAACACCGACGAGCACGGCTACAACGGCAGCTGGACCAAAGCACAGGTGTACATTGCGCTGGGTAACCTGCTGCACACCTTGGCGCGTTTAGGCATTGATTCCACCCCTATGGAGGGCGTAGACCCAAGCCTGCTGGGCGAGATCTTCAAAGACGAACTAGACGGCCACGTATGTGAAGTTGCCTTGGCCATCGGCTACCACAAAGATGGCGAAGACTATAACCACGGCCTGCCAAAAGCACGCCTGCCAATGGACGATGTGGTAACTACTCTGTAGTTCCACCGCCCGTTAAGTTTGAACAAAGAGCCGCGAATGCGGCTCTTTTGCGTTCACTGTCCGGCTTCATAGGCTTCAGTAAATCTGTTGCAAAAATAATCATAAAACCGGCTTGTTATTGCAAGTGTAAATCATTATCATTCGCAAAATGTTATGTTGTAACACTAGATAAGGAAGATTTGCATGCAGCCCGGCATTCACCCCGATTACCGCCAAGTGGTATTCCACGACACCAGTGTCGACGAGTACTTTATCATTGGCTCAACCTTGAAGACTGACCGCACCATCGAGTGGAAGGATGGCAAGACCTACCCCTACTACACGCTAGATGTGTCATCCGCGTCGCATCCCTTCTACACCGGTAAGCAGAAAGTGGTGCAATCAGACGGCCGTGTCGCCCAGTTTAATAAGCGCTTTGGCTTTACCTCGAAAGGGAGCAAGTAGCCATGAAGGTTGTGAAGTCGCTGAAGACGGCCAAGAATCGCCATCCGGATTGCCAGATCGTAAAGCGCCGTGGCCGCATGTTCGTTATCTGTAAGACTAATCCGCGCTTTAAAGCGGTGCAGAAGTAGTATCGCTCGACTAACCCGCTAGCGACTCACTAGCGGGTCCAGCAACAAATACCCCGACAAGCCCAGCCATGTGGCGATAATCAGCCAATACAGCAGCGGGTTTTCTTGGCGCCTTACCCGCTCCATAAAGTGGGTCTCGGCGTACTTGATATCGGGGATCACCCAGAACAGGAAGAACAGCCCCCATACCCAGTTGGCATCAAGCAGGATCGCCACCGCAATTCCGATTAAGCCAATCATCGAACGCCATTTTATGCTCGGTTTATGGGGAGTAGTCGGCGTCATCGCTGCGGCCTCATTTGCTTTGTTGCTCTGTGTTGCGTCGGAAACTTGCTGAATATAAAACGCAGCGCCTTGCGGGTCGAAGGCCAGCGCAGTGGGCAGGTCATTGACTGGCGCTTGCTCGATAAGCTCGCCGCCAGCCTTAGTAATCACCTCGCCTGCGCGGCTTAGATCGTCCACCGCGAAATAGACGCCCCAATACTCCTTATCGCCTTTGACCGCGTTGCTGGATACTTGAATCGCAGCGATGGGCTGAGCGGAGTGAGGCGAGGCGCTGATCAGATAGCGCTCAGGCTCTTTGGCTGGGGCGATGTGCCAGTTAAACACCGACTTGTAGAAGGTTTTCACCTTGTCCAAGCTCGACACATGCAGCTCATGCCACAGCCTAAGCCCATGTTGAGCACTTGCTCCTTGGCCCTCGCCAAGCTCACCTTGATAGCAGGTAAAGCCAGCGCCGCTGGGGTCGCGAATCAGTGCGATAAGGCCACCATCCGGGCCCGGTTGGGGCGTTAGCTCTATCTTGGCGCCACATTGCTGAGCTTTGCTTACGGTGGCGTTGATGTCGTCAACCTGGATATAGGACATCCAAAACGATGGCATCTTTATCTTTTGAAATTGCTCGGGCATAACATACACGCCAGCGCTGGCTGTGCTGCCTGCCGAGCCGATGTGATAGCCTTGGCCATCATTGGAGAAGGACCAGCCCAAGCAGTCTCGATAAAACTGCTCGGCACTGGCCAAGTCGAAGGTTGAGAGGTCGGCCCAAACGAATCTGCTAGTCATAGTCCACAGCGCTCCTTGCTGTCAGCTTCTTGCTTGCGCGTTAGTCCTGCGCGTCCTTTCTAAATCCTAAGTAGACTAAGGCCAGTGTAGCTGAAAACACCATTAGGCAGACCGATACTGCGTTGATCACCGGGGTCGATCCCTCTCGCAGGCGCTCATACATAGTGATCGTTAGCGGCGAGTCGGAACCGACCAGCATCAAGGTGGTGTTGAAGTTCTCAAAGGACATCAGGAAGCTGACGATCCCGGCGCTAATCATAGTGGGCCGCAGGTAGGGCAGGGTCACGGTGCTAAAGGCCACCCAGTTATTGGCGCCCAAATTGAGTGCTGCCTCTTCTAAGCTGCGATCAAAGCGGCGGTAGCGGGCGATGAGGATCAGCGAGCAGATCGCCGAGATAAATGAGGCCTGACCGAACACCACCAACACTAAGCCCGGGCGCAACCATGGCCAGTCCCAGCCAATCGCTTCTTCCAGCCCATTGGCCAGTTGGCTGGATGCCACCAAGATCGACACACCCAGAATCACCCCGGGGATCACCAGCGGCAGCTGCATCAGCATATACAGCAGGCCCTTGCCTTTAAACTCGAAGCGCACAAACAGCAGCGCATTGATGGTGGCCATTAGCAGCGACAGCACGGTCACCCCGCAAGCCACCCAGAAGCTGTTTACGATACTGCGCAGCATCCGGCTGTCGTGCAGCAGGCCGAGCTTGGGTTGGCTATAGCCAAAGTACCAGGTCCAAGAGAAGCCCTGCCAAGGCAGCGCGGGGAACAGGCTGTCGTTGAACGAGAACACCACCACCACTACCAGTGGCAGCAGCAAGAACAGTAGAAACAGGCCGATGTACAGCTTGTAGAGCTTGAGGTCGCGGGCCTTAAACGGAATCGATGCAATCATTTAGCGGCCCACCGTGGTGCTAAGGGATTGGCCGCTGAGCTTGAGCGCCAACCACACTAAAAGAGACGAGAGAACCAGCAGCAAGATGCCAAAGGCCGAGCCGAGCTCCCAGTTAAAGCGAGTGATAAATTGGGTGTAGACCATCTCGGTAAACCACAGGCTGTCTTTACCGCCCATCAGGTTGGGGATCAGGTAGTTACCCAAGTTCAGCATAAACACGATAATGCAGCCGGAGACCACACCGGGCATGGCATAGGGGAAGACGATCTCCCAGAAGATATGCCAGCGATTACCACCTAAATCGAAGCCCGCCTCGATATAGCTGTTGTCCATGCTGTCGAGGCTGCTCACCAGTGGCACCACCATAAACAGCATGCCGCTGTAGACCAGCCCAAGGATGATGGTGGCATCGTGGTAGAGCATCTCAATCGGCGCGTCCGCCAAGCCGATGGCCTGCAGCAGCCCACTGATAATGCCTGACTCACGCAGCAGGATCATCCAGCCATAGGCGCGCACCAGTTCGCTGAGCCAGAACGGCAGCAGGCAGCACATCAACAGCGCCAACTTACTGCGCGGCTTGGCCACTTTGGCGATGTAGTAGGCTACCGGAAAGCTAATTAGCAAGGTGATAAAGGTGGCCAGAATCGCCATCCAAGCGGTGCGCAGGTAGGTGTTCCAATACAGCGACTGTTGGAAGAACAACAGGTAGTGCTTAAAGCTGAAGCTGTCGCCCTGCGTCCAGGAGCGCTCGGTAAGCGAGACCTCCAGCATATTGAAGTGGGGCCAGATGATCAGCAGGCCAATCCACAGCAGGAAGGGGGTCAGGAGAAAGTAGAATTGCCAGCGTTGCTGAGACATATCAGGCCTCTTTGCTTTTAACTAGACTTGGCTCAGGGCTGTCTTCTAGCACCAAACAATGCTCAGCGTTCCAGCCCAGTTTTAGCTCGCTACCATCCAAGTTGCCAGCGCTATCACTGATACGGCTGCGCTGTTGCAGCGGCAGCAATACTTGCAGTTGCTGCCCCTCAAACTCGGCCAGTAGCATGCTGTTGGCACCATCGAAGATATCTTGATTCAGGCGGGTAACAATCTGGTTTTCGAAACTGCCTTGGTCAGCGTCATTTAGTGGGTGCAGCGCCTCGGGGCGAATATAGGCCTGTACCCGCTGGCCCACGCTGAGCTGCTGGTGGCTATGACCACGCAGGCGCAGACCGCTTAAGGTTGTGATCTCGACCTTGTCATCATGCTGGCTGACCACCTCGGCCGAGAGCATATTGGTGTTACCAACAAAGCGGGCCACAAAGGGGGTATTGGGCTTGAGGTAGAGATCGACCGGCGCGGCCACCTGTTCAAAGCGGCCGTGGTTCATTACCGCCACCTTATCCGACATCACCATCGCTTCGCTCTGATCGTGGGTGATGTACACAAAGGTGGTGCCAAAGTCGCGCTGTAGCTGTTTAAGCTCCAGCTTCATCTTCTCACGCAGTTTTAAATCAAGTGCGCCGAGTGGCTCGTCGAGCAGCAGCACCTTGGGCTGTAGTACCAAGCAGCGCGCCAAGGCCACCCGCTGTTTTTGTCCGCCGGAGAGCTGCGTTACCGCTTTGTTGGCGGCATCGGGCAGGCCGACCCGCTCTAAGATCTCGCCAATCTTCTTCTGCTGCTCGGCCTTGGCGACCTTTTGCCGCTTCAGGCCATAGGCGATGTTCTCGCCCACGGTCATAGTGGGGAACAGGGCCAGATGCTGGAAAACCATATTGAGCGGCCGGTGGTTGGGCGCCAGGTCATTTACGCGCTGCTGCTGGATAAAGATATCGCCGCTACTGGGACTTTCAAAGCCTGCCAGCATACGCAGCAGGGTAGTTTTGCCACAGCCAGAAGGGCCAAGAATCGAGAAGAAGCTGCCTTCCGCTACTTCAAAGTTGAGTTGGTCAACGGCGCAGAAATCGCCAAAGTGCTTACTGAGTTGCTGGCAGCGGAGTGCGGGGTTTGATGTCATAGCAGTGTCGGACCTAGAGCATGATACAAGTCGGGTTGCCGCAGCGTCGTTAAGTAGCGGCTAAGGGAAGCGCTGTGGCTTCCCTTGGAATTTGGGCGAGGGCAGTTGGCGCCCTCGCTTGGCTTATGCAGGATAATGTTGGCTTAGTTAGCCGCTTGGATGCGATCCAGCGCCAGACCTTCCATCTCTTCAAGACCTGGAGGTACTGCTGGGTACCACTTGATGTTGTCCAGATCCGCTGGTGGGAAGCTCTCTTGGAACTGGGCCTTGGCCACCTCGTTCACAAACTCGTCGGAGCCTTGCGAGGCGGTAAAGTTACCGGCCGCTTCGGTGATCATCGCCGCAATCTCTGGCTGCATCACGAAGTTGATCCATTGGTAAGCAGCATCAACCGCCTTGGCTTTGCGTGGAATGGCGAAGGTGTCGATCCAACCCAGTGCACCAGAGGCTGGTGCTACAAATTTCACGTCGGCGTTATCACGGTTCAGCTTCCAGCCGCCCGCATCCCATGCCATGGCGGCAACTACTTCTTCAGAGCGGATCAGGTTGATAAGCGCATCGCCGCCGGTCCAGTAGGTTTTCACCACTGGCTTACACTCGATCAGCTTGGCTTCTACCTTGTCCAAGATCGCTTGGTACTTGGCAGGATCGCTGTAGGCAGCAAACGGGTCTTCACCCATGGCGTAGGCAAAACCAATCAAGGTTGGGCGCTTCATGCGGTAGCTCACCTTACCCTCGTAGGCGCTGCTACACAGGTCGGTGTAGTCTTTCACATCTTTGGCTTGGGCGGTGTTCACCACCAGGCCACTGGTACCCCACACGTGCGGTACACCGTATACATCGCCGTTTAGCTCGGTGTTCGCTTTGGTAGCGGCTAGCATCGATGGGATCATCTGAGCGGCTTCAACCTTACTCAAGTCGATAGGCTGGTAGATGTTGAATGCTTGCTGGGCACCGGTGATACGGTCTTGGCTTGGCTGGGCCAGATCGAAACCTGCACCGCCAGTCGCACGCAGTTTAGAGATCATATCTTCGTTGTTAGAGGTGGTGACCTTAACTTCAATCCCGGTCTCTTTTTCGAACAGCGCAATCACCTCATCCGGTGCGTAGCCACCCCAAGTGAGTAGGCGTAGGGTTTCAGCACTGGCTGCGGCTGTAACTAATGAAGAGGAGAGCGCGAGTGCGACGAGCGTCTTAGCATGTTTCATTGGAGCTTCCTTGTATCAACGTTGGACGGCCTTATGGCCAGGTGCTTACAGCGCGTGATGACCTTAGAGACTCACTGATTTAGCGGCTTTCGAGTCATCGCGCCTCAGGCATAGCTTTCTGCTAAGCCGATGATGCGCCTGATTTATTACACTTTAATGACCAAATATTAAGCAGTCCAGCGCCACCTCTCGCTTTTTTGCTAAGTGTAAAAAATACGGGACAACCGACTGCTTAGAGGATCCTCTAAGCCGCCTACACGCCATAAAGTTCGGCCAATACTTTCTAATTCGATTTCTATCAGTAAATAGTAATTAGAGAGGGGAGTGGACATGGCGACAATCTCAGAGCGACTCAAAGCGATACAAGACCAACTAGGTGTCGAGGCCGACGGCCAGCTAGGCCCACAAACCTTAAGCGCTATCGAAAAAGCAGTGTTCGGCAAAGAGGGGCATGGCTCGCCCGCGCAGGCTGAGTCCGCACAACTTGGGCTGCGCTTAAGCAGAAGCGGTATCGAGCAGATCGTCGCCTACGAGATTGGCTCTCCCGCCTACTACGACAAGCAGCTACAATCGCCGTGCTGGCCCGGCGGGCAGTCCGGTGTAACCATTGGGATTGATTATGACTTGGGCTATGCCTCCCCCAGCCAGTTTGCTGAGGACTGGCAGCCCCTGCCGGATGCAGTGAAACACACGCTAATAAAGGTACTTGGACTAAAAGGCCACAAAGCCAAGCGCCAGATAGCCTCCCTGCGCAATATCAAGATCCCCTATGCGGTCGCGCTAGACGTATTCACCCTCAGCTCCCTACCATCCTATGCCAGCAAAACCTTAAAGGCGTATCCGGGCTTGGACCAACTCCACCCCGATGCGCAGGTCGCATTAATCTCATTGGTCTACAACCGTGGCACCAGCACCAAAGGGGCTACCCGTACCGAAATGCTAAATCTACGCCGCTGCGTTGCCGAAGGTGACTACTCAGCTATGGCCAAGAACATCCGCTCCATGAAGCGCCTGTGGGTGGGCAAAGGGCTGGATGGTTTGCTTAAGCGGCGAGAGCACGAAGCGCATTTGATTGAGACTGTCACGGATTATGGTGTCGGGGAGTTGGTTCGTTTGTAGCGCTATTGAATAAATTTGGATGTGATCTGTTAGCTGCCATCTCAGGGGTATATTAGTTCAGAGGTGGCAGCTCTAACTCATTCATGCCCCATTCCGTGTTAGGGAGGTCTGCATCACAACTGGCATAGATATACAGTATTGGGAATATGCTCTGTTTGAGCCGGCTAGTATGCTCTCTTTTGTTGCTATGTATCCTCCAGGGTACGGCTAAACGCTAGTTGTAACAGCTTATTTTTAGGTGATAAAGTAGACATTATGTGGTGGATACATAGCGTAACGCTCTGTTTAAAGAGAGCGCTGTGCTATTGAATAAGATGTTACATGCCATAGGAAATATCGTGCCTAGCCAGAATGAAATATGTAAAAAATTCGATGCAATCCCGTCTGTCAGCAAAGGTAATGAGAAGCTAGGCCTTGCTATCGAAACAATAGGCAAGCTTCCTATTAACGGGCTACGGCACGATCCTGAAAATGGTACTTGTGGCTGGTATATTTGGTGTGGCGAAGAAATGTCTGAAGAGCCAGACTTTTTTAAACCATTACACGTCAGCCACATTAGAGAATACCTTCCCGAAATAGAGCAGTACTTATCATTGCCACCGGGCTATAGGTTTTTAGTTGCTGGCGAGTACGAGGATGTATGGCATGATCCACAACTCACTAGCATGTAACAAGTGCATCATGTTCGTGGCATCGCCACAGGACGCATTTAAAGCTGCTTCGCAGCAAAAACAAATGCGCCTCATATGCAGGCGTTATGGTCTAGCGAGATTGAAGTGTATTACATAGATAAAAATTGCACTGTTTGCGAGCAAGGAATGTTAGGCTTCTATAAATGTAGCGATGATAGAACTATTGTGCTTTTGTGTGATGAATGTGATTCGGTGTGGTACTCACCATGTGACGTAGGAAAAATAGAACCCGAACTCACCCAATCACCAAAGTTTAAATTGTCTCGAGTCGACACTTCTCTATCTGGCGGTTCGTGGGCGGAGTATGATGAAATTATTCAAGTTGGCTTTGAAAGTGATTTATCTATAAAGCGGGAATATAAACCATAACAAGTGTAGCTTGCTGAAAACTTTGCTCTCCTTCGTCGCTCCAAGTTTCAGCAACTACAAGCGTTGGGCATCCAAGCTTCGCAGGGAAAATTATAAGATTATGGAATCGATGGAAGAGATTGAGAGTCAATTGTTTGAGAAGAGTGTCGATGAGGTATTGGCTGAGCTTAAAGAAGAAAGAGCGGCTTTGCACCCTGACAAAAATGGAGGGAAGTTTAGATCAAATAAAGAAGAGGAACGCTATCATTTTATATCTGAAGCGATAACGCACATTAACGAAAAAAATAGCTCAAATCAGATGATTCCGGTATCCCAGCTACCGGTAATAATTGAAAGCATAAGCAAAAGTTTGGCTGTCCAGAATAATCCGCCAGCTATTGTAGAGAAGAATCTTAAGGAGTCATTTAGGTCTGATTTGGGGCGAAAATACATGGCCCCCAAAGTAGGATCCGGTATTTTTGCAGCGGTCACGGGCTTTCTCTTTACACAGTCCTCAACACTCATTGAGCATCCGGTGCTTGGCACTTTTTTTAATAGTGTTTTTGGATTCCAGCTATTGGGTATCGGGTTTCTAGTTAGTGTAGGTCTGTTTTTAGTTTATTGGATGCAGGAGCGTAGAGAGGAGGCGCAGTCTACATACCTGCTTAGTGAGGATGCACTTCATGATATATATCATATGATGGAACGTGAATCGGAAAATGGGCTAGTTGAATTGCATAGGATTCGGCGTTTTTATACTCGTTCACATCGTCCTGGCTTTGGTCCAATGAATATACTTTTCTCACCACGCTTAAGCCCTCAAGTAGTAGATCAAATTCTGGAAGTTCAACTGAATCGTCTAGTTGAGCGCAAAGCTATAGAGCAATTGGAACGGCCGGGGATCGATAAGGTTTACAAATTAAATGCCTAACAAAATGATGCAGTCGGACATTTGTAAGCTGTCACCTTTTGTGCAAAAAGACGCATAAAAGCAGCCATCTAACAAATGCCGCTGATCACGGCGTTGATGTGATTCCCTCTGTCAACGCGCACGAGCAAATTCCTACCGAATAACCGGCATAGAAACCTGAGTGAGGGACCATTGGCAAGACACTGTCGGCGGTTGACCTTGCTGATATTCGCGAGTTGGTTATCGCATGACTTGTTTACGCCGTTGGAGCCGAGCCTCTGTCTATAAGCGCGAGTAACAAACATGTTGTTTCGCCTAACGCCGTCGAGGATTGCTCTCACCGCTGCCGCCGGTCTTACTCACTCAAGTTATTTCAAACAAGTCTTCGATTTACCGGTTAGCCCACATGCTCAGATTCTGGGTTAAAACGTTGAACGATATCCCAGATATACCCCAGTAACTCACGGGCAATGGCCGGTACGATTTTGTTGAACTCTTTACCACGGGCCTGAAGCTGTCGGAAGCGCCGGCATAAGCGTTGCTGCGCCTCCCAAGAGCGCTTTTGAAGGTTGATTGAGAGGTCCTGTTGCCTGATTTGCAGCTCTCTGGAGACCTTGGGACTGAAACGATAGGACCAGGCTGCTTCTATCAGTATCCGCCTGGCGTGGGTGTTCCCACATTTGGTTATGCCGCCTTGCCTCTGACGCTGCCCGCTAGAGTGCTCACTGGGTGTAAGGCCGACGAAGCTCATCAGTGCTCGAGGATAGGTAAAGCGGTGCATATCACCCAGCTCAGCCACAATTGCTATCGCCGAGAGAAAGCGAATACCCCGCAGCGCACAGAGGAACTGAACCAACGGATACCAACGCCACTTATTAGCCACTTCCTTCAGCTCTCGTTCTAGGTGTTGTAAACGCTGATAACGTTCTTCGGTAATCGCAATGTAGTGCTGGAATGTGAGCTTTTTGGCAGGTTCGAGGAAGTGGATATCCGCCAGATGGCGCTTGTAGGCATCACTCCAGTTAGTGCGTCCTGAGCAAGGGTGCCCGTTGCGCAGCAAAAAAGACTTGAGCCGCTGACGGGCCTGTCGCAGGTCTATCATGGCATCTTCACGGCAGCGGATTAAGTCGCGTATCGCTTCGTCGTCGGCATCGGGGATGTGGATAGACTCAATCAGGCCAGCTTGAGCCAACCGGGCTAAGGTCATAGCATCACGGCAGTCAATTTTGACCTTATCACCGGGCGCCTTAGGTATCAGCGCAGGCGCGACTACCCAGCATTGCACACCGTACTTCACTATGTGCCGTTGTAACCAATAGCCACAAGGTCCTGCTTCATAAACCACCACTAAGTCACTGGCCTTACAACCAAATTTTTTGATAAGTTTGTTTACAGAACGAACATTGGTGGGGATGGTGCCATGAAAGTGAATGCTGCCATCGCCTGTTGAAGAATAAGCAACGTCAGTGGTTTCCTTGTGAACATCGAGCCCTAGATAGAGGATGCTAGAGTTAACCATGTCGACTTCCTGTGATTGTTAAGGTGTGCACTTAACGGTGTGGCTCTGGTTTGACTAACCCACGACTAACGCGGGAGGTCGGCACCACCACAGGGAATCATGATGTCTACCTGTACATAGAAAAAGAGATATGGCATTACAAAAAACATCCGCAGTGGCAGGGATAGTGAGCGCAATTGTTGCCGTAGCTACCTTCATAATTCTTCTGAATGATAGAGGAGAACATGAATTAGTAAGTGAGCCTAGAATCGTGGCAAAAACGCCTAACCCTACGCCAGTTCAAGAAGATCCAATTTCTCCAGAAGAACCTAAAATTTCTATCCAACTTCCTACAAGTGGTGAATGTTCGGCGCGGCCCAAACTTGATCATGCTTTTGAGGCAGCTGGCAGCATTTACTATAACGATGAAAGAGATGAAGTACTGAGCAAATTGATTGATAAAGCCCTATGCAAAGAAACAATAGATTTTGCTATTCAGGCCGCAGCTAAAGTTTATTACAATGAATCGCGTGATCTTGAGTACATGAAAATAGTGCAGTTTTACTTATCAAATAGTGAATTCGATTTGGCAAAAGTGGCAGCTGGTAAAATTTATTACAACAAAACAAGAGATGCAGCTAATAGGTTGATAATTGAACATGCATTGTAGTTGAGCTAACAAGCGCCGGATTGGTTTTTCGCTGCGCTCCAAACCAACCGAAAATGCAGGCGTTAATCCTCCTATTATAACCCGTTTGTGTCCAGAATTGAGTCACTACATTTTGCTTGCTGGCTGTAAGGTTAAGGCAAACGGTGTGGTCACCATTATCAGAGGGTGTATCAGTTAGTAACCCTTACCGACCTGTCTGCCTACCCAAACTAGCATTATGCTCCTCAAACAAGCTTTGCAGCGCTTCCAACTGTTGGTGCTGCTCCTCGGAAAAAGCGTCCAGCCCCAGCTCTTCTGCCATGTTCTCATAGTGGGTGGGGTTTAACTCTTCACTGAAGCCTTCCGATATGGCGTAGATCTGCTGGTCGCTCAGTGTTTTCAGGGCCGCGGGAAAGCCTCTTCGCTGTAGATAAGGCAGAAAGCGCTCGCTGTAGATATAGCTGATGCCATCGACATTTAGCTGCAGGTTGTCTTCATCTCCGGCCATGGTTCTAAATAGCTGTTGGCGTAGCGCTAGCGTGCCGCTGCCGCTGAGTTGCTCTATCGGAGCGTCTTTCAACTGCTCCATTGCGGTTAATAACTCCGGTGACAAGTGGCTGTCATCCAGCCAGGTGCTCATGGTTGATTCAGGGCGGCGGCGTAGCTGCTCGTGAGCAATCATCTCGTTCATCGACGCCCAGATATGGCCAACTCGGACCAGCAGCATCGCATCGGCGGGGCGCAGCTCATCGATGGGGAAATCCACGGCGTGTTGTGCCAGCGTATCGCTGATGGCCTTAACGCTTTTTTGTAGGTGATCATCAGAGGTCTGCTCGGGGAAGTAGAACGCCGGAGTATCGCTGTAAGGGTTGAAGCTGTAATCGAGCAGATCGATGGGCGCAATGCAGAACTTAATGCCGCGCTGTTGAGCGGTGTCTATCAGCACAGCAGTAAGCGGCGCTGCATCGATTAGCGCATCGAGCCTTAGCCTTGTTTTGATATGCAGGATATTGGCCCGGGTATCGGGTGCCTTCGGCAGGCAGTTTTGCTCGATGTATTGCTGGTCTTGGTCGGCACGCACATGGCCAGCCGCAGCAACAGCAACAGCAACAGCAACAGTGGCAAGCATGACTAACCAAGCAGGTTTCATAGAGCGGACCAAAATAGGTGCGGTCACTAGTACGCGTTGAAGAGAGTGAGCTTGCCGTCTTTATCGAAGCTCACCACATCAAAATCGCGATAGACCTCGCCCGGTGCGGCCATGCCAGGGCTGTGCATCGGCATCCCCGGGGCGCTTAGCCCGGCGATATGTTCGGGGCGCTCAGCCAGCAAACGCTTGATATCGGCCACTGGTACATGCCCCTCTATCAAATAACCGTCGATAATAGCGCTATGGCAAGACAGTGCCTGAGGCGGCAGTCCGTGGGCGCGGCGCACCTCGCTCCAGTCGCGCTCGGTTTGTACCTTCACCTGATAGCCCTTGCCCTCCAAGATATCGGCCCACTCTTGGCAGCAGCCGCAGCTGGGTGATTTGTAGAGAAGCACTTCAGTCGCGGCGCTAGAAAAAGAGAACGCTGCAGCCAGCAAGGCTGCGCTGAATCGAATTGCCATGGTGTTTGTCTCTTAGGTTTTATCGTCAAGTTGTTGAATTAAAAGTAAGTAGCAACGGGAAAAATTACAAGAAACGCGCTGGAAGAGGTCGTTTTGAGGCGGAGGGGGAAGTCGCAATTAGTAATTGGCAAGAGAGTAAGCGCGCTGAGCCATGGGCTGACTCAGCGCGGCGAGGCTTAGGCCAGTTCGCTAAACACCTCATCCAAGGTATCGATAATAAAGTCTGCTTCCTGCTCAGTTAGGGTCAGAATCGGGCACAGACACAGGGTGTTATTAAAGAAGGTGAACGAGCGGTTGGTGCGCCCGATAATCAGCCCCTTTTGCATACATTTCGCCGCCACCTGAGCGCTTACCGTTTCAGCCACTGGCGTTTTGGCGGCCAAGTCGCTAACCAGCTCTAGCCCCAGCAATAAGCCTTTGCCACGTACATCGCCAATCAGCGCGTGGCGCTTTTGCAGATCCTGCAGGCCTTGCAGCAGGTAGTCGCCCATCTTGGCGCTGTTCTCGACCAGCTTCTCGTCTTCCAGAATACGCAGGTTCTCTAGCGCTGCCGCAGGGCCTGCGGTACAGCCACCAAAGGTGGAGATATCGCGGAAGTAGGCATCGCGGTCGCGCGGCTCGGCAATAAACTCTTCGAAGATCTCTTCAGTAGTGACCACGCAGGAGATGGCGGCGTAGCTCGAAGCGACGCCTTTAGCCAAGGTGACAATATCTGGCTTGATGCCGTAGTGCTGGTAGCCAAACCATTTGCCGGTGCGGCCAAGGCCACACACCACCTCATCGATATGCAGCAGCACCTGATACTTCTTACAGATGGCTTGGATCTCCTGCCAGTAGCCCTCGGGTGGG
Source organism: Aliagarivorans marinus DSM 23064 (assembly GCF_000429485.1). Lineage (GTDB taxonomy): Bacteria > Pseudomonadota > Gammaproteobacteria > Enterobacterales > Celerinatantimonadaceae > Aliagarivorans > Aliagarivorans marinus. The sequence goes on along the minus strand of NZ_AUBY01000010.1, from coordinate 183,608 downwards.
GTAATCACCCCGCCACCGGCGGTGATTGGCTCAAGGATCACCGCGCCGACGGTATCGGGGCCCTCGCGCAGGATGGCCTTCTCCAGCTCTTTAGCGGCCAGGATGCCGTAGTTATCCACGTCGCCAAACTGGCTGCGATACTCGCAGCAGTGGGGGAACTCCACAAAGCCCGGGGCGAAGGGGCCGTATTGCTTGCGGCGCTCTTCCTGGCCAGTGGCGCTGAGGGTGCCGATGGTGGAGCCGTGGTAGTCGCGCTCGCGATACAAAATCTTATGCTTTTTGCCGCCGTATTTAAGGTGGGCGATCTGGCGAACAATCTTAAAGGCCTTCTCGTTCGCCTCGGAGCCCGAGCTGGCGTAGTAGACCCGGCTCATCCCCGGCATCTTCTCCAGCAGTTTCTCGGCAAACTCGGCGGCGGGCAGGGTGCCTGCGGTGCCGGCGAAAAAGTTAAGCTGGGTGAGTTGCTCGCTGATGGCTTTGGAGATCGACTCGCGGCCATAGCCCACGTTGACACACCAGACACCGCCTGCGGAGGCATCCAGATAGCATTTACCGTTTATATCCCACACCTTTGAGCCTTCGCCGCGCACCATCATCATTGGGTCTTGGTTTTGATAGACGCTGTGCTGGCTTAAGTGGTGCCACACATTGGCGCGATCTTGCTCTACTGCCTGGCTGATCTGTTTCTTGCTTTGTACCGCGGGTTCGAAAGAGGCCATCTCGCTACTCCTTGAAATCATGTTGCTCTTGGCGTTATTCCCTTATCTCGACCTTACCCCCGCTGCAAAAACGGCTTTAGCGCCAGTAATTTGAATCAATGGAGCCAGCGCGACGTGGTTGCCAAAAGTGGCTGCAAAATCTGGCTCCATGCAAATCGGGATCTGGTGCTAAATGGCTATGCAGCCTTCCCCGACAATGCCACTAACAAAGAAAGATAAACCTGCGTGAAGCAGTCGGGAGATAGTGCGTGAACGAGTTGTTAGTGGCCTTGCCATTGGTGTTTTTGGCGGCGCTAGTGCGCGGCTATACCGGCTTTGGCTATGCGGCCATTGCCATTGTCGGGATGAATATCTACTTCTCGCCCCAGCAAAGTATTCCAGTGGTGTTGGCCTTGGATGTGCTGTGCAGCCTAAGCCTGCTTAAAGCCGCCCTGAAGGATGTGGATATTGCCACGCTAAAGCTGCTCGGCTTGGGCAGTTTGCTGGGGATCCCGGTGGGCTTTAGCTTGCTGCTATTGTTGCCCGCGGCCTGGCTCAAATTGCTGATCTGCCTGTCGGTACTGGCCTTTGCTTGGGCACTGCACAAGGACTGGCGCCCGGCCAATGCCGGCAGCCCCAAGATGGCGGTGGGTTTTGGTATGGCATCGGGGATGGGCACCGCAGGCGCCTCGGTCGGCGGACCGATGATCGTCTGCTACATGCTGGCCAGTCCGCTTAAGCCGCAAAACCAGCGGGCGACTATGATCCTGTTCTTTATCCTCACCGAGCTTATCTCGATAGCCGCGCTGTTTGGTCAGGGTTTGTTTGGCCAGCAGGAACTTAGCTTGGTCGCCCGCCTGCTACTGCCGACCTTAGTTGGGGTTATGCTCGGCCAGTACCTGTTTGCCCGCCGCCCGCCGGAATCGTTTAAGCATGTTGCGCTGCCGGTGATGGTGGCCGTGGCAGTGATTGGCTTGCTGGCGGCGTTGCGCCAGCTATAGTGTGCTTGTATAAGGATTGCTTAGCTCATCTGGCACGGTTCTTTCTTAGTTTTTGTCAAAAATGACAAGTTGTTAGCTTATGAAAAGTAACCTGCAAGCCAGAATCCGAGTGATTGAAGAACAGCTTTCGCGACGTGAGCGCGCCCTTGCTGAAGCGATGTTGCGCTTAGGTCCGCTGCTACGAAACTACAGTGCGGGTGAGCTGGCGGCGCTGGCGGGGGTGAGTGTCTCGACGGTGTCCCGTTTTATTAAGCGGCTCGGCTACCAGCACTTTAAGCATGCCCTCAAGGAGTCGGGCGATATCAATGTCTCGAATCAGCAACAAGAGGCCCGACTTACTGCCCGTTATGCGGCGGGTAACCTAAAAAAGCACACCCAGCTGCACCTCAGTAGCGAGCAAGAAAATATCCAGCATACCTACGAGCGGCTCGATCAAGACCTGCTAAATACCATCGTCCAGCAACTGGTTGCGGCCAATAAACTGTGGGTGGTGGGCTTTGATGATGACTATGCGATGGCCCACTACGCACGTTCACTACTGATAAGGGTGAAATCTGATATTCGGATGATTCCTTTGTCAGGGTTTCCGGTTGCTGAGGAGTTTGCGTCCATCTCGGAATCTGATGTCATTATGGTGTTTGCCCAGCGCCGCCTCTCTCCCGACGATCTTAAGATCATTGCCTCAGGGCAGGCTGCAGGCGCCCATATCGTATTGATTAGCGGTGAAACCGTTCAGTCCTTGCCTGGAGTGTCGATGCTGCGTTATCGCAGCCGGGGTATGTACATGTTTGACTCCGGGACTGCCGGTATCAGTTTGATTAACCATCTTTGCGCAGAAGTTGGTGGGGTGTTGGGCGAACCTGCTATTAAGCGTCTGTACTTTATTGAAAGTCTTCACGACGAGTGGAATGGCTAGGGCCTGCTTATCTTTCATGTTCGTTTTTGCAGCGATTTCTAGGCCAATCAGGCAAGGCGAAGACTGTGCAGGGTCGCCATCGACATAACAAGCCCCAGTGCTTCATTGCAGTGCTAGCCTTGCTCAGTTTTAGTGCAATTACTGTCTTTTTATCAAGGTGATAGCTTGATGGAAGGCTAACTGAACGCACTAATTCTCATGTAATTCCTCAAAAGCGATCCTTAAATCTCATAAATGACTAGTTATTGGAAAACTAATCATTTGGGTATGGCTGTTGCAATGTTAGGTGCAGGAACCTCGATATTGAAAAGGACGCAAAAGATGACCAAACCTCTCTCTTTGCTGATTGCTATAGGGCTGCTAACAGGCCCGGCGATGGCGAGCAATGACATTATCTGGGCACGCTATGGCGATATAGATAGCCTTGACCCCCACCGCACCACATCTACTCTGTCAATGCAGGTGTGGAATCAGATCTATGAGCCCTTATTGGCGCGCGATGCTGAGGGTAATATTGGCCCCAACTTAGCCAAGGACTACCGGGTGAGTGACGATGGTACGCAAGTAACCTTTGTTCTACATGAAGGGATCCAGTGCCATGATGGCAGCGAGTTTACTGCTGAAGATGTTATCTATACCTATCAGCGCGCTTTTTCAGAGACGAACCCAAGCAACACCCAAAGTGCGTGGGGGCCCATCGAGTCGGTAAACGCTGTGGATGCGCAAACTGTTAGCTTTAGTTTTAGTGAACCCTTCGGCGCATTTATTCCTTTTATGGCTGACCCGTTCGCCAGCATGATCTGTAAGTCCAATGAGCAGTCGCTGGCCTCCTTTGGCAGTACTACCGCGATTGGCACTGGTGCTTGGCAGTTAGTGCAGTGGATCAAAGGCGATCGTATTGAGTTAGCGCGCAACGAGGCCTACGTGAATCACGGCCGTATGGCTGGAAACGCTGGCCCCGCGAAAATGGACAAGCTGATCATCAAGGTTATGCCTGAAGCGCAGGCCCGTCTGGCAGCGTTGCAAACCGGTGAGGTACATATCGCCGAGCCGCCGCTGGAGAGTGTTTCGGTAGTCGAAAACCACCCTCACTTGAACCTGCTTTCCGCGCCTAACACCGGACAAAATGTGTTTATCGAGTTTGCCGTGTCGCGCCCACCGTTTAACGATGTTCGCGCGCGCCAAGCTGTTGCCTATGCGATTGACCCGGATATGGCCCTAGACATTGTGTTTGAGGGGCTGGTAGAGCGCGAGCATTGCACCGTGGCGCGCGGCGTGATGGGCAATGACCAAGACTACTGTAAGCGCATTGGCTATCAGTACGACCCCGCTAAAGCGAAACAGCTGCTCGCCGAACTCGGCTACGACAAGCGCAATCCGATGGACGTGAAGATCATGACTTGGACCGACGGCAGCCGCGACAAACTGCTACAGGTTTTCCAAAGCCAGCTTAAGCAAGTTGGGATTGAAGTCTCTATCGAAATCATGGATATCGGCTCGCTGAATGCGCGGGTAAAACAGGAAAACCATATCACCGAAGGCAAGGGCTCGATGGACTTGATGGGCTGGTCTTGGTACGACCCAGACATTCTCTATCAGTTATGGCACTCGCCCGGCGCTTACGACGGGTACAACTCGCCTGAGTTGGATGCCCTGCTCAAGCAAACCCGTTTGGAAACCAACCCTGAAAAACGGCTGGAGATTGTGCAGCAAGTACAGGCTTATCTTATTGAGCAGGCGGTGCATGTGCCTATCTACACACCGGGGTGGGTGTGGCTATACGGCGTGAATGACAGCGTCTCTGGGCTCAAGTTTGAACCGTTTAACCAACCCATCTTTACCGATGTGGTCGTGAACTAAGCGCGCTGCTAATTATGTGTGCTGCCGGGCTACCCGCCCGGCAATGAGGAGACCTTATGACTACCTACCTGCTGCAGCGACTAATGAGTGCCGCGTTGACGGTTTGGATCACCACTCTGGCTATCTGCTTTTTGATTCACCTAGTGCCGGGCGACCCGGTGCAGATTATGTACGCTCAATCGGCGACGACTAGCCCTGAGCAGCTAGAGCAGATCCGCCACAGTCTGGGGCTGGATCGCTCTATCATCCATCAGTACATCATCTATATGGGTAAGCTGCTGCAAGGGGATATGGGCGTCACCATTCGTGGCCAGCAATCGGTTGCGGAGCTGCTGTTATTGCGCTTGCCCAATACGTTGCTGTTGACCTTGAGCGCGCTAACTCTCGCCATAGCGTTCGGCGGCGTGTCCGGTTTTATAGCCGCTTACAAACAAGGGCAGTGGCCAGATAAGGTGCTGATGACGGGCACTGTGGTAGGAATATCGGTACCGCCATTTTGGTTGGGACTGATTGTACTGTCGTTATTCTCCGTTGAGTTAGGCTGGTTTCCAGTAGCGGGGCAGGGGCTCGGTAGTTTGGTGCTGCCCGCGGTGACTTTGGCGGCCTGCCAAGCGGCGGTGATTGGCCGGATAGTGCGCTCAACCATGATTGACGTATTCGCTCAGGACTATCTGCTCACCGCACGTGCCAAAGGCTTATCTAAGCCCAAGGTATTGCTGCGTCATGCGCTGCGTTCAGGCTTGATTCCCATCGTGTCTGTACTAGGGATGCAGTTTGCCTACATGATGGGGGGCGCGATTGTGATCGAATATGTATTCAGCTGGAACGGGGTGGGGCGGTTGGCGATTCAAGCCATCTTCCAGCGGGACTACCCGTTGATTCAAGGCTTTGTGTTGTGCTTCTCAATGATTGTTGTGTTGGTGTCGGTGGCAATGGACCTGCTGTATGCCTTTTTAGATCCACGTATTAGGCAGGAGTAGAGCCATGGAACAGGTGATCAAAACTCCCTCGCTTTGCGCCGGGCGTTTAACATGGCGGCCAAGCAGGCTAGCCGTATTGCTGGGCATCGTTGCTGCCCTCGTGATAGTGGCGCTGTTGGCACCGCTTATCAGCCCCTATGATTTTGAGGCGATGGCCAGCGGTCCCCGTCTTTCGCCACCGAGTTGGGCGCATTGGTTTGGTACCGATGAGTTTGGCCGAGACATCTTCAGTCGCATTTTGATGGGGACTCGTTTGACCTTAATGGTGGGCTTGGTGTCGGTAGGCGTATCGCTAGGATTTGGCATGTTGATTGGACTGATAGCCGGTTACTGCGGCGGCTGGCCTGAGAAACTGCTAATGCGTGGCATGGATGTGTTGTTCAGCTTTACCGAGATTGTGATTGCGTTGTCGTTAGTTGCCGTGCTGGGGCCGAGTTTGGAAAACGCCATGCTGGCAATCGGCATTGCCGCCATCCCATTTTATGCGCGGGTTTGCTATGGCGCGGTATTAGTTGAAAAAAAGCAGGTCTATGTCGAGTCCACTATCGCCTTGGGCGCTAGCCATTTCCGAGTACTGTTTGTGCATATTCTGCCAAATGTGGTGCCAGTGATGCTGGTGGTTGCCACCATTGGTTTATCGAATGCCATCCTCGCCACTTCTGGCCTTAGCTATCTTGGCCTAGGTGCCCAGCCGCCTTCTCCTGAATGGGGGGCGATGTTAGCCAGCAGTAAGAACTACTTCCAGCGAGCCCCTTGGCTATTGATGATTCCAGGCGGTTGTATCGTGCTGATTGTGTTGTTGTTTAATGTACTAGGGGAGCAGCTACGTAGTGTGCTGGATCCTCGCCGTAAAGGAGAGTCGTAATGGTTGAGACTCAATCCCCTGTTGTACTGTCGGTCGCAGATCTGTCGGTGTCTTTTAAACAGGGAAAAAGTGCTAAAACGGTGGTCAAGGCAATGAGCTTTGACGTGCTAGCCGGAGAGACGTTAGCGGTAGTGGGAGAATCGGGCTCGGGTAAAAGTGTGATGTCTCGGGCTCTGCTAGGTTTACTTCCAGCGGACAGCGCTCATGTGAGTGGGCAAGCCATGCTGAGTAAGCATGGCGAACAGGTGGAGTTGCTGAGCCAGAGCGATCAGTCATTGCGTAAGGTACGCGGTAACCATATCGCGATGATCTTCCAAGAGCCGATGACCGCACTGACTCCAGTGCTTAGTATTGGTGAGCAGTTGATGGAAGGGATCCTGACTCATCAGCCTTTATCACGCAGTGAGGCCTTTGAACTCGCCGTCTCCATGCTACAAGAAGCGCGTATTCCCGAAGCGCGAAAACGTATGGCGCAGTATCCCCATCAGTTATCTGGTGGTATGCGCCAACGGGTGATGATTGCGATGGCACTGGCCTGCCGGCCGCGCATCCTGATTGCCGATGAGCCAACCACCGCATTGGATGTGACGGTTCAGGCGCAGATCCTCAAGCTGATAAATACCCTCAAAACCCAGTACAACACCGCCGTGATGCTGATCACCCATGATATGGGCGTGGTGGCCGAGGCGGCTGATCGGGTACTGGTGATGCGGCGTGGCGACTTTGTGGAAGCCGGTAGCGTGCAGCAAGTGTTCAGCAAGCCCAAGCAGGCTTACACCCAAACACTGCTGGCTTCAGTGCCTAAGCTAGGCAGCAGTGCGAAACAGCCGATAGCAACGATTACAGAAAATGATGCGGCAGTTCCTTTATTTGATGTGGCGGATCTGTGTGTGCAGTTTGATGTAAGAGAAGGGCTGTTTAATCGCGTTCGCTCACGGGTTCACGCGGTTGAGCAAGTCAGTCTAAAGCTATTTCCGGGGGAAACCTTGGCCTTGGTTGGTGAAAGTGGCAGCGGTAAGTCGACCTTGGGTCGAGCGATTCTCAACCTCGTGCCAAGCTGCGCGGGGGCAATACGCTATCGGGGGCGGGACATTACTGGCTGGAGCGCCAGTATGATGCGGCCCTTACGCAAGCAAATTCAGATGATCTTCCAAGACCCCTTTGCCTCGTTAAACCCGCGCAAAACTGTGGGCGCATTGGTGGAAGAGCCATTAAAGCTATTTGATATCTGCCCTGACTCCGAGCGCAAAGAACGCGTTGCCGAACTGTTTGAGCGGGTTGGCTTGAGTGCCGATGATATGACGCGCTACCCGCATCAGTTCTCGGGCGGGCAGCGCCAGCGGATTTGCATTGCGCGCGCCATTGCCTGTGAGCCAAGGGTGATTGTTGCCGACGAATGTTTGTCAGCGCTCGATGTCACCGTGCAGGCTCAGGTCATCGAGTTATTGCAATCGTTGCAGCAAGAGCTGGGGATCAGCTTGCTGTTTATCTCCCATGACTTAGCCGTAGTCGAGCAGATAAGCGACCGCGTGGCGGTGATGTATATGGGGCGAATTGTTGAGATGGGCGACACGGCACGCGTGATCAACCGCCCACAGCATAGCTATACCCAACGCCTGCTTGAGGCGGTGCCTGTGGCGGACCCAACCAAGGCCAGCTTGCTCAACCGGCCCCTGAACAATTCAGAAATTCCCAGTCCGGTGCGCTCTATTTTTGAAGAAATTCCTCGCCATAACATGACCAATATCGCCTCTATCGGTGAGCATTACGTAGCTGATGACAGCGCTGCGGTTGCGCCAAGCCCGGTAACGGAGGATGTGGCCTGATGACCATTGGTATTGTTGCAGATGGGCCAAACATCGCGCTGAAAGTTGTCGATGCGTTGTCCCGCGCTGAGCAGTTTGCTGGCGGCGCAATTGGCGGATTCGTCACCATGGTGGTGTTCGATGAACACAATCAGCCGCACTATTTTGATACCCAGAACGGTGGTGTAACGGCGCTGCAAGGGCGCGTGGCTGAGCTGCAAGGTAGTCAACGGATAGGGCTTATCTCTTCGGGGGCGTGGCGGCCAGAGCCCTTGTCGCGCTTCTTAGCATGGGACGAGCAGGGCAATATTGTCAGCGGCCACCGTTTCCCGCAGCTACTTTCCTCCAGTGGTGAGGCGCTTAACCAACGGCTGTTAAATGAGATACAAGGTCGTGGAATCAACGCCGAGCAATTAGACGGCCTTTTAGCACAGTATCCAGACTTGGATGCAGGCTTTGTCGCCATCGACAAGCTGGGGGGGCTGTATCAACAAGACTGCGCCATGCTCAGCGAAAGAGATGATACCGCTGCCGGCTTAGAGTGCACCGAAACGTGTTCGATAGCGCTGACCATGAACTCCATTGCGCCTGCTGAGTTGGTGAAGGATTTTATCATTGGTTCGGTTACCAGGCCTGAGCAAGAGCTGGGAGTGATTTGTCTTCACTCTGACACTGAGCTTAGAGTGGCACCTTTCAATAAGCTATTTGTAGACGCCGCCGGTCAAGTCCTTCGAGCTGAGTTGAATGACGAGCGCTGTTTTGCTCCCTATTACGAAGGATCGCTGTTTTTAAAGGGCACCGAAGTCTATAACCCGCAGGGCCTGTACGGGGTGACCGCTGATGAACCTTATGTGGTTTGCACCCATGGGCGCATTTCATTCTTGTGTGTCGAGCAGGGAAAAGACGGGGCAGAGCAACTGAATTTGAACTGCGAAGTAGTGGCGTAGTCTTGCTATAGATAGCGCTCAAACTCGGCCATCGCCTCTTTGCTTAACCACGGGTTGATCTCGCGGCGCTTAATCGGCCCGTGGTGTTTTACGGTGAAACGTAGCAAGCGGGCGCAGTATTCGATGGCGAAGCGTGGGTTGCGCTGGGTTTCGTCACGGAAGGTGTCGCAGTCGCTGATGCCGCGTGCTCGATACAGCAGCTGCTTGAGTGAGGCATCGAAGTACATCGAATCCCCAGAGCACTGGAAGATCCCCGCTTCCATGGTACATGCGGTGTTGGAGCTCGGGTTCGTGGTATCGCGCCCGGCCTGCCAGTCCCAACTACTCTCAAAGCCGCCCAATACCCGCAACACCTCAAGCATGGCAGCCTTGCGATGGGTGAGGTTACGCCAAGGGCCAAGCTGTGGTGCGACTACCGAGTAGATGTCGAAATGCGAATTAACTGTAAAGATCTCATCGGGCGCATCTTGGGCCCAATCCACCAGTAGGTTAAGGAAGTCGTCCGGGGCGCTGCCGCGGTTATGTACCTTGGCTTTGGCAGCGGAAAACTGACGAGTTGCGCTCGGCTGGTGGCTACAACCCACAACGGGTAGCAGTAAACAGCTCAATCCTGTTTTGATTAGACGCCGACGGCTCCAGCTTCTCATTGGGTTTGCTCAACGGCCGCCTCATCGATAAACGGGGTGAGGAAAAAACTTCCTCTAGAGCCTTGTTGCCGCGCCTCCTTAAAGGGGCGATAAGCCTCGCTGTGATAGAAGGCGTCGAAATCCTGCTTGCTGGGAAACTCAATCAGCACCAACACTTGCGGCTCTAAATCGCCTTCCAATACCTCGAAATTAGTGCTTCTTAGTAGGTACTTGCCGCCGTGCTCAGCGACCATAGCGGAGACTTTTTCGGTGTACTCCTGCGTCCAACTTGTGTCGTGAACGATGGAGGTGGCTACAACGAGGTACTTCATTGATGTTACGTCCTTGTGAGTTTGGATAAGTGTTACAGGGTTTTCAGCATTGCGACATCGCAGCCGTTATGGATGGTGCCGTCCAATGGCTGGGTTAGCCGCTCAAAGCCAAGGCTGTGATAGAGGGCAATCGCGGCGTCCATATTGCTCAGGGTATCTAAGTAGCAGCGGCTGTAGCCTTGGTCTTTGGCGAAGGCTAAGCAGGCTTGGCTGAGTTGACGACCCACTCCTTGGCCGCGGCCTTGTGGCAAGATAAACAGCTTACGCAGCTCGCAGGTATCAGCGCTGTGGTTAAACGCGGCGATGCCGCCGCCCCCGACTAGCTCACCGCCTAGCTCGGCGACAAAGTAGCAGCTGCGCTGCTCGGCCAGATAGTGTTGGCTCATCTGCGCCACCTCGGCATCGGAGGGGCCGAAGCCTTCGCCAATTGCGCCAAACTCCTTACCGACTTGTAGGATAATTTGCTGGACACGGACATCATCACTGGCTTGAATGGGGCGAATGTGTAGCGACATAAGGGCTTGAGCTTAAAACGGTTAATGGAGGGGTATTGTGCATCCCCATCACAGGTTGGGCAAATTCAGACAACGGCAGAATGAGTTAAACCCACTCGTCAATCCCATCTTCGAGGCGCAACTCAACTGCTCGGTCGTGCAGAGCCTCCATCATCTTATTGCTGCCGATTAATGATTCGAGCATGTATTTGTGGCGGATATCGCCCACTTCCATATGGTTGTTGAGCAGTTTCTCCACGTAATTGAGCGAGTTAAAGCGCACGTCATCGTTTAAGTTTTCGTCGTGGCTGATGGCACTGATAACCCCCTGGGCGGAGCGGTCGGTAATCACCCCGCGATCTGCCAAGGTCGACAGGGTCAGGTAGAGCTCTTTGCGGGTGGTGTAGGTGTAATCGATGCTGCTGAGGATATCCCGAGTCTCTAGGCCCCGATAGTGTTCGCGATCCTCTTGCTCAACATCGAACACCGAGATTGATTGCCCGGGCTGAATGTTGTCTCTGGTTGTGGTGTCAGGAGCGTACTTGTTAACGATGTTCAGCTTCTGATTGATCGTCATCTGCTCAAGCCGTTGGCTGATGGCTTGCTCAAGCTTTTGGGTGTTGAGGTGGACGCCCGGCCCAAGTTTAGGGAGCTGCATAGTTACATCCGTATTAACTATTACATTATTAACTCTAAGGTCGGCAGCACTGCTGGAATATGGAGTCAATTTATTCGCAAATTTTTAACACTCAACGGTAGTTGCCTTCAGGCCCACTTTTCCAAGCGCTTTTAAGGCGAAATCAGCTGCCCAAAGTAGCCTTTTAGTTTGCTACGCAGCCACATATTGGCCGGGCTGTGGCGCATCCGTTTGTGGGTTAGCAGGCGGTAGCGAACCGGCAGGCTGGTAAAGGGGCTGGGGAGTACCTGAATCCGCATACTCTCGGCGAAGGCGTCGGCCAGGCTGCGAGCGGTCATGGCAATACAGTCGCTGTTTGCCACCATCGACATCTGTGACAGCAGGGAGTCACACACCGCTGCGATCTGCCGCTGATCTAGGTGCTCTTCAGTGTAGTAGTCCGCCAGATAAGCATCTTCGCGGCGCAGCTTTACGGTGATGTGGCGCTCTTGGTAGAACTGCTCTGCCTCTAGCGGGCCGCAGATCCGGGGGTGTTGCTCGCGGGCAATCAGACAGATCGCATCGTCGAAGAGATACTCCGAGAAGAACGATGGGGCCGAGTAGCTGGCAAAGTCGATGGCCAGATCGGCCTGCTGTTGCATCAGGCTTTGCAGCAGCTGTTCTTCATTGAGTTGGGTGGGTTGCAGTTCGATGCTGACCTTGTCCAAGCTATCATCGGCCTCAATCAGTGGCATTAGCATCAGCATCACCGGTTCGCTGGCATACACCACAAAGCGCCGGGAATGGGCGGTGCTAAACCCTTCCAAGCCTTCCAGGGCATTGTCGATTTGGGTTAGCGCCGGTTCGACTTGGCGGGCTAGCTCGTGGGCTTGATGGGTAGGTGCAATCCCACGCCCCTGCCGGACAAACAGCTGTACCCCAAGCTTTTGCTGCAAGCGCTTAAGCAAACCGCTCACGCCGGGCTGAGTCATATCCAGCGCATCCGCTGCCAGCGTAATCGATTGCTGGCGGTAGACCGCAACGAACACCTTCAACAGGTTTAGATCGATATCTTTGAACATCTAATACATAACCATTTCTGATGTTTTGTATATAGATTCATGCATGTTTTGCTATGTGTCAACTGGGTAAAGTAGCTGCGAATTGTTTACTGCGAACCGATGAGGCTCCCTATGAAAACCCGTTTTATTCCTTCTGTACTATCGCTGGCCATTGCTGTGTCATTTAACGCCAGTGCTGACTACGCAAGCTTGGAAAACTATCAAGGAAAGCCTGCCAGCGAGCATACCACGGCGGTCAATGCCGAGCTGGCCAAGCAACTGCCATGGCAGGATGTCTCAGCCTTTGAACGCACTCGCAAAGGCTTGATCGCCGAGTTTGGCGATCATCAGGCTGGCGAGCTAAAAAACCGTTTTGACTATATGTCGGATATGGACCTACAAGATTTACCTGCCAGCGTGAATCCCTCTATCTGGCGACAGGGCATGCTTAACTACGCCGCTGGTGGCTTGTATCAGGTGACCGATGGGGTCTATCAAATCCGTGGCGCTGACTTGTCGAACATGACCATCTATCGCAGCGATAATGGCTATATCATCCACGACCCGCTGCTATCGAAAGAGGCCGCCAGCGCTTCCTGGGAGTTTGCCAAGCTGCATCTGCCCGCGATTAATGGCGAGCACAAGATCACCGGTATGATCTACTCGCACATGCATGGTGATCACTTCGGTGGCTCGCGCGGCATCGTTGAGTCGGGCGATTTCGCCGAAGGCGCTGAGATCTACGCGCCGAAAGACTTTATCAAAGAGCTGGCCGACGAGAACGTGATTGCCGGTACCGCCATGAGCCGCCGGGCCAACTACCAATATGGCACGACCTTGGGTAACGATCCGAAAGGGATCGTCGACAATGCGCTGGGATTGGGCACCTCGCGAGGCAAGGTAACCTTGGTGGCGCCAACCCATGAAGTGCAGCCGCGCGAGAAGCTGATTACCATCGACGGGCTGGAGTTCCTTGCCATCAATATGCCCGGCGCCGAAGCGCCTGCAGAGATGGTGTTGTATGTGTCTAAGTACCGCTCGCTCAATACTGCCGAGCTGACCTACGACGGAATGCACAATATCTACACCTTCCGCGGCGCCAAGGTGCGTGATGCGCTGGTATGGACCAAGTATCTCACCGAGCTCAAGCTGCGCTTCGTTGATAGCGGCTTGGTCGATAACATCCACGCTGCCCACTCTGCGCCAGTGTGGAACAACCCGGACAGTGAGGTAAATGAGATCAGCGATTACATGACGCTGCAACGGGACAACTATGGCTTTATCCATAACCAAGCGATGCGTCTGGCTAACCATGGGGTCACCATCAACGATGTTGGCCGTGAGATTGAAAAGCTGGTGCCACAATCGCAGCTCGATACCTGGCACACCAATGGCTACCACGGCTCATACAGCCATAATGCGCGGGCGGTGGTGAACCTGTACTTGGGTTATCACGATATGAACCCGGTCAACACCAATCCGCTGCAAACTCAAGATAAGTCTTGCGTATATGTGCAAGCCGCTGGCGCTGAGGTGCTCTACCAAGCGGGCATGCAGCACTTTAACCAAGGCGAGTATCAGCAAGCCTCGCAGCTATTTAACGACTTGGTGCAGTGTCAGCCAGACAACACCCAGTATCGCTTTGCCTTGGCAGATAGCTTCGAGCAGCAGGGCTACCAGTCTGAGACTATGGCTTGGCGTAACTCTTACCTGCAAGGGGCGGTGGAACTGCGCACCGGCGAGATCCAGCCTTCCATCAAGCTGGCATCGCCTGATGTTATCGCCAATACCCCAACCGGTATGTTCCTAGACTTTGTGGCGGTACAGCTTAACGCCGAGAAGGCCGAGCAAGCGGGGCTGAACTTCACCTTTGGCGTCGTTCACCCAGAGCTGGATGAGCAGTTCTACGGCGAGGTGTCCAATGCCAATATGGCCAACATCGAGGTGGATACCCTTCCGCGCACCGATGTGACACTGACCATCAGCAAAGGGGATCTGACCGAGTTGGTGCTGGGGAACAGCGATCTGGATAGCTTGTTAAGCTCGGGCGCCGCTCAGCTCGAGGGCGATGGCGAGTTGCTTGAGAGCCTGATGGCGAGCTTGGACAGCTTCGATGGCCTGTTCGAAATCTTGCCAATGCCGCAGCGTTAAGTTCGGTAGCGTAAAGAAAAGCCCTCCTATCTTGGAGGGCTTTTGGCTTGGGGGAGGGGGCTTGGAGGGCTTTTGGCTTGTGGGCCAGCGCATACTGCTTGCGCCCTAAGGCGATTGCTCAACGGATTGCTTGGCCAGCCACTTATTCAGTGACTCTTCCAAGGTTTTCTTGTTGATGGGCTTGGTTAGGTAGTCGTCCATCCCGGCGTCGAGGCATTTCTCCCGGTCGCCCTGCATGGCATTGGCGGTCATGGCGATGATTGGTACTTGCTGATTGATGTTGGGATCGTTTGAGTTACGGATCCGCTGGGTGGCTTCGTAGCCATCCATCTCCGGCATCAGGCAGTCCATGTACACCAAGTCGTAGTCCGCATCGCCGGCCAAGGCGGCTAAGGCCTCTTGGCCGCTGTCGGCTTTGTCGGCGCGGATGCCGTACTTGCTGAGCATCGATTGCAGCACCAGCTGGTTGGTGGTGACATCGTCGACGATCAACACATGGGCCTTGTACTGGGGCCGCTGGGTGGGGGTATCCGGGGTGACCATGATCTGTTTGGCGCGGGCATCTTCCATCCCCGAGACTTTTTTAAGAATGTTCAGCAGATCCGCCTGCTGCATCGGCTTGGTGAGGTAGCCACTAAAGCCGATATGTTTAAACAAGGAACTATCGCCCATCTGCGCCACCGAGGAGTGCATGATCAGCTTGGTGCTCTTGAGCCTCGGTTCGGCCAAGATCCGCTCGGCCAGTTCTACTCCGCTCATCTCTGGCATCTGGTAGTCGAGTATCGCAATGGTAAAGGGCTTGCCAAGGTCGTCGGCTAGTCGCAGTGCTTCCAGTGCCTGTTCCCCCGAGCTGGCGGCATGATGTTCGATTTGCCAAATCTTGAGTAAACGGTCGAGCAGGTTGCGGTTGGTGGCGACATCGTCCACCACCAAGATCCGTTGCTGTTGCAGGTTGCCGCAAGGCAGGTAGACCACAGCGTTGTCTGGTGCGTGCTGCAAGGGCAGGCTAAACCAGAAGGTCGAGCCTTCGCCGGGGCTACTGATAACCCCTATCTCGCCGCCCATCATCTCGGTGAGGGTTTTACAGATTGCCAAGCCTAAGCCGGTGCCGCCGTACTTGCGGGTGGTGGAGCTGTCGGCTTGGGAGAAACGGGTAAACAGCTTTTCTTGCTGCTCTGGCTTGATACCAATACCGCTGTCGACCACCTCGAAGCGCACCTGATTGGCCGACTCCAACTGCTGCTCAACCGTTACATTCACCGCAATCTCGCCATGCTCGGTAAACTTAATTGCATTGTTTACCAAGTTACTCAGCACCTGACGGATCCGGCCGGGATCGCCGCGATAGCACTGGTCGATAACCGGGGTGGCAGGGCAGATCAGCTGAATGCCTTTGCGCTCGGCAGAGATGTAGAGCATGCCGCCGACATCCTCCACCAACTCACCCAAGTCGAAATCCACCGACTCCAGCTCAATTTTGCCAGCCTCAATCTTTGAGAAATCGAGGATGTCGTTGATAATCGCCAGCAACGACTCGGCACTGTTCTTGGCGGTCTCGGTCATCCTTAGCTGCTGCTCGTCTAAGTCGGTATCCAGCAGTAGATTGGTCATGCCGATAACCCCGTTCATCGGGGTGCGGATCTCATGGCTCATGGTCGACAGAAACTCGCTCTTGGCGCGGGCGGCGGCCTCGGCGTTCTTGCGTTCTTCGCGCAGCTTTTGGTTGTAATCACGCATCTGCAGGTCGCTTTTCACCAAGCTTTGCGCCATCTCATTGAGGCCTACGGTCAGCTCGGCCAACTCGTCTTTCCCTTGTAGATGCTCGCTGGAAGCCAGCAACCGTTGCCCTTGTTTAAGTTTGCCCCGCGACACTTGCTTGGTGGCATCGCGCAATAGGCGAATGCGTTTCTTGACTCGATTAGCGGCCCAAACCGCCACCAATAGTGAGGCGGCGGCAGCGAGAAAGGTGCCGAGAAACAGCACCATGCTGGTTTGGTTGGCGGAGTGCTGCGATTTCTCGATGCGTACCGCAATCAGCTTGTTCTCATACTCAATAAAGCGTGCGATCTCGGTGCGGGTGGCATCAATAATGTTTTTGCCAACCTCTTGTTGCACCAGCTCCACAATGCTCTGCATCGAGGCTTGACCATCACTGACCAGCTCTCGCTGTAGGATCTCCTTGTACGCGGCCTCGAGCAGCCACTGGTCATGCAGCTCGCCAATCGTGGCTAGGCGTGCAACCTGAGCCGGATTATCGCTGACTTGATTGGATAGCGCGGCCAGCTTTTGCTCCCACACACTTAATGACGCGTGAAAGGGCTCGAGAAAGTCTTCGTTGCCGGTGAGCAGATAGCCGCGTTTACCGGTTTCCATATCCACCACCAGGCTCAGCAGCTCTTGGGCGCGGGCAATCGTCTTGTGGGTGTGGGCGACCCAGTGGTTGTCTTCCACCATCGATTGGGTGTTCTGGTAGGCTGAGACTGACACCAACAGCATCAGTAGCACTGGAATGGCAAAGCTACCTAGTAACTTCTTTTGTACAGAGAGGTTTTCAACGCGAAGGATCAGTGGAGGCATATCAAACCAGCGAGTAATGAATGGAATAGTTTTCAGTCTAGAACAAGTGTCTGATTTGTTAGTAATCAAGGTCTTGAAATTTGGCGAGTGCTGAATAAGCAAAAAGGCTGGAAGCATGCACTCCCAGCCTTTGAAATAACCAATAACAACGGGTTAGATCTGCCCTTTCCAAGGCACCAGCTTGGTTTCCATATAGCGCATCAACATATCGAACAGGTAGGCGATCACCCCGATAATCACGATCCCGGCAATCACCACGTCGGTCACCAAGAACTCCGAGGCGTTCAGTACCATAAAGCCGATACCGCGCTCAGCGGCGACCATCTCAGCGGCCACCAAGGTGGTCCAGCCAAAGCCGATGGCGATGCGCATACCGGTCAGAATATCCGGCAGGGCGCCGTGCAGAATCACCTGAGTCACCACTTGCCAGCGACTGGCGCCCATCGAGTAGGCCACCTGGATCTGCTCAATCTTCACCGAGCTGACACCGGCGCGGGCACTGAGCACCACTGGGGCCAACATGGCGAGGAAGATCAGCATAATCTTGCTGCTCTCATCGATACCCATCCAGATAATCACCAATGGCAGGTAAGCCAGCGGCGGCAGTGGACGGTAGAACTCAATCAGCGGATCGAAGATACCGCGCATCACCCGGCTGCAGCCAATCGCCACACCTAAAGGAATGCCAATCAGGCAGGCCAAGGCAAACGAGCCGAAGATCCGCCCCAGACTGGCCGCTAAGTGCTGGCCCAAGGTAGCGCCGGAGAAGCCATCGAGGGTGATATCGACCATCCGCGCCACTACATCCACCGGCGAGGGCAAGAACAGCGGGCGCACCATGCCTGTTTCAGTAACCAAGGCCCACAGGCCGATAAAGAACAGGGTGGAGAACAGCGCGATGATGCGGCTGTCGCCTGCGCCGGGCTGGCCGTAGTACTCGCCACTGGCCACCGGTGAGCCTTTTTGCAGCTTATTTAGCTGGCGGACAATCATTTGCGCGAAGGGGGTGAGCTCGCGGCCATTGCTGCTTGTGGTGACAGCGGGCGCGGGCTTTTTGATGCTGGGTTTGGTTGCCTCGGCGCTCTCAGGCATCTCACTGAGCGCATCCATGGGTAGGCTGTTGCTCGTCATAATCACTCCTAGGCTGCGATTTCGTCGCCGTGAATAATGGCGAGGATTTTCTCGCGCATCGCAATAAACTCAGGGCTGGATTTCACCTGACGGGCATTGCGGGTCTCGAGAAATTGTTGGTTAAAGTTGAGTTCAAACTCGTGGGTAATCCGGCCGGGGCGCGGCGACATCACGATCAGGCGAGTAGCCAGTAGCAGCGCTTCATCCACGTCGTGGGTGATGAAGAACATCATCTTGTGGGTCTCGCGCCACACATCCAGCAGCAGCTCTTGCAGTGATTCGCGGGTCAGCGCATCCAGCGCGCCGAGTGGCTCATCCAGTAGTAGCATCTGTGGGTCGTTGGTCAGGGCGCGGGCAATACCGACACGTTGCTGCATCCCGCCGGAGAGTTGGTAGATCTTGTGCTGGTGGAAGTCTTCTAGGCCCACCAGTTTGAGAAACTTAGCGGCACGTTCGCGGCGCTCTTGCTTGTCGACCCCTTGTAGCTTGAGGCCGAACTCGGTGTTTTCAATCACATTCAGCCAAGGTAGCAAGGCGTGCTTTTGAAACACCACCCCGCGGTCTGCGCCGGGGCCGGTGACTTCGTCGCCGATATCCAGCCCAACGGCAACCCGTGGGTAGCCTTCGATTCGACTATCGCCCAAGGTGAGGTAGCCATCGGTGGGGCGGATAAAGCCGGCAATCAGGTTGAGCAGGGTGGTCTTGCCGCAGCCAGAAGCACCCAACGCAACGACCAGATCGCCTTGCTCGATAGTCAGGTTGACTTCATTAAGGGCGGTGACTGGGTCACCGCCTTGAGCTGCAGGATAGACAACCGAGACGTCGTGGATCTTTAACTTATTCATGGTTGATTCCTGTGCTGATTCAGATAGTTGCTTATTACGTTTATGACCTGCGCGCTGTTACATCTCGGCAGCGGCTTCAGCAAAGCTGGTGTTCACAAATTGGCTGTAGTCAGGCAGCAGCTCGTTAATCTTCTTCTGCTCTTTCAAGAACTCAGAGGTGAACTGCAGCGACTTGGTGGCACCGCCATCTGCGCCACAGCCCAGCCAGGCACAGCTCAATTGGGTGTCGATATCTGGGAAGTCATACAGGGCCAGCACTTCAGGCACGGTTTCCAGTTCACCGCCGCTCACTTTGGCAATCGATTGGGCAATCGGGTGATCGGGCGTGAAGGCCTGTTTGTTGTCGCGATACTCTGCATCCAAGTCGGAGATGATCTTCACCAGCTTGTTCATAAACTCGGTGTTTTCAGCGGCGAACTCGGTGCCCACCACCAGGCCATCGAAGGTCGGCTTGCCCCAAGCGCTGAGGGTGGCTGAGGAGATCAGCACCTTACCGCTTTGCTTGATGGTGCCAAGGGCCGGATCCCAGATAAAGGCACCGTCGATATCGCCGCGCTGCCAAGCCGCCGCAATCGCGTTGGGCTGCATGTTAATCAGCTTCACGTCTTTCTCGGTCAGGCCGAACTGCTCTAGTGCGAACAGGGCGTGGAAGTGGGTGGTTGATACAAAGGGCACCGCAATGCGCTTGCCAACCAAGTCTTTCGGTTCATTGATGCCTGAGTCCTCATGTACCACCAGTGCTTCTGCATCGGCGATGTTCTCCAGAATCCAGAACAGTTGCATATCAACGCCGCGGCTTACCGCACTGGCAATCGGGCTGGAACCGGCCGAGGTGATATCCACCGCGCCTGCGGCCATGGCGGTCATCGCTTTCGCACCAGAGTCGAAGCGGCGCCACTTGATGGTGTAGCCGGTTTCTTTCTCAACCAGTTGTTGGTCGATGGCGTGCTTCCATGGGTTAAACATTCCCTGATACCCAATGGTGACTTCTTTGGCGCTGACGCTGGCAGCCATCACAGCTGCAGTAATGGCGACAAGGCCTCGTTTCAAAATTCGTGTGTTCATAACTCATCCTTTGTTACTTAAACGACCGATGGACCGTGATTGAGGTTCATCTTTAAGTTACTTGCGCGTATTCCCATGGCTTAGGGCCAATTTTTTAAATCGTTGGTCCAGCGTCTGCTGGCTGTATTTTGTTCGTGGCTGGCGGAGAAATTGCAGTGCCTACCTTCACTAATGGGGTGCAATGCAAGATTTCGTCCTGATTCAGGGAGGGTGTATGACCGAGCTATTAATTAATCTGGAACTCAAGCCGGGTAAGAGCTACCAGCAGCAGATCCGAGAGAAACTCGTTGAATTAATTAGCAAAGGCCAGTTTGGCGGGCGCCCGCTGCCGTCCAGCCGCAGGATGGCTAAGCTGCTGGGGGTATCGCGAAACACCGTGGTTCTGGTCTATGAAAGCCTGGTGGATGAGGGCTATTTATTGGCAAAAGAGCGCAGTGGTTTCTTTGTAAACCCGGAAGTTCAGGAGGCAAGCCTCCCCAAGGTAGTGCAAAACCCTACTGATAATAAGGATAATGCGCCAAAGTGGAGCGCACGTATCCAGCACCAGCCCAGTGCCTATAGTCGACTAAATAAAGACAAGGCTTGGCTCAGTTATCCCTATCCCTTTATCTATGGGCAGATCGAAGCCAAAGAGTTCCCCATCTATCAGTGGCGCGAATGCCTGCGCATCGCCCAAAGCCGCAACAGCCTGCACGAGTGGGTGGAAGATTACATCGACGATGATGACCCAGAGCTGGTGGCGCAGATCCGCCAGCAGATCCTCTCAAAGCGCGGCATCGTGGCCGAAGAGGGCGAAGTGCTGGTGACCATGGGCACCCAAAACTCGCTGTTTATGCTGGCCTCTCTACTGGCCGGGCCGCAGGTGAAGGTAGGCATGGAAGACCCCGGCTATGCCGATCTGCGCAACATCTTTAAGTATCAGCAGGCCCAGCTCAAGCCTTTGGACTTGGACGAGCAGGGCCTGGTGCTAGGCGAGCAACTGCGCGATTGCGACTATGTGTGCGTAACCCCGAGCCATCAATATCCCACCACCGTGACCATGCCACTGGAGCGGCGTCAGCGCTTGTTGGCGCAGGCGGAGCGGGACGATTTTCTGGTGATAGAAGATGACTACGAAAGCGAGGTTAACTTTATTGAAGCGCCGCTGCCGGCACTCAAAAGCCTCGATAGCAGCGGCCGGGTGATCTACGTGGGCAGCCTGTCTAAGTCGCTCTCGCCGGGATTGCGGTTGGGCTATATTGTCGCGGATCGCCGCCTCATCGATGAGCTGCGCGCACTGCGCCGGCTTAACTATCGCCATCCTCCCGCCAACAACCAGCGCACCTTGGCGCTGTTTATTGCTCAGGGCTATTACGATAGCCATGTGCGTCGAATGCGCCGCCTCTACGAGCAAAAATGGTGGCAGGTTAAGCAAGGGCTGGATCGCTATCTAAGCCATTGCCAACTGCACTCTACCCCCGGTAGCTTTTGCTTCTGGCTGGGGCTGCCTGATGGCCTTAGCAGCGAATACTTGGTGGCCGAAGCGGCCAAGCTGGGGATCTTGGTTGAGTCGGGCGATAGCCTATTCTTCAACGGCATGCCCGAGCAGCACTATATTCGCATCGGCTTCTCGGCCATTGAGAGTGACAAGATTGAAGCGGGCTTGAGCAAACTGGGTGAGCTGATTAGTCAGCTCACCGGTTTACCCAGACCGGTCAAGGCGAAGAGTGTAGCGTGAGGAGATTGGGCGGCTAAGCCTTAGTAGAATGCGGGGTGGTAGCTTACGTCGCCACTAGGCTTGCGGCTGCTCATCGCAAGCGCCATAAAGTAATCCTGAGGGATACCCGGGAAGACAATGGTGTCATCGTGCTTAAAGCCAAATCGTCCGTAGTAGCTTGGGTCTCCCATCACCACCAAGCCTTCCGCGCCTCGTTGCTGCATCATTTCCAGCGCTTGGCGGATGAGCAGCGATCCCACGCCTTTCCCTTGCTTAGCAGGTAGCACCGATACCGGGCCAAGACCAAACCAGCCTTGCTCGACTTCGGCCTCACCAATCTTCACTGGAGACAGGGCGATATGGCCGACTATCTTGCCATCAACTTCGGCCACTAGTGACAGGCTAAGCGCACCGGCCTCACGCAGTTTGTCTACGATCAGATGCTCGGTGGGCTCGGCGCCGGGTTCATGATGGGGATGGCCCTTAAACGCGGCATAGGTTAATGCGCGGATGGCATCGATGTCGGCTGGGGCTTCATGACGAATTTGCATGCGGAGTCTTCTCAATATTTTGCTAGATATCACCCATCCTAAACTATGGAGTTATAGACAGGTCAACACTCCTTAATCAATAAGCCACTTAGTGGTTGCGGCTCCACGCTGCACACCAGCGGCTATTCTTGAGGGGGTACTTTCATAGGAGTTCAATATGCTGGCCAAAATCATCGGTGTTTTATTAATTGTGGCGGGCGTTGTATTAGCGTGGAATCCCGAGCTTGTCAGCAACAAGCCCATTCCCAGCGATACCTTTCAAGCCACCGAGCGGCGGATTTGGTGGGGCCTACTCATCGGTGTTGGGACGCTGCTGATGTTCCACCATCAGCTGCAGCCTTGGGGCGCAACCATTGCCGCCACTGGCGCGTCGCTGTTGTTTGGCCTGTTGGTGGCAAGGCTGATTGGCATCATGCTCGATGGCCCGGTGGTTAAGCAATGGATTAACGTGGGAATCGAGTTAGTTATTCTGCTGCCGTTGGTATGGTGGTACTTTCGTGCCAGCGCCTAGTTCATATTCAGGGTAATCACCCAACGAACCTATGGTTATTTACTGGGCAACTGCTAAGATTGCCCACCTACATTCATCAAACTAAATAAAGGAGGTACCCCATGTCTTTGTGTGAATTCTATTTCTCACAATTTTTTGGTTACGCGCCTTGCTCAAGTTTTGCCGGTATCGTGCTGCGATAACCTCTGCTTGAGCGAAGAATCCATTAATACAGACTAGAGTCTCTTCCCTCTAGCTTACTAGGTTGTCGTCAGCATTTTTGACGAACGGTGCCCCTGCACCACAAAAACTTGAGTAAGCCATGAGCACTTTACTATCTGCACAATCTATTCACTATCACACCACTTCAACCCCGTTGTTCGAAGCCGTTTCTTTCACCCTTAAAAAAGGTGACCGCATCGGGCTGGTTGGCCACAACGGATGCGGAAAAAGCACCTTATTACACCTGCTATTCGGTTCGCTGGAACCGCAATCTGGAGAAGTCACCCTTGCCAGCCATTGCTTGATGGAGCGGGTGGAGCAGCACCTGCCAAACAGCTTAGAGCCCCTCACCATGCTGCAAGCGGTGCTGGACAAGCTCCCCGAAGATCAGCGCTTGACCGAGCAATGGCGAGCCGAGTGTGTGTTATCGGACATGGGATTCACCCTTGATGACTGGTCTCTCTCGGCGGGCAGTCTGAGCGGTGGACAACATACCCGTTTGCTGTTGGCGCGTGCGCTGATTAGCCAACCGGATCTGCTGTTACTCGATGAGCCCAGCAACCACCTGGACCTGCCTACTTTACTGTGGCTGGAGCGCTTCCTGTTAACCTGGAAGGGCAGCTTTGTGCTGGTCTCCCACGATAAACGGCTGCTCGACAAGGTGACCAACTGTACTTGGGTGGTGCGCAACCACACCCTATGTAGCTTTGGCATGCCTTGCTCTGAGGCACTGCAAGCGTTAGAGCAAATGAATGACGATGAGCTTAAGCGCCACTTGGTGGAGCAAAAAGAGATCGACCGGGTCGAGAAAAGCGCCAAGCGCCTCGCCACCTGGGGGCGGGTCTACGACAACGAAGATCTCTCGCGCAAAGCCAAGAATATGGAAAAACGACTGGAGCGCTTAAAGGATGCGCAAACCGAGTTAGTCGCTGCGACGCCGTGGAAGCTGCGCTTGCACGGTGAAGCGATGAAGGCGAACCGGCTGCTGCAGTTGTCGAGCCTTAGCGTTACCCCTGCGCCTGAAGCGCCCTCTCTGTTTCAGGTTATCGCGCAACAGATAAAAAGCGGTGAGCGGGTTGCCATCATCGGTAGCAACGGCTGCGGTAAGTCGTCCTTGCTGCGGATGCTATGGCATAGCGTCCGCCAGCCCTCAGCGCCGGGCTATGCGATTCAGTGTCACCCGCGCGCTCGCGTAGGCTTTTACGACCAATCGCTGAAACAGCTAAGCGACGATGAAACGCTGATCGACGCCTTAGCAGTGTTCAGTGACTTAAGCCAAGAGCAACGCAAGATGGCGCTTATCAGCGCAGGTTTTGCCTTTGTACGCCACTCCCAGCGGGTACGTGAGCTAAGTGGCGGCGAGCGCTCGCGCCTATTGATGGTCGGCCTGTCATTGGCCAACTATCATCTGTTGCTGCTCGACGAGCCAACCAACCACTTGGACTTGGATGGCAAGGCTGAGCTGGCCGAGGCGCTGAATCAGTTCGCCGGTGGGGTACTGCTGGTTACCCACGACCGCGAGCTTATCGAACAGAGCTGTAATCGTTTTTGGTTGGTCAACCATGGCGAGCTAAGCGAATGGCATGACATCGAACAGCTCTACGCTGAGTTAGACTTTGAGGCCAGCGGGTCAGAGCAAGCTGCACTGCACGCTTCAGGCGAACCGGCTCCAGTAACTGCAACACAGCCTGTACGCAACAGCCCAGAGGAGCTGCTACTACAACGCTTGGTGGAGCTGGAGGCAGCCTTAGAGGCTGAGCTACGTCGTAAACCGAAGCATCAAAAGCCCAAGCTACAGCAGCAATGGCGTACTGAGATTGAACAGCTCTACCTTAAGCTGGAGCTTGTCTAACTCGGCTAGTTAGTGAAGCCACTTCCTAGGGAGTGGCTTTTATTTATTGCGAGCTTGCGGTGGGTGGTGTCTGCATGTTGGAGGATGAGTTTGCTCGATTGCTGCCCACGAGGAACGTACCTGTCGCTGCAGTATTCTACCGTGCTAGTTAGAGCCAAAGCTCAAATTGCGCGCTTTGCCACATATTCCATCATCACTCCCGGAGTGAGGGCGACCTAGCTCCACTCCGTCACTAATCGCGGTGAAAACTCAGGGATTACTGTCTACGCTGACCAGATATTGTTCTTGTCAGAATGTGTGAGTGAGCGACAAAGCCATGTTCATGTTTGGAAAGAAGTCAGCGGAAAACCTGCCTAACACCCACGGCGACAATGTTCTGGTCGCCATGAACCACAGCCTCGCCATGATTGAGTTCAAGCCCGATGGCACCATCGTCGATGCCAGCGACTTGTTCTTGCAGTGCGTGGGCTACCGCAGAGACGAGATTAAGGGTCAGCATCATCGGATCTTCTGCGATAAGCGCTACGCAAACAGCGCTGAGTACAGCCTGTTTTGGCGGGATATTGCAGCAGGAAAACAGCAGGCGGGCACCTTCGAGCGTTTCGGTAAGCAAGGCAACAAGATCATGTTGGACGCGACCTACTTCCCCATCAGAAATGAACAGGGTGAAGTGACCGGTGCCATGAAGATTGCCAACGACGTCACCCAGATCTTCGAGCAAGAACGCACTCAGAAAGCCATTCTCGACGCCTTGGACAAATCCATGGCGGTGATTGAGTTTGATGTGAGCGGCAACATTATTCAGGCCAATCAAAACTTTCTGTCGACGCTGGGTTACTCGGCCAGCGAGGTGGTAGGCAAGCACCATCGCATCTTCTGTTTCGATGACTTCTACCAACAGAATCCAAACTTCTGGCAAGAGCTGGGTAACGGCGAGATCAAATCAGGCCAGTTCCTACGCAAAAGCGCCAGTGGCAGCAATGTCTGGATTGAGGCAACCTACAACCCGGTTTACGACGAGCACGGCAAGGTGCACAAGGTGATCAAGTTTGCCTCGGATATCACCGAGGAGGTCGAAAAGAACCGCGCCATTGCCGAGGCTTCGGAGATTGCCCACAGTACCTCGGTAGAAACTGCGCAAATCGCTAAGCAAGGGGCTAACTTGCTGGCGGACTCGGTTGAGGTGTCGCAAAACATCTCGCGGCAAGTACAAGAGACCGTCACCAAGGTGCAAACCTTAAATGAGCGCTCTAAAAGCATCGAACAGATCGTCTCGACCATTAAAGGCATTGCCGAGCAGACCAACCTGCTGGCCCTGAATGCGGCTATTGAAGCGGCGCGGGCAGGGGATCAGGGGCGCGGCTTTGCAGTGGTGGCCGATGAGGTTAGGCAATTGGCATCGCGCACCGCCGACTCCACCTCGGAGATAACCGATGTGGTGAACGAAAACCAAGCGCTGACGGTATCTGTGACTAACTTAATGGCCGAGGTAGCCGATATCTCTCAGCAAGGCAGCGATAAGATCTCGGAAGTCTCGGTGGTGATGGACGAGATCCACAAAGGTGCTGAAAACGTCTCGGAAACCGTGATGAATCTGACCGACAATCATTAAGTTACTGCCAGTCGCGCCTGACGTTGTCTATCGGGCGCGATTCGTTTGTGTTCCTTCGCTAAAGTAAACTCACCCTGTGGCTATTTTCTCTTGTATTTTAGATGCTTAGAGGGGAAGCTTGCGGGTATAACTATCCCATTATGCGATTGGTAATACTGTGATCATCGAGACCGAGAGGCTGGTGTTACGCCCGGTAGGTGAACACGACTTAGACATTTTCACCGCGTTACTCACCTGCCCAGTTACCACCCGATATCTACCCGGCGGGAAGCCGTTTGGCGCGGAGTACATCAATCGGTATCTCGCCAATCGGATAAAGCATTGGAGCAAGGGCTATGGCACGTTTATCGTTTCTCTTGCCAGTGATCCCAGTGTGAAGATTGGATATGCCGGGGTCGAGGAAATCACCGATACGGCTTTCAGCGATATTCGCTACGGCTTGCTGGAGCATTATCAAGGTGCTGGTTACGCCTTTGAGGCCGCGCAAGCAGTACTCAATTTCACTTTTTCCAGCGAGCTACTCAGCACAATTTACGGCGTGGCAGTCGCCGAGAATCAGGCCTCGCTGAGACTACTAAACAAGCTGGGCATGCACTCATGCGCTACCCGCCTATACGATGCTGAGGGGCTGCTCTCCTTCTCAATCCAAGGACGTTGCTAGCCGGATTCATGAGCGCTTGAATCCAACTGGAATGCAAAGCGTTTCCTACCATCTTCTCTTCGAAATCCCCTTCACACACAGACTGGCCTAACAGCTTCAGCCATCTGGCACTAAACCCAGACAAAGATCATTTCTATTCTAAACACACTAGTTAATAGCGCGATGGATTGGCGCTTAGCCCAAAGGATTATTCGGTAGCACTTCGCTATTGCAGACAAAGCTAAGGCAGTCCACCTCGTAACCATCCATACCCTGTGGGGCGGAGGAGAATAACGATGACTCAGTGTGTATTTATTACCGGTGCCACCTCCGGATTTGGTGAAGCCAGTGCTCGCCGCTTTGCCAAGGCTGGCGCCAAGCTCATTCTTACCGGACGCCGTTTTGAGCGCTTGGCTGCGTTAGCCGACGAGCTTAGCCCGCTGTGTGAGGTGCATATCGCAACCTTGGATGTGCGCGATGCCGATGCGGTGGCCAAGATGGTTGAGGAGCTACCAGAAGCCTTCAGCCAGCCCACCGTGCTGGTCAACAATGCCGGACTGGCCAAGGGTACCGACCCAAGCTATGCCGCCAAGTTAGAAGACTGGCAGGTGATGATCGACACCAACGTCACCGGCCTGGTTAACGTTACTCACGCACTACTGCCTCGTTTGATGCAAAGCCCCGGTGCCAGCGTGGTGAACTTGGCCTCGATTGCCTCCAATTGGCCCTATCCCGGTAGCCATGTCTATGGTGCCTCGAAAGCCTTTGTCGCCCAGTTCTCCCGCAACCTGCGCTGCGATTTGGCCGGAAAGGGCGTGCGCGTGACCAGCTTAGAGCCGGGCCTGTCGGAAAGTGAGTTCTCCTTGGTGCGCTTTGATGGCGACCAAGACAAGTACCAACAGCTCTATGGCGGTGCCAATGCCTTGCAGCCCGAAGACATCGCTGAGCTTATCTTCTGGCTGGCCAATCAGCCGCCGCATATCAATATCAACAGCCTGGAAGTGATGCCCACCTCGCAGGCCTGGAACAACTTCAACGTGGTCAAGCAAGACAGCTAAGCCACAAGCGAATCAAGCAACGATTTAAGCGAATATCTGTATTTAAGGAGTGAAACATGATTATTGGCGTACCTAGCGAGATTAAAGTCCACGAGTATCGGGTTGGTTTGGTACCAGCCTCTGTTCAAGAGTTGGTAAAACATGGCCACAGCGTGCTGATCCAAAGCGGTGCCGGTGTAGGCATTGGCATCAGCGACGACGACTACATCAAAGCCGGTGCCAGCATCGTTGGCTCAGCGGTGGATGTGTTCGCCCAAGCCGAGATGGTAGTGAAAGTGAAAGAGCCACTGGCTGAAGAGCGCGCCCTGCTGCGTGAAGACCAGTTGCTGTTCACTTACCTGCACCTTGCCCCCGATGTGCCGCAAACCGACGACCTATTGGGTAGCGGCGCGGTCTGTGTTGCCTACGAAACCGTAACAGCCGCTAACGGCTCGCTGCCGCTGTTGGCGCCGATGTCAGAGGTTGCAGGTCGTATGGCGATACAGGCTGGCGCCCATTGTTTGGAAAAAGCCAATGGCGGTCTGGGCATGCTGCTGGGCGGCGTAAGTGGCGTAGAGCCGGCCAAGATCACCATTATCGGTGGCGGCGTGGTCGGTAAGAACGCCGCACAAATGGCTGCGGGCCTGCGCGCCGACGTGACTATTTTGGATAACAACATCGACACCCTGCGCGCGCTGGATAGCGAGTTCGGCGGTCAGGTGAAGACGGTATTCTCCAACCAGTACAACCTGGAAGCTTCGGTACTTGAAGCCGACCTGGTGATTGGTGGGGTACTGATCCCCGGCGCTGCCGCGCCGAAGTTGGTTACTGCCGAGATGATCAAAGCGATGAAGGCTGGTTCTGCAGTAGTTGATGTGGCGATTGACCAAGGCGGCTGCTTCGCCACCTCGAAAGCCACCACCCACGCAGAACCGACTTACATCGTCGATGACGTGGTTCACTACTGCGTGGCCAACATGCCGGGCGCAGTTGCTCGCACCTCAACTTTCGCCCTGAACAACGCGACCCTGCCGTATGTATTGCAGCTAGCGAACTTGGGTTACAAGCAAGCGCTACTGGCTAATCCACATCTGTTGGCAGGCCTGAATGTGATGCATGGTCAGCTAACTAACCAAAGCGTGGGCGAGAGCCAAGCTAAGAACTTCTTGGATCCATTGGCGGCGTTGAAAGCGGCGTAATGGTTGCTTGATCACGCCTCAACTCTGAAATGAGTTGAGGCGCAGTGAGCTAACTGCTCTAGCCCGTCAAACCAAAGAAATCTAATAGTTTGGAGGTCTCTTGGCGAACGCTAAAACGGATTGAGTAATCATCACTTTCTCCAGGGCCGAATTCAGCGTGAAAACCTAGTAAGAAAGGACGTCCTTCCACTATTTGATAAAATCCTCTAAGAGATAATACATCCGCATCTTCTCTTGCGCCCCATTCCTCTGCTTTCAGGTACAGAACGCTCAATCGTCCCTTCGGAAGAGCATTTTTTGTTGGGCTATGTCTAGAGAGATCTCGGCCATAATAATTGTACTCAAAGCCAGCCCCCAAATAGTGGGTAAGCTCATTTCCATCGGTTGCTTCCTCTCTACTTCTAAAGCCAACTACCGTAGAAATACCCAAGCTAGAGTCTAGGTTGTCACTAGCCAACCACTTTGACCAGATTCCGCTTGGCACAAATACCGCCTTGAAGCCAAAATCTACTGTGTCGCTTACGTCATTAAAACCAGAAGGCATTTGATTACCTTCACTATCAGATCCCCCTTCCTCAGTTGCACCAGTGGTGGTAGATGCTGAGCCAAATGCAACGCCAACTTCGGTGTTGATACTTCTGAAGATTGTTGCTGGCGTCCAACGGCCATTAATTCGCAGATTAGCCGTCGGAGAGGACTCGGTTAAACCTGTCGATTTTCCGTCTTTATCGTATCCGACACCCAGCTGATAGCCTATTTCAAACGTACTTATCCATTTACTTGTATGTACGGTTTTCCCTTCCGCTAAAGATAGTAGCTCTCGGTATAGCTCTCCTTTTTCACTGGCGATTTCACTTTTTACTTCAGCAAGGTTCACACATTCAGCTAATCGGTGTGCTGCCCTTCGATTTGCAGTATCAATAACACTAATCAGGCTTTGGGCTTCAGATGTATCTAAACTCTGAGTTTGTGTTGTGTCTATCTTACAATCGATAGAAAGCGTGTTGTTTGCCAAACTGTCTAGGTTAGTGCATGCTTTTGTTGCTTCATCCTCGAGAGTTTTGCAATGGCTGGTTAGAATTCCTTTGGTTACTTCGCTGAGCTCAAGAGTGAGGCTAGAAGCTTCCGCTCCAAAGCTGATCATCCCGAACAGAATAATTAGTCTTTTCATTGTTTCAGTCCTTGATATCTACGTGCCAAATACATCCCTGTAGCATTACTGTTATATTTATTTATTGACTGATGGGAAAGTAAAGAAAACTGACGCATGAAATTTATAGTGTTGATTGATAAGGATTTTTAGCAATTTTGAATTGTCGGGAGGATGCAAGAGCTAGAGCGGGTTGAAGAGGGAAGTCGCACGTATAACGCCTAGTTGAGCTTGGCCTGTTGACCCTGTTTGGGGCAGTAAAACAGAAGCTTTAGTGACAAAGAACAATATTAAGGGGAGCTCTTATGAGTATTTCTTCTATCGGCTCTACCTTCCTTCAAGGTGAAATTTCTAAAGCAGGCCAGAATCTAAAAGATGCGCGCTCTCGGAAGGTGGCGTTTCAGACTGCATGAATCAGAAGGCCCGCTCAGCACTAACCGGCTGGGCGGGCTTTGTGCTTATTTATACACGGTGCGGCTGCACATTAGTTTGGTTATCTCGTAGGCGTTTTCACCCTCTGCGAGTTCAGGGTTCCAGCCGTCTAGCGTGATGTTGTTCCAATTTCCACGGTACACACTCAAGTAGGTTTTAGGCACTTGAGGGTCGTAAATCGGAGGGTGATACTTGAACAGGCTCTCTGAAACGAGATAATTTTCGTACCCATTCATTCGGCAGTAGAACAGGCCACTCACCCGAGATACGCCGTACCATTTTACTTGTGGATAGTAGAATGCTTTTTTCTCTACAACCGGTTGGGGTTCAACGGGGAGTCGACATGTTACCGAGGAGAGCCTTGCCATATCGGGTACAATCGCTGTGGGAATACTGGCCATTAACTCCCACAAGCCATCGCGATAGCGCAGCATCACATCCCCATAACCTCTGTTAGTAAAAGACCCGCTATCCAACTTGTAGTTGGGGTTCTTCTCTTTACAGAACTGTTCAGCAGAGGACTTATCGACAGGGTAGAGGTAAGTTAAGTTCGAATCGTACATTACATCGACGGGGCGAAGGGTTGGACTGTCGAAGGTATACAGCTCATCAGCTAGGGTGGATATTGAAACGGTGCTTAGTAGTGCGGCGGTTGCGAGTGTTGCAAGACGTGCGTGGCTCATTTTCAATTCCTTTTGGTTAACGTTACAAGGGGTGTTCGTTAACCAATTTAATTGATTTGTAAATCAATTGTGGTGAGCTCAGTCACGTTTGATGACTAATTATTCATGTTGTCAATAGTGGATTCGGAACCGTTCATAGGAAGTCGTCAGTTATCGACCAAACAAGCCATCCCATCCCAACTTCAAGGCCAACAGCGTTAGCAGCCACTTCAGCCAAAAATGAAAGCGCTGGTCGTTGCTGCGCCGCAGCAGTTGCCTACCACACACGGTTCCGCAGAAGCCGCTAGCCACCATTAGCACAATCAAACCCAGCCACTGCTGATAGGCAAAGCCCAGCAAGCCAAACACCAAGGCCTTAATCACATGCTGGGTGCTGAGCATAGCGGCCATATTGGCCACCAAGCGCATCCTCTCGTGGAGTAGGTGCTTGAGGCCCGACATCAGCACTGGCCCGGTCGCGCCCACCAACATGGTGAGAAAGGCAGTGGCCAAACCAAGCAGACCGACTAGCTTGGGGGAGAGGGCGGGGAGCTTGAGCGGCAGCCACGCACTCAGCAATATGAAGATGGCGAGCAGTAGCTGTATCCAGTAAGCAGGCAGACTCAGCGCTAGCTGCCCGCCAAGCAAGGAGCCGCCAATACAGCCCAGTGCGAACCACCCCAGCATCGACCAGTTCACATACTCGCGAAACAGCCAGGTGCGGCCGCTATTACTCCCCAATTGCACCAAGGCATGCACCGGCACAATGGCGCTGGCGGGGACCAGTTGCGCCATCACCGCAATCAATAGCGAGCCACCGCCAATCCCCATGGCGGCAGTTAGCCCGGAGGTAAAAAAGCTTAGGCCGATTAATAGCAGAGAATCGACAAGGTCGAGAGCGGGCGGGAGCAGGGTGATTGCTGACATTGCGTGTCCAAAGGCTGTGCTGTGCTCTGCCTTGTAGTAGTAGGCAGTACGCGACGCTCAACCCTAATGTTAGTATTTACTATAAATGTTAATATCTAAATCAATAGCTTAGCGTAGATGAAATATTTTTTTCAGTGAGTTTGGGCTAGGGTTAGATTTACTAATCAACGCACAAGTACAGTGATGGCTTAAGATCTCGTGGATGTTTATTGTGATGGTTTTATATGTCGATTATGGGTTCAGGGGTGGGGTTAAATGCTATCAAGTTGGTGTCGAGTAGATTAATCAGTCTTGTGAGCCACTTCGTAAATCTGACGACTGCACCAATTTGGATTAGCAAACTTAGGGCTAGGCTGATGTTACGCAGGTGTAAGCAAGGTTATACTCAAACTCCGTTTTGATGGATAAGCGCGTTGCTATGCAACCAATCGCAGGTAAGGACTATGGCTCAGAAGACTGTACTGCACCAAGCTCACCTAGACGCCGGCGCCAAGCTGGTGGACTTCCACGGCTGGGATATGCCGATCAACTATGGCTCTCAAATCGAAGAGCATCACGCAGTGCGCCAGCGCGCGGGCATGTTCGATGTGTCGCATATGACCATTGTCGATATTCAGGGGCCTCAGGCCAAAACCTTCCTGCGTTACCTACTGGCCAACGACGTGGCCAAGCTCACCGTTCCCGGCAAGGCCATGTACGGCGGCATGCTCAACCATCAAGGTGGCGTGATCGACGACCTGATTACCTACTACCTTACCGAAACCGACTACCGCTTGGTGGTCAACTCCGCCACCCGCGATAAAGATTTAGCGTGGATCCGTGAACAAGCCGCCGATTTTAAGGTCTCTATCACTGAGCGCCCTGAGTTGGCGATGATCGCCGTGCAAGGCCCCGAAGCCAAAGCCCTTACCGCCAAGCTGCTAAATAGCGAGCAGCAACAAGCGGTGGAAGGAATGAAGCCCTTCTTTGGCGTGCAAGCGGGCGATCTGTTTATTGCCACCACCGGCTATACCGGTGAAGCCGGCTACGAGATTGTGGTGCCAGAGTCACAAGCCGTTGCGCTGTGGCAAGGCTTGTTAGAGCAAGGCGTGCAGCCGTGTGGGCTTGGCGCTCGCGATACCCTGCGCCTCGAAGCGGGAATGAACCTCTACGGCCAAGATATGGACGAGAGCATCTCGCCACTGGCTGCCAATATGGGCTGGACCATTGCTTGGGAGCCGAGCGAACGCGACTTTATCGGCCGCGAAGCGCTAGAGAAACAACGCGAGCAAGGCAGCGATAAGCTGGTGGGCTTGCTGATGGAGAGCAAAGGCGTAATGCGCGCCGGGCTCACCGTTTGGGTAGAAGATGAAAATGGCCAGCAACACCAAGGCGTTGTGACCTCGGGCAGCTTTTCGCCCACCCTTGGGCAGAGTATTGCACTGGCCAGAATACCGGCGGTCAAAAGCGAGACCGCGTTGGTGGAAATGCGTAAAAAACAGGTTAAAGTCAATGTGGTGAAACCTGTTTTTGTCAGAAATGGCGCTAAAGCCTAAGTTTTTAAAAGTTAACTAGTTTTTAGTTTTTTGAAGGAAGCACAGCTATGAGTAACAACCCTGCCGACCTACGTTATACCAACAGCCACGAATGGGTACGTTCTGAAGGCGATGGCGTATATACCATCGGGATCACCGCCCACGCCCAAGAGCTACTGGGCGATATGGTATTCGTTGACCTGCCAGACGTTGGCGACGACCTGGATGCCGGTGATGATTGCGCGGTAGCAGAGTCGGTAAAAGCCGCCTCCGACATCTACGCGCCGATCAGCGGCTCTGTGGTTGAGATCAACGAAGAGTTGGAAGACTCTCCCGAGTTGGTAAACAGCGACGCCTTTGGCGACGGCTGGCTATTCAAGCTAAAAGCCTCTGACGAGGGTGAGCTGGACGACCTGCTCAACGCCGAAGACTACGCCGCGTCTATCGAAGAAGACGAGTAACACCAGCATTACCGCAGCCCGCAATGCGGGCTGTCGCCCTCGGTTGGCTTAATGGAGTAAGCCAACACGGCATCGATGCCGTAAGCCTATTGCCTGCCGCATCTCTCTGAAGGAATCAGGCACATCAGCCGACAGATTACAGGAACAACATCATGAGCGCGTTTTTGCCACTAGAAGCATTAGAGCAAAACCAAGATTTCACTCGCCGTCATATTGGACCCGATCAACGGGAAACCCAGCAGATGCTCGATGAGCTGGGGCTAGACACCGTTGAGCAGCTAATCCAACAAACCGTGCCCGAGAGCATTCTCCTTAAAGATGGCCTGTCCATCGGCGAAGGGCTAAGCGAGCAAGCGGCGCTCAAAGAACTCAAAGCCCTGGCGAATCGAAACCAGGTCTATCGCTCCTACATCGGGATGGGCTACCACGACACCCATGTGCCCCATGTTATCCAGCGCAATGTACTGGAAAACCCCGGCTGGTACACCGCCTACACCCCCTATCAACCCGAGATTGCCCAAGGCCGTTTGGAAGCGCTGCTTAACTTCCAGCAGATGACGCTCGATTTAACCGGCATGGAGCTGGCCAGCGCATCGCTGCTGGATGAAGCCACCGCCGCTGCCGAAGCTATGGCGCTGGCCAAGCGCGTGTCTAAGAACAAGAAAGCCAACAGCTTCTTCGTGGCCGACGATGTGCACCCACAAACCCTCGATGTGGTGCGCGAACGTGCCGAATACTTCGGCTTCGAAGTAATCACAGCCCCGGCCGATGAGGCCACCGAGCACAACGTATTTGGCGCACTGCTGCAATACCCCGGCACCACCGGTCAGGTGCGCGACCTAAGCCGCCTTATCGACAAACTGCACGAAGGCAAAGCCATTGTGGCGGTGGCGACCGATCTACTCTCCTTGGTGATGCTGAAATCTCCCGGTGAAATGGATGCCGACGTGGTACTGGGCAGTGCCCAACGCTTTGGCGTACCGCTCGGTTTTGGTGGCCCGCACGCCGCCTTCTTCGCCACCCGCGATGCCTACAAGCGCTCGCTGCCCGGGCGGATTATCGGTGTGTCCAAAGACCGCCGTGGCAAGCCGGCGCTGCGTATGGCGCTGCAAACCCGCGAGCAACATATCCGCCGCGAGAAGGCCAACTCCAACATCTGTACCGCGCAAGTGCTACTGGCCAACATGGCCTCGTTCTACGCGGTATTCCACGGCCCTGATGGCCTGCGCACTATCGCTGAGCGCGTACATCGCCTCACCCGTATTCTGGCCACCGGCCTGACCCAAAAAGGCGTGAAACTCACCCACGATTGCTACTTCGACACCCTGCAGATGGAGGTGGACTTTAAAGCTGCCATCTTGGATGCCGCCGACGACTTGGGCGTAAACTTCCGCAGCGATATCAAGCGTTGTGTGGGGATCAGCCTCAACGAAACCACGACCGCCGACGACATCAACCACCTGTTCACGGTGATCTTCGGTAAAGACCATGGCCTGGATGCCTATGAGCTGGACAAGCAGTTGGAAGGCAAGCAAGCCGTGCTGGGCGACGCGCTGCTGCGCAAAGACCCCATCCTGACCAACGAGGTGTTCAACAAGTACCGCTCCGAGACCGACATCCTGCGTTACATTCGCAAGCTGGAAGGCAAAGACCTGGCGCTGAACCACTCGATGATCTCTCTGGGCTCCTGCACCATGAAGCTCAACGCTACCGCCGAGATGATCCCGGTAAGTTGGCCTGAGTTCTCCAAGCTGCACCCGTTCTGCCCCAGCTACCAAAGCCAGGGCTACAAGATGATGGTGGAGCAGCTAGAAGCCTGGCTGGTGGATATCACCGGCTACGACGCGGTGTGTATGCAGCCTAACTCGGGAGCGCAGGGCGAATACGCCGGCCTACTCACCATCCAAAAATACCACGCCAGCCGCGGCGACTTGCACCGCAATATCTGCTTAATCCCAAGCTCGGCCCACGGCACCAACCCGGCTTCTGCACAAATGGCGGGCCTGAAGGTGGTAGTAGTCGGTTGCGACGAGCAAGGCAATGTGGACCTGAACGAGCTTAAGGCTAAGGCCGAAGAGCTCAGCGACCAACTTAGCTGCATTA
This sequence comes from Aliagarivorans marinus DSM 23064, assembly GCF_000429485.1. GTDB lineage: Bacteria > Pseudomonadota > Gammaproteobacteria > Enterobacterales > Celerinatantimonadaceae > Aliagarivorans > Aliagarivorans marinus. Next base: position 147,090 of record NZ_AUBY01000010.1, on the reverse strand, counting down.
TGGTTACCTACCCATCGACCCACGGTGTGTACGAAGAGACCATCACCGAGATCTGCGATATCGTCCACGCCAACGGCGGTCAGGTTTACCTTGATGGCGCCAATATGAACGCGCAGGTGGGCATTACCTCACCGGGCTTCATCGGCGCCGATGTCAGCCACCTTAACCTGCACAAAACCTTCGCCATTCCACACGGCGGCGGTGGCCCGGGCATGGGACCGATTGGCGTAAAAGCCCACTTGGCACCGTTTGTTCCCGGCCATAGCGTGGTGAAAATCGGCAAAGAGAGCGATAACAACCCAGCGGTATCGGCCGCGCCTTACGGTAGCGCCTCGATTCTGCCGATTAGCTGGATGTATATCGCCATGCTAGGCAACGAAGGCCTGCGCAAGAGCACCGAAATCGCCATCCTCAACGCCAACTATCTGGCCAAGCGCTTAGGCAGTGCCTACCCAATCCTGTATGCGGGTCGTAACGGCCGCGTGGCCCACGAGTGCATTATCGATATGCGCCCACTCAAAGAAGCCACCGGCATCAGCGAGATGGACGTCGCCAAGCGCCTCAACGACTACGGCTTCCACGCCCCCACCATGAGCTTCCCGGTGGCCGGCACGCTAATGGTTGAGCCCACCGAGTCAGAGTCCTTGGCCGAGCTAGACCGCTTTATCGAAGCCATGCTCGCTATCCGCGCCGAGATCGCCAAGGTAGAAAGCGGCGAATGGAGCCTGCAAGACAACCCTCTGGTCAACGCCCCCCACACCATGGACGACCTATGCGACTCAGAGTGGACCCACAGCTACAGCCGTGAGCTCGCCGTGTTCCCATCCGATGCCGTGCGCGCCAACAAGTTCTGGCCAACGGTGAACCGCATCGATGATGTGTTTGGCGATAGAAACCTGTTCTGTGCTTGTGTGCCGATGGAGGCTTATCAGGAGGAGTAGGGTTTAGTGTCACATCACAATTAAGTTTGTGACTAGATTAATTAAGTCTGTGACTGAAATTAAGTCTGTGACAAAAAGTCTGATTTAAGAAAAAAGCGAACCGATTGGTTCGCTTTTTGACTATAGGGCTAAGCTACTTGGTATTAATCAACTCTGCTGGCAATGATCTCCTTTGGCACGCACCTGGACATTTCCGAGTTAGGTACTTAAGTTGAGGTTTACCATTCGGGTAACATTCTGCACTGAAAAAACTGGATGGCATGGTAGACATATCCATGTAGGACTAGATTAAAAATGCTCCGGAAATCCGGGGCACCGAGCTTTTACAACCTAGAAAATATTTTTAATTCCCGTCTTAATCGTTTCCGTGACCATGGTAGTTAACACTTTGCCCGGTAACTTCTTCAAGTCATCTTTAAAGTGTTTACCGACCTCACTTTTAATTAGGGTGCTTAGTCTTTCTCTCCCTTAAGCAGCCAGCAAAAACATCTTGCAGCAGAGTTCGATGTCTCAAGCATCACCGTAACTGTCAAACATTACGCCGGCTTCATCCATAGTCTTGTAAGGCGTCAGGTCGCAATCGACAATTAATCTTTCTTCAACGAGAAGCTGGACATTCGCATCTAATGATTTTTTTTTGCACAGATCTATTACTTGTTTTTTGATTCTTCTGTCAATGAATCGGCGGAATAATTTAGAAATTCTTTCTGTAGCGATCACTGAGAGTTTTTCGTCGCTGTAGTGCGACATAGCACAGGGGATCTCTCAGAGCTATCTAGTGGGGTGTGAAATAGGGATCTTATAGTGACTGTGACATATCCCACCAATTTGTCTGATCTCATAGCTCGCTAGCTCCCTATCTATAAGGTATTGTTAAGTTAGAGTCTTAAAAGACCCTTGCTCCATAAAATGGAAATATATATAGCGCAGTGTGACATCATGAGTTTGTTAGAAGATATCTTGAAGGAAATAGGTCCCTGTCTAAGTACGGACTTGGTACAAGAACTCGTTGATAGACACCATCTATCTCATGATGCAGCTCGCAAGCGGGTTTCGAGAGCAGGTAAAGATATATATCGTCTAGAAGGGTTACCTTTCCCTCGCAATGTGAAATTTGTTTATCTGAAAAAGGACTATCGCTCTCCTTTCTTCTGGGGAGCACTGTATTCCGCATTTAAAAACACGAATTCTGCTTACTGGTATGCAATTGCTGCCCTCAAAGAGCGTGATGGAGTGATGCCTTATGAGCACTTTTTGATTTCATGCGGTGCGCCTCTACGACAGCAAAAGCATATTCCACCTGAAAAAATCATCGAACGGCTTGAGATGCACGAAATTCTATCGGTTCGTGATTTAGATGGCTTTGGACGATGTGTTGTGCTCACTCAGTACGAGCAGGACTTGGATTTCATTCTTCCAGACATAAGAGCAAGATTGATAGCTGAAAAGCTCCTCATAAGTGCAGTATCCCAATGGGCGAAGAATCTAGGTTTAGTCAGTTACAACCTTTTCAAAGATCGTGATGAGGAAGAGTTACCCACCGTAAGCACAACAGTTTGGGATATGGCTGGACCATCTTATATATCACCTTTGGTTGATATCGGGCTGAACGACAAGATAAAGCCTGGTTTTTTCGCTTGCGACATTCTACTGAACAAGAAAGTCAGCGATGATGGTATTCAGCCATTTTTGAGGAAGTGTAAAACGTTAAGGGGGCTGCCTAACGTTGGTCGTTGTATGCAGATGTTTGTTGCCAACGAGTACAAATCTGATGCTTTCAAGCTAGCGAAAGAAGCCGGAGTTTTGCCTGCTACAGTGGAGAGTCTTTTTGGTCGTGATGTTGCTAAGGGATTGGTCAACTTACTGCGAACACTAGAGAGCGCAGCTCAGGCTGTCACTATTGAGCCACAGAGATTTAATCAACTGTTCGATCAGTTGGGCAAAATAGAAGGTGCTGTAGGAAATCTCAGAGGCGTATTGTTTGAGTATTTCTCTGCAAGCGTTGTTCAGAAGGCTTATAGAACCAGCCATGTCCGGTTAAATGAGGTTTGCAAAACACAGGATGGTAGCCGAGCAGAGTCAGATATCATTGCTGAACTGCATTCAGGGGAGATTCTGTTTATTGAGTGTAAAGGTCATCAACCTAATGGTACGGTTTCATTCGATGAGATAAAGAGGTGGCTTCAAGTGCGGGTGCCAACTCTCAGGAAATACGCCTTAGAGCACCCAGACTGGAAGAGAAAGAATTTATACTTTGCACTTTGGACATCCGGAGGGTTTTCCGAAGAGTCACTAGAGCTTTTATCACGGGCAAAAGAAACCACCAGCAAGTACAAGTTAGATTACTTTGACGCGGAAGATGTTCTAAAAATCGTCCATAGCTGTAACGACAAGGAAATGCTCAAGACTTACTTTAAGTGCTTCCTTGATTACCCGCTGAAGAAACTAGAGGGAGTTTGGTTAAACGCCCTCGATTGTGAGAGCGTTTGAGTATAGTTATCAGCATTACCAAATAGGTGCTGTTGCAGCATCGTAGAACTTAACTTCTAATCCCGGGCGCTCTATAAACGCTTTGGCGTTAGCTCTTGTACGAGTGTTGGCTGGCGAGTTCTTATTACCAAAGATACTTATGAAAACTTTAGACACGTTGCTTGCTTTGATTTGGTCGAAAATATGCTTGTCGTTTTCATCCATTGAATGGCCGTGGATAAATAGCACACCATCAAGCTGCTTTAGAGCTTTATAGCCAGCATTCAAATATGGATTGTGCTCGATTTTATGAAGTTTTTTCTCGTGACTAGGTTCTGAAACGAACAGGGGGAACTTGCCGTTATCGAGGTTGTTTCTTACTTGGTCAACGATACTAGTGTCAGTGGCGGTTCTGAACGTATGTTTCTTGATAGCAGAACCTGAATCGTAGAGGTGTAGTCCACCATGCAAGAAGTAAACATCCTGCTCATCGGTGTTTTCCCATTCGGGACCACGGAAACCATCGTCAGTAATGTACCCGAAGGGTTCGATATCGTTCTTGTTAACAATCCAATAGAGCAAGAGGTCGTAGTTCAAGGAAAAAATGCTGTCGAACTGGTTGATAAAGCTTTTTGCTGATTCAAATTGTGCAGTGGTTACTCGGCTAGAACGTGCTGGGTGAGTTCTAGAGATAACGTCAATTAGTGCATCTTTTAATTGTTCTTGGTCAACTCTTATTTCATCTAACTTTGCTCTATCTACACCGTAAGCATCACCTACAATCTCAGCCGCTTCGAGACTTCGCATTACTTGCTCAAAGTCATAGGTTTCAAAACGATTAAAGATATCTCTTAGCTGCGCATCTCGGACACCGAACTGTGCTTCGGTGAATAAGTTTTGATAGTTGAATATGTCTCTATCCCAAGCTTGTGAAAAGCCATTTGCTAGTAGGATGGACGGTTCTTGTCCTTCATCTAGCGAATCCAACCTTTCTTGAAAAGACTTTAGTGGCATAGCTTTGTTCTCTTTGTGTGTTTCTGAGTTCGACCCATAGAGGCATTCCGACTTTTTGGATTACTTCTGGTATTGTAACCATGCGGCCAGCCTAAAGGTGGTGACTATATTCTCGTATTTACTGCACAATAGTAAATCTAACCGATTCTAGTTGGTGCCTTTCTAGTGGTTTCTGCGTTTTCACAACCCAAATCAGAAGCTCTCTCTGGCTTGATGAGGCTACATAAGCAAGTCTAGCCGCCCCGCTATTAAGGTCTTTAAGTCAGTCGTGTCCCGCTTTAGCAGATGATATAGCGATAGTTACATCATGGTTTTCTCCTGAGTAGATTCCCCCCCCTTTTTACACTAGCGAATCACTAGACAGGGATGCCGGTGAACTATTATTTTCAGGAAAAAAGGCGAGCAAACGAAAACGAGCATTTTCGTTTGAATTAGTTGCTGGTTAAATCTTCAATCTTCCAACCAGCGCATTCTTCTTTGCGCACGTGTTCTACGGGAAACCTTGATTTATCGACTGCAACACAAAGTAAGTGTTTCGGTCTTGTGAAAGCTACGTAAAGCTGTTTCATGAAGGTGGACTTTCTTACGCCTGTTGGAGTAGTGGTATTTTCACCTAAAATGTACTCTATTATTTGTCCTACATCGAACTGATGGTTCTTGGTCTCAAGAATCAATGTTGCAGCATGAGTTTCTCCTTTTACAGAATGGATGGTTGCCACTTCATTTTTTATTAGTCTACCGTTTACCTCAGTGGTTATTACATTTGAGATGACAGGCCTTTCATTGGTTGGTGAGGTGTTATCATAGTTCATGAAATCGTCATCACACAGACCTAGAATCGTTCTTAAATCGTCTACGTTCTGCTTCCAGTGTTCTTGTCCAATATCAGTTTTCATTAGGTTTCTAATGATTATATTGAAGTCCACATGTTTGCCTGAATCCTTTAAGTATCTGCGAACATTAGATGAGTTGTAACGTTCTTCGCTACCATCTGAAAACTTTAGACTTGAGTTCGCTGTTTGGCCGAATTTAACTACCCCTTCCAGTATTAACCCATAAGCCTCATGTAAAGAGCTAAACTTTCTACTTTCATGAATATAATGAATGAACTTACTAGGTTTGAAAGAAGTAGTTGAGTGATTTTTATTGTAAGAGTCAACATAATGGCAAATAGTTAGCCCATCTTCTTTTCGTAAACCAACTGCTCCGACCGTTTTTATAGGATTTGTGCTGTCTGGAGGTACAGCTATCTCACATATCTCTGCAAATTTATCTAAAGCACAAACCCTAGAATCTTCATCTACAAGAAAAATTGTATGCAGTGTTTGTGGGGGAGAGGTTATATCGGAGCGCAAATTTATACGATTGAAGCTCAAGTTTCTGGCTAGAGAAGCGATCGATTTATCGAAGCGATGGCTATTTTCTATTTGATCTAATGCAGCTTTGTTATAAGTCTCGTTTGCCTCTCCCACCCCGCTGTATATGGCTTGGTCTGGATCCCCAAACCTCTGTAGTTTTACGCTGTCATCTAGAAATAATTCGTTAAGCAACTCATCTTGGAATTTTTGTGTATCTTGCATCTCATCAATAAGAACGATGGGGAAACGAGAGCGAACTGAGTTACCTATGTCCGGATTGCATAGAAGATAGTGTTTAGCGAAGGAGTACATTTCACCATAGTAAAAGAGCCCAGCGCTCATTAGTTTTTCCTTTACCGAAACTATATCTTGATAACTGGCAGAAGTAGACTTGCCCGAAAACCCTGGAACAGCCAGGATTAGTTCTCCGTCAATAAGTTGATACTCCATCCCATAAAGGGATGTTATGCGTTTACGTTCTAAGTAGGACTTGGTCCTATAGCTCAAAAGATTCCAACCCCTGACGCTGCATACGTCATCATCTATTGTACTTACTTTAAAACCTGCGGATCTAAGGTAAGGAATAGCTAAATACTTGTTAACGAATTCTTGGATGGTTCCAATGAAGTGCGGATATGAAAGAAGCCTTTCACCAAATGGAGATTTTTGTAGCCTCTCAACTATTTCGTTTTTTGCGACATTAGTATGTGTTAAGACACACACACCTTGATGAGTGTGCTTCCATTTCTTAGCGATGATAAGGAGCTTTGCTGCAACCATTGTCGTCTTGCCGCTTCCTGGGCAAGCCTGGACGTCATCAAAGTTTATTATCGTCTGTCGACGTGTTTCATCAAATTTAACGTCTAGTAGGGATTCAACCTGACTAATATCATCTTCGTTAATTTCAATCATTACTCAGGCTCGATATCTGCTGGAAGTGGTTCAGTCACATACTCAATAGCTTGAATTATGTAGGGGGGTAACTTAGATTTTAATTGCTGTGGATTTCCATCAAACTTTGACAGAATATTTACTAAGGAATAGCTAACCTCACTTTTTCCTTCACCTTTGTTTTCGATGGCACTATACAATTGAACAGATCGAATTTGGTTGTTCGGGTTAAGGTCTCCGTAACCGTCTGTATTTCCGTGTATAGCCTCGTAGAGTTCTTCTCCGAGCCCATGCTTAGCGAGGCAAAACTCGAAGGTCCAATCATCTGATATGAAGGTTTTAACAAATTCGCCATCATACTCTTGCTTTTTTTCTTTCTTTCTCTGTATGTCTGGGAGGGTCAATTCGTTTAGCCAATAACCTAGGTTCCCACCTTTGCCTTGTGCGTTTGGTTGTTTTTTCTCTTTAAAACCATAGTCATTATCGCCTGTGTCTTCTGCTTCATCCGGCCATAAATCTAGGTCAGTTAAACATGCTACTTTGAGAGGTAGGTGTTGAGGGTTCTCCGAATCCGGGTTTGAACGATAAACCTTAGCGTATCTCTTTCTTGATAATCCATTTACGTTAACAAGTGAAACGCCGTAGTCCTCAAAAGGCCTACCCAAAAGTGCTGCGATTTTTGGGAGTAATACGACCTCGGCAATACCTTCAACCAAAATGACGCCCCTAGCAAAGAACATGTTGGCTTTTGTTGAATCCAGAAATTTTTCTAGGAAAACATAGTCATCTTGTTCGAGCTTTGTGAAGCCTTTTCGAAGTGGGTAGGCATTGCCATTTTGCATTAAAATCAAGCTTTCTAGAGGAGCTTTTGACGCGAGGATTGGACTGTGCGTTGAGAGTATACATTGGAGTTGGCTGTTTTCTACACGGAGGTATTCCATGAACTTCAGCTGAAGCTGAGGATGGAGGTGGGCTTCAGGTTCTTCAACCAGCAAGAGCGGAAATTGCCCTTCTTCTTGGTTTATTAGCATTAGCTCAGCTGCCATGAAAAGCAGACTGCTATAACCCAACCCATGCTTTGCACCTGATGCATCTAACTCAAGTGTAAGTTTTTCCAAGATCGACTTCAGAGCCTGAGCCTTTTCGGGATCGCTCATTTCGGCATAACTGTTGCTCCCAAGCAAACTCATGACTGGCGTAAAGCAATCAGTTTTAAATGTGAGCTTATTCAGAAGTGCTGCAATGCTGTTTTGTGCAGTATTTATTGCACCATCAGATTGGATGTTTTGGGAAGCTTCAGTGAGTAGTTCGATGATTCGTTTTGTAGCATCTGCATCACCCGCTAAGCTAGCATTGCTACCCAATATTTGTGACAGCCTGGATGAGCGCCCTGCGGTTAATTCGGCTTCGGCATCTCTAAGTGGTTTTAGGTACGTAGTAGCAAGGTACTCACGAATGTCCCTGTCGATCGTTGGACCATCTCCATCATTGCCTGAGCGTATTTCGGTTTTTATGAATTGTGTTTTTCGAAATGGGTGTCTAGTTATTTTGGCTATTAGCGAAAGATTTAACACCGACTTAACAGTGCCTGGAGACACAACTTCACTAGTCAGGTGTTCAAGAAAAATCCCTGCCTCGTGATCCGTGAGGCCCTCAAATTTCAAGTGAATTTTGAGCTCACTTTCTCCAATAGAGAAATCTGTTTCCCGCAAGCTAACCCACTCAGCAGATGTTGTATCCAAAACAACTCTGATTGCATCTATGACAGAGCTCTTGCCTGCGCTGTTTTCTCCTACCAACAAATTCAAGCCGCTATTCAGAGTTAAGGAAAAATCTTTAAATTGTCTGAAGTTATTAGCTGAGATTTTTGATAGGTACATTTAGTTTTCTCGTTGTTAGGTATTGTGGATTCATTTCTCTTGCACAGGAGGTGCTTTTGATGGTTGCTTCACCTGGCTGGTGTTTTGCCAGTAGAAAGTCTGTCTTCCACCAAAATTTTTCACACGCAGGAATACTCGAGAATATGAGAAAGCTGCAATCGCCTCAATGACATTTTTAGCAATAACTTCAATAGTATGCGGCTAGATCAAAATCGAGAATGTTAGGGGGGTCAAAGGCTTAGAAAAACACGCCCGAAAAAGTGACATAAAGAGAGAGGATTTTCACCTCTAATGACACTAGTTACCTTCCGTATAATTAATTATTTCCTTAATTATAACATATAGTTACGTGTTTTTGCAGACTGCAATTTCCTGAGCTGACTTGGTATAAGGACGTTTTTTGAACAGGGAAGCGTCTATGGTTCGGCAACCGGTAATTACTAACGAAATCGTTAAGTCGATAAATGCATGGAAGAGGGAGATTCAGCTCAAGCAAATATACCTGCCTTTCATCACCGTTAGGAAGGTTAACAAAGTAGGCAGGCGTCATTGGATCTACTGTGTGAGACAAAATCGCGAGGTGCATCTGCTCTCTGACGGTGAAGAACGCAGCTACAAAATTCTGCTTTGGCAACCAAACACAATCAGCGTGGAAGAGCAGTATGTTCTGGATATTGATGAAACCTTGGATATCGCCATTGGCCTGAATGTTATCCATCCTCGTGATTGGAAGACCTTCGTAGCTCACCCCATGACTCTCGATTTCTTGGTCAAGGTACGGTTACCCAATGGTGGATTTAAGCTCATTGCTTATTCCTTCAAGTATTGGAATCAGATTTTCGAAATAACTCCCGAGGGTGAAGTAGTTGAAAAGAACTCACGCACTTGGCAGAAGTTCTGTATTGAGCGGGAGTATTGGGCTCGGCGAGGAGTTGAGTATCGAATAATCACAGAGCGGAATACAACCAAGCAGAGAGCATGGTGCGTCAACTACTTTGAACTGGCTCATGACCTAGTAGCTAGTCGAAATGAACTAGTAGAGTTTGGTGAAGCGTTTATTGAATCGTGGGTATCCGACCCACGAGCAGAGCTACAGGACCATTTAAACTCTGTTGGTTCGAACTTGCGCTTGTCTTTCCAACGATCTCAGTCGCTTTTCCAATACTGCGGGCTTCACCACCTCCTCCCCATTGTGACAACTCGCCATATCCGACTATTTCGTCCAGTAGAGTTGAAGCTGTGATCTATCAGAGTTTACAGATCTCCTCAGCTGACGGGGAGGTAGACCTGCTAGTCTGTCATGTACATTTTGGTCGCAAACTTGCGGCTGTGGTGGACCTTAAAGTTATTGAAGGCCGCAGTAACTTACCGAAACCAAAGATTTGGAAGTTTAATGAGTTAACCGAGCTGGTTAAGCAAAAAGGCTATACAACACAGCAATTCTCTTATCCAGCAGAGATGTCTTTCAGTGACCGAGAGCTTAAAGAACAAAAACGGCAGACGTGGATTGCAAAGCGGGATGAAAAGCATCGACGTCTGGCTCCGCTAACGAGTGACGCACTTATAGAACAGTACCTCTATGGAGACGGCATCGCTGATGAGGTGATGTCTCTTGTTGCTGAAAACATCCATTCTGATGATGAGGCTGCATGGAAGACTAAGGGGGCTTACTACAGCGCCCTCAATCGTTACATTACATTTGGCTGCACAATTAACGCTCTCCTACCTGTCAGGCTCAAAGCTTGTGGTTCGAATTATCTCCACATCGACAAGCCTGGCCCTAACAACGTGAAACGAGGGCGTGGTGGTAAAGACAACCGAAACAGCCGATCGAAGTCGATGGGCGTAACAGAGCTTCATAAAAAAGCGCTGCGACAAGTTGTCGCTTTTGTGAAGAAGACCTTTAGAAAATTTACTTACTCTAAAGCGATTGAAGTTTATCAGCTGAACTTTGAAAACCATGTTGTTGAGCGAGAAATTGAAGGGGAGCTTCATCGTACTTACATTCCTTTTGAAGAGCATGAGTGTTTGTCTGATGAGCAAGTCCGCTACCACCTAAAACAGATTTTTACTAAAGCTGAATATCTCAAGATCAAGTATGGAAACTTAGCCTATGAAAAGGATTATGCCGATCGTCAGGGCTCCTCTCACGACGGCGTTATAGGTGCAAGTTATCGCTATGAAATTGATGCAACCATCCTTGATGTTTACGTCAGATATCCTTATGACACGACTGGGCAGTTCACTATGGGAAGGCCTGTCTTGTACTTGGTTATTGATGTCGCAAGCACAATGTATGTGGGGTTTTATCTCGGCTTTGACGGCCCGAATTGGCAAGGTGCTTCGCAAGCGCTGGTTAACGCTTGTATGGATAAAAAAGAGTTCTGTGCGCGATTTGGCGTCCCTCCAGATGACGTAAACTGGCCCTCAGCACATATTCCGGTGCAAGTCACGATCGACAATGGTCCTGAATACAAAGACGGGCTAATTCAGTCGATATTAAGATCGGAGCTTGGGATACGGGCATTCAATTTCACAGCCGTTTTCAGGGGGGATGCCAAAGGCTGTGTAGAGAGGGCTTTTGGTGTACTCAATGGTGTAATTCACTTTATCGCCGGGGCTATTCCAAAGCTGGTTGGTAGGGACGAGCAGCATCCATCGAATCGAGCTGAGTATGACTTAGATGCTCTGCATCGGCTTATCTACGAGGAGATTGTATTTCGCAATAACAGCGCTGATCGCATTGGCAAAATGGATATCAATGCGATCCGAGCGAATACAGACATAACCCCCCAAGCACTGTTTTTACAATCTCTGAAGCAGGAAATGAATGGTGGTCGCCCCTCAAAAGATGTTGAACCAGGACGTATTCGCTGGGCGTTCCTGCCTGAGGAAACTGCCTCAGTGCGGGGTGACGGTATTTACTTTGAAGGTCTAGTGTATCACTCCGATTTTGCTAAACAGGCTGGGTGGTATACCAAAGCGAAACATCATGGTGCATTCAAAATTGCGGTGAAACGCACCAAAGATTGGACCTCGCAGATCTGGCACAAGACTCCCGATGGCGAATACGTGTACTTCCATCTAAAGAATGTAAATGACGAATCCCCCTTCTTAGATATGCACTGGGAGCCTTTGTTGCACTTGCTTGAGCAATTCAAAGACAAGAAGCACCAAAACCGGCTTAACCGAAAAAAACTAATGGCATTTAAGCAGGGGGTTATCGACCGCATCGAAGCTATTAATCAGGAACAGCTGGCAGGTGCGCCTGAGAACACCCGTAAGTCAATCCAACCAGGAATCAAATCTCGACAACAGGTTCAGAAAACTCTTGAACAGCTGTTACATGCGGTGGAGTTGCACTCAGCTTTGATGGATGAAGCTACTCCAGAAACCCCCATACAGAATTCACCAGATGACCTCGATAAAAAGCTTTTTTGACCAGGAGTAAATATGATTGTAATCGATGCAGAGTATGCAACTCACCCCGACGCTAACCTGAATGGGAATCCTTTGTCAGAGGCTATTGAGGTCAGTTTGGATCGCGATGTTCTGCTCAATAACATTGTGTCTAAACCCAACATCCAAACTAACTTTTGGTCTCTACCTCCGTTTTACCAGATGACCCAACTACGTCAGCTTACGGATGCCCACCAGCCGCTTCCACAAACCTGGCTTATGTACAACAAAATCATGAGCATGATTTTGTATTCCTATGTTCGGCGCGATCCCTTTTCTCCCGAGATGGTTCGGCTCAAATCCAGATTGGCTGAACAGATGCGTCAAGAGAAGGTCAAGTTCATTCACCCCGTAGGTTTAACTACCGCTCCATCTGCATTGGTGACGGGGGATTCAGGAACTGGCAAAACGACGATGATTAGGACTCTACAATCTGGGATCCCTCAAGTGGTCAATCATCGTTCTTACAAAGGAAAGCACTTTGCCAATAAGCAGCTTGTTTGGGTTAGTTTTGATCTGCCTCCGACCGGCTCGGCGAAAGCTATGGCGGTGAACTTCTTTCGTGCTGTTGATGCTGCACTGGGAACCGAATATGCAGATGAATGGAGTGCTAGAGATCGGGAGTCGGTAGATAAGCATCTCACCGCTATGCAGATCTGTGCTCTTGAGCACAACCTAGGTATGGCGCACGTCGATGAGCTTCAGTTCATGTTGGGTTACTCGAAGTCCCTAAATTCCCCCAACCTTCAAATTCTCGAAGCATTATTTAACAAAATCGGAGTGCCTATTCTGCAAAGCTGTACAGCAGAGGGGGTCGATGTCTTTAAGGCTTTACCTAGTGGGGACTATCGTATCGGCACAGACACCACGACGGTGCGTCGAATGCTAAACGATCGTGAGTATCGCTTGAGCAATCATGATTTGAGTTCAACCTACTTTTCAGAGCTATTTGACTCGCTCTTCCCCAAAGCGTTGGAGCACCCACTCACTCCGAAAGACGCACGTGAAGGCTTCAAATCCAAGTTTCACAAGCTCAGCTGCGGGTTGCCTGCAATTATGATTCGTTTGGCTTTATTGCATCATGAAACGTTGGTCAATTTACTAGAAAACTCTAACTCCAATGATGGCTATCACACCTATCACGAGGGTTTGCTTGAGATGGTTTATCGAAATCAGTTCAGCTTGATTGACCCTGCACTGGCTCAGTATCGTCGTGGGGATAAGAGTGGATATGAGAAGTCGATCCGAACCGATAGCAGTAAAACAGCGTACTCGAATGCAGAGGTTGTCGAAGAGCGCAAGAAAGTCCCGAAAAAGAAAGTAGAAATAGTCAAAACAGAGATACCTGAAAATCAGAATCTCATGCTCGGCGTGGACTCCCTGTCATCTGAGGGAGAGTTCTTACAAGGACTAGAAGATGATGATAATGTGTAATCGATACCTTCCCGCGCCGCTTCCACATGAGCACTTGATCAGTGTCCTTGCGCGTTGGTTTGACTACAAAGGTAGTCGCGACTTTCTGAACACAACGCGAAACCTGTCAGACAATGTCACTACACTTAGTCCTGCGACGGTATGGCGGCCGGTGTACTGGGATTTGTCGCAGCAGTTTATAGACACGTTGGGGTGGAAAAAGATTATTCGTGAGCACACGTTAGCTCCGTACTACTCACCATTTCTGAAGCCGCAATACAAGAGCATGTTGCTGTCAGGCGGCGAGCCTCTTTCCCAAACACGTATTCAGCCCGTACAGCAGAATCTGATTAGGCTGGCCAAACCTTGGCGTTGGTGCTCTTGCTGTGCTTCAGAAGACTATGAGCTATTTGGCACCACTTATTGGCACTCCTTCCATCAGCTTCCGTCTGTATTGACCTGCTACAAACACAATACCGTTTTGCGCTCACACTGCCCCTACTGCCTGTTTGAGTACCAACACCTTCGGCGTCACTGGTTGCCTCCCATTGATGGGCATTGTCGTGAATGTGGCGAGCAGGAAGAGGTTGTTTCAGGAGATTTCCCCCAACTGTTTCAATGGCTAGAGAGTACCAGTTTTGAGCTCCTGCGACGTGGCCTAGAGATTAGCAACGAATCACTTATCGGGGCTATGCGGCAAAAGCTCGGGCCTGAAGAGCTCCCCAATCGACTTTTTGGCTCACAGAGAAAAGAAGTTGCTCAGTGGCAATGTGAGTTTGAAGAGTGGTTGCCGGATTCGGTCATTGAAACCTTCTACACCAAAGGGCGGGAGGGCCTTTTTAACAACATCGGCCAAGTTCTTCGGTTATCGAGCATCATATATCGAGACCGCATGGCACCTCCCTTAAGTGTCCTGTTGATGCTCAAGTATCTTGGTCTTGATTCTCTAGTAACGGATTCGCTCGACTAGTTGGCGTAGACAAGGAGGCCTAAATGTTGGCGTTTGCTCCCGAAATATTCGAAGGCGAATCTCTGTATAGCTGGCTCACTCGGTGGGCGATGAGAGCAGGGATGCCTTCATCTCGCGTCGCTCTTGAACACCTCGTTGGCAGAAATCATCGTCAGTTGATGTCACTGTTGCCTAGCGTTGTTGAACCTTTAGCCAGGTTTTCTCATCTTCCTGCTCTAGACCTAGTTGAGCACCACTCAGCACTTCCATATTGGCGGTTGTTCACCAATGAGACTGTGTTCAATTCAGTCCAGAAAGACATGGTTAGTGGCGACACCCAGTCCGCATACTCTCGACTATCTATTGTTGCTAGCCGTGTTACAGAGCCATCCGTAATTCGGTACTGCCCAAGGTGTGCTGCAAGCGATTTACATCAATATGGGGTGGCATTTTGGCATACCGAGCATCAGTTACCAGGTGTAATTGCATGCGCCACTCACCGAGTGATGCTGGTATCTGTACCAAGATCTCGAAGTCGTTTAGTACTGCCTCCACAGTTAGAGCGAGCGGTTCAGCTTAGCCTGGCACCGATGGTAGCTGTACAGCTGGCTCAGTTGAGTCGGGAGCTCTTAGATGCGAGTTGGTCACCACTTGGTAATGAGCGGTTAATCTATGCCTATAGCGTGAGGTTGGCTGAGATGGGCTTTGCTTCTGCAAATCTCAATGTACGACAACAGGCTTGGCGCTCCGAATTAGAAGCCTACTGGAATCCGCTGTTATCAGAACCTTCACTGGACTCAGTTTTTTCTCTTGGCAAGCGTCAGCAGTTTCCTGCTTGCATGGTAAGAGGAGTCGCGGCTAATCATCACCCGCTAAAACATCTTTTGATGGTTGGAGCGCTGTTTGAGTCAGTCAGCGACTTCATGCGTTTCACTGAAACAGCTGAAGCTACACACCAAAAAGTGTTAGAGCGGCATGCTCGGAGAATCGACCGAGATAAGCTTCGGCGTAAGCTAGAAGTCGAGCAGCAGACATTATCCAAGTTAAAAGCTGGGCAAAGCCTTCGGCGAGTAGCGAAGACACTTGGCGGCAGTGTTTCCACATTTAAGCGAATAGCTTTAAGGGGGGGGATCGAGATCAAGCGCCGTACGCAAAAGCTATTTGAAGAAGAACGGCGGGTCATATGGCGAAAGCTGGTGATTGGGAAAAGTACCCAAGATATTGCTGCTCATATTGGTTGTTCAGTCGGCGCTGTCGAACAAGAACTTGGGCGATATTCTGAGTTGCCGGAATTACGTTCTCGAATTCGCTTTTACCACAAGCGAGGAGAACACCGTGCAAACCTAGTCGCTACACAAAATAGCCTCAAAACACCCTCTCGAAAACAAATACAAGATGCTGCCCGCGCCAGTTATACCTGGTTGTTCAAACACGACAAAGACTGGTTGTACAAGCAACTGCCTGAAGCTATCCCAAGAGCTGATCGGCGCAGGTCAAAATAGTGATTATTAACCCCATGAATCAGGAGTAAATATGGAGACCTACAAGCAAAATATCAAAACACATAGCCCCGAAGGTTGGACTGTTCTTCGCTTTGAAGCGCCTGAGGATAGGCCTTTTTACAAGGTGTTTGCAACTTGGAGGGAGAATGACCGGTGGAAGGTCTCAAGCGGCGCTTTTGACGCGTCTGAGGCTTTTCTAGATGGCGAGTATATCATTTGGCCGCAGGCGAGTGGCTCAACCTACAGGCTACATCTAGACGGGGAAAGCGGCTATACCTTTTACTAAGGGCGAGTAATGGAGAGCATTTCTAAAAAGAGTTCGGCTCATGGCGTTAGCATGATGGAAGTCGCGCTGCGTGATGTTCCGAGTCTGTCTAATGAAGTTAAAGCAAAGGTATAACGCCTGTTGAAAACGATGCTTTGGGAGCCGTAAGCAGAACGGAGGCGATTGTGGCGCTAATTGGTGATGATGTCGTTTCATCGGCGGTAATAAAGCAAATAGACAATCTCTACCCTCGGCTTGTTGTACTTGATGTTTATCGAGCGCAGAGCCGCTATGCATTCGTGATGGCTCGTATGCTTAGGGCGCTCGTTTGGGCTCTTGAGAACGATGGTGTTCTAGAGATCTACAAAATCGATTACCAAACAGGATCAGGGCTACCAACGTTGTACTTGGTCAGTTCTCCAAGTGTTGACGACGAGTTCCTAGAAGAACTGTTCGATGAGTTTACGCCACAACTGAGACGAATAGCGCACGGCCAACGTTTAGACCAACGGAAGGAAGATAGTAGATGACACCTGATAACACTCTTCGAGACCTATTAGCCGACCAGCCCAATATTCACAAGCTTCTCCTGGAGCTGTTCAGCTCACCAGAAGCCGCCATCAGGTGGCTAGAACGCCCAAAGCGCCCTTTTTCAGGTAAATCACCAATAGAGTGTTTCGAGTCGCAACCCGAACAAGTTGAAGACTTGTTACTGCAAATAAAAATGGGCGATTTCTCTTAGAGGAGGGTACTGAAATGGGGCTGGATTTTTACTCTATACACGAGCTAATCGGTGAGTCGGAATTGGCAGACAAGGCTCTACAGCTTATCGAAGACGAGGGTAATCAAGAGGTAACCGATTGGTTCAACAATGCTGTCTTATCAAGTTACGGAGGGAGGTCACCAAAAGCCGTACTTGAACAATTCGGGCTAGAAGAGTTCAGGTGTCTCCTGTTGTTTAAGGCAGAAGGTGGATTTGAATAGCAAAGAACTATGGGGCGAGTTGTGAAAATGAAAGACAGTGGCAAGCTGAGCGACGCGGAAAAATGGGCTCTTGTAAAAGAGCGGTTCGCGAGTGTTGATGAAGACGACCTAGTTGATGGAGATAGGTTTTTCAATGAGGAGCTGAACTCAGAAAGTAACTTCAATACTCTCCTTAACGGAGCGAGAAAAATGGGCCCGAAAATCTCACAACTCACCAGGTTCGAACTATATACAGCTGTTTGGGAAACACCACGAAACGCATTGGCTAAGCTTTGGGGGGTACCAGCTAACGCCATTACTGAAGCATGCAAAAGCAATGAGGTTCCATTGCCTCGATCGGGGTATTGGACGCTTGTGGCTCTCGACAAGCCTAGAGAAGTACCTGTACTACACGGCGACCACGGTGTACAGATCGAAATTTGTTCACCGGGACCGTCATCAAAAGAGACATCCTCTCGTACAGTGGTTTTGGAAGTCGATTCTCAGCAGCGCTCCGAGCAATCCTCCCCGCGTGATTTTCAAGAAGGTGAAATGACCATAGCGGAGCAAGAGATACCGTTAACTCAGTCGATTGATCAAGCTCTTCCGCCTATTCGGAAGGCATTCAAAAGTTACAACAGTCCCAAAGCTGCTAGAGATTATCGCTATCAATACGTTCTACCGGGAGGGAGCAGTATTTTGCGAATTGCTGTCATGCCAGAGATGGTCGAACGGGCTCTTCTTATCGTCGATAGCATTGTGCGTGAGTGCAAACGTAGGAAGTGGCAGGTTCAACTACCGGCCAGTGATAACGCAAAAATGAATGCCGTTGTCGTTGATGATGTGACTATTGAATTCACAGTGACCGAGCAAAGACGACAGGAAAAAGTAAAGTCTGAAAGTACTTGGCGGGATTGGGAGTACATATATCACTCGACTGGCGTTCTGCGGTGGCAGT
Source organism: Aliagarivorans marinus DSM 23064 (assembly GCF_000429485.1). Taxonomy (GTDB): domain Bacteria; phylum Pseudomonadota; class Gammaproteobacteria; order Enterobacterales; family Celerinatantimonadaceae; genus Aliagarivorans; species Aliagarivorans marinus. The sequence continues at coordinate 129,028 of NZ_AUBY01000010.1, read as the reverse complement.
TTGGTGCCAGGTACTCTAAACGTGAGATAAAGGATGCAAAGCGGGGAACACTAGAGCAAAAGCTGCCAGATATTGTCCAGGGCTTTATCGATGAAGTTGAGCGGGTGCATCGTATGGAGCGAGAGCAGCGTGCTCGGGAGCATCACCGTGAATTAGTGCAGCGCGTTGAGTCCATGGTTAGAGAGGCTGTGGCCTACAACAAACGTTGCGAGGACACGCTGTCTCAACGCATTTCCGAGTATCAAACTGCTAAAAGACTGCGCGAATTTGCTGCGTATATGTCATCGAAGCCCGAACAGTCTGAAGAGTACTCAGACTGGCTTGGCTGGATAGAAGCCAAAGTTTTATCTATCGATTCTATGACTTCAACAGAGGCAGATAGTTGGATAGTACCGGTTGATGTTTTGTTTTACGTCTCAGAGCTCGTGGAGAACGGAGAAGACGAAGAGTTGAAGAGGCTCGATATCGCCGAGATCGTAAAACACTTCTTGCATTGGAGCCATTTCACTAAGCCATATTGATGCCGAAATTGAGAAGTGCAATTGAACCGCCCGTTGGCACTGAAGGCCGATTCGGATTGATGGGAAGGTCTATTCTGGTGTTCACTAGGGTACGGGCTGAGCTAGTACACGTAAGCCCCTAAATTCAGCTGGGCATATCCGTTTTCACAAAGACAAAAATTCCTTCATTAAGGCATTTGAAAACATATAACCATCGGGAACTTGATCTGCTTTGCTCGCGGTAGGCTGCGAGTTAAGCAATAGGCATCCAGGATGTTAGCGGCGACTTACTTTTTAGTTTGCAGCTCTCGCCAGTTTGTTATGTGTGAGTAATCGAGAACTACTGCATGATAGTTGTTTTTACCTGCACCGCTATCTTCTTGTAGTTTGACAGCAATTTCTTCGAAAAAAGGATGCGGTTTGTTCTCAATGATAGCAATTTCACCATGATCAACTTCTCTTAAGCCATCGATTGAGTCTATTGGGTAGTCAAACTCATATAGAAAAGAGTTGCAGCTGTACCTCATTCTATCCTCTGCAATGCTGCGTTTGTGCCATGCGTGAAGCCCTAAGTATTCAGGCGGATAGGTACGCTTGAATTCAAAGTTTCCGTTTATCCAGATAATTGCCGCTGGTGAGGTGTGAAAAAGTCTCATTGTATTCTTCTCAAAATGGTTGTAGGGAATGGGGAGGTACGCCTCCCCATGAATATGATTAATGCTTCTTAATCGGGATTTTGAACATGCCTCCATTTTTCCGGGTGATCCTTTTGCCCTTTACAGTGATGTAGGGGCGGAAAATGTACTCGACGTTGTCGTCGGTAGCAGTTCGTTGTGTACTCATCTTTTGAGCTCTCAATTGAGGCCCCGAAGCATTGACCTGAGAGGTAAACAAGAGTAATTTCTCTAGCCTGTTCGGGGCAAAGTTATCAATTAACATGGGATGGCAGTCCCATGCTGCGAACATATGACACCAGGCCTAAGGGGTTCCCTTGGGCCTTTTCATTTCTCTCTGCGTACCCCCTTAAACGGCAAGCCGTCCTGTTTTACATCCATGATTTTACCGGTTGAGGTGTTTCTCTTCGCCCAGAGGCCCGAAGGCGTCTGGAATTGAGTTCTGCCCTTAACTGCACCAATACGTCTCTTGTCCCCGAAGGGTCTGTTTGTTGCCATAAATCGGCTCCTTTGCTGATCTCTACACTACATCTAGTGCCTCTTTTGGCTGATGTGGCCCTAGATGTAGTATTGATTATACGCTTAAAAAATACTCGATCAACATCATGATCGCTAAAAATAACAAAAAAATACAGAAACACGGATCGTTATGATCTGTGATGTTGACGTGATTGGTGTTTTTGGGCTATATTTTGAGCCAAGGGAATGAGGTGGGAGATTAGTTATGAAGGGTGTATACAGCTACGCTCAGTTGCAGAATGAAGTTGGTGCAAACGCTGAAAGATTGGCTTACATAGATTTTAAGTTGCGTTTTTCGGGTGTTGTGAAGCGACGTGATCTGTTTGATGAGTTTGGGCTTGCCGAAGCTGCTGCTTCTCGAATGATGACGCTTTACAACTCCTTTCGTAAAGACAATCACTTTTATGATCGTAAAGCCAAAGTAAACAGCATTAGCTTAGATACATACACACCACTTTTGCCTATAGATTCTGAAACCGCACTAGGAATGCTTGCTCATGGGTTCAACAAAAACAAATTGCAGGGCCGTCCGTTGGTTTCGTATCGAAAAATTGGTCGCATACCCAATCAGCTAGATGAAAAGATTGTATCTCTGATTACTAGAGCCCTATATAACCAGCAGGCTATCAGATGCTGCTACATATCCGGGAATAGCACAAACCATAAGCGCCGTGAACTTATTCCTCTGGCCTTAATGAACGATGGTAGAAACTGGATTTTTCGTGCCTATGAAAGAAGCGCAGGTGATTCGGTAACAAAGTTCAAGAACTTCAATTTTTCTCGAGTGGCCACTGCGGAAATCATAGAGGAAGATGAACCCAAGGGGCTAGTGCACGAATCACTAGCGAATGACACTCTTTGGAACTTGCAAGTTCCAATCTCGCTTGAATTGCACCCAAAGCTAACCGAGGAGCAGAAGAAGCCTATTCGTAAGGATTTTGGTTTGGCTCCAGAAGCTGACGAGCTATTGATGACAGAGAGTGCAGCGTTGGTTTGGATATTGACAAAACAATGGAATGTCGATGTTGGAAAAGAAAGCGACCAGGATTTGTTTTTCAAATTCAAACTAAAAAACGCAGAGATGTTGAAAGAGTTTCTGCAATGAACTTGCATCAGCTAAAGAAGTACTTGGATGCCATAGATGCGCAGGAGCCAATTGATCTGCCAAGGTTTAAGAGGTTCTTAGATAGCCTGTCTTTATCTGTTCGGATTGAACCGGATGGCATCGTCGGAAAGAGGTATCCGACAGGTAAGTATCTAGTTACCTCAATGGATATTCACTTAGCGAATGAGTTGAGGAAGCTTGTGGCCCAACCGCTGGATCACAGGATAGCTGCTGCTAGACAAAACCAAAGTCACAAGCACAAAGTCGAAGGGTCATTGCTGCTGATCAGAGACAATAATACTCATCCTCAAGTCGTTGTATTCGACAAGCATGGATCTTATGACTTTCATTGTCGTATCCACCGAAAAGCATTGGTTTTAGAGAACCGACAGAACTTTCTTTCGATTGAGCAAACAAAAGATTTTATACGCAGGTTTGTTAGTCAGTTTCCTGATGATTTTGGTGCGCTCACAGTTGTGTTTGCTGAAGGAAACGAAATAAGCAATGCGCTGCATAAAAGCTTCTTGAGCCAGTTTGAGCATATCTATTTGCTTCTGGATTTGGATCTCGGCGGTCTCACAATTGCTAAGAATTTGCACAACCTTTTAGCACCCACCCCTTTCACATTCTTGCTTCCTGACGACATCGAACATCGCTTGAGTCAAGTTGTGGAAGTCACATCACCAGAGCACATCGCAGAGGTGATAGCTATCGGCCTGAAGCTTCCTTTCCTTACTTCTGCCGCGAGGTTGATTAAGAGTTTTCGTAGAACACTTGAACAAGAGAGTTATTTGTATGTTGAGTAGCATTGACGAGGGATTGTTAAGCGAAGAGTACACACTCAAGCGAATGGTTTATGTGAATTCAGCAAATCATGGCTATTCTGAAATTCTCCTAGACCACCACCTAGCCATGTTTGGTGACAACAACGCAGGAAAAACAGCAAGCTTAGCGGGAACTAAACTGCTGCTTTTCCCCGAAGTCGATTTTCGAAATTGCGGCAATAAATTCCGATTCGAAGGAAAGAGCGGCAAGTACTCGATGGAAGAGTCATATGAGTTCTATTTTCCCGATCCTAAGTCTTTTATAGCGCTGGAAGTGGTAAACCCTGAAGGGGTGTTCTGCATGGTGCTCTATAAAATGGGGAATTATCGTTATGGACGCTTTTTTGTGCCTCTCGCTTATGACGAAATTCGCCATGTTTTCTGGGACGAAGAGCAAAACGACTTTGCGACCGAGTTAAGCATTAAATCTGTCCAGGCATTTGTTAAGGAAAGTGATGGGATTCAGGAGACAAGTGCGAAGAATATCACCTATTTATTGTACGACAGTATTCGAGGAAACCGCAGGGATAAGCGCTTCTGCGTATTACCTTTGAAGGATGCGCGACCCGACTCAATTGAAGCATTCCGTAATATCTACCAATTGGCATTCGATACCAGTGAGTCAGAGTCGAAGTCGCTCCCTAAAGCGATTGCCACTCTTTTGGAGATGGGACGAGGGCGAGATGAAGAGCGGTTGGATGCCAACTTAAGCAAGCTTGCCGAAGAACACAGTCAACTCGTTCAGAAAGAAGAATGGCTTCAGTCTATAGCCAATGAACATTCTACTTTCCTGCGGGTAATGGAAAGCTTTGGCGAAGTGAAGAGTAGAATTCAGACGTATTCTGAGCTTTACCTATCTGCCCAGAGCGGTACGGCAATAGCAAAGCAAACTTACGTCACGGAGAAAGATAGGCTCGACAAGGTAGCCGATCCGTTGAGACGCAAAGCCGAAGAGTTGCGGCTGAAAGTGGAACCCTTGCAGGAGTCAGTCAATAAGCAGGGTAATCAACTTGAGTTTCGAGAAACGGATCTAGAACGTCGTAAAACTAGACTAGCCAAAACGAAACAGAAGATCGGTCGATATGGCTCAATGAGTGTTGAGGAAATTACTTCAAGCTTAGCTGATTACCTTAGCGAAATAGATACCAAGCTAGAACAATATAGAAGTGAGAACGGTGTTCGAGACCATTTACAACAACTGATTTCAGAAAAGAATGAACTAAGCAAAAAACAGAAACGTCGTAGAACATTTGTTGAAAAAACAGAAAACTCTATTCTTCACCAGCTACAAGATGACTCGGGTGCTAGCCTGCTCAGTTCTTTGAACCCAGGTTTAAGTGAAATTTTAGCGCCTGTAAATGAGGATCAGAGACTTAAAATCCTTAAGTTTTCAGAGTTGCTTGGAAAAACTGATGCAGGAAAACTCACCTTCCTTGGTGAGGAGATTCCGGATACCAACTACTCAACTTATGACCTAAATGATGCCGTTCAAGCAGTGAAAATGCGCATTGAAGATGGCCTAGTTGAACTTGAGAAGCTGGAAAAAGAGATTACTCAGTGCAGTACAGCTATTCGAAGCGGTGATATAGAAAAAATCATTGAGGAAGCTGAGAAAGAGCGAAAAAAGACAGCTCAGGACATAGAAAATATATCAGGTATGGCGTCGCTAGAGTCTGAGATACGTATTGAGAGTGAGGGGGTTCAACAAGCCAGGGAAAAGCTACAAAGCGATAGAATCACACTTGAGGGATTCAAAAACAATCAATCAGAGGTTTCATCAGAACTTGGAGTTGCAGAGCATCAGCTGCAATTATTGATAGACCAGCAACGGACAATTAAAAGCCTTGATGATTCTCTGCAAGCGGCTTATTCACTGTGCAAGCCAGTAAAAACAGAAGACGCGGAAGTTCAAGAAATTGATTTAACAGAACTGCTACCGATGCAGCTAGTTAATGCTGCTACTGAAGTGAATAAATTGGAGGCGAGCTTTTCTCAGGTAATGCAAAGACTGCTAACCAAAGTTCCTCTGTCGAGTGTGGACCCACACAAAGATTACTTTGGTTTCAGCGAGCTATCTGAAGTTGTCAAAGCCTATGAGCATCAGTATGCCACTCTCGACTACGATCTGAGTCAGCACAGAAACGAAATACGGTCTCATAATCAACTTGTAAGTAATCAACTCAACGAGCTAAAGGAAGCGAAGCGGTTCTTATCGAATTTCATTAGCGAAATAAATGACGAGCTGAATGACAAGCATGTCTCTAACTTGTCTGAGATCAAGCTCAATCTCTCAATTGATAATCGTTTTGCATCACTTCTAGCAACACTGGAAAAACACGATATTGAAGATGACACGCTGCTGGAAGAAGATTTCTACTTGTCGTTAGCAAAATTCGTTGAGTCGTACTTCAACAAGAAGACCCGGCGCTTGAAGATGCATGACATCATTTCGTCCATCAACTACCAGTATACGCTTAAGGAGACTGGCGAAACCGTCACCAAGAGTCAGTCTGGAGGTACTACAAGTACAATTACAGCCTTTGTCCTTTCGGTACTGCTTAAGCGCTTAACTCCTCCTTATGTAACCCTAAAAATGCCCATTATTGTTGATGAAATCAGTACATTAGATTTCAAGAATACAGACTCAACGATACAGCAAATTAGCAGCCATGGGTTCTCTATATTCTGTGCGACACCCAGTTACTCGGGTTACATAAGTCGGAAGGTTGGGCGCTGGGTTATGATAGATAGGAAGCGTGTTGCCAAACCAATGGTAAGCAAGTGCCACATGAATATCCTGCCTCACCACATTGAAGGGTTTGGGGAACGTAGATATGAGGCTTAATCGAGATGTTCTGATAAGTGGGATCGTTAAACACCAGAGCAGCTTTTTCAAGCTACTTGACTACATCGATTCGAATGATGGAGCTCTGGAATTTCCCGAACACCTGTATATCAAAATCTATAACAACGAGATTTGTGAAGGGGATGACGCCAATACACAGATGCATCTTTCTATGCAGTCGCTAATCGAAAATGGAGTCTTCATTCATAACGACAAGCATACAGGGATGATCGCGATAGAGCGCGTGATTGTTGATTTGCTGCGTTTTCTTGATGTTAAGCGGGCGAAGGAACTCACACATTTCGATTTTGAGCAGCTAAGGAAAAGAACGCTCGAAACCGGGCGAGAAATACAGTCTTCCGACAGTCAAACTCAGGATTACCATGATGCAAGACGTTCTTTTAACGAGCTGCTCAGCGAAATTCACTCGAAAATTAAAGAGAGTGTGGCCGGGTTAACTGCACAAGTAGACTCGGTTGCAAAAGACTACAGAGCTTATGACTCTGGCTGCTCAGAGGTATCACTGTTTGAGCTTTATGACAGAGTCACTACGCTCTACAAACGTTACGTGATGCCATGCTACGAGTTTATAAACCCAAACATGGAAATGGTTCAGACAAAATCTTTTTCCAAGGCGGTTGAAGAGTTAATCGAGTTTCATGGCGAAGATGGAAACCGGCGCTTTGATATTGCAAATGCCTTGCAGTACAGAAGAACGGCAATTACTAGCTACTACAAAGATATTGCATACTTGGTGAAGAAACTTGAACAGTTTTCAAACCATTTGGAGCGAGACAGAAACCAGTTTTTATCGATTGAAGCCGCCTATAGCGAGTTGATGGAAAGTGTCGCTTTACTACGTCACGGCAAACAAAAGAACAAGTACCTTACTAGAAATGCAAGTGTTTTTGAGAAGTTTGCCTGCTTAGACGGCCTAAGTGACCGCCGATCAAGATACTCATCTAGGTTGGGTTGGGACGCTGAACTGACTAAGCTTCGTTTCAAGGAGTATATCTCTACTATAAACAGCGAAACTGATACCCCCTCCAAGTGCGATAGGTTGGCTCCGCTTCCTGCTGAAGTGAAGTTGGATCAGGAGCGCCAAATATTGATTTCGAAAACTCTCTACCAGGCTGAGTGGCCCAGTCATTTGGCGGATGTGCACAAGCATGTAAACGAGGTTCTCTCAGCATCACTAGAAGACTTCGCTTTGACCGACCTTTTATACGGCTTAGAAGAGGTCTTCCCTATGTTTGATGAAAGTACATTGCGGCCAACATATGAGAAGCAACGTCTGACAGATAATCAATACTATTTTGACTACATTGCGATGGAGCTGTGCACGGAGGAAAGCTTATGTACGACGCAAATTTGAGTGCTTTGATTTTCAATGAGTTGATGAACGGCAAAGTGATTAACAGAACGATGCTGAACAACAGCGGGGAATTTTCAGAGAACCCTCTTTTTACTGAGGTCATGGAGAATCTAAAGGACTATAGAACGCAGTACGAGATGAACGGATGCGAGTTTGTCGATGAATCAGAGTTTATATTTATCCGCGACCGCACTAGTAATCGAGACGATCTAAAAACAGAAATAACTATGAAGGCTTGCTTGCTGCTTCTCATCCTCGGTAAGTACATAAACGAGAACAACTATAGGTTGTCCAAGCTAACTGAGCCCTCAGGCGGGATAACAAGAGCTGACATCGAGGAAATGCAAGAAGAAGAGGATACGGTTGAGCTGATTGAGAAGGCTAAGCTAAAAAACGATCTGCATTCAGAAATCAAGAATGTCTTGGTCAATCGCAATATTATGCTTGAGAAGCCAAGTGAAGAAAGTTACATCCTGTCAGATGCAGGGCGTGCATTCTTCAACGAAGTTATTGCTAATTATGTTTAATCAAAATAGGTACCTGCAACGTCAACATGGCTAGTAAAAAAGTTCTTACTGAAAAGGAAATTAACAAAATTCTCAGACGTTCATCCATGGACGAGCGTTCAGAGCTTTGCTACGAAGTTATTATACTCTTCTTATTAACATCCGGGCTCGATTATCCAAATATAGCTGAATTAAAAGTCTCCGATGTAATGGAACAAGATGGCCGATGGAAGACGCATTGCGTGGTACAAAGGAAAAAGGGGGGGGATCTGGCGAATAGAGTGTTTTTCTTAACAAACGCTAAATTGCGTTTGGCATTGGATAAATATGTAAGCTCTAGGTTGAGTATGAGACACCTGTGCACTCTAAACTGGAATGAGTACCGAGGCTTACAGCCTGATTCTCCGCTTTTTTTGACATGGCTGGGCAAGCCCTTTTCAAGGGTTATGGTCAACGGCAGTGAGAAATACACTTTCTTACAAACAAGGATTGGAAAAATATTCAATGAATCGGGCGTGGAGAGGAATGGCTCAAAGGTATATAAGAAGATTTTTCAAGATACCTTTGAAGAAGGGTTGATCTGTCAGGGCGTGAGTAGAGAAGTTGCTGAAGTGCTCAGAAGTTCGTCTCAGACAAAGATAGATAGGGTTTTGCCTCCAACAGACTATGAGCTAGTGTCCAATGCGATAGAAGTCTTGTATGGAAGCGTCGTTACAACGTCTGAACTTGAGTCTGCGAGCACGATTTTTCACTACTGTACTATGGATGGCTTTATTGGAATCATCAGTTCAAATGCTCTCTGGCTTTCTGACTTGCTGAAAATGAACGACCCAAATGAGCTGGTATCCAACCTTGAACTGTCTAAAAAAGCCTATATGGAATCTGGGCTACCAATGGGAGAGTATAGTGAGTTAGTCGATGAGTCGAGAGCTGGTAGCCTAAGGATTTTGTCTAGTTCATTCTCGAAGAAAAGGGATGACCTGAATCAATGGAGAAGTTATGCCGATGATGGTAAAGGAATTTCTATCGGACTGGATAGGCAAGCTTTATCGGAATGCTTAGCGTCTCATATGAGTTCTATAGGAGGTGAAGAGGAAAAGGAAGTAGGGCTGCTTGCTATTGAAAATGTTAACTATGACAAGCCGAACACACGAAAAAGCATTGAAAATAAATTCTCTCTTCTCTGGAATGACTACTCGAAATCAACGCTCCTCAAGAACGAAGAAATAAAAAACCAAGTTAGGACGTTTATCTGGAAGGCGTCAGCACTTAACAAAAGCTCATTCTATCATGAAGAGGAGGAAGTTAGGGCTTTCCTAAAAGTGAATTTGACAGATCTGGAGCTCAATAAAATAGCCTTTAGAAATGGTGTGTTTGGTCTTACAGCATATATAGCCCTTAACCTGGGGGACTCAATAAGAGAGATAGTAATTGGCCCCAAGAATGACTCAACTATTGACGATGTTTACTACTTTATGATGTCAAATGGGATTAGAGTTCGTCGGAGCTCTATAAGAAGGTCGTCAGGGGAGTACAGGTAGTGGGGCAGGGCAACCGCATGAATGCTTTTTGAGCAGAATTTGTCCTTTTCGCAAACAGGATTCGCATATTGCTTGAGGCTAAAATGGACTGTTTATCAATTCAGCGCACAGAGAGCAGTAATCCCATCTTAGATAATATCAAGAGCTGCCAAGTCACATTTTTTATTTCGGTACTTTTGAGGTGCCAAAGGCAAGATGTGCTCCTTAGTCACAATTTTTATTTTGGTTCTCGCTGGGGTTTTCTGTTCTAAATCAGCTGCTGTAGTCACAGACTTAATTGATAAAAATCATTTAGGTTCTACTCATTAGTGATTGGAAGCGAGTGCTGCGGAAGTGGTGCTCGCTTTTTGTTGCTTGTTTTTGCCCCAAACCGAGTTGGAGAAGATCACTACCCTCCGTTATAGACACTCTGCTTTTGCCGTTTCCATGTATCCGCATAACTTTTCCATCTTTGGCGCAGACAGTTGAAGTGCTGGATCTGTTAACTGTTTGATTGAACGACACTGTTTGTAGTGTTAACTTAAGTGTTACTAGTGGTATATGGAATTTCTCCATATTTGAACATGGATATATTCATTGAATTGGCTGTTCGGTGAATGGCAAGACGCGGAGAAATTATGGAAAGTAGAATTCCATTACCTACAGACAATATTTATAAGTTCTATGCTCTATTTGGTTTATTGCTGGTAGTATTTGCATCTGGAGCATTGCTTTATGTTAATCAGTCATCAAATAATTTGGTTTATGAGCTTACTGTTGAGTACCAGAAACTAATCAATGTACCTGAAGAAGTACGAACTTTGGAAGAAGCTGCAAGGATTCAGATTATCGAAAGTAAACTTAGTGTTTCAAAGAGCAACAAAAGTTTCTTCATCATTTGTATTGGTGTCATTGTCGGGATTGGTAGTTTGATGGTAGGTTATGGCTTTCTTACTTGGCATAAGGTTATTCAACCCATGCAAGATGAATTAACACGGCTAAATATTAAGAAGTTGAAGCAAGAGGTAGGTGAAGAGTAACTGGCTAATGATGTGATTGTTAACTATCGAGGCGCCCATGACTATTTCGAGAACTAAGTGGATGCTTCGCGAGCTTGAGAGTTAAATAACTAGCTATATTTTATCACTGGATAGCTAGCTTTAGATGCAGTATTTCTGGGGGGTTGAGATTTCAAGCGCGACTGAGCTTCTACTCTGGTTCGGCTAATACTTCAACTGATCTAACAACATATGGTGTTGGTTGCATTATCGTTACCTTACTTTCAGAGAATAAAACTACATTTCTTCCTTCCCCATACGAGCTGTTGAAAATCAAACCATCATAGCTCTGAATTGTTCTTAAAAATTCACACACAAACTGCGTGGGAATGTACTCCAAGTGCGACTTCTCAGGAAGTACTGGCTCAGATAGTTCATCTGAAAACTTCTCTAATAGGTTTAGACACTTTAGTGTTAACTCTATCTCGTCTTCATCAAACTTAAGTAAAGGTAGTTTCTGTTTTGGATTTGTAAGATCTACAAGTTTAAGATCTTCACCTGCAACTACTTCAGATAAGTACACGGTAGCCCCATTACTTGGCCTAACCTCTCTAAAACAGGTGTCTTTATCTTCTGCAAGATACAAATATGGTATACCTACGGGGTTGGCTCTACCAGCAGAAGCGACTGATTTAGGTGGAGCTCCCATTGATTCTCGCGTTAGAGGCTGATCTGATATTCTAGCTCTATAAAAAATAGAGCTAATAGGCCTTTGTTTTACTAAAGAGTCAACTGTGTTGAGAAAGGTACTTCCTTCTATACTACTACTTTCTTCCGCTAAGGTTGGCGCGGTAAATATCTTCCCATATAGTGAATTTTTTGGAAAAAATCTATTCTCTTGAATTAGGTGTGTTTTGAAGGTTCCCCACTGATCTTTGAACTCTAAAATACTCTCTGTAAGACAGTATGATCTATCTATAGATATTTCACCTAGAATTACATTGATAAGGCTAGCTGGATCATTGACCCTGGACGATACAACTTTTAAGTCTTTGACATATATTGATGAAAGATGGCTTCCATGTTCATGTTCTTTCACGCAAGCTAGAACTAACTCAAACAGCCCTGTCAGCTTGCATGGCTCTATGGTAAGAACTTCATCAGATCCACAGAAGTGGCAATAATCCATGCCGCCCTCTCGTTGAATCATTTCCTTTACGGCAGTATCCGTAAAACAGTTGATACAACATAGTTGAGGCATAGCTACTGGCCTTCCTCCAAGAAGTTACACACCGTTTCAATATGATGCTTCATGGACAACTTTTTAACCTGTCCAAGTCCGGGGAAGTGACCTTTACTATGTAGCGCTCTAAACTCATCAAGGGAAGTTGAAGCGAAATAAATATTCTCATTGTCAACATCAAAAATCAGGTTCTCAAGAGCTTCGGCAAACTTCCCTGCGGGGTCAGTTGGAGTTCCATCATCAGTTGATGAGTAATGTCGTACAAACATCTCATCAAACATATCCTTGTTTATATATGAGAGGTGAATGGTAACGACATAAGCGGGGCCCCCTGACTCAGAATAATCACTACCTACAATCGTGTAATCACTAAACCCAATTGAATTATTGATGTTTTGAAATGAGGTATGTAGGTGTGAGAATGATGACTCTTTAGAGTAGTCAGCATTTCTTTTCTGTTTCTTAAAGAAGTCTCCAAAAAGTACCGTATTAGCTAACCTAGAAATAGCAGCTGGTGGTAAGTCACTATCTACAACCGTCAGTTCTGCATCAGTTGCTAGTTGAATCGAGTCGTTATCGATACCCCCTGTGATCTGCAACGCAAACCCGTCTGACAAGGATCTTATTACGGCCCTTGCTTCGGCTACGTTGCCACCTCGAACCACTGCACATGGTAGATAATCTATACCAGCCTCGCCGAGAAGCTCAAACAGGTGGGAGTGACTGCCCTTAAAATCTCCGACTGAGGGATTTAAAACTACTAAGGGCTTGAACTTATTGTCGTTGAGGTATTTTATTGTACGTAGTAAGGGGGAGAGGTTTGCTCGGACGGGCTCGATGATTGGTCGAAACGTAGCGGGGGAGAGGCTTTGTGATAACTCTCTGGCAGCTAACAACTCAAATTGCTTTCCTCTAAGGTAGGGTAAGTACATCGACTCTCCTCGCTGGTACAAAAAATCCGTTTTAGAGAATCAGCCTGGCTTCTTGAAAACTGATAACTGATGGCTGCATTCACTAGTATCTTGGGTAATGCATTGATTAAGCTAGAGTCATTAAAACGCTTTTCTTTCAAAACATCAATAAAGCAATTTGCGATTATCGAAGGTTCTAAATCTCTCAAAACTTGCCTGCAGCTAGTCATCAGGCGGCTATTAGGTACGCTAGGGATTTGCCCGGTAGCTCTTTCGACGAGCAAGGTATATTCATCTTTCCTCAGAGACTTTATCATTAAGTCAACATCAATGGGCTTTACCCTATGTGAAGCTTTTCTTTTTACACTCAGGTTATTTCTTTGGGTTAACTCTATAACACCTACACTTGGATCTGTTGCATCTAGCACTGTATGAAGGTGTTTTTGTGAACACACAACATAAACTTCATCGAACAGCCCTAAGTAGTCATTTAGCTGTTCTTCGAGACGGGAAAGGTTGTCGTAATCACTCTTAATCTCGTAGCACGTGCTTTTTCCGTTGATGACCACACAGTCAGCTTTGCTCTTGCCAACTCGAAACTCTGATAACATCACCGCGGTGTTCAATGAGTGTCGGCCCAAAAGAACTTTGTTAGCGATGGTATTTTTGAAGTAGTACTCGGCTCTGTAGTCTTTGCTTAACTGCTTGTAAGCTGACTCGTAAACTTCAGATACGTTGAGGCTTCCAGAGCTAACACCAAGATAGTCTTTAGCGACTTTTCTTACAAAAGACAGGTCACCATCAGCTAGAGCCGATAACTTACCGCTATTGAAAAGCTTTGATGCAGTTCTTGCATTTAGTGACATTTGGCTACGTGTTCAAAAATTCGGGTTGTAAATATACATACATAACACAATAGCTCAATCACTTTTTGATCACATAGGCTTCCTGCCTTTAAGTGTGGTGCAACTCATACAACAAGCCTGCTGATATTCGAGATGAGTCTTTCTTCGGCTCGCTTACCGCCGGAGCACCCGTGACAATCACAAGACACCCAGAGCAATGGCACTAACGGCGTCGTAAGCGTTGCTGGCGCACATTCGCCGACACAAAGGCAGGATTCTGCGCATCATAGCCATGCCCGGTAATGGAGTCTGATAGATGTGCGTTGAGCGATTTACTCTTGTCGACCATATGGGTTTGCACTGCTTGAGCGATAATGTGTGCGCGGTTTCGTCCAAAACTGGAGCTCTCTTTTTGGCCGTTCCAGCCCGGTGCAGTGTACACGTCATGGGTTCCGTCTGACTTAGCGACTTTTTGGGTGCGTACAAACTCGGCATATGCCACCCCCGGCGCTTCTTGGTCCATGCCCAGTGGTGTGTAACTACTTGGTGAGCCGAGACCCCTAGACACTTGTGAAGCTAGCTCGTGGCGGCGTGTCGCATCACTCAAGATGTTGCTGTAGAGCACCGCATGATCAGCACGGCCTTTGGAGAGCGCACCGGGTTGCATCACCTTGGAGCCCGACGCTTCCGGGGTTTGCAGCCAGTTTGCGGTGATGTTGGCCAGGCGACCATATTCAGCAGAGGTGCCGCCGGTTTCATTGACGCTCTTTCTAATAAACTTATCTGACACCACGCTAAAGCGGGACGATAGACCTTGTGAGACCTCACGTTGTCTGGCTTCGTCCATATGTCTGCGCCCGGAGGTTCCAGAGCGATAACCCGCGCGATGGGCGAGTGAGCCTTGCTGCTTCCATTTGAACCCGCTGCCCATACTATCGGCAATAAACTGGCGGGTTTGGGCGGCGTTACTATCGAATGGGGCACGCAAGCCACCCTTAACCCTGCGCGTTAACTCATCATTGATTGCATGCCGTTTGTAGATGTCATAAGCGATATCTTCGGTCTGTCCCCGAGTGAAGCGCACTCCCTGCTTAATTTGGCGCGATCGAGTCACAACATCAGTGGTGTGAGCCCACTGCTTCATTCCTCTGAGTGAATGGCTATCTCTTGGCATAAGCGTACCTGCAATGGCTAATGATTTATTTGTCATTATTGTGCAGGGGCCAGTTGAACGCAAAGTCCACATATAAAAAGTGGTTAATTGAGTGCTGCGCGCCTTTGTTACTTCGGCCTTATAGCTGCTCCACATCCCAATACGGCGGCAACCTGAGTTGGCCGCCGCTGTAGGCACTATATGGGTTGTCACTGCATACATTCAGAACGTATGCGCTATCTAATTGGCCGTGCACTCGCTGCTTGGCAGGCCTTGGCCGGGTGAGATGTTGCTTGCGGTTGCGATGCATTGTCCGCTGGCGTTGTCCTGCACCTTAAACTCGATGCTGTAGCTGCCGCTGGTTTTGCCGGTTGCTCGTTGCCAGCGGCCATTGATTAACTCGGCGCTGCGACAGTCACTATCGAGGCATAGGTATACCCAACTAGCGCTGTGCTCGGTTTGAACGTGGTAAAGCGTTCCGTCGCTCTCTAGGCCAAATGCTTTGCCATCATCAGGTGGATCGATTGGGCCTTGGCAGTCTGGGTGACTTGGGTTGGTATCACAATCTGGCTCCTGTGGTGGGGTGGTGCCGCCCTGTCCGTCGTCATCGTAGTTGAGAAAACGCGGGTTGTTGGCGAAGTTATCCAGCCAATAGCGGGTCACCGCGCTGTTGTTTTCTACTCGCGAATCCCCCCATATCTCGGCGGGCCAACCGTACTTTGGCCAATCTGAGTTGATGTAAACCAAAGCTTGCACGTCCAATCTCTCGATCACTTCATCAAGGCGACTCAGGTAATCGATAAAACCTGCGGAGCTGCCGTTGGCTGGCGCTTGTGCTGCGGCTTCTGCAATCATCAACGGTTTACCGAGGCTTTGTGCCCAGTCAAACACCAAGGCGATGTTGCCATCGACCCGCTGTCCCTCGCAGTTGCCTGAGCCATTTACTGGTAGGCAAACGTCATGGTTGAACATCGATAGCGCGATCCAATCTACATACTCGCCGCCTGGATAGAGGTTCTTCGCGTCGTTAAACCAGCGTATTGGGTGGTAGACGAAGTCAGCATTGCTTACACCGTTGGTCTCGCGCAGGCGTTTGGCGATGTAGTTATAGGTATTGATGTAGGTTGTGGGGTCTTGAAACAAGTATTCGTTAACTTCGTAGCCGATGCGCACCATAAACTTGAGCTGGTTATGTTGCTTAAGGATTTGGGCAATCGCATCGATCTGGCCGTCATAGTCTCCGTTTAATATTTTTTGCATACCACAGAGTGTGCCACCCGCATCGGGAGCCCCGCAGTTGGCAGCCCAGGTATTGTCTTTGATGCTTAACGCAACTAAAGCGTGAGCTCCGGGGTAGAGGCCGTGGATGTAGCTTAAAAACCGGTTGTTATCGCGGTCGTCACCTTGCTCGATGCGCCCGCTGTAGATGGTGCTGTAGTGGGATGAACCTGAAGGCGTTATCCCAATGCCATTTACGTAATCATCGAATTCGGCTTGGTAGGTCTGGCCAATCAGGAGTAGGGTGTTGCCGGGGCCCGGTGCGTACTGTGCGGCACCCACATTGCTCGCCATGAGCGACCAGAGCAGCATTGCGCCAGCGCAAAGGCCTATTGTTCGTTTCATCTGTCATTCCTTTTGAAGTTAAAACGTTAATTGCCATTTCGTCAGTCGCACGGGTGAGCACACAAGTTATTGTTTATAAGTTATTTAGCTTCTCTGTGTCTTCTATCCAATCCTCTAGAGAAGCGAATATAGTTAGGCACTCGAACAAAAAATTAACAAGTGAGAAATCTTTCAATTGAGAGCTTTGTCAATTAAATGTTGGGTATGTCAATAAGTGTGATGGCGGATTTTTCGATTGTTTATAGGTTGCTGCGTTTGTGTTGGATACCGCTAGGGGCTCACTGCTTATTGTGAGTTGAGCAAGCTTATGCAATTCCAGATTGCTGCGAAGGCCATTGCCAATGGCTTCATTTGCCAGAGAGGCCCTGTCATTGACCTGTGGGAAGCCTTCTTATTCTCGACTCTGTTCGCTGCTTTGTTGCGGTGAGCAGGCGACCCTGATGGCGCACATGGTGATGTCCATGCTGTTTTGCCAAGTCGATGACGGAATCGGTTTGGTGGATGTCCAGCGCCTGCTCACAAGGGCCTATTTACTTTGCTTCGCCAATTCCACGAGAGTTGCAAACGATTGGTATGAACTGCCGAGTTTTTGCTGTGCAGTCTGTACTTGCTCCTTCAATTGGCGCTGGCCAGACAATAGCTGGAATAGTCCAACCCCAGTCCAACCCAAACCCAGTAGCAGCTGAAGCTGAAGCCAAATGCTGGATGAGAGCGCAGGCTCCTCAAACAACGACTGTAGGCTGCCTAGCAGCGGGAAGATGCCTATTGCCAATAGGCACATCGGAGGTCTTAAGTAGGCAAATGGTGCATCGCGGAACTGCTGGGCAGCGTCGAAGTGGCCATCGATTTTCAGCACCTGCGGGCAGACCTCGTCGGCGTTGTTGGTGATTCGGTTGTGCAGGGTTTGCGAAGCGGCGCAGAAGGCAAAACGCACGCGTTGACCCGGCTCAAGGCTATCGACTGGCGTCAGTGTTGGTAGGGTAAAGCGATGTGCGGCATCTTCCGGTGGCTGATCCGCGTCGCCAGTAAACCAGATCTGCTTACCATCACAGCCTGCCAAGGTGCCGCGGGCGATGGTCACTGAGCGATCCGGGCGGTTATTGGTGGGGCGGCCAAATGGGCAGCGAGCGCGAAAGTGCCGCCAGAGAAAGCCAGCCACTGGCAGCGCCAGTAAACCGATAATGCAGTTTATAAACACGTCGCCAAAATCTCGCGACATGCCATAGGCATTGACGGCGCAGAACGTTATCAAAAAGAGGTTGAAGTAGTCTTTGGAGCGCTTTTTTGGGAGTTCTAGCTGCTGGCGTTCATCGGGTTCGATTTCACGATGGCGTTCGATAGCCAAGTTCAGCGCTGGGGCCGGGCCAGGGGTGGCAAACTGCGCTTCCCATTGGGCTGCGTAGAAATCGGTTAGCGCTTGCCCGTTGATGGATACCAACCAAATCCGCCCTTTATGTAGGGCAACCTCAGCGGTGACCTCTTCACCCCATTCGGTCATCTCACCAATAAAGCGCCCGGTTAGTCGGTAAGGGCCAATTAGATACTCATTGGTCATACCGGATTGCGGCTTAGTCGAAAACAACATACCTACTCGCCCCTTGATGCGATAAACCGGCGCATCGGGTACGTAATGGCGATAGACCAGCCAGATAATCTGCTGCTCTTTTAGGGTAAGTCTGCGTAGCGGCGGCTGCGTTGCCAACAACTTAAGCTTCTGGCGACTGCGATACATGCCATAGGGAAGCCTGATAAACAGATAGAAACTAAAAATACAGCCGAAGATGATAATGAGGATATCAAGCATGGGGTTTCCTTAGTGTGGTGCATCTTGCTAGCGGTGTGTACTTATGTGCAGCTGGCTGAACGGAGCGCTGTAAGTGCATGAATGTATAGGATTAATTGTTTGATTTCTATAGTTAGAACAAGAAAGCGTATTCAGTGTAGGGTGCGGCTAGCTGCACTGAATAGAGCTTGCTTATTACTGTCTGGTAATGGCAGTAAGCGTATCCACCAACCTGCTCTATTATTCGTGCAGGCTTAGTGGCTGTAGTTGGTCTAACCATCTGATTGATAGACACTATTGATGATGTTAACTTTAGTGTTATTAAGGGATTTATGGAATTAAATAAACTGGTTAGTCAACTTAAACTCCGTTATCGACTGTTGACCCAGTTGGTTGCAGCTTTGAGTTTTTTTCCGGGTATGCTGGCGGGGTATTTGTGGCTTCCGCTGTTTGAGCATCTCGAGGCACTCTATTCGAGAGGAACTGTTGGCATCTTATTCATCGCGATCTTGGTGCTTCAGTTAGCCTGCAATATCACTCTAGTGTTTTTCTGTTACCGCTACTTGCTTAAGCGAAGTATTGGAATCTCAAACATGGAGTACTGGGAGTTGGCGTGGGGTAGATGGTACCCCGCAACGTGGTATAAGCGGTGATGTCAGTTAGCTTGTTGAACCAGGGCGTTACAAGCAACTCCGTGAGGCTCATTTCACTAGCGCGGGTCGATTCTGTTTCAAACGTCAGTGGACAAGGATAGTCATGAATGAATCCATTTACTTCAGAACGTCCCTCTTTGATGTTACTGAGGAGAAAGAAAATCCAATAAATCCAGTTTATGGGATATCGCTTTTGGAGTGGTTAAGAGCTGGGCTAGCTAATGAACTAGTTATCACAGAACCAGATGCAGAAGATTGGGGCTGGTATAGTGAGTTGGAATATGAGGGTAGCAATTACCTCATTGGGGCATGCGCACTCTATGAGCAAGGCGATGATCCGGCCGTGGAACTAGAGTGGGTGTTCCAAGTCGTCAAGCATCGCAGCTTCAAAGAGAAGCTCTTTGGTAAAAACAAAATGAGTACTTCTGATGCTTGCTTTGTGTTCTTTAAAGAATTGTTTGAAAAACATCCTGATATCAAAGAGGTACAAGTTGGCTAAACCACTAACAAGCAGAGGCCGCATCGTACTGCGGGCTGAACTAGTGCGCGCACCTGCTTTTAGCGTTGCGTGACAACTCGAAAAGTTATGATAAAGCCCAAAATATGGATTGTACTTGCAGCTCTCGCATTAACTGGTGGATTGGTTTTCTTTGGTATTGCTGGGAAGTTCTATCTCTCTTTCTTGTTCGATACAGATGCTAATCCGATGAGACATGAATACCTTATCGGTGTTGCATTGTCTGTTATGCTCTCAATTCCTTTTTGGGTATCTGCATCTGGCTTTATTTATCCGATACGGGCAATGGTGCCAAAGTCGTTGTTTTGGGGAGTTAACATCACGACGATTTTAACTGTTGGAGCTTTTTTTCTTGTGAACATTTTGCCGCTGTTTTTTATGTCATTTGGCAAATAGCAACCGCGCCAGATAAACGGATACAAATTAGTAGACAGTTTCGCTTAGAGCTCCGGTATGACCAACATGTTTTCTCCGATGTTAAGGGCGTTATGACGTAGAGGATACGAATGAGTTGTTTGGTTTGTGGCACTAAATTACCGGCACTCTATAAACTGTTCTTTAAGCCGTCGACTGGCATCGAGTGTCAGAATTGTCATTCAGTGTTGAATCATAAAAAGCGCAGCCTGTTTTTGACGTACCTAGCGCTAGTGGTTTTTATTGGTTTCCTTGTCGCTGCGATGGAGCAAGGAGGATTTTGGTGGGCTGCTGTCGTTATCAATCTTACGGTATTGGTTTTGCTGCAGTATTTAGCTCCCCTGAGGGTCATCTATGAAAACAAGCACCACAAGTAAAGCTATAGCAAGGCGAAACCGCCCTGCATGCTAGACGCGCCAATGCGCGCCTTTGCTTGCGGTGTTAATCCGCGGGGCGAGTCCGCCACTTCTAAGCCCCAACAACACTCACTCTCCACCGCTGTTTACCCGCCGCAGTAACATCCACAGCCACTCCACCAAAGGCCCGAATCACCTCAACATTGGTCGTTGTATGCAGCGACGGCTTGGTGGTGGTAAAGCTGCCGCCACCTGCTAGCACCATGGGCAGTAGTAGTTGATCTGCCAGTTGTTCTTCTACCGCCGCGCCCGATTGCAATAGCTTGTTTAAGCGACCTACTGCACGCTTGGCGACGCTTTCGGCGGAGATGCCGGGTTCGCCGGTGATATCGAATTGGTTGCAGTAGCCGCCTTGGTCGACCTGTAGCATCAGGATATTGCCCGGGCCGGGGGAGGCCACATCGGTAACCGTGGCTGGATGCTCTGGCAGTGATAGCAGCGCTTTAGCTTTGCTGACCTCTCGCTCGGCAATGCTTCGTGGCAGCAGGCTGACCAGCGCGGTGATGCTGAGGTGTTTGGCCAGATTAAGCGGTTTTATCGGGTTCTCGCTTAGGTGAAACGGGCGCAGCGCTTTAGCTGGCGTTAGCTTCAGCGACCAGCGGCCACCACCGGCGGGGTAGAAGCCAAGGCGCTCAATAGCGAGCTCGATACCTACGCCCATCAGCCGCAGGACTGGGAAGTAGGCGTTTTGCAAAAAGCTGAGCGATGGGGCGGCCTTGGCGTGGGTGCCGCCCTCGAAGCTGAGGCTGGATTCGCCTTTGGCTACCGCCAGCACCGGCAATACGGTTTGGCAGACCAAGGCGGTGCTGCCTGCGCTGCCAATGGCGAAGTGGTAGTTGCCAGCCGTCACCTTGCCGGGGGTAAAGATCACTCGCTGCGAGCCGAGCTGGTCGCCCTCGACCGTTGCGCCGCAGACCTGCTGCGCGGCCTTGACGCAGGTGAGGTGCTGGCGCAGCAGGCCGGGCTTATTACGTTTGGCGCGGATGTTGACGATCTCCACGCTTAGCTGTTTGAGCATTGCCAAGGTAAGGGCAGAGCGCAGCACCTGACCGCCGCCTTCGCCCATGGCACCATCGATAAGCACTTTTTCGCGTGTTGCTTGTGTTCCCTGTGTTGCTTGAGCAGCTTGAGTTGCTTGCATTGCGTTCTCGCTATCTTTATTTGGCTTAGTTGTTTTAGCTAGCGGGCTTAGCCCTTTACGCACACCACTTGTTTTAGGGTGTGCACCACTTCTACCAGGTCTTGCTGGGCGGCCATCACCGCGTCGATATCCTTGTAGGCGTGGGGGATTTCATCGATCACCCCTTCGTCGGTGCGACACTCCACCCCTTGGGTGGCGGCGATTTGGTCTTGCACGTTAAAGGCCTTCTTGGCCTGAGTGCGCGACATTACTCGCCCGGCGCCATGGCTGCAGCTATTGAAGCTGTCGGGGTTGCCCAGCCCGCGCACGATAAACGAGCGCGCGCCCATACTGCCGGGAATAATCCCCAGTTCGCCTTTTTGCGCCCGCACTGCGCCCTTACGGGTGACGTAGCAGTCTTTGCCGAAGTGGTGCTCGCGCGACACATAGTTGTGATGGCAGTTCACAGCCAGCTCGGTGGTGCTGAAGTTAACGCCCAGCTCGGCCTTGAGCGCGGCGATGGCGTTGAGCATCATGATCTCGCGGTTTTTGGCGGCGAAGTCCTGGGCCCATTCCACCGCTTCCACGTAGTCGTTGAAGTAGTCGCTGCCTTCGCTGAGGTACGCGAGATCCTGATCCGGTAGCTGGATTTGGTGGCGTTCCATCTCCTTTTTGGCCAGCTCGATAAAGTAGGTTCCGATGCGGTTGCCGACACCGCGGCTACCCGAGTGCAGCATGATCCACACCGCATCGTGCTCATCGAGGCACAGCTCCAGAAAGTGGTTGCCGGTGCCCAGTGTGCCAAGATGGCTGACGTTGTTGGTCTTGCGTAGCACTGGGTGTTTGTCGCAGATCCGCTCAAAGCGGCCCTGTAGCTTAAGCCACTCGGCACCCACGTAGTTGGGGATCTCGCCCCAAGCGCCGTTATCGCGCTTGGAGCGCCCTGCACGGCCCGAAGTACGCCCATGGGGCACGGCGGCCTCAAAGGCGCTGCGTACACCGAAGAGGTTATCGGGCAGATCGGCGGCCTTGAGCGAGGTTTTGGTAGCGACCATGCCACAGCCAATGTCCACGCCCACGGCGGCGGGAATAATCGCTTCCACCGAGGGGATCACACTGCCAATGGTGGCGCCTTTACCCAGATGCACATCGGGCATCACCGCGATATGCGAGTGAACCTGCGGCATGGCGGCGATGTTAGCGAGTTGCTGCTGGGCTTTCTCATCGAAGGGCACGCCCTTGGTCCAGGCTTTAATCGGTGCCTTGCCTGCCGCTTCGATAAGCTGGTAATGGTGGTTGTTACACATGCTGTTGTTCCTGTTTTTCTTGTTGTTTGTTCTTTCTTTTTGATGCGTATCGGTGTCGCGGCGAATAGGGCTGACAGATATCAGCCCCTATTGTGGTGTTAGTGATGCTAAGCGAGTTTCACCGCGCTGTTCATCAGACCTTCCAGGCCACCGTAGACGTTTAGGTTACCGACTTTTTCGGCGACCTTCTCCAGCGCTTCCAGCTCTTTTAGCCGCAGCAGGGTGGGGTTGTTCTCCATTACCTTGGCGGTGTTGTGCAGGCTGCGCGTGGCGGCGGTTTCCTCACGGCGTTTAATTACATTGGCCTCGGCGGCTTTTTGCGCTTCCACCACTTGGTTGAGGATGGCCTTCATCTCGCCGGGCAGGATGATGTCTTTCACACCCACGCTCTCCAGCGCTACGCCCACCGCCGCCAGCGACTGTTGTGCCAGCTCCTTCACGGTGTCGTTGATGTAGAGCTTATCCACCAACAGCTCGTCCAGCGTTTTGGTGCCCACCGCTTCACGCAGAGCTAGCTGCAGGCTTTTGTAGACGAAGTCGTCCACCTTATCGACCTTGTTGGCCGCGAGCTGGGCGTCCGTCACACGAATGTTCGCGCTCAGGTTAATGCGCAGGCTCACGCGGTCCTTGCTCAGGATCTCCTGACCGCCGATCTCCAGCAGCTGGTTGCGCAGGTCGTAGATCTTCACCTCTACCCGCTGATTCAACTGCCAAAAGCCGTAAGGACCGGGCTCGAGCTCTTTAATGAACTGGTTGTCGATGTACAGCAGGCCCTTGTGCTGCTTATCCACCATCACTTCGGCGACAGGCTTAACAGCGGCGCGACCCGGGCTGCGCACCAAGTGGGTGGCCGAGTTCATATCCGACTTGTTCACTTGCTGCAGGAGCGAGTTTGCCAGCTCGATGTTTTGGGCAATGTTGACGTGCTCCAGGCGCGAGTTACCGGCGTCTTTCCACAGGTAAACCTGCTCGCTAGGCGCGATAATGCCCCACAGCATCTCGTTGAAGTAGAGCAGGCCCACCTCATCACTGGCGATGGTCCAGTGTTGAATGTGCTCGGCCAGCTCCGGGTGTTTGTGGAACTGACGCTGCTGGTTCTCCGACTCCAAGAACATATTGTTGATATCGAAGGTGACAAAGCTTAGGTAGCCGAGCGGATCCCACAGCTTGTGAGTGCCCGCGCTCAGCACCTTGTGAAATTTTTGGTCGTTGAGTACCACAACGCGTTGGTTATCGGCGACCGTGATCTTTTTTGAAAACATGGTGTTCTCTCCATATTGGGGCCAACAAGGTTGCAAACGTGAGGGGCAGGGAAGAGCGGCTGGGCCGGATAGGGAGCATCCTACTTGCTACCCGGCGGTACCTCGCTTCTACTGACCGACAGCGGTTGTTAACGTTGCCAGCTGTGTTGCTGTTGATTGTTTTTGGAGCGGGAGTTGAACCCGCGACACACGAATTAGGAGTTCGCTGCTCTAACCAAACTGAGCTATCCAGGGGTTTAAGTTGGGAATCGAACCCAATCGTCAGAACGATCTCTGATGCCCGTCCATAGGCTTAAACGGTGTGATCGGCATACGCAGTCGCAGGGCTCAGCGTACCGGGGTGAGCTAGAGTCACAGCCTTGCATCACACTATTAGCTAGTCAATCAATGTGCCAAAGCGGGAAAATGGCGCTTAATAAATCTGTAAGCTGCTGTTTATTAATGGATAAATTTAAATGTGTCGAGTTGGCTAAGTTGTGCGGTGTGGACTTTTTAGTCAGTAGATGAAATCCTAATGGATAGGTATTTATCTATATGGATATGTCTATGGCGAAGCGAACCATCGCTCTGAGCTTACTGGGTACCCAGTTAGATTTTGGTGGCAAGACCATCGACCGCTGGAATAAATGGCGACCTAACGTCGGCCTGTGTAGCCAGGAGGATCTGGTGATCGACGAGTTGCATCTGCTGCACGACAACCATCGGCAGAACCTGGCGACCACCGTCTCCTACGATATCAACTCAGTGTCGCCGGAGACTAAGGTCATCCTGCATGCGGTGAACTTTGTAAACCCCTGGGACTTTGAGGAGGTCTACGCCAAGCTCTATGACTGGTGCGCCCAGCAACACTTTGATACTGACCACAACGACTACCTGTTCCATATCACCACCGGTACTCACGTTGCGCAGATCTGTGCCTTCCTGCTTACCGAGAGTCGCCATTATCCCGGCCGCTTGATTCAAACCTCGCCCGACACCCATAACAGCAATCGCTCGGTGGGGCGAGTGCAGATCATCGACCTCGACCTATCCAAGTACGATCAGCTAGCCAAGCGCTTCGACAAGGAGCATTTGGAGGGTAAGGACTTCCTGAAAGGCGGTATTCAGACCCGCAATGCGCAGTTTAACCAGCTGATTAGCCAGATAGAGAAGGTGGCGATCCGCTCGCGTGAGCCTATTCTGCTCACCGGGCCAACCGGGGCGGGTAAATCCCAGCTGGCTTCCCGCATCTATCAGCTTAAAAAACGCCGCGCTATGGTGGACGGTGAGTTTGTGGCAGTGAACTGTGCCACCTTACGTGGCGAGAACGCCATGGCGGCGCTGTTTGGCCATACCAAAGGGGCGTTTACCGGGGCGCAAAGGGCTCGCGATGGCTTCTTGCGCACCGCCAATAACGGGGTGTTGTTTCTCGATGAAATCGGCGAGTTGGGTATTGAAGAGCAAGCGATGCTGCTGCACGCCATCGAGAACAAGCGTTTCCACCCGGTGGGCAGCGACAGCACGGTGCACAGCGACTTTCAGCTGATTGCTGGCACCAACCGCAACCTCAAGCAACTGATTGCCGAGGGCAAGTTCCGCGAAGACCTACTGGCGCGGATCAACCTGTGGACCTATCAGCTGCCGGCGCTGCGCCAGCGGCTGGAGGATGTTCCACCAAACATCGATTACGAGCTGGCGCGTTTCACCACCGCCAGCGAGCAGCAGGTGCAGTTCAACAAAGAAGCGCGCCAAGCCTTTGAGCGCTTTGCCCAGTCGCCACAAGCGCTGTGGAGCGGTAATTTCCGCGACTTAGGGGCGGCGGTGACCCGGCTGTGTACCTTGGCTGACTCATCGCGTATCACCACCAAGGATGTGAGTGAGGAGGTTGCCCGTTTACTGCAGCTTTGGCAGCGCGAAGAGGATAGCTTCGCCTGCCTGCATCGCTTCGTTGAGCCATCGCACATCGCCCAACTCGATGAGTTTGACGCCCATCAGCTCGATTATGTGCTGTCGGTATGTGAGCGGCATAAGTCGATGGCCGCAGCTGGGCGAGAGCTGTTTAACGTAAGCCGCGAGAGCAAGGCCAAGGTGAATGACTCCAGCCGCCTGCAAAAATACTTGGCCAAGTTTGGCCTGAGTTGGGGGGATATTGCCGGTTAAACGGGGCAGTGGAGAGTAGGTTGGAGATAATTTTGTCAGTTGCGCTGGTTTCAGGGAAAAATATCGTTACTTGTGATTATGGGTTGTTTTTATTCTTCTTTGGTTGATGTATTTCAACAACTTATTTGTTGGATCATGCAAAGTAAAGGATCTGCTGAAGTTTTATCGGAGCGATGTTTCAAGCTTCGGCGCTAAAGATGTTTTACAAGGAAAATGTAGTGATCAAGTACACCCCTCTAGTTCTTCCCCTCCTTCTCGCTGGTTGTGGCTCTTCAAGCGGCGGAAGCCAAGAAATCACCGGTGCGCTCAGCGGCAAAGTAATCGACGGTTACGTGTCTGGCGCGACTGTGTTTTTAGATCTCAATAACAATGGTGTAATGGATGCCAATGAGCCACGCGCGGTTAGCACCGACGCTGGCGAGTACTACTTGGAGCTAACCGACAACGATCAGGTTTGCTTAAACTATGTGCCAATCATTGTGGATGTGCCCGTGGGCGCGATTGATGAAGATCTGGGCGTAGTCGAGGAAGCCTATCGCTTGGTGCTGCCGCCGGTTATGGCCGATGTGGACCATGACAGCCATATCACACCGCTAACCAGCTTAGCGTGGGATGCCATGACGGTAAGCCTGCCAGATGACTACTTTAAGGTCGGTTGTAGCGGTATTAAAAACAGTACCGAGCTGCACAAGAAGCTGCTCGAAGCCCTTGATAAGTCCACCTATGACTTAGGCCAGATGTACAACCTGAGTCAAGATCAGATCTACGGTGACTTTATCGCAAGTGGCGACCAAGAAGCCCATGAGTTAGCCATGAAGATCGTTCAAGGCTACCAGCGAAGCTTTCGCGAACGCGCAGACCTGATTGCGGATGACTACAACGTGTGGGCCTACCGCTACATGTATATCTCGGGTGTTCCCGGTTATGAGCACTACAACGACTATGGTTATGACTGGATGTTGACTGGCGGTTATGCCAAAGCCTCTTCTGCCAAAACTCATGACACCTTCGCGCTAACCACCTTGTACAGCGCTGACTTCGGCGAAGAGCAGCAGCTTTACTATCGCACGGGGCGCAGTACCGGCGTTGAGCAAGACCCTAACGGCGCGATGCATCAATACGGTACGACACTGAGCTACCAGTTTTCGTCGGGTTATTACTGCGAGCGCGAAGTGAATGTGGAGACGGTCTGGGATGAGGTCGATCGCGACTTTACCCGTTATTACCGCGCCACCGCACCAATGCCAGTGGCAACGCCAGAGGATTGTGTGTATGAGGAGTTTGATGTATCTGAGACCCATACTGAGCTGGCCTATCGAGACCGAAACAACCAAGACTTTCTTATTGCACACTACGAGACCTTCTCTTCGTTGATTAACCTAGAGATGTCCGACTTTCCGGCAATCAAAGCGGAGATTGAGAGCTGGAATATCGGTTGGTATGACAATGATGACTTCGATTACTCGCCTGCTTGGTGGCTAAAAACGCTCCATGAACAAGAAGGTGAGCAGGCCATTCGAACAACCCGTAATCAGGACGGCTATGGCGAGAAGGTGATCACCAATCCAGATGGCACTTACGTGCGGCTTTGTGCGATAGACCCGGCCTATCCTGAGTTCTCTGAAGAAGCCTGCCACTAATCACTTATTCAGGCAAAGCCCGCGGGTATTCCTGCGGGCTTTTTTGTACGCGATTTTCAAGATATATGCATGTTCCGATGTCCGTTAAATAGCTGTAGTAATCAATCACTACTAATCAAAACGCCGTGTATTTGAGGTTTACAAAAGCATGATATTGGCGATGGAAATGATTGAGGTGAAAGCCGCGCTGTAGCTAGGTATATTCCTCCATTTTCTGCCGGTACTACGTATGCCAATCTTGTTCTTACATGCCTTAGCACTGTTGTGGCTGCTTGCCGCTTTGCGTTGGCTTGGTCGCAGCATTATCGTGCTGCGTCAACGTCGCCGTTGTGGGCGCTATCTCAAGCCAGTTGTGACTCTCACACGTGAGCCTACGGCTGAGGAGCAACAGCTACTGCAAGACCTTCAGCCATGGCGCCTACGTGGCTTGCTGTTTCTGCTCGCAGCCGTATTTTATTTTTCCAGATACATCCTGGCTTATCTCGATACCTCCGTGCCGGCGTTGCTGCTGGGCCATGCCAGTGCAAAACTGCTGGCAAGCTTTGCCGTGTGTGGTTTGCTGCAACTGGCGGCGAGTCAATGGCGCAAGTGGCGGATAGCCAAACGCCGCCTTGGTGAGCTTGAGATGAGCCTGACACAGGTGGAGCACAAAGGACGAAACCTGCGCCTGCAGCTACGCCCGCTTGGTGATGAGGCGGTGTTTAGCATGGTGCTGGCAGCAGATGCCGGCGACTTCTTCAATGAGGGCCAGCTTTGCTCGGTGGTGTGCGACCTGCGAAGCGGACTGTTGCTATCGGTCAATCAGCGGCAACGGCCAGCACCGAAGCTGAATGCACGCAGTTTCTCTCGCGCGAGCTGGGCGCTAGGGTTTGCCGCGGGCGCGGCGGTGCTGGCTAACACGCTGTCCTGGCAGGAACTGAGGCCCGTGAGTTTGTCCTACCTTCGTCCGGCGATTGAGTTGGGCGCCGATGATGACTGGCAGAACGTGCCGGTAGCGGTTGGCCAGCAGGTGAGTTTCACTGGCCCGGTTAACTGCCTGATAAACGACAACCATTATTGCCAACGCTTTGCCGAGCCGCTTAGCGAGAAGCTTGCCAGCGGGCGCTTCACGCAGGTGCCCTCTTGGCAATGGCTGGAGCATCAGGGCTTAAATCTGTTTGTGGATAAGGCGCTAATCAGCGACCAGCGCCTAACCCGCCACCCGCAGTGGAGCCGCGAGGCGCGCGAGCTGGAGCATATCGCCTATAACCGCCTGCGCTTGGCCGACAATGCGCGTGCCTTGCAAGCCTTTGCGCCGATCTGCGATGAGTACTGCAGGCTCTACCAGCTCTATCTACTCGAGCTGTGGCGCGAACTCGACCCGAAAACCGTGTTCAAGCTGCAAATCAGCGAGTTCGAGAAATGGCAGGATAACTGCGAGCGAGAGTATCGTCTGGCAATCAAAGACAAGCTGGACGACTACCCCTACGTATGTCCCGATTACCGCCCAGAAGATATGCAGATTAGCGAGCCGCTAAGTGCGCGGATGCTGGCCTTTAAAGGCCCCAATGAGCCCTTACACTTGGCGGTTGAAGAGCGCGATGGCCGCTTGGAACGCTTAATGCGCGGGCTAAGCAAAAACATCAGCCGCCGAATCTACGCCGAGTGGCGAGAGCAGAGTGTCGCACCGGGGCGGGTGTGGGTTGATGCAACATCAGGCGAGCGTAGCAGCGACTACCTTAACCCGCGCTATAAATCAGACTACCTGTTCGAGGAGCAACAGCTAGCCGAGTATAGTCAGCCACTTATTGCCAAGCTACACGCGTTTTTTGTGAGGCTGGAGGGCGGGATGCAAGCCTACGCCCAGCTACCAAGGGCGGGCATTGTCACTGCCATCCATGCCACAGAGCAAGGTGAGGAGATCTGGCTCGATAGCTCGCTGCAAGGGCCGCATCGACTGGCCATTGTGCTGCATGCAGGTTTGCTGTTGCTGATGGTGGCGGGTGTAGCTGTGAGCACGTTGCTGCTGCGACGTCGCTAGCCAGCAGCTGTTGGTAGTGTTAGCAAGCAGCGTTGGTTAGCCGGTTAACAGTCGACCTTTAAGCATCAAATATATCTCCATGATATTAATGATGTTTTTTATTAAGTTAGATATCGCGAGTAGCGTTGTGCTCGCGATATTTTGTTCTGGGTTCGCCCCGCAAAAACTTTTGTGACTACCCTCACGGATGGGTTCCACAGCGATTTACAGTGCGTTCGCTAATCGACTAGTTTGACCTGTGCTTGCAGTGAGCAAGCCCGTTTAGTTCACTTTACCCGATTACCAAGGAGGTATCGCCGCACTTTCACCGACCTTATTGCTTCACACTTGTAACTACAAACAGTTCGACCCATTCAAATAAGCCATACGGCACCTAAAACATATTTACCAACGCTATGTGGGTCTGGTTCATCCATCGGTATCGAGACATACCGCTGAGTTTATTTACTTCATCAAGACTGAGGAGAGGAGGCTAAAGCCCAGCGCTTTGCTTGGGGTTTTGGTTTGGTCTTGATGTGTGCAATCGATACGTATACCCGAGCAACCTCAAGATGCAGGATTCAGAGGAACTCAATGTCCTTAGGGCGAGGCGAAAATGCGAAGGAATGATGGCTCATTTCGAGTGTTTTCAACGAAGAACTATGGGCATTGAGTTCCTCCCGAAGGGCGAGTTTTCCAGCCCCTCATACTGCGTTACTGCTCCTTGATTTAGACCACTAGATCGGCGGATCAGTGCCTTGTCTGAGGAACTGGAAAATCTCGCTGAACAAGCATCTTGGGGTTGTTCGGGTATAGTGATAACTATTGGAGTTGGTAATATGAAACACCTTACGCAGTCGCTGCTTCTAGCGAATGTTGTACTAATGTCTGGCTATGCGCACGCAAGCTCCCAAGTCTTTGTGGATGTGAACGTAGAGCATAGCGTAGGCGGTATCTCAGAGTTTGACCGCAGCAAGTACATTACTGTTCACTCGATGTCGGCCACCACCGACTGGGATGGTGACGAAGACAAGCTCGACTATCTGTTCAATGACATGGATGCCTATTTTGGCCGCGACAACGGCTCGCTTCCTTGGTGGGCAACCCTGGTCGACCAAGACCCTAATCGTCCCGGCTACGCGGATCCCAACAGCATTGCCGAGCTGGGCAAACAGCAGCGCCTGGAGGACTACGGCAAAGACAAGGCCTACCAGCACAAATATGAAGACCGCTTCCATGTGATGGTGGGTGGGCAGATGAACCAGCTATGGCTGGGCAATCACACCGGCAAAGACGGCTGGACCTTTAAAAACACCGATGCCATTGGCGAGTACATGGGCCGTTTCCTTAACGAGTTCTATCGCGACGAGGGCCAAGACCCCACTCAAGGTCATCCGCGTCCGAAATATCTGGAAGTGTTGAACGAGCCACTATGGGAAGTGGTGGATACCCACGGCGGCGACCCGCTTGATGTGTTTGTATTCCACAACGAAGTAGCTGAGGCGATCCGCAAGCATAACGATGATGTGATGATTGGTGGCTACACCACTGCCTTCCCATGGTTCGATGACAAGAAGTTTGCGCACTGGAACGAGCGGATGAAGCTGTTTATCGACACCAGCGCCGAGTACATGGACTTCTTCTCGGTCCACTTTTACGACTTTGGTTACCTCAACAGGGATCGTGGTGTGGCCAACTTCCGCGGCGGCCGAATCGAAGCCACCTTGGATATGATGGAACAATACCAGATGCTCAAGCTCGGTGAGATCAAGCCGCTGCTTATCTCGGAGTACGGTGGACGCGACCATAAGACCGAGCAACGAGTATGGTCGGCGCGCAACGACTGGCAGACCATGAAGTCATTCAGCCCGATGATGCTGCAGTTTATGGCCAAGCCTGATCAAATCGTTAAAGCCATTCCATTTAGCCTAATGAAAGCGGAATGGAGCGGTGACGGCGGCCGTAACTACCCATGGCGACTGATGCGTCATGCTGACGAGAAAGGCGGTGAAGAGGGCGATCACTACGTATTCTCGCACATCATCAAGTTCTACCAGCTGTGGTCTGAGGTAAACGGCACCCGCGTTGATACGCGCTCTGACAATGCCGACCTGTTGGTAGATAGCTACGTGGATGGCGAGAAGGCCTACGTGATTATCAGCAACCTGATTGATGAAGATGCCGAGGTCTCGGTGAATATGGCGAACACGCCGCAGTCGCAACTGGCCGGCGTAACCCTCAAGCACCTGCACTTTGCTAACTGGGAGCCAACCCTTACCGTTAGCGAGCATAGTGACCTGCCTGAGAGCATCACCATCGGCGCGGAAGGCACCGTGGTGATTGAGTACAGCTACAAGCAGCCGCTGGAGACCAACGAGCGCGCCATCGAACGCAAGTACTACGCCGACAGCTACCTGCACGAGATTAAAAAGAACGCGCCGATTAACTTCCAGATCTCGGATGTGAAAACCAATGAGTTTGGCGAGGCGGTATTGCGCTTAAGCTTTGGACGTAAGCATCGCCGCTCTAAGCAGCCCGTGGTTACAGTGAATGGCACTGAAATCGCGGTACCTGAGAACTTCGCTGGCGATATGCAGAAGAAGCGCCCGCAGTTCTTTAGCATGTTGGAGATCCCAGTACCCAATGCGCTGCTAAAAGAGGACAACCAGATCAGCGTAACCTTCCCAGACAAGGGCGGGTTTGTGACAACGGCGACGCTGCAAACCTTCGAGTTTAGTGCGGATATTCGTTAGTAAACTCAGCTAACAGCTAACAGCTAACAGCTAACAGCGGGCACCCAAGAGGTGCCCGCTTCCGTTTAGTAAGCAAACTCAGAAAACTGCGCCGTGTTATCTCCACGACCGGAGCCGCCAAAGGTGTAAAGCATCACGCCTTGGGGCTTACCCGCTAAGCTTTGGGTTTTCCCCAATGTTTGCCACTCTGCGTTGTGTTGCTCGGTGGTTGGGCTGTAGTGTACGCTCACTTCACTGCCTTGTTTGGTAATGCTTAATCTAACCGCCGAATCGTTAAAGTCGGTAATGCCCTCGATGGAAGGTCGGCCCGCAGCTTCGACTACAAATACTAACGACAAGCGGCCATTAAACATCTCTTTGCTTATCTTGATGTAGTTGTTGTCATCCCAATACAAGGCAACACCGGCTTGCTCATAGGAGCGTTGGGGCGTGAGTTCAACGGTAACCTGTGCCGCAATTTCTTCACTTTCTATTGGCAACAGAAACAGGTTGTTGACCGGCGCATTGCCATAACCCCAGATATTTCCCTGCGAGACCTGTACGCTCAGCGTTTGCTCATCAAGTTGCCAGTGGGCGGGGCGCTCGTTCAGTAGCTGCCAGTGCATGATATCGATCATGATTGTTGGTTCCTCAAATAGCCTTAGATCATTCGCTGGCGCAGTTGATAGAACACCTGCTCCAGTTGCTCAGTGCTGTGGTCGGCAAGCTTAGCCAGCTCGCGTTCGATAGCGTCAACGTAGAGTTGATTGCGCATATCATCGAGCTTGCCGTAGTAGTGGATGCGTCGCCCCAAGATAAAGTTGTGCTGCTCGCTCGGCGGCATCGACAAGAAGCGCTCGGTGGTCGCTAAGAAGCGGCTCTTATCCTGTGGTAGTTGGCCGTTTAACTCGGTGAGCAGGTTAATCGAGTGGTAGTTGCCATAGTGGCTGTCGATGCCGCTTAGTTGGCTAATCAGCGCTTGCTGTTCGGCGACCATCTCTACCTCGCTCAGCGGCGTAAAGGTGCCTTGCTGAACCATCTCATCGAGCTCGGTGCCGGGTTTAACCGCCAGTGTCAGTACCCGGAACTCTTCGGGGTTGATCTGGTTAAGCAGCGCAGCCGTTTCGCTGACATGCTGCTCGGACAGCTCTTTGCCACCCAGCCCGATAATGATAAAGGTCATCATCTTCATGCCCGCCTGCTTGGCGTACTCGGCCGACTTGAGGATCGACTTGGGGGTGATGCCCTTTTTCATCTTTTTGAGCACCTCAATGGCGCCGGACTCCATGCCGCAGTAAAGCATGTTCAGGCCCGCATCACAGATCGCCTTCATCTCTTCGGGCGACTTCTTGCTCATGGTTTGGGCGCGGCCGTAGGAGCTGATCTGGTTGAGCTCGGGAAAGGCTTGCTTTAGGGTGCTAAGCACCTCCAACAGATCGGCGGTGTCCATGGCAAAGGAGTCGCCATCTTGCAAGAAGCAGTTGGTGAACACGCGGTCTTTGTAAAAGGCCTTGGCAGCCCAGATATCGCGCTTGATATCCTCAACCGGGCGAATCGAGAAGTCCATTCCCTCAAACAAGGTGCAGAAGCTGCATTTATTCCATGGGCAGCCTTGGGTGGTGCGGATCAGCAAGCTGTCGGCTTCCGAAGGAGGGCGAATGGGCCCTTGTTGGAACTGAAGCTGGTTCATAGCAGTACCTGTGTGTGGAATTGAATGAGCGCATGCTACGCCTTGCTAGCTAAATGAAAAACACTATAGTGATCGATACATTCTCAATTTTGGGTTGAATGATATGCTCCTCAATGACCTGCAAGTGGTGCTCAAAGTGGCCGAGTTTCGCAGTATCACCGCCGCAGCCAATAGCCTTGATATGCAAATGGCCACCGCCAGCGCGGCACTGAAGCGCGTCGAGAAAGCGGTGGGGGTTGAGCTGTTCATCCGTACCACTCGCCAGCTACGGCTATCGCCTGCTGGCGAGCGCTACTTGCCGCAGTGCCAACAGGCGTTGCAGCTGCTGGAGTCGGCCAAGCTGAACGTGCAGGAGGGGCTGGATGCTTTGGGCGGCGAGGTGCGGATCGCACTCTCCTCCGATTTAGGGCGCAATGTGGTCACGCCGTGGCTGGATGATTTTCTGCGCGACCACCCCGAGGTGGAGCTGCGCTCGAACATCAGCGACAGCAACATCGATTTTTACCGGGATGCGGTGGATATGGCGCTGCGTTATGGTTCGCCCACCGATGCCAGTATGTACGGCTTTAAGATCTGCAATGTGCCACGGCTGCTGTGCGCCGCGCCTGAGTACTTGGCTGAGCATGGCAGCCCCAGCCACCCAGAGGAGTTAAAGCAACACAACGGCTTGTTCTATCAGCTGAGCGATATCGTGCAGGATGAGTGGCGTTTTAGCCAAGGGTATCAGAGCTTTAAGGTCAAACTGAAAGGTAACCGCGCCTCCAACGATGGCGACTTAGTGCGCCGCTGGTGCGTGGCAGGGCACGGCTTTGCAGTGAAATCCTGCCTGGATATGGCGGACGATTTGCTGACCGGGCGGCTGGTGAGCGTATTGCCCGAATTTAAACCTACCTCGACCGAGCTATGGCTGGTCTGCCCAAGTCGCCAGTCAATCACCCCGACCTTCCGCTTGCTGCGCGACTACTTTACCGAGCAAACCAAGCAGTTACTGAGTCGCTTGGTGGAAGAAGGATTTTTAGATGAGCAGGTCTTTCAGCGCTAGTAACACACCGCGCCGACCCAACTCAGCGCAGTGCAGTGTTACTAAAAAGTGCCAGCACTACAGGATAGTGATCACCTGTTCGCGGCTTAGGCGCGATTTTGGCAGGGTAGCGTTATAGTCTTCGGTCTGGTGATGGTAGCCCAGCGCCAGCGCCACTTCGCACTTATAGCCGCCCAGCTCTTCAGCAAACACCTCGCCAATCAGCTCACTGTCGACCCCTTCCATGGTGGTGGAGTCGATGTTCAGGCGCGTAAGGGTGTGCAGGGTGTTGCCCAGCGCGATATAGGTTTGTGCCTTGGTCCAGGCTTCGGTGTTGCCGTTGGCGTCGGTGTTTAGCTCGGCAAAGGCGAAGCCGCCAAATGCTGCTTCGCGGTTCTCCGGCTTGGTGCGGCCATCGGCGATACCTTTATCCACCACCTTGGCGTAATCATCACGGGTGTAGGCCGGGTTATGGGCAAACAGGATGATGTGCGATGCAGCCATCACATGGGGCTGGTTGAACTGGTGCTTGTTGGCAAAGGTAGCATCCATCCGCTGTTTGGCTTGCTCGCTCTCAATCACAATAAACTTCCAAGGCTGCGAGTTAATGGACGAGGCCGACAAGCGTAGCGCTTCGTAGATCACTTCCAGCTCGTCTTGCGGGATGCGTTTGCTGGCATCGTAGCGTTTAGCGGTATAGCGCTGTTGCAGGTCTTGGATAATCGGATGGGTCATGGCGAGCTCCTAAGCTGGGTGAATACAGGGACGATTTTAGTCGCTGCTGGACGGGGATAAACCGCTGTGAGATTGAAATATTCTCAAACTGTTATTGATAATTGTGCCTTGTGCGCAGGCCAGTAAATGACGGCGCAGTTACCCGAAATGGTTAAAGGTTAACCTATATGTTGTTTTGGTTCACAACTTCGAGTAATTCATCGGGCAATCCAAGATTCGCAGGCTAATATAGTTTTTTGTCAGTAAATCCAAGCTATTGGCGGAATTTAGCGCCTGAGAATTGAGGAAATCATGAAGAAAACTTTTGCCTTATCTGTTCTAACGCTTTGCTTGTTTGGCTGTGGCTCAAGTAGCAGCAGCGGTGGTGATGGAGGTGCGCAAGGCGGTGTTGCCGTGCCACCTGCCGACCCGGATAGCCGCACCGAGTTGACCAGCTATTCTCGCCTTGGCTATGCCGCCGAAGGCTTGGACCCTGCCGATGTGGCCAACCTGCCGATCCCGGCCAATGCGGGAGAGGGCGCAACCTGGGTTGAGCAACCTGAGTTTACCGACCACTTTAATTACACCTTTGATGCGACCAGCAACCGCTCAGACTTTGGTGAGCGCAACCAGTGGTACAACTTCTACCACCACGAATGGGATGGCCCCGGTGCAACCTACTGGCGTGAAGACCATGTGTCGGTGGCCGATGGCAAACTGACCCTAGTTAACTCACGCAACCCGGAAGATCCTAAACAAGGCCGCGAGCTGGGTGGCGTGTTTGCGGGCTGTATCGCCTCCAATGGCAGCGTGCAGTACCCGGTGTTTGTTGAGGCCAGCGTTAGTTTGGCGAACCTATCGCTGGCTTCAGCGGTATGGCTGCTGACTCCCGATGACACCCAAGAGATCGACATTCTGGAAGCCTACGCCGGCGCTGATAACGGCAATACCTACTTTTCGAAGTTCTTACACCTGAGCCACCACTCGTTTATCCGCGACCCGTTTACCGACTACCAACCGCGTGACTTTAATAGTTGGTGGGAAGACAGCAGTAAGGTGGGCGACACCGGCGCGTTTAGCAGCTGGGGTGAGCACAACTGGAACGGCGGTGACCGCCAGTACATCCAGGTAGGTGCATACTGGGTAAACCCGTATCACTTTGAATACTACGTCGATGGCGAGTTGGTACGGGTACTCTACAACAAGGCCTTCGCCACTAAGCGTAATGGCGTATGGACCTACAGTTACCCCACGGTCGATGAAAACAACGATATCCACAACGATGAATGGGGCTATCAGGCGGTGGCCATCCACGC
The DNA here is from genome assembly GCF_000429485.1 of Aliagarivorans marinus DSM 23064. Lineage (GTDB taxonomy): Bacteria > Pseudomonadota > Gammaproteobacteria > Enterobacterales > Celerinatantimonadaceae > Aliagarivorans > Aliagarivorans marinus. The sequence continues at coordinate 91,664 of NZ_AUBY01000010.1, read as the reverse complement.
CACCTCGGATGCTGGCGATGAGTTCGATTTTGCCCAGCTAAAAGGTGCCAGCGAGGCCTCGAGCGTATCGGTGATTGACCCTTACGACTACCAAAACGGTCAGGGCTTCAACAAAGCCGCAGACATCATCATCAACATGGAGCTGCAAAGCTGGTGGACCAACGATCCGACTGATGCGGATCTGGAAGATCCGAATAAGAACACCATGCTGGTTGATTGGATCCGTACCTACAAGCCAGTTGCCGGCTAACCACCTTCAGCCTTACCCAACAGCAAAAGCCAGTATCAACGGATACTGGCTTTTTCGGCTTTACGGCGGGGACGCTTAGGCGTTTTCATCCAACCAGCGTCGGGTCACGCTGTCTAGCGGTTGGCCTTCCCGGCATACCTGATAATCGAGCATGGCGATGATCTCGTTGTCGAATCGCAGTGCGTCGAGGGTTTTAAGCTGTGCATCGCTAAAGCGCGAGGCTTGCGACTCTCGCATCAGCAATACCGCGCGGTCGACGATTCCCAGCAAGCCTTTGGGCTCGGTAAGCTCGCGAATACGGTATTTGTGGTGCAAAAACTGCGGCTTCCACAGCGGTACAATCAGCCATTGCTTATTGGCCACCGCCTGCTCGAACGCGCTGAAACAGGCCTCTTCGGTCCCCGGGTGGAAGCGGTAACCGGCGTCATTCAGGCCGTATTCATCCATCATCTTAATCGAGAAACGGGTTATGCCTGCGCCGGGGTTAATGCCTTGAATATCTGGCTTCATCTTGGCGATGACCTCGGGCTTGAGCAGATCCGCAACGTTAGATACGGCATCTTCTGGTACGTAATCTGGCACGCCCCACAGTGCATAGGGCTGGTAGTGTAGCCCCAGCTCAAGCAGCGACTCGGCCTGTTCGACATCGGCTTTGTACACGCCATGGCTGGAGGGGAGCCAAGCCGAGCTCAGCAGGTCGATGTGCCCGGCTTTGAGCTTGGCAAAGTTCTCTTGGTGGGGGGAGTAAACTCGCTCTACTTCGAAGCCCATATCAGACAGAACATGGCTGACCAAGGATGCGGTAACGCGGTGAAAAGAGAGGTCGGTGACCCCTAGGGTGATTGTATTCGACATGTTCGACTCGCTGGATGATGGTTATGGCTGAAAATAGCCGCGGCGAGCTTGCTGGCTCGCCGCGAGATACGCTTGGCTGACGCTGTTAGTCAATCTTGATGCGCAGTACATGGAAGGGCTTGCTGGCGCCTTCTTCACCCTCGTTCAGCGCTGGGTTTAGGTGCAGTGAGTTCTGGGTGATGTACAGATAACCGCCTTGGATGGAGAAGCCATCGGCCCACGACAGTAGCTTGTCGTCTTGGGCAATCACTTTGTAGCCATCGCTGTTCGCCATGCCGAGGGCGTTCTTTTCAACGTCGCCCACATAGATGTCACCGCTATCAGAGATGATCATACCGTCGCTGGGGCGCTTTTCACTGAAGAACTCGATGCTGTCAGCCAGTGCAGGCTCTGCCATAGTGGCATCGGCCAGTGCTTCGGCGGGAACACGGTAAATGGCGCTGCCGTTAACGGTGCCAAAGTATACCCACTGGTTTGCCGCGTCGATGGTGATGGGGTTGAGGCCCAGGTACAGCGCATCGGAGCTGCCATCTTCGCGTTTAGCGGCCATCAGCGAGCCATCGATCTCCACCTCGTGCAGTGGCGATAATAGTGCGGTGTGCGATTGCAGCACGCGGCGCGCTTTGCCGGTTTCAAGGTCCACCACCACAAAAGCAGGGGCGGGGTCGCCAAACAGGTTGCCTAGACTGGTGTCGGCGATATACATCTGGTTACGCTCAGTATCTAAGGCAAAATCTTGCAAGAACGAGTTGGCTACCATCACATCGGCGCTGATCTCGATGCGTTTGTGCAGTTGCTCGTTAACGCTGTCCCAGGCGATGATTTGCGCCGGCGCGCCTTCACCGCCCATATCGAGGATCCACACCACGCCATCATCGGTGCTGTCGATACCAATCACCGACGACAAGCCAACCTCGCCCAGCTCCGGGCCATTGGCCCAATCTTGGGTTGGGTAGGGGCGGGTTGAGCCATCTTGTAGTAGCTCCACCACCCGGTATTCTGGCCCGTCTAGCGGCTGCATCGACAGGAAGGTGCGGCCCTGCTCGGTCACGGTCAGGTTGCCGGGGCGAGTGCCGTTTAGCTCTGCCACAACTTCGATGTCGGCTGCCAACACGTTGCTGGTTACCAGTGCGCTAGTCAGCGCCAGTACGGTTTTGAACTTGTTCATGGTGATTCTCTCTTCAGCTATTTAACGAAGTCGCGCTTAGGCGATGTGAGTCATTTCGTTCAGGGTGAAGGTGTCTACTGCGCCTTCGGTGGCAGCCATGTAGTCGGCCAGGTGTTGGTTAGCCATGTGGGTTTGCCACAGCTCGCGCGAGGTCCAGTTCTCGTAGAACATAAAGTGTGCTGGGTTCTCGTTGTCCTGATGCAGGTCGTAGTTGATGCAACCTTCTTCAGCGCGGGTGATATCGATAAGCTTCAGTAGCTCTGCTTTTACCAGTTCAATCTGGTCGGCTTTAGCGATGATGTTGGCAACGATAGTTAGCTTTGACATGGTGTGTTCCTCTTTACTCTTGGTTAGCTTTGCTTGTGTGTTGGCTCGCTGCTGCAAGCCGCTTAAGTGGGAGTAATAGTAGTCAGCAATTACCCATGCTTAAACAGGGTAAAATTTCAATTACTATCAATTGAAATTTGATAAAACTTGGCGAGATTGTGCTAGTGAGGATGTGCTTTCAAAAAAAGGATTAGCAGTGCCAGCTAGTTGGGCAGCGTCGCCATATAGCGAGAGACAGAAACACCGAACTGTTTTTCAAAGCGTTGTGAGAAGCGCTGTGGCGATTGGTAGCCACAACGCAGTGCTAAATCGATCAGTTTGCGCTCTCCTTGCTGCATCAGGTAGATGGCGTAGCTCATTCTGACGTCGCTGAGGATATCCCGGAAACGGGTGTTCTCTTGATGCAAGCGGCGCAGCAGCGTTGCCCGGCTCAGGCCAAAGTGCTGACAGGCATCTAATAGACTGTGCGGCTGACCGGGGGCAATCGAGAAGTACTCGGCGAGGGCTTGGCTGGTTGAGCTTTGAGACTCCGGAAACAACCAATGCAGCACACCTTGTTCGGCCAGTTGCTGATAGAGCGCCTTTAGCCAGTAGCTCTGAACCTGCAAGCTAAGTGCGGACAGCTTGAGGGTTTTTAGCAGTTCCAAGGTTTGGACAAGTGGTGGAGTGAGCGTTATCCATGGGCCAGAGCTGGGCTGGGTATGTTGGCTGTAGCGCAGTTGCTGCTCATCGGGTGGCTCAAACAAGCTGATTTGGCAGGACTGAAAGCGATACTGCTCCGGCAGATTTTCAAAGGTGAGGCGGGTACGGCCCGATAACAGCAGCAACTTGCTCGCGTTTAAATCGAGTGTGTCTTCTTTCCAGAACAAGCGCTTGCTGCCGGTGGTGACCCACAACAGGCTGGGAGAGACTAGCGTAACGTTACTCAGTCGTTGGGGGCGCTTCCCCACGTAGTAATCGATACGAAATGCCTGTTGCATATGCTCCCCCTGCCTTTGTTTATGCTTCCGACCATTTAACCAGATCTCGTCGTTAAAAGGTCAGTGTTTCCTATAGATACGTGCTTAGCGGTGATAAGTGGCCGTTAAGGTGGCACTGTCTAGCGCGGTGGCGTTAAGCATGTAACCGACTAGCGCAGCGCTGGGCGCCTCTGGCAAAGATAGCGACTCAGTGGGAAGGGCCCAAATCGTGAAGGCGTAGCGATGCATGCCATGGCCCTCGGGCGGGCAGGCACCGCCGAAGTCAGTGGTGCCATAGTCATTGCGGATCGCTTTTGCGCCATGGGCAAGGGGCGACTCGCCACGCTTCAGCGCTTGGGTATCGGCGGGAATATCCACCACACTCCAATGCCACCAACCGCTGCCTGTTGGCGCATCGGGGTCATACACGGTGATGGCAAAGCTCTTGGTGCCTTGTGGAACATCGCTCCAACTAAGCTGCGGGGACAGGTTTTCGCCGCTGCAGCCAAAGCCATTGAACTCGTGGGCCTTGCCCATGGCTTGTCCTTCACTAATGTCCTGGCTGCTTAGCTCCAAAGCATCGGCTGGTTGTAACACTAGTGAAGACAGTAACAGTGGCGGCAGCAAACGGCTGATTGCTCGATGATAGATGCTCATAGTAACGCTCCTTTCGTGAGTAGGAGCTTTAGGTTAGCGCGGGCGTTACGGTGCCATCCTTACAAGTAGTATCAAACTTGGTTGGAAAGTCGATATTATTGATACTTTTAGGCTAGTGCTCCTTAATCGGGAAAAACCACAATGCCTAAAGTCTCCAGCAACTGTTCTTGTTGCCAGGCGGCGATCTTCACACCTGAGGTATCCACCTTTCGCGGATCCAGGCCATTGAGTTCGGCGTGGCAGAGGTTTGCGCCTTGCAAACTAAACTGGCCCCAAACCTCTTCTGAGAATAGGCTTCTGCTTAGGTCGGAGTCCTTCAACGACGCCCCCGCCAGATGAGCGCCAATCCAACGATTCTCAAACAACTCGCACTTCTCCAGACACACTCGTTCCATGTTTACGTAGGAGAGGTTGCAGCCAGTAATGAATGCTGAGCAAAAGTACATGCGGTTGCTTACCTGATTGGCAAAGTTAGCTCGGCTGAAGTTCGCGCCTTTAAGGTCGCATTCTCGGAACTCGACACCGTAGCAGTTAGCGTTGCTAAAATTCGCCATGGCCAAGCGACAACCCTGAAAGCTGGCTTCACGCATATCGGCAACGCCGAAATGACAGCCCTCGACATCCCCCGCTTCAATAAAGTGACAGTTGATAAAGTTGGTCTCTCGCAGGTTGGCCCGGCGAAAGTCACAGCGGATAAAAGTGCACTGTTTGAAGGTTAATCGACTCAAATCATGGCGTGTGAAATCTTGCTGGTGATAGGTGTGGTTAGTGGTATGCATCTTCTGCCTTTGCAACTGATTTGACGCAAGCCTATCACCGAAGGTTTGTCAAAACACTAAAATAAAATCCTTTAAAATCATAACTTTAAAGAGCGCTTGAATCGGCATTTTAAGGCACCAAAACGGCGCTCTAAGAGCATTTGCTGTTGCTTATGGCACGCGGCCGCAATGAAAAAACTTGCAGAGCAGAATGCGTGACACAGTGAGCTGGTCGCCCCTGTCCATCATTATCTCGTCAGGGGGATTACACCTTGCAAGGGTAGAGTGGCTAGATTCCGCGTGTAGATAAGGGATGGGCTGGATTGAGCTGCAACAGATCCCAGCGGTTGCCATACAAGTCTTCAAACACCGCCACCGTGCCGTAGTCCTGCTCTTTGGGTGGGCGGATAAAGGTGATACCCAATTCCTGCATTCGCTGGTAGTCGCGCCAAAAGTCATCGGTGTTAAGAAACAAAAACACCCGGCCGCCGGCTTGGTTACCGATGAATGGGTATTGCTCAGGTTTCGAGGCCTTGGCGAGTAGCAGGGTAACCCCGTTGGAGCCCGGTGGCGATACCACCACCCAGCGCTTATCCTGCTCGCTTTGGTAACTATCTTCGATAAGCTCGAAGTTGAGTTTACCTACATAGAAATTCAACGCTTCGTCGTAGTCGTTGACCACCAAAGCGATGTGGATGATGGCTTGTTTCATGGCTTTTCCCTGTCGATTGTTTGCGTGCCGTGCCCCGCGTTGCCGAGGATTACTGTGAGTAGGCTTGTACGCGTAAGGCTTCAATCAACCCTTCACGTTTCATCGCTTGCAAGGCCTTAACCAAGCTTGGAGCCAAGGCATGATGGCGGGCGTCCAAGTAGGGATAGATTGCGTCACGCTCCAGTACCCCTGCGGCGACGATATCTTCGTTGAATTCGCTGGAGTTAACAAATGGCCACGCCGACAGCATGGATGCCACAAACACATCGCTCCGGCCAGCCTTTAGTTTGCTCAGGCCTTGCTTTACTGATGTCACAGCACTGAGATGTTGCGCAGCGATGCGTTCTTGCAGGCGTCGCTGTGGCAAGGAAGCGCCTCGCATGTATTCAATCCTAAGTTGTTTGCCGGCCAAGCTGTCCCAACCCTCAAGGGGTGGATAGGGCCAAGGCTTTCGCACGAAGGCGATCATTTCCAGAGGATAGATCGCTTCGGGTACTTGCAGCTGGTGACTACGGTCTTGATAGCTACTAACCCGACCTACCTGCCCGTCTATCTCTCCGGTGTGGGCGTAGACGGTAGAGCGAGCCGCAGGAACATAGCGCACTTCTACATTCATACCGATCCGTGCAAACAGCTCGCGGTAGACCTTGCTCAGCCACTGAGAATAAGGCGAATCGATGGGTTGGTGAGTTGACAATACCAATGTTACCGAGGGCTCAGGCGTGTGGGAGTGAGCAAACACAGGCGCAGCGCAGGCTAGCAATATGACCAAGCCGCCTATGCTCAGTACTCGCCGAATTGCCAAACCGCCCATCGCTGACTCCTTTGTAATCATCATTCACTAATGTAGAACAGCTCCAACAGTTTGCTACGCCAGCAAGCTGGCGAAGGTGCAAATTGCATGAGTTATTTTGCTACTGCGCTATGGGCTACTGGCACACGCCACTGCTTTAGGCTTAGTAGCAGAGGTACCAGTATCAGGGTGATCGGTGTGGCCAGCAGCTCGCCGAACACCAGCGATACTGCCGCCGGTTTCAGGTATTGCGCCTGCTCCGAGCTTTCACTGAGTAGCGGCAGCAGACCACACACGGTGGTGACAGTGGTGAGGAAGATTGCCCGCAGTCGGCTTTTACCGGCGCTCAGCAGGGCTTGCTGTAGCGGCATGCCCTCGCGATGGAGCTGATTGAAGCGGGTCATCAACACCAGCGAGTCATTGATTACCACCCCGGTCATCGCCATCATGCCAAACATCGATAGCAGGCTAACCGGTAGGCCCATCAAGCCATGGCCGTAGATCGCCCCGGCAAAGCCAAAGGGGATCACCGACATAATGATCAGCGGCTGCCAATAGGACTTTAAGGGGATGGCCAGCAGCACATAGATCAGCAGCAAGGTGAGTAGCATGGCTTTCTTAAAGCCCTGCTGCACCGAGCTCATCTCGGCAAACTCACCCACTGCGGCCACCTCGATACCCGGATACTGCTGGCTAAGGGTCGGCAGAATATCGCTTTGCACCTGCTGCCAGACTTGCTCCGGCGAGCTTTGTGAGCGGTCTTGACGCCAGTAAATGGTGACCACTGGTTCGCGGTTGCGCCGGTGCAGCACCTCGGTTTCACGGGTGAAGCTAAAGTCGCTGATTTCGCCAAGGCTGACGTAGTGGTCTTTGCCCAAATACACCGGGGTTTGCTTGAGCTGGGCCAATGTCTTGCGCGCGTGCTCGGGGAAGCGCACCACCACCACGCTCTCTTCGCCTTGGTCCAGTAAACGGTGCAGCTCCAGATCGCCAAAGGCGCCGCCGGCAATCACCGCCAGTCGGCGTTGGTCGATGCCCAGTTGAATCCCCCGCTGATTGAGGGTGAGCTGTAGTTGGCGCTTGCCGCCTTGGCTATCGTCATAGACATCGTGCACCCCGTGCAGCGCTGCCAGTTGCGGTTTGAGTTCTTTGGCCACATGGCGGGCTAGCGCCAGGTCGTCGGCGGATACGGTGAGCGCGGTGCCGCCAGCGGGCTCATCGGCTAGGGCATAGCGCATGCTATAGCTGCCCTCTAAGCTGCCGGTCTGCTGCTGCCATTGCGCTAAAAACTGCTCGCTGGGAATGTTAGCCAACGCCTCTTTACTTAGCTCAAGGGTTAGCTCGATGGAGCGCGCGCCCTCCACCGAGACGATGGATTGGCGGATCGGCGGTGCTTGCAACTGGTAGTCGTGCTGGAGCTGGCGGTTGGCGCGCATGGCTGCATCCTCCAGCGCTTGGCTGTTCAAGTGGGTTAGCTCCAGTGCGGCGTCTTGGTCCATCTCCACCTTTAAAGTGGCGTAACGACCCGGGATCTCGGGGAAGAACACTGCGCGAATGCTGCCATCGAGCAGGGCGGTATAGGCCGCCAGCATCAAGCTTATGAACAGCAGCAAGCTGCTCCAACGCAGCTTTAAGGCCGCCGCGAGCAGCGGTTGGTAGATGCGCTCGCTAAAGCTATCGAGTGCACCAATGCAGTGTTTGCGCAGGTAGGCCAGTAGCGCCGCGATACCGCGGGGTTTGCTTGTTGAAACCGGATAGGCCAAGTGGCTGGGCAGGATAAACTTGCTCTCAATGAGCGAGAAGATCAGCGCGAAGATCACCACCGCAGAGAAGCCTGCGAGTACCTTGGCCAGCTCGTTGTCGATCCACAGCATCGGCGAGAAGGCAGCGATGGTGGTGAGCACCCCGTACACGGTGGCCACCGCAACCGACTCCACGCCCTTTAATGCGGCTTGTTTGGGATCGGCAATCCGCTGTTTGGCGTGGTGGATACTCTCGCCCACCACCACCGCATCGTCCACCAAAATCCCCAGCACCAAGATCATGCCAAACAGGGTGATGTCGTTGATGCTGTAGTCGGTCATCGGCAAGCCCATTAGCGCGACGGCTCCGGCAATGGAGATGAGGATCCCCATGGCTACCCAAAAGGCGAGGCGCATCTCCAAGAACAGCCCCAACACCACAATCACAATCAGCAGGCCCTGCCAGGCGTTGGTGCCCAGCAGGTCTAGCTGGTCTTCGATGTAGGGCTTCATGTCGGCCATCACTGCCAGCTCGATGCCGTTGGGCAGGGTTGGCTCAAGGGCTTTCAATACCTCGCCGGTGGCATCGCTCACCTGTAGCAGGTTGTCCTTTTGACTGGTGGAGAGCATCAGCACCACCGCCTCTTTGCCCATGTAGCGCACTAGTGAATCGGTTTGTTGATGGCTGCGCTCGATGCTGGCGATGTCACCAAGGCGGATTTGGCTATGCTCGGTGACCACAATGGGTAGGTTTTGCAGGGCGCGCAGGTTGTCGGCGTAGGCGTCGCCACGCAGGGTGATCCGCCCCCGGGCTGTATTGAGCTCGCCGCTGCGATACTCAAGCGACCATTGATTGATCTGCTCGGCCAGAGTGATTAGCGAGAGGTCGTACTTTTGCAGGGCATTGAGGTCGGGCGCGATCACCAGCTCGCGTTTACGCTTGCCGAGGTTACTCACCTGCGAGATGGCTGGATGTTTTTGCAGAGCCTTCTGCACCTGAGTGGAGACCGACTGCAGCAAGGTGGGATCGCCGCCGTGCACAATCACAAAGGAGGCGAGGTTACCGAATTCGTCGCGGTAGATCTTAGGCCGCTCCGCCTGTTCGGGAAAGCCGACGATGCTCTCCAGCTGGTTGCGTACGTCCTCCATCAGCTTGTCGAGGTCGGTGGCACTCTTCTTCTCCACCTGAACCAAGGCGTAACCGCTATGTGATTGAGAGACGATGGATTTGATCCCGGCCACCCCACTGATCGCCTCTTCGATGCGCTGGGTGATGCCTTGATCCACCTGACTGGCAGTGCCGCCGGGGTAGCTGACCTCGATGCTCAGGCGCGTGGGGGCGATCTGCGGGAAGATCTCCACCCGCATGCTCTGGTAGGTAAGCAGGCCCGATATCAGGATAAACGCCATCAGCAGATTGGCGGCTACCGGGTTGTCTAGAAACCAACGAGTAAGGCTATTCATGGTTGTAGCTCCTCGTGCTGCTCTGCTTGTGTGCTGCTGACGCTAACCCGCTGGCCTTCGAGCATGCTACTGAGCGGGAAGCGCACCACTTGGCGTGGCTCGGCGGGGGCTTGAATAAAGCGGAAGGTCAGCCGCTGCGGTTGCTCATCCAGCAGCTCTATCGATTCCCGCTTAAGCTCACCGCGTTGGACCGTCCACAGGCTGCCATCTTCGGTGAGCGCCGAGGCCGGGGCATAGGCGATATCACTTAGTTCGCGCCCTAAGAACTCGGCGGTGACAAACTGGCCCGGTAGCAGCGGCTGCTCGTTTGAGTCGGTGGTTAAGGCCTGGTAGGGCTTGGCCACTTCCAAGATCACGCTACGCTGGCGGGTGTGCGGGTCGACATTGGGGCTGAGGTAGCGCACCTTGGCCGGCCAGGCGCTGCCATCGCGGGCGAGAATTTGGGCCGGGCTGCCCACCGCCAGTGCGCCGATCCGCTGCCAGGCCGACCAGGCCAGCTCGACCTCTACATCTAACACCTCGCTGGCAGCCAGTCGGTAGAGTGGGTCGCCCACGTTGAGCCACTGGCCGGGGGTAACATGCTGCTCGATGACCACTGCATCGAAGGGGCTGAGCACCTGTGTGTCTTGCAGCTGTTGGCGGGCGCGGCGCTGCTCGGCTTGGGCGGCCGCCAAGTTGGCTTGAGCCGCTTTTAGGTGCGGCTCAAAGCGACCAAAGGCGCTGAGTTTACTGCCCTGAGAGATTTGCTGCGCCACATATTGCTCGTGCTTTAGGCGCGCCACTTCTAACTCTGCCTGAGCCACTTGGGCGCTGCTGGTGGCTAGCTGGGCCTGATAGGGAACATCGTCGATGGCCAGCAGTAAGGTGCCTTGGGCGGTGAAACTGGCGGGCTGAATCTCCAGTGGAAAATCGCTCACCCGACCACCGACGGCAGCGCTGACCTCGGTGAGCCAGCGCGCCTGAGTCAGGCCGGTTGCGCGGGTGCTGATATGCGCGGGAGCGGGGATCACCGTAACCACACTGACTTGCAATGCGGCCTGCGGGGTAGGGCTTTGTTCGAGCTGCTGCTGCTCGGCTGAGAGCAGCCACAACACCACGCCAATAAACAGTGTCACCACCAATAGCTTCCATGCCAGGGCCTTCATGGGCTTTCTTCCTCTTTGCTTGTAACCACGAATCATGTTGAATTTATGAGACATTAATGTCTCGATATTTTTATGGTACACTAATGTCTCATTTAGTAAAGCCTCGTTACGGAAGAGAGTGCCGATGAGTAAAACCGATGCCCGAGCGACGCGCTCGCGAGAGGCGATTCTGCAGGCCGCGCTGACCCTGCTAAATCAAAATCCGCAGACCCCGTTTATGGAGATCGCCACACACGCCGGGGTAGGACGGGCGACCTTGTATCGCCAGTTTGAAACCAAAGAGGTGCTGATCAGTGCGCTGGCAGTGCACTGCATGGAGCAGATCGATGCTGCCTGTGAGCCGATTGAGAGCGAGGCGACCTCTTCGCTGGATGCGATTCGCTTGCTGTTTCGTTATGTTATGCCCCATGTGCAGGAGCTGCAGTTTTTAGTCAGCCTCGACGGCATGATCGGGATAGATAACGACCCGCGCTTGCGGGCCATTGTTGAGCAGCAGCAGGCTCAGATGGAGCAGTTGATTGAACAGTGTAAAGCCGAGGGCAGCGTAGACGCCAAGCTGCCCAGCTTATGGCTGGTAAATATGATTGAAGGCCTGGTGTATAGCGCGTGGTTAAGTGTTAGTCGCGACCAGATGGCAACCGAGCAGGTGGCGCAGTTGGCCTTTGACAGCTTTGCTCGGGCGGCAAAGAAACGCGGCATGTTTGGTTAGCGGGCTTAGATGAGCAAGCAGCGAGTCGCCTGATGGCCACTCGCTGCGCAGAATCTCTTGAGCTGGCGCGCTTAGTCTAAAGCTACACGCCGCTGCTGGCGCGCTTGATAGTTCGCAGATGCCTGCTCGGGTGCGCTGGCTAAGATATCGCGGCTGCCACTCTCTTGGGTTGCCAGCAAGGTGACCGCATCAATCAACCACTGCCCTTCAAGCTTGCTGAGCGAGAACTGGTAGCTGCCGGCAATCGCCCAGTAGCCTTGCTCTCCCAGCCAGTGGCGGGCAACCACATCCACCGTTGCGCTGGCTTGCTCTCCGGCGACTGACACCTGCAGATTGGAGAGCTGATGATAGGTGGCGTCGAAGCCGGGCAGGAAGGCAGCCCATTGCTGCATCAACGCCTTACGTTCTACCTGCTGGATTTCGCCACCAAACAGTGAGCGATAGTCCAGCGTCAGGCTTGGGGCAAACAGGGCGCCTAAGTATTCAAAGGCGCCTTGATCGGCCAGCACGGCGAAGCTGCTAAGGTTGCTGCGGATCTGCGCTTCATCACGGCTCATGGCGACAATCTCGCTGGCTGGCTGCTGGTCACTGGCTGCAAAGCTGGTGTTGCTGGTCATCATTACCACTCCCATTACTAACAAAGTTAACTTACGAAGCATGACTGACTCCTACAGTTGCTTGGCGAAATGCTCGGTGATTGCTGCTACCGCTTGGCTCACCGCCTGTGGTTGGTCGTAGAAATCGAATTGGCTGATGTCGTCTAGCCATACCGCGTCCACTTGGCTGTTGGGGTTGACGTTGGTGGCATCCAGATACTGGTGAGCACCAGCAGGCAGGGCCATGGCTTCCGAGGCGACCATCAACACCGGCTTATCTTGTGCGGCGGCGCTTTGTTGGGCGTCGTAGTTTAACCAGCCATCCCACGAGGCAACATTGAACTGGTTGTCGTACTCTGGGATCAGACCGCGGTCGGTCTCGGTGTAGTAGGGGGCTTGATACATCAAGGCCTGCTCGTTGGTTAGGCTCGCGGCTTCAATGACTACAGGCTCGGCCGAGTTAGCTGCGTCGGCTGCCAGTGCCAGCAAGCCTTGGGCGCTCTCTTCGCCGCCGTAGATGGCGGTTGCCATGGCTGGATCGTGTAGCCAAGGCGCGACCACGGCTGCGGCGCTGATCTTGTCGTTACCGGCCACCGCATCCAGCATGTAGCCCGCCGAGGCGCAGATACCGAGGCCCGCAATACGGCTGCTGTCGACTTGCGGCAGATCGCCGATGGCGTCAATTACCGCGCGGATATCATCGGTCTTACGGCTGGGATCTTCCAAAAACGGTGTGGCATCGGCCGATTGGCCCCAGCCGCGGAAATCGAAGGTGATGGCAGCGTAACCTTGCTCGGCCAGCGCTTCGGCATAGACCGCAGGCATCTGCTCCTTAACGGTGGTCCAGGCGCCAGTGACGATAACCACCGGTGGATTGGCGACATCGCTGGGCAGATACAGGTTAGCGGCCAGTTTGCCTACTTGGGTGTTCAGTTCGATCTGTTGCATGGTGCTGTCCTCGTTGCGGTGCTGGGTATTGATTGCTTGTTGGTTAAGGTTCGCGCTTGCGTAGTTGCTTGCCGCCAGTGACATGGCTGTTGCAAGGGTGACTAACTTGGCTGTGTTCATGGTGTCCTCTCCTGACGCGTTGCTTAGTTGCCTCACTGGGTATGCCTAGAGATTAGCGAGCGCCGGGTGAACAAGATTGAACATTGCTGCTTCAAGTTTGGTACTTTATTGCGCAGAGCTTATGTCCGAGTAACGTTAAGATGCTTGCTCAGCGAGATAAGACAGGCCCTCAGGTAAGGCACTGCTACGCTGATCTAGTGGTCTAAATTAAGGAGCAGATAAACACATGGACGTAGATAGATGAAATCTCAGCTGCAGTTTTTCGACTTTGAATCCAACGCGCCATCGGATTGTGGCGAGGTGCTGGAGATCGAGTTCTCCAACCATGCGCTGAGCTGGCCGGGAGTGGTCCTGGAAAAGGGCAGCTCTCCACACTTTTATCCCAACAACGTCTATACCCCCTACTTCTACTTCGCCATGGCCTTGGAGCAAGATCTAAACTGGCAGATTGAACGCGAAGGGCATATGGCAGACCTTAAGACCAGCCCGGGTAATATCTGGATCAATCCGCCGCGCACGCCGTTTACCCACGATATCTCCGAGCCCTGCTATTTCATTATTTTGGCCATCGATGAGGCCACCTTTCTGGCGCAAAGCCCGCTCAATCTTGAGGGCATGCAGCTACAGTTTTTGAATAACTACAACGTGCTGGATGAGACCATCAAGGGAATCATCGAGCTGTTTGTGTTGGAAGCCCAAGCCAAAGGGCGCAACGGTTCGGCCTACCTCAATAACCTGCTGGGGCTGTTGGCGTCGCACTATATCCAGAACTACTCCAACTACCTCGACCTAAAGCACAGTCAACAGCAAAACTCCAAATTCGACCAAGCGCAGATCGATAAGGTGGATGACTACATTCAGGACAATCTTGGCCGCAGTATTGCGGTGGATGACTTGGCCGAGCTGCTTGGTTGCAGCAAGTTTTACTTTCTGCGTGAGTTTAAGAAGCTGGTGGGCCTGACACCCTATCAATATCTGATGGACAAACGCTTGGCCCATGCCAAGCAACTGCTGACCCAGCCCAAGGCCAATATCTCGCTGATTGCCTATGAGCTAGGCTTTAATGACCAGTCTCACTTTACCCGGGCCTTTAAGAACCACTTTGGTCTCACGCCGGGGCAGTTTGCCAAAAAGAACACGGACTAGGGTGTGAATTTGTTAACTAAAGCAATGACTTTACTTGTGTTTTTCATACACTAAAGGGTGACACTTCAGGGAGAGCAGTTGTGGACAAGCAGGCATTTATCACGCTATGTCAGAGCCAGTTGATCATGGTCTATCAGTTGGCCAAGGCCGGTAAGCCCGATGACAAGATGAAGCATCGGGTAGAGGGCTTTATGTACGCCGGACAAGTGATGGGCCTGCTCAGTGAACAAGAGTGCCAACAGCTCCTTGAAGACACCCACGTGCAGGTGTTTGGCCAAACCATCGACCAGCGTCAGGCACGCAAAGACTCACTGGAAAAACTCAAGCGTGAAAACCCCAAGGCCTATTTCGCCATTCCCGCCATTGAGCGGCAGGTATAGGTCGGTTTTGTTACTCATGATTGATCGCTCAGCAAGGCTGGATGCGTATTTAGATTGATGAGCTTTGCGTTGACCCTTCCACCTTCGAGCAAAGCCAGCAAGCGACAGGAACTAACCATGCGGGAACACGGCTGGTATGAGCTAGAACAGCATACCCAAGTGATTGTGGTGCGTTTTTTCTCCGATTGGAACAAGCGCACCTCAGAGCATATGTGCCGGGATTTTCTGGAGATCGCCTCGACCATGGCCGATAAGCCTTGGGCCTGCCTTATCGACCTCAGTCAGTGGGGGCTTGGCGGCCCGGATGTATGGGAGCCCATCGTTGAAGCCAACCGCTGGTGCGCCGCTAACAATCAACGCCTCGAGGCGGTGGTGTGCTCCCAAAGCATTCAAAAGCATATCCTCGAAGGCCTGCAGGAAGAGCTGCCCGACACCGAGTCGGCATTCTTTGAGAACGAGGCCGATGCCCGCCAGTGGCTAAGCGACAAGGGCTTTCCTCTAGGCTGACAGGCCCGCTTCTTAGTTAACAGCTAGCCCACTTCTCGATAAATAGCTGGCTTGATATCCACAAGTGGCGTGTTGTCCAAGCAGTCCAGCCCCCTTACTGTTAATCGACCTTGGCTAAGCTGTTCAGTCTTGAGCACCGCCGCGCCTATCGGATTGGGGCGATGGGGGGAGCGTAACGCAAAGCAGCCTTTTTCGGCGTTTTCTGAGGTTGTCTGTGCCAGTGTATTGGCATCTCGCTCAGCCGATCCTAGCCAGTACAAAATCAAGATGTGTTGCCCGACTTCGAGACCGCTTAGGCCTGCTTGAAAAGCATCGAACACTTCAATGGTGCAGGGTGGGCCTGCGGGATCAATGTTGTTCGGACAGGCCGCAATGGCCTGATAAGGCGTGTGAATTTGTCCGATAAACTGTAGCCGGGGGGCTGCAGTGAGAGAGGCCGTAGAGATAGTTTCTGAGAGCATGAGCTTTCCTCTGGGTGAGTTGATTTCAAGTTACTTGTGGGAGCGAAGTTGGCTGAGGGTATAAATCAGCATGGTGCTAATGATTAGTGCGCCGCCAAGCAAGCTGTTCAGCGACGGGCGTTCCGCAAACACCAGGTAGGCCCAAAGCGGCGACAATACAGTTGTCAGCATCATCGATAACGATACCTCTGCCGCCGTGATGTAGCGGGTGGCCACCAAAGAGAGTACCCGCCCCAACGGCGCGGAGAACAAACCCATGGCCGCCATGATTAACCAAGTTTCGAGGCTGTAGCTGGCCGGGTCGGCAAACGGCAACATCAGCAGTGCGATAAACAGTCCGCCCAACCCAACGTTTGCCAGTCGGCTGATCTGCTGGTACTTGCGCATCAAGGTGAACATCAAGCCCAGGCAGAGCACGGATACCAGCGCCACCAGATCGCCCTGCCAGTGGCCGCTCTGGCCATTTGCCAGTGAACCGGATACCACGATGGCAATTCCCAGCATCACCCCAGCCATTGCCAGCCAGGTACTGCGCTTGGCCACCTCTCCCAGTACTAGCCAGCTGATCACAGCGGCCATAGCTGGTGTCGCACCACGGATAAGCGTGGAGTTGGCGATTGAGGTGTGCAACACACTAAACACCATGCTGGAGGCGCTTCCTACCATCAACAGCGCAGTTATTAGCAGCGGCCAACCGCTGGCTTTTACTGCGCCAACTACCCCGCGCTTATCGGTGAATTGCAGCAAGCCGCTCATTGAAAGGGCAGTAAACAAGCCGAACAGGAAGGTCGCATCGGCGCTAGCGACTTCGGCAAAGCGGATAAATAGCGGATCCGCGCTGAGCAATAGGGCGCTGGTGAGTGCAATGGTAAAGCCCACCACGCAGGGGTTGCCGGCAAGGGCAGTGGACAGCGTTGATTGGATAGCATTCATGTCGATTACCTCTGATTAAAAAAATCATACCAATCAGTATGATTGATCGCCATTGCAATCATCGTCAAGAGAAATCATACTCATTGGTATGTTTTTATTTTTAGGTCTGGATGCTCGTCAATGAGCAAGATTGAACAGAACAAGCAGAAAAAGCGCGTCGCCATCTTGGACGCCGCACAGCAGGTGTTTCTATCGGAGGGCTATGGGCTGGCGAGCATGGATAAGATTGCCCACCAAGCGGCGGTGACCAAGCAAACGGTGTATCGCTACTTCCCGTCAAAAATCGAGTTGTTTCAGGCAACCCTTGAGCACATGGGGCGCGACTACAACCAAAGCTATGCCAGCCAACTAGAACGAGAAGACACCCGTGAAGCTTTGTTGGGCTTTGCGGTGGCCTTTATGCACCACCATTTATCCGACACCCACATCGCGACCTTGCGCTTGTTAGTTGCAGAGAGCCCCCACTCCCCGGAGATCGTGCAGCGCTTTATGGCGGCGGGCCGTGATGGTTTAAGAGCGACTCTGCTGCAGTTTTTTAGCGAGCGTTTGGATACAGAGCAGCCTGAGCAACTATTTGGCCTATGGACCGGGATGTTGCTGGCGCCGCGTTCTGGTGTGTTGGTTGGCGTGGAAAAGCCCAGTGATGCGATGATTGAAGAACATGCAAAGTCTGCGACCGATCTGTTGTTGGCCGGCGTCTCGCTTCGTAATCAATAAAGCGTTAACGCTCGGTTAGAAAAACCAAGCGTTAACGCGGACTAACCAAACATCTGCACCATCGCCCCTAATGTCGCCCCTTGTTCGGCGACCTTGTCGTTGTAGCGACCGCTGCTGTTGCAGTGCTCCAGTGTCTGTCGTGACTGCTGGTCGATGGCGTGCAGGTTGTCGTTGATCTCTTTGGAGACCAAGGATTGCTGCTCGGCTGCGGCGGCAATCTGCTCGACCTGCTGGCGGATGGCGCTGGTTTGGTCGCTGATCTGCTCTAGTGCTTGATTGATATGATCGGCCTGCTCAATGCTGCGACCAGCCAGTTGCTGGCCCTCTTTCATCACCGTGCCCGCCTCATTGGCGCGGGCCTGCAGGCTACCAACAATCGATTGGATCTCTTCGGTACTTTGCTGGGTACGTGAGGCCAGGCTGCGCACCTCTTCGGCGACCACGGCAAAGCCACGGCCTTGCTCGCCGGCTCGGGCGGCTTCAATGGCGGCATTCAGCGCCAGCAGGTTGGTGCGCTCGGCGATCTCCTGAATCACTTTGACGAAGTTAGCGATCTTATCGCCTTCTGCAGCTACGTCGTTGACCACGTCCTTGGCGTTATCGAGCTGCTGCGCCAGTTGATGGATCTGCGCCACCGCTTGCGAGACATCTTCGCGGCCAAGCGATACTTGCTGATCGGCTTGCTGGGCTTGATCGGCGCTGACCTGAATACTGCTGGCCACCTCGTTCACTGAGCTGCTCATCTGCTCCATGGCGTGGCTGACTTGGGCCAGCTCGGTGCGCTGTTGCTGCATCTCGTTCTCGACCTGATGGCTAGTGTCGGAGGCGGCATGGGCGGCCTTATCCAGCTCGCCGGCGGCATCGGCCAGTCGCCAGGTAAGGGTGGTGTGCTGGCTGCGCAGGTACTTCTCGCCCAGCGCTAGCTGGCCGATATCGTCACTGCGACCGGTGTAGACCCATTGCGCGATGGGGTCGTCGATATGCTTTCGGCTTTGTTTTGCGAGGGCGCTAATCGGTGCGGCCTGCCTGCTTGCCAGGCCCCAGCCGACCAAGCAGGCCAAGGCCGCTAGAGCGAGTGTGGGCATTAGCGCGAGCGCACCCACGCCGGCCATGCCTGCCAGCAGCAACAGCAGTGGCAGGGCAATGCACAGGGTGAGTTTGCTCTGATAACTCAGGCCTTTTTGCCAGCGGTTAATCGGCGCCTTTCCTTGGTTTAGGTTGGTGTACAGCTGGTCGGCGCGGGCCTTGGCGGTACTGCTCGGTTTCACCCGTACCGATTGATAGCTTTGGATCTTGCCGTGGGCGTCTTTGAGCGGGGTGACCATGGCGTCGACCCAGTAGTTGTCGCCATTCTTGCAGCGGTTGTTAACGATACCGATCCACGGTTTACCGGACTTGATTTGCTCCCACAGCAAGGCAAATGCGGCCTTGGGCATCTCGGGATGACGCACGATGTTGTGGCTATGGCTCACCAGCTCATCATTGCTGTAACCACAGATGTCGATAAAGTCTTGATTAGCGTACTCAATCACGCCGCGCAGATCGGTGGTGGACACAATATGCTGATTCTCGCTTAACATGCGTTCGTGTCCGGTGAGGGTTTTGTCTCTGGCCATGGTTCATCCTGCTCTTCTTGTTGTAACTTCCGTGGAGTCGCGCCGAAAACTTGCCCTCTCCAGCGCGCAAGGCAGCATAAGTGACAACATGCTCGTTAACAAGTCTATTACCTTTGTGTTAATTCGAGGTGTGAATTCATTAGCAAAAACACATAAAGAGTGTGGTTTTATTAACCAGACACCTACGATGGAACGCTTGCAGGGAAGAGACTGAGTGATCAAGAAGGTTGTTCGGGTATGTTACCTCGGGAAAGCTATGTATCATCGGCGATGACTCGCAAACCTGTTGATTGTTTACAAAATTGTCATTTATTGGCGCTAAACTTGGCTTTAGTGGGTTAGCAGAGTAAGGACATGGGATGGTGCTTGCGCATCGGCAGCAGTTTGAGTTGTTGTCAAAAGAGGTGGGGCTTGGGTTGCTGGGGTGGTTTCGGACAGTTAATCGAGTTACCTGTCCCTGCTGTGGCTATCCGACCCTACAGAGCCGAAAGCAGTTTGAGATCTGCTGCCTGTGTGACTGGGAGGATGACGGCCAAGACGATCAAGAAGCGGAACTGATCCTCGGCGGACCTAATGGCGAGTATTCACTGTCACTGGCGCGAGATAACTTCCAACGTTATGCCAGCATGTCGCTGCCGAGCGATGAGCGCTATATCAAGGAACTAAACCATAGCAGAATCAAGCAGCTCAAGATCGAGCTAGCCTCGGAGTTTGACCGGATGCTGCTAGCGTCCCCCCGGCAGCTGCCCGGATTGTGGCGAAATGCACTTCGCATTGAAGACGAAATGGAGAAGCAGCTACTGCAAAATGCCACTCCCCATATTGTTTAGCGTTGTCTGCCAATAGGCTTACGCGCCTTTCGCGATGCTCGCTAAGGCGTCTTTGCGCTGTTCCAGCCATTGAGTAAAGGCCCGTGGTTGACGCCCAGTCAGATTTACATAGTCCTCGCTACTGCCATCTCCGAAGCCACCGCGTGCATGCTGGTCCATGGTGGTCACCATGGCAACCACCCCCTCTGGCAGGCCGAATGAATCCAGCTGTTGTTTGAGGGCCTCATCGCTAAGCGGCATCACGTGAATGTCGGTGCCCACGACTTGATTAATCTTCGCGGCCATCTCATCGGCGCTTAATGCCTCGGGGCCGTTTAAGGTCAGTATTTGCTTGCCCGGTAGCGACTTCACCAGTGACGCTGCTGCAGCCAAGGCTAAATCGTCGCGGCTAAGTTGCGAGGTGCGCCCGTCAGCGGCGGCGCTGAGCCACGTGCCAGTTTGCAAGGTGGCGGCGTTAAACTCCGGCAGGTTCTCGAAGTACCAGTTGTTGCGCAAGATGGTCCAGTTGGCAATGTTGCTGTCGGCGATGGCTTGTTCGCTGGCCTCGTGCTCGTAGGCAAACACCACCGGCGAGGTAGTTGCTGATGGCATCGAGGTATAGCTTAGGTGCTTCACTCCCACTTTGGCAGCGGCAGCCACGGCGTTGGCGTGGGCCTGGCTGCGTTGGCCGATGGTGTCGATGCTAATCAATAGCAGGCTGTCGGCGCCTTGGAAGGCCTGTTCCAGCGATGCTGGTTTAGCGAAGTCGGCCTCGCGTACCTCAATGCCTTGTTCGGCAAGGTGGGCCAGCGAGCTGGCGTTACGGGTGGTGACGATAAGTTGGCTGGGGTCAATGGCGAAGTCATTCAGTAGCGCCTTCACCACTTGCTGTCCTAGTTTGCCTGACGCGCCAGTTACCAATAGTTTTGCTGCAGTCATAATCATTCTCCTCATTGTGAAAGCGAATCCCGGTACTCACCGAGCGATACGATGAAGCTAACTCTACGTCATGGCGTTGGATAAACAATCGGCGATAAAGTAAACTCATAGTTTACTCATGGTAAACAAAAGTGGCCCAATGATTTCCTTGGATGATATGTTGGTGTTTGCCCGCGTCGTCAGCAGCGGCTCGTTTACTCAGGCAGCCCAAGAGCTTGGCTTAGGCAAAGCGCGGGTATCGCAGATCGTGACCCGCTTGGAAAACCAGCTCGGGGCGCGCCTTCTCAATCGAACCACCCGCTCACTGGCCTTGACCGATGCCGGACAGGATTACTATCAGTACTGCTTGCAGATTGGCGAGCTGGCCGAGCAGGCCAACCAAGGCCTGAGCGAGCAAGAGGATGAACCCAGTGGCTTTCTCCGGCTGGCAACACCGCTGGGTGGCAGCCTTACCACCCAACTGCTAAGTGGCTTCTTGCAGCGCTACCCCAAGGTAAGTTTGGATATCGTAGAAAGCGATGGCTATCAAAACCTGATTGAATCTCGCTGTGATTTGGCGATCCGCGCCTCCTCTTCGTTGGAAGACTCCAGCCTTTATGCCACCCAGATTGGCCAGTTCAGCGATATCATCTGTGCCAGCCCAACCTATCTAGACCAAGTGGGCGAGCCAAAGCTGGCCGAAGATCTGCTTTCGCTAGCCTGGATCTCCCACGAAATTGTGCACGGCGATCGCCAGCTTAGCCTGTGTTCACCGCAAGGAGAGCGACGTCGGCTACGGCTGCAGCCACGGGTATTGGTGCGCTCTACTCAAACCTTGTTGGGGTTTCTTAAACAGGGCTTGGGCTTTGGCATTATGCCCAGCTTTGTGGTGGCCAATGAGCTGGCCAGTGGCGAGTTGGTGCAGCTATTGCCGCAGGTGCATCAGGTATCGATACCAGTGTACGCAGTCTATCAGGAAAAGGCCTTGATGCCGCGGCGACTGCGTTGCTTGATTGAGCACTTGAAAACCCAGCAACAGACCTTTTAACGAGAGCGCTTGGTCATTGGTGGCGCGGTGCGTTCCTTGCCCGGCCACCAACACTTTAGAGAAAGAGAGCGGGGATTACTCCACGGTAATAGTCAGTGGATTCGAGCTCTCGGTAAACTCAGCGGTGACATACACCTCGGCCACACCCGGTCCAACCGCTTTAAGCACGCCATTGGCAATGGGAAGCACGACGCTACGGTCGCTGATGCGGTAGCTCACGTCGGCAGGATCGATAGTCACCTGATTCAAGTCGCTGTCAAAAGCGATAATGGTAGGGGTGAACAGTGAGTCCGGCGCCATGGTGGTGGTGCTAGGGGTAACAATCACATCCAGGTAGTCTGCACTGCTGACTTGAACCTGTAGAGGAACACTGCGGGTCTCTTCGTATTGACCAACAATGTAGCCATAGCCTTCGTTTAACGCGATGACCTTACCGTCTTCCACCTTGAAGCTGTTATTACTGGTGGTGACGCTCCAATCAACTTCACCGGTTACTACTTGCTCTTCACCGTTAGAGAGCAGTGCGGTAGCCTCGATCGGCTCTTCGCCACCCAGTTGCAGATTGGTGGTACGCATACTCAGGCTCAGATCTTCCACGCTGGCACCGTCGATGCTAACGGTGGCAGGGGCTGGGCTTTCAAAGCCTTCTACGCTGGCATAGATGTGCGCAACGCCGGTGGATTTGGCAAAGATGGTGCCATTGCTGGAGATTGGAGTGACATCTTCATTGGAGCTTCGCCAGCTCACTTCCAGGTCGCCCTTATTGATGATGGTGCTGTCGTAGCTGCCGTCGCTGTAGACCACGTGCGCGCTCATGGTGCGGGCATCGCCTTCGTTCATGGTTACGTTGTATGGCGAAACCATCACTTCGACCACGGTTTTTTCTTCAGCGCCAACGTGTGCGCTAAACA
The DNA here is from genome assembly GCF_000429485.1 of Aliagarivorans marinus DSM 23064. Taxonomy (GTDB): domain Bacteria; phylum Pseudomonadota; class Gammaproteobacteria; order Enterobacterales; family Celerinatantimonadaceae; genus Aliagarivorans; species Aliagarivorans marinus. Next base: position 69,015 of record NZ_AUBY01000010.1, on the reverse strand, counting down.
GCGCCGCGCTAGCCATGCACAGGGGCACTAGTTTGTTAGTTAAACGCATATTTTTGTCCTTGTTATTTATGGTTGAGGGGCTCTTTGGCCACTCTCTTATTTACCGTTTTGCAGAATTGCTGCTGCAAGCAGCACCGATCACAGGATCGGTTTGCGACATAATATGTTGATGACGTGGCTTGTAAAGGCGTAAATAACTGATTTATCTTTAAGTGTTGGCATTTAAATCTAACTCTTTGATCTATATACCAAATGGGCAAACTACCAACATCGCTGCAGTTATGCAGCAAGGCGCAAGTGGGCAATTGCTTACTCAACGACAGGGTGTGCAAGTGTTAAAGAGAAATAGACAAGGACGATCCCAGTATGTGGAACGAACCGGGTGTTTTCGCGCCATCAAACACACTTTGCGTCGTCATATGTTTGAACTCAGGTTACACTCAGACAAAGCCCAAACCGTAGTCCGTTATGCAAGCTGAACAAATTGAAATTGCTGGCTTTCTTAGTCAGTACCCACCCTTTGAACAACTCCCCCAAGAGCGTATTGACGCCCTCGCCCAGATGGTTGAAGTGGCCTATTACCGAGAAGGCGATGAGATCCTGCGCTTTGGCGACCCGATCCACGACTTGTTCGTGGTACGCAGTGGTGTGGTGGAGGTGTATCGGCGCAATGGCGATCTCTATAACCGACTCACCGAAGGTGGCCTGTTCGGCCAGATGGGACTGTTGGTGAAAAACCAGGTGCGCTTTCCGGTACGGGCGGTCGAAGATAGCTTGGTCTACTGCATTCCCGAAGAGAGCTTCGAGCAGCTTTACAACGAGTTTGAAGAGTTCGCCGATTTTGTGGCCATCGAAGACAGCGACCGAATGCGCAATGCGGTGGTGGAGCAGGCCAATCCCAACGACATGACCACCTCTAAGGTGAAAAACCTGATCCAGAGCGAGGCGGTGGTGGCCAACCGTGACATCAGTATTCGTGCTGCCGCCCAGATGATGGATGAGCACGCGGTGTCCTATCTGTTGATTGAAGACCCTGAACTGCAGCTCGAAGAAGACAGCGACGATGGCCGAGTGATCGGTATCGTTACCGACAGCGACCTGCGCTCCAAGGTGCTAGCTGCTGGGCTCGACTATGAAACAGAAGTGGGCGAGGTGATGACCACCGGCTTAAGCGCACTGGACCACAACGCCTATGTCTATGAAGCGATGCTGATGATGCTGCGCAACAACCTGCAGCACCTGCCGATTGTGAAAAGGCAGCGGCCACTTGGGGTGGTGTCCTTGGCGGATATCCTGCACTACGAATCGCAAAGCAGCTTGCTGTTGGTGCAGTCGATCTACCGGGCGCAGAACCGCGAAGAGCTCGCCCTATTGCTGCCGCAGGTGAAAGACTGCTTTGTGCGGATGGTGAATGAGGACGCCAACTCACATATGATTGGCTCGGCCATGTCGGTAATTGGCCGCAGCTTTAAACAGCGTTTATTGGAGCTGGCCGAAGAGCAGTTCGGTGAGCCGCCGATCCCGTATTGTTTTGTGGCATTGGGCTCGATGGCGCGGGATGAGCAGCTGATCGTCACCGACCAAGATAACGCCTTGATCCTCGACGACAGCTATCAAGCTGAGCTTCATCAAGGCTACTTTGAGCAACTGGCAGGCTTTGTTTGTGAGGGCCTCAATGAATGCGGCTACGTGTTATGTAGCGGCGGGATTATGGCCACTAATCCTAAGTGGCGGATGACCCTGAGCGAGTGGGAAGAACGTTTTGGCGAGTGGATTGATAACCCCGACCCGAAGGCCTTGCTTAACAGCAGCATCTTCTTTGATTTAGACGGCGTTTGGGGACGGGTCGATTGGGCCGAGCAACTAAAGAGCTTTGTAGCGCGGCGTGCCCGTCGTAACAATCGCTTCTTGGCCTCCTTGGCGCGTAATGCCTTGAGTCGCACCCCGCCGCTGGGCTTTTTTAAAGACTTTGTGATGGAGAAAGACGGCCGACACAACAACTCGATTAACCTTAAACGCCGCGGCAGTGCGCCACTGAGCGATGTGATCCGGGTACATGCCTTGGCGGTGGGCTCGCGGGCGCAAAACTCCTTCGAACGTCTCGACGAGATTATCGAAGCGGGGATCTTGCCCAAAGGGCGGGGCCAGGATCTACGTGACTCGCTGGAGTTTATCCTGATGGTGCGGATCCGCCATCAGGCGATGGATATCGAGCAAGGTATCGACGCGGACAACAATATCGAGCCCGAGAATATGTCAGAGTTTGAGCGTCGCCATCTCAAAGATGCCTTCCAGATCCTTAGTAATGCCCAGAACTTCCTCAAGTTCCGCTACCACTCGAACCGTGCGGGGCTCTCCTAATGCCAATGAGCAAACTTCCGGGCTTTTTCCCGCTGGCACCACCGGGGCCTCGTTGGTCGCAGCGCTTCGAAGAGTTGGCTGAGAAGGCCAAGGATAAGCCACTCAAGCAGTACTACCAGAACGGTATGATCAGCGGGGAAACGCCGCTCAGTGAGGTGCCCTTTGTGGCGCTCGATCTGGAAACCACTGGCCTCGATAGCAAGCGCGATGACATTGTTAGCGTCGGTTTGGTGCCTTTTGATTTACGCCGGGTTTACTGCCGTCAAGCCAAGCACTGGCTAGTGCGGCCGCTACCGCCACTCAGCAGTGAGTCGGTGGTGATCCATGGCATTACCCACAGCGATATCGCTGATGCGCCCAGCCTGAACCACGTGTTCGAGCCGCTATTGGAGGCGCTAGCGGGCAAGGTTGTGGTGGTTCACTACAAGAGTATTGAGCGTAACTTTTTAGCCCAAGCCTTTAGCAAGCGGCTGCAAGAAGAGTTTCAGTTTCCGCTGGTGGATACCATGGAGATCGAGGCGAATGTGCATCGCCAACTGCGCTGGGGCTGGTGGCAGGAGATGATGGGGAAGAAGCGGGTATCGCTACGCCTATCGGCCAGTCGGCAGCGCTACAGCCTACCGCACTATCAAAGCCACCATGCACAGATCGATGCGCAGGCGACGGCGGAGCTGTTTATTGCTCAGGTGAGGCACCACCTGAAAGAGGATATCGCGATTAACACGCTCTGGCGCTAGCCAGAGCGTGTGCTATGCGCTTAGTACTGCTCGGTTTTAAAGCCTTTAATCAGGCTGACACACATCAGCAGTAGCACGATGGTAAACGGCAGGCCGGTGGAGATAGCACCCGCTTGCAGGGCTTGAATCGCCTCGGTACCGCCAATCCACAGCAGGGCGGCAGCAATTGCGCCTTCGGCGGTGGCCCAGAACACCCGTTGTGGGATGGGCGCATCAATCTTACCGCCAGCAGTAATGCTGTCGATCACCAAAGACCCAGAGTCCGACGAGGTGATAAAGAATACCAGTACCAACACAATCGCAATCACCGAGAGCAGCTTGCTGGCAGGCAGGCTGTCGAACATCTGGAACATCGCCAGCGACACATCGGTCAGGCCTTCGCTAGCCAGTACGCCAACGTTGTTGACCACCTGATCCATGGCGATACCGCCATAGACACCCATCCAGATTACTGTCACCAAAGTTGGTACGATAAGTACTGCAGTCAGGAATTCGCGTACGGTACGACCCTTAGAAACGCGGGCGATAAACATGCCGACAAATGGCGACCAGCTTACCCACCATGCCCAGTAGAACACGGTCCAACCTTGATACCAGGCTTCGTCAGGACGGCCATGCGGGTTGCTTAGTGGGATAAAGTTTTCGATATAAGCGCCCAAGGTTTTCGGAATGGAGCTCACCACCACCGACAGACCGCTTAGCGCCACAATGACCAGTAAGCCCAGCGCGATCAGCATATTAACGTTACTGAGGATCTTCACCCCGCCATCAATCCCGCGTACCACCGAGATAATCGCTAGCAAGGTAACAAAGGCAATCACCGCGATTTGTACGCCAATGCTGCTGCTAATACCAAACACATGTTCGATACCACTGGCGGCTTGCTGCGCACCCAAGCCCAGCGAGGTCGCCAAGCCAAACAAGGTAGCCAGTACCGCGAGGATATCGATGATATGACCCGGCCAGCCCCAGGCGCGATCGCCCAGTAGCGGGTAGAAGATTGAACGGATCGACAGCGGCAGGCCTTTGTTGAAGGCAAAGAATGCCATTGATAGTGCGACCACGCCGTAGATGGCCCAAGGGTGCAGACCCCAATGGTACATGGTGGCGCCAATCGCCAGGTTGGCTGCTTCCGGCGTCATTGGCTCAACCCCCAGCGGGGTTTTGTACCAACCGGTGAGGTAGGCCACCGGCTCGGCCACACTCCAGAACATCAGGCCGATCCCCATACCAGCGGCAAACAGCATTGCCAGCCAAGAAAGGCGCGAGTACTCGGGTTTAGCTTCGCTGCCGCCAAGGCGAATACGGCCGAAGGGCGAGGCGATCAAGACCAGGCAAAACAGCACGAAGATATTACCCGACCACATAAACAACCAATCGAAATTGCCGATCAGCTGCCATTTAAAGCCATCCAGCGTGGCCTTGGCAGTGGCGGTGTCGCTGACCAACACCCCCACCAAAAACAGCAGGATTAACCCGGCGCTAATGCCGAACACTGGGTTGTGGACATCAAAGCCCCAGCGCTGAACGTTGTCTTGACCGACGGTATAGTCGGTATTGTTGATACTGTACTTGTCATGATTATCTGACATGTTCTCTCCAAAATAGCAAAAAGCGACCCTCTCCCTGAGAGTCGCGACAGCATTTGCTTGATCAGGAAACAGGCTTATCGCAATTGGGCCTTGTTTGAGGCAATACATTCCTACTCAAAAGAGAGAAGGCTACTACCTAACCAAGTAAAATACTTTGAGATCTAATCATTCGAACTCAATCATGTCAAACCGACACCCCCAGCCTGCAATAGCATCAACAAGCAAAGGGCAGGTACTGGCTACCAGCGACAAGCTCTGTGGATGAGTTTTTATTTACTATTGATTTGGTTGACAATTACACCCGGTGGTAGTTAAATGCGCGCCTTAATATTAAGCAGCTCAATAACTGGCGAACACATCAGAGGTGCGCCCAAGCCAATCAGGATTAACCATGAGCAGTACAAGCTACCAAGGGCAATGTCTTTGTGGCGGTGTTGGTTTAACCGTACAGCCGCAGGCACAATCGTTTTTCGCATGTCACTGTAATACCTGCCAAACATGGACCGGTGGTCCGCAACTGTCGCTGTCATGCGGGCGGAACGTCGAAATCACCGGCCAAGAGATGGTCACTGAATACAAGTCATCACCCTGGGCGATCCGCGCCTTCTGCAAGCAGTGTGGCACCCACTTATATTTCAAGATGCGCTTTAGCGGCGAGTACAACGTGCCGCTGGGTCTTCTGAATATTCCCAAGCAACAGGCTCTCACAATGGCGATGCAGTATTTCATTGATCTAAAGCCAGACAGCTATGCACTGGACACTGACAGCCCGGCGTTAACCGAGGCGGAAGTCCTGGACATGTTCAGTTAAGCGATTCGCCGAGATCGCTTAGGACTGTAAGCACTCAACCCGACTTATCTAATCGCCATAGAGACAAATGCGCTTTGTGCATGTTGCTCTTGCATAACTTTCATTGGATGCATAAGGTGTTTTTCCCTACACTTGCCGCTCGATTTTCCGGGGGAGCCTTTTTCCGAGCGGACCTTTTTCCGGGATAGTCTGTTTTCCGAGGAACCTATGTTCAAGCAAAGCCTGCGCGCTCAATTAGCTAGGGCGCTGGTGATGTTGTTGCTAACGATTGCTGGAGTGCAACGTTGTGAGCCACTTATGGATGCTTTGGCCGAGCAAGCGATGTCGAGTGGTTGTCATTCCCATGACAGCTACCCCAGTGATCGCCAACACCATGAGCAGCACCACGCGCACCACCATTAGAAGGTAACAACCGAGTATGAGTATTTTTCGTTTTCCAATCCTGGTTTGGCTAGGGATTGGAACCTTGATCATTAGTATGGGGATCCGCCAGTCCTTCGGTATCTTTATGCTGCCGATCAGCGAGCATTTCGAAACGGGCCGCGAGTTCTTCAGCCTGACCATCGCCCTGCAAAACCTGCTATTTGGTCTGTTCCAGCCCTTTGTTGGCATGGCGGCAGACCGCTTCGGAGCAAAACGGGTGATTGCTGGCGGTGCCATAGCCTATGCCCTGGGCCTGTATCTCACCTCCATCACTCAGGCCTCTGGTATGCTGTATCTGTCGTTGGGTGTGCTAGTGGGCTTGGGCCTTAGCGCTACCAGCTATGTGGTGATCTTGGGGGCGGTATCGAAAGTAGTGCCCGCCAAGCACGCCTCTAAAGCCTTTGGTTTCACCTCGGCGGCAGGCTCCTTCGGTATGTTTGCGGTGATCCCCGGCGCGCAGAGCCTGCTAACCCATTTTGATTGGCAGGGCGCGATGCAGGTATTCGCGATGGCCTGTTTTGCCATGCTGGCCTTCTCGGTATTTATGCAGAGCACCCAAGGCGGCTCGGCCAAAGCAGCACTGGAGGTTGAGCGCGAGCAAAGCTTGAAACAAGCGCTGAAGCAGGCCTTTTCTCATAAAGGCTACTTGCTTATCCATATGGGCTTCTTCGTCTGTGGCTTCCATGTGATGTTTATTGCCACCCACCTGCCGAGCTATCTGGCCGACCGCGGCTTGCCGGCCAATGCCGCCGCCATGGCGCTGGCTTATGTGGGGATCTTCAATATCTTTGGCTCCTACTTTTGGGGATTGATGGGTGATTACTACAACAAACGCCATGTGATGAGCGCACTCTATCTGGTTCGTACCCTGGTGATTGCCGGTTTTGTGATGCTGCCTCTTACCACCACCTCTGCGGGCATCTTTGGCGCAGCCATCGGCTTTTGCTGGCTGGGCACTGTGCCGCTTACCTCGGGCTTGGTGCGCCAGATCTTTGGGGCGCGTTACCTGTCGACCCTGTATGGTTTGGTGTTTTGCACCCATCAGATCGGCAGCTTCCTTGGTGCCTGGTTGGGTGGGCGCATCTACGACTACACCGGCAGCTATCAGCCAATCTGGTATTCCACCATCGCCTTAGCCTTGCTGGCGGCACTGGTGCACCTGCCAATTAACGACAAGCCGGTGAATCAGCTACAAGCGCAGCCTGCTTAATCGCAGATGGCCCGCGCGAATGGCTTGCCAGGTCATAGCGCGGGGCTCTATGCTGAGAGCACTTATATGACTACAAGGATGTATACGTGATCGATTTCAGTAACAAGCAGCTGTTCAAGCTCAAGCAAAATGGCGACTATGCCGACAAGGTGGGTGAGTTGCTGCTCCCGGAAGAGTCGGTAATCGATGCCTTCAAATCGATGCGCGATGGGGTGGTGTTCACCGACAAGCGCATCATTGCGGTCAACGTACAGGGCATCACCGGCAGCAAGAAGGACTTTACCTCCCTGCCATACAAGAACATCGTGGCCTACTCGGTAGAGACAGCGGGTACGCTGGATATCGATGCGGAGCTGGAGATCTACTTTTCAGCCCTCGGCCAGGTGCGCTTTGAGTTCTCAGGCTCCACCAATCTGGTGGAGATATCGCGGGCCATTTCCCAGCATGTGCTTTAGGGCACGTTAAGCGCTTGGCGCTGAGCAAAAAAAGAGGAGGCAATGAACCAGCCTCCTCTTTGGTCTTCGCTACTCGGTGATTAGCTAACGCGCTTTCTGGCGAACACGCCGACTAAACCCACCAACAGCAACGCCAAGGTTTGCGGCGCTGGCGCGTAGGCCAAGCGAATGTTATCCATTGCGGGGTCATCGCTGTCGCCGAATACGCGGAACTCAACCGCGCTCAGGCCAGTAAAGCCGGTAAAATCAGTGGTGGCAAAGGCGCCAGTTTGCTCAACCACTTGCGATATCTCACCGCCCGCTTCAAACAAACCATGCACGCTCAGTTTCACCTCACCGGATGGTTCAAACAGCGACGCGAAGTCGACACTCAATAGGTTGAAGGCGCTGCCATCGATCGATGTCAGGCTGATTACTTGGGGGGAATCGGCATCCTGACACTGCCCGCCACACCAACCAAATATGTTTCCGTCACTGCCGGCGGCGAAGCTTGGCCCAAAGATATCGAAGGGTGCCACTGGACCGAAATCGGAGGAGATACGAAAGTCATCCTCGACATAGCTGCCCATCATGCCACCAACGATCGAGCCGGTCTCAAAATCCAATATGGTCGCATTTGCAGACTGGCTCAATAAGCCCGCCGCGGCAATGGCACTTAAGTACTTTTTCACTAGTTGTAACTCCCTGTAATGTTTGCGGATTGAGCAGACCTTTATGTTCTGTTTTGCGAATTCTAGGTCGATGCAGCCCAAGCCATAGCGGGGATGGCCCAAACAAGTTTGGTGCCAGTTTTTAACTTGTTGAATTCAGTAAGTATTTATATAGGTCATTGGTTTTACTGTAAAAAGTGCTGACAGAGGACACCTATAGCTGGTGTCTGTATGATTTTTAAACGCGTTCTTTCTAGAAAGCTTGCAGAGCGGATTAACTTGGTCGATTTATTACAAACGGTCCCCACTGAGCCAAACAGCAATCATGGCGATTGAGTCAGTGGCGTATATATGTATCCTGTCAGCTAATCAGGTTTTTTACTTAAGCGAGCAGTGCCCTTGCTAAAAGCAATTCAAAAACAAGCGCTTGAGCATGCCGCTCAGCAGTCGTGCAATACGCCATTGGGCTCGAAGTGTTCGCTGACCATTAACTTCCACCCCGACCGGACCACCCTCAGCGGCCAACCACTGCTGGCGGTAATGGCGGCGGACGGCCATTTAAAGTCGCAGTTTGAGACGGGCACCAGCAATGGCGGCTTGTCGGCTCACGTAGGTGGTGAGCGCTGGCAATGGGAAGACAAGGCCTTTGGTGGCATCTACAACCACTGTGCAGCTTCTGAGCGGCCGGTGTATGGGGCGTTAAACTACCAGCACCATCCTGCGGGAGCTTGTCCTCGCTTTGGCTCCAGCTACTTTCGTTTGCGGCCAGAGGTGCTAGCGCGCAGCAGTTTTTGCTATCCCGACAGCTACTTTAACCCGCAAGACTACAGCGATATCTCGGGAGTAGGCCACTTGGTTGCGCTGGCCAAGCAAAGCGCAGAGGACGCCTTAGATGTCTATGTTGAGGCGCAGATCCACGGGACTGTCGAGTTGGCCAGAGATGTCGAAGCCCTGGTGCTCGACCCCTGCTTCAAAGACACCGAGGTTGAAGTGCTAGCCCGTCAGCTTCCTTGCCAGCTTGAGTGGCACGCGGGCTTCGCGATTACCACTGAGGCGCTATGGCAATACCCCCACTACCGTGGTCTACAGTACCTGCGTTTAGCCGAGCAAATCGCCGAACAAGGAGTGCTGAATCCGTTAGTGATTGGTGAGGCGCTGGAGCGTTTCGACGCGCAAGATCTTAAAAAGGTGTGGCACTATCTGGCGCGCTTTGGCTATCGGGGTTAGCAATTATCGCTGAGGTTACTAGCGACTCGGTTGCTCTGAGCACATGCAAGCACCAGCTAGGCAGGCGATTGCCCTTATTACTTTGGGTATAGAGCGAAGGAGAGTATTACGGGCAAATTCGCCGAAAATCCGAGTTAGCTCCAAGTTCCGGGGCTTATATGTAACCAAAATGTTACTAACGACTGTGGTTTAGCTATTCTTAATCAAGCTTAGTAGAGCTAAGTGATTGATGAATCAATTAAAGCCTTGGATTTTTAGCAAAAGGCAAACGGCCACAAGGAACGTGAATGAAGCTGCTGACCCTCATCTCTATTTCGCAAAAAATTACCATTCTGATCGTTACGGCAGTGCTTGGCATGCTGCTGATGCTGTTGATTGTAAACCAGAATGTTGGACGCAACTCTGAGCGCCTAGCCGAGCTTAAAGAGGTGCACTACCCGCTACTGCAAATGGCCCAGGCGAACACCATCCGCCTCGACCAGATCGCCAATGAGATCAGCACCGCTGCCATGGTGGGCGAGGCCGAGATGCTCTCGGGTGCCCAGCAGCTGCAACAGCAGATCCTCAGTAGCTTGCAGGACTTTACCTCACTGGGAGTCGAAGGCAGTAAGGTCGACCGACTGAGAAACGCCCTGCAGGCTTACTACGAGCCCGCCTATCAGATGTCCAGTTCGATGATCGATGGCACCTTCGACTTTGCCAATATGGCCAGCCAAGGCGAGCGAGTCAGCCAAGCCCAGGAAAATCTAAAGGCTATCTTGCAGGAGTTTGAAGCCGAGTTCAGTAGCAAGGTGGATGAGGTGGTGGCCGAGGCCGGAGAAACCAGCAACGCCACCGTGACCAACGGTACCCTTATCGGCGCGGTGACCGCGATACTGGTGATAGTACTTGGCTACCTGGTATCGCGCAGTATTGTTCATGCGGTGAATGGGGTGGCCGATTCGCTCAAGGAGATCTCCCAAGGGGAGGGTGATCTGACCGTGCGGCTCACCTATCAAGGTAAGGATGAGCTTGGCCGGATGGTGCGCTACTTCAACGACTTTGTCGAAAAGCTGCAGCACACTATCTCCGAGCTGCGCAACAGTACCCAAGATCTCTATCAAAGCGCCGAGAACCTGTCGCAGGCCAGCGCCAAAACCAACAGCCAGATCACCGCTCAAGGCGGCGCCATCGAGAAAACCACCCATGCCTTGAATGAGCTATTTACCAGCGTGGCGCATATCGCCGAACATGCCGCCAGTGCCTCGGGCTCGGCCGAGGAAGCCAATGAGCAGGCCAATAGTGGAACCGAGGTGGTGCAAACCACTATGCAGGCGATTAGCCAGCTTTCCGAAGAGATTGATGAAACCTCCGAAACGATTACCCAGCTGGAGCAGCACACACGCAACGTGGGCTCGATCCTCGATACCATCCGTGGCATCGCCGAGCAGACCAATTTGTTGGCACTGAATGCCGCCATTGAGGCGGCTCGGGCGGGTGAGCAAGGGCGTGGCTTTGCAGTGGTTGCCGATGAGGTGCGATCGCTGGCATCGCGCACCCAAGACTCGACCCAAGAGATCCAACAAGTGCTGGAAGAACTACAAAGTGCCTCCACTCGCTCGGTTCAGGCGATGTCGCGCGGCACCGCCAAGGCGCGTGAGAGTGTCGAGCAGTCCGGCCAGGCAGGGGATTCGCTTAATATGATCACCGACAAGGTGGGCGGGATTGTGATGATCAACAACCAGATCGCCGCTGCCACCGAAGAGCAGAATCAAACCTCGCAGCTTATCCAGCAATATGTGGCTGAGATCCAAGAGATGGCCCAAGAGGCGGTCACCTCAACCACTGAGCTGGATGTGATCAGCCAGAAGCTGCATGAAGCCAGTGAGAATGTCACCACCGTGACTAACCAGTTTAAGGTCTAGGGCCAGGGGTGAAGCTCGCTGGAGAGGATGGCTAATACTTGCTGATAGCTATGCTGGGTGAGGTAGGGCGCCACCACGATGGCGACAATCAACGCCATACCTGAGCCAATAGTAAGCTTATCTGCGAGGCTCCAGCTACCATTGCTTGCTGGAATTTGCACCGCCTTACTGCCTTTACGCAGTAAGGCTTTAATGACCTGCAGCGCATCGTCGATGGTCAGCATAACTGCCCGAAATATCTTCTCGAACAGCGCAAAGCGCGCACTTAACTGCGCACTGGCGCGCGCCGCTGCGCTGATCCCCACCAAGCCAAACAGCGCATCCATATAGACCGCCAGCCATAGCGCGAATATCACCAGGACGATATCTAGTTTTAGGTGCCACAGCACCGCTCTGAAGCGCAGGGGCTTGCCCGCCAGCGCGAACCACTCGAGTACTCCGTGGGCGAACACCACGGCCGCCAGCCAGAACATCGAGATCAGCATACTCAGTGAGACGGCAGCGCCCACGTAGATGGTGATAAACCACCAACTGTCGTCGTGGTGTGTTATCCAGGTTTTAAGGTTTTGCTTCATGGGTCGAGCGATTGGTCGTTGCAGAGGTGGTTAAAGCGTGTGTTCAGCGAGAGATTATGTCGAAGCGTGTTTTGGAGTCAACATCTACCCGAGCAACCTCAAGATGCAGGATTCAGAGGTGCTCCCAAAGGGCGAGTTTGCCAGTACCTCGTTCTGCGTTACCGCTCCTTGATTTAGACCTCTAGATCGGCGGAGCAGTGCCTTGCCTAAAGGACTGGTAAATCTCGCTGAACAAGCATCTTGAAGTTGCTCGGGTATACCCAATAAAAAGCAGCCCATGGAGGGCTGCTTTTTTAATTAATACAACGGTTTAGTAGGTGGCAATCACCTTTACATCTGCAGTCGCCGATGCAGCATCGATATAGCCAATGGCATCGGCATTCGAGGTGACCCACTGGATAACTGCGGCGTCGTCAGCCAGTTCTTCCGGTGGTTGCCCCTTGCCGGTGAAGATAAGCTTCGACCAGTAACTCTTCATCTGCTGAGGCGACTTGCCCAGCGCTTGGTTGTCGAAGGCTTCGCGCAAGGCGCTGTTGGCCGGCAGGTTCACTGGTGTGGCGGAGCTGCCATCGCTAAATTTTTTCGCCTTGCCTAAGAACAGCTTTTTGATATCGCCCTGATCGATACTGGCACCATTGGCGGAGTTAACAATCACAGCAACCTCGGCATAGCTGATACCGCAGGTTGCCATCATTAGGGAGGCGATTAGTAGTATACGTTTGATCATCATTACACCCTCCTAAAATGCCGCGTCGACTGAGAGACCGAAAACGGTCAGTTCATCTAAACCTTGGGCCAATACGGTGCTGCCGAACCCACCGTCAGTGTTGTTGAAGTCGTAGTAGTGGCTCACATCAAACTTGGCGGCGACGTTGTCATAGAAGTCCCAGCGCAAGCCAGCACTAACACTCTTTCTCTCGAAGTCGAAGGCGGTAGAGAATGGTCCGGCGCGGTCATCATCATCGGTGGTTTCGCTAAAGCCAGCGAAGATGTAGGGGGTAAAGGCATTGATGCGTACACCGCCACCAAAGTATGCACCTTCAACGTCGGAGAATTCATCATCAATCTCGCGGGCGCCATATTCGCCCAGTACAAACCAGCTACCCGGGTCGTAGCGCAGGCCAACACCGGCAAACGAGCCTTTTTTGTCGTCAAATAACGAACCAAGTCCGCCACCTGCGGTTGGATCGGCTTCCAGATCCCCTTGGGCATAAACGACTCGGGCAAGCACATCTCCCCACTCCCAGCTAAGGTTGGCACCCACCAGGTTCTTCATATCAAAATCGATGGTTGCGGTACCTAAGTCTGCTTCTTCCGAGGTGTTACCTGCAAAGGCTTGTAGGGTAATAGTGGAGTCGCCAGCCTCAAAGGGTAGAACCATATCTACACCTGTGTAGGAGCTCAGCGCTACGATATCGTAAACCTCTGCTGGTGGGCGCAAGAACGGCTGGGCGTAGCGCACGTCAAGGTAGTCGCTGTACATATACAGCGGCATACGCAGCTTACCGCCACGCACTAATGTTCCATTGTCGAACTCATAACTGAGGTAGGCCCATTCCATCTCCGGGTCCCAGTCGTCGACACCGCGGGCGAGTAGCTGCACGGTGGCGCTCATTCGGTCGTTGATCTCATAGCCAATCTGCACCGCGACTAAAGAGTCGGGGTCGAAGCTATAGTCTTTGTCATAGCCCAAGGCACCGCCGTCTTCGTCGGAAAAACCAACGCCGACCGAGGCAAACCCGTTCAGGTTTACATTTGCGAATGCTAAGGGAGAGACACACAGCGAAGCCAGCAAGGCTGGTGTAAGTAGTCGTCCTTTCATTGTTATTACCTTTTATTCCATAGACTTGTTGAGGGGTTAGCAAGCAGCCATTGCTCGCACCACTGCAAGAGGCTGTAAGGCAACTAATCCACAGAACAAGATGAATCAGTTTTTACTAATTAACAAATCGATAACATCAGGCTTTGCCAGTAGTCACAGTACCGTTTGACCGGAAAATAGTTTGTGGACAAAAATTAATTGCATGGGCTAGGTTTAAAGTTCGTCCTGCATTTAACTAATTGATTTTATTATTGGTAAATATGGGCTGGGCGTTGACCGAGTAAGGCCAACCACAAGCCTTGTTGGCAAATAGCATTTCTCTCGCCAGCATCTTGAGGTAGCTTGGATAACGCCCAACCGACAAAACACATTCGAGGAGCGGATATGAGTGATTACACCCCACCTAAGGTTTGGAAAGACGAGTCAGAAAGCGGTGGCCAGTGGGCCAGTATCAATCGCCCGATCTCCGGGGCCACCCATGACAAAGACCTGCCGGTGGGTAAGCATCCCTTGCAACTGTATTCCCTGGCTACCCCCAATGGCCAGAAGGTGACCATTATGCTCGAAGAGCTGCTGGCACTGGGTGTTAGCGAAGCCGAGTACGATGCCCACTTAATCCAGATTATGGAAGGCGATCAGTTCTCTTCTGGCTTTGTCGAGGTGAATCCCAACTCTAAGATCCCGGCGCTGATGGACCGCTCAGGCAGTGAGCCGGTGCGGGTGTTCGAATCGGGTGCCATCTTGGTCTACTTGGCCGATAAGTTCGGTAAGTTACTGCCCGCATCAGGTGCTGCGCGCACCGAGGTGATGAACTGGCTGTTCTGGCTGCAGGGCTCCGCGCCCTATTTGGGTGGTGGCTTTGGGCACTTCTACGCCTACGCGCCCGAGAAGTTTGAGTACCCGATCAATCGTTTTTCCATGGAGGCGAAGCGCCAGCTCGATCTGCTGGACAAGCAGCTAGCAGAGAACGAGTTTATCGCCGGTCCCGAGTACAGCATTGCCGATATCGCCATCTGGCCATGGTATGGCAATCTGGTGTTAGGAAACTTGTATGAGGCTGCGGAGTTTCTTGATGTGGCAAGCTATACCCACCTACAACGCTGGGCCAAGCAGTTGGAGCAGCGAGTTGGCGTGCAGCGTGGTCGCATCGTTAATCGCACCTGGGGAGAAGACGGGCAGTTGGCTGAGCGCCATAGCGCCGCAGATATCGACGCCGCCCTTGGCAAGGCCTAAGTGCAGTAGCCTTGCTACCGTGACCGTTAGAGCTCGTTAGCCCGCTTGGGTGATGGGATGCAGCTATAGTGTAGTGGGGACCACAAAACTAAGCGCTTAACATCTAAGGGGAAACTATGAACAAGTTGATCTTGATTATTTTGGCTATCTTTCTACCTCCGGTTGCGGTGTTCTTGCAAAAAGGCGTCGGTAAAGACTTAGCCATCAACGTGTTGCTGTGTATCTTGATGTTCTTACCCGGGGTGATCCATGCTCTGTGGTTGATCTTGAAATAGACTGCTCTTGAAGTAGATTGCTCTTAAGATAGTTTGTTCTAGCAAAAAGGCGGCTTAACTCAAGCCGCCTTAGTTTATCGAAGCCCCACCGAGCTATTTAGGCAGTATCACACTGTCAATCACATGGATGACCCCATTCTTAGCCTTCACGTCGGTGGCAATAACCTGCGCGTTATCCACCATCACCTTGTCACCATCCACCATAATGCTAACGTCTTGTCCCTGCACCGTGGTGGCACTATCCAGCGTGACCACGTCTGCGGCCATGACTTTACCGGCCACCACATGGTAGGTGAGCACTGCGACCAACTTGTCTTTGTTCTCTGGCTCTAGCAGCATCTCAACGGTGCCTTCTGGCAATTTGGCAAAGGCTTCATCGGTGGGCGCAAATACCGTGAATGGACCGTCGCCTTTGAGTGTGTCCACCAATCCGGCAGCCTGCACGGCTGCTACCAAGGTGGTGAATGAGCCGTTTTCTGCCGCGACATCGACGATGTCTTTCTTCATGCCGTGGTGGGCGGCGTGAGCGTTGGTGAGCGCAAAGCCAAGCATAACAATCAGTGAGCCGAACAGTGTTTTCGCATACTTAGGCGCCAGCAGGGTTGATATCTTCATTGTCCTTTCCTCTTCAGGGGGAGATGTTGGGGTTCTAAGCTGACAACGTGCTTGGCTGAGGCTCCGATCACCCCTGTTGGGCGATAAAAAACCAAGTAAAAAAGTAACTTAGCGCAGTGATCGAATAGCCAACAGATGCAGTTACGCAGCGAGTCTAGAAGAGGGTGACAAGCGCTGTTAGCTCCATCGAACAGCACTTAGTCTTGTTGGTATATTCAATTTGAGTTTGAGAATGTTTAGGTCAATAACGACTGTCTAACCCTGCAGTTCCGATATAGGATGAGACCATCACTTAGGAACTTCCCTTTTCATATCAAGCATAGAGGATCCACCATGGCTAAACTGACCATCGTTGCAAACATCATCGCCAAGCAAGATAAGATCGAACTGGTAAAATCAGAGCTTTTGAAGCTGATTGATGTCACCCGCGCTGAAGAGGGCTGCATCAACTACGACCTGCATCAAGACAATGAAAACCCTGCCCACTTCCTGTTCTTCGAAAACTGGGAATCTCGCGAGCTGTGGCAGGCGCATATGGGTAACCAACATCTAGCTGACTACATGGCAGCGACCGAAGGTGCGGTTGAGACCTTCACCTTGAACGAAATGAGCCAAGTTGGCTAGGCTGGCATCGGCAGCAAAGTATCCTGAACAGTCTTTGCAACTAGAGTCTTGCTCTAAAGCGGAGCTGCTTTTTTTGGCTTGCACTTAGCATGACTGTTCAGGAATCTTTATTAAGAATAAACAAGTAGTTAAAATCACTTCGAGCGCTGAAGTGGCTGCTTGAATGCCTATTTCGCCAGCTTATTAGTGCTCTCTATCCTGAGGTATCTTTAGAGAGGCGAATGTGGCTCCTTCACCGCAATCAATGCAATTCCGTTATTCTTGGCGCCCCTATCAACAACGTGTGTTAGATGCCATCGATGAGCACCTTGATGACAATCGTTTGCACGTTGTCGCAGCGCCAGGCGCTGGCAAAACAACCTTGGGCTTGGAAGTCTTTCGTCGCTTGGGTAAGCCGGCGTTGGTGTTGTCTCCTACTCGGATAATCCGCGATCAATGGTTGGAGCGGCTGAGTGATTTTGTTGACGTTGATGATTTCCGCGAGCTGCCCTGGGTGAGCAATGCAGTCGATAAGCCCGGCTATCTGACCTCGGTGACTTATCAAGCACTGCATTCAAAGTTTAAGGAACAACTCAGCAAAGAGCCCTCGCTCGCCGAGCAAGACGATGTAGATAGCGAGCCGCTTGAAGCTGAACACGAGCTAGACATCAGCGACAGCAAGGGGCTGAAGGTTGACGAACTCAACAGCTTTATTCGCCTGCTCGAAACGCATCAGATTGAGGTGCTGATCCTTGATGAAGCCCATCACCTACGCGCTGAGTGGTGGCGGGCGCTGCAAAAGGTGTGTGACCATTTCCCTAAGCTGACTCTGGTCTCGCTGACCGCAACTCCGCCTTATGATGCCGAAGGTAATGAGTGGCTGCGCTATGAGGCGCTATGTGGCCCCATCGACGAAGAGATCTCGGTACCTGAACTGGTAAAAAGTGGCACCTTGTGTGCGCATCAGGATTACATTTGGGCGTGCAATGCCAGCGCTGATGAAAGCCAACAGATCGATGAATATGATGAGCGGGTTAGGTCACTCTGCAATAGCCTGTTTAACGACGGCAAATTTGCCGATTTGGTGCTCTCCCATCCTTGGTTGAGTGATGAGAACCTATCCCCCAATGTGGTTAACGATCCTCAAGTGGCAGCGGCGTTGTTGGTGTTCTGCAAAGCCAAGCAACTGCCACAGAGTGAGCGTGTAATGGGGTGGTTGGACTTTACCCCAGAGGATATCCCCGAGCTCGATCGCAAGTGGTGGCAGACTCTTCTGGAAGCAATGCTGTTTGCCGAAGCCACTACCTATAGTGAAGCTCAGCAAGATTACATAGAGCAGCTCAAAAAGCAGCTGCGGGCAGTTGAGCTGTTAAAGGGCCGCGAGCTTTCTTTACAGCGCTCTCGCCGCACTGAACGCTCGTTGTCGCTGAGTAGCGCGAAGATCGATGCCTGCGCCAGCATTCACGAACTCGAATACCAGCAACGTGGCGACACCCTGCGCCAAGTGGTACTGGTGGATTACATCCGGGATGAGGCGCTGCAGTCGAACATGGATACCGGTAAGCTCAACCTCGGTGCATGGCCGGTGTTTGAAGCGCTTACCAAGCGCTCTAAGGTGGGCGATCGCATCGCGCTGTTAAGCGGGCGTTTATCGCTTATCCCGAATGAACGGGTTGAGGTATTACTCAGCCAGCTAGATGCCTCCAAGGTCAGCGTGGTGCCGGTCGGTGAGGGTTATCAGCGGGTAACCGGGCCTTTAAACCAACTGACTAAGGCTTTTACTGCATTATTGATGAGTGGCGAGCTCTATGTACTAGTTGGCACTCGTTCATTGTTGGGCGAGGGCTGGGATGCACCAGTGGTTAACTCCCTGATTCTTGCAAGCTCAGTGGGCTCATTTATGCTCACCAACCAAATGCGTGGTCGCGCGATACGAATCAACCGCGATACCAAAGGTAAGGTCAGTGCGATTTGGCACTTGGTGGCAATCAACCCCAAGTCATATTTAGGCTGGAGTGATGTTGAGAACCTGAAAAGTCGCTTTAAGACCTTTGTCGGGCTTGCTGAAACGGGAATGTCTATCGAGAGTGGCTTTGAACGCATGGATGCTAAGTATCTGCGGCCCCCCCGCGAATACGAGCCTGCTAGCGCTTTGATCGCCAGTTCCAACAAGCAGATGATTGCACGTTATAAGAAGAGTGGCGAGCTGGCAGAGCGCTGGCAACGTGCCCTTACCCTGTATGATAAGGCGCGGGTTTACCCAAGCGTTAAGACCGATAAAGTTCCAGCGCTTCGCGGTATGCTGCTAAACGACTGCTTTAAGTATTTGAAAACGCAGTTGGCTGTTGCGCTCTTCAGTGTTGTTTTATTTACTCTGCATTTTGTTGGTGCGCTCGGCGCGCTGATGGGTGTGGTTCTGCCGCTAGTGTTATTAGGGGTACTGCTTTGGAAAGGCTCGCAAACTTGCAAAATGGTAAAGACCTTGATGATCCACCTGCCGGTTGATGGCGCGCTAAAGCAGATCGGAGTGGCGCTTGCTACAGCCCTGTGCAAGGCCGGGTTTGTTGAAACGCCTTATCGGCAGCTGCGGGTGAACGTTGTGCAACTTGACGACGGCTCCTTTTTTCTGGTGCTATCGGGCTGTAGCTTCTACGAGTCTTCACTGTTTGCTGACTGTATGGCCGAGATCCTAGCGCCTATCGACAGCCCTCGATACCTGATCCTACGTGAAGGCAAGTTTATGGGGCAAACGCGTGAGGACTATCATGCTGTCCCCATGAAGTTTGCCGCAAAAAAGCGCACTGCCCAGATCTTCTACAAAGCATGGAACGAGCATGTTTGCCTGTCTGAGCTTATCTATACTCGCAACCAAGAGGGGCGAGCGCGGTTGGCGAAAGCCAAGCTAAAGGCATTCTCCTCAGTATTTAGCGCAGACGTGAAGCGTTTGGAGCGTTGGCAATAATTGTTGTCTCGCGTGGAGAGGTGCTGGATCACAGCACCTCCATATGCAGTGCTAACTCGCAACTTCCAATACAATCTTGCCGGTATGGCCCTTCTCCTGAAACACCTGTTGCGCTTCGGTGATCTGCTCTAGCGGGAAGGTGGCAGCAACCAACGGCTTGATCTTACCTTGCTCGATTAGCGCCACCAGATTGCCGAACACCTCTGGCTCGAGCTTGGTACAGCCAAAGAAGCTGAGATCTTTAAGGTACAGGGTGCGCACATCCAGATTGACGTGCGGGCCGCCAATCGCGCCTGCTACGGCGTAGCGGCCAAGTGGACGCATTAGCTCCAGCAGCTCTGGCCATTGTTCTCCGGCCACCAAGTCGATCACCACATCTACGCTATTGCTTCCCAAGGCCTTTAGCAAAGAGTCGCCACGCGCCACGCACTGGTCGGCGCCTAACTCAATCAGTTGCTGCTGCTTGGAGGCGCTGGTTACAGCAATCACTTCGGCGCCGCGGGCCTTGGCAAGTTGCACCGCTGCTGAGCCAACGCCGCCAGATGCGCCAGTCACTAGCACTCGCTCACCGGCTTTTAGGCGAGCGCGGGTCAGTAGGTTTTCGGCGGTAGAATAGGAGCAAGGGAACGAGGCCAGCTCGATATCACTTAGCTCGCTCTCCACTTTAAAAGCGTGCTTAGCGGCGACCACCGCGTATTCAGCAAAGCCGCCATCGCACTCCGAGCCAAAGTAGGCGAAGTGCTCGAGGGCTTGCCCGTTCACCTCGGTGAGACAGGGCTCAATCATCACTCGCTCACCGATGCGTTTCGCGTCCACCTCACTGCCCACCGCGACAATCTCGCCGCACACATCGGCGCCTTGGATGCGGGGTAGCTGCAGGGCTTCACCGGCCCAGCTGGCATCGGCGCTATCGCCATCGTTTTTAGAGTACCAACCGATGCGGGTGTTGACGTCGGTATTGTTAACACCGGCGGCGGCGACTTTTACCAGCACTTCACTGGGCTTGGGTGAGGGAACTGGCAAGTCGTGACGCACTTGCAGCATCTCCGGGCCGCCGTGGCCGATCAGTTGGACACCGCGCATGGTGTTATTGGCGTTAGATGTAGTCATGGTTTTTCTCAATGGGAGCTGTTTTCTATCAGTGTTTGGGCCAGTTGGCTGGCGTGTTCAATGGCTTGCGGGCCAAGGAGCGGCCATGCCGCCGAAGCGCCTTCGTGGATAATCAGTAATTGATAGCCAATATCGGGCTGAGAGCTCAGGCCCTGCAGCAGGTCAAGCAGTGCTTGCTTGTGTGCTGTAACCGCCTGCTGGATGGCCGAGTTGTCGGGAAAAGCGCTCAGTGCGTGCGAGGACATACAGCCATTCGGTGCGGCCTCACGCATCCACTGCGCCAAGCGCTCGAAGATATGGACGACCGCTTGATGAGTATCCTCTGGCAGGCCATCGCGTAGAAAGGCCAGATAGCGCTGTTGGCGATGCTCCAGCGCGCCGATCACCATCGCTTCTTTTGCCGGAAAGTAGCGATAGAGGGTGCGCATGGTCACCCCTGAGGCGGCTTTAAGCTCAGCCACACTGGGCTCGGCAAAGCCGCGTTGGCTGAACAGCTGCTCAAGATTCGCGGCGATGCGCTCTTCGATTGAGAGCTCATTAGATGTCTCAGGGCTGAGCGTGTTGCTAGATGGGTTGCTGGAGGCCATAGTTACTTAGGTAGAACAAATATTCTACTTAGGGTAGAGCATTCGTTCTACCTGTGCAAGTCGCACAGCATTGATCGCAACTTTCAGGCTGCTGAAGGGGGTAAAGGAGTTAGCCTACTTAACTTTTTCGCTTAATTTTGTCGCTTAACCTCGTCGCTTAACTTCGTCGCTTAGTTAGCCCTGCTAACAACGAGCCGCCAACAATGGCAGCACAAGCCAGCGCTAGGCTGATGCTGGCGGTTGCCTCGCCAATCGCCAGCAGTAGTAGCACCGATATCAGGGGCGCTGAGTATGCCAGTACCCCCAGTAGCTGAATGTTGCCGTGCTTCACTCCGTAGTCCCAGGTGAAGAAGGCGATCCCCACTGGCCCAAGCCCTAAGCCGATAACCCCGAGCCATTGGATTGCATTGGCGGGCCATACCGTCTCTTCCCAAAACAGGTGGCACAGCATGGCCAGCACGGCGGTAACCAAGCAAAACCAGCCCACCGCATCGGTGGGAACTTGCTTCACCAAGCGGCTTAGTACCGAATAACCGGACCAGAGTAGGGCGCAGGCCAGCGCTAACAGGTAACCGCCGAGATACTGCTGATTAAAGCCTTGTTGCTCGCCGCCGATGAGCAGCCAGCAACCGACCAGTGCCAGTAGCGCCCCGAGTAACATCGCCGGGCGAAACTGCTCGCCGGGCAGCAGGCTTGAGAACAGTACGATAAGCAGCGGCCACAGGTAGGCCAGTAGGCTCACCTCTACCGCAGGTGCCAGACTCATTGCCTTGAAATAACAGAAGTGATAACCGAAGTAACCACTCACTCCAAGCGCCCATGCCCAGCGAGATTGACGTAAGTGGTTTAAACCTAGTTGGCCTTGTTTCCACCAACGAACACTCATCAGTAGAAAGGCGATGAAGAAGGTCATCGCCATCAATTGAAACGGTGGGATCTGCCCGTCAGTTAGGCGGGTAAACAGGGCGAGTGTGCCCCAAAGTACAATGGAGATGCTGCCGATGGCTGTGGCAGAGTTGCGGCGATTTCGTTGACTCACGTAGGTTCCTTGCGTGGATAGTTCGTTCCTTGAGAAGGCTATCGGCAAGCAAAATGCTTGTTCAGCGAGATTTACCCGACCCTCAGGCAAGGCACTGCTCCGCCGATTTAGTGGTCTAAATCAAGGAGCGGTAACGCAGTATGAGGGTCGGGTAAACTCGCCCTTCGGGAGACGCTCATTGTCCATAGTTCTTCGTTGAAAACATTCGAAATGAGTCATCATTCCTTCGTATTTTCGCCTCGCCCTATGGACATTGTGCGCCTCTGAATCCTGCATCTTGAGGTTGTTCGGGTATACCTAGGCTGTTTGGAAGCGATAACGAGTGCGATTGGCATAACTGACCAAGGCCAGCATCAGCGGTACCTCAACCAATACGCCCACCACTGTTGCTAATGCTGCGCCTGAATGCAAGCCAAACAGGCTGATGGCTACAGCGACTGCCAGCTCGAAGAAGTTAGAGGCGCCAATCATACTGCCCGGGGCGGCCACATTGTGTGGCTCGCGCCAGCGCTGCATCCACACATAGCTGATGGCGAAGATCAGCACGGTTTGTATGGTCAGCGGGATCGCAATCAGGGCGATATCCAGCGGATTGGCTAATATGCGCTGGGCCTGAAAGCCGAATAGCAGCACTACGGTGCTGATAAGGCCCACCACCGACAGCGGTTTTATCTTGCTTCCCCACGCAGCCAGCTGTGCGCCGCTACGCAGTACTCGTCGGGTCAGCAATCCAGCCAACAGC
The DNA here is from genome assembly GCF_000429485.1 of Aliagarivorans marinus DSM 23064. Classification (GTDB taxonomy): domain Bacteria; phylum Pseudomonadota; class Gammaproteobacteria; order Enterobacterales; family Celerinatantimonadaceae; genus Aliagarivorans; species Aliagarivorans marinus. The sequence continues at coordinate 46,082 of NZ_AUBY01000010.1, read as the reverse complement.
GGCACCACAATGTACAACACCACTGCCAGCAGCAGGGTGTCCCACGGCACGCTAATGTCGGTCACGCCCAACAGCAAGGCGGCAATCGGTGCGAAGGCGAACACCATAATCAGGTCGTTGATGGCCACTTGCACCAAGGTGTAGTTGGGGTCGCCGTCGGTAAGCTGGCTCCAGACGAACACCATGGCGGTACAAGGGGCGACACCGAGCAAGATCATCCCGGCAATATACTCGTTCCCCAACTCCGGGCTAATAAGGCCGGTGAGGTCGCCAAACAGATAGCGGATAAAGGCAATCGCAATCAGCGCCATGGTGAAGGGTTTGATCAGCCAGTTTACCGTTAGCGTGACAATCAGCCCTTTGGGGCGGCGGTGGATGTTCTTCACCGCGCTGAAATCAATCTGCATCATCATCGGGTAGATCATCAGCCAGATCAGCACCGCAATCACGAAGTTGATGCTGGCGTACTCCAGCCCTCCCAGTAGGGTAAAGGCATCGGGAGCCAGGCTTCCAAGCAGCAAGCCCAGCAACATCGCCAGTGCAACCCACAGGCTTAGGTAACGCTCAAAAATGCCCATCTTAGTGGCTCCTTACAGTTTGATAGTTGCGTAAAGTTATTGGTAAGCGTTTATCGTCGAAAGACGATTCAAGGAGTGAGAACAAGCCCATGGATTGCTCTCAGCTTCCGCTAGTCGAAGTAGTGCATCAGGGTTTTAAAACGTGCCCACGCTTCGGCATTGAGGCTAAAGCAGGTGCGCGGGTGCTGGACTTCGGCATCGACCAAGCCTGAGTTTTTCAGTATCCGCAGGTGCTCAGATACCGTTGATTGTGCCAGCTCCAGCTGATCAACCAAGTCAGAGCCCAGGCAGCCACCTTCAGATAACACCTTCAGCAGGCGAACCCGCGCTGGGTGAGCGATGGCCTTGGCGAACTTGGCGATCTCTTCTTCCAGCGCCGGATCTGCGCTTTCGAGAGTGAGTGTATTCTGGCAGTTTGACATGGTTATTACCGTTAATCGTCGAATGACGATTAATGTAGATCTGCCTTGGTTAAGATGCAAGCAGTTTTGTTAGCACAGTGTGCTTCTCCCTGACGACTGTTTCTCTGAGCTGGTCTCATTTTCGCTTTCGGGCAATGCTTAACTACTTGACGAGAAAAGACTCTTCGCGCATAACGGGCGGCGAGATGATTTGAACCAGGAGCCTTGATGACCAAAGAGGATTTCAAGCCACTGTACTCCATGAGTACTTGGCAGCTGTTTTTCTATACCTTGTTCACCCTCGGGGTGTATGCCGGCTACTATGTGCGCCAACTGAGCAACAAGATAAATACCCTGGAGCACGACCTGCCGCCGATCGGCCAGCGTCTGGTGGATAGTATCTTTATCGTCGGCTGGCTAAGCCCTGTCACCTATTTTCTGGCCATCAACTTTTCTGATCAGCCAGCCTACCTGATGCTGGATGATGCGCATTCATTGATATTCGGAGTCCTGCTGCTAGTGTGGGCCTTTCAAGCGCGTAATCGGCTGAACCGGGCTTTTAACTTTTTGCCGAGCGATCGCCAGTTGTGGTTCCATGGCCTGTGGACCTTTGTTTTCACCGACTTGTACATCAACTACCGTATCAACCAGATTGTTGAGTCAATCAATGCCGAGAATCACCATGGCACCAGCTAACGGATACCTTCGACAGATGCAGATTATTCGCTATCAGCCCACCCATAAGCAGGCTTGCCTAAGGGTGTTTGTCAGTAATGTTGGGCGCTACTTTGCCGACTATGAACAGGCAGAGTTCGCCGAGTTTCTGGAAGGTGATGCACTCACCAGCGACTACTTTGTCGGCTTGCTCGACGAGCAAATCGTTGCCTGCGGCGGCTTTGCGCCGCGCGGTGAGCGAGTGGTGATGACCTGGGGAATGGTGCAGCGCGAGTGGCATAGCCAAGGGCTGGGCCGGCAACTGACCGAGCATCGTTTATCGCTGATATCCCAGCGCTTCCCCAAGCTGGCCGTCGAGCTCGAAACCTCGCAACATACCCAAGGCTTTTATGCCAAACAGGGCTTTCGCGTGCTCAAGGTCACCAAGGATGGCTTTGCGGCGGGCATCGATTTGGTCAGTATGCGCCGCGACTAGCCCTTAATTGTGGGGCTCGATGAGTCGGGCGATCTGCTAACATTGCACTGTGAGTTTGCCAAGGAGTGCGCGTTACATTGAATAGCCCGTCATCAATCCCTCAAGTTACCTTTCACAATCCAAAGCTGGATAGCGCCGAGCTGGAGGTGATCGACCTCAGCGCTCTGCGCGAGCGCAATATTGAAGATCACAACCCTAGCCAAGCGCACCGAGTCAGCTTCTTTGCGCTGCTCTATATCACCGGGGGGAGGGGCCACCATCAGGTGGATTTTGTCGATTATTCTTTGCATGTTGGCGATGCTCTGGTTATCCAACGCGAGCAGGTACACGCTTTTAGTTTCAGCTCTTCCCTAGAGGGCAAGCTGTTGGTGTTTACCCAAGCATTTTTGGATCAGGTGCACGCCAATATGCGCTTGCCCAACTACACACCCACTCACTTAAATCCCAGCTACAACCCGCTGATTCGCCTCGAACCCGGCACCCGCCAACGCTGCGATAACTTAGTAGCCGAGCTAACCACCGAAACGGCGCTGGCCCAGCCCGACCCACTGATTACCATGTACCTGTTCTCGGCGCTGTCGCTTATGCTGCGTCGCCAGCAGCCCTTGGTAAACGGCGAGCAGTTGGCCAACACCCGCAGCGAAGCCTTCTCTCGGTTTATGGGGCTGCTGCAAGAACGCTTTACCCAAACCCGCGATGCCAACTGGTACGCCCAACAGCTGCACACCACCTACAAAACCCTTAACCAAGTCTGCAAACAGGCCACCGGCCAAACCGCCAAACAGCTGATCGATGCCTTTACCGTGATTGAGATTAAGCGCCAGCTGGTGGTCAGCCAGAGCAACTCCCAGCAGCTGGCCTATCAGCTGGGGTTTGAAGATGCCAGCAACTTCGTGAAGTACTTTAAAAAGCACACCCAGCAAACCCCGGCGCAGTTTCAGCGTTGTTTTGGGGAAAGTGCCTAGGCTCGCCTGCTAAGCCGTTCGACTTTTACCATTTTTCGGCCTATTTCCACACGGTAGGCTGCTTCGATGCCCTCTAGTATTGGTTGCATTGCAAACAAGAGGACGCAGCAATGAAGCCAGTAGTAAGCACCTTGAAATACACCCTGCTAGCAGTAGGACTAGGCAGCCTTAGCATGGGCTCCGCCTTGGCAGAGCAAAGCTTAAGTAATCGCGACAAAGCCGTTGCGGTGATTGAGAGCATCGAAACCGGCGACCCAAGCGCCATCGCGTATATCAACCCGCAAAACTATACCCAGCACAACTTAGGCGTGGCCGATGGTCTGGCAGGTTTTGGCGAAGTGCTGCAGATGCTGCCGGAAGGTTCGGCGCGCGCCAAGGTCGTGCGCACCATTGAAGATGGCGACTACGTGGCGCTGCACACCGAGTACAACTTCTTCGGCCCTAAGGCTGGCTTCGACATCTTCCGCTTTGAAGATGGCCTGATTGTTGAGCATTGGGACAACCTGCAAGAAGTCGCCGAGCCCAATCCAAGCGGCCGCACCCAGTTTGATGGAGCCTCCGAGATTAGCGATATCGACAAGACCGACGCCAACAAAGCGCTGGTGGCTGACTTTGTGAAAACCATCCTGCTGGAAGGCAATATGGCGCGCATCGGCGAGTTTATCGGCCCCAATGACGAAGACTACCTGCAGCACAATACCGCCGTGGCCGATGGTTTGAGTGGGCTGGGAGCTGCCTTGGCCGCGTTGGCTGAACAAGGCATGCCGATGGTGTACACCACCAATCACTTGGTGATTGGCGAGGGCAACTTTGTGCTATCGGTGAGCGAAGGGCAGTTCCTTAACCAACATGTCTCGTTCTATGACCTGTTCCGCGTGGCCGACGGCAAGATTGTCGAGCACTGGGACACCATCGAGGTGATCCCACCCCAAGCGGAGTGGAAGAACGACAACGGCAAATTTGGCTTTCAATAAACTCGGCGCGAGCGTAAGGAGATAACCATGCAGATCATCAAACAAGTAAAAACCATCGCCTTAGGGCTGGCACTGAGCTTAGCGGGATGGAGCGTCAACGCTGAGGTAATTGAGATTGCCACCTTTAAACTGAAAGAGGGCGTTAGCGCAGAGCAGTTTGCCCCGCTTGATAAAGCGGTAGAGGTCGACCATGTATCAAAGCAGCCGGGCTTTCTTTCAAGGGAGACTGCTTATAGCGAAGATGGTGTGTGGCTGGTGGTGGTTCACTGGGCCAGCATCGAAGATGCTGACGCCTCAATGAATAGCTTTATGGGCGCACCGGCTGCCGCGAATTTTATGTCGCATCTGGATGCCGAGACCATGAGTATGAAGCGCTACCAAAAGTAGTCGCGATATCTGCAAAAAGGGCACTGGTGCGCCCTTTTTGCAGATAAGCATAGCGATAAATCAGCCCTGGCCGATCAGAAAGAAAACAGATCCTTTAACTTATTGCCCACCTCTTCCACGCTGTTCTCGAACGATTCCAAGCCACTAGCCAGTCCATCTTCGCTGCTCTCGTTAGCCACCGGCTGCGGTGTGGCGCCCCCTGCTGCGGTTGCCTGTAGGCCAGCCGCCAGAAAGCAGTCATTGGCCTTATCTTGTAGCTGCTGCTGGCAGTCGTCTAGGGCCTGCTGCATGGCAACATCATCGCCTCGCTCGCGGTGTATCACTATTAGCTCGGGATAGAACGGGGTGGCGTTGCCGATATCCGTTTGTGCCTGTTTTAACAGGGCGTAGGCTTGGTCAAACTGGTTTTGTTGGCGGAGTAGTTGGCTGGCCAATATATAGCTTTGAATAGAGCAGCCCTGCCAATGGGTGATCTTAGCCAGGCTGGCAGCAGCGCGCGCACTCTCTCCTTGCTGCTGATAAAACTGAGCGCTGACCAGATTAGGGTACCAGTTGTCGCTTTCGCCCTGAAATTGGGCTAACGCAAGCGTACTTGCTGCCAGCTCGCGCTGCTCTGCCAGCAAACTTTGCTGGGTCAGTTGATAGCGACCGACCGCCTCAAGGCTAAAGGGGGAGAGCGGGTTTTGCCAAACCACGTTGCGGCTGCCGATTGGCGCTGCTGCTGGGTAGGCTTTATCAATATAGCGCTGCAGTTTGGCACTGCGCTGCTCGGGTGGGTAGTGAGTGGCGGCGGAGCCGTTGAGTATCCGTGCGCCCACATCGATGGCCATCAGTTTGGCAATCTCGGTAAACTCATTGTCGTCTGCTGCATTGGCGCCCATTGCCTCAATAAAGCCCTGTTGCTGCTGTTGTCGGGCTTGGCGGCGCGCTTCGTTTTCTTTGTAGGCGAGCGAGAGCTTGTGCATCACCGGTTGGAAGGCCTTGGGCGAGTAACCCGCTGCACTCATCAGGTCGATGGCAATCAAATCGGCCTGATCTTCCTGCTGACGCGACAGCGAGCTACTGAACAGGTTTTGATTGGCGTGGGCCAAGGCCTGCTGACTGCGTAGGGTTCGTCGGGTCGACTTCTCGGCTGACTCGCTCAGGGCCTGCTCGTTATCTAGGCCAACATCCTCCAGCTGTAACGCAAACACTGCCAATTCAGATACAAAAGCCATCTGCTGATCCTGGTTTTTGAAGAACTGGCCGTTGTTGGCGTAATGCTGCATCAGAATATGGGCAGCCTCATGGCTGAGTACAAAGGCCAACTCGTCGTTAGAGCGAGCCTCTCTGATCAGCCCAAGGCTCAGCAAAATGGTGTCGTCGCCGGCTTTGCCCATATACAGGCTTTCGGCACTGACTTTGACATTGATGGGGAGAGCGATGGTGCCGGGCCAGTGACTCAGTAGCTCATCCAGCATCAGTTGTAGCTCTTGCTCGACCTGCTCCAGCGCCAGCAAATCGTGGGTGGGAAACTCACGTTGGGATGGATTGTCACTGGCCGGTAGCGCGTTGATGCTAAGGCTATCGAGGTAGCGGCCATCGAGATCGTCGGTATTGGTTGACGTACTGGCACAGCCGCTCACTGCGAGTAGCAGTGTGAGAACTATGGAGGCGCGCTTGAGTGTATCAGTGTGCATTGCTAATCCCCCAATCCGGGTAGGCCGTAGGTTTCCTCTTGCTGGGCCTCGGCAGGGCGGGTCACAATCAGATCGCTCACCCCCACCTGCACGTGAGCCTGATTGACCCACTGCTTAGCATTGCCGGTATCGATTTGAAAGAACGGTTGCTGGTGGGCAATCACCGGATAGTTCTCTTGGGTTAGTTCGGCTTGTGACACTGCGTTGCAGTTGGCGCTTTGCTCGGGCGTGGGGCACAGCTCAACCGGGTCAAAGAAAAAGCCGGTCACGATAAAACCATCGGCAGCCCATAGGGAGCCGGTGTACATCAACAGCAGCATAAACAGGGCTTTCATAACTCCTCCTTGAGTTTTTTACTGAGGTGTTTTTGGTGGTGTAAACGTTCGGTGGTTACCAGTAGCCGGGCAGTGCGCGCTTGCAGCATCATTCGCAGTACCTGAAGCAAGGTAGGCAGGCTGATGAAAAATATCATCATGTAGACATACCAGTTGACCAAGCCATAGCGAAAACCCCAGATACTTAGCGCTAAGCTCATCGCAACCAGCGCGAACACAATCAACAGTAACCAGACGGCATATCGGGATAGCTCGCTGGTCGACAATGCGGGCGACTGCTCTAAGTAGCGAAAGCGAAACAGCATCACCGCAAACAGCACCAGTGTTTGCAGGATCCCTTCTAGCAGATCAGCCAGGTTGAGATTACTGCCCATCACATCTTCAGGAACTCGCCAATAGTGCTGCTGATAGGTGAGTAGGTTCTCCAGTGCGGCGGCATGGTAGTAAACCCCGGGCAAGGTGCCGTGCAGCGGGGTTAAGACTAAATCGGCAGAACCGGTAAAGCCGTAGCCGATCAGCACAAAGCGATCGCGAATCGCGGCTTGTACCTCGGGATGGCCCAAAGCGCCGGGGGCGAGCAGGGTGGCCGCCGAGAGGCTTAGGTAAGGCGGACACTCTTGCTGGTTGCGCTGCTGGTAGCTGTCGGCATTGCTGACCCCATAACCGAAGCTATGCCAGATCCGTTTGATACTGCGTAGCAGCGGCGCAGAGGGGGCATTGCTGCATTTGCCTTGGCTAAAGAACACGTTCTGCTTATCCGGAGCGGTATCTGGCCAGCGCACCACCAATGCATTGCTAAACTCACCCTCGGCGCGCTGCTGCGCCAGCCAACCGGGGCGAGCCAGTTCGCTATCGATGCCATAGATCGCCATGGCAGCACTGGGATAGGTAAGCTCAGTTTGGCAGATGTCGTTGTCTATCTTGGCGGTGACAAAGCTGGGGTAATAATGCTCCTCGTCGCGCCAGGCCACTGCGCCATAGCGCACACCGACCTCGGCGAGCCGCTGCGGCAAGCCCTCACCTTGATTGGCGCAGTACCACGGCTGACGGCCCATCACCACATTGAGCCCGCCCTGCTCAAGGCGCTGCAGTGTGGCCAGCCACGACTCAAAGCCGTCGGAGTGAATATGGTGTTGGAAAAAGTCTAAAAACAGCATGCGCGGCTTGAGCAGCGCAATGTTCGACAGCAGTTGGGAAAGTTCGGGGTAGGCGACGGGGTAGCGCTTGGCGTAGTCGCGCAGGTACTGGTCGTCGAGCAGCAGTACCGTGATATCGTTCTGGTGCCTAGCGTGGTAGAACGACGCGCTAAAGTTGAGCACCAGATTATCGCTGTGCCGTTGCGATGCGTCTTTTAGGCCGAAGGGGTTGAGTAAAAACAGCAGCAGCACGGTCACTGTGACCAAACTGGCGCGAGTTACCGGATGTTCGAGTCTTAGCGAGCGCAACCACAACCCCAGTTGGACAAACAAACGTTCGCGCAGCGGCCTTGGCTTTGCTCCCATCAACCTTCCTTGGTTACTGAGTCAATCGACAAAAATAACACTGTAGTTGAACTGGAGTAGCGGCTCTTAGAATGTTGCTCTAGTCGTAAAAAGTTTTTATTTAGAACGTAAAGCAAAGGCTACAAACATAGCCTTTGCCGAGACCGGATAGCTGGGCAAGTTATCAGCCAAGCCACGCGCTAAGTGGCGCAATCGCAACCCGCTCCTCGAGCAAGCGCTGGTCATGCACATAGTCTTGGTTGGCCTTAATCACCCAATCGGTATCAAAGTGCGCCTTTAGGCTGCACACCAGTTGGTAGAAGCTCAGGCGCTGCTCGGCATTGGAGTCGAAGTGGAACAAGCCCGGCTGGGGATTGCTCAGTAGCTGATAGAGCCCAGCAGCGGTATCGCGCATATGTGAGGTGGCGGGGAACCACTCGCTGCTCGCCTCAATCACGCCGTTCTGTTCAAACTGCTGGCAGAGCTGATCAAACATGTTGTTGCCGCCGCGCTGGTCGTTTATCTGCCAGCCCAAGCGGGCGATCATGGCATCGGGGTTGGCCTGCCAGATGGCGTCTTCACAGCGGATCTTGTATTTGCCGTACTCATCGACAGCGTTGCGCTCGGCAAAGATCGAATACGGGCCGGGCTGGGCGGCATCAAACACCATCGCGGTGGAGGTAAACACATAGGGGATATTGGCCTGTGCGGCCTTGGCCGCTAGCCAAGCTGCCCAGTCTTCACTGCCCATGGCCAAATGGCAGATGGCATCGACCGGATTGGCCTGCCAAAACTGTTCGCTGGCCGCCGCATCTTGCGGGGAGACTTGATGGTGATTCCAGACAACCAGCTCTAGCCCTTGCTGGCGGAAGTATTCGGCCACGACCGGGCCTAAAGTGCCGGATAAACCGGTGATTAACACGCGTTGCATAAACCTTTCCCGAAGTTATTTTCTTGTTTGTTGTAGTGCTGTTCTTATACCGCTAAGTGCTTGGTATCGCCAGTTTGGGCGCTGAGGTTGTTCGGGTTTAAATAGTTTTTGCGAGTTCATCGGTGATTTAAAATTGCTTATCGAAAAGACAAAAAGCTTTCGTTGGTCAGAGGCTGGCTTGCTGGATATGTTGTGCTCTCCAACAACCTTATTGAGTAACTAACATGAGTGAGTTTCGCTACGGTAGAAAGCGCTTCTATGACGACATCAAGTTCCCCCGAGGCTTTTCAAAATCGGGCGATTTTACCCTGGCAGAATCGGAGCTGTTGAGCCTGTATGGCGACACCATGCTGGCCTTGGAGCTGGGCACCTTGCTGCCGGAGAGCTCGGCGGAGCGCCACTTTATCAAGGTGTTACGCAACCCGCTGAAAGCGAAAACTGCGCTGGAGCGCGTGTGGTTGAAGTACCTGCGCTTGGCGCGCGGACGGCGCAGCTTTCACACCTTGAATAGCAAGCGGATGGCCGCCAATGATGACTACGGCTATCAAATGGGCGATGAGCTGGGCGAGGTGTACTAAGCCACGCTAAAGGTGTTTTGCGGAACTGGGTTGAGCTGAACGGGACGTAGCCGACGGTCGTGCCTCCTGAGATAGACCGGGCTCGACCCAGTTATCCGCCTTCCGCCATCTGTACAGGTAATGCCAAAGGCACAAACGCAGGCAAGGACAAAGCCCCTTGTCTAATCACTCGCCTGCGAAATCAGATAACCCGTGGCGGGGCGGGTTTGACTGATGATCTCCTCCACCCGCTTAATCTCTTCCAGTTTGGCGGCGGCTCGGTGATAGTTGATATACACCGGGCGCTGCCACTGCGGCTGTTCCAGCACAAACAACTGCCCGGACTCCACAAAAGGCTGGGTTAGCGTGGTCGGTAAGTAGGCCGCGCCACCCTTTTGTAGTAAGTAATCCAGCGCGATACGCCCGTCAGAGGTGCGCAGCTTGGGCCCTGCTAGCTCGGGGTGGCGGGCTTGATGCTCAACACTAAAACGGGTTCCCCAGTTCACCAATACATAGCTCTCTGCTAGCGCTTGCTCGGTGCTTTGCTGTTCGGTAGAAACCAGCTGCAAACTCAGGTCGGCCAGCTGCTGCGAGTAGATCTCATCGGCTTTTAGTGGGTCGAGAGTGATGCCGATATCCAGCGTGCGCTCCATCAGGCTGCGCTGGATCTGCTCGCGGGTGGAGCTTTCGGCTAAAAACGCATAGTTTGGGAAGGCATCGATAAGGGTATTCAGCCACGACTGCAAGAAGGCATCCCAGATATTGGCGGTACCGGCCAGAGTTAGCTGCACGTGTTGGTTGTGGGCGATATCCAGCTCTGCTTTGGCCTGGCTTAGGGTGCGCACCAAGGTTTGGGCGTAGGGCACCAAGCGCTCTCCGGCAGAGGTGAGCTGAATACCATGGCGATTGCGAATAAACAGGCTGCCACCAAAATACTCTTCCAAATGTTTGATTCGGGCGCTGACGGCGGCCTGAGTAATGTACAGATTCTCTGCGGCCTTACCGAAGTGCTTCACCTCGGCCACCTCGAGGAAGGTTTTAAATACTTTGACGTCCATAGTCTGCGAACAGGCCTTAAATCCTTGTAGTTCATTTAGTTATAGCGCCATTCACCAAGCAGAGCTAGCGCTATTGATCGATGCGAACAGCGACTGCGTTGAAGCCAAATAGGGATAGCTGTTGCTTGTCATGACGACAAAAACTATTCGTTTTTCTTCGCCGCTAAGCAGGCGTATGTTCCGCTCTCAACGAAGGGCCTTACGGTCTAAACACCCAAGGGTTTCGCAACGCGGCGAGCCCAATAGCAACTCTGACTGAGGATATAAAGAATGCGCATTGCCATCTTGTCACGTAATCCTGATCTGTACTCTACCCGTCGCTTGGTTGAGGCGGGCGAGGCGCGTGGTCATCAGGTTGATGTCATCGATACCTTGCACTGCTATATGGATATCACCAGCAGCAAACCCACCGTTCGCTACAACGGTGAGGTGCTGCCGAAATACGACGCGGTGATCCCGCGGATTGGCTCATCCATCACTTTCTACGGCACCGCGGTGGTGCGCCAGTTTGAGATGATGGGCACCTTTTGTGTGAACGAGTCCATCGCGATCAGCCGCTCGCGCGACAAGCTGCGTTCCTTGCAACTGCTGTCGCGCAAGGGCGTAGGGCTGCCACGCACCGGCTTTGCCAGCAAGCCGGATAAGATCCAAGACGTGATCAAAAATGTCGGCGGCGCGCCAGTGGTGATCAAACTGCTGGAAGGCACCCAAGGCATTGGCGTGGTGTTGGCCGAAACCAACAAAGCCGCCGAGAGCGTTATCGAAGCCTTTATGGGGCTGCGCGCCAATATCTTGGTGCAGGAGTTTATCGAGGAAGCGGGCGGCGCCGATATCCGCTGTTTTGTGGTCGGTGGCAAAGTGGTGGCTGCAATGAAACGCCAAGCAGCAGACGGCGAGTTTCGCTCCAACCTGCATCGCGGCGGCAGCGCCCAGTTGGTGAAGCTAACTAAAGAAGAGCGCGCCACAGCCATTAACGCCGCCAAGGTGATGGGGCTGAATGTTTGCGGGGTGGATATTCTGCAGTCGAAAAACGGACCGGTGGTGATGGAGGTGAACTCCTCGCCCGGGCTGGAAGGCATCGAGAAAGCCACCAATAAAGACGTTGCAGGGCTGGTGTTCGAGTTTATCGAGAAAAACGCCAAGCCGGGCGCTACTCGCACCCGAGGTAAGGGATGAGCGCGCTAAGCATTGCCGGGGTGGAGATCCGCCCCGGCGAGCAGCGCAAGATTGAGCTGCCCATCGCCAAGCTGTATACCGATACTCAAATGTCGCTGCCGGTGTATGTGATGCGCGGGCGCAAAGCGGGTCCTACGGTGTTTGTTAGCGCGGCGCTGCATGGCGACGAGCTAAACGGGGTGGAGATCATCCGCCGACTCATGGTTAGCAAGCCAAAGCTGCGCGCTGGTACGCTGATCTTGGTGCCGATGGTGAATGTGTACGGGGTGCTTAACCAAAGCCGCTATATGCCGGATCGGCGCGACCTAAATCGCTGCTTTCCCGGTTCGGCCAGCGGCTCTTTGGCGGGGCGCTTAGCACACACCTTTATCAAGCAGATTGTGCGGCTGTGCGACTACGGTATCGACCTGCATACCGGAGCAATCCACCGCTCTAACCTGCCACAGATCCGTGCCGACCTTGACGACTCAGAAACGCTGGCTCTGGCCAAGGCTTTTGCGGTGCCGGTGCTGCTTAACGCCCAACTGCGCGATGGCTCATTGCGTGAAGCGGCGGTGCGCAAGGGAACCCGGGTATTGGTGTATGAGGCGGGCGAGGCGCTGCGTTTCGATGAGCTGTCGATCCGTATTGGAGTGCGCGGCGTGCTGAATGTGCTGTCTGATCTGGGCATGGTGCGTAAGCGCAGCCTTAAGCAGCGCGGCTCGCAGTTTGTGGCCAACCGCAGCGAGTGGATCCGCGCCAGTGCCAGCGGCTTTGTGCAAGAGTTTGCTAAGCTCGGTAAATTGGTGGACGAAGGAGAGCCGCTGGCGCAGATCAACAGCCCGCTGGGGGAGCTGATTGAGCAGTGCCGCTCTACCCGTTCCGGGATTGTGATTGGCAAGCAGAACATCCCCTTGGTGCAAGAAGGCGAGGCGATGTACCACATTGCCTATTTCGGCAGCGACGAGGACGAAGTCGCTGAGCAGATCGAGCAGATGCAGGAAGCGCTGGAGGAGAGCGTAAACTGATGAGTAATAGCAATAGCCACAGCGCTCAAGCGCCGCGTTTGGTGATTGGCAACCTTGAGCTGTGTAGCTTGCCGGAGTTGGGGATCAAAGATGTGGAAGTGCGCATCGATACCGGGGCGAAAACCTCCTCACTGCATGCCGACAACTTGCAGCGCTACCAGCATCAGGGCAAGCCATGGGTCAGCTTTGATCTGCATCCCGATGTGTACAACCTTAGCCAAACGGTAAGCTGCAGTGCGCCCTTATATGATTCGCGTAAGGTGAAATCCTCCAACGGCGAGACGGAGCGGCGCAGCGTGATCCGCACCCTGCTGAAGATGGGGCCGCTGGAGCGGATGATTGAGCTAACCCTCACCGACCGCCAAGATATGAGCTACCCCATGCTGCTGGGCCGCGAGGGCATGGCCGACAAGGTGCTGGTAGACCCGTCAGCCAGTTTTCTGGCCAGCGTAGAGAGTGGTTAAGGGTTCAAGCGGTTAAGCGCTTAAATGGTAGAAAGTAAAAGGCTTTGATCTGGCTCGCTCGCGAAACAGCGCAAGCATCGGTAAAATAGACAAAGGCTCTGTTGAGTACACACTCAGCAGAGCCTTTCTGTTTGAATGCCGTTTTACTTAGATTTCGTATTTGGGAGCCCACTATGTCAGCACCGATGTACCATCAGTTTGCCAGCCAGTACGCCGAGGCCGTGCAGGACAATATCTACAACGCCTTGCTTGAGCGCCCATCCATGCAGGCAATGCTGCCTGCACTGCAAGGCAAGCGCGTGCTGGACTTAGCCTGTGGCTCCGGTATCTACAGCGAGTACTTTCTCGCACAAGGCGCACAGGTGACCGCCGTCGATCTCTCCGAGCCTTTTGTGGCCATGGTCAAAGCCCGCTTTGCCGACCAACTACAGGCCTATGCCGCTGATATGGGGCAGGGCTTACCGCAAGAAGCCGACAACAGCTTTGATGTGGTGGTTTGCCCACTGGCCATTCACTACCTTGAAGACCTACAGCCGCTGTTTAACGATATCCGCCGTATCCTAAAGCCGGGCGGACAGTTCTTCTTCTCCACCCATCACCCGCTGGTGGACTTTGAGGTATCGCCGTCGGGCAACTACTTCCAGCGCGAGCTGATCGTTGAGGAGTGGGACACCATCGGCCAGCCGGTCGAGGTGCAGTTCTACCGCCGCTCGCTCACCGAGCTGTTCGCCGCGATTGCACAGGCCGGGATGGTGGTGGCGAACCTAAGCGAAGGGAAGCCAGCCGAGGCGATGAAGGAGCGTGATCCTGAGTGTTATCAACGCTTGTCTACGCATCCAAACTTTTTGTTTGTGGAGTGTGTTGTGGGGTAGGTAGATTGGCGTTTGTTGTTTCTAGCGCGTTTTGGGCGGAATGAGTTAGGACTAACGCCGCCAACAGCTGCCGAGCAAAGCGAAGTCCAGCTATAGGGGCGTGCCGTTTGGTTTTGCTATGCAAGGCCCTGACTCTAATAGATTTAGAGCCCCTTTAAACTACTCGACACTATCACTTAACCAATCTTGATATTGGACCAAAAAGCTTTCCCAGTATTCCTGTTCCCCCGTAATATCTACCAACCGTTTACCAATTCTACGCAACTCACTCAAGTCAGTGATTGTTTTGCTATCGGGGGATATTCTTGCGTGCTCTTGTTCACCCAGACTATAAAGGTACTCTAGTGCAGCTAAAAACGACTCAAGAGATTTTGCGACTCGCTCAGGAATCCATAAGCCCATACCGTGCATCGCGGTGTAGACTTCTAAGTCTTTGCTTGCAGTATCGATGAAAAATGGATCGCCTACTTCAGCGTCATTACCTATTACCAGCCACTTTTTTCTCCAGCCTCCCCTCTTCAATATACCGATCTTTTTCCCATCGGGCTTTAAGCTATAGCCAACTTGCAAGTCTTCAATATCTTCGCCATTAGAGATAGTAAAGCCCAAACAGCCAAAATATACTTCGTTATGTCCGTTCTCTTTAAGTAAGTCACTATAACTCTTCACTTATTTATCACCCTGGACTAATTTTCTATAAGCCAAACAGCGTTCTCTATGATGCCAGCTCTCGAACAAAGCTTACTACTGCCGAAAGCTCAGATATTGAGCAATCCCTCTCTAACGAGACACCTCTTATAATTATCATGGGTGTCTTGTTAAGCTCTAATCGTGTCTTAGTAATCGTGCCCCATTATTATGGGTGTCTTAGTAATCATCTAAGTAAAAGTGTTGCGTGTTACGAATCGCTCTTAAGTAGTTTTGACTAGATTGTTTCTACCTAAAATAAAATTTTTCTGCGCTACCCTTTCCAAAATATTTTTCATACTCTTGAGCTGCATATGAATCCATCATGCCTGATATGTAGTCAGTAACTAAGCGAGTTTTGCAGTCACTTATTGCTCGCAATTCTGGTGGTAGTAATATGTTATCTTTGTTGTATTTTTCATCAGAGTAGACCTCAAACAAGCCACGAATAATCTGCTCTCCTCTTCGCTCATAAAGCTGAATGTCTTTCTTGCGAAGAATTGCTTTAAACAACAGTTTTTTCAGTCCCTCAGCCAGTTTTGCATGTCGCTTGTAACCTAAGCAATTATCAACTAAATCAATGTCAGAACATAAGGTGTTCACTATTTTTGACGTCAACTCTTTCTTGAGAACAATTGCATATTCTTCTGATGTGCCACTACGACAAGCTTTCATTGCTACATTTTGTGCATCTTTCGCAATGTTAGCCATGGTTGGGTATGAATCTTTAAATTTATCGCTAATGCTAAACTCATGAACTATTTCACCTAAACTAATCATGCCGAAGCTTAGTGCATCCTCTAGGTCATGTGCTGCGTAAGCAATTTCGTCGGCCAAATCCATTATTTCAGCGTCGATACTCTTGGTAACAGAAACTTCTTTACTCTCTAGTTCGCCCTTTAAGAAATCGTAGTCGGCATCGTATAAGAACTTTTTACTGTTCTGCTGCTTGTTGAAGAAGTATTTGGTTATAGCCATAAGAGTACGCACATTTAGGTTTAGCCCAGGGTACGCGTAATGTTTCTTTTCTAAGGTTCGTAAGATTCGGAATGCTTGAGCATTCCCTTCGTAACCACCACACCCTGAACTTAAGTCGTTGAGTACAACTTCACCGTAATGTCCAAAAGGTGGGTTTCCAATATCATGTGCTAGTGATGCAGTTTCGGCTACAACCGTATGCTGCAACTTTAGGTCGTAAGCAATTGAGCGAGCAATTTGCGCCACTTCCAAACTATGTGTTAGTCGATTTCGATTGAACTTACTCGCGTCTACACCAAGTAATTGCATTTTACCTTGTAGACGTCTAAAGGATGAAGAGTATAGAACTCGTGCATAATCACGCATCAGAATTTGGCGATGCTCAGAACGCCCATCATCGTGCTCGTGTATACGGTACTCCAATTTAGTGATTACATTCTCTTGCTCTCTTGCATACTCAATGACTTCACTATTGTACATGTTAATCTCACTGTTGATTGCTTAGATATTTAATATTTATCATGACGCCACATTGAAGTGTGATTGAATAGGTGCCAAAATATAATCGGAAGCGGTTCTTATTTAAGGGATGCTCTTTTATGTTTTATTAGGTAAGTCTTTTCGAGCAACAAATCTTAGTTCAACATCAGCAGGGCATTGCTTGACTTTACGTTGCCATATGCTTTCTAAACTACCTATTTCACTAGAGTCAAAATAGTAAACCACTGTCAAAATTAACTTGGACTGTGAATTGAAAAACTTGTCAGCTACAACTGCATTATATAAAACACGGTCTAGTATAATTGTAGATGTTATTGCTGACTTAATTGCTTTAACTTCTACGAATATCGGTTTGTTAGGTAAGCCTGAAGTCATTGCTTTAAATGAGATGTCAGTTCCTCCTAACCCTATGTTTCTATGCATTTCAGAGTTTAATTCCGCACTAAGTGAATCAATTACAAGGTCTTCGACAACTTTAAAGTCCTGGCGAAATTGCTCATGTTCTTGCCTTCTCTTTGCTTTGTCATCTTCTTTCGTTGAGTTTCGCCTTTGTTTACGAGTTGGAGGAGGATTGCCTTTTTCATCATAAGCTCCCTTCAGATCACCTAAAGTTTCACTCACCTCAATCTCAAGCTTACTCTCTTGTTCCTCAGGAGATAGCGTGCGCAAGAAAGATTTGTCATCTTTAAAATCAGCTGGCGCATACAATTTACCGTGATGATTCGTAACTAATCGGTAAAACGCACCAAGCACTAAAACCGGAAATATAACGATGAAGACGACCAAAGGCCATCTTTCATTCTCTGTCAGTTTTTCAGCAGAAGAATTTAGTAAGACGCTAACGAAACCGTAGATTAGCGAAATAAACAGCGCAATAATCCCTAAAGGGTTCCTTGCAAATTCTTTCGCATTTTTTAAAAACTCCATCAATACTCCATATTTCCTAACGCATTATTAAATGGAATTCTTCCATTTTGAAATACGGGGGAGCTCCGTACGTCCCCTAGTGACTATAAAGTTAACATCTCCAATAGTGGTGTTCAATCAGATAGTTAACAGATCTAGCACCTCAAAAGCCTGCGCAAAAGATGGAACATTCATGCGGACACATGGAAACGGCAGGGTTGGGGTATAGCCAGTAGTTTTGTTTGCTCCTTAACAAGGAATGGGGCATAAACGTGCTACATAAAGCAAAATGATTCCTGTGTGCCCCGTGCTTCCTAGCCTACTTAAACCTGATCTCCTCAAAAGTCTTAAACGCAAACTTGTTCTTATCCAAGTTGTAAAAACTATGGTCAGGGTTGTTCTCCACAATCATTTCATCGTTTTCAAAGGAGAAGAAGCGGCTATGCACTTCGTGGTTGCGGCGTAGCCTTAGGGTGCCAAAGACCAAGTCGTACTTCGCGCACAGGGCGCGCATCTTGGGGTTCATCTCCCTTAAGATGACGTTTTCCGCTTCGCCGTGTTTGATCATGGTGATAAAGGTGGCGTTGGTGCCGGGTTTAATAATGCTCAGGTTCAGGAATTGGCGCAGCAGGCCCTCTAACTCGTTCTCTTTCCCACGAATGTAGGAGTCTTGAATGATGATTCGGTCGGCCTCTAAGCCGATTGCCGCGGGGAAGATATCGCGAATACCGCGTGCTTGGCCCACCTTGAACTCATGTTTCTTGATGCCCATCTTTTTGAGCTGGCTGTTCTGGATAACCAGCTTGTTGTAGCGAACGCGCAGTTCGTCCTTTTCCTTTAGGATCCGCTCTGATTCCAGGCTGTGTTTCTTGCTGGAAACCCGTAGCTCTCGTTCGCTCTCTTTCTTGAAGGCCTCTTTCTCTTTGGTTAGCTGTTTGTATTGGTCCTTGAGCGCTTGGTTCTCTTTGATGATCTTTTGGGTCGCTTGGTTGTTCAGGCTGTTGTATTTGTCGTCTTCCAGTTGCTTGAGCCGGTCTCTCTCTGCGACCTCTTGCGATATCAGCTTCATGCCGATAAACAGGCAAATCGGGATGGTCTTTCTGTAGGCGACGTTTTGCAGATCAAAGATAAGCCAGGCACCGGTTAACACCCACATAATGGGGCCAAGCATCTGCAAGCCGGGGTTTCGTCTGATGAACTGAGCTGCCAGTATTCTTAACGCCGCTTGGCCGGTGAATACCAATATGGTGCGCTGAATGATGGAAGAGATGAGCTGCATGGTGGTGCTGTGGCCGAGATTCTCAATCATCGTTTCAACGATATCGCCATCATCTTGCTCGATAAGGTAGATGACTTCAGCAATGTCGGTGTAGTCGATGCTGGTTTGCTTTAGGCTCTTCTTTAGGTCTTCCGGCTTGGCATCGGCGAACTCTTTGCGAACGATCTCTTTCACCACCCGCTTCAGCTTATCTTCCAACGATAAGTGGCGGTTAACGTTAAACTTCATCTTGCCGATGATGTCGTCGAGCATCTCTTCTGCTGAGACATAGGGCTCTCGCCCCATCGCCTTGCGGCAAGCGCTGGCGATATCCGATGAGGCAAAGTATCGGATATGATTATCAAACAGCGCGATGGTGTCTTGGTCGGGCTTGTCTTTGCACTCGTCTAGCTGTTTGTTTCTCTTCTTGTCCCTTCCGAGCGAGAAGTGACTATTCAAGCGCTTCGATATCTCGTAGAAATCGTCTTTTTCTAGTTTTTCTAGAATCTCTTTCATGCTTCTCTCGTTGAGCTGCGTTGGCTGAGCGAGTTGTCCTCGTTGTTCGAACCGGCTAAATGATGGAGGTGACGTATACCAGCACGATTAAGCGCTCAATTAGCCAAGAAACAAGAATGGCTAAAAGCATAAACACCACTGCCTTGGCTGTGATGGTCATTCCTCGTTTTACGCCAAATTTTGCCAGTGCATAGGCGGGGACGCCAACCACAGCAAAGAACGCACACCCTAGGGGGTAACCTGAAGCGATATCAATACCGTTCTCTCGCGCATGGCTCTTGCACCACGCAAAGCAGAAACAAGCTGCCAAGATGGTATGCGGAAGAAAGGTTACGCTTTCCACCCCAACATATAGTTCTGTTGTTACATCGATGATCGTGGCTATCAAAAAGGACAGGAAAAAAAAAGAAAGTAGTTTTCTGGATCTAGTCATGGCTTGTAGAAGCACCTTGGATTGTGGCGGCAGGCGTAGCGTCGCTCATCTTTGGGCGCTGTTTGTGTTGTTATTTATCATCAAGTCTATCACTTGAAATTAACTATATCTATCAGCGGTTTATGTGCTATCAGCGAGGCAGCGCTAGAGGTTGGTAGGGTAGGTGTAAGGTGTAGATTGCTCCTCGCGATGACAGGGGGGAAAGCGTCGAGGCGTTGGCATGAGGAGGCGGGAGTGAGGTCGGGTCCGAAGAACAAGGCTTTGCCAGATTAAGCCTTTGCCCCCCAAACCCTAAGAGTGCTGAGCAAGCTCAACGCTCGTTAACTTATGCGTCGATCAGCAGCTGTTGCTGTTCGCTGTGCTCAACCACAATGCAGTCGTTGGCGTAGGTGCGCTGTGGCAGTACGATCAGGGTGTTGGCTACCAAGTCGTCGCAGGTCCACGGGGCGTGGTGCCATACGCCGGGCTTAACGGTTACCATGGTGCCTTGTGGCACACGGAACACGCGGGTTTTCTCGAACGGCAGTTCGCCGTTTGGTGAGGCGGGCATCACGTGGATAAGGATGTCGTTATCCAGTGGCAGAATGCCTTCACCGGCATGTGAGTGGTATTCGCTGACGGTGATCTTGTATTCACGCGGTAGCACGCGACATACCGAGTAAGAAATCACGGTTTTGTTGCCCAGATCCTGCTGTACCATATCGCGGTAGAACTCTACCGGCTCGGCGCCAAAGGCTTCGGTGTTAGGATCGATCAGGTTCTTGAAGCTGCCGAATTCATCAAACGCTTCTAAAGACAGCTCTTCTACTTGCAAAGTTTTCATGGTGATACTGCAACCTACATCTTCTAAATTGAACTTGCCGGATGCTAGCAAAGCCGCCTAGTAGATACATTTATGATTTAGCGTATCGCCATTAGCGAATAACGGTTATTGCTGATTTTGTGATTAAAGGCAGATGAATAATCTAAATGAATTGTAAGTTGCAATCATAAGGTGAAGTGGGCTGGGCATCGCTATGGTGCCGATACCCAGTCGCTGGTAGTTGCTGGTCGTCGCTGGTCGTCGCTGAAAGTAGCGAGGTAAACGCCTAAGGCTGCCTCAGGCAGTCTTTAAAACGGGCTAAACGCTTATCGGTATCAGGGTGGGTGCTAAACCACTCTGGCGCTTCATGGCCGTGGCCCATGTTAAGGACCGACTCCATCATTTGATAGTTGGCGTCGAGGTCTGCCCCGGTGGCTTTCAGCCAGTGGCAGGCGAAGTCGTCGGCGGCTTGCTCGGCGCCCCGCGAGTAGGACATCTCCACACCAAAGCTGGCGGTATTCACCAGCAGGTCCATGGAGCCTGTCACGTCGCCAAATATCACGTTAAGCAGCAGGGTAAACAGGGTGGAGCGCACCAAGGTGTGCATAACATCGTTATGGGCCAAATGGCCCAGCTCGTGAAGCAGCACCCCTTGCAGCGCGTCGGCAGAGCCGGCCATGGCAAACAGTTGATCGGTAACCACTACACTGCCATCGGCCAGTGCAAAGGCGTTGGCCATCTCATCGGCGGAGTAGAGATAAAGGCGCGGCGAGTGGGGCAGCTCTGGCAGTTTGCTGAGTAGCTGCTGGAACTGCAACTGCATGGCTTGCTGCTGCTCATCACTTAGCTGCGACTCGTCGAACATCCACTTTTCCATGTTGTTGCGAGTCTGCTCACCGAGGGTGCTGGCCACCACTGGGGGAAGTTGATCGGCAATCCAACCGGCAGTCGCTGGTAGTACGTAGCGATACGCCAGCAGCGCCGTGACGATACATAACATTACGCCCAACGCGATTAACTTCAGGCTGCGCTCCCAGCCTGCGATTCGATCACCCTGTTTGTTGCTGCGCAGCCAGGCCAGCAGCCCGTCACTTTGTTCGAGCAGCAGCTGCGCTTGGTCGGGCAGGGTGATGCGCAGGGGTTGTTTACCTAGCTGGGGGCTCAGCGTGAGCTGGCTGAGCTGCAGTGGCTCGGGGTAGGCGGCATCGATGATATGCAGCCGCCCTTCGGCGCCGAGTTGCAGGTGAACTTCCCGGTTCTGCGAGCTGTTGGGCGAGTAGAGGCGGCCAGTTAACTGCATCAGATTACGCCTATCTCGATATCAAAGCCGTCGGCCAGCTCATCGGCGATGGCTGAGCCTTGCTGGCTTTGCAGGTTTTGACTGTGCAGGGTATCCAGCTCGCCTTGCAAACTGGTGGCGTCGGCTAGCATCTTACTCATGCGCACCTTGGCCCACGGCATTGCAAAACCAAAGGTACACACCACCATCAACAGGTTGGTAAGGGTTACTCCAATGTAGGTGAGCACGGTAAGCTCTGATTTTAGCTGGATGTTGCCTGCCAGGGTGGTTTGATTAAAGTGATAGTTGCGCAGCTTTACTCGAATAAAGGCCTGAAAAATCATACCCATGGCAAACAAGCCCAGATAAAACAGGATGATGAAGCCGAAGATGCCAATGCCAGCACCGATAACATCGCCTTCCATCAGCTCGTCGAAGCGATAGGCGAAGTCGCTGGAAGCAATCACCCCGGCAAGCACCGCGATGATGATGCCGATGACCACGATCGCCAGCACAAAGAACAGTGCCGCCATCGCCATTACCTTCACGTAATAGCGGGTGTTTACGCTGGCCGCGAAGCTGTGTTCGCCCCAGCGATAGTGATTGATGATGAACTCGGCGGCGTTTTTAAACAGCCAGGCGTAGCCTAGCGGCGCAATAACCAAGAACGCCAGCAGTGAGCCGATGCCTTCGGCTAGAGCAGAGCCTTCACCGGCAATCATGCTTATCCCCATCGTTGCAACAATTGCGAGAAATACTGCCAAAGGCTTGGCGAAGAGGTTGAGGTAAGCCGCGCGGTACCGACCAGTAAAGTCGAAGCGCACATTGCGATAGCGGCTGACCCGGGCGTTAAAGCGCAGATTGCGCACCACGATAACCGGCAAGATGATGAAAAAAGCCAGCATTAGCACCAGCGAAAACTCCGGGCTAAAGGCCTGCGACCACAGCCAAATGCCGAAAGCGATAAAGGTGATGATGCGGCCAATCAGGATCTGTTTAGGGGTGGCCAGGTACTCAAAACGCTCACCCGCGAGCTCGGTGTTACCGTAAAAGTACTGCTTGTTGCGCACCTTGGCCCAGGCCGAGTAGATGCCGAGGGTGATGATGCTAAGCACTAGGTTGACGATCCAGATGCCAAAATACTCGCCACCGCTGCCGTGAAACCGCATACGATGTTGGGGGCTAGGCTGTTCCATTCGGTTTCCTTTAAAACTAAAACGATTCGGTTATTCGCGCTTCATATAGGCGAAGGCCATCAGGCCTATCAAACTGACAAACAAGGCGACCGGCATCCAGGTGTTGATGACCTCGATGACCGCCAGCATCGCGGCTGGGGCGACGCCATTAGTCACTCGCCCGGGCAGATCGGTAAGGCCCAGGTAGTCACTCCAGATGCTGATTAAGCCGAGGATCTGAATGCAGGAGATTACGAACAGGATATGGTTCTGACGCTTGTTGGCGCGCTCTGCTTTTCGCAGGTAGGCACGCTCTAAGTAATCTTTGAAAAACGACACGTAGGACTGGGCGTTGTTCAGGCTGCTTTCGATGTTCCACTTCGCTTCAATCTTGGCGTAGATGTCGATGTTGTCCGACTCAATCGCCAGTTTGATGTTTTCATTATGCATCTTAAGTAATTCAATTTTATTGATGTACTCATCGATGATGTGGCGTTTGGAGTCGATCCGCGCTTGGCTGTTGAGTGCCACCACATGGTTGTTCAGCACCTCCATCACCTCGCTGTAATAGCGCACATAGTACCAGATGAACTGGATATGGTACTGGATCGGCGCAAAGCGCAGATAGTAGCGTGGGTCGAGGGCGATGATGGTGTGAAAACGGCCGTGGAAGGCGTAGGTCACGTCGCGATTGTCGACCACCAAGGTGCGGTTGTTCTTCACCCGCTCGGCGCTGGCGTTGCAGTCGAGGAACCACTGGCGGCATTGGCGATCCTGCGGGTCGGCCTCGACAAACACGGTGATATTACCGGTGTTGGTGCTAATCGAGGCGACCTTACGCTGGCTGTCTTTACGCGCCGCACCTGCTAACTCCTCGACAATGTGTAGCGCATGGTTGCGGGTTTTCTCACCCCAGCGGCTGAGGATGCTGTCTTCCTCTTCCTGAACCAGTAGTCGGCGCACGGTGTTGTAGAAGTCGTCGTGTTTGAGGGTTTCATCGTCGCTGCTCAGGATTTGGTAGAGGCGGTTCTCGGGGATGTTAAAGCGCAGCTCGTAGAGCAGCACAAAGTTAAAGAAGCGCGGGTCGAACACTAAATCGTAGTGGCAGTGCTCGGCTTGCAGATATTCGGCAAGGTTGAGCTGTTGGGCGACCTTAAAGCGTGGCTCGAGCAGGTCTTGCACCAGCAGCTTGGCATCGACTTTGTTTTCCTGCTCGCTGAACAAGGAGCGGAAGTTAATAAACTTCTTATGGTGTTGGCGAAAGGCTTGCAGCCATTCACTGGCGAAGGGGTTGTCTTGGAAGCGGCTTTGCGAGCGGTATTGCTGTTTGCTGCGACTGAGCAGGTTTTCGTAGTGCTCAACGTTAATCTCGATCGGCTGCACGCACATAAAGCGGATGATGGGCACAATAACTCCTACAGAAACTGTTTGGCGGGGTTGCTCAGGTAGTCGTCTGAGAGCTGCTCTTTGCGGTAGTCCACGGTGAGCTCTTCGCCGGGTTGAATGGTTCTGAGCGCCACTAAGCGCAGCGGCTGCTGGCGGATCTCGGTGTTCGGGGTGCGCGAGTGATTGATGTAGCTGTACTTGGTGCGAAAGGGGCGCGCCAGTAAGGTCTGCTTATCGAGATAGTTGCACTCCATAAACATGTAGTTGCGGTACTCGGCGAGCTTGGGCGCCAGCAGGGCTTCGAGCTCATGGTAGTGGGCGATGCTGATCACCTGACCTTCGAACTGACAGAGCTGGCTATCGGCGGGGATCGCCTGGCTGGCAAACAGGCCAAAGCCATGCAAGCGGCTGGGGCCGATTTCGGTGTTGGCGATGGTATCGAGGGTTGCCCGGCGCACGAAGTCCAGATCCTGAGTTTTATCTTCCACGTTTAAATCCATTTTAAACAGTCGCTTGTCTTGTTTACCACAGAGCGATTAATAGCTGCAATCAAGTTCGGTGGAACAACCATCAGGCTGGGCGGCAGCTCTCAGCTTTGCTTGCTGCCCTAGTTTGTGTAGGAGCTGAAGTGCTGCTGAAGGTGCTCCACCAATAGCTGTACCCGCTTAAGCTTGTAGCGCGAGCGTGGGTAGAGCAGCGACACTGGCGAGGGGGCGAACTGCCAGTCATCGAACACTGACACCAAATCGCCAGATGCAACATAGCGGTCGGTATAGAGGCTATTGAGGCGGGCAATCCCTAAGCCCGCCAATGCGGCCTGACAGAGCATATGGCCATTGGCGGCACTCAGGCTGCCAGTGACATTCACCTCTTCTTGCCTGCCTGTGTGGTGTTGCAGCTGCCAGCGTTTTACTGAGCCAGACAGGCAGCGATGGCGGGCCAGGTCACTCGGTTGGCTGGGCTTCCCATAGCGTTCCAGGTAGGCCGGGCTAGCCACCGCATAGCTGGCTAGGGTGCACAGCGGGCGGGCAATTAGGCCGGAGTCGGCCAGCGGCCCCATACGCAGTACCAAGTCGAAGCGCTCGTTTAATATGTCGACTTGGTTGCTGGAGAGATCCAGCTCAATCTCAATCTCAGGATAGCGCTGCATAAACGCGAACAGCGCAGGCCCCAAGCACTGCTCTGCCAGTAGCCCGCCCACCGAGTTGATGCGGATCAGACCGCTTAAGCGCTCACTCTCTTCCTGCAGCAGCTGTTCGGCGTTCCCCAGCAGGGTTTGCGCCCGGGCGCATTCGCGGTAGTAGTGCTCGCCGGGTTCAGTGAGGGTGACTCGGCGGGTTGAGCGGCGCAGCAGGCTGCAGCCCAGACGCTGCTCCAGTGCGCTGACTTGCTGCGATACCCGCGCCTTGGTGGTGCCAATGCGCTGGCTGGCGGCGGTGAAGCTGCCGGTTTCGACCACCGCGATAAAGGCCTGAACCTGTGGACTTAGCATGAATTGTAAAGAATTACTTAACGATTGGTTTACTGTTTAGTAGATGATAGGGAATCAGGCTGGGAATACAATAACGCGATGAGATAAACGCCAGGCTTGATGCACTGGTAATCAAAGAGGACATCCTATGAAATTGCGTACCCTTGGCCGTAGCGGCCTAAACGTTTCGGAAATGGGCCTTGGCTGCTGGCAGCTCGGCGATGATTTTGGTCCGGTCGATGACCAGCGAGCCCAAGCGGTGCTAGCCACTGCCGACCAAGTAGGCATCAACTTTTGGGACACCGCCGATGTATATGGCGCGGGCTTGAGTGAGCAGCGCCTTGGCCAGCATATTGCGTCCAATCCGGGCGATCGGATTATCGCCTCGAAAGTTGGTCGCGACGGTGCGCTCTACCCGGACGGTTACACCAAAGAGAAGGTGCAGCGTAATATTGAGGGCACGGTTAAGCGCCTTGGCGTAGAGGCGTTGGACCTGATCCAGCTACACTGCGTGCCCACCGAGGTACTGAAAGATGGCGACATGCTGGCGTGGATGGAAGACTTCCAACAGGCGGGGCTAATTAAGCACTTTGGTGTCAGTGTTGAAACCATGGATGAAGCCCTGTTTGCGGTGAAGCACCCCAAGCTGACCTCGATCCAAACCATCTTCAATGTCTTCCGCCAAGACCACATCAATCAGCTGTTCCCTCAGGCTGAAGCCAATCAGGTGGGAATTATCGTGCGTCTGCCGCTGGCCAGTGGCGTGTTGTCGGGTAAGTTCACCAGCAATCAGCAGTTTGCGACAAGTGATCACCGCAACTACAACAAAGACGGTGCTGCTTTCAGTGTCGGCGAAACCTTCTCCGGTGTGCCGTTTGAGCAAGCGGTGGCCTTGGCGGACGAGCTAAAAGCGCTGTGTCCAGAGGGCTACTCGCTGGCGCAGATGTCGCTGCGCTGGCTGCTCGACCAGCCCGCGGTGAGCTCGGTGATCTGTGGTGCCAGCCGCGCCGAGCAGGTGCGCGAGAATGCCTCGGTGTCTGATTTAGCGCCGCTTAGTCGCGAGTTGCATGATCAGCTGTCGAGCTTCTACTTCGATAAGGTGAAATCGCTGATCCGCGGCGTGATGTAATCGCCTCTACCACTTGCCTTTGACACTTACCTTTGACACTTGCCTTTAAGTTCAGCTGCCAGCAAGATCAGTGGCAGCTGAATTTAAAGGATATTTCATGATTCTGACCAACTACCACGGCCACTGCCATTTCTGCGATGGCAAGGGCAGCCCAGATGAGATGCTCGAGCGCGCTCGCGAACTGGGCTTCAAAGCCATTGGCTTTAGCTCTCACGCTCCCGTTCCCTTCACCAACGACTTTTGCATGCAACCGGAAGATGCCGCCGACTATCGTGCTGCGATCCGTGCGCTCAAGGCGCAGAGTCAGGACGTGGAAGTGTACTTGGGGCTGGAGATCGATTTTATCGAAGGGGCGATGGAGCCGCGCGACAGCCAGTGGGATGCCTGGCAGTTGGACTACAAAATCGGCTCGGTGCACGCCATGAGTCTGCCCGATGCCCAAGGCCGCTGGCTGGCGGTGGACGGCCCACAGCAGGAGATGACCCTACTGCTCGATGGGGTGTATGGCGGTGATATTCGCGCCTTGGTGGCCGATTACTACCGCTGTGTCGGCGAGCTATGCCGCCAGGGCGGCTTCGATATCCTTGGTCATTTCGATCTGGTGAAAAAGCATAACCGCCAGATGCAGCTATTCGACGAAACCGCCGATTGGTACCGCGAACTCGCCTACGCCGCGCTAGATGAGGTGGCCGCGGCGGGAGTGATTATGGAGCTTAACTACGGCGGCATGCTGCGCGGCGCCACCGATGAGATCTATCCGCCACCATGGATCCTTGAGCGAGCCAATAGCTTAGGCGTGCCGATTCAGATTAACGCCGATGCCCATGCGCCCAAGCATTTAGCGGTGCATCATCAGTATTGCTTTGATTTGGCCAAGCGCGCTGGCTACACCCATCAGCGAGTGCTACTGCAGGGGCGGTGGCAGGATATCCCACTCGCTTAAGCGTTATACACCCAGCTTGTCTTGGCTGGGTGACTCGCCAAACAGCCTTTTATATTCCCGACTGAACTGCGACAGGCTTTGGTAGCCCACCTGATAGGCCGCCTCGCTAACACTGCGCTGCTGATTGGTGACAAGCTCGCGGGCGTGGTGCAGGCGCAGGCTTTTGATGTACTGCAGCGGCGATGCGTTGGTGACCGATTTAAAGTGCTGATGCAAGGAACTGGGGCTCATATTGGCTTGCTCGGCCAAGCGCTCCACATCGAGTGATTGCTGATAATTCTCCTGAATAAACTGAATCACTCGGGCAATACGCTGGTGGTGCCGCCCGGAGGTGACAAAGGCCGCCAACTGGGCGCCTTGCGGCCCGAGTAGGGCATGGTAGAGCAGCTCTTTGATGATCAGTGGGGCCAAGGTTTGTGCCGCCAGCGGATCGCTCAGGGCATTGACCAAGCGGGCTAAGCCCGATTGCATCTCTGCGTTTAACGGGCTAACGCATACACCTCGCTCCACCGACGCACTATGCTCGCGCTTGGGGGGCTCGACCATCATCTCACCGACCCACTCGGGGCGCAGTTTGACCTTTAGCGCTAGATACGGGCTTTGCGGACTTGCTTCAACCACATGCCCTTCCATTGGCAGCGGGACGGATAGCGCCAGAAAGTTTAAGGGGTCGTAGCGATAGCGTTCATCGCCCAGATAGCTGTGCTTGGTGCCCTGGATAACGATATAGAGAACTGGCTGATACACCAGTGCCACTCGCTCGGTAGGAAAGTCACTTCTGACCAGATCCACATCACGGCAATGACTGGCTACGACTCCTTGCTCGGGGAGCAGCTGGAGCATTTGGTTAATCAGTTGATTATGGGAGGTGATGCTTTCCATGCAAATACCTTAAATAGAACCGCTATTTACGCATAGTGCCAGCATAAGCTTTCTCGACCATGAGTAAAGCCTTGCTCGGTGGGTTTGGAGTTTTAGGCAACTATCCCGTAGCTTCGTGTTACCGCTGGCTGGGGCATTTGGCAAACACTAAATGCGACGGTAACCAGTGAAAGGAGCAAATCATGTTACAGCGTCAACTCGGACAAGGATTCAAGGTTTCAGCCATCGGCCTCGGCTGCATGGGCATGTCAGATTTCTATGGCGATAGCGATAAGGCAAACAACCTACGGGTGCTGGATGAAGCACGCGATATTGGGGTGAGCTTTTGGGATACCTCCGATATCTACGGCCCACACACCAATGAGCAGTTGCTCGGCGAGTATTTCGCCAGTCGCAGCGGTGCCCGCGAGCAGCTTCAACTTGCCACTAAGTTCGGTATTTTGAACACCAAGGTTGGCGAGGGCTGGAAGGTGAATGGACGACCGGAGTATGTGCGCCAAGCCTGTGAAGATAGCCTCAAACGCCTTAAGGTTGAGCATATCGACCTCTATTATCAGCACCGGATCGACCCGGATGTCCCGATTGAGGAGACCGTTGGCGCGATGGCTGAATTGGTGAAAGAAGGCAAGGTGCGTTATTTGGGCCTATCGGAAGCCAGCCATCGCACTATTGAGCGAGCCCACCGAGTTCATCCGATTAGTGCTGTACAGATGGAATATTCGTTGTGGAGCCGTGAGGTAGAGGCGGAGGTGCTGCCAACCTGTCAGCGCCTGGGGATTGGTCTAGTGCCCTACAGCCCGCTGGGGAGAGGCTTTTTAACCGGTGCCATCCGCCAGCGCGCCGATCTGCAAAGTTCTGACTGGCGTTTGCAGATGCCGCGCTTCCAACAGCAAGCATTCGACCACAATATGCAGCTAGTGGATGCCTTGATGGCGATGGCTGAGCGCAAAGGGGTGAGTGCGGCGCAACTGGCGCTGGCATGGCTGTTGGCGCAAGACCCGCTGATTGTGCCAATCCCGGGTACCCGCAGCACCAAACGCTTGGCGGAAAATGCTGCGGCAAGCGAGTGTTTGCTAAGCGATGCCGAGCTGACTGAGATCAGCCAAGTGTTGCAGGCCCATGGGGTGGAGGGGGATCGCTATTACTCCAACCCCCAGCTTGAGACCTTACTGTTTGCTGATACGCCAGAGCTGGCCTGATAAAAAAAGCCACTCCGCCTCTAAACCTCAGAGGCGGAGTGGCCTTTAAAGCTGCTCAGACGGCGCGCTTTACATAAAGTGCCCACAAGGTTTGTTGACCAAGGCAAGCGAGCGGCGGTCCAACCGGCCGCTCAGGCGGGTCAGCATCAATGCTACCAACACTACTACTGCGCCAATCCACGGAGTATGCAGCAGCCCCATATCAGCAACCACCAGACCACCGCCCCAAGAGCCCAAGGCAATCCCCACATTAAAGGCAGCAATATTCAAACCCGAGGCTACATCCACCGCTTTGGGCGCATAACGTACGGCCAGTTTTACCACATAGACCTGCAGACCGGGAACGTTGCCAAAGGCGAAGGCGCCCCACACCAAGATGGTGGCGACTGCTGCAACGGGGTGCGGCGCACTCACGCTGAACAGCAGTAGGATTGCAGCCAGGCCTGCAAAGATAACCGTCAGCGCAGTCACCGGGCCATGCCGGTCAGCCAGCTTGCCACCCCAGATATTTCCCACTGCCACCGATGCGCCGTAGACCAGCATGATTAAGCCGGTGACCGAGGCCTGAAAGCCGGTGATTTGTTCAAGGATTGGCGCCAAAAAGGTAAAGGCTGTAAAGGTGCCGCCGTAGCCTAGTGCGGTAATGGCAAACACCAGCAATAGCCGGGGTTGCGCCAGCACGCTTAGCTGCTCAGACAACTTACTCGGCGCAGGTTGCTGCAGTTTGGCTGGGATCAGCAGTGCGCTACCAAGTAGTGCCAGCAGGCCGAGGATGGCCACAATCAAAAACGTCGACTGCCAGCCCAATAGTTGACCGATATAGGTACCCAAAGGCACGCCGGTCACCAATGACACGGTCAGGCCGGTAAACATCAGAGCAATGGCGCTGGCGGCTTTATCTTTGGCGACCAAGCCAGTGGCGATGGTCGAACCGATGGAGAAGAACACCCCATGGGCCAAACCGGTTAGCACGCGGGCGCTAATCAAGGTGGCGTAGTTGGGCGCTTGCCAGGCCATCAGGTTGCCTAAGACAAACAGCGACATCACGGCCAAGAGTAGGTGCTTGCGTGGCCAGCGGCCAGTGAGTGCGGTCAGTACCGGCGCACCGATGGCCACGCCTAAGGCGTAAAGGCTGACCAGCAGACCGGCCGAGGGCAGGGAGACCGCTAGATCCGCGGCCATGGTGGGCAGCAGACCTACAATCACAAATTCTGTAGTACCAATAGCAAAGGCACTTAAGGTTAGAGCTAGTAGTGCAATGGGCATAATCTTATCTCGCTAATTAAGTGCGTCAGCAATCGGCTGGCGCGTTCAGTGGCGAGGATTATTGCGGTATCGGTTGTTGCGAAAAACACAGCTTTTAGCAAATGACTTTTGCAGATAAGACAAAAGCCCGGCATGTCTTCATCAGAGAGAGTCTTTATCAGAGAGTGTCTTCGCCAGTGAGTGAGGCCCGTCGCAACGTGTCGCTAACCGCCGCGCTAGAGTGGAGAGATTGTTCGATAGGTTTAGGGAAGCTGACTATGCCAGTTACGTTGCTATGTGGAGATATCACGCAGGCCAAGGTCGATGCCATCGTCAACGCGGCAAACACCCGTATGTTGGGTGGCGGCGGGGTTGATGGCGCGATCCATCGCGCGGCGGGGCCAGACTTGCTGGCGGCATGTTACGCCGTGCCCGAGGTGGAGGGCGTGCGCTGTCCGGTCGGGCAGGCGCGGATCACCGCGGCAGGTAACCTACCTGCCCGCTATGTCATCCACACCGTTGGACCGCGCTATGAGTTTGATGACGACCCGCCAGCCCTGCTTGCCAGTGCTTATCGCACCAGTTTTGAGCTTGCCTTAACCAATGACTGCCGGTCGATTGCGTTTCCGGCTATCTCATGTGGGGTCTATGGCTATCCTATGGCGCAGGCCGCCAAGATTGCGCTCTCGGTCGCGTTAGCAGCTCCCCATCAGCCTTTGGATGTGTATTTTTACCTGTTTCAGCCAGACGTTCTGGCTGTATGGCAGCAGTGCCTACGCGAGTTACAGGGGGAGTAGCGAGTGATTTTGAGTTCTTGCTAATAACATGGCGAGAAAAAAGCTTAGTAAAAACTATTTTGTTAATAATGGATTGTTTTTCTTTCTAATTCATGACCATATAACTGGCTGTATTGTTTAGTTTGCTTTTTTGGTTTTGTGATGGAGATTTGATTTTCTTGTGCTGCACAAAAAAGCATCTAATATGGGCAAACGTTTACTAGATTATTAGCTCTAAACGGCGTGTTTACTGCGCTGGAGCGCAGTTTTTAAAACCAAGGATGGAAGATTCAATGCGTTTGTCTGTATTTACCTTGGGGGTGCTGTTAGCCCTCACTGCCACTGCTGCGTTAGCCTCGCCAGTGACACTGATGTCGGAATACAACCTCATCGTCTTTAACGACCTCAACAGCAACAGCGAAGTTGAAGGCAAGACTCTAGTGATGGGCGACCTCAACGGGCCGGCGTCCAACTACGCAACACAGTTAGACCCTGCCAGCAGCGGCGAGCTTGGCTTAATCGTTGGTGGCGATATCAATGCCCAGAACATCAACGTAAACCAAGGCTACAGCGTGGCCTTGGGCGGCGTGGCGAATGGCAATGTCAACCTGAACGGCGGCGGCAGCTTACAGCGTGATCTGACTGACTTCGATTTCGACGATATTCAGCAGCAACTCAGTGACTTCTCGGTTTCGCTTAGCGAGCTGGAAAGTAACTCCAATCTTATCGCTCCCACAGTTTGCTGTGGCCCTGCGAGCCTGCAAATCGGCGCCGACGACATCGCGGTGTTTAACATCGATGGTGAGTCGCTGTTTTCTAACAACTTTATTCAGCAGTTTGATGTGGACTTTGGCGGCTTCGACCCGGCGGCCATTGTGATTAATGTCGCCGGTACTGACATCAGCGATGCTGCATTGGCGGGGAATGCTGTTGGACAAATACTTAATGACAATGTGCGAGAGCGTATTGTTTGGAACTTCTTTGAGGCTGAGACTATCTCGCTGAACAAGCAGCTTAACGGCAGCCTGCTTGCCCCCAATGCCCATCTGACAAACCGTACACCGATTGAAGGCACTGTGGTGGTATCGAGCTTTGATCAAAACGGTGAAGTGCACTTGCCAAGCTTTGACGGCGAGGTGCCATTTACCCCTCTCAGTGAACCGGGAACGGGCAGCGTATTGTTGTTCGCAGGGCTTATCCTACTGGCTCGCCGCGTGTGGCGTAGCCCGTGGATAACGCCGCTGGGCAGCCGCTCTCAGCCGAGCTTTGCCTAGTCGCTGCTTAGGATTTTGCCTGAAAACTCTCAGTTGATTCAGAGGCAAAGTGGGTCTGATAGAATTCGAGGGCTTTTGAGAAGGTGGTATCCCGGAGCGGTTTTACCAGAACGTAGTCGGCGCCAGCGCGCAGGAAGGCTTGCTGGGTCTCCTCAAAGGCGTCGGCGGTGCAGGCGAAGATCGGCGTAGTGAGCTTGAGCTCTTGACGGATCTTTGAGGTGGTATCGATACCGCTCAGCCCAGGCATTTGATTGTCCATTAAGATTAGGTCGTAGTGCTTGCTTTGTAGGCGCTCCAGCGCTTGTAGGCCATCTTCCACCCAATCAACCCGGCAGCCACGCTTTTTGCACAGCGCCTTGATGACCATGGCGTTGGTGCGATTGTCCTCTACCAACAGTACGTCGAGAATCATCTCCACCGAGGCGCTCGCCTTCGCCTCTTGCTCAACCACATCCAATGCGGGCAACACGGTAACCGGGATCGCCACGCTAAACTTGCTGCCTCGGCCCTCGCGGCTATCCGCCTGGATTTCACCGCCCATCGCTTTGGTGATGTTGCTAACAATCGACAGCCCCAAGCCGCTGCCGCCGTAGCGGCGGGTAGTGTCATCCTCCGCTTGCACAAAGGGCTCGAAAATCCGCTTCAGCGCTTCTTCGGAGATGCCGATGCCGCTATCGGCCACCTCGATGTGCAGGGTGTTTTCTCCCTCACCGCTGGATGCCAGCGATAACGATAATCGAACGAAGCCTTGATGGGTGAACTTGACCGCATTGCCAATCAAGTTGAACAAGATTTGGTTGAGTTTGGCGCGGTCGGCCAGTATGCGGGGGTAACGAGTGAAGCTCTGTGTCAGTTGAAACTCAACATGGTTTTGCTGGCACAGTGGGCGATACATCCCGCTCAGGTGACTGACCAGCTCTTCCAACTCAAAAGGTTCTGGGTCTAGCTTGATCTTGCCCTGCTCGATGGCAGAGAAATCCAGTACATCGTTGAGTACCGCCAGCAGGTGCTCGCCGCTTTGGTAGATAACGTCGACCTTCTGTTTATTATCGTCTTGTTCGGTTTGGTCTTTAAGCAGCTGCGCCATGCCGAGAATACCGTTCAGTGGGGTGCGGATCTCGTGGCTGATCTTCGCCAAAAAGTTGCTTTTCGCTTGGGCAGAAGCTTCTGCTTGCTCGCGGGCTTGGCGGCTGTAGTGCTCAGCCTCAATCATTGAGGTGACATCCTGACATTGGCCGAAGATCTGAATCACTTTGCCTTCGATGACCAGCGGTGACAGATTCCAACGGAAGGTGCGGCCACCAAAAGGACGATTCAGGTCGTTCAGGGCTTTGCCCTCAAGCGCTTTTAGCAGGTCTTTCTCAAGGTGGGCATTGAAGGCGCGGTAGTTGCTGTCGGCCTGTTGATTATTCAGGAAGAAGCGCTGACCGGCCGGGTTGATTCGTTCGATATTTAGCAGCTGATTCCATACCACGATGGGAGATTGTGACGAGTAGAACAGTGCCAGCAGCGATTGCTCCTTCTCAAAAGCTTCGCCAAGGGTGCGCTGCAGGGTTTTTCCAAACAGATCGAACTCTTTGATGGACGAGCCCGCAAAGTCTACCGGTTCGCCGGTGGCGGCGGCCTGGCTGAACTCTACCAGTTGATTGAGTGAGCGAGATACCTGGCGTTGGATCAGCAAGTGACTGACCACTACCAGTACCAACAGCATCACCAAGGAGAACAGGCCACTGGCTAATAAGCTCTGTTTTAACTCCTGAATGGCACTGTCTTGAGTTAAGGCGATGACACTTAAATTGTAATCTTGGGCGCTGCCGTTGCGGTTCACTTGCAAACGCGACTCACTGATCAGGTAGCCATCGAGCTGCAGCTTGTCGCCACGACTTACCTGTTCCAGCAATGCCGTCAGGCGAGGGTCACTGTCTGAAAGGTTGCTGATGATCAGTGATTCATCGTCCATCAACAGCAGGGCTGAGCTGCCACTGCGCTGGAGTAGAATGTCTAAGAGCGCATTGTCGTAATGCAGCAGAACCCCAATAAACAGCTCACCCAGTGCCTTGCCGTCGCTGGCACTGATCACCGGGTTTTTACGCAGCAATACCCGCTGCGGTTGGCTGTCACTGCCAATGTTGCTGCCATACCAAAAACCGCTGCGACCAAGGCGCTGGATTTGCTGCTCTAGCGCGTCCATGGAGATCCCAAAGAAGGGGCTATTGCCATCTTCCCACAGCAATTCGCCGTCTTTGGCGATAAAGGCGAAATCACTCCCCACGCCTTGATGCTTGCGCTCAAGCTCCAGCACCCAATCGTCGAGGGCTTGCTGGGTTGGATTGTTCTGCAGAATCGATTGCAGTTCAGCCGAGCTGGAGTAGGTATCTTGGCGGTATTGAATCGATTGCAGGTAGGTATCGAGTACGTTTTGCAGCAGGTTGGTGGTTTGGGTGATATTGCGCTCACGTTCGCGCTCGACATAGTCGACACTTAGCCGGTAGCTTTGGCCGATAACGGCAACCGTGAGCAGGATAAATCCAAGGATGACCGTCCGGCTAATTAAGCTAGCCAGACTCTGTCGTTTGTTGATTGAGGCAGGGGAAGACCGCTCAGTCATGCTGCTTGTTGGAGTACCTGAATGCGTAGCGTTTGAGTTGCTCAATCTTCTCTGGATCGTCGTGTTTGCTAACAATCTCAAATTCTCCGGAATAGACGGTAGGTGATGACAGTCCCAGCACATCTCGCTTGATCGCTTCTGCCATGGCGATGCCGGTGTCATCATTCATACGCATGACCGTGACGTCTAGCTCGCCGTTTGCCAGCGCTTCCAGCTCTGCACTGCCGCCGCCCCAGCCATTTAACATGATATCTTGCTTGCCGTGGGCTTTAAGGGCATCGGCTGCGCCGAGGGCAATATCGGTGGCGCAGGCATAGATAAAGTCGATGGGCTTGTCTTCGTTGAGCATTGCCTCGACGGCTTTGCGGCCACTTTCACGATCGGCGGTGGTGTAGTAAGAGCTTTGCAGTTGATACTGCTCGGGCATGGCGGCGATAAAGGTGTCGCCACGTGCCTGACTGATGTAACCCGGCGAGAAGTAGAGCATGGCGTAGTTAGCGCTCTCGGGGAACTGCTGTTGGTAATACCAAGCCAAGGTGCGGCTGCCAGTGGGGTGGTCAAAGCCCACATAGAGGAAGGGCTGGTTATCGTCCCACGCTTTTACTGGGGTGGTGATGTTCTGCAGGATCAGCTTGATGTCAGATTGATTGAGAACATGGCTGATGAACTTGCTGTGGCGATTGGTATCGAGGGTGAAGATCAGATAATCGGGCTGGCTACTCAGCGCATCGTGCAGCGACTTGCTTTGTTCCCGGTGGTCTTGATTGGGGCGGGTAAACACGCTGGTGAGCTGGTAGGCGATGCCCAGCTCTTGCATACGCAGCTCGAAGGCGGTGATATTGCGCCGCCAATAATCGGATACCTGCTCGCCCGGGTAGATGACTGAGATTTTAACGGGCTCTGGGTTGGGGGCGTCGATGGGAACCGGTTCGCCCCTTACCGCCATGGTTAGGCGTTGCACCAAACTACGCTGCTCTGGATAGAGCTCAAGATACTGCTGGTACTCCCAAAATTGCTGCAAGCTGTCTGCTTTTGCTGGGAGGGTGAACAGGGATACCGCTAGCCCCAAGATTAGCCAAAGACTCTTTTGCATTATTATCATCCGTAAAGTAACAAATATCTCAACAAGCGCTCAGGCTGAGTATAGTGGCGCTGAATTAAAAGGGTTAACTAGTTCATTGATTACTTGGAGTGTAGTAATAAATGCCAAGATCTAAAGCTTAACGATAAAAAGTAATTATATTCAGTATCTTATAGTTTTTCATCAGCGCTATCTAAGAGTGTGTAATGGGAATGAAGATGGCTAACACTTTGGTCGAGTGATGGCCTTCTTAAACATATCAACGTTCTCTTTATTTAATTACAAAGAGATCAGTTAATCTGGTGGTGTCCCAATATTACCGTCACATGATTGATAAACAGTTCGCGTAGTAGCGGGATCTTGCCGAGGGCGTTGACGCCTTTGATGCAATCGTAGCGCTTAAAATGGATATGCATCTGGTTTTCGCGAATGATCGACTCGAACTTGCGAATGCTCATCTTGTTTAAACCTGATTCCACCTCCTCATAGTGCTTGGCGCCGTCATCACGAAAGTGGCTCCGCACGTTCATCACGGCTTTTTCTGAGAACAGCAGATTGAGCCATGGCAGCTTGCAGAAAAAATGCATATGACTGCCATAGGGGGAATACCAAGGCGGACCGAAGGTCAGCAGCACCAAACCCTTGGGCTTGCTTAGCTCGCGCATCTGCTCCAACACGTGGCAGGGTTCGTGGAAGTGCTCAAAGCTGTTTTGTGAGATCACCACATCGAACCGGCCATCCATCTGCGGGGTGAGTTGGTCGGTGAATGACAACTGATCGGCGCTTACCCGATACTCGCGCGCATTCCCTCGCGCTCTTATTAGAGTTTTGGGATTGATGTCTACACCGAGCACTTGACAGTTAAGCAGCTTTGCCAGTGCGATACTTTGCAAACCCTGGCCACAACCAAAATCGAGGATCCGCTTGTTTGACACGATACGCTCAAAGTTGGGGTAGACCCTTTGTAAGGTCGACAATGCCTCGCTGATGGAATGTGGGGAGTCGGCGCTAACCAAGTCTGGCGCATCCGGTGAGCGTGATAACGATAACAGTAGTTTTTCTTCCAGAAACATCGTAGGCCTCCAGCAAGCTAAGTGATCTGGCACGTTGCTGCTGGTGCCTGTTGTGTGCTGTAAAACATCAATTTGTTTACTTGCTAGATGCTCAAAGCGAAGTGCGTGTCGCGGCTCGCCTAACGTTATAAGCAAGTAGTGAGTCTATTCTCAGTAACGCAATGGCTATGCCAGATTTAGTAACTGACCACTTAACAAGGAGCTAGCGGAGGTGGGATTTTACAATTCTGTAACATTGTAAATATTACTGACACGTTAGTTGTTATAGCTGAGGTACTAATGGAGTTGCTCCCGATATTGACCGGGTGATATCCCTTTC
Organism: Aliagarivorans marinus DSM 23064; assembly: GCF_000429485.1. Taxonomy (GTDB): domain Bacteria; phylum Pseudomonadota; class Gammaproteobacteria; order Enterobacterales; family Celerinatantimonadaceae; genus Aliagarivorans; species Aliagarivorans marinus. The sequence continues at coordinate 8,146 of NZ_AUBY01000010.1, read as the reverse complement.
CAGCCGCTGTAGGCGCGAATAAAGGAATTGGACTCTTTAAAGCCCAGCAGGAAGGAAATCTCGCCCAGCGACATATCTGACTTCTCTAAGTAGTGATTAGCCAGCTCCAGCCGCAGGCTTTGCAGCAGCTCTTGGTAGTTGAGCTGTTCATCGGCCAGCTTGCGTTGCAGGGTGCGTTTGCTCATCGCCAGCTTCTCTGCCACCGCCTCTATGTTACTTTCGCCGCTGGGAAGTAACTCCAGCAATACCGCTTTGACCCGAGCGCTGATGGGGGCACTGCCATCGATGTCCTGCAGGCGTTGTTGCAGCTTGGCTTCGAAAAACTCCCACATGTCGTTGTTGGAGGTGAGAAAAGGGCGATAGGCATCTTCCAAACTAAACGCCATGCGGATGTCATCGCCCTGATTCAGGCGACAGCCAAAGTAGGCTTCATAGTGCTCGCGGTTGTCCGGTAATACCGGGAGCTCCAGTAGTAGCGGTTTGATCTGCTCGCGGGTGGCCAGTCGGGCCAGCTGGGTTAAGAACACCTGCTCGCCCACAGCCAGGGCCTCTGGCAGCGGGGCGGTGTTGCCATAGCAGCGTAACACGAGTTCCAGGCGATGCTTGCGCTCTTGGATATGTAGCTCTAAGGGGCCAATCAGCGGCTTGTAGTGCGCTAGCCGCTGCAGGGCCTGCTTGAGGTTATCGCTGCAAAGACTGGCGAAGATCGGCGGGTCGAAGGCCTCCACCGACATGTACTTAGTAAATTCCAGTGCCAGCTGGCGGTCTTCTCCCAGTGCTTGATCCAAGGCGATCCACAGCCGAAAGTATTCATCCGGACTTAGGGTGGCTTTCTCCCGGCGAAACAAGTCCGCTGGGAGGTTGGCAAGCCGCAGCACGGTGTGGGTTTCGACTCCTAGGTCTTTGAAGTGCACCGCCCAGTTGGGGGAGACGGCAAAGCGGCTGGCTCGTTTCATTGGTTCTGTCCTCGATGGCCTGTTTAGGCTTTTTCCATAAACTGACGTGACATCTTAAGTACGGTCTTGCGCGGTAGAAATGGGATCACCCAGTTCAACATGAACTTCAGGCCACCCTCATTAAAGGCAACCAGCTGGCCTTTTTCCATGGCTTGATAGCCGCACTTGGCTACCGACTCGGCTGATTTCGCCTTATCCCATACTGCCACACCATCGAGGTTGCCGGCTTCAACAAAGCCGGTTTTGACCGCACCCGGGCACAGTGCCGTGACGGTGACACCAAACTCTGCCACTTCTTCTGCCAGTGCTTGAGAGAACGAGGTGACAAAGGCTTTGGTGGCATAGTAAGTCGCTTGCAGCGGGCCGGGCATAAAAGATGCAGTTGACGACACATTGAGGATGCGCCCGGAGCGGCGGGCAATCATGCCGGGAAGCAACAAATGCGTCAGCTCACTGAGTGCCACCATGTTCACCTGCATCATGTTGCGGTCCTCTTTCCAGTTGCGCTGATGAAACAGGCCATGTCCGCCGAAGCCAGCGTTGTTGATAAGTGTGCCTACCTCCAGGTTAAGCTGCTTAAGTTGATTGGCGATGCTCTCAGCAGCATTCGGCTGAGTGAGGTCTTGGGCAAGCACAGTGACCTTGACCTTGTGTTGTGCTTCCAACTCCTGTTGCAGTTGCTCCAGTTTCGCTTCGTTACGCGCCACCAGTACCAGATCGCCACCGCGTTGCGCATGCTGCCGTGCCAGTTCCAGACCGATACCGCCAGATGCGCCAGTGACCAATGCCAAGTTTGAGTTTGCCATGTGTTTGCCCTTTCCTATTTTGTGTTCAGTGTTGTGTTAAGCGTTGTATGCAGTATTGCTTTACGTGTTGAGCAAATAGTAGCCCGGTAAATCACGCCACACACTAGCGGATGGTGACAGCTAACTAGCAAATGGTGACAGCTTCTCCCTTTGCTAAAGTTAAGTTTATGCTGGGGTGTGGCATGCGCTGTCGGAACAGACAAAGGAGTGTTGAAGGTGCGAATGGGGTGGCTTAAAAGGCTAAGCTGGAGTCTGGCGCTGATGATGGGTTACTTACCCGCAATGGCGGAGCCTTTGGTTATGCTGACCCATTACCTTAAACCCTTTAGCTATCAGGAACATGGTCGGCGCCAAGGGCTGGCGGTCGAGCAGGTAGAAGCCTTGGTAGAACGTATGGGCGTAGCGGTGGAGTACCGAGTGGTGCCGTTCGCCCGGGGATTGCGAATGGTGCAGACCCAGTCAAACACCGCCCTGTTTATTGTGGCCCGGCGACCGGAACGTGAGGACACCGTGAAGTGGGTGGGGCCGCTGATCTCCAGCGGCGTCTATTTCTATCAAAGACGCGGGCGCGACCTTAAGCTAGCCAGTCTTGAGCAGCTGCGCGAGCAATCACTCAGTATCGGTGTGCAAATCGGCAACGCCGATCATCACTTTCTGCTTGAGCAGGGCTTTAGCGATCTGCATTTATCCAATAATCAGCGCCAATGCATGGAGATGCTCTATCGTGGTCGTATCGATTTGGCACCGATCAGTGAACATGTGATTGGCGCGATGGCTGAGGATGCCGGTATCTCTGAGACGGAATTTGAGAACACCGGCTTAAAGCTCTACCAACTGGATGTGTATACCCGAACTACCTCAAGATGCAGGATTCAGAGGAACTCAATGCCCATAGAACGAGGCGAAAGCACGTAGGAATGGTATCCCCTTTCAAGTGCTTTCAACGATGAGCTATGGGCATTGAGATCCTCCCAAAGGGCGAGTTTTCCAAGACCTCATACTGCGTTACTGTTCCTTGATTTAGACCGTTAAACCTGCGGCACAGTGCCTTGCCTGAGGGCTTGGAAAATCTCGCTGAACAAGCATCTTGAGGTAGTTCGGGTATACTTCGCCTTCTCAAAAGATGTGCCTGATCAGCAGATCGCTGCTTGGCAGGCTGCACTCGATCAGCTCAACGCGAGCCAGCAGCGCTACCAAGATTTAATGAATTAGAGACTGCCTGTGCCGAAGCTTCAAACGCTGGCACCGAGTTGCTGGGTCTTAAGCAGCCAGCGCTCAATGGTTTGTGGCTTGGCAGTTTTGACTGAGCCAAACTGCCAGACTTTACGGGTTTTTACCCCACAAAAGCCCAGCACCTGATTGGTGAGTACGCGCCGTCCGGGGCGACGATACAGCAGTCGATCCAACAGCGGTGGGGTGTCTGAGGTGATAATCACATCGGCCTTGCGACCGCTCAGTAGCTTGTCCCAGCCCAAACCTTTGCCATGGTATTTAAAGCCGACGCCCGGCAGTAAGGCTCTATCTAACACTGCCTTCGCCTGCGCCGGCATCGACCCCCACCAGTAAGGGTGGATCACCATAATGTGCTCGGCCCACTGCAGGTTCTCTTGCCACTGGCGAAGATCGGCCTCCAGCTCTGTAGGTGTATCGGCGTAGTCGCCGCTTTGATTGGCGTCGAACTGCATTTCGCATAGGTCCATGCGCCGGATCTCTTCTCCTTTTTGTTCTGCGCCTTGTTGATAGGCATCGGCCATGGCTTCACATAAAGATCCCTTCCTTGGGTGGGCGACCCAGATAAAGATGCGTTTGCTCATTGTGCTGCTCCTGTTACTTGGTTCTGGTTGCGAATCAGTTCGCGCTTGTGTGAGTGCTTTAGTCGGTGCGACTTCGCGGCTGTTGCTCGGTTTGTGCCAGCAACTGTTGTTACAAATGTGAGTGATGCTCACATATTGAAAGTGAGTATTGCTCACATTTTTGGTCTGTGCAACAATTAAACAAAAATAAATAAGGATTCCCGTGCAATTCGATTTCACTCCGGTTGAACCCCGCAAGCAGCCTGTGCAGGCAAGGAGCCGTCAACGCTTTGAGCGAATACTGTTGGAGTCACAGCAGCTTATCGTGAGCAAAGGCAGCGACGCGGTCACCATGAAAGACATTGCCCAGGCGTCGGAGATATCCATCGCCTCGCTGTATCAGTACTTCCCTGACAAGGCGTCGGTGATTGCCACCTTGGCCGGGCGTCACTTTGAAGGTGGGCAGCAGTGTGTGCAGGGCGCCTTTGCCGATGTCACTCAGCCCAAACAGCTGCAAGATGCCCTGGAATACATGCTCGAGAGCTACTACCAAGCCTTTCGTGAAGAGCCCGCGACCTATGCGGTGTGGCAAGCCACCCAATCGGATGTGCGTTTACAAGCCTTAGATAGAGAGGATATGCAGCGCCACTGCCAAACCATCGAACAGTGCTTGCTGCGGGTGCTGCCGACACTGGCGCCAAGCTTGGGGGCGCAGTTAGCGATGCTGTATGCCAGCAGCGTTGCTACCGCCGTGCGACAAGCGGTGATGATGGAGCCTGAAGCGGCGCGCTGCCTATTGGATGCGTGCAAGTTGCATTTATTGCAACCCAGCTTAGCCAGTGTCTTGCAATCGTTGGATCAGAGCGAATAGATGCGATCTTGAGAACGGAAAGCGAGCGAGGAGCGGAGCCAATCGGCTCCGCACTAACTACTACCAGCCTATCGAGACTAGCCTATCGGGGCTGAATGGCTATCCAACTTTGAGCGGCGGCTAACTGCTTCTGAGCTGAGCAAGTGTTCTAACTGCTCGATGCTCTTGCCCTTGGTTTCTGGCAACAGTCGATGGGTAAACAACAAGCCAATCAAGCCGATACCGGCGTACATCATAAAGGTGTCCGCTGCGCCAAAGCGCGCTAGCTGCCAGGGGAAGAACTGTTGTACCAGGTAGCTGGAGATACTGGTGATCAAGGCAAAGAAGGGCACCGCTGCACTGCGTAGGCTGTTGGGGAAGATCTCGGAGAACAGCACCCACATAATCGGTCCCAAGGAGATATGGAACGCGGCAATAAACCCGAGGATCCCAATCAATACCATCACCGGGTTGATGGATATGGCCGATTCAATAATGTGACCAACGTTGAGGCGCAGCTCGTCGGCCGGGTAGTGCTGTGCCAAGAAGTCCTTAAACTCGGTATCTGAGCTAAAACGACGCCCCATGTTGTCTTCCAGCGGGCTAACGTCAATCTGTTGCTCCAGCTCAACGATAGTTGCCGGGCTGATTTCATAGTGTGCCTTGTTAAAGGCAAACCAGCACAAGCCATGGCTGAAGATGGCGGCGATAAGCCCGGCAATCATCAGGGGGCGACGACCTACTCGGTCGATCAGCAGCAATGCGAAAATGGTGAACACCAAGCCGGTTAAGCCAATGTACAGCGCTTGCTGGAAGGATGCATTTACCCCAAATCCAATCTGTTCAAACACCGTGGGGGCATAGAACAAGATGGCGTTCATCCCGGTGGCGCCCTGAACGACCGCCACGGTTAGCCCCAGTGCCATCACACGGCGCATTTTCGGGGTAAACAACTGGATAACCTGCTGCTTGAACGGCAGATCGCTATCTCCGCTCAGGTTGCTGCGAATTTCGTTAAAGACCGACAGGGCCTGAGCCTTGTCTTTGTAAAGCAGATTCAGCACGCGCTGAGCACGCTGATGTTTCCCCTTCATCACCAGCCAGCGAGGGGATTCTGGTACGCCTAAGAGCATCACCGCCCATGCGACTGCAGGAATCAGCTCAGAGCCCAACATGATCCGCCAGATAGTGCTGCTGTTTAGCCAAGGCGACGCCTCGCTTGCGTTGAGCACCAGATAGTAGTTAATGAAGTAAGCAGCAGACAGGCCGATCACAATGTTTAGTTGGTTGCATGACACCAGCTTGCCACGAAGATGGGCAGGTGCCACTTCACCAATGTACATCGAGGCTAGCGACAGCGAGCAAAACGCCAGCCCACCAAGCATACGCGCTAAGGTTAGGCTCCAGAATCCGGTCGCCAGCGCAGAGCCAGTGGCCGATATCACATACAACACCGCGATGGCCAGCAAGGTGTTTTTACGCCCCCAGCTATCGGCAACCTTACCGGCAAAGAACAGTGCCAGAATCGCCCCCAGGCTAGGAGCGCCGACTACGGTACCTATCTCGATATCGCTCAGTGAAAACTCAGAGGCAATGTAGCGCACCGTTCCAGAGATAATCGCAGCATCTAGTCCAAAAACGAAGCCGCCCAGCGCAACGATGAGTGCGTAACGATAGGCACTACTATAGCTTTGCGTCATCTTTAATCCTTAGTTCGTCAGTAATTGCTGCCGATACTATACGGAAATCCAAAGATTGGTAAACCAATGTAGATTAAAGGTTTGCCAATGTGATCTATGCCGCAGAAAATGCGCTGTTTTGAGCTGATTTGCAGGTAATTCTGCGTGCGATTTTTGTAACAATCGTGACTAAGTCATTGCAGTATTATTTATGAAAGTTACTTACTTATTACTTTGATAATTAATATTGATGTCAGTAATGGCGGGGCTTGGTTAAAAAGCGACTGGTTTAACCAGTTGAATAATTGTGTAAATTTTCTTCATTATTTGACTGAAAAAGCAGCAAAAATAACTGTTTAGATCAAAGAAGCAGAAATAGTCGGCAATAGCTGAAAACTAAGACTTGAATCACGTAATTTTCTTGTCACTATATGCGCATTGGTGCGTGATGCGATGTGTGTTTGGCTAAGAGGACGAGTTGTTATGTCTAATTCTTGTGTGTTGGTGGTTAACTCAGGAAGTTCATCCCTGAAGTTTGCCGTGATTGATTCAGTTTCTGGTGAGGCCCTGTTCAGTGGTTTGGGTGAGCGTTTTGGTTCGCCACAAGCGTGTATTTCTTGGAAAGTGAACGGTAACAAAACTGAAGAATCGTTGGCAGAAGGTAACCACCATCAACTGGCAATTCAGCGAATTGTTGGATTGGTTGATGAGTTAGGCTTCAACGAGAGTATCGTCGCAGTCGGTCACCGTGTGGTTCACGGTGGTGAGCGCTTCACCTCGAGCACCCGCATCGACGACGATGTGCTGGCCGAGATTGAAAAGCTGGCGGATCTGGCACCGCTGCACAACCCAGCAGGCGCTAAAGGTATTCGCGCGGCAATCGAGGCCTTCCCAAGCCTGCCTCAGTTTGCCGTATTCGACACCGCGTTCCACCAAACCATGCCAAAGAAAGCCTTCACCGGCGGCATTGATAACAGCCTGTACAAAGAGTACGGCATTCGCCGCTACGGCTTCCACGGTACCAGCCACTTCTATGTGAGCCGCGCCGCCGCGCAAATGATCGATAAGCCAATCGACCAAGCCAGCTTTATCTCTGTTCACCTTGGCAACGGCGCATCAGTATGTGCGGTTAAAGATGGCCAGAGCGTAGACACCTCAATGGGCTTCACTCCGCTGGCGGGCCTTATGATGGGCACCCGCAGTGGCGACTTGGACCCTGGTGTTATCGAGTTCCTGCTGAAGAAAGGCTGGAGCCAAGACAAGATCTTCGACACCCTGAACAAGAAGTCTGGCTTCTTGGGTGTATCCGGCGTAACCAGCGATGCTCGCGGCATTCTGGAAGCGATGGAGCAGGGCCACGAAGGTGCAACCTTGGCCTTCCAGGTATTCACCTACCGCGTAGCGAAATACATCGCCTCTTACATGGTGTCGCTGGACCAGCTTGATGGCATCATCTTCACCGGTGGTATCGGTGAGAACTCGCTGCCGATCCGCCGTGAAATCATCAACTACCTGAAGATCTTCGGTTACAAAGAAGACGCTGCAGCCAACGAGAAAGCGCGTTTGGGCGAAGAAGGTGTGATTACCACTGAAGACTCTCCAGTAATTATGGTTATCCCAACCAACGAAGAGCTGGTGATTGCTCAGGACTGCGTACGCTTGCTGTAAGCTCGCCGCCTTTCTGTCGTTCTTAAGTAAAAAACTTAGCAAAAGGCCTCCATTGTGGAGGCCTTTTTTATTTTCGGCCCTAAACCACCTACTTCAGTAGGTGGTTATCATCCGGTGAGGCTTTGCCTGAAGACCCGCTCATGCTAAATGCGCCTTTGATTTTTAGCGAAGTCAAAAGGACAAATAACATGAGCAGATACAAGCAAGCATCACACGTATTTTGGCGGTGTCAATATCACATAGTTTGGACGCCCAAGTACCGATTTAGGATATTGAGAAATAATGTAGGGAAAGAAGTCTATCGGTGTATTCAAGTTTACTGTGCTCAGTTGGGATGTGAGGTCGTCGAGCTCAGCGTCCAAAGTGACCACGTACACTTGATTGTAAAGGTTCC
>NZ_AUBY01000009.1 GCF_000429485.1 Aliagarivorans marinus DSM 23064 | reverse complement strand
TAGCAGTCGTTTCCAACTGTTGTCCCCCACGTAAAGGCATATTCCCAAGCATTACTCACCCGTCCGCCGCTCGACGCCCAATAACGCACCCGAAGGATTGTTAGTGTCGTTTCCGCTCGACTTGCATGTGTTAAGCCTGCCGCCAGCGTTCAATCTGAGCCATGATCAAACTCTTCAAATAAAAGTTGTTTGCTCAAATAAATCACTGAATTAACGTAGTGTTCACTCAGGATAATTTGAAGCGGATTTTTTGTCGCTTCACATCTCGTGAGTGCCCACACAGATTGCTTGATAACTTGTTAAAGAACGTTGCTTCCCGTGAGAAGCGAGGGCGAATTCTAAGGATTTCTGAGTGCTTGTCAAAGCTTTTTTTAAAAGTTTTTTCAAGCGGTGAATCCTGACTCACCCGGCGTAACACTTAGTGTTGACGCCTTGCTAACCGTGGGCGTTTGCCCTGTCAGCGGAGGTGCATTATAGGGATCGGATTCTTTTGCGCAAGCGTTTTTTTGAAGAAAATTTAGGGCAAAAAACAGCCCCCAGACAAGTCCCAACTAACTCACAGACTTATCCACAGACAATGGCGAAGGCCTCAAACTAAGCCTATGATTTAAAAGTATTTGTGGTTTAATGCAAATTTATTAAATAAAGTTGTTCAATTTCTAGCTAACTAGAAATTAGCCAGCTAACATGTCTGGCGTTGGAACAGTAATACTTACAATTAGATAGCTTTGATTTAATTATGAACAATTCGATACTTGTGATGCTTTTGCTCGTCGCTGCTGTGCTCGCGTATTTCGTTGGCGGCGCTATTAATGATGCTTTCCACCCTATCTACCTGTCATTCGCTGTATTAGTCGGTGGAGCGATTTCCCTTATTCCTAAGTCTTCAGGAAAGAACGCTACTGAAACCAGTTCTTCAGAAGCCGTTACCGATACTCAGACGCTTTATGTTGGGAACCTTCCTTATCGTGCAAACGAATCAGCGGTACGCGAGCTGTTTTCGGAGCATGGAAAGGTCGTCTCTGTACGCTTGCTGAAAGATAAGCAGACCGGCAAACGTCGAGGCTTTGGCTTTGTCGAGATGGCAGCAAATGATGCCGACCGTGCTATTGATGCGCTAAATGAACATGAGTACCAACAGCGCACCTTAAAAGTACGTGTGGCAAACGAGCGCAAAGAAGGTTAGTTAAATAGCTGAATGTGGTTTAACCCATATTTAGCTAAACCGCGCTCAACCAACCGCTGGTCAACGGCCTTGGTCGCGTATGCATGCAGTGCGGGACTTGTCGCGCAGCTAACTGCATCCGGTAGCAGGCTAGCGACGCGCCTTGCTATCGCCTCCCCAGAATCGACACAGCTCACTCGTCCCTCCAACGCTTGAGTCACCTCTTCCTTTAATAGAGGGAAGTGAGTGCAACCAAGTACCACACAATCTAAGGTAGGCAGGGTTGCCCACGGCTCTAGGATCTCGGTGACCTCACGGCAGTAATCCAGCGGCTCACCCGCTAACTTCATCTCAGCCAACTCCACTAAGCGCGTGGAGCCAAGAAACTCAATCTGACAGTCGGCAGCAAACTCGCTGATCAAGGCTTCGGTATACGTGCGCTTTACCGTGCCCGGTGTTGCGAGTAAACCAATGTGGCGATTGGCGGATAGCTTTGCCGCAGGCTTAATGGCGGGAACAACCCCTACCACCGGAATTGACAACTTAGCACGCACGGCAGGTAGGGCAAGGGTACTGGCAGAGTTGCAGGCGATGACGACTAAGTCCGGCCGAAGCGCTTCAACGGCTCGACTGAGCAACTGCTCGACGCGCGAGATGAGCTGAGCCTCGGCCAACTCACCATAAGGAAAGAAACGATTGTCGAAGAGGTAGCTATAGCTAAGCTGCGGGCAGCGTTGCCTGACTTGCGCCAGCACACTTAACCCACCCACGCCAGAGTCAAAGAAGAGGACGTGTTTCACTATCGCTACCTATCACACACATATATAAGAAGAGGGAGTGTATACAAACTCCCCCTTTATACAAAGTCTGGATTAGAGCTGATAGCGGAGGTTAATCCAGTAGCTGCGCTCTGCAGATTGATAACCGCTGGCCGTTTCGTAGTCCTTATCGAACAGGTTCACAACCTTCGCTTCCAGGCTAGCACTACCGAACTGGTAGGCTGCGCGCAAATCGGTCACGCTATAGGAATCGAGAATGATCGTGTCATAGCCCGAGTTAGGACGTTCGCTTTGGTAAGTCAGCAGTGCACCAATGCTAAAGTCTTGATAGCCATACTCCACATCCCACTTAAATACGCGTTTGGCGCGGCGCGGAAGTTGATTACCATCTTTGTCTTTCGGGTTGCGGAACTCGGCGATAGCCCGATGCTCAAGCCCAAAGGTATTGAAGCCAGCATCAAACTCGATACCACGTAGCTTGCTCTCGCCTTCGATGTTTTGCGACGTGCAGTTCCAGAACTCATCGCATACTGAGTCTACGAGTTCATCGATTCGCATCTCATAGGCGGAAACACGCCAATCCACATTCGCAACAACACCACGAGCGCCCAACTCATAGTTCTTAGAAGACTCAGGGTTGAGATCCGGGTTACCACCGTAGCCATATAAGTCGCTCATGGTCGGTGCTTTAAAGGCTGTTCCCGCCATGGCAATCAACTGGGTGTTATCGGTGATCCAATAACCCGCACTGGCAGCCCAGGTCGCTTCATCGCCATATTCGCTGTTGTCATCCCAGCGGCCACCTAGTTCAAAGGTTAGTGCGTCGTGCTCTAGCAACAGTGAAGTCATCAAGCCGAAGTTATTTCTCGAGCGCCCTGCCACATCGTAGGCGCTGCCATAGCTAATGTAGTCATCGCCTATTTCTTGCCTTGACCACTCGGCGCCTGCGATCAGTTTTACGCTGCGGTTAAATTGATAGGCGTTAGACCAGGCAATATTGTACTGGCTGATATCGGCGTAGGTGTTGAAATTATCGATACCTGAGGCAACAGCATAGGTTTTGTTGGTTTGGTTGGAGTAGCCAACTTTGAGCTCCGACAGCCATTGCTCGGAGTCGTAAGCGATTGCGCCACTGAGGCTGTGACTTCTCAAGCGAGTGGCGTTTAGCCCAAAGCTCTCAAACTCCACTTCATTTTCGTACCAAAGTCCTGAGAAGTAGGCAGTCCACTGCTTAGCCAAGCGATGCTCATAGGCGGCGAAAGCATTCTTAGACTCAAAGCCATGCTTGTCACCTTGGTTGGTTTCGGTTGGGCGGGCGTTGTAACCATCGCTGTCTTCATAGCTCGCAGCCAGTTTAAGTTGACCATTCTCACCGACAGCAAAATTGCCACGGCCACCAAGCAGATAGCTATCGAAGGAGCCGCCACCGACTTCCAACACCTTACTGGTATCACCAAACTCGCTGCGAGTAATGATGTTGATAACACCGGCGATAGCCTCGCTACCAAAGGTGACGGCGCGAGCACCGCGGATAAACTCAACTCGCTCAACGGCCACCAAAGGTAATTGGTTGAAATCTACCGTACCGGGCGTTGTGGCGGAGGTGACCATTCGCACGCCATCCACCAGCACCAGTACATGGTTTGACTCAGCGCCACGTACGAACAATGAAGTCACCTGACCGCGACCACCATTTTGACCGATTTCAATGCCGGGTAGGGTTTTGAGGACATCCGTCAGCGATTGCGCTTGGAGTCTGTCGATATCGTCGCGGGTAACAACTTCTAGCGGGGCGAGAACCGAAGCCGCATTTTGTGCCACACCGTGAGCGGTGACTACAAAGGTTTCATCAGGGGAAGATTGCTCTGCCGAAACGGCATGCGAAAGCGTGGCTGCCACTGCCAGCGCCAAGGTTTTTTTAGCGTCCATTTTTATCAATCCTATTACGCGTAGAATATGCTGCTGATTGCAGCTCGGTTGTGGCAGGTCTTCGGACTTAGAGGCGGGCAAGTCAACGATTGACTTGTTGTCCTAGGGCTACGACTTCCCATGCATGGCATAGTGTCTGGATGTGGGGTTTCCCCATCCTTGAGCCTTCGTTCCTCAATACCGCTGCGCGACAGCTCCGGATTCTCACCGGATTCCCTTTTCAATCGAGTCGATATAGACATCGCTCGATCACCACAGCGCGGGCAATTATAGAGAAGCCCGGAGCAAAAAGCAGCTCCGGGTGACATTTAGATGTGATTATTCAACGCTTTGGTCGCGATTTTGCTCAGGTAGGTTAGCTAACACTTGCTCTAAAACAGAGGTAAAAGAGGTGAAACGCTCCACTGGGTTAGCCTGTGCTGGTGCACTCTCACCGGCCTCTTGATCATCGCTCTCCTCTGCAGGCTGCAGTCCAGCGGCGGTTAGCGGGAGGATCTGCTCAAGTAGCCCTTGCTGCGCAATATTGGGCTCGGCAAACAAATTGCGCACACGGTCTTGGACTTGCTGCCATTGGTCAATGAACTGACTCAGCTCTGGTACCAATTGATTACCAGCAGGCGTTCCTCCTTGAGACTGAGGCTGATAGGCTGCAGTCGCACTGACCGATGTTTGCTGGGTGTATTCTACGGCAAAGCCCACCAGTTGCTCTTGGTCAAAGCCGATTTCCAGCGCTTGGTTAAACGCCTGATCCAGATTGCCATTGAAGAACTGCGCACCCACTTCATCGACTTGCTTAATCAAATCCGCGATAGCGGCGAGTTCATCTTCATTGAGATCGCCCTCTACGCTAAAGCTAATCGACTGACTCTGGCTCATACTGCCGACAAGATAGTTACCCTGTTCGTTGGAGCCCACTTCCCAGCTCGATGCACGTCCGTAATTAAAGCTGATGGATACCTTGTCGCCTTCGCGGGTCTCGAGCTCCAACGAGCCAGCTTGGCTTTGCGACATGCCAATGCCTGTTAGTCCGCCAAGCGCTGATGCTTGCGGGCGCTCAAAGTCGTTCGCTTCAAGATCGTCGAGGCCTTTTTGGATCAGGTCGTAAGCTGACGAAATCCCCTGTTCCAACTCTTCATCGAGCAGGCCGGCATCACTGAGCTCTTCTCGGGCCGAGTCAAAGCCCATATCCACGCCTTTGCGCGCCTGATTCATCATCTCCAGCAAGGTGTCGTCATCGGCGCCCTCTTGTTTGGCACCGAACAGCGCCCCAGCAACGAAGCTCAACACATTGTTCGCCACCTCTTCTGCATCGAACAACGAGGTGTTCTCTGGCTTGGGCATCTCAACCGGTTTGGCAGGGTTGAGCGCCATGCTGTATTTCTCGACCGAACTAAGCACAACGTGGGTGGCAATGGTCCCTCGCTGATGCAACTCTGCTTTGTCTTGCGCTGGCCCCGCCAGCTTGTTGGCCGCACTGCCGCGATGTTGCTGCAGTAGTTGTTCCGCGTACTGGCGCAGGTGGGAGTTCGCTAATCCATCAACCTTGTTCATATCGCCTCCTGTAAGCAATGCTTAAATAGTTAGAACACCCCGAGTCACTCTGTATCGGCCAGTGCCTTTTAGACTTTAAAGTTTTTTTACTAAAAATGCGTCTAAACTGGACAATTCGCTGTTTGACTGGCTAAATTGCGCTCCCTTTAACCCTGAGTATGTGTCGATGAGCCCACTACCTTATTACCCAGAGCAATATCAAACTCAACTGGATGACAAGACCCAGCAACGCTGCCAACAGTTTGCCGAGTTCTCACCGCCACAACCTCAGGTATTTGCCTCACCACTCAAGCACTATCGGATGCGCGCCGAGTTTCGGGTGTGGCACGATGGCGATGACCTCTACTACATCATGTTTGATCAGCAGACCAAGCAGAAGTATCGGGTCGACAGCTTCCCGCCAGCCAGCGCACTGATTAATGAGTTGATGCCCAAGGTGCTTGAGCAGCTCAAGCAGCGCCCACGCCTACGCAATAAAGTGTTCCAGATTGACTACCTGTCGACTTTGAGCGGCCAAGTCATCATCAGCCTGCTGTATCACCGCCAGTTGGATGACGAGTGGCAAGCGCAAGCCGAAGCGATGCGCGACGAGCTGCGCCAAGACTACGATGTGCAACTGATTGGCCGCGCCCGTAAACAGAAGTGGTGCCTGGACCAAGACTGGGTAGAGGAAGCGCTGACCGTCAACGGCAACACCCTTTGCTACAAACAGATCGAGAACAGCTTCACCCAGCCCAACGCAGTAGTGAATCAGCATATGCTGGAGTGGGCGCTACAAGCGACGGCACATAGCGAGGGCGACCTACTTGAGTTGTACTGCGGTAACGGCAACTTCTCTATCGCGCTCGCTCAGAACTTTGACAAGGTACTAGCCACCGAGATCGCCAAGCCATCGGTAGACTCTGCCCAGTACAATATCGAGAAAAACGGCGTGGATAATCTCAAGATCCTACGCCTGTCAGCGGAAGAGTTTACCCAGGCGATCAATGGCGAACGCAGCTTCCGCCGCCTTGAGCAGGCAGATATCGACTTAGCCGACTACCAGTGCAACACCATCTTTGTGGACCCACCGCGCGCCGGCCTCGATCAGGCAACCCTAGATATGGTGCAAGGCTACGACAACATCCTGTATGTGTCGTGTAACCCTGACACCCTGTTCGATAACCTCAAGCAGCTAACCGACACCCATGTTATCGAGCACTGGGCGCTGTTTGATCAGTTCCCCTATACCCACCATATGGAAGCGGGTGTCTATTTACGCCGCAAGTAAGCGCAGAGTTTTCCCCAGCCAGATAAAACAGAACCCGAGCTAGTCGGGTTCTTTTATCTCTAGGGTTCGCTGCTGACAAATTAGCTCAAAGGCTTGGCCTGATTATAGTGACTGGCACCTTTGGCGATGATCTTCAGCTGCTTGATGGTGCGTTCGGCCAGCTCTTTGCGCTCAGGCTCAAGCATATCCAGCGCAGATGCGCCGGCATGGAACACCACAATCACCATGGCTTCAGCTTGCAGGCGGGCATCTTCTGCCGAACACGGGTTTTTCACTTCCAGATAATCGCCTAGCTCGGCAATAAAGTGGCTGATCTCGCGCTCAACCGCAGCACGAAAGGCCGGTGAGGTGCCGGAACGTTCACGAAGTAGCAGGCGAAAGATGTTGGGGTTGTCGCTGACAAACTCCATAAAGGTGCTGACCGATGTGGCGATGACGCTACCGCCGGAGTTTTGGATTCGCTGGCGCGCTTTGCGCATCAACTGGCGCAGGGTGAGGCCGCCCTCATCCACCAAGGTCAGGCCGAGCTGCTCCATGTCGTCGAAATGGCGATAGAACGAGGTCGGTGCGATACCCGCCTCGCGCGCCACTTCACGCAGGCTCAAATTGGCCAAGCTATGCTCAGGACTTAGCTGGCGAAATGCCGCCTCGATAATCGCCCGGCGGGTCTTTTCTTTTTGCTGTGCTCTTACGCCACTCATGCAACTCCTCCAAAATCCGCCTCATGATACATGAGGACCCTTACTAAGCGAAAACTTTGAAAAGCCTTTCTTGGGAGCTGCTTCAATCTTTATCAAAGTTGAAAACGCTGTCATCCGACTTCAAAAAAAGTCTGTGTTGTAATCAAGCCATAACACCAAAAGGAAATGGGAAAGTAGCATGAAACACTCTTCATTGGTTCTAGCAATGAGCTTGACCTTAGTGGCGTGTGGCGGCGGAGGCGGTGGCTCAAGCGACAACGGCGGCGGTAGTGGCGGTGGCGGCGATCACCAATACACCCCTTATGCCTGTACTGATGCTGTCTACGACAAAGCAATGGAACTGCGTATCTATCAGGTGATGACCGAGGCCTTTATTAATGGCGACAGCAACATCGGCCATGGCACAGGTTATGGCACCAGCCACCATATGGGCGATCTGCAGGGAATCATCGACTCACTAGATTACATCCAAGACTTGGGCATGAACGCGATTTGGCTAACCCCAGTGTTCGAGTCTGTGCCGATTTCAGGGCAGGACCACTGGGCAGATCGCTTAGATGCCACCGGCTACTTCGCCACCAACTTCTTCAATATCGACCCGAACTTTGGCGATATGGATACCGCCCGCAGCTTAGTTGAGCAGGCGCACGCCCGCGGTATGTATGTGTTCTTCGATGGCGTATTCGGCCACTTTAAGACCAACGCTCAAGACTATCCCTCACCTTCCGGCCTAACGCTAAGCACCAATGGGGTTGCTCAAGGCGCAACAGGGCGCGAAGCGGTCTATCCCGGCGATATCGACTTCTTTAAAGAGGTTGCCAGCTATTGGGTCGAGGAGCTAAAGATCGACGGCTGGCGTTTGGACCAAGCCTATCAGGTGCCGGTTGGCGCATGGGGTGAGATCCGCAAAGCGGTAGAAGATGCAGCCGCAACGGTAACCTACTCCATGAATGGTGAAACCGTGAATCCGCTTGGCTACATGGTGGCCGAGATCTGGGACGGTGGTGGTACCCAAATTCGAGAAGAAGGCTATGGCCCAGAGGAGGCGCCGGGGCTCTGCTCAGCCTTCGACTTCCCGATGCGTTATCGCATGGTACAAACCTATGCCGTGGAAGAAAGTGGTAGCGGTGGTGGTAACGCCAACACCCTGGTTGCCGGTTACAACACCCAGCTGGCTAACCCTTCTCACGCAGTACCGAATGGCTTTATCGGCAACCACGATTTGGTTCGCTTCGGCGACTTACTTGAACGTGGCGATATTACCCAACCAAACGAGCAGGAGTACTGGGATCGCCATAAAGCTGCCTATGCCTTCTTGAGCGCATATTCTGGCCCCATCACCATGTACTACGGCGATGAGATCGGTGATGAACTGGAAGGCTTTGCCGACAGAGATAGTAGCAGCTCTTGCGCCATCAATGGCTTGTGTGATGACCACGTTGCCCGCACCAGCGGTAAGATCGAAGGCCTGCCGAGTGGCGAGTCTGGCGCCGTGTTCACAGCGAATGCCCAGCAAAGCGATCTGCGCGACTACATCAGCGAGTTGATGAGTGTGCGCGCCGCGAACCCGGCGCTGTACAAAGGTGAGCAAACCATTATCGGTCACGATGACTCAGCAGAGGTATTCTTTGCCCACAAGCAATCCGGCAACAACGTGGTGCTATTTATTAGCAACACCTCAACTAGCACTGTCTCAATTGCAGTAACCGGTGAAGAGATCGGTAGTGAAGGCCAGCTGAAAGACCTGCTGACCGAGCAAACCATGGATATCGCCTCCGGAGGCTACACCATTGAAGTCGCAGCCTTAGAGAGCCTGTTCCTGGAAGTGCTGAGTCCAAGTGCCGATGGTCCGCAACAAGGCGGTGACGACGGCCTGACCGGCAGCGGCCCACTCGCTCGCTGTGATACCCCAACAGTATCTGGTAGTGGGCCGGTTGGCACCGCAGTATACATGCGTGGTAACTACAGCGGCGGTGACTGGGGCACACCCGCTAGCCACCAGCTTCAGTACAAAGGCGGTAATCTCTATCAGGTGGTGATTGACGAGCCTGCAGCTACCGCCTTTGGCTTTAAGTTTGCCGATGCCGACTGGGATTTCGAGCTCTCTACACCTAGTGCAGTTGTGAATATCGCAGCAACACAAGATCTGGCCAAGATCTCCGGTAACGGTACTGAAATGAATATCGTGATCCCTCAGGCTGGGCGTTATGTCTACAGCATGGAGGTTGATAGCGGTCTAGAGTCTGGCTCAATGATGGTCAGCCTCTGTGAGTAAGTAAAAAGGGGCCTTACGGCCCCTCGGTTTCAATTTCTAACTGTCGTTCGTTCCTTAGCACAACACTGAGTCACTCTCGTCTCACTATATTGGTGCCTTGCCCTAACACTTTGCGTGTTAGGGCTTTTTTTATCAGTAGCGCTAGGAGAAACGCTTACACAGGCTCACTAAGTCAGCCTGCAATGCCCCAGCCGTTACATCGCGACCCGAACCTGGTCCTTGGATAACCATTGGGTAAGGCTTATACCAATCAGACTCGATGGCAAACACATGGTCACAGGGTTTAAGGTTGGCGAAGGGCTCATCCGGCTCCAGCGTTTCCAAGCCAACAGTCGCGCTGCCATCACGCTCGATGCGCGCCACATAACGCAGCACTAGCCCATCCCCGCGCGCATCTTCCAGCGCTTGCTCCATCAGCTCATCCAACTGGTGTAACTCGTCGAGGAACTCATCAACGCTAAGCTCCAATAGCGACTCGGGGATCAGCGATTGCAGTTTGATCTGGCGAATATCTAGCGCCATTCCCGCCTCGCGCGCCAACATCAGCAGCTTACGGCGAACGTCTTGTCCTGATAAGTCCTCACGCGGATCCGGTTCGGTCAGGCCACGTTGCCAAGCTTGCTCTAGCAGTACCGAGAACGGCACCGAGCCATCGAACTGCTGGAACAGCAAACTCAAAGTGCCGGAAAAGATCCCGGAGATCGCCTTAACTTGATCCCCCGACTGATTGAGCATATGGATCGCCGATTGCACCGGCAGTGCTCCACCCACGGTGGCATTGGCCAGCCAGTAGGCGTTGTGATCAACAAAGCGTTGCTTGAGCGCGCGATACTCCTCGTAAGGGGCGCTACTGGCCAGCTTGTTGGCGGCAATCACATGGAAGCCACGCGAGGCAAACTCTCCATAATAGTTGCTCACCGTTTCGCTGGCGGTAATATCCACCACCACCAGCTCATCGAAGGGATGAAGCTTGAGGGTATCGAGTAGCTCCTGCCAGACAAAGGGCTGAGGCGAGAACTCATCGAGAATGCTGTCCAAGTCCAGCCCGTTAAAATCGAGCTGCAGGCCGTCGCTATCGAGCAGCGCCGCCAAGCTCAACTGGATATTGTGCTTGTCCTCCAGCGACTTGCGCTGACGGGCCAGTAACTCTAGCCAGTGCGAGCCGATATTACCGCGACCAAACACCACCAATCCAAGCTTCACCGGCGGCTTAAACATCACCCCATGCAGCTCTTTAATCAGCGGCTCCAGAGCCACCTTACGCAGCACCGCACACAGGCTTAGCTTGTCTTTGCTGGAGTGAATAAATTCTAGCGGCTGCTTAGCCAAGTGCTGGAAGAAGTGGTAACACTGCTCGGTGTTTTCGGCCACCCCTGCGCCTACCAAAGCAATCAGCGAGTAATCTTCGCGGCGGGCGATATCGGTAATCGCGAAACGCGCTTGCCACTCATTTAACCTTGCCAGCACTTCGTCGACAAGCTCTGGGGTATAGGCAAGGCGCAACGCGCCCGAGGCTTGATGGTGATGCAAGGTAATCGGCGACAGATGGCAGGCTTCCAGCTCGCTGATCACGGCCGTGGCATTGTCTGCGTGATCAGGAGCAAACTGCAGCTCACACAGCACCAGTTGCTCCACCGAGGTAACGATCTTGGCACCACTGGATTTTAGCCGCTGGCGATGGATCTGGGTCTGGCCTTCGTCCGGACTATAGCTACAGCGCAGACTCACCCGTTGGCGGGAGCGGCGCACCGGCTCGAGGGTACGGGCATGCAGCACCGAGTTGCCAATGCGAGAGAGCTCAGCGGCTTCGTTGAGCGCGAGCTTTTCAAGTAGCCGGGCGTCTTTGACTAGGCGCGGGTCGGCGCTGTAGATCCCTGCCACATCACTCCAAATGGTGGTGGATACGGCGTCGCAAAGCGCGGCTAATTCGGTCGCAGAGTAATCACTGCCATTGCGCCCTAGGGTAACGGTGCGCCCTTGACTGTCGCTGGCAATAAAACCGGTCACCACGATGCGACAACCGGGATGTTGCTCCAACAAGGCGCCCAATAATGGCGCACTTTGCTCGGCATCGACCTGCGGTTGAGCGCCACGCTCGGCCTTAAAAAACTGCCGCGAGTCCAGCCAATGGCTCTCGCAGCCACGCTGATTTAACAGCGCATTTAGCAGTCGGGCAGACCAGCGCTCACCAAACGATAGCAGCTCGTTGCGCACGAAAGGATCGAGGCCGCCCTCAAGTAGCCCACTCATCTCGCGGTGATCGGCTTCCAGCATATCGATAAGCTCGGCGGCCGGAACCGACTCGAGCAGTTGCTCAACCAAGCCGCGCTGAAAGGCAATCAAGCTGCTCAGCCCTTCGGCGGCAGCCATATCGGCATCGCTGGCGAGCTGTAAGATGGTAAGGATACGGTTGGTGGTTTTGCCGGCAGCAGAGACAACAATCAGATCCTGCTGATCGCTGTGAGAGATAACGATCTCCGCTACTCGCTGGAAGCAGGCGGCATCGGCCAGGCTGCTCCCTCCAAATTTATGTACGTGTCGATTGCTCATTAAGGCCCTCGTGAGCGGTCTATCTGCTAGCTTCAAACGCCCGCTGTAAATCGGCCAGCAGGTCCTGGCCATCCTCTAGCCCCACCGATACCCGCAACAAGCGTTGCGATATTCCCGCTTGCGCCAATGCTTCTTCAGACATGGCGGCATGGGTCATGGTTGCGGGGTGGGCGATCAAACTTTCTACGCCGCCCAGCGACTCGGCCAGTGAAAACAACTGTAACTCTTGCAGAAAGCATTCCAGTTGTCTCTGATCCATGTCGACTTCGAAGCTAAACATCGCACCAAAGCCACGCTGCTGACGCTTAGCCAACTGATACTGAGGGTGATCCTCCAGCCCCGGGTAATACACCTTGCTGACCAGCTCTTCTCGCTGCAAATACTCCACCAAGACTTGGGCATTACGTTGGTGGTAATCCATGCGCGCAGCCAGTGTGCGCAGACCGCGCAAGCAAAGGTAGGAGTCGAACGCCGAGCCAGTTAAGCCCAGACAGTTTGCCCACCAGCTCAACTCCTCATGAAGTTCCGCCTCTTTAGTGACCACCACACCAGAGACCACATCGGAGTGGCCATTGAGATACTTGGTAGCAGAGTGCACCACGATATCGGCACCGAGGGTAAGCGGCTGCTGCAGGGCTGGCGACAAGAAGGTGTTATCGACCACGGTAAGCGCATCGATAGCCTTAGCCTGCTGGCAGATCGCTTCGATATCCACCAGACGCAGCAGCGGGTTGCTGGGGGTTTCCAGCCAAATCAGTTTTGGCTTACGTGCCAGCGCTTCTGCCAAGGCCTCACTATCGGTTTGGTCGACAAACAGCACCTCAAAGGCCTGCTTCTTGGCCAACGAGTCGAACAGGCGGTAGCTGCCGCCATAACAATCGTGTGGAGCCACCAGCAGATCGCCGGGAGAGAGCAACGAAGTCACCAGATTCACCGCCGACATGCCGGTGTTAGTGATAATCGCACCAGCGCCATGTTCCAAGCCAGCCATGGCATCGGCCAGCACCTGACGGGTAGGATTGCCGGAGCGGCTGTAGTCAAAGTCGCGCTTTTGATTAAACCCGGCAAAGCTGTAATTGGTGGATAGATAGATCGGCGGTACTACCGCGCCGTGTTGGGTATCGCTTTCGATACCAGTGCGTACCGCGGTGGTGGCACTTTGCAGAGGTTGTTTGGACATGACCGCTAACTCCATGGTTCTTTTCCTTGAGGCAGACACTTTACCAGCACAAACAAAGACGTCAAGGCATCTGGACGTCTAGAAATCTAAGCCCTTGGATTGCCAAATTTACAGCTGCTGGTTACAATATCCGCGTGTTTAACTGTCAACTGAAGAAAATACCATGAAGTGGAACGGTGAGTGGATCAGCCCATATGCAGAACATGGCAAAAAAAATGAGCAGGTCAAAAAGATTACTGTATCTATCCCATTAAAGGTACTGAAGATCCTTACCGACGAACGTACCCGCCGCCAGGTAAACAACCTGCGTCACGCCACCAACAGCGAACTGCTGTGTGAAGCGTTTCTGCATGCTTATACTGGCCAGCCACTTCCTGCCGATGAAGACCTGACCAAAGATAAGAATCAGGTAATTCCTAGCAGCGCCATTGAGTTGATGAAAGAGCTAAATATCGAACCCTCTGAAGAAGAGTAGTTATCTTCTTAAGGCCCTAACGCAAAAAAGCCCAGTTCCGAGACTGGGCTTTTTAGTATCTAAGCGGCGCTCATGCCATATAGCCTTCGGGCAGCTCCACTCGCGCGACGCCCGATGCAACCGCAGCTTCAGCCACCGCTTTTGCCACATAGGGCAGCAGTCGTGGGTCCATCGGTTTAGGGATGATGTACTCACGGCCAAACTCAAGGCTGCTATCGCCCGATGCCGCTAGTACCTCTTTTGGCACCGGCAACTTCGCCACTTCACGAATCGCGTTTACCGCCGCCACCTTCATCTCATCATTGATGGTATGGGCGCGCGCATCCAAAGCGCCACGGAAGATAAACGGGAAACACAGCACGTTGTTTACCTGATTCGGATAATCGCTGCGGCCGGTGGCCATAATCAGATCGTCACGCACTTCGTGGGCCAGCTCGGGCTTAATCTCAGGGTCGGGGTTTGAACAGGCGAAGATCACCGGGTTCTCAGCCATCAGGGCCACTGCCTCTGACGGCAGCAAGTCCGGCCCCGATACCCCGACAAACACGTCGGCGCCAGAAATAACGTCTTCCAAGGTGCGCTTGTCGGTGTTGTTGGCAAACAGCATCTTGTACTCATTGAGATCGTCACGACGGGTGTGGATCACGCCTTTGCGATCGAGCATGTAGATCTTCTCGCGCATCGCGCCACACTTGATCAGCAGTTCCATACAGGCAATTGCCGCAGCACCCGCGCCCATACAGACAATGATCGCATCTTCGATACGCTTACCCTGCACCTCTAACGCGTTCAGCATACCGGCCGCGGTCACAATCGCGGTGCCGTGTTGGTCATCGTGGAACACCGGGATTTGGCAGCGCTCGACCAGCGCTTTTTCAATCTCAAAACATTCCGGGGCTTTGATGTCTTCCAAGTTGATACCGCCGAAGGTGTCAGCAATGTTCGCCACGGTGTCGATAAACTCTTGCGGGCTACGGTGAGTCACTTCGATATCAATCGAGTCCAGTCCTGCAAAACGCTTGAACAATAAGGCCTTGCCTTCCATCACCGGCTTCGAGGCAAGCGGCCCCAAGTTACCCAGACCGAGGATCGCGGTACCGTTAGAAATCACCGCCACCAAGTTACCTTTGGCGGTGTAGCGATAAGCGTTTTCTGGGTTGTCGGCAATCTCGCGTACTGGCTCTGCGACCCCGGGGCTGTAGGCCAGTGATAGGTCATCGGCGTTTTCTGCCGGTTTGGTCAGTTCTACACTGATCTTCCCCGGGCGAGGGTTAGCATGGTAATCGAGGGCTCGTTCTCTTAGATCCGACATAGCGCTTCCTGAGCGAAGTTAAGTTAGGTGATTATTGTTCTCTAAGGCATGTTAGTAAAAATGCGTTATAAAAACATCGTCTATCAGCAGATTAGCGACATATCGATGGGGCATAACACATTCACAGACTTGCTATAGATAGAAAAAAAGCGCCTTGCGGCGCTTTTTTTTGCGTGTTGGTGCAGTAAGAAGTCTTACTTCTTGCCACCCAGCATGCCGAATTTTTTGTTGAAACGATCAACACGACCGCCGGTATCAACAACACGTTGCTTACCAGTGTAGAACGGGTGGCACTTGTCACATACGTCCAAGAACATCTCACCAGTACGGGTTGATTTGGTTTCGATTACGTTACCGCAAGAACACTTAGCAGTAAGAGTCTCGTAGGTAGGATGGATATCAGTTTTCATGGGATTACCTCAATCATGGGCCGTGTCGCCATTTGATCACCGTTACCAGCACCAAACACCACACGAATTAAACTCTATCAGAGCCTTAACAAATTTTAGGTCGCGAATTCTATAGTAAGCCGCTCACCCAAGCAAGGATCCCTGAACAATTATTGGGGATTTTTTCACCAAGCTTGCGATTAGACATATCGAGTTTAGACATTCCCCCCTTCCGGTTTAGAATATGCCGATATTTCCCAACAAGTTATGCCCTGTGAAGATCGTTCGGGTGGCACTGGCCATTCCCCTGCTTAAGTATTTCGACTACCTGCTACCCGGCGGCGTTAGCGCCCTTGAAGTTGGTAGCCGAGTGAAGGTGCCCTTTGGCAATAGCCAGCGCATTGCGGTGGTCGTTGAGCTGGATGTGCACAGCGAAGTGCCCCAAGACAAGCTGCGTCCTCTGACCGAGATCCTTGAGCCCGAAGCGCTGCTACCCAACAGTATCTGGAAGCTACTTCGCTGGGCTAGCGATTACTACCACTACGGCTTTGGCGAGGTGTTCAGCCAAGCGATCCCGGCACCGTTGCGCCGTGGTGAGCCTGCTCGCCCCAGCCCGATCAGTTATTGGCAGGCCACCGAGCAAGGCCGAGCCTGTGACCTCAACGACTTAAAGCGCGCGGTAAAGCAACAGATAGCTCTAAACGCACTGCGCCACGCCAACCCCGGACTCACCAATGCCGAACTGCGCCTGCAGGATATTGCCAATGCCGCACTGCAAGGCCTCGCTAAAAAAGACCTGGCTGAGCAGGTAGAGCACACTCCCCAAACGGGTCAATGGCACTATCAGCAAAGCGAAGATGAGCTGCGCCTTAACACCGAGCAGGCGCTGGCGGTGGCCGCGATCAACAACGCCGACGGCTTTCAGGGGTTCTTACTCGAAGGCATTACCGGTTCAGGTAAAACCGAGGTGTATCTGCAGGCCATTGCCAACGTATTACAACAAGGTAAGCAGGTGCTGGTGCTAGTCCCCGAGATTGGCCTAACCCCACAAACTCTGCAGCGCTTTGCCAAGCGCTTTGCGGTGCCTATCGTCGCGCTGCATTCCGGGCTGAACGATAATGAACGGCTATCGGCTTGGCTGCAAGCGCGCAGTGGTGAGGCAGCCATTGTCATTGGCACCCGCTCGGCGGTGTTTACTCCTCTCAAACACCCCGGCCTTATCGTGATCGACGAAGAGCACGACAGCTCATTCAAACAGCAAGACAGCTTCCGCTATCACGCCCGCGATCTGGCTTTGGTGCGCGGAAAGCTGGAGCAAACCCCGGTGATCCTCGGCTCCGCAACCCCCTGTTTGGAGACTCTGCAAAATGCCCTGGCTGGGCGATTCTCGCACCTTGAGCTAAAGCAGCGGGCCGGGCGCGCCTCACTGGCCAAGCAAACCTTGGTAGATATTCGCCAGCAGCCCTTGCAAGGAGGCATGTCGCCCTTATTGCTCAAGCGGATAAAGCAGGAGCTAAAAGCCAGTAATCAGGTGATGCTATTCTTAAACCGGCGCGGCTACGCGCCAGCGCTGCTGTGCCACGAGTGCGGTACGGTGTGTGAATGCGCGCGCTGCGATGCCTACTACACCCTGCATCAGAATCCCAGTTATCTGGCCTGTCACCACTGCGGCTCCCAGCGACCAGTGCCGCATCAGTGCGAAAGCTGTGGCTCGACCAACCTGGTGACCACTGGCCTCGGTACCGAGCAGGTGCAAGACACCCTAGAGCAACTCTTCCCCGACTACCCAGTCGCGCGCATTGACCGCGATAGCACCCGCCGCAAGGGTAGCCTAGAGGCGCTGCTGGATAAGATTAATCAACAGAAGTACTCCATCTTGCTGGGCACCCAGATGCTGGCCAAAGGCCACCACTTTCCCAAGGTCACGTTGGTGGCCTTGCTCGATATCGACCACGCACTGTTTAGCAGCGATTTTCGCGCCGCAGAGAAACTAGCCCAGCTCTACGTGCAGGTGGCTGGGCGAGCGGGCCGCGCCGAATTGGCTGGCGAGGTGATGCTGCAATCTCACCACCCCGAACATGAACTGCTGCAGGATCTGGTCAACAACGGCTACCAGCACTTTGCCCGCTTTGCCTTGAACGAGCGCCAGCAAACCCAGCTGCCGCCGTTTAACTACCAAGCGCTGCTGCGCTTCGAAGCGCCACAGGCCAATGCGGTTAACGCCTTCGCCGAGCAGTGCTATCAGCAAGCTCTGCAGCTCAATCAGTTTGGTTGTTGGGTGTTCCCCGCCACCGAGGCTCCTCAGCCGCGACGGGCGGGTAAGTATCGCATGCAGTTGCTGCTACAAGCCGAGCAACGCCGGGCGCTTCATCAGTTACTGGCGCGCTTGCGACCGCAAATCGACCAGCTCCCCAGCGCTAACCGGGTGCGCTGGTCGCTTGATGTCGACCCTCAGGACATGCTCTAAACAGGGCTTCTCAGAGCCACTCATGGCAGGAATGGCGAGCGACTAGCCCTTTCAGCACCAGCAGGATCTCCGGCAAACCCAGAAATTCACCAAATTAGGCAATATCCGGGCTTAAAGGAGATAGTCTTCACAAAATAATGTCGGTAAAATGTCCGATTCCAATATTCACAGTCAGAATCGGTGTACGTCTCAATGAAAGAGCTTATCCAACAGCTGCTCGAACAAGCAGTCACAACCTTAAAAAGCCAGCAAATCCTGCCAGAGGATCTCGCGCCGCGAATTCAGGTTGACCGAACCAAGGATAAAGCTCACGGCGATCTGGCCACCAACTTGGCGCTGATGACCGCTAAACCCGCCGGTAAGAACCCGCGTGAACTGGCGCAGCTGATCTGCGATAACCTGCCTGAATCGACCTTGGTTGAGAAGACTGAGATTGCCGGTCCGGGTTTCATCAACTTCTATCTGAACAACGCCTGGCTAAGCGAGCAGCTCGATGCCATGAGCCGCGATGCTAAGTCCAACGTTAAGCTGGCCGACGCGCCGCAAACCATCGTGGTGGATTACTCAGCACCTAATGTTGCTAAAGAGATGCACGTAGGTCACTTGCGTTCGACCATCATCGGCGATGCGGTTGTGCGCACGCTAGAGTTCTTGGGCCACAAGGTGGTTCGCGCCAACCATATCGGCGACTGGGGTACCCAGTTCGGCATGCTTATCGCCAACTTGGAAGAAGTGGAAAAGCAAGGCACCGACGCGGGCAGCATCGAACTGAGCGATCTGGAAGCCTTCTACCGTGAAGCCAAACAGCGCTATGACAGCGACGAAGAGTTCGCGGTACGCGCCCGTAACTACGTGGTGAAACTGCAAGGTGGCGACGAGTACTGCAACACCATGTGGCGCAAGCTGGTCGACATCACCCTGAGCCACAACCAAGCGGTGTACAACCGTTTGAATGTAAGCTTGCAGATGAGCGATGCCATGGGCGAGAGCCAATACAACGCCATGCTGCCAGAGATCGTTGCCGACTTAGAAAAACAAGGTCTGGCAGTGGAAGACAACGGCGCGAAAGTGGTGTTCCTGGACGAGTACAAGAACAAAGACGGCGACCCGATGGGCGTTATCGTGCAGAAAAAAGACGGCGGCTTCCTGTACACCACCACCGATATCGCCTGTGCCAAGTACCGCTATCAGCAGCTAGGCGCCGATCGCGTGCTGTACTTTATCGACTCACGTCAGCACCAACACCTGATGCAAGCTTGGAGCATTGTGCGTAAAGCCGGTTATGTGCCTGAAGAGGTGCCACTGGAGCACCACGCCTTCGGAATGATGCTGGGTAAAGATGGCCGCCCATTTAAAACCCGCAGCGGCGGCACCGTAAAACTGGTAGACCTGCTCAACGAAGCCGAAGAACGCGCTCAGCAGATTGTGGCCGAGAAGTCGCGCGACCTGAACGAGCAGGAGCAGCAACAAGCCGCCAAAGCCATCGCCATGGGCGCAGTGAAGTACGCCGACTTGTCGAAGAACCGCACCACCGACTACATATTCGACTGGGACAACATGCTGGCGTTCAACGGCAACACAGCCCCTTACCTGCAGTATGCCTACACCCGTATCCAATCTATTCTGCGTCGCGCTGATATCGATGTTAGCAGCTTGACTCAAACCATCGAACTAGAGCACGATGCAGAGATTGCCTTGGGGCAAAAACTGATTCAGTTCAGCGATACCGTTCACGGTGTTGCCAACAAAGGTATGCCACACATGATGTGTAACTACCTGTATGAGTTAGCGGGCGCCTTTATGAGCTTCTATGAAGCGTGCCCAATCCTTAAGAATGCCAGCGAACAACAGCAGCAGAGCCGTTTGCGCTTAGCAGCCCTAACCGCGCAGGTCATCACCCAAGGCTTGTCACTACTTGGAATTGAGACCCTAGAACGGATGTAAGCATGGCCAAGGATTACGTTAGCCGTAGTAAACCCGCCAAACGTAGCGCCAAAAAAACCAAAGCCGCCCCCAAAGCCAAGCGTTTCCCGCTTGGCCTGGCTTTGGTTGTGGTAGCCGCAGTCAGTGGTTTCGCCTTTTTGCTCTACAACATTCAAGGAAGTGCGCCTGAACCGGCGCCGCTTCCGAGCATGTCCGCAGAGCGGCCAGTCAAACCCGCCGATAACCCAGCGCTTCCCGAACCGCCTGAAGAGCGTCGCTATGTCAAAGAGCTGGAAGAGAAGAGCGTAGAAGTGGAAGTGGCCGAACAAAGCAGCGAGCCCAGTCGCCCCTATCAAATGCAATGTGCTTCGTTCCGCAGTCGAGACAGAGCTGAAGAAAGTAAGGCTTTGATCGCTTTCGCCGGCTTAGAGAGCGATATTAAACACACAGGTGGCAGCAACGGTTCTTGGTATAGGGTAGTTCTGGGTCCTTATCCCAGCAAACGCGATGCCGAACGCGACCGCCATGTTCTCCAGCGCGCCAACATTAACGGCTGCCAGATATGGCATTGGAACTGGGATTAGCAGCTAGCATCCATCCCCCAGCTGTCAGGATTTGATTACACCTTAAAAGTGATAAAAACACGGTTTTCAGTAGTAATCTCGCTATAAATTGGTTGCTAGACTAGATTTTCCAGTTAAGGCTATAAAAATGCTGGTTTTTTGAAGCGGTTCTCATCTATATTCGGATGAAGCGTATAGGCTATGGCTGCAACAGTATGCGGTGGCCTGACATAGAACCACCTATCAGCTCTAAGGACATCTCAACATGGACAACGTGGAACTCTCTCAAGTTGACCGTCGATTAGATCGACGCATCGAGCTTGAACAAGAGCCGTTAGAGCTCAGCTGGACCGACGCAGCAGGCGAGCTTCAAGCCGTTGAAGCAGTATGTATTGATATGTCACGCCGCGGCATGCTGATCCAACTTTCCGATCAGGTTGCTATGGGTACCAAGGTCAGTATTCGCTTTTTGAGTAAGCAGGCGGATAGCGATCCCGTTGAAGCTAAGGTTTCGCGCTGTCACCGCAAAAACTTTACCACCTACCACGTATTCTTACTGACCAAGTAAGTCCATAGTTGTCATTGAGTTGCGACCAGCAACTCGTCATGGGGCCGAGATTTTTTACTTCGCTCCTTGAAATACTCCCCCCCTCGCCCCATTTCTTAGTGATACTCGTACCAGAGCACAGAATGAGGTAAAACGTGACGACTATTGTATCCGTCCGCCGTAACGGCAAAGTGATCATCGCAGGCGATGGTCAGGTATCTCTTGGCAATACCGTAATGAAAGGCAACGCAAAGAAAGTGCGCCGCCTCTACAACGGCCGCGTGCTGGCAGGCTTTGCCGGCGGCACCGCCGACG
Source organism: Aliagarivorans marinus DSM 23064 (assembly GCF_000429485.1). GTDB lineage: Bacteria > Pseudomonadota > Gammaproteobacteria > Enterobacterales > Celerinatantimonadaceae > Aliagarivorans > Aliagarivorans marinus. Next base: position 256,242 of record NZ_AUBY01000009.1, on the reverse strand, counting down.
CCTTCACCCTGTTTGAACGCTTCGAAGCCAAACTAGAGATGCACCAAGGTCACCTGACCCGCGCCGCTGTTGAGCTGGCCAAAGACTGGCGCACTGACCGAATGCTGCGCCGCTTAGAAGCCCTGTTGGCGGTCGCCGATGAAGAAGCATCATTGATCATTACCGGTAACGGCGATGTGATTCAGCCGGAGAACGACCTGATCGCTATCGGCTCGGGTGGCCCGTTTGCCCAAGCCGCCGCCACCGCCTTACTTGAAAACACCGAACTAGGTGCCCGCGACATTGCTGAGAAAGCTCTGAACATCGCCGGCGACATCTGTGTGTTCACCAATTCAAATCAAACCGTTGAAGAACTCGACGCAACGGCTTGAGACAGGAGTTAACATGTCTGAGATGACCCCTCGCGAAATCGTATCTGAGCTGGACAATCACATCATTGGTCAGTCAGAAGCCAAGCGCGCCGTTGCCATTGCCCTGCGCAACCGCTGGCGCCGTATGCAACTTCCCAGCGAACTGCGCCAGGAAGTAACCCCGAAGAACATCCTGATGATTGGCCCAACCGGTGTCGGTAAAACCGAGATCGCCCGCCGTCTGGCCAAACTGGCCAACGCACCGTTTATCAAGGTAGAAGCAACCAAGTTCACCGAAGTGGGCTACGTGGGTAAAGAAGTGGAAACCATTATCCGCGACTTGGCCGATGTTGCCTTCAAGCAAACCCGTGAACAAGAAATGGAGAAGTTCCGTTTCCGCGCCGAGGATCAAGCCGAAGAGCGCGTCCTCGATGCCCTATTGCCACCGGCCCGCAATAACTTTGGTGAAGAAGAGCGCCAAGAAGAAAGCAGCACCCGCCAGACCTTCCGCAAAAAGCTGCGCGAAGGCAAACTGGACGACAAAGAGATCGAAGTGGACATAGCCCAGCCACAGGTTGGCGTTGAGATCATGGCGCCTCCGGGTATGGAAGAGATGACCAATCAGCTGCAGGGCATGTTCCAGAACCTGTCTGGTAACAACCAGACCAAGAAGCGCAAGCTGAAGATCAAAGAAGCCTTCAAGCTGATGGTGGAAGAAGAAGCCGCCAAGATGCTTAACCCGGAAGAGATCAAAGAGAAAGCGCTGGAATCGGTGGAAAACCACGGCATCGTATTCCTCGATGAAATCGATAAAATCTGTAAGCGAGGCGAGGCCTCAGGCCCGGATGTAAGCCGCGAAGGTGTACAGCGCGACCTACTGCCTTTGGTAGAAGGTTCTACCGTTAGCACCAAGCACGGCATGGTGAAGACCGACCACATCCTGTTTATCGCCTCTGGCGCGTTTCAGGTGGCTAAGCCGTCTGATCTGATCCCTGAGCTGCAAGGCCGCCTGCCGATCCGAGTGAATCTGAGCGCACTTAGCGCGGGGGATTTCGAGCGAATTTTGACCGAGCCGAATGCCTCGCTGACCGAGCAATACCGCGCGCTGATGAAAACCGAGGGGCTGAACATCGACTTCACCGACGATGGTATTCGCCGCATCGCCGACGCCGCTTGGCAGGTCAATGAGCGCACCGAAAACATCGGCGCCCGCCGCCTGCACACGGTGATGGAAAAGCTGATGGAAGAGCTAAGCTTTATCGCCTCAGACAAAGATGGCGACAACGTGATCATCGACGCCAGCTATGTGAACCAGAATCTCGATGAGCTGGTTGCTGACGAAGATCTCACTCGCTTTATTCTGTAAGCCCCTCCGGCAGCTGGCTGTACTGTCAGCTGCCGAGTTTCCTCTCCTTTGCGTTTTCTCAATTGAAAACGGCTACTTAGCGATTATACTGGTAGCGTAATTTGCTTACCTTCTAGGATCGCTATCATGGAATATAACACCTCAGAGCTGTGCGATTTGTACGCAGACACCGTCGACGTGGTCGAGCCGATGTTTGCCAGCTTTGGCGGCCGCAGCTCTTTTGGCGGCGAAGTCACGACCATCAAGTGCTTCGAAAATTCCGGTCTTATCAATCAGATGGTTCAAGAACCTGGCACCGGACGTGTGCTGCTGATCGATGGTGGCGGTTCGTTGCGCCGAGCATTGATCGATCTGAGCATTGCTGAAACCGCAGCAGAAAACGAATGGGAAGGCATCATCGTTTATGGCTGTGTGCGTGATGTGGATGCGCTGGAAGAACTCGAGCTAGGCGTGCAAGCGCTGGCCTCAATTCCAGTGGGTGCTGATGTAGAAAACGATACCGGAGAAGAGAATGTGCCGGTGAACTTTGGTGGGGTGACTTTCTTGCCAGAGGACCATGTCTATGCCGATACCACTGGGGTGATTCTTTCGCCCGAGCCGTTAGATATCGAATAACGCCCGGGCTTATCGCTCACTTAAGCGAACTATTCTGGATGAACGTCTTCCATGCGGCCTAGCAAGGCACGAAGGCGTTCTTGCCATGCTTGTTGCTCTTGCAACAGACGGCCATTTTCATCGCTGAGTTGACTGTTCTGCTCCTTGAGCTCGTCAATTTCCATACGCAGCAATTCAATGTTTTCTACCGCAGCCTGGACTTTTGCTTCCAGCTTTTCCAATACATCAAAAGACATCAAGGTCTCCTAAAACAATCCACGTTGAAGTTACAGGCAGCATACTCTTGTCATGCTATGCCAACAAGGGTAGAACTTAAAAAGCCAATGCAACTGATGAGAAATACAGCAATATGAGTCACGCCCCGCTTCCCGGCCGCTACCGCCACTATAAAGGCAATGAATATCAGGTTATCGACACCGTGATCCACTCTGAAACCGAAGAGCTAATGGTGCTCTACCGGCCACTTTATGGCGAAGGTAAGTTGTGGGTTCGACCACTCACGATGTTTGTTGAAGATGTCACCCTTGAAAGTGGTGAGCGGGTGCCGCGCTTTGCCCTGCTCCACGAAGAGTAGGGTAAGAGAAGAGTAGGATAAGAGAAGAGTAGGATAAGAGAAGAAAAGAAAGTAGAAGAGTAAACTGGCTGCCGCAGCCCTTGCTGCGGCAAATCTCTTAGGTTAGATATTTTGCCCCATATCGATAGCAGGCATATCGCAGCTCGGGGTACCAACCACCTTCGCCGGCACGCCCGCCACCGTGGTATGCGGTGGCACCGGCTCGAGTACCACGCTACCGGCGCCCACTTTGGCGCCACAGCCCACTTCGATATTGCCCAAGATTTTAGCGCCAGCGCCAATCAGCACACCACGACGAATCTTCGGATGACGGTCGCCCATCTCTTTACCGGTACCACCCAAGGTGACCGATTGCAAGATAGACACTTCATCCTCAATAACCGCCGTCTCGCCAATCACGATGCCGGTGGCATGGTCGAGCAAGATACCTTTACCGATATTGGCCGCTGGGTGGATATCCACGGCGAACACGGTAGAAATCTGGTTCTGGATGTAGCGAGCCAGCGCTAAGCGGCCTTGACGCCATAGCCAGTTAGACACGCGGTAACCTTGCAGCGCATGGAACCCCTTAAGGTACAGCAAGGGAATCGCATAGTATTGCACCGCCGGGTCGCGATCCTTAACCGCCACAATGTCCGCCGCTACCGCTGCTAGCATCTCTGGCTCTTCGACAAAGGCTTCTTCGATAAACTCACGCAGCAGAATCGCTGGCACGGTGGTGCTATCAAGCTTACTGGCAAGCTGGAAGCTCAAGGCACAAGGCAGGGTTTCGTGGTTCAGAATGGTCGAGTAAAAGAAGCTAGCGAGCATCGGCTCGTCTTCGGCCATACGCCGCGCTTCATCGCGGATCTGTAACCACACCGTCTCGGTCAGAGACTGGGTTAACCCATACTGTTTCTTACTTTGCCTTGCCACTCTACTTCCTCAATCAAACTGTTGTTTTTGTTCACTGCTCACTACAGACCGTGGATCTTGGTGAACAATTACGTCCACATCCTGCCACTGCTGCTGAATCGCCTCTTCCACTAAGTCCGCTATCTGGTGCGACTGGTACAAGCTTAACTCATCGGCTAACTCAATGTGTAGCTGGATAAAGCGCGTTGCACCGGACTGACGCGTGCGCAGGTCATGCACTCCCAACACCCCATCGACTGCCATACTCACGCTGCGAACCGTCGCTTGTTCATCCTCGGGTAACTCGCGATCAAGCAGGTTCTGCACCGCCTCGCGGCCAATCTTCAGCGCTTCCACCATGATATACAGTGCGATGATGATGGCAAACACGCCATCAGCCCAGAACCAACCATAGTGGGTGAGCAGCAGGGCTAGCAGCACCGCAGCATTCATCAAGATATCCATCACATAGTGCAGAGAGTCCGCTTTGATCACGCTGTTATTCGTTCGCCGGACAACATAACGCTGGAACCCAACCAGTGCCACGGTCAACGCGGTCGATACCAGCATCACCCACAACCCTAATGAGTCACCTTCAAGGGGCGCCTGGCGGTGAATACTGTTCGCCCCGGTGTAAATCAGCATCAAGCCAGAGCCACTGATAAACGCCGCTTGAGCAAGGCCCGCCAGATGCTCGGCCTTGCCATGACCGAAACGATGTTCGCTATCCGGCGGCTGCAGGGCATAGCGCACTGCCAATAGGTTGACCACCGACATGCCAATATCCATCAGCGAGTCGATCATCGACGCCAGGATACTGACCGAGCCGGTATAAAACACCGCGATACTTTTGATGATTAGTAGCAGGGTAGCGACCAGGGTTGCAGTCCAGGTTGCAATCGTCACCAGACGCTTATATTGAGAGCTGCCCACGGCACGTCCTTGATACTCGAGCGTGCTGGGCAGTATAGCATGTCACCATTGAGGAGATATGCAGGTAGGAATAGGGGCTATTCGCCCCTTTGCTGAAAGGAGTTAGCTCTGGCAGTTACCACCACGGCCTTTCTTGCCACCACGTTGTGGCCCTTCTGCTTGTAGCTGCTGGAACTTCTGCTGCTGCTCGTCGTCGAGCACCTGATAGATCTGGTGTTGAATCTCCAGCATCCGCAGCTCGCGCTCGGCTTGACGTGCTTGGCGCTGCTTAATCAAGCTTTGTGCCGCTTCACTATCAAACTGCTCTGCGTCCATCAACGCCAGGCGCTGGGCGCGCTGTGCATCGCGCATTTCGCTGCGCTGCTGTTTCGCTTGTTCACGATCAGCCGGGCGATTGGCCTGCATAATGTCGCGGATTTGCTGTTTCTGCTCAGCGCTCAAGTCCAGCTGTTTAAATACCTTCATCGCCGGGCCATGGCCACGCTCTTGACCACCCGCAGCAAACGCCGATGGAACAACCAAACTCAAAGCCAGAACTGCAGTAGTAATCGATTTTTTCATTGCCTAAACCTCGTTGAAAAGTGACGCTACCAATCCTAACTCCCCCACTGCAAACTAGTGCCAAGGCTATGTAAAGCTGTGTAAAAGGAGACTTTACACTAACCTCAGGAATGCCACTCGCGGTACTATAAGCCGCGAAAACACCATAAGGGGTAGCCTGTGAACCTGCTGATTATCGACGACGACAAAGAGCTGACCGAGTTGGTTAGCGAGCTGCTGGAGCTGGAAGGCTTTAGCTGTGAAGTATGCAATGACGGCAACAGCGGTTTTCAGCGCTTGCAGGAACAGCGATTCGACTTGGTACTGCTGGATGTGATGATGCCCGGCATGAATGGCTTTGAGCTGCTAAAGAAACTGCGCAAAGACAGTGACCAGCCGGTTCTAATGCTCACCGCCAAAGGCGAAGAGATCGATCGGGTTGTTGGCTTAGAGCTTGGCGCCGATGACTACCTGCCAAAGCCTTTTAGCGAACGAGAGCTGCTTGCACGGATCCGCGCAATCTTACGCCGCACCCAGCAAAGCAACTCGAACGCCCCTAGCGATGAGCTATGCCATCAAGACATTCGCTTACTGCCGAGCAAACAGCAAGCCTACTGCAATGAGCAAGAGCTGGACCTCACCGGCACCGAGCTATTGCTTCTTCAGCAGCTACTCACTCACCCGGGCGAGATCCAAGACAAAGCCGGCCTGCACATGGCGGTATTGGGCAAACGTCTGCAGGCCTTCGATCGCAGCATCGATATGCACCTAAGTAACCTTCGCAAAAAGATCCCCGAGCGGGCCGATGGCAACCCTCGCATCAAAACCGTGCGTGGCAAGGGCTATATTTGGTTGGATTGGTAGTATGAATCGCTTGGTAAACAACCTGTTCGTTAAGATCTTCCTCACCTTCTGGGGAATCTTGGTGATTACCGCGGTAATCACCATCGGCCTGATTAAACTCACCAACACCGAGAATATGGAAGCGCCAGATTGGGCAGTGCGCACCCTGCACAACGCCGCTAAGCGGATCGAAGCCGACCCTCTATCTATTACCCCAAGACCGAACCGTGAGTTCCAGCGCCGCTTCGGCAGACCGTTCTTGATTAACGAGCAAGGGGTCAGTATTAATACCCCAAAAGTCCCCCGGCATATGCGTCGCTTTATCGCCACTAACGACCAAATTGGCGTGCCCAAACTGTCGATCATTGAGCATCGGGGCGGCGAGCCTCGCGGTGAAAACGGCGAGCCGCGCAACAATCAATTGATCCTGTTCGGGCCGATTTCGGTGGAGATCAGTGGCCAAGATTACCTGTTTTATCTGGAGCGTCCGGTCAGCCCCACCAGTGCGGCGTCGCTGCGCCGTTTAGCGGTGGCACCTGAGCTGATATGGGGAGTGGCGATATTACTGAGCATCGGTCTGTGTATGCTACTCACTCGTCACTTGGTCAGGCCGCTCAAGCAGCTGCAATCAGCCGCCAACCAAGTGTCACTGGGCCACTTAGATACCCCACTGCCAGAGTTTAGCCGCGGTGATGAGATCGGCCGGCTGTCCGGTAGCCTCAACCGCATGGTAGTCACCCTTCACCAAGCCATCGAGAACCAGCGCCGCTTGCTAAGCGATATCAGCCATGAGCTTCGCTCACCCTTGACCCGCTTGAACATGGCGCTGGCACTACACAAAAAACGCCAAGGCGAAGCCACCAGCGAAGTGCAGCGCATCGAGCGTGAAGCCCAGCGGCTAGAGCAGATGATTGCCGCCCTGTTGTCACTGTCGAGAATGCAGATCAATGCCCAGCAGCAGCATCTCAAGCTTGAAGAGCTGCTAAGCCCACTTACCAGCGACTGTCAGTTTGAAGCAGAGCAACTGGGCAAACAGTTCTTTGCTCATTATCCACAAGGCATAGCGCTGATCGCCTACCCAGAGTTGCTAAGCAGCGCTATCGAGAACATCTGCCGCAACGCGCTTAAATATGCCGAGTCAACGGTTCGCCTCACTCTCGAGCACAACGAGTTCGAGCTGAGCTTAACCGTGAGTGACGATGGGCCGGGACTGCCAAGCCATGAGCTTGAAAATATCTTCCGCCCCTTCTATCGCAGCAACGAGGCACGCGATCGCGACAGCGGCGGGGTCGGTCTGGGGCTGGCGATTGCCGAATCCGCCATTCGCCAGCATGGCGGACAGATCGCCGCAAGCAATGGCGAGGATAAAGGGCTGGAAGTCACCATCCGCTTGCCTCTAAAATAGCCGCCTGTTTTAGTTAACCGGCGGCCAGCATGATCAACATCGTCCTTTATCAACCTGAAATTCCCCAGAACACTGGCGCGATTATTCGCCTGGCGGCCAACAGTGGCTGCAAGCTTCATCTTATCGAGCCATTGGGTTTTAACTGGGATGATAAGAAAGTCCGCCGCGCTGGCCTCGATTATCACGAGTTTGCCGAGGTAAAACGCCACAGCGATTACCAGGCCTTCCTCGACAGCGAGCAACCGGCGCGCCTACTCGCCTGCACCACCAAAGCCAGCGGCTTTCATAGCGAGTTTGCCTTCCAGCAAGGTGACTACCTGATGTTCGGCCCGGAAACCCGCGGCCTGCCAGCGGAGGTAATCGAGAGCCTGCCACCCGCTCAGCGCCTGCGTATCCCAATGTTGCCAGAAAGCCGCAGTATGAACCTGTCCAACGCGGTATCGGTGTTCGTGTATGAAGCGTGGCGCCAACTGGGCTATCCCGGCGCGGTCTGATTAAACCAACGCCGATGGACTATGGCTTGGCGGTAGAGCAGCCCCAAGCCAATACCACGGCTGAGCATAAAGCCTGACATTGCCAGCCACAGCGCATGGTTTCCCCAATCTTGGGCAAGCCACCACAGCGGAAAGAATACGCCCAAGCTGGCGATAAGCATCGAGTTGCGCATTGCCCGCCCTTCAGCAACGGCAATAAACACCCCATCCAACACGAAACACCAAACCGCCAGTAGCGGTAATAACTGTAACCAACTTAAGTATTGCTGCGCGGTAGAACGTACTTCCGGCAAATCGGTGAGTAATGCAATTAGCTGATCACCTGCTACCACAAAACCGAGGCTGAACGCCGCTGCGCAATAGGCTGCTAGCAGCATGCAGGAGTGCACCAACTGGCGGAAGCTCACCTCATCACCCTCGCCCTTTGCTTTACCGGCCAAGGCTTCAACGGCATAGGCCAGCCCATCGAGCGCGAACGAAACAAACAGCAAGAAGTTGAGCAGCACCGCGTTGGCAGCCACCACATGGTCGCCAAGATGAGAGCCTTTGAAAGTCATAAATGCAAAGCAGGCTTGCAGCGCCATCGAGCGTACAAAGATGTCGCGATTGAGCGCCAGCAGCTGACGCAAGCCAAGCCAGTTAAATACTGCTCGGCACTCTTTAAAGCTGGGGAGTTGCTGCCACTGCGCGAGCCACAGCTTTCGGCTCAATATCAGCGCCATCGCCAAGCCACAGTAATCCGCCATCACCGAGGCCCAAGCTGCACCTTCTACCTTCATATCCAATCCCACAACCAACAAGAGATCGAAGGCAATATTCAGGCTATTGGTCACAATCAGCTGCCACATTGGGGCCTTGGCGCTCTGCATCCCCAGCATCCAGCCCAGCAGCGCCAAGTTTGCCAGCGCTGCTGGTCCACTAAGGATACGAATACTAATGTAACCCCGCGCTTGCTGCTGCACCTCCAGCGAACCGCCGGCCAAGCTAAGGGCAAAATCGATAAGTGGTGCTCGCAACACCAGCAGCAGCAAGGAAATTAAAGAGACACAGAACAAGGCGTTGACCAAGATCTGCAACATCCGCTCGCGAGAGCCGCTGCCATAGGCCTGCGCACATAGCCCGGTTGTTGCCATGCGTAGGAAGCCACACAGCCAGTAAACCAAGGTCACCACCATTGAGCCCAGCGCAACGCCAGCGAGGTAGTAGCTATGTTCCAAATGGCCAATCACCGCGGTATCAACTAGCCCTAGCAGCGGGACGGTGATGTTAGACAGCATCATTGGCAGTGCAATACTCAAGATCACGCCAAGCTGTTGAATTTTCATAGGCTCTAAACAACGAGAAAGGGGCTACAGTGTAGAACTGCCGCCCCTTTAGAACAATCGAATAGAGCTCTGTTTATATCAGATCAGGGCCAACAGCCAGTGATCGGCAAGCAAAGCGACAAACATTGCTAGCAAGTAAACAATGGAGTAGCCAAACAGCGGCATCGCGTTGCGATGCTCGGGGTCGCGATACAAGCGCCAAGCCAGCTGGCTAAAGCGCAAATTCAACAGCAAGCTAGCGGTTAGATAGATAAGGCCACTCATGCCAATCAGAAAGGGTAGCCAACACACCGCAAACAACAGGGCGCAGTAAAGCAGGATCAGCACCTTGGTAAACTGCACGCCGTGGGTCACTGGCAGCATGGGAATATCCACCTTGGCATAATCTTCTCGCCGAGCGATTGCCAGCGCCCAAAAGTGCGGCGGCGTCCAGGTAAAGATGATCATCACCAGTAGCAGCGGCTCGGCCGAGATACTGTTGTTAATGGCGGTCCAGCCGAGCAACGGTGGCAAAGCACCGGCCATGCCGCCGATCACGATGTTCTGTGGGGTCGCTCGCTTGAGCCACAAGGTATACACCACCGCATAGCCCACCAACGATGCAAAGGTTAGACATGCGGTAAGCGGATTGACGAGGGCATACAGCAGGACGAATCCAAGTAGCGATAAGGCGCAAGCCCAACTTAGCGCTAACGCCATCGGCACTGAGCCTTGCGGCAAAGGCCGCCCCTTGGTGCGAGCCATCCGCGCATCGGCTTCATGGTCGATACAGTGGTTAAACGCCGCGGCACCAGCAGCCATCAATGCGATACCGATATTACCTAGCAGCAAGGGCATCACCGGAGGCAGCCCTGAGGTTGCCAGGCAAGCACCGACCACCGAGGTCAACACAATCAGCGCCACTACTTTCGGCTTGGTTAAGGCCAGCAGAGCACGCCAATCGATAGCTAAAGCTAGCTGCTCAGGCTGAATGTGAATACGTGCCATGCACCACCTCCTTCGAAGTTGAAACGATTTGTCGCGAGTGGCTCAGCAGCAGCTCCCAGCCACTGAGTAGTAACAACGCGGCACCTAAATTGTGGGCGACCGCTACGCCCAGCGGGATCTGCCAAAGCACGTTAGCCACACCCAAGCCCACTTGGCAAAACAGTAAAGTCAGCACCGTAGCCGCCGCGCGGTTGGTTGGATTACGTGTTTGCAGCAAGCTTAAGCACAGCAACAACCAATAGGCGGCGGTCACTGCGGCCCAAATACGATGGGTAACGTGGATAGACACCCGTTGCTGATGGCTTAATACGCCAAACTCATAATCGCCCCGCTCGCTTTGCGGCAGGGGATGAAAGGCATCCAAACGATATTGCTCGGTCCAGGGCTCATGACAGACGGGTAGGCCCTGGCAAGATAGCGCCGCGTAGTTGGCCGAGGTCCAACCGCCAAGGGCGATCTGCCCCACCAAGATGAGCATACCGAGATAGACCAGCCAGGCCCTTCTACCAGGCAGGCTCAGCTCACCATCACTGGTGCGATACCATAGATATAAGATACTCAACATGGAGAAGCCCCCGAGCAGATGCCCCATCACCACCAAGGGCATAAGGCCGAGGGTTACCGTCCACATCCCCAATGCAGCTTGAAACACGATCACCGCAGTCGCTAACAGTGCTAAACCAACCCGCTGTTTGCGGCGCCATGCCATCACAGTTAGCACAAACACCAACAAACCGAGGCTGCCGGCAAAATAGCGATGCACCATTTCATTCCACGCCTTGTGCGCTTCAAAGGGGCGCTCTGGATAAGCTTGTTCTGCCTTGGCGATTTGCGACGAGTCGGAGGGCACCGCCAGTTGGCCATAACAGCCCGGCCAATCGGGACAGCCCAGCCCGGCATCGGTTAAGCGAGTAAAGGCGCCTAAGCCAATCACCACTACAGCCAGCAATAACGAACCTAACAATGCTTGCTTCATAGCCTCCCCCTACTTAAACCGCGACAACTTGACCAGCTTTTTCATATCAGCAACCAAGCCTTTCAGATGCTCATGTCCACGCTCGGGCTGGTAGCTGAGGATTACCCAACCCTTAGGGTCGATGACCAACCAGCTGGGCTCAGAGCCTGCGAACTCAGTAAGCACTGGCGATGATGCTAGCCACTGAGCATCCTCGGGCAGGTTGGCAGGCTCGCTGTCAGCGATAACCCATAGGCCGGTTTCTTGCCGCGCGGCCCCAAGCGATATCCATACTTGTTGCAACAGCTCTCGCTGCTCAAGGCAGCCTTCGCTGCACAGGGCAGGCTCTATTTTTGCCAGCCCCCATTTACCGGATGGGTAACCGTCCAGTTGCACTGGCGGCTCGACCCACTCACCGTGGCTCATCACCCCGGTCTCAAACCATTGAAATTTCAACACCAACCACGCGAGCAGTATCGGCAGCACAAACACCGCCGCCACCAGCAGCAGTTGCCGCCGCCCCTTTGCGCGCTGTTCGGCGCTAATCACAGAACCAGAGTCCGCCACTTCATTCATCACTTCATCCCTCGTAGAAATCGTGAACGACGTAAAAATACCGAGCTGAGTAACACTGCGGTTAGTGCCATCAATGCCCACTGAACTGCATAGCCCTTATGTTTAGCGGGCGATATAGAGACCAGCTGTTCAGGATCAAAATCGAGTTGGGTATCGAGAAAATACCCGGGTAAGTCCATATCTAATTGCTCAGCAATACGTGGAATATTAAGCGACTGCACGCGTAGGCCTTGATCGAAGCGCTCCAGCCAGTGCTGCTGATCTAGCATCAGTGCCTGTGAGCGTTCGCGCAGCCGCAAGGTAGCAGGAAAGCCGAGCATGCTTGGCGGCATCGGCAACTGCGCCCTATTATTGCCCGCGGCTACCCAGCCCAAGCGCACCAACACCGGTGAATAATTAGTGGCGAACACTTGGTACACGTCGTAGCCCACTTGTCCGTGCTGGATCTGATTGTCCAGGTAGATAAAAGGCCCAACCGCTTGCGCTGCCCGTATATCCACCGATTGAAAACGTGTTGGACCGTGTCGCTGGACCTGCTCCCAAGAACTATTTTGCTTGCTGGCCAGTTGATACTCATCGAGCAGTCGCTGTTTATCCGCCGCACGCTGCCACTGCCAAACGCTGGCCTTGACCATTAGCGCAATCAACGCAAACATAAGTAAAAGGAACCACCAAATCCGTTTCAACCGCGTCCTCCCAAAAGGGTTTGCCATGCTACTCAAGCTAATCATTGTTGCACTGCTGGCTATCGTGATAGTCAATATGTTCTTGGCCTTACGCACCATGTTGAAAGGTGGCCAGCATCAGATGTCACGTCACCTGGGTTTTCGTTTACTGTTCTCAGTGTTGGTATTAACGCTTCTGTTAGCCGCAGTAGCGGTGGGTTGGATACAGCCCAACCCGCGCCCTTACTAGTTGCTCCGCGCACGCTTACAAGATGTAGACAAACACAAACAGCAGCAGCCACACCACATCGACAAAGTGCCAATACCAACTGGCCGCCATAAAGCCAAAATGCTGCTTACCGGTGAAGTGGCCTTTTAAGATCCGCAGAAACATCACCGTTAGGATGATTACCCCGAGGGTCACGTGCATCCCGTGAAACCCGGTGAGCAGGAAGAAGGTGTTGCCATAGATGCCGGAATCCAGCGTCAGCCCCATCTCTTGATAAGCATGGATATACTCTTCAACTTGCAACACCAAGAACGCAAAGCCGAGCACCAAGGTAATAAAGAGCCAAAGCTTGAGCGGTTTGCGTTGATCCTTCTCCATACCCACATGGGCAAAGTGCAGCGTTATCGAAGAGGTCACCAAGATAAGGGTGTTAATCAGCGGTAGGCCCATCCAGCCCATGGCTTGGGTGGTGGTGCCGTCCGGCGTTTTGATCAATGGCCAAATCGCTTCAAACTCGGGCCACAGCACCTCTGCAGTCATCGCATTGTTGCTGGCTCCGCCCAGCCAAGGCACTGCAATCATGCGCGCGTAGAACAGCGCGCCAAAAAAGGCGGCAAAGAACATCACTTCCGAGAAGATGAACCAGCTCATCCCCTGACGGAACGATCTGTCCATCTGCTCGCTGTAGAGGCCGCTCATACTCTCTTGTATCACATTGCCAAACCAGCCAAACAACATGGCAATGATCACCACCACGCCGAGGCTTAACACCCATACGCCCCAACCTTGTTCGCTATCTAGCTGCTGTACCGTGAAGCCGGCACCGCTGGCGATCAAGAACAACCCGACCGCACCAACAATGGGCCAGATGCTCTGGGCTGGTACGTAGTAATTGTCGTGCGCTTGGCTCATAACTTAGCTCCATCTTCAGTTGTATCCACAGACGCCTTGAGCGTGGTTTCGGGAGTCACATCAAAAAGGGTATAGGCCAGCGTCACCGTTGAGATGTGCGCAGGCAGATCCGGGTCGAGGTAGAACAGCAGCGGCATATCCTGATGCTCGCCAGGCGAGAGGGTTTGCTGCTCAAAACAGAAGCAGGAGACCTTCTTCAGATGTGTAGCAGCCGGTCCCGGGCTTACCGAGGGCACCGCCTGCACGGTACCCACTGCGCGGCTTTGATTAGCGGCGATGAACTCAATCTGCATCGACTCACCCGGATAGACCTCAACCCGCTTAACCTTTGGCTCAAACTGCCAAGCCAGCTGGTTGGGCACATAGCTGATAAACTCGACCGTCACCTTGCGACTCAAATCCTGCTCGGTGGCCGCTTGGCTGGCAACATTGTCGGTTTTGCCATTGATGCCGGTGATATCGCAGAACACCTCATACAGCGGCACCAAGGCAAAACCAAAGCCAAACATGGCGAACACCACCACTATCAGGCGTTTTACCAGTGGCGCATGGGCACTCATCTACTTCACCTCAGGTGGGGTAGAGAAGCTGTGATAAGGGGCCTTGGCAGGCAACAGATCCCACTCCAGTCCTTCGGCACCTTCCCACGGCTTCGCCGTGGCCGGCTCACCACTGCGGATGCACTTGATCACCACCGCTAGGAAAATAAGCTGCGACAGGCCAAAGGCAAAACCGCCGAGGCTGACAATGGCATTCACGTCGGCAAACTGCAGCGCGTAGTCAGGGATCCGCCGTGGCATCCCGCCCAAACCGAGGAAGTGCATCGGGAAGAACAACACATTGACCGAGATCAGCGAGCACCAGAAGTGCAGCTTGGCCAGCCCTTCGTCGTACATCTTGCCGGTCCACTTGGGCAACCAGAAGTAACAGGCCGCCATAATCGAGAAGATGGCACCGCTCACCAGCACATAGTGGAAGTGCGCCACCACGAAGTAGGTATCGTGGTATTGGAAGTCCACTGGGGTAATTGCCAGCATCAATCCGGAGAAGCCGCCAATGGTAAACAGCACAATAAAGGCCAGCGCGAACAGCATAGGTGTCTCAAAGCTGATGGCACCACGCCACATCGTCGCCACCCAGTTAAACACCTTCACCCCGGTGGGCACCGAGATCAGCATGGTGCAGTACATAAAGAACAGCTCTGCCTGCACCGGCATACCAGTGGTAAACATATGGTGGGCCCACACGATAAAGCTAAGTCCAGCGATAGACGCGGTGGCGTACACCATAGAGGCATAGCCAAACAGCTTCTTACGTGAGAAGGCCGGCACAATTGCCGAGATGATCCCAAACGAAGGCAGGATCATGATGTACACCTCGGGGTGACCGAAGAACCAGAAGATATGTTGGAACAAGACCGGATCACCGCCGCCAGCGGCGTCGAAGAAGGAGGTGCCAAAGAACTTATCGGTGAGCACCATAGTCACCACCCCGGCCAGCACCGGCATCACCGCAATCAACAGGAAGGCGGTGATCAACCAAGTCCACACAAACAGCGGCAGCTTCATGTAGGTCATACCCGGAGCGCGCATGTTCATGATGGTCACAATCACATTGATTGCTCCCATAATCGAACTGATCCCCATGATATGCACCGAGAACACAAATAGCGCCACGCTATCTGGCGCGTAGGTTGTCGACAGTGGCGCATAGAAGGTCCAGCCAAAGTTAGGACCGCCACCCTCCATAAAGAGCGAAGCCAGCAAGATGGCGAAGGCAAACGGTAGAATCCAAAACGACCAGTTGTTCATCCGCGGCAAAGCCATGTCCGGCGCGCCAATCATCATAGGGATCAGCCAGTTAGCCAAACCGGTAAAGGCCGGCATCACCGCACCAAACACCATGATCAGGCCATGTACCGTGGTCATTTGGTTAAAGAAGTTAGGCTCAACAAACTGCAGCCCGGGCTGGAACAACTCGGCGCGAATGACCATGGCCATGGCGCCGCCAGTTAAAAACATCGCAAAACTAAACCACAGGTACATCGAACCAATGTCTTTGTGGTTGGTGGTTAATACCCAGCGCATCAGCCCCTTGGGTGGAGCATGGTGATGATCATCGTGGTCGATTTGCACGTCGCTAATGCTACTCATGGTGATCTCCTTACTCCTGTCCCTTTAACGCAGCCACATCCTTGGCCTGCACCAAGTCGCCAGTATCATTGCCCCAAGCATTGCGCTCGTAGGTGGTTACCGCAGCAATCTCTTTCAATGTCAGTTGCTTACCAAAGGCTTGCATCGCGGTTCCCGCCTTGCCGTTAACGATGATGTCGATATGCGCATCCACATCACCCAGGGCAATCGGGCTGTCTTTCAACGCCGGGAAGACCCCGGGAAGCCCTTCGCCGTTGGCTTGGTGACAGGCGGCGCAGTGTTTGTCGTATACTTGCTCGCCCACCGACATCAACTCAGCCTCATCCATCGTCATGGCCAGCAGCGCCTGCTCTTCTTGTTTGGCTTGCTGATAGGCTTGTTGCTGCTCAGCTATCCATTGGTCAAACTCATCTTGCTCTTTGGCAATCACCACCACCGGCATAAAGCCGTGGTCTTTGCCGCAAAGCTCGGCACATTGACCGCGGTAGATCCCCGGCTCATCGATAATCGTCCATGCTTCGTTGATAAAGCCTGGGTTAGCATCTTTCTTCACTGCAAAATCAGGCACCCACCAAGAGTGGATAACATCCTCAGAGGTCATCAGGAAGCGTACTTTTTTGCCAACCGGAAGCACTAAGGGGCGGTCCACCTCGAGCAGGTAGTTTTCGCGCTTCGCCCGCTTGCCGGTGATCTCATCTTGATCGGATGCCAATAGGCTGTAGTACTCCAACTCGTAGTCAAAATACTTGTAGTGCCACTTCCATTGGGAGCCGGTGACCTGCACGGTGAGGTCGGCATTGGATGGGTCTTCCATCGCTAATAAGGTTTTGGTTGCAGGAATCGCCATTCCGATGAGGATCAGAAAGGGAATAACTGTCCAGACAATCTCTACCTTGGTGCTCTCGTGAAAGCTGGCTGGCTTAGCGCCCTTAGACTTGCGATGGTGAATAATCGCCCAGAACATGGCGCCAAATACCACCACGCCGATGGCGCAGCAGATATAGAAGATGGTCATGTGCAGGCCATACACCTGCTGACTGATAGCGGTCACGCCCGGCCGAAGGTTGTAGGACATCCCCCCTTCCGCGAAGGCCGCCGGCGAGCTAGCCAATAAAAGCAATAACTGAATACATCGGGTCACGTTGCGCTCCTGTGCAATGCTACGACTTCCTTTAAATGAGCCAAACCTGCTTAAAACGCCCTTCCACCTTGGGTTCTGGTGTAACGTGCTGCATTGAAGGGAGAGTGTTGCTATTTAGGTGCTCAGAATGCTGCCTTTTCTTCTCATTGAACAAAAAGCAAACACTTTACTTTATTAAAGTAGCCACAAGGCTAAGCAATTGTAAATCTATTGTTAATTATTTTTGATCTGGTCGGAGTAAAGGTGAAGTGACCAGCAAAACGCGTATATCAGAGAAAAAAGCGGGATTAGAGAGAAAAGGCGTATTTTGACAAACAAAAAGGGCCGCTGCGGGCCCTTTTGTAGAAGAAGAGTCTTAACTAGACCCAGCGATGATAGACCTTACATCCAGTCGCTGTTACGAATCACACCAACAGCCAAGCCTTCGATCTCCAGCGCTTGGTATTCCAAATCGACGTGGATGGTTGAAAGGTCTTCATTCTCAGGATGCAGCATCACCTTGTTGCCTTTGCGCTCAAAGCGCTTCACCGTCACATCGTCATCCAGTCGCGCAACCACCACCTGACCGTTCAGTGCGGTCTGGGTTTTGTGCACTGCCAGCAGGTCGCCATCCATGATGCCGATGTTCTTCATGCTCATACCTTGCACCCGCAGCAAAAAATCGGCCGAGGGGTGGAACAGGCTAGGATCGACTTGGTAGTGAGACTCCACGTGCTGCTGGGCCAAGATCGGTTCACCGGCTGCGACTTGTCCGACTAAGGGCAGCCCTAACTGCTCAGAGATAGCCGCTTCAGGCTCGTCGTCCACCAGGCGCAGCCCACGGGATGCACCGGGAATCATCTCGATCACCCCTTTCTTGGCCAAGGCGCGTAGATGTTCTTCGGCTGAGTTGGCGGAACGAAAGCCCAACTCTCTGGCGATCTCGGCGCGGGTCGGCGGCATGCCAGTATCGTTAAGATGGCGTTTGATCAGTTCGTAGACTTCGGTTTGTCGGGGGGTTAAGGGCTTCATTGCTCACCTGTAAGTTTATACAGCACACTGTTAGTATATCCAGTATTTCCAGCGAGGCAAGCTTAGTTTTTGTGCAACTTAATCAACACCTTTTGGGATCTTTGCGAATCGTCCAATTCCGGTGACGATTCATACAGCATTCATGATCCAGGCAAAGAAGCACTGGCAGATTTCTGCTAACATTGCGGCAACTGAATACACCATTGAAGATCCTCATGTCACGACTGCCCGCTGCTGTTCTGTTTATCCTCAGAACAATGATTCGCTGGTTGACCCGCGGTAAAGTAGTTCCGCAAAACCCGATTGAAGAATTCCAGCTCGACTTAGAGCAGCCGATTATCTACGTGATCCCACACGCATCGGTTTCCGACTTACTGACTCTGCAGATTGCCTGTAAGAGCTTAGGCATGCCCGACCCGCTCGAGCCACAGATCTTCGCCGGTAAGTCCTACAAACGGGTTCACTACCTGATGGACAACCTTGGCGAGACCCTGCCGGAGACCGTGCGCGATTTCACCAGCGCGCTGGAGGTCCACCAGCAAGACGATAGCCACGACGCCCAATTGCTGCCGGTAAAACTGTTCTGGGATCGCTACCCGGGTCGTGAAAAGCTCGACGATATCGTGACCGGTAAGTATCCCAAGCCGCCGGGCAAGTTGCGCAAGATTCTGCAGATCCTGTTTAAAGGGCGCGAGAACTTAGTGCGTTTCAGCCAGCCAGTTTCGATGCGAGAAATGGCCCAGCGCCAAGGCGCCGACCAGCGCGCCGGGCACAAGCTCGCCCGGGTCGCGCGCATTCACTTCTCGCGTATGCAGCACATCGCCACCGGCCCGAAACTGCCTAACCGTCGTCACCTGTTCGAGCAGCTGTTAGCCTCGCCAGTGATTCGCCAAGCAATCCGCGACGAAGCCGCCGCTAGCAACATTGAGCTCAATCTGGCCCAGCAAAAGGCCCAGCGCTACCTCGACGAGATTGCCACCGACTTCTCCTACCAGATGCTACGTGCCGGCGATGGTGTGCTGAGCTTTGTGTGGAATAAGATCTACTCGGGCATCTCGGTAAACAATGCCGAAGCGGTGCGCAAGCTGGCCCAAGAGGGCCATGAGATCGTGTTTGCCCCCTGTCATCGCAGCCACATGGACTACCTGTTGCTGTCTTATGTGCTGTATCACCAAGGGATGATGCCGCCGCATATTGCAGCAGGGATTAACCTGAACTTCTGGCCTGCCGGCCCGATCTTCCGCCGTGGTGGGGCGTTCTTTATCCGCCGTAGCTTCAAAGGCAACAAGCTCTATTCGATCGTGTTCCGCGAATACCTCAACCACCTGTTTGCCCGTGGCTACTCGGTGGAGTACTTCACCGAGGGTGGCCGCTCACGCACTGGCCGCTTGCTGCCACCAAAAACCGGCATGCTGGCAATGACAGTGCAAGCCATGCTGCGCGGTCTGGACCGCCCGGTGACCATCGTACCGATCTACTTTGGTTATGAGCACGTGATGGAAGTGAGCACCTATTACAAAGAGCTCAAAGGCAAGAAGAAGGAGAAAGAGTCGATCTTCTCCTTGTTCACCATTTTGCGTAAATTGCGCAACTTCGGTAATGGCTACGTCAACTTCGGTGAGCCGATTAACGTCAACCAGATGCTCAACCAACTGGCCCCTGAGTGGCGTGACAGCATCAATAGTGGTGAGGAACGCCCTGCCTGGCTGGTGCCTTCGGTCAATCAGATTGCCGACCAGCTGATGGTCAACATCAACAGCGCTGCAGCCGTGAATGGCCTGTGTTTGGCCGCATCGGTGCTGACTGTGTCCGAGAACTACAACCTGCCACGCCAACAGCTCACCAAGCAGATGCAGCTCTATCTCGACCTGCTACGTGCAATGCCTTACAGCGAACACAGTTCGCTGCCTGAAGAAGAAGCGGGAGAACTGCTCGAACATGCGCTATCGCTAGGTAAGTTTGAGGTTGAAGAAGCATCCCTTGGCAGCATCATCTCACTCAATGAGAAAGAGCAGGTACTGCAGAGCTTCTATCGCAACAACGTAATCCACTTGCTGATTATCCCTGCCCTAATCGCCACTGCGATGCTGCGCCAGCGCAGCTTGAGCAAGCAGGCGGTGGTAGAGTTGGTCGCCCAGCTCTATCCGCTACTGCAAGGTGAACTGTATATGCACTACCAAGCCGAAGACATACCGGATTTGGTGGAGCGTTATCTGGAACAGTTCACCAAGATGAAGCTGCTGGAAGCGACTGAGCAAGGCTATCAGCTAGCGCAACACCGCCGTGGCCGCGTTGCGCTGCTGGCCTCGCTGGCACAAGAAAGCCTGCACCGTTACGCCGTCGTGGCAGCCTTAGCGGTCCACCAGCCAGAGCTGGAACGCAGCGAGCTGGAGAAGCAGACCGCGGCCTGCTGCCAGAGCCTGTCCCAGCTGCACAAGGTGAACGCACCGGAGTACTACGATAAGAAAGTATTCAGCAAGCTGATTAGCTTACTCAAAGAGCAGGGCTATCTGGATAACCGACCAGAGAGTGCGCAAGCCCTCTACGACCAGCTAGCGCCACTATTGGCAGCCGGGGTTTATGACTCGATCAACGAGTTGTTAAACCCCTAAGTAACTTAAGCGCTTATCGCCAGCCACAAATAGTGGCTGGCAACTCCAACAAAGATAGCCAGCCCCACATAGTTATTGTTCAAAAAAGCCTTAAAGCAGGCATCGCGTTCGCGAAAGCGGATCAGCGCCTGTTGGTAGACAAACAACACCGCCGCCGCCAACCAAGCAACATGAAAGGCCATCCCCAGCTCGCTTAGATGGGCAACGACAGCCAGACACACCAGGCTCATGGCCTGCAATACGCCCACCGCCAACTTATCGAAGCGACCAAACAGGATCGCCGTGGACTTCACGCCAATCTTCAGGTCGTCGTCGCGATCGACCATCGCATACATGGTGTCATAGGCCACCACCCAGCAGATATTCGCCAGCATCAACCACCAAGCGTAGGCCGGGATCTGCTCTTGAACCGCGGTGAAGGCCATTGGGATCCCCCAGCTAAAGGCCAGGCCCAAAAACAGCTGCGGCAGCTGAGTCACCCGCTTCATAAACGGATACAGCGCCGCCAGCACCAGCGCCATCACCGACAGTTGTATGGTTAACAGGTTAAGGTTTAACACCAATACAAAGGCGATCACCACCAGCACGGCGAACAGCGCTAACGCGCCCTTCTCACTCACCTGTCCCGAGGCCAGCGGCCGAGCCTTGGTGCGTTTTACCTTGCCGTCGATATTGCGGTCGGCGTAATCGTTAATCACACAACCGGCCGAGCGCATCACAAACACCCCCAGCGAGAAGATCACCAAGGCCTGCAGTGGAGGCTCACCGGCGGCTGCCAGCCATAGGGCCCATAAGGTCGGCCACAGCAACAACAAGGTGCCAATCGGTTTGTCGGCCCGCATTAGCTGCCAATAGGGTTGAATACGACCGCTAACACTCAGCATGCTGCGCCTCCGGAAACACTGGGCAATCGGGCAAAAACACTTCTGATACCAATAGCGGGCAACTGGCCAACAAGAAACGGGAACGGCGCGCCCATACCCGCTGCTGAACCTGCAGAGAATCGGGCAACGAGTGCGGCGGTAACAAGGCTAGCTCCAGCTCTTGGCGTTCACTATCTGGGTGGGAGAACAACAGCTCACCTAAGGGTTGCGAGTTGAGCTCGAGGATCTGGGCGGCCTCGCCATCCAGGCTAGTTTGGGGAACGATACTGCGCGCATACACCCAAGGCTGTTGATTGCCTTTGAGCAAGACCTCACGAACCCAGTACGGGCCATCCACACCTAGCGCTTGCTGTTCATCCGCGCTAATCTCGGCATAATCCTGATTGAGGATCTCGACCTGAAAATTATCACAGCATTGCTTAAGGCGAGCAGTCAGCGAGCCGATATCAAGTAGCCAGGGCTGAATTGTAGAAGGGAGCTCCAACGCCGATCCTGCTGCATACCAAAGTCCCTGTTGTGGAATAAAACGCCTTTTCACATATAACATCCGTGACTAATCCTTCAGGCATTATCTCGGATCTAAAACGCAGAAGTAAACCGGCAAGCAAACAAGATGCGAAACGCGTTACGCCGCGCCAAGCCTTGACCGGAATAAGTTTAACATCAACAATAGTTGCAAATTTCAAAGGGATCAGCGTGATGAAGTTACTTTCCAACCTTCTGGCCAGTCTGGCATTGCTTGTGGCGCTTGGCGCGCAGGCAGAACCCGCCGCTCCAGCCGGAGGTTACGCCTACTTTGCCTTCGAGCCAGACATTATCACCAACTACATCAATAAAGGACGCAAACTGGGCTATGTTCGAGTTACGGTGGAAGTGATGGTAGACAACGAGTCGAACCTGACCCATATCGAGCACCACTCCCCGCTGATCCGTGATGCCATTATCGAGATACTCGGCAAGCAAGACTACGACGACATTCGCTCACTGGATGGACGCGAAGAGATCCGCCGTCGCTGCCTGGAAGTAGTCAACGACCTGCTGGTTCAAGAGACAGGCCGTAAGATGGTCAATAACCTACTGTTTACGAAGTACCTTTATCAGTAGCCTTATCGATTAGTGCCTGCCCACAACCAACCAGCAAGCCAAACAGGTGAGCCAGGTTGGCCATCGGCGGGCCGATCACATTCATAAAGCCAAACACCAGCCACAGCAGCATAAAGCCGACAATCGACGGGCTCACCGACAAGCCCACACGTGGATTCAGCCACCCGGTAAACCAGATATATCCCAGCAGCGCATAAACCACCCCAGACAAACCACCGAACATAGGCCCAGCCGCAAGTAATTGCGCGACATTGGGGATCACCGCCGCCACCAAAGTAACTAGCAGCAGCTTCTGGCTGCCTAAGCGTTGCTCAATCTCGCCGCCCAGTTGCCACCACCACAAGCAGTTAAAGGCGATGTGGACTATCGAGAAGTGCAGCAAAATCGGGGTGATGGCGCGCCAAAACTCGAGCGACAATAGCTGCTCCAGTGTGTCGGTAATTCGCAGGTTGTTGAACAGCAGGTTTTGAAAGCCAATGTTCATCAACACGTAAATCGCCACAGCCGCCACCAGCACGCTCAGCGTGACCGGGCCGGCGTGGGCCACGATATTGCTGACAAAACTATTCTGACCACCGTAGCGGAAGCGGATCTTACTATGATCGCCAGTCTGCCAGGAGGCCGCGTGATAGCGTTGATCGTTGGGGTTTTGCATAAACTGCTGCAACTCAGCATCTGCCTGCTGGTATTGCTCGTCGTTGACCAGCCAGATGGCCACACCGTCACCGGCAGGCGCTAACTTACATTCGATATGGATGGTCGCCAGATAATCAATAAAGGCCTGGGCCATGCGGGCATTGCCCAGTACTACTAACTGCTTCACTCGCCCTGCTCCACCTCTGCCACTTTACGCCACTCCTCGAAGCCACCTTGCAGGTTATACACCTCTTCATAGCCCTGATGATGCAGGTATTGAGCGGCCCCAACACTGGATATGCCGTGATAGCACATCACGATCAGTGGCGTTTCGAACTCGGTTTGCTGCATTAGCGCGACCAAGCTGCCATCACTAAGGTGAAAGGCTCCCCGAGGGTGGGCTTGAGCAAAGGACTGCGGGTCGCGAATATCTACCAACCAAGCACCGCGTTCTTCCATCATTTTAAGCGCCTCAAGCGGCGCGATCTGAGCAATCTCTTGCATGTTAGCTCCAACAGGATTTTCGCCCAATGTAACGGTAGGGCTAAACAAAAAGCAAGCCGAAGCTTGCTTTGTCAGGGTGAGAATCCGGGGACGGATTACGCGCCGAGGTAGGCCTTACGCACCTCTTCGTTGACCAGCAGATTGTCGCCGCTGTCTTCCAGCACAATCCGGCCATTCTCCAACACATAGCCACGGTCGGCCAGGCGTAGTGCCTGGTTAGCGTTCTGCTCCACCAAGAAGATGGTCATGCCACGCTCGCGCAGGCTCTCGATAATATCGAAGATCTGCTGAATAATGATTGGCGCTAGCCCTAGCGATGGCTCATCCAACAGCAGCAAGCGTGGGTTGCTCATCAGTGCGCGGCCAATCGCCAACATCTGCTGCTCACCACCAGACATGGTGCCGGCGCGCTGGCTGATTCGCTCTTTGAGGCGAGGGAACAGCTGATACACCTCTTCGATGCGCTCCTCCACCTGCTTTTTGGTGGCAAAAAAGCCGCCCATATGCAGGTTCTCCTCCACGGTTAAGCGCGAAAAGATGCGACGGCCTTCCGGCACGATAGCAATATCGCCACGCATGATCTGGTGGGTGCTTTCGCGGGTAATGTTCTTACCTTCAAACAACACCTCACCACTGGAGGCTTTCGGGTCGCCACACAGGGTCATCAGCAAGGTGGTTTTGCCAGCGCCGTTGGCACCGATAAGGCTCACAATCTCACCCTTTGATACCGACATATTCACATCGTGCAGGGCTTGGATCTGTCCATAGTGAGTGGACACATTCTTAAACTCTAACATCGTCCTCTCCTAGAACTCGCCCAGATAGGCTTTGATCACCTCAGGGTTGTTGCGCACCTGCTCCGGCGTACCGTCGGCCAGCGGGCAACCTTGGTTGACCACATAGATGCGATCGGAGATGCCCATTACCAGCTTCATATCATGCTCAATCAACAGGATGGAGACATCTTCTTGATCGCGCAGCTCGAGGATCAGCCGATCCAGGTCTTCGGTTTCCCGCGGGTTTAGTCCGGCAGCCGGCTCGTCCAACATCAAGATTTCTGGGCGGGTCACCATACAGCGAGCAATCTCCAAGCGGCGCTGCTGGCCGTAAGCCAGATTGCCGGCCTTGCGATTGGCAAACTCGGTCAGCCCTACCTTATCGAGCCAGTACTTGGCGAACTCCAGTGCGCTGCGCTCGCTCTTGCGAAAACGCTTGGTGTTAAGCAGGCCGGAGAAGAAGTTGGTGTCCAGATGGCGATGCTGCGCCACCAGCAGGTTCTCAACCACCGTCATGTCCTTGAACAGACGAACATGCTGGAAGGTGCGCACAATGCCTTTACGGGCAATCAAATGGCCCTTCATGCCCTCTAAATGCTCACCGCGATAGACGATCTGCCCAGAGGTCGGTTGGTAGAAGCCAGTCAGGCAGTTAAACACCGTGGTTTTACCGGCACCATTGGGGCCAATCACCGATACCACTTCTTTCTCGTGCAGGCGCAAGGCCACTTTGTCCACTGCCAACAGGCCACCAAAGCGCATGGTTAGGCCGGTTACATCGAGTAATAGACTCATCTTAGGCCTCCTGCTTTAGCTGCATGTGGGGACGGCTCATTGGCAACAAGCCCTGTGGGCGCCAAATCATCATAAACACCATCATCAAACCGAACATCAGCATCCGGTACTCGTTAAACTCTCGCGCCAGCTCCGGCAGTACCGTCATCATAATCGCGGCGAGAATCACCCCGATCTGCGAGCCCATACCGCCAAGCACCACGATTGCCAGAATGATCGCCGACTCGATAAAGGTGAACGACTCTGGGCTAATAAAGCCCTGACGCGCCGCAAAGAAGCTACCGGCAAAACCAGCGAAGGCTGCGCCAATGGTAAAGGCACTCAGTTTCACCACGGTGGGGCTGAGGCCCAAGGAGCGACAGGCAATCTCATCTTCACGCAAGGCTTCCCAAGCGCGGCCAATCGGCATACGTAGCAGGCGGTTGATCACGATAATCGTCAGCACCACCAACAGCAGCGCCATCAAGTACAGGAAGATCACCTTGTACTGGGAGTTGTAGGAGATATCAAAGAAGTTATGGAAGGTATCGAATCCGCCATCTTTGAGCTTGCGGTTAAACTCCAGGCCAAACAGGGTGGGTTTAGCGATACCACTGATCCCGTTCGGACCACCGGTGAGCTCGGTAAGGTTGTTCAGCAATAGGCGAATAATCTCACCGAAGCCGAGGGTCACAATCGCCAGATAGTCGCCCCGCAGCCGCAATACCGGGAAGCCCAGCAGGAAGCCAAACAGCGCCGCCATCGCACCAGCGATAGGCAGACAGGTCCAAAAGCCCCACCCTTCAGCGGCCAGTAGCGCATAGCTATAGGCACCAACCGCGTAGAAGCCCACGTAGCCCAAATCCAGCAGACCGGCGAGGCCCACCACCACATTCAGGCCCAAGCCGAGCATCACGTAGATCAAGGTCAAGGTCGCCAAGTCCACCGAGCCACGGCTCACCATAAACGGCCAGATAATCGCACCAGCCAACACAAAGCAGGCGACTAGATTACTGCCTTTTCGATCCATAGCCGGCAGTTTGAAGCGTTGCTTCTTGGCCTGAGCAACATGCCTTAGCTTGTCTACCTGACTCGGAAAAAACAACTGCCCAAAGAATACTGCCGCCATACCGCCCCATAGCCAGTGCAGGTGCGATGGCTCGGCAAACACCAGCTGCACACCACCCGGTTCGGCCTGCATCGAGATGCCCAACAGCCAACCTGCCAGCACCAGGAAGGTAACGGCAGAAATCAGCGCATTAACAATTACTTGCTTACTCATACTTTTTCCACCTCAGGCTTACCGAGTATGCCAGTCGGCATAAACAACAAAACAAAACAGAGTAAGCCGAAGGAGACCACATCCTTATATTCGGTACTGAAATAACCCGCGGTAATCGCCTCGGTGATACCCAGCAGCAAGCCACCAAGCACGGCCCCGGGGATTGAGCCAATCCCGCCCAATACCGCTGCGGTAAAGGCCTTCAGGCCAGCCATAAAGCCGATGTAAGGATTAATCACGCCGTAGTACATGCCCAGTAGTACACCGGCCACTGCAGCCAGCGCGGCACCGATGATGAAGGTCAGTGAGATCACCCGGTTGGTGTCGATGCCCAGCAGGTTGGCCATCGAGATATCTTCGCTACAGGCGCGACAAGCGCGGCCCATCCGAGAGCGGGAGATAAACAGGGTCAGCGCGGTCATCGCCGCGAAGGTGACCACGAAGATCACCAGCTGCATATAGGAGATGCTCCACTGGAAACCGGCTTCCGAGCCGAAGGTCCAGCCACCTTTAATCATGCGCGGCATGGCAATATCACGACTGCCCTGTGCCAAGCGCACTAAATTCTGTAGAAAGATCGACATACCGATTGCCGAGATAAGGGCAATCAGACGGTTACCGCCACGCACCGGGCGGTAGGCGATCTTTTCGATGCTCCAGCCATACACGCTGGTGACAATCATACTAATAATAAAGGCGCCTGCGATTAGCACCGGTAAGGCGTCAATCCCCAGCATCGCCAGACCGGCCAATACGATAAACGAGACGTAGGAGCCAATCATGTAGACCTCGCCGTGGGCGAAGTTAATCATGCCGATAATCCCGTAGACCATGGTATAGCCAATCGCGATCAAGGCGTAGGTGCTACCAATGGTCAGGCCATTAGTTAGCTGCTGTAGAAAATAAAAAAGTTGCTCAGACATGGTTCATCCAAACTGCAAGGTAGCCGTACGGTAGCGGATACTGTTGCATATAGAACAGGACAGCGCCCGCGTTAAGCGGGCGCTGCTTGGAGGTTACTCAGCCACCGAAGAGGTGCCATCGGCGTGCCAGCTGAACACGCCAAAGTCGAACCCTTTCAGGTCGCCTTTATCGTCCCACTGCAGAGGGCCCATGACGGTATCCACAGTGTTAGCGCGTAGGTATTCAGCCACGGCTTCTGGGTCATCCCCCGCCGCAGTTACACCCGCTTGAATCGCCTGCATTGCGGCATAGGCGGTCCATACGAATGGGCCAGTTGGGTCTTCGCCTTTAGTTTTCAGCGCATCGACGATTGGGGCGTTCGCTGGAACCAAGTCGTATTTCTTAGGCAGGGTAACCAGCAGGCCTTCAGAGGCTTCTTGGGCAATCGCCGAGATATCTTTGTTACCTACGCCTTCGGGGCCCATGTAACGCGCTTCCAAACCTTGCTCATAAGACTGACGCAACAGCAGGCCCAGCTCAGGGTGGTAGCCACCGTAGTAAACGAAATCAACGTTCAAGCGCTTAAGCTTGGCGATAAGGGCTGAAAAGTCTTTGTCACCGGCAGTCACACCTTCAAAGGCCACAACCTCGGTGCCAGCCGCTTCCAGCTCTTGCTTCACAGAGGTGGCGATACCTTCACCGTATTGTTGCTTATCGTGGATAACCGCTACTTTTGATGGCTTAACGCTGGTCAGAATGTAGCGTGCTGCGGTTGGGCCTTGGTCACTATCCAGGCCGATGGTGCGGAACACCAGCTCGTGGCCACGGGCAGTAATGTCAGGGCTGGTTGCTGCTGGAGTAATCATCAGCACACCTTCGTCTTCGTATACGTCAGAAGCTGGCTGGGTGGCACCTGAACACAGGTGGCCGATTACATATTGAATGCCGTCATTGATGATCTTGTTGGCTACCGCGACCGCTTGCTTAGGCTCACAGGCATCATCGTAAACCACGACTTCCAGCTTGGTTTCGCCATCAAGTAAGTCTTGAGCGATGCCAGCACCGGCGAATTGCATATCACCATACTGAGCAACAGGGCCGGTTACCGGGCCTGCAACCGCCACTTTAACGGTAGCGGCGTTCGCAGCGCCCGCTCCAAGTAAAGCAGCCGATACCGCCGAGGCTAAGACACAGGTCTTCCATTTATTCATCGTTCGCTCCATGTAACGTAGATTGTGTTTGCGATACGGCGAGTCGCTGGCTATCAAAAGGGCACAGCGCTAGCCATTGTGTCGTTGTTATTACAGCTCTGTTTTACCTCAATAGCGGATAACGACACAAGCTGGCGGGGCCGGGCAGGCAGTGGATGTGACTATTCACGCCCGGTTAATCACTGTGATTTGAAGGATATTCAGAGGGGTTTTAGAACGATGTCATGCTTTAGCAGCACATTACACTGCGATTTGCGCAGCATTGAAAAATCTTGTCGTTATTTTATACATTCATCCAATTTGCTGGGTTTAGTCCCCCGAATTTAAGGGATTCTCATCCAAACCCAGCATAATGCTCTTACATGGCCAAAGAATCGCCAGAACATTCACTAATGCATCATAAACATACGCAAGTAAAACGAATAGTTATTCACCTACACTGCTTAGTGGCGAGTTAAGGCTTTGTTCTGCACCCTCCGCTACCACATGCAAGGTGCGCGTTGGGAAGGCAAACTCAGCGCCATGGCCTTCAACGATTGCGACAATTTTATTCAGCACGTCCTGTTTCACCTGATGGTACTTCACCCAGTTGGTGGTTTTGGTGAAGGTATAGATAAAGAAATCCAGCGAGGACGGACCGAAGGCATCGAAGTTGACCATCAGGGTTTGCGTAGTGTCTATCTCCGGATGCTGCTCCAGCATCTGTTTGACCTGCTCAACAATCACCTGCATCTTGGCGGCATCGCCGTAGCGGATACCGATGGTCTCTTTGATTCGGCGGTGGCTCATCCGGCTCGGATTCTCCACCACAATGCTGGAGAAGATCGCATTGGGGATATACAGCGGACGCTTGTCGAAGGTACGAATGCGAGTGACCCGCCAACCGATATTCTCGACGGTGCCTTCGATGCTGCGATCCGGCGAGCGTACCCAGTCGCCCACCTTGAAGGGTTTGTCCAGATAGATGATCAGCGCGCCAAAGAAGTTCGACAGCAGATCTTTTGCCGCCATACCGACAATCAGACCGCCCATACCACCGAAGGCCAGCACCCCTGAGATGCTAAAGCCAAGGATCTGCATCACCGCCAGCAGCATCAGTATGACCACCGATGCCCGCAACAGCTTGCCTACGGCCAATACCGTGGTTTGGTCACGATGCTGCTCTTTTACCAGTACCTGTTCTGCCTTGCGAATAAAGCGCAACGCGGCCCAAGTTAGCATCATCACCACCGCAATCTTGCGGCTAATCGGTATTAACTGGGCGACGTCTGGGTCTAACTGCTTGGCGAACACCGTCGCCACCAGCGACAGGCCCACCACTGCAATCAACCAGTTGATCGGCTTCCACAAGGCGAACCATACTGCTTCATCCCATCGGTAGCGGGTGCCTGCAGCCAAACGCTCCAAGCGTGACGCAAGCATACGCCAAGCCACAAACGCCACCACGGTAATGGTTAGCACCACTGAGACATCAAACAGCCAATTACTGGTTTCCAGTTGTGAGGTTTGTTGCTCCAACCACTGATAGAGCTCTTCCATTATGCGGGTCCTTCTTCCCTGTAATACATCCGCTGCACAGAGCCTGCGCAGCGGCAAAGCTGTTACCTAGGCGCTAATTCCGCTGTGACGCAGCAACGCATCAACCTCGGGTTCACGACCACGGAAGGCCTTAAACAAGGCCATCGGCTTCTCTGAGCCACCTTTCTCCAAGATATTCTGCATAAACGAGCGGCCGGTGTCTGGGTTGAAGATCCCTTCTTCCTCAAAGAGTGAGAAGGCATCCGCCGACAGCACTTCAGCCCACTTGTAGCTGTAGTAACCCGCGCTATAGCCACCGGCAAAGATGTGGCTAAAGCTGTTCTGGAAGCGGTTAAAGGCCGGTGGGATGATTACCGCAACGCGCTCACGCACCTTGTCCAGATACTCCTGCACCGAGCCTTGCAGCGCGCTCTGAGCATGCAGCTCGAAATCGAAAATAGCGAACTCTAGCTGGCGCACCATCATCATCGCCGACTGGAAGTTCTTGGCTGCCAGCATCTTCTCTAGCAGCTCGTGAGGCAGTGGCTCGCCGCTTTGATAGTGGCCAGAGATAAACGCCAGCGCTTGCTCCTCCCAGCACCAGTTCTCGAGGAACTGGCTTGGCAGCTCAACTGCATCCCAGGCCACACCATTGATGCCCGACACGGCAGCCACATCGACTTGGGTGAGCATATGGTGGATGCCATGGCCAAACTCGTGGAACAAGGTGACCACTTCATCGTGGGTAAACAGCGCAGGCTTATCGCCCACTGGCTTATTGAAGTTACAAGTCAGGTAGGCCACTGGCAGGATCACTTGCCCTTGTGCGTCGACCCGACGGCCAATGCACTCATCCATCCAAGCGCCGCCGCGCTTATGCTCGCGGGCATACAGGTCAAGGTAAAAGCTGCCGCGCAGTGCACCAGACTCGTCAAACAGCTCGAAGAAGCGCACATCGTCATGCCAGCTATCCACGCCTTGACGCTCTTTCACTTCAACCTTGAACAGGCGCTTAACTACTTCGAACAGACCGCTTAGCACCCGATCTTCTGGGAAGTAAGGGCGTAGCAGCTCATCGGAGATTGAGTAGGTATGCTGCTTAAGCTTCTCGCCGTAGTAAGCGATATCCCAGGCGGCCAACTCCTCCACACCATGTTCTTGTTTGGCAAAGGCCTGCAGCTCGCCCAGCTCTCGCTCGGCTTGAGGCTTGGAGCGTTTGCCAAGATCTTCTAGAAAGCCCAGTACTTGCTCGGGGGACTCTGCCATTTTGGTGGCCAGAGATTTGTGCGCGTAGCTTTCAAAGCCAAGTAGCGCAGCCAGCTCTTGGCGCAGGGCCAGCTCTTCTTCAATGATGGCGGTGTTGTCGTACTGACCTTGATGCGGGCCGTTTTCCGATGCGCGGGTACAAAAGGCGCGGTACACCTCTTCGCGCAGCTCGCGTTTATCGGCGTAGGTCATCACCGCCAGATAGCTGGGGAACTCCAGCGTCAGCAGGTAACCGTCGAGCTCTTTAAGCTCTGCGGCTTGCTTGGCGGCCGCCAGCGCTGATTCTGGCAGCCCTGCTAACTCGGCTTCATCAGTAACCTGCTTTTGCCAGGCAACGGTAGCATCGAGCACATTGTTAGAGAAACTGGAGCTGAGCTCCGATAGACGCGCCACAATCTCGCCATAGCGCTGCTGCTTGTCGCTCTCTAACGCAATCCCCGACAGTTTAAAGTCGCGTAGGGCATCATCGATGGATTTCTGCTGGGCTGGCGAGTAAGCGGCAAAGGCTTCACTGGCCGCCAGCTTCTCGTATGCCTGATACAGGCCGCTATGCTGGCCGACAAAGGTGGAGTACTCGGACAGCATGCCCAAGCAAGACTCATAGGCCTCACGTAGCTCCTTGCTGTTGACCACCGCATTCATATGGCTGACCGGCGACCACAAGCGACTTAGCTTGTCGTTCACTTCGTCCAGCGGCAGGATCAGATTCTCCCAGCTAGGCTCAGCCTCTGCCACTACCTGCTCGATCACCTCACGGCAGTCTGCAATCGCTTGCTCTACAGCAGGTTTAACATGCTCAGGTTTAATCTCGCTAAAAGGCGGTAATCCGGTAATACAGAGTAATGGGTTGCTCATTTGAATTCCTTGGGCTGGCCAACTTGGCGGACAAACTAAAAAGATGCGGGTTTACACCAAGAAATTCAAGTCGGCTAATCACTTAGCCAGTTTACATAGTGAGCGTTTGGACTATGATTGCGATAAGCATAACTACAACTCCACAGCACGAAGCAAGGACGGGTGAATGGAGCACACCGAGCATGATCTGGTTCCGGAAGACCAAACCAGCCTCATCAAAAAACTGGCCCTGAACAAGGGAACCAACAGCCTCTCACTACGGATGCTTTCCTATATCTTGATCTGCTCCACCCTGCTGGCGCTGGTCATTACCCTTATCCAGCTCCGCTATGATTACCGCCAAGATGTAAAAGTGATTAAGGACAGCATCGCCCAGATCGAGGTGAGCTTTCTGCAACCCATCGCCGCCAGCTTGTGGAACCTCGATGAAGAGCAGGTACAGGTGCAGATTGAAGGGATTATGAATCTGCCGAATATGCAGTACGTGCTGGTTAAAGAGATCCTCGGTAGCTCGGAAGTACCTTTATTAGCGCGCGGCCGCTCCTCCGAGCGCTACGACCTGCAGCAGGAGTTTGAGCTGAGTTATCAAGGCGAGTTGGTTGGTAAGCTGTTTGTGGCTGCCTCCTTGGATCAGGTTTATAAGCGGCTGTGGGAAAAGGCCATGCTGATCCTGATCAGCCAGACCATCAAGACCCTGGTGGTCTCGATTGTGATCCTGTTTATCATCTACTACGTGATTGTGCGCCATCTCAACACCATCGTGGAATACACCCGCAACCTAGACCTAGATAATTTGGGCGCGCCACTGGAACTCGGTCACGGCCGTACCCGCAACGATGAGCTCAGTGAACTGGTTAATACCCTCAACCAGATGACCTTTAAGATCAATCACGAGTTCGAACAACGACTCAAGGCCACCGAGCAGCTAGAAAAAGAGCGTGACTTCTCTGCCACCATTATTAATGCCAGTAACGCGATTATCGTGACGCTGGACAACCACCTCGACATCATCAACGTCAACCCAGCCGGGGTGATGCTTACTGGCTTCCATCAGGCCGAGCTGGTCGGCCAGAGCTGGCTGAGCGTGTTTGTCGATGCCAATAAGCGCGACTTTATCGAGGACGAGCTGCGCCAGCTGAGGGTGATTGAAGACCAAGAGCTAACCCTTAGCGATCAAAACGATACCCAATACACCCTGATCTGGACCTTTGTGCCCTTCTACGAGGGTAACGAAGTCGCCCGGATGATCGCCTTTGGCTACGACGTCACGCCGCTCAAACAGGTGGAGAACGAGATCAAGCAGCTCAATGACGAGCTGGAGCACAAGGTAGAAGTGCGCACCGAAAAACTGGAAGAGAGTAACCGCCAGCTAGCCAGCGCCTTCGACAAGCTCAAGAACGCCCAGCAAAGCCTGGTGGAGGCAGAGAAGATGGCCTCGCTGGGTAGCCTAGTGGCGGGGGTGGCCCATGAGATCAACACCCCTATCGGTATCAGCGTAACCGCCGCTTCCTACCTGCAAGAGCAGAGCAAGCAGCTGGAAGAGAATGTCAGCAGCGGTAAACTCAGTCGCAGCTTTATGGAGGATCTCATCGAGAACCTTAACCAAAGCTCTGAGCTGCTGCTAAGCAACCTGCGACGCGCCTCTGATTTAATCAGCAGCTTTAAGCAGGTGGCGGTCGATCAAAGCTCAGAGGCCTGCTACACCTTTAATCTCAGCGAGAATGTTCATCAGGTTATCACCTCGCTAGGTCATAAGCTCAAACGTGCCAATACCGAGGTGGTGGTAGATTGCGACCGCCAACTCGAGCTCTATAGCTACCCCGGCAGCTTTACCCAGATATACTCCAACCTGATCATCAACTCGGTCACCCATGCCTTTAACAACTGGGAGGGTGAGCGCAAGATCTCCATCTCCATCGTGCGCGAGAATGAGCAGCTACTGATCGACTACCGCGATAGCGGCTGCGGAGTGCCACCCGAGCTGGCTAACCGGATCTTCGACCCCTTCGTGACGACCAAGCGTGGCCAAGGCGGCAGTGGGCTGGGTACCCATATCGTCTACAACTTGGTGGTGCAGCTACTCAAAGGCTATATCGCCTTCGAAAGTGAACCCGACAAAGGGGTGCACTTCTCCATCCGCCTGCCTTATCAGGCAGAAAAACCCGAGCCTGAACCAAAGTCGGATATCGACCCCGAGGAGTTTCGCATCTAAGCGGCTCAATTCGGGCCGCTGTTGATGCCGAAATCATCATCAAGGATTGATGGGGATCAATTCCTCGCGCATCTCGCCACGACTTGCGTTTATACTAGTGCCACAAATTAAGGAGCAGCTAGATGACTGAATTCGATTATCTCTGTATTGGTGCTGGAAGCGGCGGTATTGCCTCTGCAAACCGCGCTGCGATGCACGGCCAAAAAGTCGGCCTGATTGAGGCTCGCCACGTGGGCGGCACCTGCGTTAACGTCGGTTGTGTGCCGAAAAAAGCCATGTGGTTTGGCGCCCAAGTGGCCGAGGCCATCCACCTCTATGCCGAAGACTATGGCTTCGATGTGTCGGTAAACAAGTTTGACTGGGCCACCTTGGTGAAAAGCCGTGAAGCCTACATCGAACGGATTCATGGCTCTTACGACCGCGTGTTGACCAACAACGGCATCACTCTGATCAACGGCTTTGCCCGCTTTGTGGACAGCAACACCGTGGAAGTGGATGGCGAGCTCTACCGCGCCAAACATATCCTGATTGCCACCGGCGGCCGCCCGAGCATTCCCTCCATTCCAGGCGCTGAGCTGGGTATCGACTCAGATGGCTTCTTTGCCCTTCAACAGCAACCCAAGAGCGCCTTGGTTATCGGCGCGGGTTACATCGCCGTAGAACTGGCTGGGGTGCTACACGCACTCGGCACAGATACCCATCTGGCGGTACGCAAACACAGCCCGCTACGCAACTTCGACCCGATGCTCAGCGAGACCTTAGTGGAGCTAATGGCCGAACACGGCCCTACGCTGCACACCAACCATGTACCCAAGTCTGTAGAGCAACTATCCGATGGCGACCTACTTGTCACCTTCGAAAACGGCAACAGCCTGACCGTGGACTGCTTGATCTGGGCGATTGGCCGCGAGCCCGCCACCGATGCGATCAACTTAGACAACGCAGGGGTGAAAACCAATCAATGGGGCTATATCGAAGTCGACGAGTACTCCAACACCAGCGCCCCAGGCGTGTATGCGGTGGGCGACAACATCGGCAAGATTGAGCTGACCCCGGTGGCAGTTAAAGCCGGCCGCTTGCTCTCCGAGCGCCTGTTCAACGGCCAGAGCAACGCCAAGATGGACTACTCGCTAGTACCCACCGTGGTATTCAGCCACCCCGCCATCGGCACCATCGGCCTGACCGAGCCAGAAGCGATTGCCGAGTACGGTGAGCAGAACGTGAAAGTATACAACTCTAGCTTCGGCGCCATGTACACCGCGGTGACCCGTCACCGCCAAGTCACCAAGATGAAGCTGATCTGCGCCGGACCAAACGAGAAAGTCGTGGGCCTACATGGTATTGGCTTGGGAATGGATGAGATCCTGCAAGGCTTCGGCGTAGCCATGAAGATGGGCGCCACCAAGGCCGACTTCGACGCCTGTGTGGCAATCCACCCAACCAGTGCTGAAGAGTTTGTGACGCTTCGCTAGATTCGAACTTATCACAACATACTCGAGTGGCCCTTTGTCCAAAGGGCCACCCTCAAAAGAAACAAAAAGCCACCCAACTCAATATCACCAGTATAATATGCTGCATAATTAATTTACAACAAAATTACAAACCACCATTTATTGCATAACCCAGTTACATACATTAGTCTCACGCCCAAATTTCAGCTAGGGGTAAAAAATGAGCTTTGTTAACAAAACGGCAGTAGCATTAGTTGGCGTATTAGGTTTAATTGGTTGTAGCAGTGACGACGACGTTCAAGAGCAGACCAGCTATTACTTGGGGAGTAACAGCAAGCATGTGTCTCCAGCAGCTTGCCCAAGCGCTAGTCAAGAGATTCACCTGTTCGATCAAAATGGTATGAGAGTACACCTCGACCTGCGCTTCTCCTTGGTTGAAGCACCTGAAGGGTCAAACTCGTACGTTGATGAAGGGACTCAACGACTGATGTTAGATATGCCAGGTAACTATGTCGTTGATGCGTGGATCATCGAAGACCATGAGTTGGTTTTTGACGAGCGTGTAGCATTTGAAGCCTTGCCGGGCCTTGAGTATTCCCTAGCGCAATCCGATAAAGTTGAAGACCAAACGATCTCTTTGGTCTGCCAAGAAAGAATCGCAGCTAGCCCTGACGCCTTTGAGATTACCGAAACTGTCAACTTCGAGAATCTTACCCCATTCCAACCTACCGCTGACTACGGTTCTTTTCGGACCAGCCGCAGCTTAAAACTGGCGAGAGGTCCCGAGAATCACGCAGAGGTACCATGGATTAGCAGCTTCGAGGAAGATGGAATTGTTGATCTAGAGTTGGTAAAAGCTCGAGGCCTGATTTCTGCTCGCAGCTTCAACCAGGTAACGCTGAACAATGTAATTCTTGATCCACATTACTTTAACAACATTAAAGCTGACACCATTGTAGTTAAGAACAGTCACCTTGAAGGTAATGAGAATCCTACACTCGTAGCTGACTTTGTAGAAATCACTAACTCTGTTCTAACAAATGTGGAAATTGAAGCTGAGTATGTGTCGATCGAAACCACCGATCTGTACAACCCGCGCCTGACGTTGTCAGGTTACGAAGTCTCTCAGCTGAGCAACAACTACTGGGGCACCGATGACGGCCGTATCGTTGAGAGCTATATCAACGCCGAAGTAACGCCAGATCTATACCCTCTAGCTGAAGAAGCCTTCTACCCTCTGGGACAATAGGCCTTCCAATCGGCATCTAAGTTGGGCAAGTGATAACACGGCCCAACTTACTGCTCTTCCGATTCGCTATGAAAGCGAAAATAGCGAACCGTCTCCCCCTCAGTACTCAAACGCAACTTCCCCTGCAACAACATAGGATTGTCTTCGTCGTGCTTGCTTACATCGATGGCAAAACGTTGGATCACCTGCACATCATCACCTAACAGCACCAGGTTGAGATTCCCCTCAAGCGGCTCTTCAAGTAACAGTTGGTAATTCAAGTAGATGGAGCTTAGCCCACTGTTTTCATTGCTAAACATCACCGAGGTGATCCCGGCGTAATCGACCGCTAATAGTTGATTGTGCTCGAGCAAGCGCAGCTGCGGATAACGCTCCTTGGTCAGCAGATAGTTTTGCACCCGCGACTCACTGAGCTGCTGGGATAACAGCGCCATTTGTTGGTCGGTCTTCTCCAAGTTTCTCAGCACCGCCTGTAGCTGCTGTTGTTCAGCTTTGACTTTGCTGTAGAGGATCGCCACCGACACTAGCATCACCAACAGTAGAATCAGTGCCCCGATAAAGTACCAGAAGAAGCGCCGCGCATGACGGTAGCGCTTTTTATAGTGGAAGTGTCGAGATTTGTGATATTCCTTGCGATGCTTGAGATCGAGGTCTTCTCTTTCCAGGTCTTCGGCCACACTATTTGACATGTCCTTGTCCATAAGTCCTTGAGCCACTGGGTTATTCATCTATAACTCTAATCAGGGATTGGGGATGTGGCAATAAACTCTGCAGATTGTTCGCCCTTCAAGTACAATGGCGCGTTTTCAAACACACTCGCACTCAGTCGGCACGCAGGCCAGATGCCGAGATTTTTCACTGCCGCCTATGATAGCTGCAGTGAGTCGGCGCTTAATTAGGGTGATATCTCCTTGCTATTGTCTTTAGCTGTCACCCGTGGTTATCTGCAGGCAATACCACATACTGAGATGATGAGTCTTACTCGAATCGGGGGAACAGATGGCAATTCAATGGTATCCGGGCCATATGCACAAGGCTCAGAAACAGATCAAAGAGGTGATGCCCAAGATCGATCTGGTTATCGAAGTGCTGGATGCGCGTATCCCCTTCAGCAGTGAGAACCCGCTGATCCACAAGCTGCGGGGCGATACCCCTTGTATCAAGGTGCTGAACAAGAGCGATCTAGCGGACCCTGAGCTCACCGAGCGCTGGCGCCAGCACTTGGAGCAAGAGAAAGGCGTGCGCGCCATTCCGCTCTGCACCATCAAAGGTAACCAGACTCAACAACTGTTAGATCTGTGCCGCAGCATGCTGCCTAACAAGGGCACCGTGGATAAGCCGATCCACACCATGATTTGCGGCATCCCCAATGTCGGCAAGTCGACCCTGATCAACACCTTGGCGGGACGCATCATCGCAAAAACCGGTAATGAGCCCGCGGTCACCAAAGCGCAGCAGCGCATCAAGCTGGAAGGTAATATCATCCTGTCGGACACCCCCGGGATCCTTTGGCCCAAGTTCGACAATGAATCCAGTGGCTACCGTCTGGCTACCACCGGAGCGGTGAAAGACACCGCCATGGACTACGACGACGTGGCAGCCTTCGCCTGTGAGTACCTGATTGGGGCCTACCCGGAGCTACTTAAAGCCCGCTACCAGCTCGATGAGCTGCCTGAATATGAAGTGGAGCTGATGGAAGTGATCGGCGCGAAACGCGGCTGTTTAGTACGCGGTGGCCATGTCGACTTTGTTAAGGTTGCAACCATTATCCTCAACGAGTTGCGCGACGGCACTATCGGCGAGATCACCTTGGAGACCCCAGAGATGGCGGTGACCGAGCAAGCTGCGGTGGATGAAATGCTGGCCCGCAAAGCCGAGGAAGAAGAGCAAAACGGTAAGAAAAAAAAGAAAAGGCGCCGCCGTTAGGCTGCGCCCTCGTATCTACTACGCCCTAAAGCGCGCAGAGAACTAGCGGCTCAGTTGCTGCAGCACAAAGCCTTGCTCGCTCACTTCGATCGCCGCAAGCTCAAGGGATGACAGATAAGCATCCGCCTCAGGCAGTTCTTGCTGGCTGCTGTACGCGGTGAGTGCAGCAACCTTAGCCCCCGCCGCCTTACCGGCGGTCACGCCCGCTGCAGAATCTTCAAACACCAGGCAATCTTGCGCTGCCAAACCCAGCTTTTCTGCACCAAGCAAGAACGGCTCGGGCTCAGGTTTGCCTTTCTCCACCTGATTGGCGGTGACCAATACGCTAGGCTCTGGCAAGCCCGCCGCCTTAATTCGCGCTCGTGCCACCTTGTCAGTGCCAGAGGTTACGATCGCCCATGGCAGGCCCAGCTCAGCTAGCTTGTCCAGCAATGCTAACGCGCCCGGTTCAGCCACCACATCGTCGGTGTCAGTGGCTTCCATCATCTCCAGCCACATTGCCTCGCCCTTCACTTCCATCTCATGGGAGTCTTTGAGCAGCATCGCTACCGATTCACACGCAGGGCGGCCATGAATGTTCTCCATTACAAAGTCGGCTTCCAGGCCATTACGTCCGGCCCAGGCACGCCACGCGCGCTCAACAGAGGCCATGGAGTTGACCAAGGTGCCATCTAAATCAAACAAGATGCCTTTGAACTTCATTTCTTACTCACTCGGGTTCTAGTTACTACGAAGATTATACCTTGCACGGCCTTGAGTAACAGCAATCAAGCTATTGCTAAAGCGTCTCAGTCGGCGCTAGAAACAACAAAGGCTCCGAAAGGAGCCTTTAACAGATTCGCGGTATCAGCGACTACTGAGTCAGGTAGGCAATCGCTGCCTTAATTTCATCTTCGCTACAATCACCGCAGGTACCTTTGGCGGGCATCGCGTTGATACCATTCCAGGCGTTCGCAAATACCGTATCTTCGCCTTTGCCCACACGCGCCGCCCACTCATCAGCATCGCCGCGCTTAGGCGCGCCTGCGACACCAGTGCTATGACACGCAGTACAGAAGGTGTTGTAGATGGTTGCGCCATCGCGGGGACCCGCACTGGCTTCTGGGGCTTTGGCAATATCCAGCTCGCCATCGAGATAGACGTTACCCACGGGTTTGATACGCTCGCTAATGGCTTCGTCAGACATATCGACAGCCATTGCATTTAGGCTGATTGCTGCGCCAGCCAATACGCTCAGTACAAATTGAAGTGGCCTGAACAACTGCGTCACCTTGTCTCTCCTTATACATCCACGGCTAGGCCGTGCGTCCCTGTTATTTGGGGCCAAGTATAACACCAACCCTCATGGTTAAACCATTGTATTTGCATATGTTAAACCCAGGTAGCAAAAACCCGCACTAATGATTGCGCTTAAGGATCTCGTGCCACGGCAGTGAGGCATCACCCAAGGAGATAAAGTTGGGGTTCTCCAAGGACTCACGCTGGTTATAGCTAAGGGCTTGTAGCTGCAAGTCAAACAAGTCGCCGCCGGCTTCTTGCAAGATAATCTGCGGCGCGCCGGTATCCCATTCACCGGTTGGACCGATACGAATGTAGCAATCAGCCAGCCCTTCCGCCACCAAACAGCTCTTTAAACTGGCACTGCCCAAGGGCTGGAGATGATAACGAAAATCACCACTGAGGATGGCTTGCAGCAAGGCCGGATTCTGTACCCGGCTAGTCGCTACTCGAATACGCTCAGGCGGTGTGGCGTAATGCGTACTGTGAATCGACTGCTCTTTGCCTTGAAAACGCAAGCTAGCGCCATGGCCCTTGACTGCGCTGTAGCGCTTGCCCACCACCGGTCCGTAGACCACGCCCAGCACTGGCTGGTTGTTCTCGACCAAGGCCAGCTCAGTGGCAAAATCACCGCTGCCCGAAACAAACTCTTGGGTACCATCGAGCGGGTCAACCAGCCAATAACGCGACCAATGAGCGCGCTTTTCTAAGGGGATCGCGGCGTGTTCTTCTGACAGAATCGGAATGTCGGGAGTAAGCTTTTCTAGTTGCTCAAGAAGGAAATGATGCGCTGCATAGTCGGCGCTGGTTACCGGGGTCGAGTCGGACTTCCACTCGCTCTGGTAATCACCTTGCTGATAGATGCTGTTAATCAGGTCTCCGGCCTGCTCGGCTATCTCACAGGCGCTGCTCAGCAGCGACTGAGCCAAATCATGTTGCTGGTTGTTCAAGACTATTCTCTGTGCCATTGCTCGTATAAAAACAGCGCGGCTACACTGCGCGCCTCGTTAAAATCATCTCGCTGCAGCAGGCTAAACGCCTGATCTAACGGAACCCGCACCAGCTCTAGCGGCTCGGGTTCATCGCCTTTTAACCGGCTGGCCGTTAGGCCACTGGCGGCAAATACCTTCATCTGCGCCGACATAAAGCCGGGCGCTACCGATAGTTCACTGAGCTCGACCAGCTGCTCAGCCGAAAAGCCTATCTCTTCTTGTAGCTCACGATTAGCCGCATCGATGGGCAACTCGCCCGGGTCGACCAAGCCTTTGGGAAAGCCTAGCTCATAACGCTCGGTTGCAGCAGCATATTCTTTCACCAGTAATAAATATCCGTCATCGGTGACCGGCACTACCATTACTGCGCCACGCCCGGAGCCCGCAAGGCGCTCGTAAACACGCTGTTCGCCATTAGCAAACTCCAGATGCAGCTCTTCTACTTGAAAGTATCGGCTGCGAGCGGTGATCGCTGAGTGTAAAAGTTTCGGCCCAACTCGCTTTGTCATTGTTATCCTTTTCTGATCCCGACAGTCAGGGTGGCGGTATTCATTTTCATTGTTACACTGCTGTGGCAAAGCCTCAAGGAGAAGCCGGTTTTATGCTCGATTGGACCACTATCGACACAGTGCTATTGGATATGGATGGCACCCTGCTCGATCTACATTACGACGATTACTTCTGGCAGAAACACCTGCCACGCCGCTATGCCGAGCTCAACCAAATCAACGAGCAACAGGCGCAACAAGCGCTGTATGCCGATTACCAGCAAAACCTTGGAAAACTGACCTGGTACTGCCTTGATCACTGGCGTGAACACACCGGCTTAGACATCATGCAGCTAAAACGCGAAGTACAAGAGAAGATAGCCTGGCGCGAGCATGCCGAGGCGTTTTTAGTGGCCTTGAAACAAGCCGGAAAACAGCGAGTGCTGGTGACCAACTGCCACCCTGATGGGCTAGCCCTTAAGCTGGAGCGCACCAACCTTGGCGAGCATCTCGACGCCATCTACAGCACCCATCAGTTCCAGCAGCCCAAAGAGGAACTGGAGCTGTGGCAGCAGTTGCAGCACCACCATCACTTCGAGCCAGCGCGCAGCCTGTTTATCGATGACAACCAAGCACTGCTCGACGTGGCCGCCCAGTTCGGCATTGCCCATCGGGTGGCCATCCTCAACCCCGATTCCAAACGCCCAGCGCTCCCGGCAAACACCGCGAGCCGCCACATCGGGATCGACGATTATCGCGAGTTGATGGTGGGGCTATACCAATCCGGATAAGTAAGTGGCCAGGTATGGCGAAGGAAAAATCATTGAGGACGAGGAAGCGCTTGCCGTAACTAGTGGGCTAATTACAAAAGCGTTGACGCTGTCATCAATGATTTGAACCAGCAAGGGCGGTCAGTTACTCATGTGGATTGGTATTACAACCGTCCTCGTTGGTTGAAGCGGTAGTAACCTTGCGAGTCACTGTTACCGATGAAGTGCATATTGCCGGCTAGCATCTCCGGCAGCTCAGCTCCTGCTTTGAGCTTGCCTGAGCTGCGCCAGTTACCCGCTCCCACCAATACCTCGGATTCAAGATCGATCATCGGGTCTTGATGGTTGAGCGCCAGACGCAATTGCCCCTCAACACAGTCGAGGCGAGCAAACATATCGTCAAAGCCGAGTTCGGCGATAGGCGTTTGCAGCACCGGCTCAACCCACTCTAAGGTGCCTTGTAAGGCGTCGCAGCGCAGGCTGTCTGGCTGCACTAAGGCTTCACTTAGCTCAAGATACAAACGCCCTTCGGCCGAGGCTGGCACTGGCAGAGCGATCTGTGAGATCAGCCATTCAGCATCCACATTGGCTTGCCAGCCCTTGG
Source organism: Aliagarivorans marinus DSM 23064 (assembly GCF_000429485.1). Lineage (GTDB taxonomy): Bacteria > Pseudomonadota > Gammaproteobacteria > Enterobacterales > Celerinatantimonadaceae > Aliagarivorans > Aliagarivorans marinus. Next base: position 212,979 of record NZ_AUBY01000009.1, on the reverse strand, counting down.
CCGCAAGCCCGGCGCTGCCATACTCCACCACACCGTTGGCGCGTAACGAAGGGTGCTCCGCCTCCAGTTCAAGCGCAAGCTTACCGGTAAGCAGGGCAAACGGCCTGAAATCCCATTTGAGCTTATCAAGCTCAATCCCCTCAACGCGCACCTGTTTGGCGCTGCCTTGCCAGATGCGGCCATCTACCTGGCCGATGGTCAGCCCCTTCGGTAGGGGCACAAACTGCATCACTACATGGGCCGGCAAGGTATAGAGCAGGCTACCCAGATACACCAGTATCAGTAGCAGCGCACTCAGGAAAAACTTTTTCATTGGCGTTTACTCAACTTCAAACGACGTACATTCACCACGCCCGGGGTTTGCTGGGCTTCGATATCCAAGGTATCGATGACGATGCCATAACGGCTATCGAGCAGGCGCAGCCAGTTCACCAGCCGATCAAATACCACGTCCTCGATCCACACCTCCACCTCATCGCCACGCGGCTGAATACGCGCCAGCTTAATCGCTTGTTGACGTGCACTTGAGCTCACCGCTTGGTTCACATTCACCGAACCCGGGCGGGCTTGGCGATTTCCTTGAGACAACAGCAACTCACCTTGTTGGCGCACCCAGCTCAGAGTCTGCTGTTGGCTAGTGACGCGCTGTTGCTGCTGCTCTTTGGCCTCCACCACTGGGCGCCATACGCCCCAGAATAAGACGGCAATCAGCACTAGCACGGCCATTATGCCGACCAGTTGCTGTTCACGTAGATTCAGACCTTGCCACCACTGCTTCATGGCTGCCTCCTAATTACCAGCGAACCGTTAACGCCCTGATCGGTACTGTTCAAGGTGCCCTGCTCGGTCTCTAGCGGCGCCAGCGCCTGTCGCAGCTGCTCAAAATGTTGGAACTCTTTGGCTTGAGCCTGTAGGCGGATCTCTTGCTTGTTTTGCTCAAAACGCATACTGCGCGGCGAGAAATCATCGATCTTAGCGATCTCGCTACCCACTTGATTCATCATGGCGAAGAAGGCCTGCTCATCGCCCTGCTCCAGCTGCGCCAAGGCGCGGCGGAAATCGCCTCGAATACGGCCATCGCGCACCCGTTGTACATCTGGGAATACCCGCTGATAGACCTCGCGGATTTGCTCCTGCAGCTGATCCGCCTGTTGCTTGGCGACATACCACTGGGCGCCTTGCTGGCCCAAAGCCATCACAAAGCAAACACCGGCAGCCACCGTGACCTTGCGCCATTGACGCCACAGTTTGGTCAGCGCGCCTTCGCTGCGATAGATGCCTTGCAGCAGGTTGTGGCTATAGGCTCTCGCGCCCTCAGCCAGTAACTGCATCGCTAGCTCGGGGGTTTCTGCCTGCCACTGCACGCCAGCGGGTTTGCTTGCGGGTGCGCTGCTGTAATGGCGCACCACCAGCGTGTCGCTGCCCGCATCGGCTTGCTGTTGGTCAGATTCGTCTTCTTCGCCTTCTAATGGCTCGGACTCTGCAACCGGTTGTTGGGTCTGCTCTTCTGCCAGCGCGGTAATGGCGCTATCTAGCCAGCTCTGATCGACGGCGAGTGCGCGCCCGCGGGCATCTCGCAGTAGCCATTGCTGACCTAGCTGCAGAGCGCTCAACTGTCCGGAGTCAGGCTGTGGCAAACACAGCGCATCCACCTGCCAGCTGCTGCTTTCCAGCCCAGCATCCTCTAGCCAGCCTTGCCAGCGGGTCATCAGTTGATGGTCAAGTACTGCAAACATCATCTGATTGCCAGTCTTACCGAGCAGTGCAACATGCAGATCTTCCGGCGCTTGGGCCAGCTGCTCTTCCAGCATAAACACCGCCACTTGCTGCCAAGAGCGTTGGGCGGAGCGTGGCAGCTCAAGCGGAGTAATCAGCAGATCGGCGGCACTGACCAAGATCTGCAACGGTCGCTGCTGTTGCTTGTCTTGCAAGCTCACCAACTGGCTGGCATCACTTAACTCACCGGAGGCGATGACCTCTTTCTCGCTCGAGGACCACACTAGCCACGGAATGGCGGCTAACGGGTCGGCGCTTAGGCGAACGAATAACTGCTCACTCACAGACCACCCCCTGTTTTCCGGCGCAGTACCACAAACTGGTCGTTCCCGCTGCGCTTGATCAAGCTTCTCATGTGCGCTTGTCCTTGTTCATTTTCTACTTTCACGTCGGCTTCAAAATAACTGGAGCTCAGTGACATGGCATTGGAAAGATTACTCTGAGTCAGTGAGATACCGGTCAGCATCGGATGAGTCATATACTCCTCCACGCTGTTGTAACCCTCGCGTGGCCGATCGGCCAACACCTGTTGTGCGCCATACAGATCCAACTGCGGCTGAAACAAGGCCACCAACAACTCCGGCTGCTCCTCACTGATAGTGTTCACATTAAAAACTTGGGTGCCTTCTGGCAAGGCACAAACATAGGGCTCGACCTTTTGATACACCGCAGCAGTCACCCCATTAATCGCCCGCAACTCAGAGCGGTCGGCCAGCGGCCCATTGGCTGGCAAATACGGCGGGGTCATCGCTTCATAGGTGCTATCTTCTGCGCCCAGCGGATGGGGAATGGTATCGGCATCGATCCAGTCCCGCAGCGAGTCGGCAATCTGCTCAGCCAGATAGCCCTCGACCTCCAGCGCCACCAGCAAGGCGATAAACTGATCGACCACCCGCGGCGGTTGACCATCGGCCCTGTTTGGCTGGCCCAGCGCATTCAGGTTAAAGCAGGCCTGCATATCGCGAATGCGGCCGCTTAGCATCGAATCCTCTACTGGCAGCACCAGCCCCTCGGTAGCCCAGTACTGCTCGAGGTGAACATTGTCGTCGTCCTTCACATCCTGCTTAAGCACCGACACAGCGAAGGCTTCTCCACCGGATGCCAGCCACTGCAAGTGGGTGTATTGCTGTAAGTTGGTGGCGCGAGCAATGTCTAGCTGCAAGCGCTGGCTAAACTGGGAGGCGATCAGCACCATCACCGCCAGTATCAACATGATGGTGAGCAGTGCGACCCCACGCTGGCGCTTCAGTCCACTCACTGCTGACCTCCACCTTGATTATTCCCGCCTTGGTTGTTCCCACCTTGGCTGTTACCACCCTGATTATTGTTGCCTTGGTTGCTGTTGGTCGGCTGATCCTGTGCCTGTTGCAACACTACGCCGCGCTCACCTTGCGGTACCAAAAACACCCGGCGCAGCTCACCGTAGTCGGCGGTTAGGATGGTGACTTCCACCCCTTCTGGCAAAGCGTCGGTCTCGCCGAAATTTTCGCGCCAGCTACCGTTTTGATAAACCCGAAAGTTGAGGTCTTCAACCTGGTCCAGCAGCACCTGTTCGCGTGGCTCTTGCCCCACCACCGCATCGGGATAGTTGTAAAAGGCCTTAATCAACTGCTGGTCTCTAAGCAGGTAACTACTACGCTGCAGCTCCGAGCGTGGCAACATCGCCTGTGGGTTTCGCCAACCGAGGCTGACCATCTCCACCGCACCGGCATCGCTGCCATGGAGAAACTTTTCCATCTTAAACAGTGGGCGCTGTTCTTGGCTCTCATCGCGAAACGGCCGCGCGGCCATCTGACTAAAATCGCGCTGCATCACCGTCATGGCCCGTTGTACTTGGCGCAAGCGAGCACCATGGCGCTCGGAGAGCTCATCCGATTGCTGTACGCCCGCCAAAAGCTGATACGCGGCTATAGCCAAAAAGGCAAAGATGGCGATGGCCATCAGCATCTCTAGAAAGGTAAAGCCGCGTTGCTGGCGCTTGGTGTTCGCCCTCATCAGCGACTCACATAGGAGGTCAGCTCAGCCATCACCTGCTTGCCCTCCTTGTCCTTACTCACGGTCACGCGCACCGCTAGAAAATCATTGCTGGCGGTCTCAACGCCCTGGCTTTGCCAATACCAGGTGCGATCGGCGAACTCTTCCTCGCCTTTTCGCAGGGCGGTTCCCGGCCATGCACCGGAGAGTTTAATCTCCGACAAGCGGTTATCTGCCACCCATAGGGCAAAGCTCTTTTCGCGTAAAAAGCTGATACTATTGAGGTTTTCTGCAGCAGCCTTGACCACCGCCGCACCGGCTGTGGCCAGAATCGCCATCGCCACCATTACCTCTAGCAGGGTCATCCCGCGCTGGCGCTTCATTGCTCAGGCTCCCCGGGATAGACCTCAATCTGACCCAAGTCATCGCTACGTACGCTCCAGATAAGGTCCAGATCTTCGTGTTCAACGGTCAAACTAAAGGGCGTCACTTCGCCGCTACTGAGGATCATCACCTGTGGCTGAATCTTCTTCTCGTCATCAGCGGTAATAAAGTCTTGCTCCAACAGGCCGCCTTCGAACAGGCCCAAACTTTGGCTAACGTAGCCATCGCTATCTTGTTGCCAGTCGCCGAGCGATAGCTCCAAGGTATAGGGCTCTTGTAGCTCACGGCGGCGGAACATCTCATCGGTGGCGGGTTGCCAGTTATCGCCTTCCAGCTCCAGAAACTGGTAGCTGATCTCATCGCTAATCAGGCCGTAGTCACGGCCGGTCATCAACGCCTGCTCTTGCGCAAACTGCAGCAATGCGGCCAGGCGCTTAACCTGGATCTCCATGTCTTTGCTGTCATTGGAAGTGGAGATGTTCATCACGGCGACGCTTACCGCCACCGCCATCATCACACACACCAAAATGATCTCCAGCAGGGTGAAGCCCTGCTGGCGTTTGGGCAGGCGAGTTCGCATGGTTACTGGTCTAGATTCCAGTTACCGATATCGTCGTTGGTGCCTTCCTCGCCATCAGGGCCGGCAGTGAATACATCAACGCGACCGCGCTCTCCCGGGCTAATCAGGATGTAGTCGTTGCCCCATGGGTCTTTTGGCAAACGGCGCAGGTAGCCACCATCGGGGTAGTTACGCGGCTCAGGGCCAGAGGTTGGTTGGCTTACCAACGCTTCCAGACCTTGGTCGGTGGTTGGGTAGCGGCTGTGGTTGAGACGGTACATATCGAGGGCGTTTTCTAATGCCACGATATCGGCGATCGCTTTCTGGCGATCCGCTTGTTCTTTGTTACCCATCAAGTTGGGCACCACCAGGCTGGCCAAGATCCCCAGAATCACGATGACCACCATTACTTCCAACAAGGTAAAACCCTGCTGACCCTGGCGCTTTTGCTTGTTCATAGTTACTCCCCCTGAACTGTCGGCCTTAGCCGACCATATTGTTTAATTCTAATAAGGGCAGCATGATGGCCATTACGATAAATAGCACCACACCTGCCATAGTGATGATTAGCGCTGGCTCAAATATCCCTAAGGCCAGGGTAACCTGATTGGCAAATTGCCGTTCTTGGTTATCAGCTGCCCGCTCCAGCATCGAGTCCAACTCGCCAGAGCGCTCACCGGAGGCGATCATATGCAGCATCATGGGCGGGAACAAGCCGGTTGCATCCAAGGATTGATGCAGGCTGGTCCCTTCACGAACCTTGCCGGCGGCTTCTAGTACCTGCCCCCGCGCGTAGTCGTTGGTCAGTACGTCACCGGCGATGTTCATCCCTTCGAGTAGCGGTACCGCCGATGAGTTCAAAATACTTAGGGTACGGGCAAAGCGGGCAGTGTTCAGGCCTTTGGCCACCTTGCCCAGCACCGGCAATTTAAGATACTGGCGATGCCAACCAAGGCGCAGACTATCGCGCATCAACAAGCGTTGGCCCAGCACCATCAGCAGCAAGATCGTTACCAGCACATAGAGACCGTAGGCGGCCACAAAATCACTCATGGCAATCAATGCCACGGTCATACCGGGCAAGTCCTGTCCCATATGCTCAAACTGCTGCACCACCTTCGGCACCACCGCTACTAGCAAGATGGCGATAATGCCGATGGAGACTAAGGTCAGCACGGTAGGGTAAATCAGTGCCTGCATGGTCTTCATGCGCATCGCTTGGCGCTGTTCGGTGTAGTCGGCCAAGCGCTCGAGCACTTCGTCTAAGTGGCCCGATTTCTCACCCGCCGCCACCATCGAGCAATAGAGTTTTTCAAAGGCTTGCGGATAATCCGCCAGACTTTCGGCCAAGGAGTAACCCTCAACGACCTTGCCGCGCACCCCCAGCATAATGCTTTTGATGCGCGATTTTTCGCTCTGCTGGGCCACCGCTCTTAGCGCTTCTTCCACCGGCATGGCCGCTGCTACCAGCGTCGCCAGCTGGCGAGTGACCAAGGCCAAATCGGAGGCACTGATGCCTCTGCGGAAGCTGGTTTTACCCTTGCTTGCTTGTTGCTTGTCGGCAATCGGCTCGATAGATAAGGGGGTCAGACGCTGCTCACGCAGGTTGCTGCGCACTTGGCGGGCGTTGTCCGCCTCCATCACGCCTTTGCGTTTTTTGCCCTTACCATCAAAGGCCTGATACTCAAATGCTGGCACGCTATCCTTCCCTCGTTACCCGCAATACTTCTTCAAGGCTGGTAATGCCGGCCAATACTTTGTTCAAGCCATCCTGACGAATACTTGGGCAGTGGTCGCGCACGGCAGCTTCGATCTCTTGCTCGCTGCCACCACCGTGGATCATCTCGCGTACTTCATCGGTCACCAGCAGCAGCTCGTGGATACCGGTACGACCACGGTAGCCGGTGTGGTTACAGCTCTCACAGCCCACAGGTCGATACACTTGAGCATCGATCTCAATGCCCAGCATCTTCTGCTCACGGGCGGTAGCGTGGTGGGGTTCGCGGCAATCCGGGCATAGGGTACGCACCAAGCGTTGGGCCAGCACCGCCAGCAAGCTAGACGACAGCAGGAAGGGCTCAACCCCCATATCCCGCAGACGGGTCACCGAGCCAATCGCGGTGTTGGTGTGTAGGGTCGACAGTACAAGGTGACCGGTCAAACTGGCTTGTACCGCAATCTGGGCGGTTTCCAAATCCCGGATCTCACCGATCATCACCACATCCGGGTCTTGACGCAAAATCGCGCGCAGGCCACGGGCAAAGGTCATATCTACCTTGGTGTTCACCTGGGTTTGGCCGATCCCCTCGATGTTGTACTCGATGGGGTCTTCAACGGTCAGGATATTGCGGTCTTTGCTGTTGATTTCATTGAGGCCAGCATACAGCGTGGTGGACTTACCGGAACCAGTCGGGCCGGTAACCAGGATAATCCCGTGCGGCTTACGCAGCAGCTCACTGATATGCTCTTGGTACTCTTTCGCCAGGCCTAGGTTGGCCAGCATCAGACGGGCGTTATTCTTATCGAGAAGACGCAGCACCACCCGTTCGCCATGGCTCGATGGCATGGTTGATACCCGTACATCCACCGCACGGCCGGCCACTCGCAGTGAGATACGGCCATCTTGCGGTACCCGCTTCTCGGCGATGTCGAGACGCGCCATTACCTTGATCCGCGATACCAGCAGCGCCGCCAGTTTACGGTTGGGGCGTAGGATCTCGCGTAGCACCCCATCGATACGGAAGCGGATCACCAAGGTGGCTTCGAAGGTCTCGATATGGATATCACTGGCGCCTTCTTTGATCGCCTCGCCCAGCATGGCGTTGATCAGCTTAATAATCGGCGCATCATCTTCCGATTCGAGCAGGTCTTCGTTCTCGGGTAGTTCTTCAGCCAAGGTGTAGAAGTCCATATCGTTACCGATATCTTCCATCAACTGGCGAGCCTCTGAGGAGTCGCGCTGATAGGCCTCGGCCATACGCGCTTCAAAGGCTTCATCATCCAGCGGCTGGCAGCTAAAGGCCTTTCCGACAACCCGGCGTACTTCACACAGCACCGCCAAGCTTGGCTGAGCTTTGTGCTGCAACACCAAGCCTTGCTCGGCGGCTTCGAGCAGCACACCGTGCTGCTTGGCGAACATGTAAGGCAGTTGCAGGCTTCCCTCTTCGCTTAGATGAGGGGTGTCGCTAACCAGTGCCTTTTCATCTTCAAACTTGGCTAAATCGCTCACCGCTTACTCCCCAGCAGCTTCGGCGGCGGCTTTTTCTTTCAGGTAGTCCAGATAGGCTTGCTCTTCCGGCGAGATCTCCTGATCGATGCCGTACTCAGGCAGCACCGGCATTTGCAGGTCTGGCATCAGGTTGACGCCCTCTTCCTGACGCAGTAGCTGTTGAGCCCGGATCTGGCTGTACTTGCGCGAACTCACGTTACGCATGGTGGCCGAGTCACGGATAATGGTTGGACGGATAAACACCATGAGATTGCGCTTGGACTGAGAGGTACCGGTGGAGCGGAACAGATGGCCCAGTACCGGGATATCGCCCAGCAGCGGCACCTTGGAGTTACTCTCTTCCACTTGATCATCCAACAGGCCGCCCAAGATGATCATATCGCCGCTGTCCACCAGCACCGTGGTCGTCAGCTGACGAGTCGCGAACACCACATCGATATTGGTTTGGCCCTGAACGCTGGAGACTTCCTGCTCGATGGTGAGCTGTACCGCATCGCCTTCGTTGATCTGAGGGGTTACTTTTAGCTTGATACCCACTTCACGGCGATCCACCGTGGTAAATGGGTTTTCGTTGTTCGAACCCGCTGAAGAGCCGGTCACAACCGGGACTTCCTGACCGACGATAAAGAAGGCTTCTTGGTTATCCAGAGTGGTAATCGAAGGGGTTGCCAGCAGGTTTGAACGGGTGTCGTTGGCAGCCGCTTGAATCAAGGCCGCCCAGTTAGAGCCATAGAAACCAAAGGCTGCACCGCTAATCCGGCTCAGGGTGTTAGCCAGCGGTACGATGTTGCCAAGCTGATCAGGGTTACTGGTACAGTTTTGGTTGTCTCCTGCACCAGAACAGGTAGTGGTACCTTCGGTGGGCTGAGCTTGCCATACGCCCGCGCCAATCTCGGTAATCGGCACCGTCAGGCCATCGTTAAACTGGGTACCACCAGCTTCGGTGGCCCACTGCACGCCTAGGCTGATACCATCGCCATCAGAGACTTCCACGATCATCGCTTCCACGTGTACTTGAGCGCGGCGGATATCCAGCTGCTTAATCACGGTTTCAAGGGTACGCATGGTGTCAGGCTGGGCGGTGATCACCAAGGCATTGGTCTCTTCGTGGGCCTCGATGGAGAACTGGCCACGGGAAGAACTACGGCTTGAGCGGTTGCCACCTGTATTGCTGCTGCCACCGGCGGCTTCTGCCGCGACGGTTTCGCTTACGCCTTTAAGTACGTCTACCAGATCGCCGGCTTTGGCGTAACGGATATAGAAAACACGGGTATTACCAAAGGTTTCCAGCTCACTATCCAGTTTCTCGACCAAGCGAACAATCCGCTCACGGGCGCTTGGCTCACCTGAAATTACGATGCTGTTGGTGCGCTCATCGGCGACCACCTTCGGGGTTAGCAGATTGGTTGCCGCTGCACCACCGCCACCGCCGCCTTTGGCTGCAGTTGCGGTTAGCGAGGAGATAATCCGCACCATTTCGTCGGCCGATGCATACTTCAGCTTCACGATGTCTACTTCTTGGTCGCCGGCCTTGTCCACCCGGCGGATGATCTCCACCAAACGGTTCACCACAGCGGCGCGGCCAGTCAGCATGATCACATTCGAGGGGTCGTAGTGCACCACGTTACCGCCACCGGCGTTGTCGTTGAGCTGGCGCAGCAGCGGGGCCAGTTCACGTACCGATACGTTCTTTACCGGCACCACACGGGTGACCATCTCATCGCCGATCGCATCGCTATCGGAGTCAACCACCGGGATGGCGGCACCTTTGGCATCTTTGGCGCGAATAACCTTCACAAAGCCGTTGGGCATATCCACAACCGCAAAGCCATAGACATCGAGGATGCTCAAGAAGAATTGGTAGTATTGCTCTTCAGTCAGCTCATCGTAGCTACGTACGTTAACCTTACCGCGCACTGAGGGGTCGACAATGATGGTCTTGTCTAAATTGCGGCCCACCGTGGTAATCATCTCACTGATGTCGGTATCAGTGAAATCAGGTGTAAAGCTCAGTTCGTCGCCAACCGCAGACAAGCTTAAACTAAAACCACACAGCGCAAGACATGCAGCCCGAGCCAGTTTCCCCAATTGAAATTTCATTTACTTCCCAATCTCCAATTCTACTTATTCTGGCAGGCTCAGGTAGAGCTCTTCTAGCTGCCCTTCACGCTCAACCGTCAAACTAACTTCGGTGAGCTCGCTGAGTTCCTGCATTATCTGCATGGCTTGTGCATTGTCGGTCAAATCGTAACCATTGATGGCCACCGCCAAATCATTTGGCCGTAGCCCAAATTCGTTAAAAATCTGTGGACTCTTGCCCGGGTTGACCCGATAGCCGCGCAACTGCCCGTCCTCGCGGTGCGGGTTGATGCGGACAAAGTCGGTAATCTTTGAGGGATCACGCAGCGCTTCGCGTACCTCTGCAGCACTTGATCCCGCGTTTGACGCAGTATTCTGCGCAGCTGGTCGGGTGGTACGTTGTGGACGCGAGGCCGCACCCCGCGGTGATGACTTACCATCAGGGTCTAACAGCAGGCTTTCCAGCTTGCCTTGGTTATCCAAAATCACCCGGTCGGCGTAGATCTCAACCACCGTCGCCTTAGTGCCATCGATCTGTTCTTCCAAGGCATAGGTTTGCTGTTTATTACGATGTTCAATAATTGCGATAGAACGGCTTGGATCGCTACTGGCGACCAGCCCGGCTAGTTTGACCCGCAGTTGGGTCTTCGGCGCATCGGCACTGGAAGGCGCTTCCTCCACCGGCTTCTGCTGACTGGCCAACTCGGGCGAAACATATTTACCAAAAAGATTGGCACTAAGCAGCGGCGCCAAGTCGATGCCACGGCTGCTCGATTGGTTGGCACGAATGTTCGGCTGCCAAGCGCTGGCGCTCTGCTGCTGAGGAAATGCTAGCCACGTCAATGCCGCCAGTTGATAGGCAACAACGCAGAGTAGTGCAGCGAAGCAGATGCGTGCGGTGGCAGGGGCTAAAGCGAGGCGCTCACCGGCTTTAGTAACAGATAGAAATGCGTTCATCCTTTGGTCTTTTAGGGCTGAGTATTCATGCTTTGTATTCGCGGCCCAAGTGCTGTCCTAATGAGCTATTTGTTTGCCCATTCTAAAGAGACTGCTATTAAGGACAAGGGCTCATAAGAGAAAAAGTGCGGGCTGTAACAATATACCTTTTATAAGGATTGCCTATAGATCTGACGCAAATTAGTTAACCTTTTGTAGTAGGTCGACCAAAACCATAGCGCTGTGCTGGTTTTCAGCGCGTCTGCAGAGCGTTACACCAGAGTATCGTGGTCAACCAACGCTCACTCATGCACCATGTGGCGGTTTGGGTATATAATCGCGTGCCAATATGAAACAAACATGACGATGTAACTAAATGAGCGATAATTCTCAGCAGATCCGTCTCGATAAATGGCTTTGGGCGGCGCGTTTTTACAAGACTCGCAGCCTGGCCCGGGAGATGATTCAAGGCGGAAAAGTGCATTACAACCAACAGCGCTGCAAACCCAGCCGATCTGTTGAGATTGGCGCTACTATTAACCTTTGGCAGGGTCACCAGCCTTTGGAAGTGGTAGTGCAAGCCTTGAGTGATAAGCGCGGCCCGGCGCCCCAGGCCCAGCAGCTCTATCAGGAGACAGCGGACAGCATCGCTAAGCGCGAACAGCAAGCCAGCCAACGCAAGCTACTCGCGCAAAATCAAGCGCCTGAACGTCGCCCGGACAAAAAGCAACGCCGTCAAATCATCCAGTTTAAACAACAGTAGGTATATAAGATGAAGCAAGATTTGCTCACCCGTTTCACCTTCGACAACTACCACCTGCGTGGCGAGCTGGTACAGCTTCAGCAAAGCTATCAGTCGATCCTCGAACAACGCAGCTACCCAGCTTCGGTTCAGAAGCTGCTCGGTGAACTGCTCAGCGCCACCAGCCTGCTAACCGCCACCTTAAAGTTTGAAGGCGACATTACCGTGCAGCTGCAAGGCGATGGCCCGCTTAACTTCGTGGCAATCAGCGGTAACCACCGCCAAGAGCTACGCGGTATTGCCCGCTGGGAAGGCGAACAGGTACAAGATCTGCCATTTGCCGAGCTAGTCGGCAAAGGCCACATTGTTATCACCATCACCCCAGAGAAAGGCGAGCGCTATCAGGGCATCGTCGAGTTGGATAGCGCTGGCGTTGCCAAGAGCCTGGAAAACTACTTCGCCCAAAGCGAACAGTTGCCGACTCGTTTATGGCTGCACACCGGACAAGTAGACGGCCAGTTCCACTGCGCTGGTTTGTTCCTGCAGGCACTGCCGGGCAATGATGAAAAAAATGAGGAAAATTTCAGCCACGTTTCTCAGCTCAACGAAACCATGACCGCCGACGAGTTGTTCACCCTAGACGCCGAGCAAGTACTGTTCCGCCTCTATCATCAGGAAGACGTTCGCACGTATGAACCACAAAACGTGCAATTCAAATGCACCTGCTCCCAAGAGCGTTGCGAGTCAGCACTATTAACTATGGATCTGCAAGAGCTTAGAGATATCTGCGAGGAGCGAGGCGAAATCGCCATGCATTGTGACTACTGTGGGCACAATTATCGATTTAATGCGGCTGACGTAGAAAACATTTTCAGCAATCAAACCGCGACAAAGCAGGATCAAGTTCACTAATATATCCGGGGAAGTGGGAGCTGCTTCTCACTTCCCAATTAGATCAAACAATAACCATATTAAAATTACGGTAATTTGAACTAACTCTATCTTTTGCTTAAGTCTTAAGCGATAGAATGTGAACAAACTTAATAAATAAAATAATGAAAATATTAGATAACAAAACTACCTCTCTACATTACAAATCAGGAGACTGCCATGCTAGACGTTGCAGAAAAAAGCCAGACCGTAGACTTAGAACAATACGGCATTAAAGGTGTAACTGAAATTGTACGAAACCCCTCCTATGAGCAACTCTTCCAAGAAGAGACCCGCGATGACCTTGAAGGATATGAACGCGGGGTAGTCACCGAAAGTGGTGCTGTTGCCGTAGACACCGGTATCTTCACCGGCCGCTCTCCCAAAGATAAATACATCGTCCTCGACGATACCACCGCGAAAGACTTCTGGTGGACCAGCGAATTCGCTCCCAACGATAACAAACCCATCACCACTGAAGTGTGGAACGATCTTAAACAAACCGTTGTTGAACAGTTATCTGGCAAACGCTTGTTCGTGGTTGATACCTTCTGTGGTGCTAACCCAGATACCCGTCTTAAAGTGCGCTTTATCGTAGAAGTTGCATGGCAAGCCCACTTCGTAACTAACATGTTCATTCGCCCCACCGAAGAAGAGCTGAAAGACTACGAGCCAGACTTCGTGGTAATGAATGGCTCGAAAACCACTAATAAGAAGTGGGAAGAGCACGGTTTAAACTCCGAGAACTTCACCGTGTTCAACATGAGCGAAAAGATGCAGGTCATCGGTGGTACCTGGTATGGCGGCGAGATGAAGAAAGGTATGTTCGCGATGATGAACTACTACCTGCCGCTGCAAGGCATCGCGTCCATGCACTGCTCGGCCAACGTCGGCGAAAAAGACGATGTGGCCATCTTCTTCGGCCTGTCAGGCACCGGTAAGACGACTCTATCTACCGATCCAAAACGTCGCCTGATTGGTGATGACGAGCATGGCTGGGATGACGACGGCGTATTCAACTACGAAGGTGGCTGTTATGCCAAGACCATTAAGTTGAGTAAAGAAGCCGAGCCTGATATCTACAACGCGATCAAACGCGACGCACTACTGGAAAACGTCACCGTGTTTAACGATGGCAGCGTCGATTACGATGATGGATCAAAAACCGAAAACACTCGTGTTACCTATCCTATCGGTCACATCGAGAACATCGTTAAGCCGGTGTCTAAAGCAGGCCACGCTAAGAAGGTTATCTTCCTAACCGCTGACGCCTTCGGCGTACTACCACCGGTTGCCAAGCTCACTCCAGAGCAAACCAAGTATCACTTCCTGTCTGGCTTCACCGCCAAGCTGGCTGGTACTGAGCGTGGTATCACCGAGCCGACTCCAACCTTCTCCGCGTGTTTCGGCGCAGCCTTCTTGACCCTGCACCCAACCAAGTATGCAGAAGTACTGGTTAAGCGTATGGAAGCGGCTGGCGCAGAAGCCTACTTGGTGAACACCGGTTGGAACGGCACTGGCAAACGTATCTCGATTCAGGATACCCGCGCGATTATCGATGCGATCCTCGACGGCTCGATTGAGAAGCAGGAAACTAAGCAACTGCCTATCTTTAACTTGGAAGTGCCTACCTCACTACCAGGTGCCGACCCAGAGATCCTCGACCCACGCGATACCTATCAGGATCCACTGCAGTGGCAAAGCAAGGCAGAAGACTTGGGCCAACGCTTTATCAATAACTTCAAACGTTATACCGATAATGCAGAAGGTCAGGCTCTGGTTGCAGCAGGACCGCAACTGGAAGACTAATACTCTGCCAATACCGACACCGCCAGCCCCGCTGGCGGCATAAAAAAAGCCACTCGACTGAGTGGCTTTTTACGTTTAGCGCGAACTAGCGGCCAGACTTGAAACGGGTCCAGGCGCGGGTGCGGGCACGCTCGGCGCGCGGCGGAATACTCTCAAAGCTGTACAAGCTCTCACGCACTTCATCGCTTGGGTATAGGCCTGGGTGTTCCAGGATCTCTGGGTCAATCAGCTCATCGGCCTTCGGATTCGGATTGGCGTACCACACGTAGTCGGTGATATCGGCAATCACTTCTGGACGCAGAATGTAGTTGATGAACTTATGCGCCGCATCGGGGTTTGGCGCATCCGCTGGGATGGCAAACATATCAAACCACAGGCCAGCCCCCTCTTTCGGGATGATGTAATCAATCTCGATACCGTTGTCGGCTTCGTCGGCGCGATCAGCAGCAATCAGGGCATCGCCAGACCAAGAGATCGCCACACAGATATCGCCACTAGCCAGGTCATTGATGTACTGAGAGCTGTGGAAGTAGCGAATGTGTGGGCGCAGTGCGTCCAGGCGCTCTTCCAGCTCGCCTTGGTAATCGGCAGGCTTGGCGGTATGCGGGTCTTTACCCATGTAATCCAGTAGCGAGGGGATAACCTCGGCCGGGGTGTCTAGGTAGGTCACGCCACAGTCAGCCAGCTTGGCCACCACTTCTGGGTCGAATACCAGATCCCAGCTATCGATAGGAAAATCTTCGCCCAAGCGCGCTTTCACCGCTTCAACGTTATAGCCAATACCGGTGGTACCCCACATGTAAGGAATGCCGTATAGGTTGCCCGGATCGTAGGTTTCCAGTGCCTCCATCAGGCCTTCATCCAGATTTTCCCAGTTGCTTAGCTTGCTGCGATCCAGCGGCTGGTAAACACCGGCCAGGATCTGGCGCGCATAAAAATCGTGGGAAGGAGAAACAATGTCGAAGCCGGTGCTGCCTGAAAGCAGTTTAGCTTCTAGTACTTCGTTGGTATCGAACACGTCGTACACCACTTTGATGCCGGTTTCGGCTTCAAAATTGGCCAAGGTGTCTTCTGCAATGTAATCCGTCCAGTTGTAGATATGCAGAACCTGTTCTTGCGCGTTGGCAACCGAGCTGGCCAACAGACCCATTGATAGGGCCAGTGAAGCACGTAGTGGAGTTTTCACCTCAGTATCCTCGTATAGATGAAGGGATTTTTGCCGCCGATTCTAGCCCATAACCCCAATCACTGTGAATATGTAGATGTCGAGAATTTGTGCAATAGCTTAAATAATCTAGTTTAAAATCTGGGCATTAGTTAACCACTTGGCTACAATGTTCGTTTGTTTAAATTCAGCCAGGCAGCACAAGCATCTGGCCAGTAAAGATTGGAGCCGTTTTCACACTAATGATCACTCACGAACAAATCGAACAATTCCGCCAGCAGTTGGAGTCCCAGCTAGCAGAGATCCAAGCGCGTCTTGAGGATGACAGCGCGATTAAACGGGAAAATGAGCAAGGTGACGAGGCCGATCGCGCCAGCCAGGAAGAGAACCAACAGATGCTGCTGAATCGTCGTCAGCACGACCTGGCCCATGTGAAAAGCATTCGTGATGCGCTCAAGCGGATCAGTGAGGAAGATTACGGCTTTTGCGAAAGCTGCGGTGATGATATCAGCCTGCAACGCCTGAAAGCGCGCCCTGAGTCGCGCTACTGCATCGAGTGTCAGGACCTGCGCGAGCGCAAGCAAACCCACTACGCGTAAGCCCTTCATCTAGTTCTAAAAACTTGGCGCTGACGCTATTTGATAGCTTTATGCGCCAAGATCATATTCTCCAACGCCACTCGCTGATATACTTTCCACCCGATTTCATATCGGATTAGGATCTGCGAGCATGACCAACCCGCTCTATCAGAAGCACATCGTTTCCATCGCCGACCTCTCTCGCGCAGAACTGGAACTTATCGTCGAAACCGCTGGCAAAATCAAAGACCAGCCAAGACCCGAGCTTCTCAAAAACAAAGTTGTCGCCAGCTGTTTTTTCGAAGCCTCAACCCGTACCCGCCTGTCATTTGAGACCGCAGTACAACGCCTTGGTGGCAGCGTCATCGGCTTCCCCGATGGCGGCAACACCTCACTGGGGCAAAAAGGCGAAACCCTCGCCGACTCGGTGAAGATTATCTCTTCGTACAGCGACGCATTCTTCATGCGCCACCCCCAAGAAGGCGCCGCCCGACTGGCTAGCGAATTCTCCAGCGTCCCGGTCATCAACGGTGGCGATGGCTCCAACCAACACCCAACCCAAACCCTGCTGGACTTATTCAGCATCTACGAGACCCAAGGGTCATTGGAAGGCCTACAGGTGGCGTTTGTCGGTGACCTCAAATACGGCCGCACCGTGCACTCACTCACCCAAGCGCTGTCGCTGTTTGGCTGTGAGTTTCACTTTATCGCACCGAAAGCCTTGGCGATGCCAGACTACCTGCTGGAAGAGCTACGCGAGAAAGGTGTCAAGTACACCGAGCACGACGGCTTCGATGGGGTGATCGACAAGGTCGACATCCTGTACATGACCCGCGTACAGAAAGAGCGCTTCGACGAAACCGAATACCAGCACATTAAATCGAGCTTTATCCTAAGCGCCGATCTGCTGGAGGGCGTGAAATCGAACCTGAAGGTACTCCACCCACTGCCACGGGTCGACGAGATCACCACCGACGTAGATGCCACCCCCTACGCCTACTATTTTGAGCAGGCTCGCAATGGGGTATTTGCCCGCCAAGCCTTGTTAGCCCTGGTGATGACCAACGAATTCGGAGCGGCCTAATGAAAAAGCAACTACAAGTCGAAGCCATTCAACACGGCACCGTGATCGACCATATTCCAGCTGGCCAAGGCATTAAGATCCTCAAGTTCTTCCACCTGGCCGATGACAATAAGCGCATCACCGTGGGGTTGAACCTGCCCAGCGGCAATCGCCCGAATAAAGATCTGATAAAGATCGAAGACACCACCTTCAGTGAAGAGCAAGCCAACCAGCTAGCCCTGTTTGCGCCCAACGCCACGGTTAATTTGATCAACGAATTTGATGTGGTGAAAAAGTTTCAGGTGGCCCTGCCCGAGCAGATCACCCGTGTGTTTGCCTGCCCTAACAGCAACTGCATCAGCCACAACGAGCCGGTGGATAGCCGCTTCCATGTGCGCAGCAACGACGGCGATACCAAGCTCAAGTGTCACTACTGTGAGAAGTCTTACAGTACCAACCTGTTCTCCGAGCTCGATTAATCGTAAGCCAAAAAC
Organism: Aliagarivorans marinus DSM 23064; assembly: GCF_000429485.1. Lineage (GTDB taxonomy): Bacteria > Pseudomonadota > Gammaproteobacteria > Enterobacterales > Celerinatantimonadaceae > Aliagarivorans > Aliagarivorans marinus. Next base: position 195,261 of record NZ_AUBY01000009.1, on the reverse strand, counting down.
TGGATAACTCGATAAAAAGACAACCGCTTTTAGGTTGTCTTTTTTTTGTCAGCTATCTATATGTAATATAATGATAAATAAGTGATCTACGAGTCGGTTACAGGTGTAACCTAAGACATACAGTTAACTTGATAAGGATATCCCCATGCGCAAGTTGTTGGTCTGTACCGCTATCGGCACGCTACTGGCAAGTCATGCAAGCGCGGCGGCGCCACTCGCCAAAGAGCCGGGCTGGTCGACCACCCTTAACCTCAACGTCGGCTTTGCCTCCAGCGAAAGCCAGTTCAATACCGATAGCGACAACGCCATTACCGATGACCTGAACAACTCCGGCAAGAAGCAGGACAGCTTTCTCGGTTATCCCTTACTACGGGTGGAGTACACGACTGAGAACCTTAAAAACCAATGGTTCTTGGGTAACAGCCCGGAGAACGTCGGTCGTGGCCAGCTGCAATACGAGCTCGGCTATACCCGTGCCATGGGTGAGCGCAGCCAACTAACCGCCGCCTACTTCCCGCGCCTCAAGCTGTTTAGCGAAACCTGGCAAGACCCCTTTGTTGTCGGCGAAAAACGCCATAAAACCGATGAGTCAGTTCAAGGACTGCGGGTCGAGTGGAAGGCCATCGCCGAGAGCCCATTCAGCGCCGAATATGTATTTGCCCAGCGTAAAATCGATGACGAACACTCGGGCGAGTCGCGGGCAGGCATCAATACTGCGCTGCTGCGCCGGGAAGCGGATATCCACCGTTTGGATCTGGGTGTGAGCTTTCCTCTAAGCCAACGGCTGTTTATGTCTCCCTCGTTTGTCTACACCCGGGTTAACGCCGACGGCGATGCCATGAGTAACGATGATTACATGCTGCGGATCAACACCGTCTACCGCCAACAGCAGCACCTGTTAAACCTCAACCTGGAATGGGGACAACGCAAGTTCGATGAGGCGAATCCGGTGTTTAATCGCACCCAAAAGGATGATCACTACTCGCTGTTCGCGCTCTACGTCTACCAAGAGCCCTTTGGCTGGAGCAACAGCATGTTCAACGTGACCGCTGGCTTTAGTCGCAACAACGCCAACATCACCTTCTACGACAGCAGCGGTACCTTTGCAGCATTGGGTATGGGATATCGCTTCTAAGCGTGATTAGAAGCCACATCATGGAAGTGGCTTAAAGAAATGAACGCAACGCACCCACAGTGCGTTGCGTTTTGGTTTGGAAACTACAGCCCGGCTTTATCCAGCCGCGCAGTCAGCTCGGCGACTTTCTCGGCTAGTAGCTCAAGCTCTGTGCGCATCCGCGCCACCTCACCTGCATCTTCCAACGATGATGGCTGAGAGCTTGCCTCCGCGGCAGCTGGTGCATCGCCACTACCTTCGGTAAACAGCTCCGCATAGCGGCTCTCACGCTTGCCCGCTTGGCGCTCTAAACGCTCCACCAGCGGGCCTGACTCAAACTGCTGTAGGCTGCTCAAGCACGACTCCAGCTCGGCCACCGATGCAAACTCGGCCAGACGCCCAGAGCGCGAGCGCAGCTCGCCCGGGGTTTGTGGGCCGCGCAGTAGCAACAAGGTGATCACAGCGCGCTGCTGCTCACTAAGCTGAAGGCCACCGAAGGTGCTGTTGCAAAAACGCTGCTGATAGCGCACCACCCGGCCGCTTTGTGGCGCTTCTTGTACTAAGCGCTTTTCCAGCAGGCCATGCAGGGTGTCTAGTACCTCGGCCTCACTCAGCTCAAGTACCGGCTCACGGTTACTTTTCTGGTTGCAGCCCACGGTTAGAGCATTCACCGACAGCGGATACTGATCCGGCGTGGTGGTCTCTTTTTCAAGTAGCACGCCAATCACTCGTGCCTCTAATGCGCTTAATTGCTTGTTCATGTGTTACCTAATCGTGGTGTTCTTGATCGAACTGTTTGTACAGCACCGATGTATCGCTGCGGCCAAAGCCACGCTGTTGCAGCTCGGCGTAACGTTGGTCGACTTGCTCGGCCAATGGCAGACTCAGTCCAAGCTGGCTGGCTTGCTCAAGACAGATACCGAGGTCTTTTCTCATCCAATCGATGGCAAAGCCGTAATCAAAATGTCCCTTGGCGACATTCTCAGCGCGGTTTTCCAACTGCCAACTGCCTGCTGCGCCGTGCTTGAGTACCTCCACCAAAGTGGTGACATCGAGGCCGGTCTTGCTGGCTAGCTGTAGCCCTTCAGACAGGCCCTGCAAAATGCCAGCGATACACAGCTGATTGACCATCTTGCACAACTGCCCCTTGCCATGCTCGCCCACCAAGGTGATCGCTTGGGCGTAGCTATCCATCACTGCTTCAACCTTGGCTAAGGTTGCCTGCTCGCCACCGACCATCACGGTTAAGCAGCCATTTTCGGCGCCCGCTTGGCCGCCGGACACCGGCGCATCTAAGAACTGTAAGCCGGCATCCGCCGCGGCTTGTGCCAGCTCAACCGCCAGCTCCGCCGATGCGGTGGTGTGATCCACCAGCACCGCGCCCGCTTTCGCGCCAGCGATAATGCCCTGTTCGCCGTAATAGACACTGCGCACATCTTGGTCGTTTCCGACACAGCTGAACACGATGTCCGCATCCTTGGCCGCACCGGCAGGGGTAGCCGCGCAGCTGCCGCCATATTGCTCGCACCACGCCTCAGCTTTGCTGCCTGTGCGGTTATACACGCAGACTTGATAACCCGCCTGCTGCAAGTGGCCGGCCATGGGATAGCCCATGGTGCCCAAGCCGATAAATGCTAACTTCTTGCCCAACTGAATACTCCTTTAAAACAGTAAAGACTAATAAGGTTTGAAACCAAACTTCTGGCCGCTGATCGCTGCCTCGTACATCAGACCGCCCTTAGCCATGGTGAATACCGCATAGCCACTCACGTAGTTGGCCTTGCTCTGGGTATCCGCCGCTTGCGCGCCAGTTCCGGTGCTGCCCGCTTGCGCCGATGCGCCAAGAGTCAGCGCCACCGCACTGGCCTGAGCGCCAAACTCGAAGCTACCGCTGGTGAAGGCGTCGTAGGCACGCTTGTCTTGCAAGAACACGATCTGGCTAAAAGCCTGGCCGCCCAGCTGCAGACCAAAACTCACCTGCGCCAGACTGGCCTCACCGGTTGGGCTGCCGCCTTGGTAGACCTTACCCTTACCGTAGGCACCGCCTAGACCGATACCGCCTTTACCCACAGTGGGGAACACAGCGTAGCCATAGGCAGTGTTAAAAAATGAGTGGGTACGTGGGGATTCGCGAAACTGCTCGATGGTAGCTGAGTATTCATCAGCAAAGCTGCTTGGCAGCGCGAAGACCAATAAAAATGCGAGTGAAAACAGGCGTTTCATTGTGAGCACTCCTTATCAGGTGTCCCTTGACGAATGTCTTTGCAGGATAACCGATAAAGAGTGCTTTGAGCCAGTTTTCTAGGCGGGCTGGTAGAGCTTGTAGATAGTTTTGTGCTGATAGCTTTGACCAGGCTCCAGCCAGCAGCTCTGATGTGGGTAGTCAGGGCGGTTAGGCGCATCCGGCAGATACTGAGTTTCCAAACACAGGCCAGCTTGCTTGCCGTACTCGCCACCTTCACGACGCGGGTTACCATCGACAAAGTTGCCGGTGTATAGCTGTACCGCAGGCTTGGTGGTCAATACTTCAAGCGCCAGCTTGCCGTCATCAGCAATCACTCGGGCGATCGGCTGCTCACAGCCTACCAATTCAGGCTTAATCAGATAGCTATGGTCGTAGCCGCCCACCAATTCTTGATCGTGCTCGGTCAGAAAGTCTTGGCCAATGGTCTTGCTCTGGCGAAAATCGAAGCTAGTGCCGCTAACCTCACGCAGGCCCGCTGGCGGGATCCCATCTGCGCCAACCGGTAAATATTGGTCGGCACCAATCCATACGCTGTGCTGCTTGATATCGGCGGCCGCGGGATTGAGGTTGAAGTAGGAGTGATCGGTAAGGTTGATAGGGCAAGCCTTGTCGACCTTGGCGCGATAATCCAGATGCAGCTGGTTGTCATCATCCAACAGGTAGCGCAGCTCAACGCTCAGATTGCCCGGGTAACCGAGCGCGCCGTCGGCTGATTCGATGGTGCACAGCAGCTCATTGTCGGCCACCTGCTGTAGCTGCCAATCGCGATGGCTAAGATCGCAGGCGCCATGCAGCTGGTGCTCGTCTTGGTTGGCGGTCACTTTGTATTCCACGCCATCACGCTCAAAGCGCGCGCCTTTGATGCGGTTGGCAAAACGCCCTACCGTCATCCCCAAAAAACCTTGCTGACGTTGGTAGTCTTCCAAGCTGGCGCAGCCCAGAACAGCATCGCGCACTTCGCCATCGCTCAGGCGGATAGTAAAGCTGGTCAGGGTAGCCCCTAGCGCAATAACCTGAGCCTCACTTCCCTGCTTGTTGCGCAGCACTACCGCACCCGGCATCGATTGATTCGTCACAATCCAACTCCATTAAATGATAAAAACAAAACTGCGCCCATTGTGTTGGCTGCCCCTATGGCTGACAAGGGATCTAAGTCCATTGAAGCGTTAACCAGCTCACAGTTTTCACTGCAAGTGTAAACGATTAACCCCATCCACCATAATTCACACCAACGTTGTCAGTTTTAGTAAGGCCAAGGTGAAATCTAGCCACGCTTTACAAGGAAGCCGCTGCTCTCTATATTCCCGCACAGTCACTTCCGCCAAACCGCCGCTCAACGGGTCAGGAGATACCGATGCAAGATCAGAACTTCGATGCCATCGCCAACAAGTTCACCCGCAACATCTACGGCACCATCAAGGGTAAGATCCGGCTGGCGGTTCTGCGGCGCGACCTAGAGCGAGTGCTCAGCATCGAGAACAGCCCTGCGCTGCGGATCCTCGATGCCGGTGGCGGTTATGGCCACCTTAGCCAGCAGCTTGCGGCCATGGGCCATCAGGTGGTGTTGTGCGATATCTCCGAGCAGCTGTTGGCCCAAGCCCGCGAACAAATTGCCGCCGCGCCCACCTCCTTAGATATGCAACTGCTACATTGCCCCATCCAGCAGCTCGATGTTGAACAGTTTGGCCAGTTCGACCTGATCCTGTGTCATGCCGTGGTGGAGTGGTTGAGCGACGCCAAGGCTACGGTGGCGGGGCTACTGCCCTTACTCAAACCCGGCGGCCACCTGTCACTGATGTTCTACAACCGCGAAGCCCAGCGCTTTCACTCACTGGTGAGCGGCAACTTCGATTACATCAACAAGGGCTTAAAGGTGAAAAAGCCGGTCCGGCTTACCCCGCAACACCCACTCACGCTGGACGAAGTAGAGCAATGGATGCAACAGTGGCTGTTAACCAGCAAGCAGGTCAGCGGCGTGCGGATTATTAACGACTACTTTAAAGCCGGTGCGCGTGAGCAAGTCGATGAGCAACAGATCATCGATATGGAGCTGCGCTATTCGCAACACCGCCCCTTTATCGAGCTAGGACGCTACATTCACCTGCTTGCGCAGCGCTAGCAGAACTCACCAATCGCTTGCCTTTTAACCGTGTTCTGGTTGGCATTTACACAACTTTACAGAACTAAACACCAATAAACGCGATCTATACCACTGTATGGCACTAACAGCTGCCGTAAACTCAATGCACTTGTGTTGTTGTATAGGAGCAATATGTCGAATCTGTTTAAAGCCCTGGTTCTCTCTACTGCGGTATTTTTGGTTCCCAGCCAGGCCTCTCAATCAGCTACACCCAGCCGTAGTCTTTGCAACCCTTCAGCCTTTCAACACAGCGGTAATCATCGCAGCAACCTTCGTCTCAACGATATCCGCAATCGCCGCCGTGACAGCCAGCAACCCTATGACTCGCTGGACAAGCTCTATCAGCTCGCTCCACAGGCCCAACAAGAACTGGCCTTGATTCTGGAACGCTCTGCCGGGCACAGCCACTGCGAAAGTGTCATCGCCGACGTAAAATCCCCGGCACGCGCCGAAACCAAAATCGCCACCGAGCTCAACCATCAAGCCGCCGAGCTGACCGATCTGGTTCGCGCCAGCATCATCGCCGACAGCCCTGAGCAATTGGTACAAGCCTATGAGCAGCTAGAGCAGCAGGCCGAGTTAGTCGCGGTGAAAAACCGCTTCGCCGAGCCCGGCCCTTCTGGCTATCGCGATTTGAAGGTACTGGTGACCCTGCCACAATCAGGTTTGATTGCCGAGGTGCAGCTACACCTGCGCTCAATCTATGAGTTGAAAAATGGCCCCGACCACCAGCGTTATCAGCAAATCCAGCAGATCGAACGATTGGCTCAGGGGGAAAGCCGCCCGCTTAACCAACACGAATCTGCCACCATCGCCCAGCTTCGCGAGCAATCCCAGCAAGACTACCACTTCGCGTGGTTGCCTTATCACGACCCGCTGTTAGCTGCGTGAGCTAATAGCGTAAGTCTGACTTTCTAAGCCCGCATTTTGCGGGCTTTTTTAATGGATATATTGGGCATAAACGAAAAAAGCCCCGCTCGATTGAGCGGGGCCTTCGAAAGGTGGTCGGTGAAGAGGGATTCGGGCCTTCGGCCTCCTCTGGTCCGCTCTTTATTGGCTTCGCGACGATGCGCTGGCACTTTCATTGGGCTTAAACGAAAAAAGCCCCGCTCAACTGAGCGGGGCTTTCGAAAAGTGGTCGGTGAAGAGGGATTCGGGCCTTCGGCCCCTCTGGTCCGCTCTTTATTAGCTTCGCGACGATGCGCTGGCACTTTCATTGAGCATAAACGAAAAAGCCCCGCTCAATTGAGCAGGGCTTCGAAAGGTGGTCGGTGAAGAGGGATTCGAACCCCCGACCCTCTGGTCCCAAACCAGATGCGCTACCAAACTGCGCTATTCACCGACAAGTTTTACTTTGGTACTCGCTGAGGTTTGTGACCTCAGGTCCCGCTCTTTATGAGCTTCGCGACGATGCGCTACCAAACTGCGCTATTCACCGACAAATCTTGCTGTTACCTGCCACTGACAGGTCATAATCTTCGAGAAGATTATGGTGCGAAGGGGGGGACTTGAACCCCCACGACCGTTAAGTCACTAGCACCTGAAGCTAGCGTGTCTACCAATTTCACCACCTTCGCAAATGGGGTGAGTAATGGGTTAAAACCCATCTATAGAAAAACCCGCTCAACGAGCGGGTCTTCAAAATAGTGGTCGGTGAAGAGGGATTCGAACCCCCGACCCTCTGGTCCCAAACCAGATGCGCTACCAAACTGCGCTATTCACCGACAGGTCATAATCTTCAAGAAGATTATGGTGCGAAGGGGGGGACTTGAACCCCCACGGCCGTTAAGCCACTAGCACCTGAAGCTAGCGTGTCTACCAATTTCACCACCTTCGCAAGTGGGGTGAGTAATGGGATTTGAACCCACGACAACCGGAATCACAATCCGGGGCTCTACCAACTGAGCTATACCCACCATTGTTTTTTAGAGCTTGTTGCCACATGGCGCACCCGACAGGAGTCGAACCTGTGACCTTCGCCTCCGGAGGGCGACGCTCTATCCAGCTGAGCTACGGGTGCTCAACGCTGGCGGAGGCGTATATTAGGGAAGTCGCCCCCCCTTGTAAAGCCGTTTCTTCGAAAAAATTTCCTGTTTGCTCAGGAAATCAACAAACGGCTTAAAACACGCCAACGCTTGCGCGGCAAAGCCTCTAAGGTAATGGATTACCTCGAGAACTCACATACAGTTGATACCATTGCTCGCGGCTCAGTTCAAGCTGATCTGCACCGGCGCAGGCCTTAATTCGATCCACGTTGGCAGAGCCGATAACCGGCTGAATCCCAACAGGATGGCGCATCAGCCACGCCAGTACCACCGCCTCTCGGCTAGCCCCTAGTTCATCGGCATAACGCGCTACCAACTCGGCGGTGCGGCGCTCAGCGTCCGAGGCATCATCGAAGTGGCGACCGGAGAAGCGCCCCTGCGACAGGCTGCCCCATGCTTGGATCTGTACCTTATGCTGAGCACAGTACTCCAAGGTGCCCGGGGTGAACGCCAGATTCTTGCCAAAGCCATTGTTCTCGCCAATGCCCTGCTCCAACCAATCGAGGTGGGACAGACTCAACTCCAGTTGGTTCGCCACCAGCGGCTCAGGCAGCACACTTTGCAGATAGGCCATCTGCGCCGCCTGCATATTTGACACACCAAAGTGCTTCACCACACCTTGGCTGCGCAGCTGCTCGAATACCTCGGCCACTTCGTGTACGTCTGCCAGCGGATCCGGGCGGTGCAGCAACAAGATATCCAGATAGTCGGTCTTCAGGTTATTCAGGCTTTGCTCCACCGAGCGCAGGATATGCTCACGCGACCAGTCGTAGCGACCGCAGCCGTATTGGTCTTCGAAACGAATACCGCATTTAGATTGAATAATCAGCTTCTCACGCAGGCCAGCGCGCTGTGCCAGCACCTCGCCGAACACTTGCTCGGCCTTGCCACGGGTGTAGATATCGGCATGGTCAAAGAAGTTGATGCCGATTTCCATGGCCGCATCGATGGCTGCAGCCGCTTGCTCGACATGCCCGCCGTTATAGGGATTCTCAGTCCAGTCGCCGCCTAGCCCCATGCAGCCGTATACCATTCGGCTTGCCTGTGGATAGAGCGAAGAGATAGCAGTTTTGTGCATTGTTCACTTTCCCAGTACTTTTGTTGTGTAATTGTTAGAGCTTGACGCCCACCCGCAGTATAAAACCCACGCAGAAAATGAAAAGAGCCTCTAACAACAGAGGCTCTTTGGTGGGATAACACATCGTGTTAAAGCAGATCCCGAATCCGGTAGTAGGCCATTGCCAACACTAGCGCAGGCGTGCGCAGTAAACGCCCGCCGGGGAAGGGATAGTGGGGGATCTTCTCGAATACATCCAATCGCTCGGCGGTGCCGGCGACCGCTTCGGCCATCAAAGAGCCGGCCAGCGCCGTCGCTGCGATACCGTGGCCGGAAAAGCCTTGGGCAAAGTAGATGTTATCCTCCAGTCGGCCAAAGTGGGGCGCGCGATTCATGGTAATTGCCACATTGCCGCCCCAGGCAAACTCCACCTCGTCATGACTTAGCTGCGGGAACACCCAGCGCATCCGCTTGGCCATGGTGGCGGCTAGATCGCGCGGCGCCACACCGGAATAGCTAACCCGCCCGCCAAACAGCATGCGATGGTCGGCCGAGCGGCGGTAGTAATCCAGTACGAAGTTGATATCGCACACCGCCATATTGTTGCGAATTAGCTGCTCGGCGCGCTCTTGCCCCAATGGCTTGGTGGCGCAGATATAGGTGCCCACCGGCATCACCTTTGACTCCAGCTTCGACTCCAGCCCCTGCATATAGGCATTGCACGCCAATACCACATGCTGGCAACGCACTTGCCCTTGCGCAGTGTGTAGGCAAGTCGATGCGCCTCGTTCAAGCTTGCTTACCGGCGAGTGCTCAAAGATGCTCACGCCAGCGTCGAGCGCCGCCTTGGCCAAGCCAAGGGTGTAATTTAAGGGGTGCAGATGGCCACTGTTGGGATCGAAAATCGCGCTGTTGTAGCGAGTACTGCCGAGCTGCTGCTCGAGCTGTTGCTTGTCCCACAGCTCGAGCCCTTGATAGCCATAGTCTTCGGTCAGGCTGTGAAACCACTCCTCCAGATCCAGCGCATGCCGCGGCTTGATCCCCAGATGCGCCATGCCGTCTTGCCAGTCGCAGTCGATATGGTACTTGGCGATGTTCTGCTTGGTCAGCGCCAGTCCTTCCAACGCTAACTCCCACAGTGTGCGGGCATCTTGCTTGCCCACCAGTTTTTCCAAAGTATCTTGCTCGGCCGCCCAACCAAAAATCGCTTGTCCGCCACTGCGCCCCGATGCGCCAAAGCCCACCGTTTGGCCTTCCAATACACACACCTTGTAGCCACGCTCGGCCAGCGCTAAGGCGCTAGTCAGGCCGGTGATACCGGCACCCACCACCGCCACATCGAACTGCTGTTCGCCGCGCAGAGGGTCTAAATCAAACTGTTGATTGGCCGAAGCCCAATAGTACGAAGCGTTGTCATCGCGCGCCATAAGGCCTCCTACACCTGTTGTTGGTACCAGCGTTGTTCCAGCGGAGAGACACTGGCCTCAAAACGCTGCAGTTCATGCTGCTTGTTCGCTAAATACACGTGGCTGAAGTCCTCACCCAGCGCACGGTAGAGTACACTGTTTTGGAACTGCTCCAAGGCCTGCGGCCAATGCAACGGCAAGGTCGGCCCAACACCGCCGGCATCCCCTTCGCAAGGAGCGGGGCAGCTTAGCTTTTCGCTGATCCCTCGTTGCAGCCCGGCCAGCATACTGGCCATGGCGATGTAGGGATTACAGTCAGCGCCGGCAACGCGATTCTCGATACGGGTGTTTTCCTCGGTACCCGAGGGGATGCGCAGCGCCACCGTGCGATTATCCCAGCCCCAGTTGGCATGCAAGGGCACAAACATATCCGGCTGGAAACGGCGGTAGGAGTTGGCATTGGGGGCCAGCAGGGCGATGGCATCGGGCAGGGTGTCCAACACCCCCGCCACCGCCTGTTCGAGCAAAGCAGGCTGAGTGGCGAACAGGTTCTCTCCCTGCCCATCGAGTAAACTCATGTGCATATGGCAGCCATTACCGCTGTGCTCGGCGTAAGGCTTGGCCATAAAGGTTGCCACGTAGCCGTGCTGCTTGGCGATCGCCTTGATGGTACGTTTCAGCAATATCGCCTGATCACAGGCCAACACCGGGTCATGCTGATGGCGCAGATTCACCTCAAACTGACCGGGCGCATACTCGGCAATCACATTGTCGCTGGGAATACCTTGGGCATGGCAGGCCAGATGTACGTCATGGATAAACGCTTCGAACTCGTCCAGCTCATCCAAGGAATACACCTGAGTTTGCTGCATGCGCTGCTTGGCTTTGGGCAGGATCGGCGGGCGCGGCTGGCCTTCGTTATCGGCTTTGGGGTCGAGTAGGTAGAACTCCCACTCAATGGCGACGCAAGGAAATAAGCTTTGATCATGTAAACGGGCTAACTGGGCTTCGAGTAAATGACGCGGGTCGGCATAGAAGGGACGATGATCAAGCTCGAACATGCTGACCAACACCTGGGCGGCCTGCGGCTTCCAGGGGATCAAGCAAAGGCTACCCGGCACCATAAAGCACAGCCGGTCGGCATCGCCTTGGGCAAAACCCAGCCCGGTCTCCTCGACGGTTTCGCCACAGATATCCAGCGCAAACACCGAGGCTGGCAGGCACATGCCCTCTTTGGCAATCTTACTCAAGCTGTCGGGCTCAATCCGTTTTCCGCGAATCACCCCGTTGATATCGCTGAGCATCAGGTCGATGCTCTCTAACTGCGGATTAGCAGCCAGAAAATCTGCAACTTCCTGCTCCAAGGCCGATAGGCTGGAGCCTTTAACTAGCGTTTGCGTGGATTTCAGCTGGAACACGGTATCCCTCCCATGTCGTCGATAGCGTTCAGTATAACGCAAATTCAGCATGCCACTTTGGCAGTAGAGACTGTTTTTGTTTCGAAATATTTAACAGCTGATTGACTTTTTGTCATCAGCTGACAATGCTTAATGTGCAAATAATGTTCAAAGAACGGCCCACATCAAGCTGTGGACCCTGTGAAAAAGGTGACTATGGAAAGTATCGCCAAGTGGTTTGCACAACACCAGATTACCGAGGTTGAATGTCTGATCCCCGACCTCACCGGTAACGCCCGGGGTAAGATTATCCCGGCCAAGAAATACCTGCGCGAAGGCGGCATGCGCCTGCCCGAGTCCATCTTCTTCCAAACCGTCACCGGTGAGTGGCCGGAAGACGAGGGCCTATTCGACTGGACCGAGAAAGATATGCAGCTGGAGCCCGATGAATCCAGCCTGCGCTTAGTACCCTGGGCCAAGGAGCCCACCGCCCAACTGATCCACGACTGCTTCGACAGCAGCGGCGAGCTGATCGGCTTTGCCCCTCGCTCGGTGCTAAAGCGGGTACTGAAACTCTATGAAGATGAAGGTTGGCGACCCATCGTAGCTCCCGAGCTGGAGTTCTTCTTAGTGAAGAAAAACCTCGACTGGGATTACCCGCTGCAGCCACCGGAAGGGCGCAACGGCCGCCCGGAAACCGCCCGCCAGTCCTTTAGCATCGACGCGGTCAACGAGTTTGATCCGGTGTTCGAGGACATGTACGACTACTGCGATATCCAGCAGCTGGAGGTGGACACGCTGGTACATGAGTCCGGCGCGGCGCAGATGGAGATCAACTTCGACCACGGCGAAGCACTCAATCTGTGTGACCAAGTGTTCCTGTTTAAACGCACCATGCGCGAGGCAGCCTTGGCCCACGATATCTACGCCACCTTTATGGCCAAGCCGATGGAGCACGAACCCGGCAGTGCCATGCACATCCACCAAAGCCTGTTAGATGGCAACGGCAACAACCTGTTTAGCCAGCCCGATGGCCAAGCCAGTGCCATGTTCTCCAGCTATCTCGCTGGCTTACAACACTTTACCCCGGCCGCGATTTCCTTCTATGCCCCCAATGTGAATAGCTATCGGCGGCTGATGTTTGGCGACTCCGCCCCCATCAACCTGCAATGGGGCGTGGACAACCGTAGCGTTGGCTTACGCGTCCCCCGGGCCGATCCCGCCAATCGCCGGGTGGAAAACCGTTTTGCCGGCGCCGATGCCAACCCCTATCTGGCCATGGCTGTCACCCTGGCTTGCGGCTACTTGGGCATGAAGCGCGGGCTAAAACCCAATGCCCAAGAGACCCGCGATGTCAGCGAACACCGCTATGCCCTGCCCGGCACCTTGGAAGAGGCACTGTTCAAACTAGAGCGAAGTGACGAGCTTAAAGAGCTGTTGGGCGAGCACTTCGTGAACTGCTACGTGGCAGTAAAACGCAAGGAGTATCAGACCTACTTCAAGGTCATCAGCTCCTGGGAACGCGAGCACCTGCTGCTCAACGTCTAGCCCTTGTTAACGATAATTTTGAGGTGAATATGCAACAGCTCAGCGCCGACTATTGTCTACCGCCATTTTCCAACTACAAACAGCTCAACCAGACAGGGCCGCGGATTATCGAGCGCGCCGAAGGGGTGTTTGTATTCGACAACAAGGGTAATCGCCTGCTCGATGGCATGGCCGGCCTATGGTGCGTAAATCTCGGCTACGGCCGCGACGAGCTAGTCGAAGCCGCCGCCGCGCAGATGCGCCAGCTACCCTATTACAACCTGTTCTTTCAAAGCACCCACCCGCCGGCGATGGCGCTCAGCCAGAAGCTGGCAGAGCTGTGCCCCGGCGATCTGAATCGCGCCTTTTTTACTGGCTCCGGCTCGGAGTGTAACGACACCGTGGTGCGGATGGCGCGCCATTACTGGACCAGCAAAGGCCACCCTGACAAGCAGGTGATCATCAGCCGCCACAATGCCTACCATGGCTCTACCATGGCCGGTGCCAGCCTCGGCGGTATGGACTTTATGCATGCCCAAGGCGGCCTGCCTCTGCCCAATATCGAGCATATAGACCAGCCTTATTGGTTTGGTGAAGGCCAAGGCCAAGACCCACACAGCTTCGGTTTAGAGCGCGCCGCTCAGCTTGAGCAGAAGATCTTAGAGCTGGGTGAGGACAAAGTCGCCGCCTTTATCGCCGAACCGATCCAAGGCGCGGGCGGGGTAATCATTCCACCGGATAGCTACTGGCCGGAGATCCAGCGGATCTGCGACAAGTACCAAATCCTGTTGGTGGCCGATGAGGTGATCTGTGGCTTTGGCCGCACCGGCAACTGGTTCGCCAGCCAAACCTTTAATATCAACCCCGATTTGATGTGTCTGGCCAAGGGCATTACCTCGGGCTACCTGCCGCTGGGCGCGGTAATGGTCAGCGACGAAGTGGCGCAGGTGTTGATTGACGCCGATACCGAGTTCGCCCACGGCTTTACCTACAGCGGCCACCCAGCGGCCTGTGCGGTTGCACTCAAAAACATTGAGCTGCTGGAGAGCGAGGGCCATGTGGCCCGCGTCGGCGAGCAATTAGCTCCCTACCTTGCCGAGCAATGGGCCAAGCTGGCCGAGCACCCGCTGGTTGGTGAGGCACGAAGCTGCGGCTTTGTGGCCGCACTCGAGCTGGTCGCCAACAAACAAACCATGGGGCGTTTTGCCAAGTCGCGTCAGGCGGGCGTTGTCTGCCGGGATATCTGTATCGGAAACGGCATCATCATGCGTGCCTGTGGCGACACCATGATTATCTCGCCGCCGCTGGTGATGACCATTGAAGAGATTGATTTAATGCTGACGCTGATCCACCGTAGTTTGGATCAAACCGCGTCGGCATTGGGAGTTAAATAGAAGAGTAAGCTGTAACGATTAGTTGTAACGATTAATGGTGGGCACCCGCCCAATTATCAGGAGATTCAAGGATGAAACACTCAACAACCTTCGCTACCAGCGCGTTAACCGCGAGCCTACTGCTCAGCGCCCCGGCGCTCTCTGCCGAGAACAAAGTACTGCATGTTTACAATTGGTCGGACTATATCGCCGAAGAGACCATTGAGCAGTTCGAGCAAGAAACCGGCATCGGTGTGGTCTACGACGTATTCGACTCCAACGAAGTGCTGGAAGCCAAGATCCTGGCCGGCTCCACTGGCTTCGATTTAGTGGTTCCTACCTCAGATTTTCTGGCGCGTCAGGCGATGGCGGGGGCGTTTATGCCTCTGGATAAGTCCAAGCTAAGCAACTACGGCAATCTCGACCCCAAGATCATGAGCATGCTCGAGGAGACCTCCGATCCGGATAATACCTATGCAGTGCCGTACTTGTGGGGAACCACCGGTCTCGGTTATAACGTGGCCAAGGTGACCGAAGTGCTTGGCGAAGATGCCCCCATCGGCAGCTGGGATTTAGTATTTAAACCCGAGAACCTGGCGAAGCTCGAACAATGTGGGGTGGCCTTTCTTAATGCGCCCACCGAGATCTACGCCGCCATCTTGCATTATTTAGGCAAAGATCCGAACAGTCGCGAGCTTAGCGATTACAAAGAAGACGCCGAAGCCTTTCTTTTGATGGAAAAATTGCGTCCATACGTGACTTACTTCCACTCTTCCCAGTATATTAACGACCTCGCGAACGGCGACATCTGTGTTGCCATTGGTTGGTCAGGCGATGTACTGCAAGCAGCAGACCGCGCAGCCGAAGCGGATAACGGTGTGGAAGTGGCCTATGTGATCCCCGAAGAGGGCGCGCTGGCTTGGTTCGACTTGATGGCCATCCCTGCAGATGCCCCCCATCCGGACAACGCCCATGCCTTTATTAACTTCCTGCTACGCCCCGAAGTGATCGCGGAGATCTCCAACTACGTTTGGTACGCCAACCCTACCCCGAGTTCGCGGGAATTTATCGACCAGGAAATCTTGGAACACCCCGGCATCTACCCGAGTGAAGAAACCTTGGCTAAGCTTTATGGCGCTAAAATCATGCCCGCTAAAGTTAGCCGGGAGATGACCCGTTCCTGGACCCGGTTCTTGAAGAACTAGAGATTAGCTAGGCATTGGGACTGAACTGTCCTAAGGGGCGCACTGCGCCCCGCGACTGTCGAAGGAGATAGCCCTATGGCGGTGGTGTCAAAACCCGCAACCAAAGTAGCCAGCCAGGAAGCGCTGCTACAGATAAACAGCTTAAGTAAGGATTTCGACGGTGTCGTGGCCGTCGATCAGGTCTCCCTGACCATCAATAAGGGAGAGATTTTTGCCTTGTTAGGTGCCTCCGGTTGTGGCAAGTCCACACTACTGCGAATGCTGGCCGGCTTTGAGCGCCCCTCAAGTGGCCAGATCCTACTAGATGGCCAAGAGCTGATTAATGTGCCGCCGCACCAGCGCCCGGTCAATATGATGTTCCAGTCCTATGCCTTGTTCCCGCATATGTCGGTGGAGCAGAACATCGCCTTCGGCCTCAAGCAAGACAAGCTGCCTAGGGGCGAGATCGCCGATATGGTCAGCTACATGCTCTCCTTGGTGCACATGCAAGACTACGCCAAGCGCAAACCCCACCAGCTCTCCGGCGGGCAAAAACAGCGGGTGGCACTGGCGCGCAGCCTGGCCAAACGGCCCAAGTTGCTGTTACTCGACGAGCCGATGGGCGCTTTGGATAAAAAACTGCGCGAGCGCATGCAGCTCGAGGTGGTAGACATCCTTGAGAAAGTGGGCGCCACTTGTGTGATGGTGACCCATGACCAAGAAGAGGCCATGACCATGGCCGACCGCGTAGCCATTATGAACCGTGGTCAGTTTGTCCAGATCGGTGAGCCGGAAGAGATTTACGAGTACCCTAACTCGCGCTTTAGTGCCGAGTTTATCGGCTCGGTGAACGTGTTCGATGGCCTGCTGCAGGAAACTGACTACACCGGTGCGGTGATCGAGAGTGAGCAGCTGGGCCGCCCGCTGCGGCTGACCCACGGCGTATCAGCCGCCCCTGGCGTACCGTTGATGGTGGCGGTGCGCCCCGAAAAGATTCGAGTGGTCAAAGCCGATCACTGTGATGACTACAACGCCTGCCTCGGCAAGGTGGAAGATATCGCCTATCTGGGCGATCAAAGTATCTATTACGTGCGCCTGCCCAGCGGCACCCGTATCACCGCCACCATGCCCAACACGGCGCGCCATCGTAACAACATGCCCACCTGGGAAGACCAAGTGAGTCTCTCTTGGGATGCAGAAAGCTGCGTGGTACTGAAGATATGAGTGAGTCACGCCAAAACAAACGCCGCCGCAAGCTGCCATCGAGTAAGTATCTGGTTCTCAGCGTGCCTTACTTGTGGCTACTGCTGTTCTTTTTGGCGCCGTTTTTTATCGTGTTCAAGATCAGCTTTGCCGAAGCGCAGATCGCCATTCCACCGTTTAGCGAGCTGCTTAGCTACGCCGATGAGCAATTGCAGATCCTGCTTAACGTCGGCAACTACTTTTACCTGATCGACGACGACCTGTACGCCTCGGCCTACTTGCTGTCGTTAAAAATCGCCGCCATCTCAACCTTTCTGTGTCTGCTGATTGGCTTTCCGATGGCCTGGGCGATTGTTCACTCCAGCCCGTCGTCGCGCAACATCTTGCTGATGCTGATTATCCTGCCCTCCTGGACCAGTTTTCTGATTCGGGTTTACGCCTGGATCGGCATCCTGCGCAACAACGGTTTCTTGAATAATTTCCTGATGAGCATCGGGGTTATCGACAAGCCGCTGCAGATCCTGCACACCGATACTGCGGTATATATCGGCATCGTCTATACCTACCTGCCGTTTATGATTCTGCCCATCTACACCGCCCTGATGCGCATCGACTACTCACTAATCGAAGCGGCTCGAGACCTCGGCGCGTCCACCTTAACGGTGCTGTTCAAGGTGCTGTTGCCGCTGGCCAAAGGCGGCATTATCGCCGGCTCAATGCTGGTGTTTATCCCCTCGGTGGGCGAGTTTGTGATCCCTGAGCTGCTCGGAGGCCCCGACTCGATATTGATCGGTAAGGTGCTGTGGCAAGAGTTCTTCAACAACCGCGACTGGCCGGTGGCCTCGGCGGTTGCCACCATTATGTTGCTGTTGTTGGTTGCGCCGATTATGTACTTCCACCGCTATCAAAAACGTGAAATGGGGGCCAGCTGATGTCATCGATCCCGGTCTATAAAACCCGCTGGAAATGGCTGATCCTCGGTCTCGGTTTCTCGTTTCTCTACCTGCCGATCTTGTCCTTGGTAGTGTACTCGTTTAACGCCAACCGCTTGGTAACCGTGTGGAGCGGCTTCTCCACCAAATGGTACGGCGAGCTATTCCGCGATGACCTGCTGATGAATGGCATCATTCTCAGCCTGACCATCGCCTTTATGGCGGCCACCGCCGCAGTCGTGCTCGGCACTCTGGCGGCATTTGCCATGACCCGCTTGGGTAAGCTGCGCGGTGAAACCAGCTTCGCCTTTATGATTACCGCGCCCTTAGTAATGCCCGAGGTAATTACCGGCTTGAGCATGCTGCTACTGTTTATCTCGCTCGGTCAGGTGTTCGACCTGTTCAGCCAGCGGGGCATGTTAACCATCTGGATTGCCCACACCACCTTCTGTACCGCCTATGTAGCGGTGGTGGTCAGCTCGCGCTTGCGTGAGCTGGATTTGAGCGTCGAAGAGGCGGCGCAAGACTTGGGCGCTCACCCCTTCAAGGTGTTCTTTCTGGTGACCCTGCCCAGCATTATGCCGGCGATCGTGTCCGGCTGGCTGCTGGCCTTTACCCTGTCGCTGGACGATGTTGTGATTGCCAGCTTTGTCTCCGGCCCCAGCGCTACCACCTTGCCGATGGTGGTATTCTCCAGCGTGCGTTTGGGGGTGAGTCCGAAGATCAACGCCCTGGCAACCATTATCATCTCGGTTGTGGCCTTAGCCAGCTTCCTGGCGTGGTGGTTTATGGCCAAGGCAGAGAAGCGCCGGATACTGGAAGCGCGTATGGCCGGCGGCACCTAGTCGGCCGCACCTAGCCAGCCGTTCAAAAGTCCCGTGTTAGCTTGGTCTAACACGGGAACATCAAGGAGTACAACGCCATGGATTTGGGCAAACGACTTAAGGGTGTACGAAGCATGCGCGGTTTGAGCCAACGCGAGTTGGCCAAGCTTAGCGGTGTCACCAACAGCATGATCTCGCAAATTGAGCAGAATCAGGTGAACCCCTCGGTAGGCTCGCTAAAGAAGATCCTCGATGCGATTCCTATCTCCATGGGTGAGTTTTTTAGCCTCGAACTAGAGCCGCAAGAAAAGCTGGTGTATCGCGCCGATGAGCTGGTTGATTTAGGCGACGGCATTATCAAGATGCTGTTGGTTGGCCCCAGCTCCAGTAGTCGCAAGCTCACCATACTACGTGAGATCTACCCACCGGGCAGCGATACCGGTCCTGACTTTATCCAGCACGAGGGTGAGGAAGGCGGGATAGTATTACGCGGTGAGATCGAGATTACCGTGGGCGAGCGTACCGAGCGACTCAAAGCGGGCGACGCCTATTACTTTGAAACCCGCCAAGCCCACCGCTTTCGTAACCCCGGCAAGGAAGAGTGCGAGCTAATCAGCGCCGCAACCCCTCCAACCTTCTAAGCTTCCCTCGAATCCCATCTATGGTTTAGTGAGCCACCGTCGGCTCATCGCCCGATGGCTCCACCCCGCGCTTACCTTTGGCCAATAGCGAGAACGCCGTCGGTACAAAGAAGAACGACAGCATGGTGGTCAGCACCGTACCACCGGCAATCGCCACCGCAAACGGCGGCCAGAAACCACCACCGGCCAGAATTAGCGGCATAAAGCCACCCACCGTGGTGATAGTGGTAGAGGTGATATGACGGGTACACGAGAGTACCCCAAACTGGATCGCCTCGGGGTCGCCGTTACAGGCCTTCACATCCGAGCGCAGCTCCGCGAGGATCACGATGGCCGCGTTGATCGCCAAGCCAATCAGACCGAGCAGGCCGATAATCACGGTAAAGCCAAAGGGGTATTGGCCGAGGAACACACTCAGCAGGCCCAGACCGGCCGCCTGAATCGCCGTCAGGCCAATCAGCGCACTCAAGCGGAAGGAGTTAAACGACAGCACTATCACCGTCACCAGCATCACCGCAATTAGACCAACGCTAGCCAGTAAGTTGCCCACCGCTTCGTTGCGCTCAGCGCCTTCGCCGCCAAATTCTAGGGTGTAACCAGCCGGTAGCACCATCTCATCATTGGCAATACGCTCGCGGAATACCGCCAGCACCTGATCGGGCAACACGTCGGTCGCCAGATAGCCTTCGACGGTGTTAACCCGCTTGCCATCGCGACGGGGGATCTCTCCCCGGCTAGGGCGAATTTCCACCTCAGCCAGCGAGGCCAGAGGAATACTGCCTGCAACCATACTGGTTAACGTTAGGCTGCCGAGGTTTTCCACCCGCGCCCGCTGCTCATCTTCGATGCGCACCCGCACCGGCAGCGACTCGCTACTCTCCAGCACGCTACCGTTAAGGCGACCTTGCAGCTGGGCCTGCAGTTGGCTGGCCATCTCGGTGAGCGCCAAGCCGCTGATCCGCGAGGCCTCTTCGTTAACGTTGAGCCACACCTTGGGCGTTCCCGCCAGCAAGGTTGCCCGGGTGTGCAATACGTGGGGCACCTCCGAGAGCAGACTACGGTAGTGCTCGCCTAAGCGTTTTAGCTCATCTAGGCTCGGCCCATAGATGCGTAGCTCGATGGGCGCATTAAATGGTGGGCCTTGCTCAAGCTTGCGCACTAGGATCTGCGCCTCGGGGAAGTCGCGGTCGAACTCAGCCTGAAGCTCGGGGATCAAGCGGTTGGCCGCGCGGAAGTCTTCGGTCTTGATCATCGCCTGCGCGTAGTTCTTGGCGCCCTGTTGACGCAGCATCAGGTTGTAGTAAAACGACGGCGCATTGTTACCGACGAACCAACTCACCGAGGTGATGCCTGCTTTAGCATACAGGTGCTCGGTCAGGTCTTCGGTCAGCGCTTGGGTGGCCATGACGCTCGATTGCGGCGCCATATACACTTCTATCTGAAACATATCCCGGTCCGAGGGCGGGAAGAACTGCTCGGTCAGACTGCCGGCACTGTAAAAGCCAAACATCGGCACCGCGCTCACCAGCAAGATGGTCAGCTTGGGAAAGCGCAGGCTAAGGGCCAGTATGGCCTTAAACACCCGGCTCAGCCAGTTGATCTGAATGCCGCGCTCATACCAGTGATCGGCCACCTTGGATTCGGGCAGGAAGCGCCCTGACAAAGTCGATACCAGCACGTGGGAGATAAAGTAGGAGCCAATCAGCGAGAAGATCACGCTAAGCGCGATCCCGCCAACGAACTCACCTGCCGGACCGGGCATCAGCACAATCGGCAGGAAGGCCAGAATGGTGGTCAGGGTGGAACCGAGCAAGGGTAGCCACAGGTGCTTAATCGACGAGCTGACCGCGTCTTTGCCCGAATAACCTTGTTGGCGTTTTTGCGCCACGGTATCGGCCATCACGATGGCATTGTCCACCATGATCCCTAGCGCCACCACCAAGCCAGTCACCGACATTTGGTGAATTGGCAGACCATAGAAATTCATACAGGCTAGGGTGAACATCACCGTCAGCGGCAGAGAGAAGCCGACGATCAGTGCCGAGCGCCAGCCCAGAGTTAACAGCAGCACCACCAAGATAATCGCCAGACCCAGCAGCACGTTGCCCACCAGCTCAGCTAGCCGCTTGGTGGTATAGCCGTCTTGCTCGAAGATCACCTCAACGCTGACGTTGGCCGGCAAGATCTCACGAAACTCATCCAGCTCCTCGTTCACCCACGAGGTCCAACGATCGACCCGGAATTCCGAGAGCATACGAATGCCAATCACAATCGCCCGCTGGCGCTCAACCGTGGCCAGCTGCTCAGGCGGCGATTTTAGCTGGCGCGTCACCGAGGCCAGATCGCCAAGGCGATAAACAAAGCCATTTTCCGCGCTCACCAGTGGAATGCGTTTGATGCGCTCGACCGAGTCCAGCTCACCCACCAGCTCCAGCTGCATGCGGTTAAAATCATTGGTTAGCTCACCGGCGGCCACCTTGGCATCGGCGGCGGCAATCAGCTGTGAGACTTGCTCGATGCTGAGGTTCAGTCGGCCAGACACTTCCGGCTCCAGCTCCACCAGAATCTCTTCTTCACCCTGCCCCTGCATATCGACAAACTCGGTACCGGTGATCCCTCGCAGGCGGTTTTGCAGCTCCTTGGCGTAGCGACCAAGGATCGCCAGATTCTCTTCACCGGGTCCTTCCCAGCGCAGTGCCACCAAGGTGGTAAAGGCGTAGCCCCGGTCATCATCAACCACCGGATCAAAGGCGCCGGGGGGCAGCTGCGGGCTTAACTCGCCCACTAAATCACGTACCCGCGACCATACCGGGTCCACCTCGATCACCTCATCTTTGAGCTCCACCTGCAGCACCGAGAAACCAGGTCGGGAGGAGGATTGCACCAGATTAATCTCTGGCTGGGTGCGGATCTTGTTCTCAATCAGCTCGGTCACCAGCGCTTCTACCCGCTCCGCCGAGGCACCGGGATATTGGGTCACGATACTGGCAAAGCGCGAGGTAATCTTGGGGTCTTCACTGCGCGGCAGGTTGGAGATGGCACCCAAGCCCGCCACGATAATCAGAGCCACCAGCAGCAACTGAAAGCGACTGTTGGCGTAGATAGAGGAAATCATGGCCGCCCCCTAGTTTTGCAAGGCATTGGGGTTGGAGACTTCCACCGTCTGCCCCGGCACATAGCGGTGCATGCCCGTGGCGACAATGGCCTCATTCTCATCCAGCGCCCCCTGCACGAATGCCTCGGTCTCGGTGGCGTAGCGCACCAGCACATCGCGCCGCTCCAGTACCGAGTAGCCATCTTCGGCGGGGATGATCGCATACAGATTCCACAGGCCGCGAATGCCGTCGGTAATCGCGGTTAACGGTACCCAGTAGCCCGGCTCGGGTACATCCTCCACCACGTTGAGGTAGGCTAGCTGGCCGCTAACTAACTGGTTGTTTTGGTCTTGGATCGCAAAGCGCAGCTGCACCGTGCGGGTAGTGGGGTCGACCTGGCCACCTTTGGTGAGCAGCGACACCGCAAAGTTTTGCTCGCCCACACTGACGCTCAACTTCTGCCGTGGGTCGAGATAGCGAATCAGCCGGACCGGGATCCCCACTTTCACCTCGTTACCACCCTGTTGCAGTACCTGCAGCACCGGCTGAGACGCGCCGACCACGGTGCCTTCGGCCACGCTGCGGCGGTCGATGATGCCGTCGTAAGGAGCGAGCAGGGTCGATTTTTCAACCCGAGTGCGATTGGCCTGAATCGAAGATTCAACCCGGGCACGGTTAGCACGTAAGGATTTTTGTTGGGCGGTAAGCTCATCAAGGCTCTGCTCAGAGGCGTAGCCGCTTTTCTTCAAGGAGCGGATCCGTTGCAGGTTGGCCCGCACCAGCGCGCTGTCGGCATCAATCACCTGGAGCTGGGCCTGCAGGTCTTTAAATTCAATCTCCAGCAGCTCGGTATCCAGCTGCATCAAGATATCACCTTCGCTAACCCGGTCCCCTTCATCGACGTATATCTGGGAGATTTTACCGGCCAACTCAAAGCCGATGTCGGCGGTTTGCTTCGCCACCACTTGGCCAACGAACTGTCGCTGCACCGAGTAGCTGGGGATGCGTTCAGGGACGAAGGCGCGAACACTGGCAATATTGACCGCATCGTCTGCGATACTCTCTTCCGCCGATAGCGGAGCTGCTCGCCCCCCCATCAGTAATAACAGAGCAAGCATGATCGAAGTCTGCTTATTAAGAGCCCGAGCCACCGCCGAAATCACCATCGTTTCATCCTTGTTCTGTCTGCCAGCTCTATGCTGTCGTCCTTGCTAAGTTATTGAGTCTAAATAGCCGATTCGCTACTGTCCAGACTACGCGCCTACCCTGAGTTTAGATGACTCGTAGCGCGATGACGGAGGGACTGATCGAAGCAACAATTTTAGCCGTAATTTACATAGTGTTCACAAAAACCGCACACAAGCTGTGGTTAAATATTAGTCAGCCCAGCCGACCGAGGACCGACTATGATTAGCTCAGAGTTTTTCTCCCCGGGATCCCAGTTGTGTAAGGCGATCCGCTACATCAGCGACCATCACTGCGACGACATCCGCTCGCTCAATGACGTGGCCTTTCGTTTTGATTTAAACCCACGTGATCAGCAGTTTATTATCGAGAAGTTTTGTAAAAAGCGGGCAACCCGGCCCGCCATTGACGACCCGGACCTTAAGTAAGCTCGATCCAAGTGGATTTGAGCTCGGTGTATTTTTCCAGCGCGTGCAAGGACTTATCGCGCCCGTTGCCGCTTTGCTTGAAGCCACCAAAAGGCATAGTCATATCGCCACCATCCCAGTTGTTGACGAACACGGTACCCGCCCGCAGCTGCCGCGAGCACTGAATCGCCGTGTTTACATTGCTCGACCACACCCCTGCAGCCAGCCCATAAACGCTGTCGTTAGCTAGCGCGATGGCCTCGTCGGCAGTGTCGAAACACACCACACTAAGCACCGGCCCGAAGATCTCCTCCTGCCAGACCTGCATCTCAGGGCTCACCCCATCGAAGATAGTGGGTTGTAGGAAGTAGCCCTTGCTATCGATCTGTACCGCTTCACCGCCGCATACGAGCTTAGCGCCTTGTTGTTTGCCACTCTCGATATACTCAAGCACCCGCTCCAGTTGGGCTTTGTCCACCATCGCTCCCATGCGGGTAGCGAGCGACTGCGGATCGCCCGGCTGCCACCCATCCAACTGCGCCAGCATCTTGTCTAGCAAGGCTTGATGAACCGAGCGCTCCACCAGCAGACGTGAGCCAGCAGTGCACACCTCTCCCTGGTTGTAGAAGATCGCCCCCACTGCCGAGGCTGCTGCTTTGTCCAGATCGGCATCAGCAAACACGATATTCGGGCTCTTGCCGCCACATTCACTGAATACCCGTTTAAGGTTGGATTGCCCGGCGTAGACCATCAACTGCTTGCCGGTCGCGGTGGAGCCGGTGAAGGTTAAGCAGTCCACATCTGGATGTAGCGCCAGCGCTTTACCCACTTCATGGCCAAAGCCTGGCAGCACATTAAACACCCCAGCGGGCAGTTCACACTGCTGCCACAACTTGGCCAGATAGAGCGCAGTGAGCGGGGATTTTTCTGAGGGTTTGAGAATCACCGAGTTACCGGTGGCTAGGGCCGGGGCCAGCTTCCAAGCCGCCATCACCGAGGGAAAGTTCCATGGCACAATCGCCGCAACCACGCCCAAGGCTTCGCGGGTGACCAGCGCCAACGCGCCATCACCCACCGGGGCGACCTCGTCGTAGACCTTATCGATGGCCTCGGCGTTCCAACGCACACAGCGGGCGGTAGCAGGCGCATCGTAGCCCAGCGCATCGGCCAGTGGCTTGCCCATATCCAGACATTCCAACAAGGCAAGCTGGTCACGCTGCTGCTCGATGGCGTCGGCAAACTTGAGCAGCGCAGCTTTACGCTCAGCAGGAGCCAGTCCGGCCCACACGCGCTGCTCAAAGGCGGCGCGGGCAGCGCTCACCGCCAGCTCTACATCGGCTGCATCACATTGAGCCACCTCGGCCAGCAAGGCCTCGGTGGCCGGGTTGATTGAGGCAAAACGGCGCCCGTCGATGGCGTCAACAAATTCGCCGTTGATAAAGGCTTGGGTGGGGAATTCCAATTGCTGGCTATGCGAACTGTCGGTCATGGGCCCTCCTTGGCTTGCTGTTATAAAATACTGAACAAATGTTCCAGTATTCAGCGAAAACTGTTGCTATCGAACCAGTATAGTGAACATTTTTCAACTTGGCCGTATTGCTGATAGGGCCGAAAACCGTTAGCTAGTGCCCCTCGTCACTCAGCTTGCCGTGACGTTTAACCAGTCCAAAGTCGCCCAAGATCGCGTAGGCGGCGGGGATCATAAACAGTACCAGCAAGGTCGAGGCAAAGATGCCGAACACAATCGAGATCACCAAGGGCTTAATCACCTGCGCCTGCAGGCTGGTTTCCAGCATCAACGGCAGCAGACCGGCAGCGGTGGTAATCGAGGTCAGGAATACCGCCCGGAAGCGCTCGCGGCTAGCCTGCACCACCGAGGAGTAGATATCCTCACCCTCATCGAGGTGGTAGCGAATGTATTGCACCAGCAAGATCGAGTCATTAACCACCACCCCGGCCAGCGACACAAAGCCCATCATACTCGGCATGCTCATCGGGTAGCCAAGCAGGAAGTGGCCCCACAGCACACCGATAAAGGCCAGCGGTATCGCCAGCAACACCACAAACGGCTCCAGGTAGCTGCGGAACTGGTAGCTAAGAATCACGAACACCCCAAAAATCCCCAGCAAGAAGCCACTGGCCATGGACGAGCCGGTCTCCGAGGTGTCTTTGGCTGCGCCTTCAAAGTTAAAACGCAGCCCCGGATACTGCTTATGCAGCTCAGGCATTAGCTCTGCTCGGAACTGGCTAAGCAGCTCATTGGAGCTGATCACGCTCTGCTTAAGGTCGGCCGATACCGTTAAGGTACGCAGCCCGTTAATCCGCTGGATCCGCACGTAGTTACGCTGATGCTCCAGCTGCGCCACCGTGCCCAAGGGCAGCTGACTGCCATCGGCGAGGATAATCGGAAAGCTGGCCAGATTGGCCAAGTCGCCGGATTGGCGCTTATCCAGCATCACCTGGATTTTTATGTTCTCCGGCCCCAGCTGGATCTCATCGGCAGTTTGCCCGTAATAGGCGGCGCGCAGCTGGGCTGCCACCATCTGGCCGCTCACTCCAAAGCTCTCCGCCCCCGGGCGCAGGCTGATGCTGATCTCCGGCTTGCCCAAGCGCATATCGTCGAGCACCCCACTGACCCCATCGAAGCCCGCCAAGAATTGCTGGGTCTGCACTGACGCCTGTTTGAGGATGTCCAGATCGTCATGCTGCATGCGGATCTCGATATCCTTGCCACCCGGCCCCATCGCTGGCTGCTTAAACACCACCGACACCGGCGCGGCCAGCTCACCGGTTTGTTGCTGCCAAGCCTCAATCAAATCGTCTAGCCGGGTAGAGCGCTGCTCGGCACTGCGCAAGTCCAGACGCACCGTGGCCACATGCGGGCCAGACTCATCGGCATCGGCGTTAAAGTTATACTGCTCGGTGATATTGAGCACCAAGGGCTCGCCACCCTCTTTGGCTTCGCTCCACTCGGCATCGATCACTTGCGCAGCCGCGACAATCTGGGCTGCCACCGCTTCGGTCTGCGACAGGCTAGATCCCGGTGGCATGATAATCCGCGCCTCCAAAATATCGCCATCCAGCTCTGGGAAGCCCACAAACTTAAGCGCGCCGCCGGCTAGCAGCGCCACCGAGGCCAACATCAGCCCCAGTACAGCGCCAACGAACAGATAGCGCCAGCGCACCGCCCAGCTCACCGCAGCAACCAGCTGATTGTTACGAAAGCCTTCAAAGCGCGCTAGAAAGGCCCGCTTCCAGGCCTGCGCCTGCTTGTCTTCACGGTGCTTCTCCAGGCTATGGCGCAGGTGGTTGGGCAGAATCAAAAAGGCTTCCACCAGACTCAGGCTGAGCACCAAGATCAGCACCATCGGCACCACTTTCAGCACTGCCCCCATCTCCCCTTCCAGGAAGATCAGGCTGCCAAAGATGCACACCGTGGTCAGGTAGGAAGAGATAACCCCGGGCAATACCTTCTTCACCCCGTTGTAGACCGCCTGTTTAACCTCTTGCCCCCGGTCGATATGTGAGGCGATGGATTCGGAGATAACAATCGCATCATCCATCATGATGCCGATGGCCATCAGCAGCGCCACCAGCGACATGATGTTGATCGACAGCCCAAAAGCCGACATCAGATACATGCTGCCCAAAAAGGCCACCGGCAGACCCGCCGCCACCCAAAACGAGTAGCGGAAGGAGAAGAACAGCCACATCACCGCGAACACCAGCAGGATGCCCTGCCAGCCGTTGCGCACCATCATGGTCAGACGATCCCACAGCAACGACGACATATCGTTGGTCATGCTCAAGGTGACGCCCGCTGGCGCGGCCTCATTGGTGGCATAGACAAAATCGGCGACCCGCTCTTTAATCCGCAGCGCATCGTCGGCCTTGTTCTTGCTGATCCGCAGCATCGCCGCTGGCTCGCCATCAAATATGAGCTTTTGCTCGTCCAGCTCGAAGCGATCGGTAATCCGCGCGATGTCGCCCAATCGCAGCACCGCGCCATCGCTATCGGCGCCGATAATGGTCTGTGCTAGCGTTTCCGGGGTGACCTTTTGGCCATCCACCCTTAACAAGAAGTTACGCTCAGGGGTTTCCAAGTTGCCACTGGGCAGGCGGATATTCTGATTGGCCAGCTGATTGGCCACGTCGGCAACACTCAGCCCGAGCTGGCGCAAGCCGGCCATATCCAGCTCAACCCGCAGTTGATGGTCGGAGAAGCCGCTGACTTCGACCAGTGACACCCCATAATCGATCTTAAGCTCGCGCTTGAGCGATTCGGCATAGGCTTTGAGCTGCGGCAGCGGCATATCGGCGCGGATGGCCACGTCTACCACCGGCTCGTTCCAGTCCAGCTCGCGCACAATCGGTGATTCGATCTCAGCGGGGAAGTCGTTGATCGCGTTAATCTGGGTTTGCACATCCACCAGCATCCGCTGCACCACGTCCTCATTGGTTAACTTGAGAATCAGCGAGGCGCTGCCTTCCACCGCTTCACAGCGGGTCTCGACGATATTTGCCAAGCCATCAACCGCATCTTCCATGCGCAGGCAGATGCTCTCTTCCACTTCTTGCGGCGACGCCCCCGGATAGACCACCGACGCAATCACATAGGGCGGAGCAAACTCAGGAAAGGTTTCCCGTTTTAGCTTGGGCAGGGCGACTAGCCCCACCAAGATCAACGCCAACATCATCAGGTTGGCCGCAGTGGGGTGGCGTGAGAAGTAGCGGATCACAGGGCTTGCTCCTCTGCTGGCACAGCGCGGTCTGACTCTGTGCTATCGGTATCAAGAGCGCGCAGCGCCATCCCTTCCACCGCTGGAAGCAGGTCGGTCAGTACCAGTAAGGCACCCTCGTACAACTCGGCGGGCTCGACGCTGGCGACAGCCGCCATGCCATCACGGCGGAACAGTACCTCAACAGCGACCACCTTGAGCAGGCCCTGTTCCATCAGATAGATCCGCTCACCGTGCAATGCGGACTCGGGCACCAACCAATGCGGCTGAGCCATCCCTTCAAACTGCACTTCCACAAACATGCCATTCACCAGCGTCGGCTGGCGCTCTGGGTTGAGCTGCTGCGTGGGCAGCTCCACATCCACGATAATACCGGTAGTTGCCTGATTGAGGCTCACGCTATCGCTGATCCTAGACACGCTGGCTGGCCAGTTATAGCGCCGCTCGCCGCTATTCAAAAACACTGTCGCACCCAGCTCCAGGCGATCGGGGTCAGTTAATTGCTCGGGGCTGAAGCTGGCAACCAAGTTGCTGTAATCGTGCAAGGCAATCTGGGCGTCGATCTCCACCACATCCAGTCCATGGGCGCGCAACATCACCTGCTGGAGGTTCACCACCTGATCCTGCTCCACATCCACCTCGGCGATTCGAGCATCGAAGGGTAGGTAGATCTCGGTGCGGGCGAGCGAGCGCTGCGCCTCGTTCACCCGCGATTCATTGACGTTGACCTGCGCCTCGGACACCTTGCGCTCATCCGGCAGTACAAACAGCTCATTTTCTAAATCTTCAACGGAGCGCTGGCTGGCTAAGGCAGCTTGCTGCTCGATATCGACCTCCGATTGAGAGATCAGTCCACGCTCGCGCAGGTCTTGCTTACGCGCCAACTCCTGACGACTGATGTTCAAACGCTGCTGCTCGATCTGTAGTTGACTACGCAGGCTGCTCTCTTGCTGATCCAGCTTATTCAGCTGAGCCTGCGCTGAGCGCAGATCCGCCTCGGCTTGCGCCAATACCAATTGATAATCAAGTGGGTCAATTCTCACCAGCAAACTGCCCGCTGGCACCACTCGGCCCCGTTCCAGTAATGAGGATTTGTATACAACCCGGCCGCTCACCTCGGCAATACTCTGCCACTCTAGCTTGGGGGTGACCCGGCCAAAGCCCGTGGCCAGCGGGGCCATTGGCTGGCGGCTGAGCGCAAGCACCTCCACCACCCGCTCTTGACTGGCGGCGGGATTCAGCTCAGGAGATGGCCGGGTCTTGATGGCCAGCACCAAGATAGCGACACCGAGCAGACAGGCGGGAATAAATAGTAGGCGTTTTCGCAGGCTCATCATGAATTCTCTTGTAAAGGGGTTAGCATGCCGTGCTCGAGTAAGCGCAGATTGTGCTCGAGAAGTTGCATCAGGAACTGTTCATTACGTTCGATGCCATTTTTTTTATAGGCCGTAGTTGGCATCAAAAATGGGAAGATCATTAGGCTCATGCAGCTGAACTTGGCTAATTGCGGATCGACGCCATCACGCAGATTAGGAATATGACGCATGGCCATCTGCTTCATCGGGACCAAGAACTGGTCCATATGCTTGAACAACATCTGCCGCGCCGGGTCATCCTCTGGGCTATCCATCAAGCGCGCAATCATCCGGGGAAACTCCGGCTGCGGGATCATGGTGTGATAATAGGTGCGCATCATATCGGTGAAGTTGAAGGCTTGTTGCTGGTTCAGCACCCGGCGCATGCCTTCCTGCATGGGCGCCAGGGTGTCTTCCAACATCGCCTCAAACAAGCCGGCTTTGTTGCCAAAGTAGTAGCGGATCATCGCCACGTTGACCCCGGCTCGCTCGGCAATCATGCGGGTCGACACCTTATCGTAAGGCAGCCGTACCATCAGCCGCCGCGCACTATCAATCAGCGTCTGCCGTGCGTCGCTGTCACCGCCAGCAGGCCTTCCGGCGCGCCTGCTACTCCCCATCGCATCGGCCATAACCAAGCAATCACTCAAGTAAATTAATCACATGTTTAATATCTTACGTCAGGCTCTGGGTAAAAGTTGAGCGGAGAAATTCATGCAGAATTAAACAATTGATTAATTTCTTGCGCAACTCGACGCGAGTTTTCCCATTAAAAGTCGGTGAATACTTAACAATGAAGCCGGAAATTGCCAATAATTGGCTATAGGTGACATAGTATAATTAACACCCTAGTAAGCTGCTCAACCAAGGATAGTAACACCATGCGCACTCTGGCAATCCTCAACTGCGATTACGTCGACCCGGCACTGGCTGCGGAATATGGCGAGTATTATGAAATGTTTATCGAGCATCTACGCGCGCAAAACTCTACTCTCACCTTTGAGGTGTTTCAGGCCATCGACGGCCAGCTACCGCCACTAACGGGCTACGCTGGCTACTTGATTACCGGCAGCCGCCACAATGCCCACGACGACGAGCCGTGGATTGTGGAGTTAGTCGCATGGTGCCAACAAGCCTACCAACAGGGTCAGAAACTGGCCGGGATCTGCTTTGGCCACCAACTGCTGGCGCGAGCACTGGGCGGCGTCACGGCAAACTCAGACAAAGGCTGGGGCTTGGGCTGCGCCACCACCGAGCTGATACAAGCGCCCAGCTGGGCCAGCAAGGCCGAGTCGACTCGGCC
This sequence comes from Aliagarivorans marinus DSM 23064, assembly GCF_000429485.1. Lineage (GTDB taxonomy): Bacteria > Pseudomonadota > Gammaproteobacteria > Enterobacterales > Celerinatantimonadaceae > Aliagarivorans > Aliagarivorans marinus. The sequence continues at coordinate 164,089 of NZ_AUBY01000009.1, read as the reverse complement.
CTTTCATCTGTTGGTGAGCCATCAAGACCAAGTCCAGCAACTGCCTAATGAGGCCACCTTATTAGCGCGCAGCGAGTTTTGTCCGCTGTTTATGTATCAGGTTGGCGAGCAGGTGTTCTGCGTACAAGGCCACCCGGAGTTTGCCAAGGGCTATGCCAAGGCCCTGATCGATAAACGCGAGGATATCCTCAGCGCAACCCACTTCCAGCAGGCGCAGCACAGCTTGGCTCTGGAGCTGGATGATGCCTTGGTATTTCGCTGGATACTGGAGCTGTTTGTTCTCGCAGAAAACCACTAAGCCAGTACTTGCGTATTAGCTATTAACACAACGCTTAGGTGACATATCTATCTGAGCGGGTTAGATTTTAATACTCAAGGACTCGACCAAGGTGAAGGCAAACCGGTGACAAAGCAGTGGCGTTGTTTTGCTCTAACACTCACAAGCTCCCTGGCGCTACTCGCTTGTAGCGCTCAAGCGCCGCTTCCCAGCCAACCTAACCCTCCACTGCAAGAAAACTGGAGCAGCGAGCATCAGCTAGGCAACTTCGTCGAACAGCGCTTTGAGAGCCAACTCAGTGTACAGCTGCAGCAGCTGGTCACCGAGGCGCTAGTCAACAACCCCAGTGTCACAGAACAGGCCCTACTGCTGGACCGCCAGCTCTACCTAATCCAGCAGCAACATGCCCAGCGTTGGCCACAGATCGATGCCTATCTCTCCGCCGCCAGCAGTGGCGATCGTGACAGCAGTACTGAACAGTTCCGTTTGGGGCTGGATGTAAGCTGGGAGCTCGATTGGCTCGGTAAGCTCGAAGCACGCACCTAAGCCGCGGTGTTCGATGCTCGAGTGCAATTGGAGCTGTGGCAGCAAAGCCAACTGGAACTCGCGGTTACGGTGATAGCCCAGTGGTTCGAGCTGCTGGAAGCCCAGCTTCAGTATCAGTTAATCGAGCAGCGTATTACTAACCAACAGGGCAATCTGGAGATTATCGAGGCTGGTTATCGCAGCGGCCTACGCGAAGCGCTCGATGTTTATCTGGCGCGGGCCGACCTTAATGCGGTGCGCAGCCAACTCAATCAACGCCAAGAACAGCAGCTACAGGCTCAGCTTAATTTAGAGCTAAGCTTGGGCCGCTACCCGTCTGGTAAGATCCTGGCAGAAGGCGAGCTAGGGGTTCCGCTGGCCCCACTCCCCGCCGGGATCCCCTCTGAGCTACTGCAGCGCCGCCACGACCTGCGGGCTGCCAGTTTTCGCCTGGCCGCCGCCGATAAACGGGTATTTGCCGCCTACCGCGAGCGCTTCCCCAGCCTGCGACTAACAGCTAGCGGCGGCAGCCAAAGCGAGCAGCTCGGCGAGCTGTTAGATGGCGAGTCGCTGCTTTGGAGCCTGTTCGCCGGTATTACCGCACCGCTATTCGATGCTGGAGCCCTACAAAGCCAGCAGCAGGCTGAGCAAGCCTTGGCCGCCAGCCTTGATCAAGCCTATCAGCAGGCTGTACTCAATAGCTTTGCCGAGGTGGAGCAGGCGCTGAGCAAGGAGCCGTTGTTGCAAAGCAGTGGCCAGCTGCTGGATGCCGCCGCCCGCGATTCGGAGTTGGCTGCCGGTTTGGCCTTTGAAAACTACCAGCTAGGTTTGGTCAACTACATCACGGTGTTGGAGTCACAGCGCCGCGCCTTTGATGCGCGCAGTGCCGCCTTAAGCGCGCTCAACCAGCAAGTGCAGAACCGCTTGCAGCTCTATCAAGCGCTGGGCGGTGGCCTCGAGACATCGCTGCCGCTTCGCCCCGATTCATTACCAGATGGGGCATTACCTGATTTAGAGACTCCATTCCCTGCCACAGAGGAGACAAACAATGGCTAAGCTGTGGCGCATTGCCCTGCCGATACTGATACTGCTGGCGGCCTATTGGATAAGCCAATACCTACAGCAGCAAAGCCCACAAGCCCAACGCCGCAGTGAGCCAGAGAAACCCAGCCTACTGGTGGATGTGCAAACCCTCGAGTCGCAGAGCTACCAGCTGATGCTCACCAGCTATGGTAATGTTCAGGCTCATACCCAACTCACCCTAACCGCCGAAGTGGCCGGGACCATCACCTACTTGTCGGAAAACTTCCGCGAGGGCAGTTACTTTGAGCAAGGCGAGTTACTGGCACGCATCGACCCGGCGGATTATCAAAACGCGGTCACCATCGCCCGCTCCGAGCTAAGCCAACAGCAGCTGGCTCTGGCCGAAGAGCAGGCCCGCGCCGCCCAAGCCGAGCGAGATTGGCAACGGCTGGGCGATCAGCAGCCAGCCAACGCGCTGGTGTTAAGAAAACCCCAACAAGCCGCGCAACAAGCGGCAGTGGCCTCCGCCAAGGCGCGTCTGGCACAGGCAGAACGCGACCTGCAGCGCACCGAGATCCGCGCCCCCTTTGCTGGCCGAGTTCTCGACAAGCAGGTCGAGCTCAATCAATACGTGAACCGCGGCGAAGCGCTAGCCAGCAGCTTTGCGGTGGACTACCTCGAGGTGCGCTTGCCGCTAAGCCTCGAACAACAGCAACAGGTTACCATCCCCGAGCAGTTCCGCGCGCAGACGCATGCCAGCGAGCCGGCCAAGGTGGAGATTATCGCCCGCCTAGGTGAGCAGCAATTTCAGTGGCCAGCCACGCTGGTACGCAGCGAAGCCGTATTAGACAGCCGTTCACGCCAGCTGTATGTGCTGGCGCAGATCGATGATCCCTATGGCCCCGCGTTTAGTCAGCAGCCCAGCTTGAAGCTGGGCCAGTTTGTCGAAGCGCAGATATACGGCAAGCAACTCGAGGAGGTGTATATCATCCCCCACACCAGCCTCTATCCCAATCAGCAGGTGTTGGTATTCCACGATGGCCAGGTCAGTTACCGCAAAGTAGCATTGCTCTGGCAAGACCCCGAGCACTATGTGGTACGCGGCGAACTGCAAGCCGGCGATCAGCTGGTAACCACCCCATTGGGACAAGTGCTTGAGGGCAGCCGCGCCCAGTTGAGGGCTAACTAATGCATGGCCTGATCGCATGGTTCACCCGCAACCCGGTTGCCGCTAACCTGCTGATGGTATTGATCCTGATTGGTGGTTGGTTCTCGGTGCAAACCCGCCTGCCACTGGAGGTGTTCCCGGAGTTTGAGCTCGATCAGGTCAACGTGAGTATTGCCCTACCGGGTGCCAGCCCAGAAGAAGCCGAGAAAGGCCTAGCGATCCGCATCGAAGAGGCGATCAGCGATTTAGAAGGCATCAAGCAGCTCAGCTCGGTATCCCGCGAGGGCGCCGCCCGAGTCAGCGCCGAGATCTACCCAAGCTACGATACCCGCGACCTGATGGCCGATATTAAGTCTCGGGTCGATGCCATCTCTACCTTCCCCGGTGACGCCGAGCGCCCGGTGGTGAGCCTGACCCAGCGACAACGGGAAACCATCAGCCTGGCCATCTACGGCGCATTGGAAGACTGGCAGCTACGCCAACTGGCCGAGCAGGTGCGCGACGAACTGCAACAGCTTCCGCAGATCACTCAAGTGGAACTCGATGGCGTCGCCGACTATGAGATCTCCATTGAGGTCGACGAGGCGACCCTGCGCGAGTACGGCCTGCAGATGGAGCAGCTGGCTAATCAATTGCAACAAGGCTCATTGGAGCTTTCCGCGGGCTCGCTGCGCACCCGCGAAGGCGAGATCATGCTGCGCACCAAAGGACAGGCCTATACCGGCGAAGACTTCGCGCAGTTATTGGTAGTCAGCGACCAAGGCGGCAGCCGGGTGCGCTTGGGCGATATCGCCACCATCAAGGATGGCTTTGAGGAAGACCCCATCAACACCCGCTTTAATGGCGAGCCAGCGATCTTATTGGAGGTGTATCGGGTCGGCCAGCAAAGTGCCATCGAGGTGGCCAATGCGGTCAAAGACTACATCGTAGTCAAGCAAGGCCAGCTACCACAAGGCATTGAGCTGGCCTACTGGCGGGATCGTTCCAAGATTGTGAAGGCCCGCCTCAACACCCTAAAAAACTCGGCAATACAAGGCTGCCTGCTGGTGATTCTGCTGCTGGCACTGTTTCTGCGCCCGGCGGTTGCGCTATGGGTCTGCCTAGGGATCCCGCTGAGCTTTATGGGTGGCCTTATCCTAATGCCCCAGCTTGGCGTCACCCTCAACATCATCTCGCTATTTGCCTTTATTATGGTGCTGGGTATCGTTGTGGATGATGCCATCGTCACCGGCGAGAACGTCTACTCACGGCTAAATCGCGGCGAGCCGCCACTTGAAGCCGCGATTAAAGGCACCCAAGAGGTGGCCGTGCCAGTGACCTTTGGGGTGCTCACCACCATCGCGGCATTTATTCCGCTGATGATGATTGAAGGGGTCAGGGGCAAGATTTTCTCGCAGATCCCATTGGTGGTGATCCCGGTACTGCTGTTCTCCTTGGTCGAATCCAAGTTGATCCTGCCCGCCCACCTACGCCATGTGCGGATTAACCCCCAGCCCGGTCGCCTTGCCCGTATCCAACAAGGCATCGCCAACGGCTTGGAGCGATTTATCTCGAAGGTGTATCGGCCTAGCTTGGATTTCTGCCTTCATCGCCGCTACCTGACGCTATCAATGGCGCTGGCAATCCTGTTGATTGTCACCACCTTGGCTACCTCTGGTTGGGTGCGCTTTGTGTTCTTCCCGCGTATCCCCAGCGAGACCGCGCGCGCCTCCTTGGTGATGCCCGCAGGCACCAGCTTTGAACTGACCGATGACTACGTGCAGCGGATCTTACACGCTGCCCAACAGCTGCAGCAGCGCCATCAAGACCCCGACACGGGCGAGAGCGTAATCCTGAATATTTTGGCCACCACCGGCTCAGGGGGCGGTAGCGGCAGTGCGGAAACCCATCGGGGCCGCGTGGTGTTTGAGATTGAGCCGCCGGAGACCCGCGCTAACCCGATCACCAGCCAGCAACTGGTACAGCAATGGCGTGAGCTGATCGGCCCGTTGCCGGGGGTGGAGAGTCTGAGTTTTCGGGCTGAGATCGGCCGCGGCGGATCGCCCTTGGATGTGCAGCTAGCCAGCAATGATTTTGCCGCCATGGCGCGCTTTGCCGAGCAGGTCAAACTTAAGCTGGCGGAGTTCCCAACGGTATTCGACATCGAAGACAGCCTGAGCAAGGGCAAGCGAGAGCTGCAGCTCACCCTAACACCAATGGGCGAAGCGCTCGGCTTAAGCCTGAGCAGCCTCACCTCGCAGGTGCGCAGTGCCTTTTATGGCTATCAGGTACAGCGTATCCAACGCGGCCGCGAGGACTTGCGGGTCTACCTGCGTTACCCCGCCGAGCAGCGCCGCTCGCTGGCAAATCTGAACAGCTTACTGATCCGCACCAGCGAGGGCGGCGACGTACCGTTTAGCCAGGTTGCCGCACTGATTCCCTCGCAAAGCCCGCTCACCATTAATCGCTTGGATCGCCAACGCACCCAAAATATCCGTGCCGATCTGGACAAGCAAAGCGCCAATATCGAATCGATTAAGCAAGAGCTGGTTACTTGGCTAGGCCAACAACAGCAGGCGTTTCCACAAGTAAGTTTCTCACTGGAAGGGGAAGCCAAGGAGCAGCGCGAGTCTTTCGGTAGCCTGCAACTGGGGCTGATCTTCGTGCTATTTGTGGTCTATAGCCTGCTGGCGATACCCTTTCGCAGCTATTGGCAGCCGCTGATCGTTATGTCAGTGATCCCCTTTGGCTGCATCGGTGCGATTCTCGGCCATATGTTGATGGGGATGTCGCTCAGCATTATGAGCATGATGGGTATGCTGGCCTTAGTGGGTGTGGTGGTGAACGACAGCTTGGTGTTGGTGGACTACGTGAATCGGCAGCGTGCGCAAGGTGTAGCCCTGCAACAAGCAGTGAGCCAAGCAGGCAGCGCTCGTTTTCGGGCGGTGATGCTCACCTCGCTGACCACCTTTGCCGGATTGATGCCGCTGATCTTTGAAAAAAGCACCCAAGCACAGTTCTTGATACCGATGGCGGTATCTTTGGGCTTTGGCATCTTGTTCGCCACCTTGATTACCTTGTTGCTGGTACCGGTCAACTACCTATTGCTGGAAGATGCCAAGGCTTTGTTTGCTAAGCTAAAGCCCGCTTAGGCTGGTGTGCCACTGAGGCTCTCTTTCACCTTTTCGCCGACACTGGCTAAGGCATCACTCAAGCCATCGGTTTGCAGCTCGATCTGATTGCACAAACTCGCAGGTAGGTTATTCACCAGCAAGTTCGGTGCTACCCCGGCAACCAAGGCGTGGTGTACGAAGATCGCTAAGCGGATCAGCACTGCGTAGGTCGATACCGGCTTGTGGCCCAGAGGGTTTAATTGCTGCTCGATGGCCGAGACAATCACTGGCGCAAACTGCCAGCGCTTCGCCAGCTCTCCGCCAATCTCCGAGTAATCCAACCCCAGCACTTGCCGTTGGGCGACCACCCGGGTCTCGCCCTGCTCCATACTCAGCTCAATCAAGCCCGCTTGTTCGGGCGCTGCGCTGACGATCATCAACTCGCCAATGCTATGCAACATACCGCAGGTAAAGGCGACATCTGGGCTGGCATCGCAGAACTCCGCCAAGGTCTGGCTCAGCAGTGCAACGTACATTGCCTGCTCCCAGTACTGTTGGTGATTGAAGTGTTGGCCGGGGTTCACGGTACTCAGGCTGGCGGCCACTACCAGAGATCGCACTCGGCTTAGACCTAAGCGGATCACGGCAGCATCGATGGAGTCTAGTTGGCTCTGGCCACGGAAGGCCGCGGAGTTGGCCATCTTCAGGACATTAGCACTAAGCACCTGATCTTTAGCAAGTTTGCTAGCAAGTTCCGGTAACTCGAGGAGGTCACTATCGAGCGACGATAGCAGTTCCTGCATGATGGCAGGCATTACCGGCAAGGCCTTAGCGCGGGTGAATAAAATTTGCAGATCCACAAGGGTATCCTTCTTCCGTGAAGAACTCCCTTACAGTAAATGCGATCTAGGCAATCAGTGCAACGTTGCGAGGAGCATCCTGATGAATGATGTGATCCAGCTGCTGCATCATCAATTCATGCCAGGCAAACGAACGTTGATGTTCACTGGCGGTCTTGCTCAGCGAACTCACCAAGAAGGCGCGCATGAAGTCGTAGATGTAGCGAGCCCCTTCGTGCAGCTTGCTGGTATCCCAGTCGCAGCCACTGTCGCGCATCACTTTCTCGATGATCTCTTCAAGGCGCTCACGGTGCCACGCTTCCAGATCGGCGAAATCTGCGTCTTTAGAGAACAGTTCAGTCATCTGCACCAGCAATACGTAAGTATCGGGGAGCGCCCGTACCTCGTGGTGGATAACCCGGTTGAAACTGACAATGCTAAACGCTTGCTCGGCTACCACCGCTTCTTCCACCGACATCTGTACTTTGTCGTACCAACGGCGGGCGACAGCAAAGAAGATCGACTCTTTGTTTTTAAAGAAACGGTAGAGCGACGCGATATCGATATCGGCGCGCTCAGCAATCAGATTGGTGTTCACCGCCGACAGGCCCTTCTCTTCGATCAGGACTGCGGTGGTATCTAAAATTTTGTCCAATAACCTGCGGGTACGGGCTTGGCTCGGCTCCTTCCGCAAGGCTAAGTGCGGCGGAACAGGAAATGCCGTCATACTTTACCTCAAATATTTATCACAGCGACAACATAGCCACTTCGACCAACTACAGCAACAACTGGTTCCTTAAAATTTTATATATTGGTGAGGTTTTCGCAAATTGTATAAATTTCACTCAGCAGGCAACGATCTTTTTTACTCGACAAGTTCGCTACTTCGCGCAACAATGCAGCCAAATAAGTGCATAATTACGCAAAACAACAACACAACGATTCAGGAAGATGAGCTCTAGAAGTCAAACAGACGATCTGGTGAGCTGGTTTCGCCAGTCAGCACCCTATATTAACGCTCACCGCGGTAAGACCTTTGTGTTGATGCTCAGCGGCGAAGCGATAAATTCTAGTAATTTCACTAATATCATTCAAGATATCGCGCTTTTAAAAACCTTGGGAGTGAAATTGATCTTGGTTTGCGGAGCAAGACCGCAGATTTCACAGAAACTGGAAGAACAGAACCTTCACTGCGAGTTCTATCAGCAGCAGCGCATCACCGATATCCACACCCTCAAGCTGATCAAACAGGCGGTTGGTGAGATCCAGATCGATATCGAAGCCCAGCTTTCCATGGGCCTGGTTAACTCGCCGCTTCATCAAGCCGATATCAGCGTTATCCGTGGCAACTTCGTGGTGTCGCAGCCGATCGGTGTCGACAACGGAGTGGACTTTCAACACACTGGCAAGGTACGCCGGATTAACCACCAAGCCTTGCAGGCCCAGCTTGAACAGGGCCAGATCGTGATGCTATCGCCGCTAGCAGTATCCGTCACTGGCGAGCTGTTTAACATCTCCACCGAGGACATTGCCAGCGAAGTCGCGGTCGCACTCAAAGCCGACAAGGTCATCTACTTCGGCCCTCACAGCGGCTTATACGATGAGCAAGGCAAGCTACTCAGTGAGCTGCTGCCAGAGCAAGCCCGCCAACTGGCCCATTGTGAGAAAAACGGCGAAGATTCCCAGCGCTTTTTGCGCTCGGCCTTAGACTGCTGTGAGCGAGGAGTCGATCGCTGCCACTTGGTTAGCTACGAGCGTGATGGCGCGCTGCTACAAGAGCTCTATACCCGCGACGGTAGCGGCACCCAGTTGGTGCAGCATAGCTACGAGCGGGTACGCGACGCCAACCTGGAAGATATCAATGGCATTATCGAGTTGATCCGCCCCTTGGAAGAACAAGGCGTGTTGGTCAGGCGCTCCCGCGACCAGCTGGAGATGGAGATCGATCGCTTCACCATCGTCGAGCGGGATGGGATGATCATCGGCTGTGCGGCGCTATATAGCTTTCGCGAAGACAATATTGGCGAGCTGGCATGTTTGGTCTCTCACCCCCACTATCGTCAGGCAAGCCGTGGTGATGTGTTGTTGAGAACGATTATTCGTAAAGCCAAAGTACAAGGGCTACAGCGGCTGTTTGTGCTAACCACCAAGAGCATTCACTGGTTCCGCGAGCGAGGCTTTGCCCCGGCTGAACTGGATCAGCTGCCACAAGAGAAGCAAGCGATGTATAACCTGCAGCGCCGCTCTAAGATCTTGTTGATGGACATTTAGCTCGTTGGTAATAATGCGAGCATAAAAAAGGTCGCCGATGGCGACCTTTTTTCTAGGCAGTGGTTTGCAACAACTTAGAAGTTGTAGCGAGCACCCAGTACTAGTTGATCTTCGCCGCCATCGATTTGCTCGAATACGTAAGAACCAACTACACGGAAGGCTTTGTTGAAGTCGTAACGTAGTTCAAGAGCGAACTGGTCGGTCTCGTCGTACTTAGCAGCGCCAGTTGGGTCGTTTTGCTGGTAAGCATAAACACCAACTACGCGAGCTTTACCGAACTTGTATTGAGCAGAGATTTCGTATGCATCGAAATCAGTGTCTTTGTCGCCGTCTGCACCTTCACCAGTTACGTATACGCCGCCGATGTAGAAGTTCTCGATTGAGTAACCCGCACCGAAAGTGAACGCGTCAGCAGAGCCAGCACCGCGGCCCAGGTCGTTACCCATGTAACCCAGACCCAGGTCAAGACCGAAGTCGAAACCGTAAACAGCAGACAGACCGTAGCCGTCAGTGTCTTTGTCAGAGTTCATGGTGTAGTGAGCAGTTACAGCCAGCGCGTCGAAATCACCAGCGTAAGTCAGGGTGTTTTGGATCTCGTCACCGTTACCGTCGATGATACCGATGTGGTTACCAGAGTGGTAAGACGCGATATCAGAGATGTCAGCGATAGGAGTGAACGCACCATCTTGTTGACCGTAGGTGAAAGAACCGATAGCGGTACCCAGACCAGCGTACAGCTCTTTAGTCTTAACAGTCTGATCGCTGCCGTCTTTGATTTCCATTTGGTAGTGACCGATACCAGTCAGGCTGTCGGTGATTTGAGTCTTACCAGAGAAAGCAACACGGAAACGGCTCTCATCAGAGAAGTTAGACTTGTCTTCGTCGTTACGGTCTTGGAACTTCATGCGAGGCTCAACACGACCACCGATTTTCAGGCTAGTAGTGCCATCATCGTATACAGAAGCTGCATTTACGCCGCCAGTAGTAGCAGCTGCGATTGCCAGAGCAATAACACTTAACTTTTTCATTATGTTTGTCCTTAACACTGTTTCAGTCAATTGGAATGTGACGCAAGTCATGCTATTCGCGCCATGTGACATTTACATGTCATCAACATGAAATCTAGGTGACAGGGGAACTTTTACGTCAAACGCTAAACAACTAATAATTAAGCACTATAAAGAAATCTTTACGCTTTTGACTTGAAGCTAAATAGGAAGGAATGTTGCAAAGATGTGCCAAAACATAGCCCGAGACTATGACAAAATGATGACAGAAGATATTTCAGTAACAATATGAAGGGGATAGAGAAAGGTAGGTGACACTGCGCAGCACGCCGAACAGTCCAACGTCAGTAAAATGATACAGCGAATACCAAGGCAGGCATTAGTTAACTAAGCCTGCCTTAGTCCTAAATAGGTAGCAGGTTAAGATCTTAGATCGCCTTAAACTGATTGGAAATCACATCATAGTGATAGCCAATGGTTTCCAGCCGGCGTGATAACAGGCTCTGTTCCACCCCAAAGGTCAAAGCCAAGTCTTCCAGACTATGACACTCCAAACGCAGCTTCTCGTTGACGATCCCAAGCAAGATGCTTGCTTCAAGGTTCAGCACATAACTCGCGTCCATAAGGCCCCCTTAGCTAGCTCGGCACAATTATTAATAGCGATTGAGACGATCAGCTTAGCCAAGATTATTGGGTATCAAGGAAAAGCTGCTTTGAGACTACTCGCTAAACTGTAGACCTAGCTTTACTGCTTTATCTGTGCCCAAGTTCACTGTTTGACTCTGAAGCCTAGTATTTCGCGCTCAGCGCGCACAAAAAAGCCCGATTGATACCGGGCTTATAAATGGAGGATGGTTTTGACTAAGGAGTCTTAGAAGTCGAACTTCTCACGCATCAGCGCTTCAAACTCGGTGCAGCCGCCCACGTGCTTCTCATCAACAAAGATCTGAGGAACAGTTTCTACTGGCTTGCCTACGGTTTTTTCTAGATCAGCCTTGCTGATACCTTCGGCGTGGATATCCACATAGCGGAACTTGTAGTCTTCGTTGGCTTCAGAAAGCTGCTCGGCGATCTGCTTAGCGCGTACACAATAAGGACAACCTGGACGACCAAAAATAACTGCAAACATGATGTAACTCCTTGGATAACGTTGCTAGTACTTTACTTGCTAAGCCCCACTTCCCCAAATTGTTATTTTCATTAGCTTCGATAGCCATCAGCTATCAGTCGGTGCCGCCACTAAGAACTGGCCCCGCTTGCAGCTTGGCTGCCATGGATATAACAGCGAATACCGCCAGACCCATCAAGCCAAATACCAAGGTCATACCGTGCACGGACGGCTCTATCATTCGGTGCACGCCACCAATCACCGACGCGGTGATCGACATCTGCAGACAGCCCATTAAAGCCGACGCGGTGCCGGCCTGACGATGATAATGGCTAAACAAGCCGGTCTGGGAGATGGGGTAGATCATGCCAACACTCAAGCTAATCGCAATCATTGCAATCAGTACCCACGCCAGTAAATCCCCGGCCAAAAGCAGGATCAGCGCAGCACTCACCGGCACGCTTGCTGCCAGTAATAAGGTTTTCAGCTCGCCCAATGGCCCCAGTAAGCGCCGGTTCACAGCCCCGCCCAATGCCAGACCCACCGCCGGAATCATCATCAGCGCGCCCGACAGCTCCACCCCCAAGCCAAAGTCATGCTGAAGCACGAAGGGCACCGAGGTAATCATGTACATCAATCCCACGCTGGATATCCAGGCGAAACTGGAATAGCGGATAAAGGGAGCCTCACTCAGTAGCTTCTGATACTGGCTAAGTACCGGCCTTAATTTGAGCTGGCCATCGGCTGCGGTGTGGGTTTCTGGAAGCCACAAGCCGGCAATCACCAGCAAGCTAAAGCAGCTCAGCCCCACCACGGCAAACAGCGCCTGCCAGCCGAAATGTGCGGTGATAAAGCCACCGGCAAGCGGCGCAATCACCGGCACTACTGAGGCGGCCATGCCCAATAAGGCAAAACTGTTGCTTAATCGGCTTCCCCGATAGCTATCGCTCAACAGACAGCGCGCTAGGATCTGATTACTGCCCGCACCCAGTCCTTGAACAAATACCCCTAAGCTCAACAGTTGCAGCGAACCGATACCGAGTAAGCCGATAAGGTTTCCCAGTAAAAAGATAGACTGCCCCAACCAGAATGCGCGACGACGGCCATAGGCATCCGCCAGCGGCCCATAAATTAGTTGGGAGAAGCCCAAGCCAAGCATGAAATTGACCACCAGCTGCTGCACTTGGTGTTCAGCAACCGCATAAAATTCAGCCATCACCGGCAGCGCCGGCCCCAATAAACTATTGGTCAGCTGTGAGCCCGCAATAAACGCGATGGAAAAGACGAGAGGCAACAGATTCTTATTCATACCCCATTCTATCGCTTTGCGGTATTCTGATAATCAGGCACTAAAGAAAATTATTATTTCTTAAGGGGAAACATGGATTGGTATAACGCGGTCGATACCTATATCGAGCTGGTTGAGCAGCAGAGCTTTGTGAAAACAGCGGAGCGGCTCGGCCTGACCACTTCCGCCTGCAGCAAACGCATCAACTGGCTGGAACAGCAGCTCGGTTGCCAGCTACTGATCCGCAGTACCCGCCGGATCCGCGTAACCGAACGCGGCGAGCATTTCTACAAACACAGTAAACAGTGGCTACAGCAGTTTCGCCAACTCAAGGACAGCTTGAATGACCAAAGCCAAGGCTTGAAAGGCTTACTGACTATCGGTGCCACTTCGGTCACCACCAAGCTGATATTGGTTCCGGCACTGCGGGGATTTCTCGAGCAACACCCACAGGTTCAGGTCAAACTGCTGGATGTGGAGCCCAACGATGCGCCCGACTTATCGGTCGATCTGACCGTGATTAAGGAGTTGGAAGATTGGCAAAGCGCCAGCTTTAAGGCCGCCCGATTGTTTGATTACTCAGTGAGGCTCTATGCCAGTCCCGAGTTTATTCAGCGCCACGGGCCGATAGAGGACGTGAATCAACTGCAACAGCTTCCGATATTGCTGGCCAAAGGGCAGCTCGACAACGGCGGTGTCATGCTCAGTGATGGTACCTTGCTTAATCAGCAGCCTCAGGTGGTGTGCGAATCACCCGCAGGGATTATTGAAGCCGCCATCCAGGGCATGGGGATCATCCTCATCTCCGAAGAGGCTATCCAACGCGATCTGCAGCAGGCACGCTTACAAGCGATTATGCCCCAGTTGCGCTCTGAAACACGGGCATTGATGGCCTATTACCCCAACCATCATCTAGAAAACCCCTTGGTGAAGAGCTTTTTGCTGGCGCTGCGCCAACATTGTGACGGGATGTTTAAGCCTATATAAACAAAACCGCCTGCGATTGCAGGCGGTACTCTGAGCAAAAACAGTGAGCTTCAAGTAGTAACTGAGGGGGCTACTCGCAAGCTTCAGCTTCGTTGTCTTTCTCTTCTACGTCTAACTCGTCATTGGTGATGGGTAGGCGAACAAAAAAGCCCTTACCAGTTGCGTAACAACGCATTGTCGGCTGTTCTTCTTGACTCATAATAATCTCCTTATCTGTGCAGCAGGAAGCAATCTCTGCTTGTTATCCGCTGCCAATTTCAGGCTAGAACTTGAATAAAAATTCCGCAAGCCTGAGTCCGTGACTTCGCTTAGATTTATCTAATCAGTTTGATCTTGCTCAGTTTCGAGTCAGATAAGTTACGTTTTTTTCGGTGAAATGTGAAGTGAAAAGTATATCTTCTGTCTTTTAGGTCACAAACAAAACAACATAACCTTTATTTATCAATAACTTACACCTTCCAGAGATCAACTGAAAATCAGCTATTTTTCGTAAAAGATCAGTCTTAATTCACCTGCGTTACAGCTCAACAAGCCCCGAAAAAACAAGCGCTTAGAAATAGTTTTGGAGAAAAAACAAAAGAGGCAATGAATATTTATTCACTGCCTCTTTTAAACCGCCAACCTTATCGGCGGCGTCGTACCATCTGCTTTATGTCTCGCACCACCCACATTAGAATCGCAGCGCCCGAGATACTAGGACCAAAGCGAAGGTAGGCATCCATATAACCTGTAAAGAAACTTGCGATAGGAAGTGCGACAACCAATAGCAGGGCCAACAGCACATAGCCCAGCATGAAACACCTTAATTCACTTATCTAGTTATCGAAACAAACAGCCCGAAAGCCAACGGCAACAGTATATACTGAAACCCTAAGCAAAGAAGACTCACCGCGCGCATTTTACCTTCCGTAAGGCTCGATGCAATCTACTCAAAGTAGGTGCGAAGCTGCAGCTTCACATCGCCATTACGTCTTAACGAGGTTTCCACTTGGGTAAAACAGTAACTGCATAGTTGTTTCATCGGCATATATAGCCGCGACTTGATACCGGAACTACGCGCTTTAAAGCTGAGGTTTGGATTGACCTGCCAGCTAAGGCTGCCTCTAAAGTTGCGCTTCCACGACGAGCTCTGTTGATATTCGATGGCAATGCCCGAGCGTTGCACTACATTTCTCTGGCCCTCGCTTGAGATGCTGGAACGAAAAGCCAACACCGCAGGGCCTGGGCTCTGACTAACGCCGCGGGCCAAGGCTTTCGGCGACACCTTTACATCAAACAACAGGCTGGCACCGGCCGAACAACTCACAAAACTCAATATCAAAACTAATGTTCTAAGGATCATAGACACCTCCAAAAAATTGCACTTAGACAGGGTCGTTCTATGTCTTCCTTAATCCGTGTTGATTGCAGTTTGCAATTAACACTTCCTTAACATGAGTATAAGCAATCCTGGGGCCAATTCTTCAAACAGCGCCATTTCTGCGAGCCTGCGCCCAGTTGGCGCGGGCTAAGCGCCCAAGCAACAATGTAACCCATTGTTAACATAAGAGGTTTTACCATTGCGATAAAGCGGCTAAATGTCACTTTTGCTATTGACCTTTAGCTCTGAGTTCTCTTACATAGCCATCACAGGGTTAAAAAACCAGCAACTTGAGCAGTAATCGCACTATGGAACGCCGTTAAGACAAATACCTACAACTAGCAGGAACAGACTATGCAAATTGGAATACCCAAGGAGAGCGTCACTAACGAGGCCCGGGTAGCTGCAACTCCCGCAACCGTGGCGCAGTTACAAAAGCTTGGCTTTGACGTAATGGTAGAAACAGGCGCAGGCAGCGCCGCCAATTTTCTGGACGAGGCATATCAAGAGGCCGGTGCAAGCCTTGGTAGCCAGGCACAAACCTTTGCCTCCGACGTTGTTTTTAAGATCAACGCGCCAAGCAGCGAAGAGCTGGAGCTCACCAGCAGCGGCACCACCATCGCCAGCTTTGCCTGGCCCGCACAAAACCCCGAGCTGCTCGAGCAGTGTAAGGATAAAGGCATCAACCTACTCGCCATGGACATGGTCCCGCGGATCTCGCGCGCCCAGTCGCTGGATGCCCGCTCCTCACTATCGAACGTGGATGGCTATCGCGCGGTTATCGAAGCAGCCAACCACTTTGGGCGCTTCTTTACCGGACAGATCACCGCAGCCGGTAAGGTTCCCCCGGCGAAGGTTTTGATTATCGGTGCCGGTGTTGCCGGCTTGGCCGCCATCGGCGCAGCAGGTAGCTTGGGCGCGATTGTCCGCGCCTTCGATACCCGCCCCGAGGTAAAAGAGCAGATCAACTCCATGGGCGCTGAGTTCTTAGAGCTGGACTACGAAGAGGAAGATACCGGACCCGGTGACGGCTACGCCAAAGAGATGAGCCAGGCCTTTATCGATGCCGAGATGGCCTTGTTCCGCGAGCAGGCCAAAGATGTCGATATCATCATCACCACAGCGCTTATTCCCGGTAAGCCGGCACCGAAGCTGATTCTGGCCGATATGGTGGAGCTGATGAAGCCGGGCAGCGTGATTGTCGACCTAGCGGCAGCCACTGGTGGCAACTGCGAGCTCACCGATCCTGGCGAGATCGTGGTGAAGCATGATGTCACCTTGATCGGCCTTACCGATCTGTCTAACCGCCTGCCCGCCCAAGCCAGTCAACTTTATGGCACTAACTTGGTCAACTTGTTCAAGTTGCTGACCCCTAACAAAGATGGCCAAGTCGATATCGATTTCGAGGACGAGGTTATCCGCGGCGTAACGGCGGTTAAAGATGGCGAAATCACCTTTCCGCCGCCGCCGATTCAAGTCAGCGCCCAGCCACAAGCAGCACCCGCTCCCGAGCCCGCCCCCGTGGAAGAGCCGAAACCGGTCAAGCCATGGCTCAAACCGGCCTTGGCTGCCGGTGGTGCGCTGCTGTTTGGTTGGATCGCCCACAACGCCCCCACCGAGTTTTTGCAGTTGTTCAGCATCTTCGTGCTGGCCTGTGTGGTCGGTTACTACGTGGTGTGGAACGTCACCCATGCGCTACACACCCCGCTAATGAGTGTAACCAATGCCATCAGTGGCATCATCGTACTCGGCGCACTGGTACAGATGACCACCCAAGCCTCAGGCATCGTGCTGTTCCTTTCGGGAATCGCGATTTTGATTGCCACCATTAACATTGTCGGTGGCTTCACGGTTACCCAACGGATGCTGAAAATGTTCCGTAAAGACGAGCAGTAAGGAGAGCGAACATGTCACAGGGAATTGTAACTGCAGCCTACTTGATCGCTGCTCTGCTATTTATCCTTAGTCTGGCGGGCCTAAGCCGCCAAGACACCGCACAACGCGGCAATATCTTCGGCATCGTGGGTATGGCACTGGCGATCATCGCCACCCTCGCCAGCTCCCAAGTCAGCGGCGGTAGCTGGATCATCACTCTGGCGATGGCCGTCGGTGCCGCCATCGGGGTACGAGTCGCGCTGCGCGTAGAGATGACCGAGATGCCTGAGCTGGTCGCCATGCTGCACAGCTTTGTGGGGATGGCCGCAGTACTAGTAGGCTTCTCCAGCGCCATCGAGCACGCACCCATGTTTGGCGCCGCCAAAACCATCCACGACGTGGAAGTGTACTTGGGTATCTTTATTGGTGCGGTGACCTTCACCGGCTCGATTGTGGCGTTCGGTAAGCTACGCGGCGTGATTAAATCGGCGGCGAAAGGCCTGCCCGGTGGCCACCAGCTCAATCTGGCGATGATTATCGTCTCGCTGCTGCTCGGCGCGATCTATATGTCGACGGGCGGAGTTTGGGCGCTAGTGCTGATGGCCTTGATTGCCTTTGTGTTTGGCTACAACCTGGTGGCTGCCATTGGTGGTGCCGATATGCCAGTGGTGGTATCGATGCTCAACTCCTACTCCGGTTGGGCGGCTGCGGCTTCGGGCTTTATGCTGAGCAACGAGCTGCTGATTATCACCGGTGCGCTAGTGGGTAGCTCAGGTGCCATCCTTTCCTACATTATGTGTAAGGCGATGAACCGCTCGTTTATCAGCGTGATCCTCGGTGGCTTTGGCGCCGAAGGCGGCACGGTGGTGAGCGATGGCGAACAAGGCGAGCACACCGAGGTACAAACAGAAGACGTAGCCGAGATGCTCAAAGCCGCTAATGAAGTGATTATCGCCCCGGGCTACGGTATGGCAGTTGCCCAAGCCCAGTATCCGGTGGCCGATATTACCAAGAAGCTGCGCGAGAAAGGCGTGAATGTGCGCTTCGCTATTCACCCGGTGGCAGGGCGTTTGCCCGGCCATATGAACGTGCTGCTCGCCGAAGCCAAGGTGCCCTACGACATCGTGTTCGAGATGGACGAGATCAATGACGATTTCAGCGATGCCGACGTGGTGCTGGTTATCGGCGCTAACGACACGGTGAACCCAGCTGCCAAAGAGCCCGGAAGCCCAATTGCAGGTATGCCCGTGCTGGAGGTGTGGAATGCCAAGAATGTAGTAGTGTTTAAACGCTCCATGGCCACCGGCTATGCCGGGGTGCAAAATCCGCTGTTCTTCAAAGAGAACACCGACATGCTGTTTGGCGATGCCAAGGCCTCGGTGGATAACATCCTCAAAGCCATCTAGTTCGATAGTTTTAGGCAGTAAAAAGCCGGCGTCAGCCGGCTTTCTTTTGCATGGCCAACCCGCTACTGCAGTGGCAACTCAACCCGGTTACGTCCCTTTGCTTTGGCCTTGTACAGTAGGTCGTCCGCGCGGTTAATCGTGTCTTCCCAGCCATCATCCTCAAGCCGCGAGAAATCGCCACCGATACTGGTAGTAAAACGAATAAGCTGCCCTTGATGGCGCACCGCCATCCCTTCCGCCACCGCGCGTAACTTCTCTGCCAAGATGCTCAAGCCAGCGTCATCGATATTGGTGGCCAGCAAGATAAACTCTTCCCCGCCCCAGCGGGCAAACACATCGCTTTTACGTATCGAGTGGTCGACTTCTTCTACAAAGCCCTTAAGGATCGCATCGCCCGCACTGTGGCCATAGGTATCATTGATCGACTTGAAGTTATCCAGATCGAGCAGCAGTACAGCAAACGGCATACCGCCACGTTTCATCTTGTGAAACTCCAAACTAACCGCCTCAGAAAACGCCCGTCGCGACAGTGCTCCGGTCATTGAATCGGTGGTGGCCAACAGCTTAAGTTTTTCTTTTTGCAGGTTATTGCTGCGGATCCATAAGCGAATACCGAACAGCAGCACCACAAAACCGATGACTTGGAACAGGTCTTCAAACAGCGAAGTGACAAAGCCCGGCTGTTGGTAGACCTCATCGAGCACGTCCACGCTGAGTGAAATCAGCAATAACAAGAACGCAATCCGTAGCAAATTGAGGGTACCGCGGGTGAGATTGAGCTGAGACAGGTTCAACAAGATAAACAACACCACCAAGCTGATACAGCCTTCCGCCAGGATGCTGGCAACATCGAACTCCAGATGAACAGGAAACAGGGAGTAATGAAGCACACCGATGGTAACCAGTACCAACAAATAGAATGCGCTGTATTTATTCAGTAACACTAGAGCTCCGGTTATTTCGCGTAAAACTTGCTTTCATTCTGGCACAAAAAAGCCGACCCAAGGTCGGCTCAGTGAATTACCACATCAAATCATCTGGGATCTGATAATCTGCGTAAGGGTCATCTTCATCCACCTGCTCGCTGGCAGGGTCGTACAGCACCACAATCGCTTCTGGCGCGCGCTGGGCAACCTTCTCGGCCACCACTTTGGCCAACACGAAATACTTGCCTTCTGATACTGCAATGGCCAAGCGGCCATCGATCACATCTTGGCGATGCTTGGCGTTAAGATCGAGGTTTTTCACCACGCTATCGTGGGTGAAGTTGTAGGTGATGTCACCGCCACTGATATCGATGGCATTAGTGGTGATCAATTGTTTCACCTGCGCGGCAATGGCCTTGTCTTGGGCTTCCTGGTTACGCTGCTGGTTGAGGGCCTGATCGCGCTGCAACTGTTCTTCGCGCTGAGCCTGAGTGGCTGCTTGCACTTCACGGCGCATAGTGCGGCCCTTTTTCGCTTGCTTCTTGGCCTTTTGCGCCTTCTTCTGGCTAACCAGGCCAGCCTTCATCATTTGTTCTTGCAGTGACAACTTTGCCATGTGATCCCCCTAAATCGAATGGGCTAATGATACGTGAAGCCAACAGCGGGGTGAATAGTTGTCATTGACCTTCCGCTTCGCCGAAGCGTAACGAAACCGCGCTATCTTGGGGGTAGCCACTTAGGTCGATGGCCTCACCCGCCACAGTTAGTTCAATCTCGTTGAGCTCAGAGAAAAACAGCTGCACCGGATGGCGCACCTGCCATTGACGCAAATCGCCCATGCCCAGCCAGCCGTCAAACACCACCTCTTGCTTGGCGTCAATAATCATCAGCTTGGCGCGGTCATCCGCTGCTACTTCAATATTGGTCAACTCACCGGGTAGCGGGGCCTGCTCTTTTGCCACCTGATAAAAGGTGATGGTGGAGCCTTGCCAGTCTACCGGCAGGTTAATGCTAGGGGGATACACCACCACCGGCGGGTAGGGCCGCCCACCAGGGCGATTGGGCCGACCCGGACGCTCGATCGGCTGTTCAGGCCTTGGGATCTCGATGGGATGTTCAGGTTTTGGGCGCTCAATGGGCTGTTCAATCTGCGGCCCCGAGGAGGCCATTGCTACACAACTCAGTAATGCGCTACTGAACAGGCCAAGGCGGATAAAACACTGTGATTTCATAGATCCTCCACATCGTCGATCTTCGCTGATCCTAGCAAAATCCATGCACTATACCCGAACAATCTCAAGATGCAGGATTCAGAGGTTGTGCGGGTATAAAGAGCCAAAATTCTGACGATGAATCGCGCAACCACGCTATAAATTGCTGAAAACTCATATATACTGCCGATACCTGTGTAAATTTACAGTGGCTATTAGCAGCAAGCGACGTGGACCCGAATAAGCTCGACATCACCACCTTAAAAGGCGTGGGCGCAAAACTGGCGGAGCGCCTGCACAAACTCGACATCCATAGCGTCGGGGACCTGCTGCTACACCTGCCACTACGCTACGAGGATCGCACTCGGCTCTGGCCGATTGGCGACCTACTCAATGGCCTGCATGTCAGCGTGCAGGGCGAGATCAGCAAGGTCGATGTGCTACAAGGGCGCAAGCGCATGCTAGTCTGCCGGATTAGCGATGCCAGCGGTGCCATTACCCTGCGTTTCTTCCACTTCAGTAATGCCCAGCGCCAGGCCATGCAAAACGGCCTGATGATGCGCTGTTTTGGCGAGGTCAAACGCGGCAACCACGGCTGGGAGATGATCCACCCGGAATACCAGATCAGCCAAGCGGGCCAAGCGGTGCAGGTGGAAGAGCAACTAACCCCGGTCTATCCCACCACCGAAGGGTTAAAGCAGTTGAGCCTGCGTAAACTCAGCGAGCAGGCTCTGGATATGCTGCGCCGCTACCCAATGAAAGAGCTGCTCCCAGAGGCGCTTCGCCCCCACCGCCTTGAGCTCAGTGAAGCTATTGGTGAACTACATCGCCCAAATGCAGCCACCGAACACGCCAGTTTTGAGCTGGGCCAACACCCGGCTCAGCAGCGACTGGCCATCGAAGAGTTGGCCGCCCATCAGCTAAGTATGCTCAAGCTGCGGCAAAGCCAGCATCAGCTGCCCGCGCAAGCGCTGCCACCCTGCCCCAAGCTCACCCAAGCCTTACTGGCCAGCCTACCGTTTGAGCCCACCAAGGCACAGCAGCGAGTGGTGGCAGAGATAGAACAAGACCTGCAACAGCCCCACGCGATGATGCGACTGGTGCAGGGCGATGTGGGCAGCGGAAAAACATTAGTGGCGGTATTGGCGGCCCTGCAAGCGCTGGGTAACCAGCTACAGGTGGCGTTAATGGCCCCCACCGAGATCTTAGCCGAGCAACATGCCGCAAACTTCCGCCAATGGCTGGAGCCCTTAGGCATCGGCGTTGAGTGGCTGGCGGGCAAGCAAAAGGCCAGCGAGCGAAAACTGGCGCTGGAGCGGATTGCCAGTGGTGAAGCCCAGATGGTAGTCGGCACCCATGCCATCTTCCAAGACCAAGTGAGCTTTGCCAGGCTGGCACTGGTAATCATCGATGAGCAGCACCGCTTTGGCGTCCACCAAAGGATGGCCTTGCGCGATAAAGGGGTCGACCACAGCCTGCCGCATCAACTGATCATGACTGCCACGCCCATCCCGCGCACCTTGGCAATGACTGCCTACGCCGACTTATCGCTGTCGATAATCGATGAACTGCCGCCCGGGCGTACACCTATCACCACCGTTGCCCTGCCCGATACCCGTCGCGATCAAGTTGTTGAGCGAGTCCGCCAGGCCTGCGTCAACGACAAGCGCCAGGTCTACTGGGTCTGTACCCTGATTGAAGAATCAGAGGTACTGCAATGCCAAGCCGCCGAGGATACCGCCGACGAGCTGCAAAAACGCCTGCCAGAGCTACGCATCGGCTTAGTACACGGGCGAATGAAAGCCCAAGAAAAGCAATGGGTGATGGAGCAGTTCAAACAAGGCGAACTAGACCTGCTGGTGGCTACCACGGTGATCGAAGTTGGGGTGGATGTCCCTAATGCCAGCCTGATGATTATCGAAAACCCCGAGCGGCTGGGGCTGGCGCAGCTGCATCAGCTACGCGGACGAGTCGGCCGGGGCAAGGTCGAAAGCCATTGCGTATTGCTCTACCACAGCCCACTCAGCAAAACTGCCCAGCAGCGACTGGCAGTGCTGCGTGAGAGCACTGATGGCTTTGTGATTGCCCAGCGCGACTTGGAGATCCGCGGCCCCGGCGAGGTATTAGGCACCAAACAAACCGGTGTTGCGGAGTTTAAAGTGGCCGATCTGCTACGCGACCAACAGCTACTGCCAGAGGCGCAGAATCTGGCTCGCCAGCTCCTGCAGCAGCATCCTGAAACCGTCGAACCACTGATCCAACGTTGGCTGGGCAACAAGCAACAGTTCGCTCAGGCCTAAGTTGCCGGTTGATAACTTCACGCTCAATAACCGTGCGTAGCCGCACAGTTACTGCGCAGGCCGCTGCCCTGCGCTAGCCAGCCCACCCCGTAACAGCATCGCTACATTGTGCTCACGCCCGCACCACAAGGCGTTTTCGAGTATTTCACAGACAGAACCTGAACAATTGGTCAGGTTTTTGCTTACCCCTACTAGATTGAGGCGGGGATACCTTCCCTGCCGCCTTGCCGAGCGAGGCCAGCAGTCTAAACAAGGAGGTTACATTGAGCGAGCACCCACACGGCGACACAGAGCTGGTGTACCAGCTAGAGGATCGTCCCCAACCGGCAGTTGCCCTTTATGCGGGTCTACAGCATGTACTCGCCAGCTTCGTTGGCATTATCACGCCGACCTTGATAATCGGCGGTGTGCTAGGTCTGGGCGACTACCTACCTTACCTGATCAGCATGGCGCTAATGGTCTCTGGCGTTGGCACCTTTATTCAGGCGCGCAGGTTTGGCCCAGTTGGCGCTGGCATGATCTGCGTGCAGGGCACCAGCTTTGCGTTCTTAAGTACCATCTTGGCCGCGGGCTTGCTGGTGAAAGGTAACGGCGGCACTCCTGAGCAGATGATGGCGATGCTGTTTGGCCTGTGTCTGGTTGGCGCGTTGGTAGAGATCGTCATCTCCCAGTTTATTGGCAAGCTACGCCGGGTGATCACCCCGCTGGTAACCGGTGTGGTCGTGACCACCATCGGCGTGTCGCTGATCAAGGTCGGCATGACCGACCTCGCGGGCGGCTTCAACTCGCCTACCTTGGGCCATTGGCAAAACCTGCTGGTCGGCGGCACCGTGTTAATCACCGTTATCGCCTTTAACCGCTCCAAGCACCCGATGCTACGCATCTCGTCCATTTTAATTGGCATCCTGACCGGCTACCTACTGGCCAGCGCCATGGGCATGGTCAGCCTTGAAGGCAAGCTGAACCAGCCGCTGATCAGCGTGCCTATTCCCTTTCGCTTCGGCTTTGATTTCGATTGGGGGCTATTTGTACCGGTGGCACTGATTTACGCCATCACCGCCATCGAGACTGCTGGCGACATTACTGCGAACTGCATGGTCACCAAACAGCCCGTTGAAGGGGAGAGCTATCTGCAGCGGGTTAAGCGCGGCATCTTGGGTGATGGCATCAACTCGATGCTGGCTGCGGTGTTTACCACCTTTCCCAACACCACCTTTAGTCAGAACAACAGCGTGATTCAGATAACCGGCATCGCCAGTCGCTATATCGGCTACTACATTGCGCTGATTCTGGTGTTGCTGGGGCTGTTTCCCATCGTTGGTGCGCTGCTATCGACCATTCCCAAGCCAGTGATTGGCGGCGCTACACTGGTCATGTTCGGTACCGTCGCGGCGGCGGGGATCAAGATTATTGCTCAGGAACGTTTGGACAGGCACAAACTGATGATTATGGCGGTGTCGTTTGGTACGGGCTTGGGGGTCATGATGGTACCGGAAGTGCTCAAACAGGCGCCCTCCATTGTGCAAAGTATCTTCAGCTCGCCAGTAACCACCAGTGGGATCACCGCCGTGGTGATGACGCTACTGTTTACGCCAGCACCATCGCCAGCCAAGCAAGAACGCGCGGCGATGGCTCAGGCGGAAGCCAACTAAGTTAAAAGCTTTGATGAACGCGAGGGCGGGCCAAGGCTCGCCTTAGTCGCGGCGCCAGATATCACGCAACACCATGTGGGTGCGTACCATCACCATCTTTTCCATCTGCTCGAGAATGACCCGGATTTCATCGAGCCGGGCCATGCTCTCAACTTCTACATAGAGGATCATATCCACCTGCCCGCTAATTGCGCAGCAGCGTTTGACCTCGGGAATGGCGCGGATCTGCTCGGCGTAAGCATCGCAGTTATGCTCGCGGTAGTGCAGCTCCAGATAGGCACATAAGGTGGCTGCAGTACTGCCAAGGCGCGCATGGTAGCCTTGGATAATGCCTTGCTCTTCCAAGTGCTTAAGTCGATCGGCAGTGGCCGAGCGCGATAGATTGATCTGACGGGCAAGCTCGCTCACCGACTGGCGCGCGTCTTCAACCAGTAAGCTAATGATTTGCCGATCAAATTTGTCCATCTCAAGTCCTTCCTTCACACTCTATGCACGAGTGTACTGGTTATTTGCGATTAGGCAAAATCGCTACACTCGCTGCAAAATCTCAATGGGCGCGCAGCCAAAGCCAACCCGCCGTCAATTCGTCGCTGGCTTCCGTGAATTTCACGGGGAAATCCGCCACTCTCACTCGTGCTTAGTCCCCAGCATTAGCAGTAGACTGTGGACCTAACTCCCGCCTTTAGCTGTTATTAAGGACGATCAGCATGGACCGACTCAACCGCCAACTCGGCATCCCACAAGGGATTGCCTTGCTCACCACCTCCCTGTTGGGGACCGGGGTGTTCATTATTCCGGCCATCGTCGCCAGCATCGCTGGTGAATACTCACTTACCTCATGGCTATTGTTGGTGCTGTGTGTGCTACCTATCGCGTTTAGCTTTGCTGCGCTGGGCAAGCGCTACCCCCATGCGGGCGGGCCTGCACACTTGGCGGCGAAGGCCTTTGGTAAGAAGGCGGAACGCTTAACCGCGATCTTGTTTCTCACAGTACTACCGGTTGGCCTGCCTGCGGCGCTGGGTATCGCCAGTGGCTTCTGGCAGTCGCTGTTCGAGCTGCAATCCTGGCAGGTTCTACTAATTCAATTAGGTTCACTAGCACTGATGCTGCTGTTGGGCCTATCCGGCGCCAAAAAAGTTGGCCAGATCCAAGCGGTGATCGCGATTGCGATTGTCTCCGCCGTGGTGCTGCTTATCGGCCTTGAACCGCCCAGCCTGGCCCTGTGGTCGCCACCGGCCAATAGCGCGATTCTCGACGGCCAAGTGGCCTCGGCGCTGGGTGTGATGTTTTGGTGCTTTGTCGGGATTGAGGCCTTCACTCACCTAGGTGAAGAGTTCAAACGCCCAGAACGCGACTTCCCCATCGCCCTGATTTGCGGCGTGTTGTTGGCAGGAGGCGTGTACTACGCGGCGTCAGTCTTGGTGCTGCACCATCACAGCTATGGCGATGAGTTGGCCAACAGCCAATCTCTGCCGACCATCTTTGCAGCGCTGCTCGGCGACAAGGGCCTTTGGGTAGCCGCCGTAATTGGCTATCTGGCTTGCTTTGCCAGTATCAACATCTACGTGCAAGGCTTTGCCCGCTTGATTTGGAGCCTCAGCGATGAGCATAGCCACAGTCATCCATTGGCCAAGCTTACCAGCAACAAAGTGCCCGGCCGGGCCTTGTTGGTCGTGGTAGGCGCATCGATGCTCAGTGTTACTGTCACTCAATGGTGGTCACTACCGATTGAGCAGCTGATCCGCTATGCCAACGGCAACTTTGTGGTGGTGTATCTAATAAGTATGGCGGCGGGCGTAGTGCTACTAAACGGCCTGTGGCGGGTAGTTGCGGCGATCAGCACCGCGCTATGTGCACTGGTGCTGCTGGCGCTGGGGATGGATGCTAGCTATGCCCTTAGCCTTAGTGTGCTGGTGCTACTGGCGCAAAAGCTAGGCGCACGTCGACTTAGCCTGCAGCATTAATACGAACACTGGCAAAAGCCCTAGCCACAACAGCTGCGTCGCTTACTCTCCGGCGCATGCTGCCACTCCGGTTCTGGGAAGACCGGCCAATCAATCCCAAGCAAGGTTTGACCGTGCAGGGTCATAGTGGCTTGCAGCCGGTTAACCCCATCGGTGCTGAACTCAAACAGGTAGTTACCGCGCCAGCTCAAGCCGCTGTTGCCACCAAAGGCGGGGCGAGCACGCTGCAGTGCAACCGCGAGTAGCTGCAGGTTTTGGCTGTTGCAGGCACGCTTGGCGTGGCGCTCACTCGCCTCGGCCATCTGCCGCAGCTGCCAAAACCACAGCCCGACAAACACCAACACCATTAACAGCACTACATCACCCAACATCGCCTATTCCTTTCTAACTGTCTCAACAAAGCCGGCTCGCAAAAAAGCCGGACTCAGTCCGGCTTTTAAGCATACCTTGCATGCTCTTCCCATGCGAGTAACCACGCGAGGCTGCGCTACTCTTCCCAGGCAAGACTGCGCTCAACGGCGCGTTTCCAGCCCTTATACAGCTGTTCGCGTTGCGACTCTTCGATCTTTGGCAGATAACTGCGATCGATGGCCGCCTTGTCGGCCAGCTCGGCGGTATCTTTCCAATAACCCACCGCCAGACCTGCTAGGAAAGCAGCGCCCTGAGCGGTGGACTCAATCAGGCTTGGTCGCACCACCTCATCGCCGGTGATGTCCGCTTGGAACTGCAACAGGAAGTCATTGGCGACTGCGCCACCATCCACTCGCAACGTTTTAAGCGGAATACCGGCATCGGCCTGCATCGCGTCCAGTAGGTCACGGCTTTGATAGGCGATCGACTCCAGTGCAGCGCGAATAATGTGATTACGGTTAGCACCACGGGTTAGACCGACCATGGTGCCACGCGCATAGGGATCCCAATATGGCGCGCCTAAGCCGACAAAGGCCGGCACCAGATACACCCCATTGGTGTCGCTGACCTTCTCAGCAAAATATTGGGTATCACTGGCATCGCGGATCAGCCCCAGCTCATCGCGCAGCCATTGAATGGTCGCGCCGCCCATAAACACCGCGCCCTCCAAGGCGTAGTTCACCTTGCCATTCAGGCCGAAGGCAATGGTAGTGAGCAGGCCGTGTTGCGAGCGTACTGGCTTGTCACCAGTGTTCATCAACAAAAAGCAGCCGGTACCGTAGGTATTCTTGGCCATGCCTTGATTGAAACACTGCTGACCGAATAGCGCCGCTTGCTGGTCACCGGCGATCCCGGCAATTGGGATCCGAGTACCGCCTTTACCGCCGATGTTGGTTTGGCCATAGACTTCGCTACACTCACGCACCTCCGGCAGCATGCTGCGCGGCACGCCAAACAAGTCCAGTAGCTTGTCATCCCACTCCAGGGTATTGATGTTAAACAGCATGGTACGCGAGGCATTGCTCATATCGGTGACATGCACCCGCCCATTAGTGAGCTTCCAAACCAGCCAGCTATCAACCGTGCCGAACAGCAGCTCCCCGGCATCGGCTTTCTCCCGCGCTCCCGGTACGTTTTCCAGGATCCATTTTAGTTTCGAGCCCGAGAAGTAGGCATCCAGCACCAGGCCGGTGCTGTCGCGGATATAGTCTTCCCAGCCTTGCTCGCGCAATTGCTCACAGATCTCGGTGGTACGTCGACACTGCCAGACGATAGCGTTGCATACCGGCATACCGGTGTTCTTGTCCCACACAATGGTGGTTTCGCGTTGGTTGGTAATACCAATCGCGGCAATCTGATCGCTACGAATACCGCTCTTTGCCAACACAGCAGTCAAGGATGCGCTTTGACTGGCCCAGATCTCCATCGCGTCGTGTTCCACCCAGCCCGGTTTGGGATAGTACTGGGGAAATTCTTGCTGAGAACTGGCAACAATTTCGGCTTGATGGTTGAATATGATGGCACGCGAGCTAGTTGTGCCTTGATCGAGCGCGACTACATACTGTTCGTGACTCATTGATGTTCCTTGCATAACGTCTTGAGCGCATTATGCTCGATTTCGCTCAAAGCACGCAGTTCGCTTTCGAAATAGTTGATCATGATCAAACTTTACTGGCTCAAGATTATTAAAGTAGTCACACCAACAAGGCCTATTCGCCGCAGAGACAGGATGCCACTTTGAAACAAGCGCTACGCCACCAGCAGATTATTGAGCAACTTCGCCAGCATGGCTTTCGCAGCACCGAAGATTTGGTCGCCCAGCTCCAGGTCAGCCCGCAAACCATCCGCCGCGATCTCAATCAGCTGGCCGACCAGCAGCAGATCCTGCGCCACCACGGCGGGGCATCCTTGCGCAGCAGCAGCGTGACCAACGACAGCTATCAAGCCCGCAAAAACTTCGCGGCCGATGCCAAACAGCAAATCGCCAGCCTGATCGCCGAGCAGATCCCCGATGGTGCCTCGCTATTCCTCGATATCGGCACCACCAGCGAGGCAATCGCCCAGGCATTGCTGGAACACAACGACCTGCGCGTGGTCACCAACAACTTGCATGTTGCTGCGTTAATGATGGGCAAAGCGGACTGTCAGGTGATTGTGGCCGGTGGCGAGGTGCGCAATAAAGATGGCGGGATCGTCGGCGAAGCCACCATCGATCTGATTAAACAGTTCCGCCTCGACTATGGGATTATCACCGTTAGTGGCGTGGATAACGATGGCTCACTGCTGGATTTTGACTACCACGAGGTACGGGTAACGCAGGCAATCATCGACAGCTCGCGCGAGGTGTGGCTAGCCGCCGATCATCATAAGTTTGGCCGCAATGCGATGGTCAATATTGGCTCGATCAGCCAAGTAGACCGGCTGTTCACCGACCAAGCCCCGCAATCCGAGTTACGCGAATGCTTAACACTCAACGAGGTACGCCTGCATTGCGCCGGGGAAGCGCAACTTGAACGCTAAGCGCTAAACTGACGCCGCAGCATCTGCTTGGCCAATCGATAGTACGATGACGGCCGCTCAGGGCTGTTGATGATCAACTCGCTCAGTTGCGCCCGACTGAGCGCCCCACCCTCGCCGTGCGCCAGTAAAAACTCCTTAACCTCTAACTGCATCAGGCGTGTCAGGCTTTGCCGATAGCGGGCGGGATAGTGCACCGGAAACGGCGCAACCAGCTTATCCTTGACGCGAATAATGCTGTCCGCCACATAGATAGCGCGCGATTGCAGGTGATAGACGCTCAGATCCCGATCGGTGTGACCGGGGGTATGCAGGGCCTGCCAGTCTTCGAACCCGGGAATCGGCTGGCCATCGTCCAAATGGCCATCGGCTTTAAGATAGGGCGAGTAAAACAGGTTCTTCCAGCGTTTGCCCTGACGGCGCGCCACAAAGTAAGCAAGCACCATATCGCACAGATAACGCCCCAGCCCCCACGCCCCTCGATACCAAGCGTGCCTGTGCTGCCAGGTGAGTATTTGGCAGCCATAACGTCGCCGCAACAGCGCCGCACCGCCAGCGTGGTCGGGGTGCATATGGGTGACCACCACCGCTTTGATATCTTGTGGCCGCATCGCCAACTGCTCACGCACATAGGCTTCCACCACCGCCACATCGGCGCGGCATAGGCCATCTAACAACAGCAGTTTATCTGGGTACTGAGCCAGATAGATATTTTGAATATGCCCCACTATGCGATGAACCTGCATCTCCACCCCTTATGTTAATGCCTTGTTACAGCCTAGAGCCTGAGCTCTAGTTAAACAAGTGTTTCATTTCAAACCGCGTAAATGTGAACTTTTCTATGGATCATGCGCGTAATACGATCTATATTCTTCGCAAACGAACATAAACGCGCATTTGCACTCAAGGAGAAGGGCGTGAGCAAGCAGTTATTTGATTTGTTGATCATCGGTGGTGGGATCAACGGCGCGGGTATCGCCGCCGACGCGGCCGGTCGCGGACTAAAGGTTGCCCTATTCGAGCAAAACGATTTCGCCAGCGCTACCTCATCGGCCAGCTCCAAGCTTATCCATGGCGGGCTGCGTTACCTTGAGCACTACGAATTTCGTTTGGTGCGAGAGGCGCTGCAAGAGCGCGAAACCCTGCTAAGCAAGGCTCCGCACTTGGTCGAGCCGATGCGCTTTCGCCTACCCCATCGCCCTCACCTACGCCCGTGGTGGATGATTCGCAGTGGCTTGTTCCTCTACGACAACCTTGCCAAGCGCGGCCAGCTGGAGGGCTGTCAGGGCCTGCGCTTTGGCCCAAGCAGCCCACTCAAGCCGAACATTACCCGTGGTTTTGAATACTCAGACTGTTGGGTGGATGATGCGCGGATGGTGGTGGCTAATATTCAGCAAGCAGCCGAAAAAGGTGCGTTGGTGGGCAACTACCAGCAAGTGATCAGTGCGCGTCGCGAGAGCGGCGTGTGGCAAGTAGAGGTCAAAGACCGTCGCAATGGCAAGAGCACCTACTACCAAAGCAAGGCCTTGGTCAATGCAGCAGGCCCTTGGGTGCAGAGCTTTATCGAATCGACTATTCGCGAAGTACCACCACGCACCATTCGCTTGGTGAAGGGCAGCCACATTGTGGTTCCGAAGATCCACGATGAGAGCCAAGCCTATATCCTACAAAATGCCGATAAGCGGATCGTGTTCGCCATTCCTTATCAGCAGGATTACACCCTGATTGGCACCACTGACGTGGAATATCAGGGCGACCCATCTAAAGTCGCGATCAGCGACGATGAAGTGCGCTACCTGTGTGACATCGTCAACCAGCACTTTAAGCAATCCGTTAGCCCTAGCGACGTGGTGCATAGCTTCTCTGGGGTGCGCCCACTTTGTCAGGATGAAAGTAACGATCCTTCCGCAGTCACTCGCGACTACACTCTGGAGCTGTCACCCGAAGTTGATGGCGCCCCGCTGTTGTCGGTATTCGGCGGCAAACTGACCACCTATCGCAAGCTGGCAGAAGCCGCGCTAAAAATGCTGCAAGCCAGTTTTCCCGACATGGGCCCGGAGTGGACCGCCAGCCATACCCTGCCAGGCGGCGATATCACGGGCACCCGCGATGAGTACATACGCGCGAGTGCCCAACATCATAACCAGCAACCTTCAGACATACTGGAACGCTGGATTAAACACTATGGCAGTCGCGCTGAGTTGCTACTTAGCCAAGCAAAAGGCCAGTACTTTGGTGGCAGCTTGTACCAAAGCGAGGTGGATTACCTGATCGATAACGAGTGGGCAGTCAGTGCCGAGGACATTCTGTGGCGGCGCACCAAGCAAGGTTTGTACTTGAGCAAGCAACAGGTTTCGCAACTGGAAGCCTATCTACAGGTCAAGCTGGGAGAGGCTTCGTTGCTCGAGCGAGCAAGCTAACAAAAAATTGCTGAGTGTTTACTCCTTGTGTGCGCTAAATCTATGATAATAAAATGGATGTTAATTAGTGCTCAGTGACAAGGATAAGCGGTGCTCCGACGCCTGATAGACCTACTCGCAATCTTGCTGCTATTGGTATTGGCCGGGTTAACCTTCCTGGCCTTCTCGTTTCATCCCGACCAATATCGTTCGCAGATCCTCCAGTGGGTCAACCAACAAAGTGACTGGCAGGTCGACTATCGCAGCGCCGACTGGCAGCTCACCGCGCCACTGGTGTTGCGCCTCAACCACGTCCGGGTTGGCAAAACCGATACCGCTTCGCTACTGGTAG
The DNA here is from genome assembly GCF_000429485.1 of Aliagarivorans marinus DSM 23064. Classification (GTDB taxonomy): domain Bacteria; phylum Pseudomonadota; class Gammaproteobacteria; order Enterobacterales; family Celerinatantimonadaceae; genus Aliagarivorans; species Aliagarivorans marinus. Next base: position 132,131 of record NZ_AUBY01000009.1, on the reverse strand, counting down.
ACGAGCTCGAACTGCAGCTCTCTGCCAGTGCACTACTCAACAAGCACCTACGGATCGACACCTTAGAAGTTCGCCAGCCTCAACTGGCGCTGCGCCCGCGTATCCTGACAACCTCAAACACTGAATCGCAGTCCTCCACCAGCGAACTGCCGTGGTTCGAGCAAGCCAGTATCGGCAAGCTGCTACTCAGTGATGCCGATGTGCACTACCAAGACGGCCTCGATAGCTTCCGCCTACTCAAAGGCGAGCTGATCGTTGAGGATTGGCAGCTCTATCAGCAGCAGAGCTTTGCCCCAGAGAACTGGCGACTTAAGCTGCTGTTAAATGCCGGGCAGCTTCACACCCCGTGGGTCAACCTCGGCGCGCCTCAGCTAGCGCTCGACTGGGATGGCAGCACCTTGCAGCTAAATCACCTGAGTGCCGATCTCTATCAAGGCAGTGTTTATGCACAAGCCAACTGGCGCGATAAGCACCTGCGGATCGACGACTTAGTCATCGATACCCTGCGCTTTGAATACTTTGACGAGCAAGCGCCATCGCCAGCCACAGCGGAAAGCCCATTGCCCGAGCTAGCGTGGCTGGAGCAGCTTTCGCTGCGCCGCGCCCTGATTATCGACTCCAGCACCATGCTCAGCCGCGCCGCCGGAGAAGGGCAAGCTCCCCATTCGCTAACCCTCAACCAAGTGAATGCCGAACTAAGCCAGCTGCACCTACCTTGGCCGTTTGCTATCGAGCGGTTATCCGGCGAGCTAAGTGGGCAGGCTAGCGAGTTTTCCTACAATCAGTACCATTTCCAGCAGCTAACCGCTCAAGCCAAGCTGGCACCAGAGCTTTGGCAGCTAGGCTATCTCAGCGCGCAAGCCTTTGAAGGCGAGTTTGATGTGAGCGGCGAGTACACGCTTGCCGATAAGTCACTGCACATCCGCCGCTTTGCCGCCAATGATATTGAACTGGCTATTGAGGAGAGCTGGTTCAATCCCCAGCAGGAACCAACAGCCAGCACCGAGCTACCGCTAAACAGCCTGTATCTTGAGCAAGCCCGGGTACACAAGTTAAAACTACTTTCCTATGTGGATAGCTTCCCATTTGCCGCCGAAGGGATCAGTCTGGACCTGCGCGACCTATCGCTTATCGAAGATGGTCAGTGGCAACCGATGGAGCAATTATGGCAGCCTTCCAGCGCACTGTTTTTAGAGGCGCCAGAGCTGGCCTACCGCGGCTTGGTGGTGCAACGCTTTAATGTAGATGCCAGCTCGCAGGCCGAACTCGGTCATTTGAGCGTGTACGCCGAGCTCCCCCTCGGGCAGCTGGAACTGAGCGCGCAAACCCAGCTTGATCAGCCGCATCGCCCATGGGAGGCCGAGTTGCAGGCCTTGCTGCTGGATATCAGCCCCTTGGCTCGCTTGGCGGATAATCGACAGTTTCGCTTGGTAGGCGATCTGGAGCTTAGTGGCCGCTGGCAGGGCCAGCTGCAAGAGTTCGTGGCCAACTTAGAGGGTGAGCTGCAACTGAACAGCCGACTACTGCAGCTACCCGGTGGCGACCTGGAGCTAGGGCTCGATCAAGTCATTGACCACCCCGAGCAGCACTTTGAGTCGCCTTCTGCGTTGGTGGAGCAAGGCTTTGCATTGGTTTGGACCGAGCCACAGGCGCTCCCACGTGGCGTCACCCAACTCAGCGAGCTAAGCCTAAACGCCAACTTTCGCGAGGGTAAGCTGCATATTCCGCCGCAGCAGCTACCGGGCATGCGCTATCAACTGCAGCTTGCGGGTGAGTTCGATTTAGCCCAGCACAGCCGTAACTTGGAGCTGCAGGTGCAAGAGCAAGATTGCTGGCAACTGACCCAACGCTGGCGGGGAACCAGCGATTCACCACAGACCTATCTGTTTCATCAAGATAGCCCGTGGGCGTATGCCCTCGAGCTAGCCAGCCATGTCGAGCCGGTTAACCGCCCCGAGGCTTGCCAAACGCGCTAGTCGGATGCCTCAGGCGCATTAGGTAGCAACATAAACACCCCTCGGAACTCGGCGCAGCATTGTTGGCTGTCGCCGATCTCGACCACCACGCGCATCTTGGCTTTTTTACCGTCGATAAGAGGCAGCAAGCTACCCTTCATTTTGCGTTTGTTCACGGCAGCTTGAGCGTCTTCGGTCACCGCATGGCGATGGCGGATCTCCGATTTGGCCAGCACGATGTCGGCGTCGATGCCGTGCTCTTTAAGCATCAGCCAGATCATACCCCAAGCAGACAAGGTCGCCAGGCTATACAGGCTGCCGGCAAACATGGTTTGGTGAGGATTGTGATTACCTGCCAAAGGCAAGGTGGTGGTGAGGCGGTTGCCAGTGTACTGCTTAAGCCGCACCCCCATCTTTTCACTGAGAGGGATCTGCTCGTTAAACATCTGCTGTAGCGCAGTACACAGCTTGGGTTGGCGTACAAAGCGGTGGGTGTCGGAGAGCTCCTTCACCATCTGTTGCTGTTTCACCTTCACCTTGTCGAAGGTGGCACTACCGTTAGGTTCAAAGCCGCAGCTTTGGAAGAAACGCACCGAATCGCCACGGGCATTTACCACCACCCGTTTCACCCCTTCGCTGTGGGCCGCCTTCTCCAGCGCCATCATCAGCAGCGTGCCCATCCCTTGATTACGTTTGATCGGGTCAACCGCCACATGGCGGATCAGCGCCTCTTGGTTATCGCTGACAAACAGCCGCCCGGCGGCAATGGCTTCGCCTTGCTCATCGCAGATCATCCGGTGAATGCTGTGGGCATCGTAGGCATCGCGTTCGCTTCCCAAGGGGAGCTGCAAAGGCTTGTTCAGCACCTCCCAACGAAACTGATAGTACTTCTCCATTTCCCCTGCGGAGTCGGGGCAGACCACTGCGACCATGGCAAACATCCATTGTTGACATAAGTAATAACTATAAGCCTTCACCGCTAGCGTGACCACGCTTTTCAGCTGATTCAGTGATAAGCTAGGGCGCTATAGCGCAGCCCGATACGCAGGCAATGGTGCGCCATAAACTTAGGAAAGAGATAGATGAAAAAGTTCCTTGTGCCGGCAATTCTCCTAGTGATTGTCTCGCTTCAGTACTTTACTCACCATAGTTACCAGCAGCACAGTGAAAGCCTGCTTAGTGAGTTAGCCCAGCAAGATGACCTCACCGTTACCCTGCTTGATCGCCAGCGCAGCCCCGTCAGCTATCAAGAGCGTTGGCAACTTGAGCTTGCGCTAGACGAGAAGCAGAGCTGGACGTTTTACATCGATCAGAAGGTTCAGCTACTGCCGCTGTGGGCCAGTAGCAACTGGCAGCTGGACATGACCCAAGGCAGCATTCAAACCTGGTTACATCGCCATGGGCTAACCCAGATCCCCCACCAAGGAAAATGGCAGGCCAATCTTTGGCTCGACCAACTAAATAGCCAGCTAGAAGTTAGAACCTTTAGTGGCACGCTCGACACCCTTCCCTTCACTGTGCAACCTCTTAGTGCGCGATTTAGTAGCGACTTAGCGGGCACTAAGGGGGCGCTGGAAATGACTTGGCAAGGCGGCAGTATCCTCGGGCTGAATAACAGTAACCATATCACGATCATAGGGCTTAGCCTGAGTGAGCGCTTCACCCGGCTCGACCAACAGTGGCTGGCAGAGCGCAGCCATTGGTCGCTGAAGCAGCTGAACTGGGTTAGTGAAGGCTTTAAGCTGGCAGCCAACGATCTTGATACGCAAAACCAGTACCTTGTCGAGAATGGCTTGAGCTACCTCGACCTACAAACCCGTGTAGCCAAAATCACCAGCCGCAGCAAAGGCCAGCGGCTCGAGCTTGCCAACCTGCAGCTAGATGCTCAGCTAGGCGGCGTGGAAGAACAGCTGTTGCTCGAGCTTATCGCCCAGCAAAGTCAGTCCCCCAGCGCCGAAGAGCAACAACAACTGCTCCAAGCCTTGCTCAACAAGCCGCTGCTATGGGAGCTGCGTAAGTTTGCCTTCGACATCGATGTCCAGCGAATCGGTGCAAAGATGCAAGGTGACGTCGATGCCAAGGCCAAGTTCATTGTTCAACCCTTCCGCCTGGAAGACATCAGCTATGCGCAACAGCTACTGCGCTACCTAGATGTGAACGCCCATATGAGCGTCAATGAGGAGTTTTTTGATAACAGCCCTTACCGCTTGTATGTCGAAGGGCTAAGGCAGGTCGGCTATCTGGATAATATCGATGGGCGCGATCAGGTTAACCTAATCTTCAATGACAGTGAGTTTTCTCTGAATCGCCTACCGATGCCCTTGCTCTAACCACGGGCACATTCAATAGAACTAAAAAGCCGCCTATTGCAGGCGGCTTTTCTATTTTAGATTTTTAAGAAGCGGGGCTTACCACCATGCTTCCCACATTGCACCCAGAGTCAGGGTGTCTAGATCAGTGCTGTTGCTCTCGTTGTCTGCGTTACCCACAGTTGCGTAGAAGCGCAGCATTGGACGAGACCAAGTGTGAGGACCTACTGCCATGTTTTGTGACAGGGTCAGTTTCCAAGCGGTGTTCGTCGCATCCACATTGTCGTAGTCGACGACACTGTAACCCGCTTCAACCCAGGTCGAATGGGTGTCATTCCACGAGATATGTGGGCGAACCACTACGTTGTAGTTAACGCGATCATTGCTGTCATCGGCTTCTTCAAGAGACTGATAAGCAATACCGTAGTCCATACCAGCACGCTCAGAGAACCCGAAGCCACCTTCCAGGTGCACCAACAAAGCAGTCTTATCTTCAGTCAGCTCAAACACTGTATCTTTGGTGTTGTCAGAGTAGCGAACCACCAATGAGTGACCAGCCATCTTCACGTTGGCAGCTACTTGATAAGAGTTGGTATCGTTGTCTGGCTTCGCTTCTGAGGTAAAGCCGTAGTTGGCATAGATATCTAAGGTTGCACTACCCAAGCCGATGCCGTGCAGCTTACTGGTTAAGGCGTAGTTACCATTGTCATTACCATGACAACCAATGCCATCAGCGCCGCCAGGGTGCGAGCCACAATCAACCTGGCCAACAATACCTAAGTTCAGCTTAGCGCCGCCCAAATCAAGATTATCAAAGCCACCACCCTGGCCATCGTGGGTCATCCAGAAGTAGTCCATCAGGTTGGTCTGTGGGCGTTGATGGAAGCGGCGACCGGCCCAAACAGTCATATCAGGTTGAGAAGCGAAGATACCCGTACCGGCGGCAAAAGCTTTTTTAAGAGCAACATCACCCGAGCTCCACCAATCGTAGGCAGTCCAGTGGTCAAACATCACACCCACTTGCCACTTAGCGCCACTTGCTGCTTCAGTGAGATAGTTGAACTGGAATTCACCACCATTGTATTCATTACCCAAACGACCAGCACTACGACCGTTTAGATCGCCAGCAGGCGCTACGTATAGAGAGTCCTCATCAGCTTGGTAGGTTGCACCATAGCGGGCATAGCCACCAAAGCTAAACTCACCAGCAGTTGCAATACCACTGCAGAGTACGCCGCTCGAGACCAGTGCAATTGTAAGCGCTTTCAATTTCATAATGTCAATTCCTTGTGATTTGTTTTTTATTTGATAGCTGCAGGAAACTAAGCCACTGAGCTAACGTCACAAATTATATGGAGTCAAAAAAAGATGAAATGAGATCAAACTCACGAGCATTCGCTAGCTTGAAACCGCTTGATCACACTGGCAATAGAAAGAGATATATTTCAGCATCCCAGCAAAAACATCATTTAAGATTCAAACAAGCATACCGGTGACTATAGATTGACCTAGGGATGACGTTTACCTCAGGATAAGCGCTCTTTTATAGACCTTGCTGTCATGAAATTCATGATAACGATTTCATGTAAATTTTATGCACCTGATGCAACTGTCCGGCTTTTGTGATTCGACCCTCCATTTGTGGCGTTATTTTGCAACAGGATTCATGGCTAATTTGCACTGCTTACTAGACCGTGTTTGCCGCTAGTTTGGATGTGCTCGGCAGGGCGGAAAGGCCGGAAAACAAAGAGAGAAGTAGATGGTGGTATCACGTAAGCAAAGAGTTAAGTTAAGGGGATGAAAAAGCCGCCCATTCAGGCGGCTTCACTAAGCTATGCGTCGGTTGCAGGGCTTACCACCAAGCTTCCCACATTGCACCCAGAGTAAACACATCTTGTTTATCACCGGCGTTGTCGTTTTCACCCACAGTTGCGTAGAAACGCAGCATTGGACGAGACCAAGTGTGAGGACCCACAGCCATGTTTTGCGACAGAGTCAGCTTCCAGGCTTCGTTGTCTTTGCTTTGGCCTTCTACGTCAACCACACTGTAACCCGCTTCTAGCCAAGTTGAGTGGGTGTCGTTCCAAGAGATATGTGGACGAACAACTACGTTGTAGTTAGTCGCTTCTTTATCCATATCTTGGTAACCGATACCGTAGTCCATACCCGCAGTATCAGAGAAGCTAAAGCCACCTTCTAGGTGAACGAATAGCGCTTCGCGATCTTCAGCTAGGTCAAACACGCTATCTTTGGCGTTGTCTGAGTAACGAACAACCAAAGAGTGGCCGAACATCTTCAGATTTGCAGCCAACTGATAGGCATTGGTGCTGTTATCAGGCTGAGCTTCTGAGGCAAAGCCATAGTTAGCATACAGGTCTAACGTCGCAGAGCCCATGGTGATGCCGTGCAGCTTACTGGTTAGCGCGTAAACACCACTGTCGTTGCCATGGCAGCCAACACCGTTCACATCAGGATCTGGGTGAGAACCACAGTCAACTTGACCAACAACGCCAATGTTTAGTTTGGCACCGCCCAAGTCGAGGTTATCAAAACCACCGCCTTGGCCATCGTGGCTCATCCAGAAGTAGTCCATCAAGTTAGTCTGAGGACGTTGATGGAAGCGACGGCCAGCCCAAACAGTCATATCAGGTTGAGAGGCGAAGATACCAGTACCTGCAGCAAAGGCTTTTTTCAAAGCAACGTCACCTGAGCTCCACCAATCGTAAGCTGTCCAGTGGTCCAGCATTACACCAACTTGCCATTTAGCACCGCTTGCCGCTTCAGTGTGGTAGTTGAACTGGAATTCGCCACCGTTATATTCGTTACCCAAACGACCGGCACTGCGACCATTCAGTTCACCAGCAGGACCCACGTATAGTGCATCTTCGCTACCTTGGTAGGTAGCGCCGTAGCGAGCGTAACCACCAAAGCTAAACTCGCCAGCCGCTGCAGTGCCACTGAACAGCATGCCGCTTGAGACTAGTGCAATTGTAAGCGCTTTCAATTTCATGATTTCAATTCCTTGTGATTTGTTATTTTTAAACCGCCCAAAGCTAACTTCTTCGACGGCTGGAAAAATTATAAGAAGGCAACTACGCTGGGAATGAGATCAAACTCACGGGACAAATCTCTGCAAAAGCCTCAATGTCACACTGCAAAAACATAGATAATACAGCCACATAAGAACTTAAACACAGTCATAACTTTTATTATGGCCAGCTATATCAATAGATACATCCATACAGTGCCCCTTTCGCCACATATTGCGCAACCTAAAGCGCCAACTTGAGTGAAAGTAATAACTGTAGTTTCATGGCGAAAATTTGAACCGGGGAAAACGTTACCATTTGCGTGATCGTCCGCACGAAATCTAAGGGTATTTTGAGTTGGGTTTCAAGCCGTGCATTCCATTGATACGACCGACAAAAAATGGGCGATAGCTCTTTGTGTGCAAGTAACTGTTAGAGTGAGCAGCAGCCTTAACACTAAGCCCAAAGAACTTTTCCAAGCAGCTTTGAAGACACTACTGGGCAATAAGCAAAGGAGGTAAAAAAAGCCCCCCGATTGGGAGGCCTAACAAGTAAAGCAATGGTCAGCGGCTTAAGCCAGGGCTTACCACCAAGCTTCCCACATTGCGCCAAGAGTCAGGGTATCTAGATCAGTACCGTCGTTCTTGTTGTCTGCATTACCCACGGTTGCGTAGAAACGCAGCATTGGGCGAGACCAGGTGTGAGGACCTACCGCCATGTTTTGAGACAGCGTCAGTTTCCATGCAGAGTTCTTAGAACCTTCATCGTAATCAACCACACTGTAGCCCGCTTCTAACCACGTAGAGTGGGTGTCATCCCAAGAGATATGTGGACGTACTACCACGTTGTAGTTAACGCGATCTTCTGCGTCATTATTAGCATCTACCGATTGATAGCCGATGCCGTAGTCCATACCAGAGCGCTCAGAGAAACCAAAGCCACCTTCCATGTGTACGAACAAGGCGCTGTAGTCTTCTTTCAGGTCAAAAACGCTATCTTGAGCATTGTCAGAGTAGCGAACCACCAACGAGTGGCCAGCCATCTTAACGTTTGCTGCCAATTGGTAAGCGCTTGAAGCCATACCTTCATCTTCGTTGGTATCGATCGCTTTAGAGGTGAAACCGTAGTTAGCGTAGAAATCAACGGTAGCCGCACCAACTTCAATTGAGTGCAGTTTACTAGTGATTGCGTAAACGCCGCTGTCGTTGCCGTGACAACCAACGCCATTCACGTCTTCATCAGGGTGTGAGCCACAATCCACTTGGCCCACAAAGCCCAGGTTCATCTTAGCGCCGCCTAGATCTAAGTTGTCAAAACCACCACCTTGACCATCGTGGGTCATCCAGAAGTAGTCCATCAGGTTGGTTTGCGGACGTTGATGGAAGTCGCGACCAGCCCAAACCGTCATATCAGGTTGTGAGGCAAAGATACCAGTACCTGAAGCAAAGGCTTTTTTCAGGTTCACGTCGCCCGAGCTCCACCAATCATAGGCAGCCCAGTGATCCAGCATCACACCAATCTTCCACTGAGCACCACTTGCTGCAGTGGTGTTGTAGTCAAACTGGAATTCACCACCGTTGTATTCGTTACCCAAACGACCCGCGCTACGGCCGTTCAGCTCGCCCGCAGGGCCTACATACAGAGAATCTTCGTTTGCTTGGTAGGTTGCACCGTAACGGGCATAACCGCTAAAGCTGAAACCATCTTGTGCAATCGCGTTTCCGCTCATTGCCATCGCTGCTGCCATTGCAACTGTAAGCGCTTTCATTTTCATAACTGATTTCCTTATAGGTTTAATAGTTTGTGCCCAATCTTTGCGGACATCGGAAACCAGTTTAATAAACTGCCTAATGAAGTTTGGGCGACATATCACATGGCAACGGTCAAAAATATGCACAGATCAAATCAAGTCATGAAATCATGTGAAAGGCAGCATATAGAGCTATCGATGCACCTTTCTACAGATCATATATCCGCACTATTCAGCTTGACGACATTTTAATCTACTTTCAGAAATCAACGTGACAGAGTATTCGTTCACGAATAAAGCAGTAACTCAGTGATATACGTATTTTCAGTCAGTTCAGCAAGCGAACAAGTAAGCAAACCCGCCTTATCTCTCGGCCTAAACAGTTCGTTGATAAGTGGTTCAGCTAGAGCAGGGTAGGAAAGAAACAGGATGCAGCTATTCAGCGGATACAAAAAAGGCCAGCGCGATGGCTGGCCTTGTTAAGGGAATACAGAACTAGATTAGCGACAGTTCGCTGTTCTTATCGAACAAGTGGAACGACTTGGTATCGATAAATAGCTCTTGGTCTTCGTGCAACTCAGCGTCTTCGTTTGGCACTTCCGCCACGATAGCTTGGCCACCCATTTCGGCATTCAGCAACACAGTTGCACCCAGAAGCTCGTGGTTCTTCAGCTTACAGTGGGCTTTCAGGGCTGAGCCTTCTGCCACTTGCTTCTCACGTAGGTGGATATCGGTTGGGCGAATACCCACAGTCACTTCCTGACCTGCTTGTGCCTTACCTTCAAACTGCGCTGGCAATGGCAGCTCTTGGTCTGACATCGACAGTACCAGCTTCGAGTCTTTCTGCTGCACTTTGGCTGGGATCATGTTCATGGTTGGGCTACCAATAAAGCCACCCACAAATTTGTTGGCAGGCTTGCTGAACACTTCGTGCGGCGTACCAATCTGGGTGATAACGCCTTTCTCCATAATCACTACGCGATCAGCCAAGGTCATCGCTTCTACCTGATCGTGGGTAACGTAAAGAGTGGTAGTGCCCAGTTTGCGGTGCAGCGCTTTAATCTCAGAGCGCATCAAGCCACGCAGTTTGGCATCTAGGTTAGACAGCGGCTCATCGAACAAGAACAGTTGTGGGGTACGAACCATCGCACGGCCCATAGCCACACGCTGACGCTGACCACCAGAAAGCTGCTTAGGCTTACGTTGCAGCAGCGGAGTTAGCTGCAGCATCTCGGCGGCCCAGTTTACTTTCTTCTGGATTTCTTCTTTTTTCATGCCCGCCAATTTTAGGGCGAAGCAGATGTTCTCTTCCACGGTCATATGTGGGTAGAGTGCATAGCTTTGGAATACCATCGCCAGGTCGCGGTCGATCGGCTCAACATCGTTAATGCAACGATCGCCAATCAGGATCTGACCAGAGGTAATGCTTTCAAGACCAGCCACCATTCGAAGGGTTGTCGACTTACCACAGCCAGAACCACCCAACAGAACAACGAACTCGCCGTCTTTAATTTCCAGGTCAAAGCCCTTTACTACTTCGGTCTTACCAAAGCTCTTCTTTACGTTTTTAAAGGTTAACGAAGCCACGTTAAATTCTCCAAGCTGCACAACAGCGCATTAAACTTAAGGGCTCGATGGCCCCCTCAATTCTTTTAGTCATTTTCCTTCAGCAGCGACGATTAGCAGAGGAGTCTCGGGCCATCAAAGAGGGCTCCAGACGAAGATTGCTATTTCGCTGTCGGGTACTGTCTTTATCCAGAGCATACTCAGCAGCGAGTTTGCCCATGGTTATAATCGGGAAATCGATGGAGCTTAAGCGCGGGCGCAGGTGCCGGGCGAAAGCCATGTCATCGAACCCAATCACCGAGTATTGATCTCCCGGTATGTAGTTGTTTTGTGAGAGCCAGTCATACACCTGCAACGCCAGGTTATCGTTGCCGCAGAACACGGCACTGAACTCTACATCGCGCTTAAATAGCTTTTCGATAACCGGCATGCTGCGGTCTTCCATAAAGCTACCTTCGACGATCAGCCGCGGATCGAACTCGACCCCATGCTCATCCAGCGCTTTGCGATAGCCATTAAAGCGATCGCGGGCATCTTCGTAGAGCAGCGGCCCTGAGATATGAGCAACTTTTTTATGGCCCAAATCCAGCAGGTGCTTAGTCGCTAAGTAACCACCTAGCTCATTGTCCAAGCGGATGCAATCTTCAGCCAGTTCAGGAATAAAGCGGTTGATAACAACCACTCGGGTTCCTTGCTGCTTAAGCTCGATGATCTCATCATCGGGCAAGGCATTGGTATGCAAGATCAGCGCATCAACCTGACGGGATAATAGAAAGCGTACCGCATCGCGCTCTTTCTCGAGGTCGTCGTAGCCACTCGCGGCAATCAGGTGGACACCTTGCGCGCGCAGCGTCTCTTCAACGGTATGTAGCATCGGGCCAAAGAAGTTACCCGAGATATGGGTGACCACCATGCCAACGCTGTTTGAGCGGTTTGACGCCAATGCTTGGGCAAATGAGTTAGGGCGATAACCCAACTCTTTCATTGCCTTGTGCACTCGCTCTCGATTAGCCTCAGAAACTCGTTTGTGACCATTGATAACCCGCGACACTGTCGCCTGAGATACCTGTGCAAGTTCTGAAACTTCCTTAATCGTTGCCACCGCTCAACTTCCCCTGACCTACTCTTGGTTTTGAACCACTCTAGTTATTAACGCCACATTGGCATATTGAAAGCGCTTACACTGACTATCACTGATCCCTCGAACTAAAGTCAATTGAGTATCAAAGCTGACCGTCGATTCTGTGAACAGCAGCAACTTTTCTCCGCAAGCTGATGTAATTTCATCGAAAAAAAATCACCTTACGCCAAGTTCATGTGAATAAGCGCTTATTTTACAATAACTTGCTAAGATTCAGCGGTGTGACATCGGTCCACTCTTGGCACCGAGCTAAACAGTGCCAGGCCTTGTGTGACAAGGCCTGGCGTCGGACTAACCGACAACAGTAAACCGCTTACACAATAGTGAATCAGGTTTGCTCGATCCGCCAACCATGACCTCAAAATCGCCATTTTCAACGCGCTTTTCAAGCTCCGGGGTAATCACGTAAAGTTCATCCACCGCTAAGCTGAGGCTCACCCGCTTCGATTCGCCGGCTTTGAGCGACACGTTCTGGTAGGCGCACAGGTTTTGGATTGGCGTGGTGACCGAGCTGTAAATGTCGTTAAAATACAACTGCACAATCTCTTCACCGTCGCGCTCGCCGGTGTTGCTTACCTCGACGCTCACGGTTAGTACCTCACCAGTGCGCAACTCGCTAGCACTAAGCTGCATATCCTGATAGCGGTAAGCGGTGTACTGCAGGCCTTCACCAAAGGCGAACAATGGTTCCATTGGCAGGTCGATGTAGCGCTCCTGGCCATCCAGATATTGCGAGTTTTGCGCATGCCAACCTTGGAACTTGTTGTAGTAAACCGGTAGCTGCCCCACATGATGCGGGAAGCTGATAGTCAGTTTGCCGCTTGGGTTAATCTCGCCGAACAGGGTCTCAACGATCGCTTGACCGCCTTTACAGCCCGGGTTGAAGGCGCACAGCAGTGCGTTGGCATGCTCCTTAATCCACGGAATCGTCAGCGGTTTAGAGGCGATGTAGTTCACCACCAGCGGCGTACCAGTTTGCTGTACCGCTTCCAGCAAGGCTTGCTGCTGTCCGGTGAGATCGAGCATCGCACGGTCATGAAACTCCCCATTCAAACGCAGGGTATCGCCCACACACGCCACCACCAGATCGGCTTGTTTAGCCAGCTCAACTGCTTCGCTGATTTCGTTAAACTCGGCATCGACACAATCTGCGCCTTTGAGGTAGTCCAGCTCGAAGCCATAGCGCTCAGCCGCCAGTTTGAAGGCGTCCAGCACTGTGGTGGTATCTTCACGGTGGAAGCTGTCATCGGCCGCGCCGGCTTGCATGGAGCCGAACGACCAGTCGCCCAGCTGCGCCACCACGTCATCACAGTTTGGCCCCACCAGCAGCACCCGTTGCAGACGCTCGCTCTCTAGCGGCAGGATGCCATCATTTTTCAGCAGCACCATCGATTTACGGCTGGCTTGTAGCGACAGATCCCAGTGGGCGTCGTTGCCGATCACCTGAGCTTTCTTGCTAACATCAGCGAAGCGCTGCTCATCGAACAGGCCTAGCTTGAACTTCATACGCAGGATACGGGCAACCGCATCATCCACCAGCGCGATATCGAGCTGGCCTTCATTGACTAACTCAACACAGTCTTGATAGAAGTGCGGGCTCGACATCATCATGTCATTACCTGCTGCCAAGGCGAGATAGCTGGCGTGTTTGCGGCTCTCGGCAACGCCCTGCTTGGTATGCAGCGAGGTGACGTTCTCCCAGTCGGTCACGATAAACCCTTCCAGGCCCCAGTCGTCTTTGGCCACATCACGCAACAGCCAGCTATTATTGGTAGCCGGCACGCCATCCATCGAGTGGTAGCCGGTCATCAGGCTGGCACAGTTGGCCTGCTTCACCGCTTTTTCAAAGGGTGGCAAGAAGGTCGACAGCAGCTTGCGCTTGGAGGTATCGCCCTCATAAGAGTCACGACCACCTAAGGTATCGCCGTAGCCAACATAGTGTTTAGCACAGGCCAAGATACTCTCAGCGCCACCAATCTGCTCGCCTTGATAGCCTTCAATGGTCGCCGCAGCCAGCTCACCAATCAGCCAAGGATCTTCACCGTAGGTTTCGCTCACCCGGCCCCAACGCGCATCGCGCGCCACACACAATACCGGCGAGAAGGTCCAGTGGTGGCCACAGGCCCGTACTTCTTTTGCCGTCGCTTCAGCCATGTCGCGATGCAACTGCGCATCCCACGAGCACGAGGTTGCCAACTGGGTGGGGAATACAGTGGTGTCGTTCTCCAGACAATGGCCATGGATTGCATCGATTCCAAAAATCAGTGGGATACCCAAGCGGGTATTGGCAGCGCGCTGCTGCAGCTGATGCATCTGCTGATCGGTACAATGCAGGTAGGAACCGATGTGCATCTCTTCGAGCTGTTCGAAGTATTCTGGATTGTGGGCGGGTAGCTGCAATAGCTGACCAGCCTTCTCTTCAAGGGTCATGCGCGCCAACAGATCGGCGATTCGCTGTTCGGTATCGAGTTGGGAATTTTGATAGGGAAACATAGCCTTACCTCTTAGCCTTAGCTCTATTGGACGAGCTTAATTGGACGCGCTCCCAAATTAATCGAAGATAAACGAAATACTCGTTACCAAGGGGAACGCCAAGTAAGGCGATACTACTTAGGGGCTAGTGGCTTTGCATGTGACAAAGCCACAGATTGAGAAAAAAACGACAAAAATTGTGGGCTTTTGCCATGAGTTTCATGTGGCTGCGCGCAACACTCTCTAGACCTGCAGCCAGAAGGTCATCGGCCCATCATTGACCAAACTGACCTGCATATCGGCGGCAAACTGACCATTTTCGGTGGGCACCCCACGTTCTTTGCAAGCCTCGCTAAAGTACTGATAAAGGTGCTTAGCCTGCTCCGGAGAGGCACCACGCGAGAAGCCGGGGCGCAGCCCCTTGTCGGTATCGGCTACCAAGGTGAACTGTGATACCACCAACAGCGAGCCATTCACTTGCTGCACGTTTAAGTTGGTTTTGCCCTGCTCATCGGCAAACAGGCGGTACTTGATGACCTTGTCGCACAGCTTATTGGCTTTTTGCTCGTCGTCGCCCTGCTCCACGCCCAGCAGAACCAGCAGCCCTTGTTGGATTTCCCCTACCGTCTCACCAGCCACGGTCACACTGGCCTGAGACACTCGTTGAATTAATGCAATCATGCTTGTTCCTGTTGTTGTTCTTCTTGTTGCTTTTGCTGCGCTTGTTGCTCATGCTGAGGCGCGCTGGCTTGCTCCAGCGCTTGTGGCCCCGATGATAACTGATCCTGCCGCTGCGCTTGCTGGTACTCGTCCAGTGCCGCGGTAAATTCGGCGCCAAACAGCACCACCACCCAGCTGAGGTAGATCCACACCAGCAAGATCGGGATGCTGGCAAGGGCGCCATAGATCAGCTGATAGGTCGGGAAGGATGCAATATAGATAGCGAAGCCGCGCTTCCCTAACTCAAACAGTAAGGCCGCCACCACCGCGCCAGCCAGGCCATGGATAAAGGGCACTCGTCGGTTGGGAACCACCAAATACAGCAAACAAAACATGCCCACCGAAAAGATAAACGGCAGCCCGCGCAATAGCTCGCTAAGAAGCGAGGTGACGGCCGTTTCACGAAATAGCTGCAGCGACAGCAGATAGGAGCTTACCGCCAGACTGCCGCCCATTAACAGCGGGCCGAGCGTCAGTACCGTCCAATACATGGGAAAGGCACGGGTCCAACGCCGGTGCGCTTGCACCCGAAAGATCTTGTTCAAGCTATTGTCGATGGCGGAGATCAACAGCAAGGCCACCACCATCAGCGCCAACACCCCCACGGTGGTCATGCGCGAAGCATTCTCAACAAAACCGCGCAGGTTTTGCTTCACCACCGCCCCGGCCGCCGGCACAAAGTTGTTAAAAACAAAGTCTTCGATTAGCCCCTGAAAGTCGGCAAACATCGGAAAGGCGCTAATAATAGAGAAGGTAACGGCCACCAATGGCACCAGTGACAGCAGGGTGACGTAGGCCAAGGAGCCCGCCATCATGGTCAAGCGGTCGTGTTGCAGGCGGCGCACCAAGGCGATGCTAAAGTGCCAAAGATGATGCAAAGCCCGGCGCATTGTAGTGTTGGCAGCTTGAATGTTCACAGTTCCATACCCTTGGTCACGAGCAATATACCCGAACCACCTCAGGATGCTTGTTCAGCGAGATTTTCCAGGCCCGCTAGCAAGGCACTGTTCCGTAGGTTTAGTAGTCTAAATCAAGGAGCAGTAACGCAGCTTGCGGGCTTGGAAAACTCGCCCGACGGGAGGAACTCTGAATCCTGTATCTTGAGGTGGTTCGGGTATAAGTATGTCTGATTCAAGCACTTATCTCCAGTTCTTGCGGAGATCTAAGGGATTGCATCAGAAGATTAAAGCATCAGCTTTTTTTGATGATGATCACATAAGATGCTAGACTCGCGGCGATTTCGTATTACGAAGCCAACCACAGTCATGATAGGGATATAACCATGTTCGAGTTCCCCCAGTTTAAGGGTGTCAGTGTCAAAAACGATCTGCTTTCCGGCCTAACGGTCGCGTTGGCCCTTGTGCCAGAAGCGGTCGCCTTCGCCTTTGTTGCTGGAGTAGAACCCTTGGTGGGCCTGTATGCAGCATTTATGGTGGGCCTGATTACCTCCATCATGGGCGGTCGTCCGGGCATGATCTCTGGCGCAACCGGCGCACTGGCGGTGGTAATGGTGGCACTGGTTGCCGAACACGGCGTGCAGTACCTATTTGCCACGGTGGTGCTGATGGGGATACTGCAGATCCTCGCCGGGGTATTCCACCTCGGTAAGTTTATCCGCATGGTGCCTTATCCAGTGATGCTCGGCTTTGTGAATGGCTTGGCGATCGTGATTTTCTTGGCCCAGCTTGGGCAGTTTAAGATCCCGGATTTAGACGGCCAACTACAGTGGATGCAAGGCACTCAGCTCTACACCATGCTCGCCTTGGTTGCGCTGACCATGGCGGTGATTCACTTCCTGCCCAAACTGACCACCGCGGTACCCGCTTCCCTAGTGGCGATTGTTGGCGTGACGGCGCTGGTTCAGCTCGCCGCGTTGGACACGCGCACCGTGGTGGATTTTGTCCGCTCCATGACTGGCGATCCGGCGAGCTCAATTGCCGGCGGCCTACCAAGTTTTGCCATCCCCAGCGTGCCGTTTAATCTAGAAACGCTAAAGATTATCCTCCCCTATGCACTGATCTTGGCGGCGATTGGTTTGATTGAATCGCTGCTCACCCTGACCGTGGTCGATGAGATGACCAACACCCGTGGCCGCGGTAACCGCGAGTGCATCGGCCAAGGTACTGCCAACGTGGTAACCGGTTTGTTTGGTGGCATGGGCGGCTGTGCGATGATCGGCCAAAGCATGATTAATATTCGCTCCGGTGGCCGTGGTCGCCTGTCGGGCATTACCGCCGCTCTCGCGCTGCTGTGTTTTATCCTGTTTGGCTCCAGCCTTATCGAGCAGATCCCGCTGGCCGCCTTGGTCGGCGTGATGTTTATGGTGGTGTTGGGCACCTTCGAGTGGGCCAGCCTGAACATGTTCCGCAAGGTGCCAAGGGCTGATTTTATCGTGATCGTACTGGTGACCGTGGTGACCATCTTCACCGATCTGGCCATTGCGGTATTCGTTGGGGTGATTGTCTCTGCGCTGGTGTTCGCTTACAAACACGCCAAGCAGATCCATGCGATTTCCACCATCGACGGCGAAAGCAAAACCTACCAACTCAACGGCCCGCTGTTCTTCGCCTCCACCGCTAACTTCTTAGAGCTGTTCGATGCCAAGAACGACCCTCAAGATGTGGTGATCGACTTTGCTCGCTCGCGAGTGGTGGACCATAGCGCCATCGATGCCATCGACACTTTGGCAGAGCGCTACTTAGCGGAAGGCAAGCAACTGCACCTCAAACACCTAAGCCCCGACTGCAAGCGCCTACTGCGCAAGGCCGGCGATCTTATCGAGGTGAACTACATCGAAGATCCCAGCTACAAAGTGGCCGACGATCTGCTGGGCTAAGGCAGATCTGCAACACAATACTTGTCAGCCTCAAAGCCTAGCCAGTAGACTCGAGCTATTAAACGGTTAGTGCGGAGGCTGAGTGTTTTCAACCGTATTCTCTTGGTTGGTTGTCGCAGCCTATGCCTTAATGGTTGGCGCAACCACCGTGCAGGTCATTCTCAAACGCCGCCCGGTTGGGGTCACCCTCTCTTGGCTACTCCTGATCTACGCCATTCCGCTGCTAGGGGTGGTCTGCTACCAAGCCTTTGGTGAGCGTTACTTGGGCCGCTTTCGTGCCCGCCGCGCCCGCAATATGGAGCGCAAGTACAAGCTCAATATCAACCGTTCACGCCAATCGGCCTTCACCACTGAAACCGCCCAGTCACCCACCGCCGAACCACTTAACCGCCTCACCCAAGGCCTACTGGGGCTGCCGATTACCACCGGCAATAAGCTGGAGAACTACGATGACTCGCTACAGGCACTACAGCGGCTAAAGCAGGATATCGATGATGCCGAATCGCGGATCTTGCTCGAGTTTTACATTGTAGAGACCGGCGGGCTGGTCGATCAGTGCCTGCAAGCCCTGTGCGATGCCGCCCAGCGCGGGGTAGCAGTGATTCTGCTAGTCGACTCGGTGGGCTCGCGTAACTTTCTGCGCTCGCCCTGGAGCGAGCAGCTGCGCCAGCATGGCGTAAAACTGGTCGAGGCGCTGCACGCCAACCCACTGCGGATGCTACTGCAACGGATCGATCTGCGGCTGCACCGCAAGATTATTGCCATCGACTACCGGATTGCCTACGTCGGCTCGATGAATCTGGTGGACCCACGCTTTTTTAATCGCGACCCTCAGCTCGGCCAGTGGGTCGACCTGATGATTCGCATCAAAGGACCGGCGGCTGCCAACCTCGATGCCATCGTTGCCTACGACTATGAGATGGAAACCGGCATCAGCGTGCTGGAAGATTTCAGCAAGCTAAACTCGATTGCTCCTGCAGGTAACCAAACCGTGCAACTGCTGCCTTCTGGTCCGGGTATCTTCGGTGAACATATCCTGCGCCTGCTGCTCACTTCCATCTATGTGGCGCGCAGCCAGATCATCCTCACCACGCCCTATTTTGTGCCCGACGAAAGCCTGCACACCGCACTGGTCAGCGCCGCGCTGCGTGGGGTGGATGTGCAACTGATCCTGCCCAAGCGTAACGACTCTCGCTTAGTGCGCTATGCCAGCCACTCCTTCTATCAGGAACTGTTGGAAGCGGGGGTGAAGATCTATCAATTTAATGATGGGCTACTGCATACCAAGAGCCTGCTGATCGACAACAGTGTCGCGCTGGTTGGCACGGTCAATTTGGATATGCGCAGCTTCACCCTCAATTTTGAGGTGACTAGCATCATCGACGATCAAGAGTACTGCGCCGATCTGTGCCGGATTATCCAGAGCTACCGCGCACGTAGTGAGTTGGTTGAGCTGTTGCGTTGGCGTAAGCGGCCCTTACACCGGCGCATCACCGAGAACTTTGTTCACCTGATTAGCCCGCTACTTTAGGAGCCCCCATGATCAAACTTGAGTTCTTTGTTCCCGAATCCCATCTTGAGGCGACTAAGCAGGTGGTATTCGCCGCCGGTGCCGGTCGCATTGGCAACTACGACAGTTGCTGCTGGGTTACCGAAGGTCGCGGACAGTTTCGTCCACTGGCTGGCGCTGATGCCTTCATTGGCCAACAAGGCAAAGTGGAAGTGCTCACCGAATTTAAAGTGGAGTTAGTACTCGAAGCCGCCCTCAAAGATGCTGTCGAGCAAGCACTGCTGAGTGCCCATCCTTATGAAACGCCAGCCTACCAGTTTATCGCATTGCTATGAGAGCATTAACCAAGGTCTACACTAACTAACATAACCGCTAAACCTGCAAGGACTGCTTCTGTTAGCCCACGTTGAACGCATCTTAGCCATCGGCACGGCGCAACAAGCGCACGAAGACCAGTATCCAACCCGCATCGTAAACTTGTTGGCGCTTTGGGCTGTGCCACTGACAACGATTAATGGCATCTTTCAAGCACTTAGTTTCGACATCAGCACCCTGTTCATCTCGGTGTACCTCGGGTTGCTAACGCTCGCCTATTTCACCACGCTGCTTTGGAATCACCTGCGCTGGCACGAATTTGCCAAGTTGTGGATTTTCACCGTATTCAGCTTCGATATCACCCTGACTTCTACCTACATCTTCGGTATCGGCTCAGGGGTTTACTGGCACTTGCTGATCACCTTTCCGGTGGCCTTTTTGTTTTGGCCCAAGCCACAACAACTCACCCGCTGGTTAGTCATGCTGCTTGCTCTGTGCTTCGCGCTGATCGTGTTTAGCTATCAAGGACGCAGCATGGTGATACTTAGCCCAGAAGAACAGAATGAGATGCTAGTCAGTGTATTTATCACCAGCTGTGTATTACTGGCCATCACCGGTCATCTGTTTATCAGAGATATTCACCACTATCAATCGCGCTTGTTCACTATGGCTAACACCGATGAGTTGACCGGCATCCTCAATCGGCGTGCCTTGGAGCGTCAGTTTGAGCCGATGCGCCAACAGCACAGCCCGATCGCGGTACTGATGTTCGACATCGACGATTTCAAACAGATCAACGACAACTACGGACACCCGGTTGGCGATCAAGCCTTATGCCATATCGCCAACGAGTTCAAACAGCAACAGCCCTACGATGCCTTGTTTGCCCGTATGGGCGGGGATGAGTTTGCGATGATTTGGCCCTGCCCAGACACCCAGCATGCCTGTGTACTGGCGCAAGCCCTGCTCGCTCATTTAGCCAAGCAACCGCTGATCGTAGGCGACACAAACATCACCATCAACATTAGTATGGGCCTGTGTTGCGACGAGAAGCGCAAGGACATAGACCGCCTGCTCATCCAAGCCGACGATGCGCTCTATGAAGCGAAGCGTGCGGGTAAGCATTGCTATCGGACCAGTGGTAGTGATTCGCAGAATCTGAGTGCTTAGGCGCCCAGCAGATACAAAAAAGCCAAGCCCGGAGGCTTGGCTTAGCACTATCTACGACAGTTAGCCTTAGATGGTAAACAGCGAGTACAGCACACCAGTCAAACCGATTGCCGCCAGGGCAAATACCACTTTCTCAGCCATACGGCCTTGGTTTTCGGTGGCGCGGCCAAACAGACCAAATACCAGCGGGTGAACCAGGAAGGTCATCGCGAAGGTAAAGGTAATCAGGCTAGCAGCGCTGTCACCGAACATACCGTTCTGGATAGCGGCAAACAGACCGAAGTGCGACATGGCCGAAGACGCTGACATGGATACATGATCCAGCGACATACCGGCAACGTTCAGCGCGGTGAAGCTGCCGAATACCGCAATGATCTGCCAACCCAACGAGAACTGCATCAGACCTTTCACCTCGGTAGCAGCTTCACCGTTAGCACCACGCAAGGTTTTAAGTGCCAGAGCAACAAAGGCAATACCAGCCGCGATAAGTGGCAAGGTCCACTGCAGCATAATGCTGCCGCGCTCTGCGCTCGCCGCCAAGATGGTGAATACGAAGATGTGGCCAATAAACGGTACGTTAATCATGATCGGTGCACGTGATGCTGCAGTGGCACCGAAGTCGCCAGCGTTACACGCACCGGTCAGGCCTGAGTGAGACAGACCACCCGCCATACCCGGCGCTAGGTTGCGTACGTGGTTCGCTTGGCCCAGGAAGATAAGCAGTGCCAGACCACCGAACATCCAGAAGATCTGACCCGAGAAGCCAAACAGCATCACGCTTTGCAGACCCGGTAGGCTGAATGCTTCAATCATGTGCGAGCCACCCACCAAGAAGCTGGCGGCCAATACCACAGGAATACCGGCAAACAGCAGCGCGTTCATGGTTGGCCCCAGTTTCCACTTAGGCATAAGCGCACCCAAGCCCGATGAGAGGATCATCGCAAAGAAGATCTGCGGCAGTGCAATCACCGACTCCACCATCGACGACAAGAACAGCGAGGCCTTCAGCACCAATACAATCGCGACAATCTCAGCCAGACCTTTGCGGATATACACCTGCTTGCTGGCAAACTTCGCCTTGTTATCGATGAAGATGATCGCCACTACCAGGCTGATGTAAGCCAGCAGCAGGTAAGAGTCACCCAATGGGAAGTTAAGCGCACGGCCAGAGAGCAGCACGTAAGTGGCTTCAATACCGATTAGCAGGAAGAAGGCGCGGATGATGTATACCAGCTGAGTACTGCTGGTACCGACAATGGCTTCTTCTTGAGAAGGCACAAAGTGGTCATCACTATGCTGCTTTTTCGACAGCAGGCGGTTAATCTCCTGACCGCCCACGAAGAACGAGGCAATCAGGGCGATCACG
Source organism: Aliagarivorans marinus DSM 23064 (assembly GCF_000429485.1). Classification (GTDB taxonomy): domain Bacteria; phylum Pseudomonadota; class Gammaproteobacteria; order Enterobacterales; family Celerinatantimonadaceae; genus Aliagarivorans; species Aliagarivorans marinus. The sequence continues at coordinate 109,992 of NZ_AUBY01000009.1, read as the reverse complement.
GTAGTCTGACCCACCAGCAAGATTGCTGGGAACTCAGCCAGACCCGGTCCAGCCATGCCGCTGTGAACCAGCAGCGAGCCCATGGCCAGGCCGAATACCACAATTAACAACAACGACGAGTACTTAGTACCGGCTACCACAGCACGGGACACCAGTACCATGGTGATGACGATACTCATCGCCAAAAAGAAATGATTAAACGCTGAAACGTGCAACAGCTGTTCCATTATTTTTCAACCAACTATTAGTAAAAGTTAAACAAGAATGCCCGTGAACTTGTGCTCATCAGGCGCCGAAACGCAGCGATTCTGACGGCGATATGCTCACCAGGCTGAGTGACGGAGTGTGAAGGTGGCCAGTTTTCACTGTCCTATCAATTTAATTTATCCCGCAACAGCGCAACCACTTGCTGACGGGTGATCTCACCCATCAACTTGCCGTGCTCCACTACCATCACCTTGGCGGGTCGGGATGTGGCGCTGCGTCTGGCTCGCTCGCGCAGCGGTAGCAGTGCTGCTGCCGTAGCGGTGAGCATGCCGTCACTGGTTACTGGATAGACTTGTTCGTGCGCAATGCTCATAAATTCAGCTAGTTGCAGCACGCTGTCGCCAGGCTTGGTGCTTTCAAAGTCACTGCTCATCAGCTCAGTCACCTTGAGGTCGTTGGCGAGCGGGGTGTAGTCCTGACACCAAAGCTCTACCAGCCAGTTTTGCAAAGAAAAAATACCGAGCAGCTCTCCATCGCTGTTCACTACTGGGGCACACTCCTGTTGCGCCTGCTCCAAGGTCTCCAGGGCTTCGCCTAGTGACACATCGGATGGCAGACATACAGAAGCCCGCGCCATGATGTCGCGAACTAAGATCGTATCTAACACTGTCTCTCTCTACTTAAAATTCCCCGATGGGCATCGGGATGCTGGACTCAGCAAAACAGCAGCAATAAATGTTGCCATATCAAATTTTCGCCAGATGTTACTTGGAATTATCTTAATTTAACAATTCATTTTGCTTTGATCTGGTATCAATTTCTCTGATGGCAAATGTGCGATACTCGCTCGCAAATTGTACTGAATCATCAAAAATCGACTATCAGGCTCCATCACTATGCGTTTTTCGTTAAAGCAACTTGCGGTATTTGAAGCAACAGCCCTCTCGGGTAACGTCAGCCAGGCGGCAGAGTCTTTGGCAATGACCCAATCGGCTGCCAGCATGGCGCTCAACCAGCTAGAGCGCTCACTGGGGCACAAGTTGTTCGAGCGCCACTCCAAGGGGGTGAGCCTGACCAGTTGGGGCCTGTGGCTGCGCCCACGCGCCGAAAGCATCTTGTTTAACTCCCGGCAGATCGAGTTTGGCTTTGCCCAGCAGCAATGCATCAGTGGCGCCATTAATATCGGGGTGAGCCTAACCGCCGCCGAACACCTGTTTCCAGAAGTGATCAGCAATATTGACCGGGAGTATCCGGAGGTACGGGTGAACATGGATACCCGCAACACCGAGCAGGTGATCGAGGGGATACGCAACTATCAATATGATTTGGGGGTCATCGAGGGCCAGTGCAACGACAACCGCATCCATCAAGAAGTCTGGTGCCGTGACTACCTCACCATTGTGGCAGGCCCGGAGCACCCCTATACCCGCTTTAAGCGGATCAGTCTTAACCAATTGGAACAGGCCAAATGGGTGTTACGTGAGTCTGGCTCGGGGGTGCGTAAGATCTTCGAGAGTGCCCTGCACGGCCATATCGACGATCTGGATATCTGGCGCGAGTACGACAGCGTCAAATTGATTAAGCGCTTGGTCAGCGCCGGCGACTACCTGACCTGCCTGCCTTACCAAGACGTGAGCGGCGAGATCGCGGCAGGCAAGCTGGTGCCATTAAAAGTGCCACCGCTGAATATGGAGCGGCCACTATCGTTTATCTGGCGCGCTGAAAGTGGGGTGAACGCCCTGCGCGACTGTGTGCGTCAGGAAGCGCAGAAGATTGCCGAGGGCCGGCTGCGCGAACAACCTGTATAAAGGATTGAAGCCAAAACCTAAAAAGGCAGCCGAGGCTGCCTTTTCTATATGCGACGCTTTTCCAAGCTTTATTTAGCTGGGCGAGAGGCGCGCTTACGATCCGCTTCGGTCAGGTGCTTCTTACGAATACGGATGTTCTCTGGGGTCACTTCCACCAGCTCATCATCATCGATGAATTCCAGCGCTTGTTCCAGAGTCATCAGGATCGGTGGAGTCAGTACCTGCGCTTCGTCGGTACCGGCAGCACGTACGTTAGTCAGCTGCTTACCTTTTAGCGGGTTCACGGTCAGATCGTTATCTCGGCTGTGGATACCGATCACCATGCCTTCATATACCTCAACACCGTGGCCAATGAACAGGCGACCACGCTCTTGTAGGTTAAATAGGGCATTGGTCAAGGCTTTACCCGCACCGTTGGAGATCAGCACACCGTTGTTACGCTGGCCGATGGTACCGCCCTTGTGTGGGCCGTAGTGATCGAAGGTGTGGTATAGCAGACCAGTACCAGAGGTCAGCGTCATAAACTCGGTTTGGAAACCAATCAGACCACGGCTAGGTACCATAAAGTCCATACGGATACGGCCTTTACCGTCTGGCGCCATGTCGGTCAGTTCGCCTTTACGCAGACCGATCTGCTCCATCACGCTACCTTGGTTCTCTTCTTCCACGTCGATGGTCACAGTCTCGTAAGGTTCTTCCAGTTGACCGTCCACTTCACGCAGGATTACCTCAGGGCGCGATACCGCGATCTCGAAGCCTTCACGACGCATGTTCTCGATCAAGATACCTAGGTGCAGTTCACCACGACCAGATACGCGGAACTTATCCGGATCATCGGTCTCTTCAACGCGCAGCGCTACGTTGTGTACCAGCTCCTGTTGCAGACGCTCCAGGATGTTACGCGAGGTTACGAACTTACCTTCTTTACCGGCGAACGGAGAGGTGTTCACTTGGAAGGTCATGGTCACAGTTGGCTCGTCCACAGTCAGTGGAGGCAGCGCTTCAACGGCGTTTTGACTACAGATGGTGTCAGAGATCTTCAGCTCGCCCAGACCGGTAATCGCGATGATATCACCAGCGTGTGCTTGATCGGTTTCGTGACGCTCAAGGCCTAAGTAACCCAGAACCTGACCGACTTTACCGTTACGGGTTTTACCGTCGGCACCCACCACAGTTACCTGCTGGTTGGTCTTCACGCTACCACGGGTCACGCGGCCAACACCGATAACGCCTACGTAAGAGTTGTAGTCCAGCTGAGAGATCTGCATCTGGAACTCACCTTCTGGATCGGCATCAGGTGCAGCAACATTATCAACGATAGCTTGGAACAGCGGCTCCATGTCTTCGCCCTGCTCGCTTTCGTCCATGCTGGCCCAGCCATTCAGAGCTGAGGCATAAACCACTTGGAAGTCCAACTGCTCGTCGGTCGCGCCCAGGTTGTCGAACAAGTCGAAGACTTGGTCCATTACCCAGTCAGGGCGAGCACCCGGCTTGTCGATCTTGTTGATAACCAGGATCGGCTTCAGGCCCTGAGCAAAGGCTTTTTGGGTTACGAAACGGGTTTGCGGCATTGGGCCTTCTTGGGCATCCACCAGCAGCAGAACCGAATCCACCATCGACAGAACCCGCTCTACTTCGCCACCGAAGTCAGCGTGTCCCGGAGTATCTACAATGTTGATGTGGTAGTCGTTCCACTCGATGGCGGTGTTCTTCGCCAGAATGGTAATACCACGTTCTTTTTCCAGATCATTGGAATCCATCACCCGCTCTTCGGCATCACCGCGGGTTTCCAAGGTGCCGGATTGTTGCAGTAGTTTGTCTACCAGGGTGGTTTTACCGTGGTCAACGTGCGCAATAATCGCAATATTGCGCAGTTTCTCTAGTTGGACAGACATAAATTGTTCGCCTAAATATGATGGGCTACCCCAATGCAGGGCCCCGCTGGTTTCTACCGTGACAGACACGGTGCATTATTGAGGGCGGAGTATAGCGGCAATTGTGATCAACGTCTTCTTTTTAAGCGATTTTTGTCAGCAAGCCTGCGAGGGGCAGAAAAGCCACCCAGGACACAAGCCGCTAACTGCAAGTACCACGCATTTTTTGTTCAGTAAAAGCAGCACTATTTTTCTAATACTTATTTCGAGTATCATATTTGCGCAGCGCCCAATCGCATTGCACCATTAGAGTGCATAAGCTTTCCAAATTGGTGCGCTCGACTGCACTAAATTGGACATCTGGCTCGACAATCTCAATAAAATCAGAGTAATAAAAGGTGGCATGTTTTTAGCTTGCTTATGCCAAGCACCTTGTTAGCTATTACAGAATAATTGAGTTCGAGCCATCTATTTTGATGACACTGGAGGTTTAAAACATGTCAGCTGAAGTTTTAGCACTTATTAAAGAGCAGGAAGTTAAGTTTGTTGATCTGCGTTTCACCGATACTAAAGGTAAAGAGCAGCACGTATCGATCCCGCATCACCAAATCGACGAAGATTTCTTCTCTGAAGGTAAAATGTTCGACGGTTCTTCTATCGCTGGTTGGAAAGGTATTAACGAATCAGACATGATTCTGATGCCTGACGCAGCTACTGCGGTTCTGGACCCATTCACTGAAGAAGCAACTCTTAACATCCGTTGTGACATTCTAGAGCCAGCAACCATGCAAGGTTACGACCGTGACCCACGCTCTGTTGCTAAGCGCGCTCAAGAGTACATGCGCTCTACCGGCATCGCTGACGAAGTATTCTTCGGCCCAGAGCCAGAGTTCTTCCTGTTTGACGATGTTAAGTTCAAGACTGACATGTCTGGTTCTATGTACAAAATCGATGCTGAAGAAGCATCTTGGAACTCTGACAAGCCTTACGAAGAAGGTAACACCGGTCACCGTCCAGGCGTTAAAGGCGGTTACTTCCCAGTAGCACCTGTTGACTCTTCACAAGACCTGCGTTCAGCAATGTGTCTGGTTATGGAAGAGATGGGCCTAACTGTTGAAGCTCACCACCACGAAGTAGCAACTGCTGGTCAGAACGAAATCGCTTGTTTGTTCAACTCTATCGTTGAAAAAGCTGACGAAATCCAAATCTACAAGTACGTTGTTCACAACGTTGCTCACGCTTACGGCAAGTCTGCGACCTTTATGCCTAAGCCAGTAGTTGGCGATAACGGTAGCGGTATGCACTGTCACCAGTCCCTGGCTAAAGACGGCGTTAACCTGTTTGCTGGCGACCTGTACGGCGGCCTGTCTGAAACTGCTCTGTTCTACATCGGCGGTATCATCAAGCACGCTAAAGCCATCAACGCTTTCGCTAACGCTTCTACCAACTCTTACAAGCGTCTGGTTCCTGGCTTCGAAGCTCCAGTAATGCTGGCTTACTCTGCCCGTAACCGTTCTGCTTCTATCCGTATCCCAGTGGTACCATCACCTAAAGCACGCCGTATCGAAGTTCGCTTCCCAGATCCAACTGCGAACCCATACTTGGCCTTTGCTTCAATGCTGATGGCTGGCCTTGACGGTATTAAGAACAAGATCCACCCTGGCGATGCCATGGACAAAGACTTGTACGACCTGCCTGCTGAAGAAGCGGCTGAGATCCCACAAGTTGCTGCTTCTTTCGAAGAAGCTCTGGCTGCACTAGACGCAGACCGCGCCTTCCTGACCGAAGGTGGTGTATTCTCTGACGATTCAATCGATGCTTACATCGAGCTGAAGAAAGCAGAAGTTGAGCGCCTGAACATGACCACTCACCCAGTTGAGTTCGAAATGTACTACAGCGTTTAATCGCCGATTTATCAGCGAAGCTTCAAAAACCCCGCCATATGGCGGGTTTTTTATTGCCTTTTGTGGGCGATTCTTCCAACGTAAAGTTATCAAAGACTATCCGGCAGGGACTGCTATGTTGCGAACCATCGTATCAATGGGGCTATTGCTTATCTTGAGTGCTGCCGCTGATACCGTTTATCAATGGACCGATGAACAGGGCAACCTGCACTACAGCGATCAGCCCAGAGAGGGTGCTAAGCAAATCGACGTAGATGTTACCCCGCCGATCAGCGAAGGCCCCATCGCGGTGCCACGTCCCCCAGCCGGCAGTGATGCTGCCACGATAGTGCAGTACCAGGTCAGCATCGCTCAACCGCAAGATCAGCAAACGCTCCGCGACAATCAGGGCACTATTGTTGTGCGCGCCACCACTAATCCTCCCGCCCCCTCCAGTTTACGCTACCGCTTGCTCCTCAATGGGGATCCCCAAGGACGACTGCATGAAAATGGACAGTTCCGCCTCACCAATGTTGAGCGAGGCGAGCATTTACTAGCGGTAGAGCTGGTTGATACAACGGGCAAGAAAATTGCATCGTCTCAAGCCATCACCGTGTACATGCACCGAGCTACGCAACAACGCCCTGTTATTGCACCTCTCGGGGGAGGCTGATTGCAGACTCTCCGTTAAAGTGGTTAAACTAAGTGCAGCTGCACCAAATTGGGGCATCTTAGGAGGAGAGTAACGTCTATGACGATTCAAGAGCGTTTGGTTCTGGATAGCCAGATCACCGCTATCATCTTGCTCGATACCCAATTTCAGATTTGCTATGTCAACGCCTCTGCGGAACACCTGCTCGGTCAAAGCGCCAACCGCTTAGAGCACACCTTGCTGCAGGAGCACATTACCCATAGCTCGCTGGACTTGAGTAAAATCAGCACCGTACTGCAATCCGGTCAAAGCTTCACCGACAACGAAGTCACCTTGGTGTTTGATCAGCGCCACGCCTTGGTTGAGCTGTCTGCCACCCCCGTCCCCAGCCAAAGCAATGAACTGCAGATCTTGCTCGAGCTACGTGCCATTGGTCAGCAAAAGAAGATCTCCCAAGAGCTCTACCAACACGCCCAACAACAGGCGGCAAAAGAGTTGGTACGCGGTTTGGCCCACGAGATCAAGAATCCCTTAGGTGGCTTGCGCGGCGCCGCCCAACTGCTGGAAAAGGAGCTGGTTAATCCAGAACTTCGCGAGTTTACCGGCATTATCATTGAGCAGGCCGATCGTCTGCGTAACTTGGTAGACAGGCTACTCGGGCCACAGCGCCCCGGTCAGCATGAGATGCACAACGTACATTCGGCATTGGAGAAGGTGCGCCAACTGCTCACCTTGGATCTTCCTGCCAACATAGAGATAGAACGCGACTACGACCCCAGCATCCCTGACTTTGAGATGGACCATGAGCAACTGCAGCAAGCCTTCTTAAACATTGCGCAGAATGCCATCCAGGCGCTGAAAACCGAAGGTGGCAAGGTCACTATCAGCACCCGTACTGCCCATCAAGTGACCATTGCAGGAAAGCGCTACCGACTGGCCGCCGAGGTGAAAATTACCGATAACGGCCCGGGGATCCCCACAGAATTACTCGACACCCTGTTCTACCCCATGGTGACTGGCCGTAAAGGCGGCACCGGTCTGGGGCTGTCGATTGCGCAAAACCTAATTAATCAGCACAAAGGCAAGATTGAATGCGCGAGTTGGCCCGGTCACACGGAGTTCACCATTCACCTGCCGCTACGACGCTAAGGATGCACCATGACTGCAAGTATCTGGATAGTAGATGATGATAGCTCGATCCGCTGGGTGCTGGAAAAAGCCCTCAAAGCAGCGGGCTACACCTGTGTAAGTTTTGTTGATGCAGAAATGATGCTGCAGCAACTCGACTACGAGCAGCCAGAAGTCATTATCTCGGATATCCGCATGCCCGGTATCGACGGACTGACCATGCTCGAACAGATCCAAGGGCGCTACCCGGATCTGCCGGTAATTATTATGACCGCCCACTCGGATTTGGACAGCGCGGTCAACGCCTACCAACGTGGCGCCTTCGAGTACCTGCCCAAGCCCTTCGATATCGACGAGGCAGTGGCGCTGGCAACCCGCGCAGTAAGCGTGGCCAAAGAGCAGCGCAGCGCTAACCAGCAGCAGAGCCAACAGGCCGATGCCCCAGAGATTATCGGCGAAGCGCCGGCGATGCAGGAAGTATTTCGCGCCATTGGCCGCCTGTCACGCTCGTCAATTAGCGTACTGATCAACGGCCAAAGCGGTACCGGTAAAGAATTGGTTGCCCACGCCTTGCACAAGCACAGCCCCCGCGCCACCAGCAACTTTATCGCGCTAAATATGGCGGCCATCCCCAAGGATTTGATTGAGTCGGAACTGTTCGGCCATGAGAAAGGTGCATTTACCGGCGCTGCAAACGTGCGACACGGCCGCTTCGAGCAAGCCAATGGCGGCACCCTGTTCCTTGACGAAATCGGCGATATGCCGCTGGATATCCAAACCCGCCTGCTGCGTGTTCTCGCCGATGGCCAGTTCTATCGCGTGGGTGGCCACAGTCCGGTACAGGTAGACGTGCGGATTATCGCCGCGACCCACCAAAATCTGGAGAAAAAAGTAGCGGCCGGCGAGTTCCGTGAAGACCTGTTCCATCGCCTCAACGTCATCCGCGTTCACTTACCGGCGCTGAATGAACGCCGTGAAGATATTCCCGCCTTAGCTAAGCACTTTCTTGAGCAAGCCGCCAAGGAGCTGAACGTTGAAACCAAGATGCTCCACCAAGACACCCAGCGTTTTATGATGCAGCTGCCGTGGCCGGGTAACGTGCGCCAGCTAGAGAACGTCTGTCGCTGGCTGACGGTAATGGCCAGTGGCCAAGAGGTACTACCGAACGACTTACCGCCGGAGCTAAGTAAAACCGAGGCGGAAAGCGAGGCAGAAAACAGCGAGAGCAACTGGCGCCAACTGCTTAAATCTTGGGTGAGTCAGCAGCTGCTGGCCGGACAAAGCGACATCCTTAGCGAAGCCATGCCAGACTTTGAGCGGATTATGCTGACCACCGCGCTAGAGCACACCCACGGCCACAAGCAAGAAGCAGCTCGCCTGCTCGGTTGGGGGCGCAACACCCTGACCCGCAAGCTTAAAGAGCTCGACGTAGAGGCCTAAGCCGCTAACCCGCGGCTTGTTCGATAAAGTCTCGTACATAATCTAGCTGGGCATCCTCACTGCGGATGCCCAGATAGATCTGCTTATACAAACCCTGCTCACCCAAAGGCACTGCCTCAATCCCCTGCTGGGCACTTTGCTCGACCATCCAGCGCGGTAGGCTCGCCACACCGCGATTCGCCGCGACTAACTGCAGCATAATGTCGCTGTCCTCAATGGTCTTATGCCGTTTCGGGCGACAGTTTGCAGGTAATAAGAACCCGCTGAATACATCGAGCCGCGCCTCTTCCACCGGGTAGGTAAACAGCACCTCGCCATTAAGCTGTGTCGGTGTTACATGGGGTAGACCCGCCAGCGGATGCGCCTCGGCCACCACCAACACCTGCTCATAGTGAAACACCGGGGTGAAGCTAAGGCCCTTGCGCTCAATTGGGTCGGGGGTAACCAATAAGTCGATATCGTGGGCAAACAGCCCAGCCATACCACCAAACTGGAACTGCTGTTTAACATCCACATCCACCTTAGGCCAGCGCGCCAAAAAAGGCTCCACCACGGTGAGTAGCCAGCGATAGCAGGGGTGACACTCCATACCGATGCGCAATTGGCCCTGCTCACCACGCCCCATCGCTTGCAGACGCTGCTCACTGTGTTCCAGCTGGGGCAGCAAGCGCTGAGCCAGCTTAAGCAGCTCATTCCCCGCCGGGGTGAACTGCAACTTGCGCCCCTGTTTGTGCCATAGCGCCACACCGAGTTGCTGCTGCAGCTTCTTCATTGCATGGCTGAGTGCGGACTGGGTCAGAAACAGCGAATCGGCGGCTTGCGTCAATGAGCCGCAGCGTTCGATCTCGCGCACGATTTGCAAATGTTGTCGCTCAATCATTCATGAACTCCATTCATGTTTTGTTGAATTATTACCATTATTTTTCATTGATTCAAAGCCCTAGACTGCAAGCAACAAGTTCTACAACGAACACAACTGACCAATAAGTAAAGGGATTAACATGGCACGTTTACATAACCTCGGTTTCCCGCGCATTGGCGAAGCCCGACAGCTTAAATTCGCCCAAGAGCGTTACTGGCGCGGCGAATCAAACCTCAATGCCTTACTCGATGAGGCAGCCACGCGACGCAATCAAAACTGGCAGCGCCAGCAGGACTTGGATCTGGTTCCGGTAGGGGATTTCTCGCTGTACGACCATGTACTGGACACCAGCCTATTGGTGGGTAATCTGCCTAAGCGCGTCACCAAGCTCGGTGGCGAGTGGTATCAGCAGTATTTTCGCTCAGCCCGGGGTAGGGCGCCGCAGGACGATGCCTCATCAACCCTGGCTGCCGCCGAGATGACCAAGTGGTTTGATACCAACTATCACTACCTGGTGCCGGAGTTTAGCGCTGACACCCAGTTCTCACTGAACAGTGCCCAGTTACTTACTCAAGTCGAGCAGGCCAAGCAGCAACAAGTGGCTCAGAAGGTGATACTACTCGGTCCAGTGACCTATTTGTGGTTGGGCAAGAGCAAAGATGACAGCGATAAGCTCGCCTTGCTGCCACAACTGCTAAGCGTCTACCAACAGCTTCTGAGCGAGCTAAAACAACACGGCGTCGAATGGGTACAGATCGACGAACCGATCTTGGTGACAGAGCTGAGTAGCGCTTGGCAGCAAGCACTGGTGGATGCCTACCAAACCGATAGCAACACTCGCCCGAAACTACTACTCACCAGCTACTTCGGTGAGCTGCAAGACAACCTTGCCCTGCTGCCTCAACTTAAGGTTGAAGGCTTCCACTTAGATGCCGTGCGCGCTAAGGCCGAAGTACCTAAGCTGCTATCGCAACTTTCCAGCGAGCAGGTGCTATCGCTGGGGGTGGTTGATGGGCGCAATATCTGGAAGAGCGATCTGAATGCCCTGCTGGAATGGCTGGAACCACTGGCCAATGACCTGGTCGATCGCTTGTGGCTAGCACCATCCTGCTCGCTACTGCATGTACCGGTCGACTTGGCTCAGGAGCAAAAGCTCGATGACGAACTGCTGAGCTGGCTGGCCTTCGCCCAGCAAAAACTCGAAGAGTTGCAAGTGCTGGGTAAGGCCCTCAACCAAGGGCGTAGCAGTGTATCTGAAGCTCTACTGAACAACGCCTACGCATTAAGCTCACGAACCTTGTCAACGCGAGTGCACAATGCCGCGGTTAAGCAGGCCTGTAGTAACGTAAGCCCGGCGATGCTGGAGCGCCACCAAGGCTATACCCAGCGCAGCGAACAGCAACAGTCGCATCTCAAACTGCCGCTGTTCCCCACCACCACCATCGGCTCGTTTCCTCAAACCGCCGAGATCCGCAAGCTGCGCCGGGACTTTAAGCAAGGCAGCATAGACCAGCACGACTACCAGCAAGCAATGCAAGCGCAGATCAATCATGATGTTGAGCAGCAGCACAAGCTTGGCTTGGACGTATTGGTGCATGGCGAGGCCGAGCGCAACGATATGGTTGAGTACTTCGGTGAGCAGCTGGCTGGCTATGCCTTTAGCCAACTCGGTTGGGTGCAATCTTATGGCTCCCGTTGTGTGAAGCCGCCGATTATCTTTGGCGATATCTCGCGCCCTGAGCCGATGACCGTCGAGTGGACCCGCTACGCGCAAAGCCAAACCGAGTTGCCGATGAAAGGGATGCTCACCGGCCCGGTCACCATGCTTAACTGGTCGTTTGTACGTGACGATCTGCCGCGCAGCCAAGTGTGTCAGCAACTGGCCTTGGCAATCCGCCAAGAGGTGCTGGACCTGGAGCAAGCCGGCATCGCCATCATCCAGATCGATGAAGCGGCGCTGCGTGAAGGCTTGCCGCTTCGCCAAGCACAATGGCAGGAGTATCTGGATTGGGCAGTGGGCGCGTTCAAGCTGTGCGCCAACGGCGTGGACGATGCCACCCAGATCCACACTCACATGTGTTACTCGGAGTTTAACGACATCATCGCCTCCATCGCCGCCATGGACGCCGATGTGATTACCATCGAAACCTCACGCTCGGATATGGAGCTGTTGGAAGTGTTTGAAGAGTTCGCCTATCCCAACCAGATTGGCCCGGGCGTGTACGATATCCACAGCCCCAACGTGCCCAAGACTGAATGGATGGTAGAACTCATGCAAAAAGCCGCTCAGCATATCCCGCTAGAGCGTCTGTGGGTAAACCCTGACTGCGGCTTGAAAACCCGCCAGTGGCAAGAGGTATTACCGGCATTGGAGAACATGGTAGCCGCGGCCAAGCAGTTGCGGGCGCAACACGCCAGCTAGCCAGCCCAGCCGGGTAAAAACGAAACAGGGGAGCATCACGCTCCCCTCAGTCTTCTTAACGAACGGCTTTCACGCCAATACTGAACTAGTTAACCATCATCGAGATGAAGTAACCCAGTACGGTCGCCGAACCTACACCGATAAAGCCAGGCAGCATAAAGCTGTGGTTCAGTACGTACTTACCGATACGGGTAGTACCTGAACGGTCGAAGCTGATGCCTGCCAGATCGCTTGGGTAGAATGGGAAGAAGAAGTAGGCGTAACACGCTGGTAGCACACCAATCAGTACTACCGGGTCGATACCCAGGGCAAAGCCCAGTGGCAGTGCCACGGTCAGTGCCGCAGCCTGCGATTTCAGGAAGGCTGAAATCACGAACATCGCGATCGCAAAGGTCCATGGGTATACGTTCACCATGCCGCTTACCATCTCAATGATGTAAGGCTTGTGGTGACCGATGATGGTGTCAGAGAACCAGGCGATACCGAAGATGGTAATCACCGCGCTCATACCGGCAGTAAACACGTTCGAGCTAACGATACGCTTAGGCGAGATGTTGGTCGCCAGCAGGATAACCGCACCCACAGATAGCATCATGAACTGAATCGCTACCGACATGCCTACGCCTTCTGGCAGCAATTGCTTGCTGAACAGGGCCAGGATAACCACCGACAGAATACCCAGCAGGAATACGCTCAGGCCACGCTTAGCAGTTTGCTCTTGCTTGGCGCTGTCTTGTGCGTTGCCTTCTTGCTCTGGGTCAACCAGGCTGTTGCGGAACTCTTCATCTTGCAGACGCGCTTGGAACTCTGGGTCTTTGTCCAGGTCTTTACCGCGCTTCAAGCTCCAGGTACAACCGATCAACAGACCACCCAGGGTTGCAGGGATGGTAACCATTAATACGTTAACCAGGTTGATATCCAGACTATTGTCAGCCGCAGTTGCCATAACCACCGCAGCCGCCGCCGCGATTGGGCTAGCAGTGATACCCATCTGCGAGGCAACAGTAGCCATCGCCATTGGGCGCTCAGGACGGATACCTTTTTTGTAAGATACGTCGTAGATAACTGGAAGCAGTGGGTAGACCGAGTGACCCGTACCCACCAGAACGGTCAGGGTGTAGGTACACAGTGGGCCAAGGTAGACGATGTGCTCAGGGTGTTTACGCAGCAGACGCTCCGCAAAACGTACCAGCAGCTTCAAGCCGCCAGTGGCTTCAAGGGTTGCTGAGGCAGCAACTACCGCCAAGATGATCAGCATTACGCCGATAGGAGGCTGACCAGGAGTAATGCCAAACACAAAGGTCATGACAGATACGCCCAAGCCGCCAAGCAGACCGAACGCGATACCGCCGTAGCGAATACCGACAAAAATCACGGTCAGCAGTAAAAGTAAGTGGATCCAGAACATTGGTGCCCTCAAATATTCATGTTGCGTTATGAATCAATTCCACTCTGATCCTCTAGTAACATTCCATTAGGGCGATATTTATACCGTTAAATAACCAAAGATCAATTTTTAATAACGAGCGATTGACCGAGATCATTAACTTCTTAACCATTGTTGCGGAGCTGTGACATCAGCCAATTTTGACAAGTCGCCGCCAGGCCTTGGTTGTGCATAGTTTGTACAGCCAAGGGCAGATGACACTCAAATGATGTGTGTTAACGGAGGAAGAACTAGCGCAGGACTGTGCTAGCCAAAATCAGTCTTCGATCTTTTCTTTATAGTTACAACTTTTCTGCGGACAGATCTTAAACATGCCAGCCGCATACTGTTTTTCCACCAGCAACTCCCAGCCACAATCCGGGCAGGTTTCTGCGCGTGGTTTGTCGTTCACCGCATAGCGACATTTGGGGTAGGCATCGCAGGCGTAGAAGGTTTTGCCATAACGCGACTGGCGCGCCACGATAGATCCTTTGCTGCAGGAGGGGCAGCGAATGTCCTTGGTCTCTTCGGTTTTGGGCTGGGCAGACTCGATGTGCTGACATTCAGGGAAGTTACTGCAGCCGATAAACATGCCATAGCGACCTTGGCGCAGCATCATCTCCTCACCACACTCCGGGCACTCGGTACCGGGCAGGCGCTTTTCCAGAGAATGGTCGTTGGAGTGCAGCGAACGCTTATAATCGCAACTTGGGTACTGGCTACAACCCAGGAAGGGGCCGGCTTTACTCTGCCGATGCACCAGTTCGCCGCCACACTTCGGGCAGACCTGATAGGCCTTCTCGAGGGCATGCTCGTGGGCTGAAAACAACTTCGGGTCAATCTTAGACATGGCCAACTCCCAGCTTGAATGGGCTAAGTGTAACGCCGACCCTGGCTGGAAACTAGGTGAAACGAATCTACTCGCCGGGAATCCCGGCGAATCTAACGCATCACGTAAGCCTAATCGGCTTAATGTGGGCTAAGCGATATGCCTAGTGAACGGCGCCGTCGCCTAAATCGAACAACAGCTCTTCCATTTGCTGGTAGGCGTTCTCACTGCCGGGGACATTGAACAACACCATCAGGATGACCCATTTCAGGTCTTCCAGCTCCAGCTCGGGGCCGTCGAGCTCCATCACACGATCGATCACCATTTCGCGGGTTTCGGCGTTCAACACCTGCATCTGTTCTAAGAACAGAATAAAGCCGCGACAGCTTACATCGATACGCGCCATCTCTTGCTCGGTATAAACGCGCAATGAAGGGCGTTCAGAGGGATTGAGGTAGGGTTGTGTATCGCTGTCCTGAAGGGCAGCTAACTTTTCCAACCAATCCAGAGCTTTGTATATCTCTTCCTTGTGGAAACCAGCGCGACTTAGCTCCTCTGTAAGCTCATCGTGATCCATCATCAATTCCACATCGCTATGGATGTAGGTTTCAAATAGATACATGAGGATATCAAACATGTTAGTTCCTCCTCAGTCTGACGTAACCACCTGGCACTGCGGCCACTACACCTCGTATTTCTAACTCAACCAATTGAGCCAGAACCTCATCAACAGGGCGTTGACTATGGGCTACCACCTGATCGATAGGTGTAACCTCATATCCAACGCTATCTAACAAACCCGCATTTGGCAATGCTTTGTTATCTTCCAGATCCTCGTTTGTCGATACTTGCTCCTCGATTGGTGAAAAATCCAGCAGCTCTTCTACTATATCGACCGGATCAGCCACCAGTTTGGCTCCTTCCTGAATAAGCTTATGACAGCCGGCACGCAGCGGATCATCAATCGAGCCCGGAATGGCGAATACCTCACGGCCTTGCTCTGCTGCATAATTGGCAGTTAACAACGAGCCACTGGGCAAGCTCGCCTCCACCACCAATACGCCCAAGCTTAGCCCACTGATAATCCGGTTGCGCCGCGGAAAGTGCTGCGCCTTGGCCGATACCCCCGGCCAGAACTCGCTAAGTATTAAGCCCTGTTCAGCAATTCGATGGGCCAGTTTTAAGTGCCGCTTGGGATAGACCAAATCCAGACCTGTGGCGACCACTGCGATGGTGCCATCGGGTCTGGCGTTAAGCGCCCCCAGATGCGCCGCTGCATCAATCCCCAAGGCCAAGCCACTGGTGATAGTTAGCCCTTGCAGGGCAAGTTCACTAGCAAAGCGCTCTGCCTGTTTCTGGCCACTCCAGCTGGCATGGCGGCTTCCCACCACCGCAAGCTGAGGGCGCGTCATTAACTCGGGCCGGCCCTTGGCAAACAGAAGCAGTGGCGGGCTGGCGATGTGCTTTAAGGGTTCGGGGTAGTCGCTGTCGAAAAAGCTGTAGAGATGGTGTTCGGCGGCTTCGAGCCATTCAAGGCAGCGTTCAATCCGCGCCATGGGAGGGCTTCGCAGCGCTTGGCGCTGCTTATCGTTCATGCCGAGCTCAGCCAGCGCCGCATCATTGGCCTCGAACAAGTACTGGGGAGGGCGGCCATCGAGCAAGCGCTGCAAAGTGGAGCATCCCAAACGCGGGATGCTGTCCAGAATCAGGCCTTGCTCAACGCTCAGCCGCTTGCTCACCTATAGGCTCTCAACCAAAAACTGTGGATACATAATGATCTTACTCTCCGTGATAATCGCAAAGCTTAGCTTGTCGTAGACCTTAAACACCATCAGCTCTCCGACCTTTTCGCGGGGTAGGGCAACCAGCTGCTGGTCGTCGTTGAACAGGCGATCGAAGGCATTCGCTGATTCTTGGTAGCTCTTACGCGCAGGCTTATCGACGATCAACTTGCCCGGTTGGGCTATCGAGAACATGTCTCCCGCCTCGATGCTATCGCGTGCCCCTTTGTTGATGAGCACCACGTCGTAGCGGCTAAACACCGAGTTATCGTTGGCCGAGGCGACAATCAGGCCATCACTGCTGAGGTCTTTCTGGCGTGGGGTGAAGTAGACTGGCAGCTGATCTTGCTCTGGCAGGGGCAGCAAGATATCGCCTTGGCGCATCTCCTGGCGGATGTCGATAACCCGAAACTCGCTGATATGATCATGGTGGGCACCCACCACCTGGCCGATCGCCAAAAACGTCACTGCATGGCCGAGCACCTCAGAGCTTTCTGGATCGACATAGGGCTCGCCAACCCGATAGACCCCGTAGTACCGCTGCTGCTCAACCTCACCGCGCGCATACACCGGGCGGCCAATGGCGATGCGGGTCTGGGCATCGTTGTCGCCCAGTACGTAGGGCAGGCCTTCCAGCAACTCACTATCAATCACATGGTCACGACTTAAGAAAGGCGCTAACACTGACAGTGGCAGCGTGGGAATCGGCTGCTCCTTGGGCTTGAGGCGTGAGGTGGGCGACATGTGCAGCATCGGTTTACGCACCAAGCGCGGCTCGCCATCGATAATGGTCAGGGTGAGCACATCACCGGGGTAGATCAAATGAGGATTGTCGATTTGCGGGTTATGTTGCCACAGCCGCGGCCACTTCCATGGGGAGTTGAGATAGAGCGCCGAGATATCCCACAGGGTGTCGCCCTTTTTCACCACATAGCGGTCGGGGAAATCCGGTTTTAAGGTCAACTGATCGGCCCATACGCTCACTGCGCTCAGCAGACATACCAGTGCCATTACGACTGTTTTCATGTGCAATCCTTGCCCATTGCCTATCAAGGCTGTAATTCGGCTTAATAAATGACTAAAATTACCCAATTCTTATCTATATCGAGCAAAAAACATTAGCTATGGCCGTCCTTGAAGTACTGCGCTTTCCCGATGAACGTCTGAGAACTATTGCGCAACCTGTTAAAAGTATTGACGATAATACGAAAATTACTATCGAAAATATGTTCGAAACAATGTATGCCGAGGAAGGAGTAGGGCTGGCTGCGACACAGGTCAACATTCACCAACGCATCGTGGTTATCGATGTGAGTGAAACACGAGACCAACGTCTGGCATTGGTCAACCCAACCATCGTCGCCAAAGATGGGGTTGAGCTTAACGAAGAGGGCTGCCTGTCAGTCCCCGAGTACCGTGCCCAAGTTGAGCGCGCTCAGCAAGTGACCGTGAACTACCTCGACGCCGATGGCAACGAACAGTCACTTGACGCCGATGGCCTACTGGCGATCTGCATTCAGCACGAGCTGGACCACCTCGAAGGCAAACTGTTTATCGATTATCTGAGCCCACTCAAGCGCCAGCGGGTTCGCGCCAAACTTGAGAAGCTCGCCCGCCGCAGCAAACGCGCCTAATCTGGAGAACATCGTGACCCCATTGCGAATCATTTTTGCCGGTACTCCGGATTTCGCCGCTCGCCATTTGCAGGCCTTGCTCGACTCAGAACACGACGTCATCGCTGTATACAGCCAACCTGACCGCCCGGCTGGTCGCGGTAAAAAACTCCAAGCTAGCCCGGTTAAGCAACTGGCGGTGGATGCCAATGTTCCCGTATACCAACCTGAGAACTTTAAGTCTCAGGAAGCCAAAGATGAGCTGGCCGCGCTCAACGCCGATCTGATGGTGGTGGTGGCCTACGGCCTGCTGCTACCTAAAGCGGTGCTGGACACGCCGCGCTTGGGCTGTATCAACGTGCATGGCTCGCTACTGCCGCGCTGGCGCGGGGCTGCGCCCATTCAACGTTCTATCTGGGCAGGCGACAGCGATACCGGCGTCACCATCATGCAAATGGATGAAGGCCTGGATACCGGCGATATGCTACTGCTAGACAGCCTGCCCATCGAGAGCAACGACACCAGCGCCAGCCTCTATGAGAAACTGGCCGCAACCGGCCCGATTGCGCTGCTTAAGGCCCTTGAAGGTATCAGCGACGGCAGCATCCAAGCGGTCAAGCAAGATGATGAGCAAGCCAACTACGCCAAAAAGCTCAGCAAACAGGAAGCGCGTATTGACTGGCGCCAAGACGCCGCGTTTATCGAGCGTTGCGTACGCGCCTTTAACCCGTGGCCGGTGAGCTACTTCACCCTGCAAGACCAGAACATCAAGCTGTGGCAAAGCAGCGTGGCGGAGTATCAAGGCGATGCCGCCCCCGGCACCATTATCAGTGCCGACAAGCAGGGCATCATCGTCGCTACCGGCCAGCAGGCGCTGCGCTTGGAGAGCCTGCAGATCCCCGGCAAGAAGGCGATGGCTGCCGCCGATCTGCTTAACGCCCGTAAAGAATGGTTCACCCCGGGCACGCAACTGGAGCTAACCGATGGCGAATAAGCCACGTCAGCTTAGCCCGCGCGCCGCGGCGGCATCGGCCCTGTTTCAGGTAGTCGATCAAGGCCAATCGCTCAGTGCCGTGTTGCCTCGGCTACTCGGCCAAGTCGAAGTCAAAGACCATGGCTTGGTGCAAGAGATCTGCTTCGGTGTACTACGCTGGCTACCGCGCCTGGAGTGGGTGATCCAACAACTGATGGAGCGCCCCCTCACCGGCAAATCGCGCAGCGCCCACTTCCTGTTGATCGTTGGTGTGTACCAGCTTTTCTATATGCGCATTCCGGCCCATGCTGCTCTGTCGGAAACGGTTGAAGCGACCCGCGACCTGAAGTTTGCTCATCTCAAGAAGCTGATCAATGGCGTGCTACGCAGCGCCCAGCGCCAACAAGATCAACTAGTTTCAGCCCTCGAGCAGAACGACAAGCTGCAAGATTGCCACCCAAGCTGGCTGCGTAAGCAGCTACAGCAGGCCTACCCAGACCAGTGGCAAGACATTGTTGCCGCGAACAACCAGCAGGCACCGATGTGGCTGCGTGTTAACGCGCAAAACCATAGTGCCAGCGCCTATCAGCAGCTGTTGGCAGAGCAGGGGATTGAGGCCTCTTTGTGTGAACGCGCTGCCCAAGCTATCCGCCTGCACAAGGCTCAGCCGGTCGGCAAGCTGCCCGGCTTTGAACAAGGCCATAGCTCGGTGCAAGATGGCGCCGCCCAGATGGCAGCCAGCCTGTTAGATGCCCAACCGGGTGAGCGGGTACTCGATGCCTGTGCAGCCCCCGGCGGAAAACCCTGCCATATCCTCGAGATACAGCCTGAGCTGGCGCACTTGATGGCCATCGACGCCGATGCCCAACGACTGCAACGGGTTGAGCAAAACTTACAGCGGATTGGTTTGCAAGCCGAGCTGCTGTGTGCCGATGCCAGCCAACCGGACGCGTGGAACAGTGAGCCCTTCGATCGCATCTTGCTGGATGCGCCGTGCTCGGCCACTGGCGTGGTTCGCCGCCACCCGGATATTAAATGGCTGCGCCGCGCCTCGGATATCGATGAGCTGGTAGACCTGCAGGGCAAGATCCTGCGCGCGATGTGGCAACAACTTAAACCCGGCGGTGTATTGCTGTATGCCACCTGCTCGGTACTGCCGCAGGAGAATGCCCAGCAAGTGGCGCGCTTCTTGGCAGAAACCGACGATGCCAAACTGGTTCCCGTAACAGATGGCGAGAGCGTCACCCAGCCCGGATGGCAGTTACTCCCCGGCGAACAGCACATGGATGGCTTCTACTACGCCAAGCTGCGCAAGCAAGGCGAATAGACAGATGAAACGCAATCAGCAAGCGCTGGTTGCGTTTCGCGCAAGATGCCCGCAAACTAACCTCGACAACTTTCTAAGGCGTTGTTAGGCAATGAAAATTATTATTCTTGGTGCAGGTCAGGTCGGCGGAACGTTGGCCGAGAACCTGGTCGGCGAAAAATCCGATATCACCATCGTTGATACCGACTCCGAACGCTTACGCGATCTACAAGACCGCTTCGACCTGCAGGTGGTGACCGGCCATGCCGCCCATCCCAATGTGCTGCGCGAAGCCGGCGCTCAAGACGCTGACATGCTGGTCGCGGTGACCAACAGCGATGAAACCAATATGGCCGCCTGTCAGGTGGCCTACACCCTGTTTAACACTCCCAACAAGGTGGCGCGGATCCGCTCTGAAGAGCTGTTGGCCGAGAAAGAGGCGCTGTTCAACGACGAGGCCTTCCCGCTCGACCACCTGATTGCCCCAGAGCAGCTGGTGACCAACTACATCAGCCGCTTGATTGATTACCCCGGCGCCCTGCAGGTGATGGAGTTCGCCCACGGTAAGGTCGGCTTGGTGGCGGTCAAGGCCTACTATGGCGGCCCATTGGTGGGCAACGCGCTGTCGTTGCTGAAAGACCATATGCCCAATGTCGAAGCGCGGGTAGCCGCTATCTTCCGTCAGGGCCGGGCGATCCGCCCGCAAGGCACCACCGTGATCGAGGCCGATGACGAGGTGTTCTTTGTTGCTGCCAGCGCCCATATCCGCGAGGTAATGAGCGAGCTGCAAGAGCTGGAACGTGCCTATCGCCGCATCATGATTGTCGGCGGCGGTAACATCGGTGCCGCATTGGCCAAGCGCCTTGAGAGCTCATACAGCGTTAAGCTGATTGAGCGCAAACAGCGCCGCGCCGAACAATTGGCCGAGCAGCTCAACAACACCATCGTGTTCTGCGGTGACGCCTCAGACCAAGAGCTACTCAGCGAAGAGAATATCGAGCAGGTGGACGTGTTTATCGCGGTCACCAATGACGACGAAGCCAACATCATGTCTGCGATGCTGGCCAAGCGCATGGGCGCCAAGAAAGTGATGGTACTGATCCAACGCGGCGCGTATGTGGACTTGGTGCAAGGTGGCGCCATTGATATCGCAATCTCGCCGCAGCAAGCCACCATCTCCGCCCTGCTGACCCATGTTCGCCGGGCCGACATCGTCAACGTGTACTCACTACGACGCGGAGCAGCGGAGGCCATCGAGGCAGTCGCCCACGGCGATGAGAACACCTCCAAGGTGGTGGGACGCAGCATTGGCGAACTAAAACTGCCTCCCGGCACCACCATTGGTGCAATTGTAAGGGGCGACGAGGTGATTATCGCCCACGACCATACCGTGATTGAGCAGGACGACCACGTGGTGATGTTCTTGGTGGATAAGAAGTTTATCCCCGAAGTCGAACGACTGTTCCAGCCGAGCCCGTTCTTCCTTTAATCTCTGGGCAAAGTGATGGACCGCTTACTCCCCCTCGCGCTGGTGTTTGGCTTGGTACTTTCCAAGCTGGCACTGGCGATGCTCGCCCCGTTGGCGATCGGTATCTGGCATAACGAGCCAGAGTATGTCGACTTTATCTACGCGTTTTTGCTGACCCAAACCGTCGCATTACTGCTGATCCATATCGGCCGTAAGCGCCCCTTCCACCTGCAAGTGCGCGAGATGTTCCTGCTCACCAGCAGCGTGTGGCTGCTGGTGTGGCTGTTCGGCGCGCTGCCGCTGGCGTTTTACCACGGCATAAGCTGGACCGACGCCTGCTTTGAGGCGATGTCAGGGCTAACCACCACCGGCTCCACCGTGCTACAGGGGCTCGATGATATGCCCTACACCATCTTGCTATGGCGCTCGATGCTGCAGTGGCTCGGCGGGATTGGCTTTATCGTATTGAGTGTGGCGATTCTGCCGTTCTTGAATGTGGGCGGGATGCGCCTGTTCCAGACCGAATCCTCCGATTGGTCCGACAAAGGCAACCCCAAAACCAAGCATGTGGCGGCCAATATGGTTTGGCTCTATTTGGGCCTAACCTTAGCCTGCACCCTCGCCTACAAGTTCAGCGGTATGAGCTGGTTTCACGCCACCAACCATGCCATGACCACCCTCTCCACCGGCGGCTATTCCACCTCGGACGAGTCGATGGCCCACTTCTCCCATGCCAGTCACTGGGTCGGTAGCTTGTTTATGTTCCTCGGCGGCATGCCGTTCTTGCTGATTATCGCCGGGCTGCGTCAGCGGCAAATCAGTAAGGTCTTTAACGACACTCAGGTACGCGGCTTTATCTGGTTGGTTGTGGTGGTGGGCACCATGATGAGCTTGTGGCTGTGGCTGGAGGGCAAGTTTCCACTGGAGGCGGCGATCCGCATCAGCGTGTTCAATATTATCTCCATCGTCACCACCACCGGCTTTGGCCTGACCGACTTCAGCCACTGGGGCAGCTTTACCACGGTCCTGTTTGCCTTCTTGATGGTCTGCGGCGCTTGCTCCGGCTCCACCTCCGGCGGGGTTAAGCTATTCCGCTTTCAGATTGCCTGGGGGATCCTACAGCGCCAACTGAATCAACTGATCCACCCACGCGCCTGCTACCCGCAGCGCTATAACGGGCGGATTGTCAGTGAAGACACGATTCGTTCGGTAATTGCGTTTTTGATGGCCTTCGGCTTTACCATTATCTTGCTGGCGGCCTGTCTGGCGCTGATTGGCCTCGACCCGGTGACCGCCATCTCCGGCGCGGTCACTGCCGTGGCCAACGTTGGCCCGGGGCTAGGTAGGGTGATTGGACCTGACCATAATTTCCACGAGCTGCCCGATTTAGCCAAGTGGCTGTTGTCCTTTGGTATGTTGCTGGGCCGCTTGGAAGTGCTGACCTTTGTGGTGCTGCTGCTACCGCGTTATTGGCGCTACAGTTAGGCCTGCTTTTGCTTTTTGCTTGGGCTTGGGGCTAGAGCTTGTGTTGACTCACCCGGCCGACCCGAGGATTGAGCTTCCACCACACCAACAGATACACCAGATATAAGCCCACCACTGCGCCTTTGTGCCAGTTGCTGCCTTGGTCGAGGTCGGCAAAGCTCAGCTCATTGACCTGACAGTACAGGTAGGCGATCAGCGGGAAGCTCAGTAGCGAGGAAAGCCGCCACAGGTTATGCAATAAGGGGCGTAGCAGTAACTCAAACACCGGCCAACAACCCCATCGGTGAGCGAGAGAAGGCGATCGCCAAGATCTGGGCAAAGCACAGCAGCGCAGCCAAGCCATAAAGTAGCTGCTTAGCGCGAGTCTTGGCCCACTTCAGCGCCGCCAAACCCAGCCAGATATACAGCACCAAGAAGCCGACTTTGGCGCTTAGCCATAGGCTGACAAAGGGATACTGACGGAGGATCCAGCACAACATCAGGGCCGAAACCAGCAGCACCGTATCGATAATATGCGGTGCCACCTTCAGCCAACGCTGCTGGCGGATGGGCGAGTTACATAACGCCAGCACCCAGCGAAACGTGAAGCCGATCACACTTAACAAAGCAAACGTCATATGCAAGTGTTTAAGCATGGGGTAAAGATTAGCCATTACTGTTGTTTTTAAGTGATTGTATTTAATGCAGTGTATCGATTGAGACGCCGACTTACAAAGTTTTCCCGGGGCGACTCTGCCACTAAAGTCGGGTAGCTCTTCTGCTATATTGTGATAGAACTCACTAAACAAACGCAGTTTGCTATGGCAAAGTGTACGGCCCTCTGCAGAGGGAATTCGGTCAACAATTAGTGCAAAGGAAAGCAATATGGCAGATGCTCATTCGCTCTTACCTGCAATCGAAATCCTGATGTGCCACACCGGTGCTTCGTTTATCGATGCCTGTGAAGAGCTTGGGATCGATCCACAAGAAATGTCACAGTATCGCGATCCCAACCACGAAGATGAAGAATAGAGAAAAAGGCAGCCTCGGCTGCCTTTTTTGTTCACACTGACCAAAATTTGCTGCTCTCGCCACTCCCACCTGTATACAATGCACCAACACACCCCGTCAGATAACGTTTAGTCCACAAGTGGTAACCATGGATCAGGTCTATCGAGTATTGTTCAACCTCGGCGATAAACGCTACGAGGTCTACGTAAAAGAAGTCACCCAGAGCAGCTTGTTCGGCTTTATAGAACTGGCCGACTTCGTCTTCGACAACCACGCCCAGCTGTTGGTCGACCCCAGCGAGGAGAAACTCAAAAGCGAGTTCTCCAAGGTGCAGCGCACCTTTGTGCCAATGCACAGTATCCTGCGCATTGATGCGGTAGAAAAAGCCGGACCAGCCAAGATCCAAGAGCACGGCTCGGTCACCCCCTTTCCCGGGCCGATCTACACCCCGAGTCAGTCATGAGTCATTCCGATACCCTGCTCGACTGGCCCAAGCTATTCGCTCAATACTCTCAACCGGCCCTGCTGGCCGACTGGTTGGCCCAAGTGTTAGACGGACTCGCCCAAGAGCAGCAGCTACTCAATCAAGCCAGCGAACTGGGTGAGATTCAGGTGGCCCAGCGGATCCAACTGCAAGGTTTGGCCGCGGTGGTATGCAGCCCCCGCCTCACTTATCTATTGGAGCAGAGCAAGCACAGCGACCCGGCGCAGCATCCCGAACTGATCGCGCAGTGCCAGGCATGCTTGACCGCCATTGAACATGAGTTGCAGCGCTACCTGCAGCAGCAGTGAGAGCCCTCTCAATTTCGCGATGGTGCCGATGAAACCGCCAGAGCAACGGATGCTTTTTCACAACAGCGGTGGTATACCAATCTGCATAGTTAGGTGATTGCAGTTCCACCTGTTTAGCGGAGCTTTGCTTACCGCCCGACACCCAACGATAACCATAACAGCGCCTGCCAAAGGCAGACAGTCAAGGAAAATACGTGGTAAACATCTACAAAGTTGCTGAGCATGCTGGCGTTTCGCGCAGTACGGTTTCGCGCTACCTCAATGGCAGTCCCAACGTTTCCGACAAGGCCAAGCGTAAGATCCAAGCCGCCATCGACGAGCTCGACTACCACCCCAATGCAGTTGCCCAATCCTTGGCGCGACGTCATTCCAACTGTATTGGGATGGTGGTTGAGACCCTATCTGGCCCCTACCATAGCGAGATTATTCACGCGGTACAGCATGAGCTGCGCAGACTAGGTAAGCACTTGATTGTCACCGCTGGCGGCCACTCCAACGACGAAACCTTGGAAGCGATTAACTTCCTGCAGTGTCGCCAGATCGACGGCTTACTGGTGCTCACCTCGCGGCTTAACACCGAGATGCTGCTGGAGCTTAATGGCAAGATAAAGAACATGGTGGTGCTGGGTCGCCGCATTCCCGAGCTGGAGTCTCAGTGTATTTGGGTGGACGAGGATCTGGGCGGCCGCATGGTAGCGCGTCATCTGCTGGAGCGCGGCTATAAAAAGCTCGCCTGTTTGCGTGGCGCAGAGCATATTCCCGATGTGAATGAGCGCATGGCGGGCTTTCTCGATGAGTTGAGCGGCAAAGGGGTCAGCCTGGAGCAAGGCGCGATCCTCAACGCCGAGATGCAAGAACAGCTCGCCTATCAGCAAGCCTTGGAGTTTTTGCCCAAGTTTGCCCCCGACGCGCTGTTCTGCTGCAACGATAATATGGCGGCAGGCGCGATTCGCGCAGCTAATCAGTTAGGAATTAAGGTGCCCGAGCAACTGGCGATTGTGGGCTACGATGACAACTACTATGCGCAGCTATCTCATCCGGCGCTATCCACCGTGGCCCAGCCGCTCAACGAGATGGGAGAGCTGGGCGCTCAACGGGTCTGTCAGGAACAAGCTGAGGGCGTAATGGTTTCCCCCAGCTTTGTACTGCGCGAGTCGAGTTAACTCAGGGCTTGGCGACAAAGCGGCCGTCGGCGGCTTCCACCATATGCCCGCGGTCACTGCGCTCTATCGCTTTCTTACCCGCTAGCTGGCCAACCTGCTCAACACTAAGGTTGTTGTCGGCGGCAATCTTCTTATAACGGCTCTCACGTTTCTTGTTCACATCGGCCACCAGCGCGGCAACCCCGCTCTGATTGCTGAGCACCGCCAGCATGCCGTTACGCTGCTCGCCCACCCAGCCTTGCTGTTTCGCATCGGCCAAATCCAGCGCCATACTTGAGAAGCTGACACTCAGCAGTAATGCGATTAACCACTTATTCCACGTCATCATGCTCTCCTAAAATAGTCCGCTGTCTTCGCTGAACAACTCGTCCAGCTGTTGATCGACCTTGACCCGGATCTCGTGGTCGATCTTCACGTTTAAATTCACTGTGATAGGTTTGTCGACGGCCACCTCCACGCGGGGGGTGCACGCAAACAACATCACGGTGAGGGCGAGGAAGCAGAACCTGTTACGGTATCTATCCATTGTTGCACCTGTCCTGATAGTTGGTCGCCAATGCGCAAGCTGCGCAGTAACTGGTACATATTCTCTTGATGATGGTAGTTGAGTTCTACCGGCCTTGGCGATACCTGTTGATTGCGGCCATAAAGGTTCACCCGCATATCCAGATCGCCCTCGGGGCTGAAGTCCACTTCGGCCCCTAACTGACTGTAATTAAAATCCTCTAACAAGCTCAGCGAGAAGTCCAGCCCGGGATGCTGCTGCTTGAGACTCGCCAAGGCAGCGTGGTTGATCTTAATCCGTCCCGGCGGGCGCTCAACAAACAGCTTCCCACCTTCCACCGATACGCCCTGCCCTTGCCACTGCCACGGCAAGCTACCGGCCAGTTCCCCCTCCACCAGCAAGCCAATATCCGGGTACAAGCCACTCAGACTCGGCAGCGAGACGCCGCTGAACACCAGCTGTCCTTTATAGGTCGGTGATAGCGAGAGCAGATTCACCACAGCCTCACCACCGAGCAACTGAAACGCCAGCGGGCTGAGCTGCAGGGCCTCGATCGCCAAAGGTTCTGGCTGCCAAGGCTGCTGCCAGCTGCCTTGTAGCGAGCGTAAGCTCAGGCCAATATCTATCTCGTCGACCCACCATTCGCCTTGGTGCTGCCAGCCTTGAGCGGGTTGGTACTCCAGATAGCCGCTGAGCGCAGCGTCCTTGATGGGATTATCGCCCAGTAATGCATTGAGCGCCGTAACATCGGTGGAGAGTGTGAGCGACTCAGGCTGATAGGCGAACTGGCCATTGGCCTGCCCGCTGAGCCAACGAAAGTCACTGGCCCCCGGCACCAAGTCGGCCAGTGGTAGCTGCAGTTGCTTCACCGCAAAGCGCCCACTCAGTGCCAGTGGCGCCAGCTGCCAGCGCCCTTGCGCCTCGATGTTCCAATCCGCCATCCCGAGCTGCCAGAGATCAGGAGTGAGTTGCCATTGGCTGGCAGGTAGCAGCAGGTCATTCGGCAAAGTGACTGCCGAAAACTGGGCATGCATCAGCCAAGGTGCGGTCATCTCCAGCTCGAGTTGCGCACTGAGATCACCTAGCGCCAATTCCGCCTGCCACAGCCCTTCTGCCAAGCTGGCATTTAGCTGCAAAGGCTGTAAGCGTGCGGCGGGATAGTGTTGGTTGATGAACTCAGCAACACCAAGCGCGTTTAACAGGGAGCTAGAGAGCCTAGCGCGCAACGCTGGCGGCGTGTGCGCGTGCAGGGTGAGTTCAAGCTGGCTACCGCTATCTTCGACTAGCTGCAGCGACCAGCTGTCGTGGTCCCGCTGGAGCGTGGCAGAACCTGAAAGCGGCGGCAGGTTCGGGCTGGTGACCTGCCAATCGCTAACGACCAAATTGAGTTGCTTAGGCAGTGGCAACTGGGCAAGGGCGGAGATGGCTTGCTGCAGCTGCGCATCGAGCTGCTCTGGGGACGGAGGGGCGCTATCGGCGGGGTTCTCTTGGCTGCAGCTCAGGTCGATATCCAGTGAGGAAAGCATCCAACTCGATTGCTCCAGAGCGAACTCGCCAACCCGTAGCTGTGGGCAGCCTCCCCAACTGAGGACCTGCCAGCCCGCCGTCACCGATGCTTGAAGCTGGAAGGAAAAAAAATACAGCGAGGCCAACGGCACGATCAACCACTTTGATTTGCTAGTCGCTTGCCACATCCAACGCTCCCTGCTGAGGACTTTCAGCCAGACATTCTGTATTCGCCGAGAAACCTAAAAAATCTTGCTAAATCGGTAGCTTGTGGTCACTCAGACAGTTCCTTAATGACAACTATACTATGGATGAATTTTTAACAGGAGAATTGTTATGCCGTGGTGGTGGCTGTTAGCACTTATCGTGATCTTATCCTTATCAGCCTTCCAGTTTTGGCGAAAGGCCCAAGTTAATCGCTGGAACCGACAACAACCGCTCCACTCGCTCGATGCCACCATTACCGAACTGGAAGAACGCCCGGTTCGCCGCTCACCTAACCCCGATGCCCATGAGAACTTCCCCGAACGCTGCCGTTACTTCGTGGACTTTCAGCCCTCAGCAGGCGGGGAAGCACGCCGCTTCGAGATCCAACGCGGGATATTTCGCGAGTTAAAAAAGGGGGCACAAGGAGAGCTCACCGTGCAAGGCACCCAGTTTGTGAGCTTTCACCCGAAATAGCCAGGCTGCTGGTTTAAAAGAACTAACGCGCCGAACGATACAAGGCCATCACCAGACCAAGGGCAATCAGGCCCGCACCTTGGGCGTGGAACCATGCCAGCTGCTCGTCGAGGATGGTCAGCGACAGCCCCGCGCCAAACAAGGGCATCAGGTGGATGTACTGCCCGGCGGTGGCCGCGCCAAGCACCTTCACCCCTTGATTCCATGCCATGTAGGCCAGTAGCGAAGGAAAGATCGCCACGTAGCTGAGCGCGCCGACATTCAGTGGGCTCAGCGCAAATGGTGTGCGCGGTATCCACCACCAGTAGAGCGGGCTGAGCACCAGCACGCCAATGATTAAGGTAACCCCGAGAAAACTCCCACCACTTAACTCCGCCGGTTTAAAGCGTAGTCCCAACGAGTAGCCCGCCCACACCATCGAGGACAGCACGATCCAAGGGTCGCCGGCGTTAATCTGCAAGCAGCTGAGCGAGCGCCAGTCTCCTTTTACCAACAGCGCCAACACCCCTAGGAAAGAGAGCAGCATTCCCAGCAACTGGCGTTTATCCAACCCGCCCTTGAGCAAGGCCCAATTGAACAGCAGGATAAACATCGGAATGGTGGAGTTGATGATCAAGGCATTGGTCGCGGTGGTGTTCTGCAACCCCAAGTAAACCAAAGAGTTAAAGCTGGCAACGCCCAAGGTGCCCAGCAGTAACAAGATGCCCCAATGCTTAGCAATAACCCTACGTTGGCGCCACATCCCACCAGCTACCCAGGGCAGCGCCAGTAACATGGCCAGCACCCAACGCCAGTACGACAGCGCCATGGGGGGCACTGAGTCAGCCACCAGCCGCCCAGCGATAAAGTTTCCGGCCCAGAACAATGGCGGTAACAGCAACAACCAATAGGCCCCGTTTTTTCCCTGCATAAGCTTTCCTTTTCAACTACTTGTAGGCTACCAAGCTCGCCTATGGCATGATAGTGTGAATTGCAGTAACATCGCGTTTTCGCTGACAACGCTTGCAAAGGACACCCCCACCGATGAGAGCTGCTGAATGATGCTGCTTCAAGCAATCAATGCCGGACTTCACGTGATAGCCATCGTATTGCTTGCCGGTGCTCTATGCTCTGAAGCGTTTCTGTTTCGCCAGGGAATGCGCGAAGACGATGTCGAAAAGCTGCTCATGGCGGACTTTCTGCATGCCTTTTCCACCATCATGATTTTTATCACCGGTGCCATGCGCATCGTGATCTTTGAAGAAGTCTCCGCCAACTACCTTGATAACCCTTATTTCGGTCTGAAGATGTTGGTGTTTTTTGTAGTGGTTTTACTGTCGCTGTATCCCACCACCACCTTCTATCGCTGGCGGAAAGCCATCCGTCAGGGCAGCCCATCGATGATCTCTTACCGTCAACATGGCGCGGTTATCTGGTTGATTCGACTGGAGCTATGCTCACTGTTAGTAATCCCGATGTTGGTGGCCTTATCGCGGATGGGTAGCTAGCGTTGAGCGCCCTGCCATTTACCCAAGCCAGCGCATTGCCCGAGGCCTATGAAGCCTCGATTCTGCCCTACTGGCAGCAACACAGTCAGCAATACCAGATTGAAGGACAAGCTGGCCTGAGCATCAACTACTACCTGCTCAGTGCCCCCTTCCCCAGCCAGCAGTTAATGGTGATATCACCGGGGCGCAGTGAAGCCGCCATCAAATATCAAGAGCTGGCCTTCGACTTTGCTCAGCAAGGCTACGACTGTTTGATTGTCGACCATCGTGGCCAAGGCTTCTCAGAGCGAGAATCTGACCAGCAAGAACTCGGTGATGTCGCCAAATTCGATTACTACGCCGACGACCTGAACCAGATCATCCAGCAGCAAAGCAAGCGCGTCGCCTACCAACAGCAAGTGCTGCTCGCCCATTCAATGGGAGGCTGTATTGCCGCACGCTATCTACAGCTCTACCCCGGTCATATCGAGGCGGCGGTTCTATGTGCACCGATGTTTGGGATCAATACTGGCGTTGTGCCACAACCCATCGCCAAAGTACTGGCCAAGACCTTGTCTACACTGGGTCGCTTGTTTAAACAAAAGCCACGTTATGCCCCGGGGCAAGGCGCCTACAAGGAAAAGCCTTACCAAGACAACGAGCTGAGCCGCTGCCCTGAGCGCTATCAGAATATGTACTCGCAATATCAGCAGAACCCGCTGATCCGCTTAGGTGGGCCAAGTAGCCGCTGGCTAGCACAAAGCTTTGAGACGATGAGTCAGGCCATCAAGCAAGCCGACCAGATCCAGATCCCCTTGCTGGTCTTACAGGCAGAGCTGGATAGCGTGGTCACCGCCGCGGAGCAAGACGCCTTTTGCGCCGCCCGTGGCGAGCAAGTGGTGGTGATCAAGCAAGCCCGCCATGAGATACTGTTCGAACGTGACGAACTACGAAACCACGCCTTGGAGAGAGTCAGCCAGTTCTTTGCCGATCCCCCAAGCCGCTGATGCCTGTTTGGAGATCTCGATGCAACGCCTTATTGTCAGCGACCTAGACGGTACGCTGCTAAACCAGCACCACCAACTTAGCGCGCGCAACCGCGACACCATCCGTCGCCTGCACCAGCAGGGCCATCACTTTGCCATTGCCACCGGCCGCCATCACTGCGATGTTCAGCACATCGCCGCGCAGATCGGCTTTCCGATGTACTTAATCACCGCCAATGGTGCGCGGGTGCATAATCCTCAAGGCGAAATCATCCACCGTGCCGATCTCGCGCCCTCGCTGTTCCACGAACTACTGGCCTTTAGCGCCAGCTTCCCAGTGCTGCGCAACGCCTACTGTGAGGATGAGTGGCTGGTCGAGCAAGAGAATCCTTTGGCGCTGGCCTACACCGAAGAGTCGGGCTTCGTCTATCGACTCTGCGCACTGGCATCCCACCCCGGTAATCACATCAGTAAGCTGTTTTTCGTTGCCGAGCCAGAACAATTGCTATCATTAGAACAAGCACTTAAGCAGCAGTTTGGCAATCTTATCAGTGTCACCGCTTCGATGAGCAACTGCCTCGAGGTGATGTCGCCAGAAGTCAGCAAAGGCGCTGCCTTGCAGTTCTTGTTAGAGCAACAACAGCTAGGCGCTCAAGACTGCATCGCCTTTGGCGATGGCATGAACGATGTCGAGCTGCTGCAAGTTGTGGGTACCGGAGTGGTTATGGCAAATGCCTCTGAACGACTAAAGCAGCGCCTGCCGCATCTTCCGCAAACCACCAGTAACCATCATGATGGTGTGGCCAACTACTTAGAGGCCACGTTCAACCTTTAACGGATTAAGGGAATGACCATGCTGCCTCAACTGCCTCGTTTGCTGCTATCGCTCAACGCTGCGCTAGTTATTTTCGCTTCCTCAGCGCTGGCCACTGAGACGGTGAGCAGCGATAACCAAACCTTGGTCAGAGGCATCTTGGTCGAGCAGGGCAGCGATTTTGTCGTCAAAGGGTGTGATGAGCAGCGCTACTCATTGGCGTTAACCCTCCAAGATAAACAGTTGCTAGCGGAGTTTCCGCGCTTTACTCGCCCCTATGTGGAAGTACAGGGTGTATGGCAAGAGCAGCAGCTCAGCGCGTTACGCTGGCAGCATATCGCCCCAGAAAGCCGCGGCTGCCAGCAACAGCGAACCCGTATTACCGCCATGGGCAATGAGCCGGGCTGGCGAGTCACGGTTGACCCGTCGCAACTTCGCTTAACCAGCATCAACGGCGAAGCAAGCGATGCCTTACTCGACCAAGGCGTTAGCCAACAGGGCATGTACTGGCGCGGCCAGCAGTATCAGCTACAGATTAGCCAAGGGGCCTGTCGTGGCACCATGGACGGCGCTTATTTTGCCTATCAAGCCACCCTGCAAACGCCTGAGCGCGAGCTGAACGGCTGCGCGCTACTGCCCTTCGCCACCGAGCCACAAGCGCCAGCGACGGCTTCCTTACCCTCTCAACCAGCACTGCCGGTACAGGCTGAGGCCGACAGCCTTACCACACTTGATGCCAGTAGCGCTGCCAACCCCAAGGTGGAGGCGGCCTTACAACGTTACTTTGAACTGCACCGAACCACGCCCAAGGGCGAGCGTTATCAGTGGTGGGAGTATGATCTCAACGGCAACGGAGTGGCCGAACTGCTGGTGTATGTCAACTGGTGTGGCAGCGGCGGCTGCACCCTGCTGACCTTCGAACAGCAAGACGGCCATCACCGCTTTGTCAGCCGAACCACCTTGGTACACAGCCCGCTGATTATCTCGGCGAACAGCCACAACGGCTGGCAAGATCTGTTGCTTCAAGTATCTGGGGGTGGTGCCAACCCGGGAATCGTGGCGCTGCGCTACGATGGCTTTAGCTATCCACTCAATCCATCAATCCAGCCACGACTCAGTCAGCCTTTTCCCTACAGTGGTGTCAGTTTGCGCGCCCAGCCGTTTGCTCAGGGAGTAGGTCAGCGCCTTTATTGAACGAGAGCCTCTCAGTGGTGATGATCATCATGCGCCTCATGATGATTAGGCTCTGACGCCTGCGTATCAGGGCCACTGTGAGGCTGTACATGATGGTCCAGCAATGGATGACTACGCAGCCATTCCACTAGTTGCCGTTGCTTAGCTGTCAACGGCTGACGACTCACCAGTTGTAAGGGACGTCGCAGCTGATAGTCCTGGTAACCCGGCTTATGCCCCTCAACCGACAACATCTTTACGTTCTCATCGCGACGAAAAACGACTTGGGCATGCGCCATCCACGTCACACCGCCGGATACTCGCGACACCTGCTGAACAAGCTGTTCAACCCCTGCGAATACCGCGTGATGGTTTGACAGAGATGCCTCACCACCTAGATGCCGATGCATAAACTGCGACGTACTATCCTGATCTCCCAAGCTCATCCAGGAAACAGGAGCCACAAAACCTAACGTGTGCCAGGTCATATCGCCTTGATACAACGATTGGAGTTGCAGCATGCTCACTTGCTCCACAGGATTGGCCTCATTGACTAACACCGCGACATCGTCTTCTGCGAAGTGATATTGAAGAAGCCCACTAGCTAGCTCCTCCTCGCTGAGCGGGCGAGATAGCATTGCCAACACATCTTGAGAGTGGCTATCCAGCTTTGCCATCCCGACATGCTCGCCACCGGCTCGGATTACAATATCGATGCCCAGTTCTTGCTCGATCTCCCAAGTATGTGGCTGCAGGTAGGCATATACCGTATCCGAGCCAACCAGTACCAAGCGCTCTGCAAAAGCCAAGGTAGAGTGTGAGACGAATAGCAGTAAGGTTAACAACCAAGGTTTAGCTGAAGGGGTGTTGAGCATTTCCGTGCCTCTTTGTTGCGACAGTAACCAGCGGTGACACAACTCAGTATAGTCATTACAATGGCGCCTGATTTTGGGGGTAGATATGACTGAACACTTTGACGTAATCATCATTGGCGCTGGTGCCGCAGGGCTAATGTGTGCTGCACAAGCCGGCTATCGGGGCCGCTCGGTGTTGGTGATCGATAACGCCAAAAAGCCTGGCCGCAAGATCTTGATTAGCGGCGGTGGCCGTTGCAATTTCACCAACCTCAGTGTCAGCCCAGAGAACTACCTGTGTGGCAATCCCCACTTTGTGAAATCGGCGCTGGCTCGCTATCCCTCCAGCGATTTCATTGAGCTGGTTGAGCGCCATGGCATCGACTATCACGAGCGCGACCACGGCCAACTGTTTTGCGACGACAGCGCCAAACAGATTGTGGATATGCTGTTAACTGAGTGTGAGTGGGCTGGTGCTAAGCTGAGGATGCGCTGTGAGTTACTTGAGATAACGGCACTCGATGAGCAAGGTTTCGCCCTAAAAACCAGCAGCGGCGATCTGCAATGTGACTCGCTGGTCGTAGCAACCGGCGGGCTATCAATGCCTAAACTTGGCGCAACCCCGTTTGGCTATCAACTCGCCGAGCAGTTTGGCCACACGGTTACCGCAACCCGCGCCGGTCTGGTGCCGTTCACCTGGCATGCCGACACCAAGCAGCGTTTTGAGGCCTTATCGGGTATCGCAGTCCCCGCTACCATCACCGCCGAGAATGGCAAGCAGTTTAGCGAAGCGCTGCTGTTCACCCACCGCGGCCTGTCTGGCCCCGCAGTGTTACAGATCTCCAACTACTGGAAGCCTGGCGAAGCCATCCATATCAACCTGCTTCCCGGCCAAGATGCACCTGCGCTGCTGGAGCAGGTGCTCAGCCAGCACCCCAAACAAAGCCTGCGCAACACCATCGCCCAGTGGCTGCCCAAGCGCTTAGTGGAAGCCTTGTTTGATGAGACCCAGCTAGGCAAAGCTCTCAATCAGCTTGGCCACGGCGAGCGCGAAGAGATAGCCGCCACGCTGAATAACTGGCAGCTGGTGATGAATGGCACCGAGGGCTACCGCACCGCCGAGGTTACGCTCGGTGGAGTCGATACTGCCCAGATCAGCTCAAAGACCATGGAATCCACCCAAGTGCCGGGGCTGTATTTTATCGGTGAGGTGATGGATGTGACCGGCTGGCTCGGCGGCTACAACTTCCAATGGGCGTGGGCCTCAGGTATGGCCGCGGGCCTGGCTTGCTAACTCCTACATGCATGTGGATAAGCTTGTGAATAGCGCCTTAATATGGGGTTGATAGTGCGAGGATAAACTCACTTGCTGACACAAAAACAAAAGCCCGGGCAGTCTCTGAGATTACACGGGCTTTTAACTAACTGGCGATTGCCTAACTAGAACAAGACCCCACCGCATAGAGCGAAGAAGGCTATCACCCACGCGATATGCAGCTTCAACTGTTTGAGCATAAACATCCCCACCACGATCAGGGCCATATCCAGGTTTGAGCTTACCGCACTATCAAACACCGGAGTGTATAGTGCAGCCAGCAGCAGACCGACCACCGAGGCGTTTACACCTTTCAGCGCTCCGGCCACTCGCGGTTTCTGTGCCAGGCTCTGCCAGTTACCGATCACGCCAATCACTAGCAAGAAGCCCGGCAGGAATACCGCAAAGGTGGCGATCAGGGCACCGGCCAATGGAGCCGCTGGTAGCAACTCGTAACCAATGTAGGTAGCAAAGGTAAACATTGGACCGGGAACGGCCTGGGCGGCGGCGTAGCCAGTTAAAAACGCGTCTTGCGATATTTGATCGCCCACCAGATTCTGCAGCAATGGCAGCACCACGTGACCACCACCAAACACCATCGAACCGGCTTGATAGAATTCACTGAACAGCTCTACCCCGGGATGCAGGCCGGCCAACAGCGGCATACCCAGCAGCAAGGCGACAAACAACAGCAGCGCGCTTAGCTTGAACTTAGGTTGTTCGAAAGATGCAGCGGAGTCCGATTGCAACATAACCCACCCAACCAGCGCAGCCACCAGCAATACCCCCATCTGCGCCCATAGCGAGGGGAACACCAACAGGGCAACGGCCGTCGCCACGCACAACACCACCGTCAGACGCTGTTGGCAAAAGCTGCGGAACATCCCCATGGTGGCATCAGCCACTACCACCACAGCAAGCAGCTTCAAGCCATGCACCACGGCTTCGAACAGCGGCGCGCCGGCGATCTGATGACTCAGTACCGACAGCAGCAACATAATGATAATCGAAGGCAGGGTAAAGCCGAGGAACGCCAACCACGCCCCCAACATACCGCCCTTGCGGTAGCCGATGGCAAAGCCGACCTGACTTGAGCCCGGCCCCGGCAAAAACTGACTAAGCGCGACTAATTGGGCGTACTCTTCATCGCTCAACCAACCCAGCTTCTGTACGAAGGTTTGGCGAAAATAGCCGATATGCGCCGCCGGACCACCGAAGCTGAACCAGCCTAGTAAAAAGAAGGTTTTAAACAGGGTAAACATAACAACACCAACATGGATAACGATGTTGGCGATCTTGGCGAATCGACATTCATGAATCAAATTGGTAGTTTTAATTACTACTATTAGTAAAACAGGATTGCCTGTGAGCGAAATCGATTGGCGAAAAGTCGACTTGAACCTGTTGGTCGCATTTACCACCCTCTACCGCACGCGCAGTGTCAGCAGTGCTGCAACCAAGAGCTATGTGAGCCAGTCGGCGATGAGCCACACTCTGCAAAAGCTACGCAAGCTATTTGCAGATCCGCTGTTTGAACGACGCGGCTATCGCATGCAGCCCACCGAAAAAGCCGATCAGTTAGCGCCAGTCATCGAGCAGATACTTCAGCAGATCAGCAATGATGTGCTGCAACAAGAGCGCTTTGAGCCAGCCAGCTACCAAGGAGTAGTCAGGATTGGCCTGACCGACTACGCCGAGCAGGTGTTTGCGCCGATGATCTACGATCAACTGCGCCTGCAGGCGCCGCAGTGTCGGGTAAGCTTTATCAACGTTAACCGCAGCAACTACCAACAGCAGTTTGAAGCGCACAAGCTCGATGTGGTCATCGGCAGTATCTCGCCACTGGCCAAGGGCTATAGCTCTGAACACCTCTACACCGAGCAGCATGTCTGCCTCTACGACCCCGAAGTGCTATCGCTATCAGGCTCGATGTCACCCCAAGACTTTGCTGGCATCGAGCAAGTACTACTTAGCCCCGCGGGCGAATTTAGCTCACAGGTAGATAGAGAATTAGCATCACTAGGGCTAACACGACATGTTGTGGCAACGGCCAGCAACTTCCTGACTTTGGCCCGGCTTATTAAGGGGCGTCGCTTAATCTGCATCATCCCACGACTAATGGCCCAACAAACGCGCGCTCTGGAGTATGCCGCGCCCCCTATCCCGGTCAGTGACTTCGCCATTGCCGCCATTACCCTGAACCACAAACTCGCCAACGAGAAAAGCCGCTGGCTGCGTGCATTGTTGCAACAAGTGGTTTTTGCTGCTGATTGATTAGCCCCCGATCGTGCGGCTAACTCCGCTAAACGTCCGACAAAAATCAGCGACTACCAAGAAAAATGATTATTCTGTCACTGAAATACCAGCACGACTTGCAGTTCCCCCTTGGGTGATGGCACAGTAGGCAAAGCCAAGCGGGAACGGAGCGCCAACTGGAATGGCCCCGCCAGAAATTTATCCAAGGAGTAGTCAGTGGCTGCAGTCGAAATCCCCAATTCAAGCCTGAGTTTTGACCAGCAACTTAGCGTTTTACTCGAACAAAACGCGTGCTGTGTTTCGCCGGATGGGGAGCTGATTATTGGTACTCAGCTGCGCGAAGGCTATCAACCGCCGACCCTCTCGCAACTCGATAATGTCCGCCACGTTGCTTTTTGGTTGGGCGAGCAGGGCTTGGGTATCTTTCAAGCATTTTGCCGAAGCCCTTGGGCTGAGCAGATAGCCTGGCTGCGCTTTGGCAGCTCTACCGACGCCTTGGGTGGCGGCCGCGACTACGCCAGTTTTGTACAGGCCATGCAGCAGAGCGAATGGCCAGCCCTGGTAGGCCTCAGCCTTGGTGAAGTGGAACATTTTCAAAACACGGTGGGCGAATTTGGCCAACTCGGTGAGCTCAGCGCGCTACTGGAACAGTTGGCCAACTTGCAGGCTCTTGCGATACACGGACACTTCGAACTGGCGCGCCCCTGCCATCTGCCCCAGCTACGCGAGTTAAGTGTGGCGCTATGCGACGAAGGCGGCATTACCGATGTCGGCCTTAGCCAGCTCACGGTGAGTAACCTGCTTTCCTGTCGCTTAGATAGCGTTGAGCATCTGTACATCGATCTGGCGGAAAGCGAAATAGACGGCGGCTATCGGATCCCCTCGCAATGCTTTAGCGCCGATCAATGGCCATCTCTGCAAGAGCTGCTCATCAATGGCGAGTTTCGCTTCTCCGATCAAGCCAAGTTGCTACGTAGCCCCATTGCACAGCGCCCCAACCTGAGCCGACACTTGTTCGGTCATGCACATTGAACACCACCAAGGGATAGCGACGATGTTCAACGCTTAGGGCGAATCGCTTTGCCAGCAACCGCTCAGATCTCTACTTAATATCTGCATTAAATCAACTGCTTACTCTACTATAGTTGGTAGAATGCGGCTTCATTTACATGATCTGGTTACAGAATCAGCAACAATAACTAAACAGTACGCCAGAACTTAAGTATATTTAATGTATGTACCGAAGAGACAATCCCAACCCATGAGAAAGTTTAACGACTCGTTACCGCTCAAGCTGTTACGTACCCGCGACAAGCTAATGGGCTATTTTCGTCCGCTGTTTTTGCAGTATGAATTGACCGAACAACAGTGGCGAGTTCTGCGAGCACTCTACGAATATAAAGAGCTAGAGCCTTCTCAACTCGCCGAGTACTGTAATATCCTGACCCCAAGTATGACCGGCATACTGAACCGGCTGGAGCAGGCCGGGCACATCTATAAGCGCAAGGGCTCAGAAGATCGACGCCGCTTTGTGGTTGGCATGACTGCACCAGCACGGGATCTGTTCGACGACCTCAGCCCAGAGGTGGAAAAGTGCTATGACAAGATGCGCGCCGATATCGGCAATGACAAAGTCGACGAGTTAAGCGAGCTGTTAGATCAAGTGCTAGAGCGCCTCGATAGTCTGGAAGACTAGCCCCCGTTTAAAACCCAGGCCAACGGCTTGGGTTTTATCTATATATTTCAATAGATTAAAATATAGTTCCGCACAATGTGCTTAGAACACCTTATTCTGCAAATTATTTTTGTGCTTTTACTCAAAATCGCTAGTTAACCAGCATTTTTCACTCGAATACTTCGCTTTCCCTGTCTAAGTCAAAAGTTTATCAACTAGACTCAGCCCTGATTTTCACCTCCTTCAATCGAGGGATTACGCAAGCATTCTGGTAGTAGGCAGTAGAGGTATTCATGCAAAACAAAATCTGTATCGTCACCGGCGGCTCAAGAGGAATCGGAGAGGCCATCGTCACCAAGTTCGCCACTCAACAGGCCGAAGCCGTATTCGCCGTAGATATGAACATTGACGGCGCTAAGGCGCTGGAACAACGCTTCACCAACGTGCACCCCATTCAGCTTAACGTCACCGACGCGGGTGCCATCAACGACTTCATCGCCACTGTAAAACAGCGCTACGGCCGAGTAGATGTGTTGGTCAACAACGCTGGTATCACCCGCGACAACTTGATTCAAAACATGAGTGAAGAAGAGTGGGATTTGGTGTTAGACGTAAACCTGAAAGGCGTGTTCTTTATGACCCGAGCGGTCGCACCACTAATGATGGAAAACGATGCTGGCTCAATTATCACCATCGCATCGATTGTCGGTACTGATGGTAACGTCGGCCAGTCAAACTACGCCGCCACTAAGGGCGGAGTGATTTCGATGACCAAAGGCTGGGCAAAAGAGTTCGCCCGCAAAGGTGCCAAAGTCCGCGCCAACTGTGTCGCACCCGGCTTTGTTGAAACGCCTATGGCGAAAGAGGTCCCTGAAAAGATCCTCGATGCCATTGTTTCCAAAACTCCCTTGAAGCGCTTGGGCCAACCGGAAGATATCGCTAACGGCGTGGCTTTCCTGGCCGGCGATGAAAGCAACTTTATCACCGGGCAAACACTCAAGATCGACGGTGGTTTGGTGCTATAAGCCGTTTTAAGCATTCACTACATAATAAGAAAGGGGCGCAAAGCCCCTTTCTGTTTCTTGGCAATTAACAATCTACGCTGTTTCTGCTTCTTCTGCGTCAGCGGTTACCGGCATAATCGGCAGTTGCTGCAGCACATAGCTACCTGGCGCGGCTTGCAAGGAGTTCGCCTTATCAATCTGTCGT
Source organism: Aliagarivorans marinus DSM 23064 (assembly GCF_000429485.1). Classification (GTDB taxonomy): domain Bacteria; phylum Pseudomonadota; class Gammaproteobacteria; order Enterobacterales; family Celerinatantimonadaceae; genus Aliagarivorans; species Aliagarivorans marinus. The sequence continues at coordinate 69,450 of NZ_AUBY01000009.1, read as the reverse complement.
GCCTCGACATCTTCAGACTTCTCATCTTGCTTGTTCAACCACTCGGCCCAGTGCAACCACCACGAACCATCATGGTGTTCAGCGGTGTTGAACCACTCATCGGAGTCCAGCACCCGCTTGCCACCTTCCCAGTAGCCATATTTTTCTTTTGCAGGAGGGTTAACAACGCCTGCCACATGGCCTGACTCGCCTAACACAAAGGTCACGTTTGCAGAGAGCAGGTGGCTACCTTTGTAGGTGGTCTTCCACTCCGCAATATGGTCTTCGCGGGTCGACAAGAAGTAACACGGTGTTTTGACCTTACTTAGGTCAATGCCGGTGCCATGGATCTTGATCTCTTTTGGCGTGGTGAGTTTGTTTTCCAGATACAGCTCACGGATGATGAAGTTGTGGCAAGCTGCGGTCACATTGGTGGAATCGTTGTTCCAGTGCAGCAAATCAAAGTCCACTGGACTCAAGCCCTTGAGGTAGTTATCTACATAGTAATTCCAGTAGAGGCTATTCTCCCGCAAGAAGCTAAAGCTCACGCCCAGCGCCCGACCATCCATAAAGCCCATGGCGTTATTTTGCATCTCGAGGGCACTGACGATCGGCTCGTTGATGAACACACCAATCTCACCCGGCTGCGAGAAGTCCAAAATGGTGGTTAGCAAGGTGGCGCTCTTAATCCGTTGCTTCATACGCTTGCTGACCATGTAGGCCATCGCAATCGATAACAGTGTGCCGCCAATGCAGTAGCCCAAGGCATTAACATGGGCTTCGCCGGTCAACTGCTCGATTTTCTCCAGAGGCTCGATAATCCCCTGAGTCACGTAGTCTTCGAAGCCCACCTCGGCCATTGATACATCCGGGTTACGCCAGGAGATCAAGAACACCGTGTGGCCCTGCTCGACCAACCAGTTCACTAGTGAGTTCTTCTGGCGCAGGTCCAGAATGTAGTACTTGTTGATGAAAGGCGGCACGATCAGCATCGGTCGTAGCTTCACCTTGTCAGTTTTCGGGTGGTATTGGATAAGCTCCAATAGCTCATTGCGGAACACCACCTCACCGGGCGTACTGGCTAAGTCTTTACCGACATCGAAGGCATCTTTGTTGGTCATCCGAACCCGCAGCACTTCAGCGCTGGTCTGCAGGTCTTCTTGCAGCTGTTCCATTCCCTTAATCAGGTTGGCACCGTTTTGCTCCATGGTCAGTCGCAACAGTTCTGGGTTGGTTGCAATAAAGTTGGTCGGCGCAACAGCGTTAACCATTTGGCGAGTAAAGAAGGTCAAGCGAGCTTTAACATCGTCATCCAAGCCTGCTGTGTTTTTAATCATGTCCAACATATTGTTGGCGAGCAGCAGGTAGGATTGCTTGATCACATCAAACATCGCGTCTTCACTCCACATTGGGTCTTTGAAGCGCTTGTCACCTTTCTCGGGTTCAATAACGTTGCCGATTTCGGGGTCTGATGCTTTTAGAAATGAGCTTTGCCAGATCTGCATTTGGTCTTGCCACCACTTCATCTGGGTTTGCATCACCTTGGTTGGCTGGCGTGAAGCCTCGTCCATAAAGGTGCCCAGATCCTTGGCATTCACCTGCAGCATGGCTTTGTGTAATGGGTTATCTACGGTTGATTTTTCTTGAAAGGTCTTAAATAGCTGAGCATTACATTCGCAGAGCTTTTCGAAGAACTCGCCGTATGAAATTTCCGTTGACGGCATGCGCGCCTCCTACTAGTTGGTCCCTCAAATCAAGAAGGCCCCAACAGATAGAGGCTCCCGACTCACTCAACAAAGCGAAAGCCGGGAAGCCATACCGGATGGAGCCTAGTGCTATTTATACTACTGGAGAAGCCTTCTCTAGAGTTTCGCTAGCCATTTCGTCCAGCTCACTCTTGAAGTCTTGGCCCAATTTAGCCAGCTTCTTGCCGTCTTCGATCATTTGCTGACCCAGGCGAGTCATGGCTTCAACTTGTTGCACGTTGAAATCAACCAGGCCTTGCACATCAGAGATTTCAGAAGCGGCTTTCAGTTGCTCAACACCAGCGTCAGTGTAGCTTTTCATTGCAGACAACTGCAGGGCAGTCAGCTCTTCAATGTTTTTCACTACCAGCTTGTTGTAGTTGGTGATTGGACCGAAGGCTTTCTCGCCTTGCTCGGTAAAGGTTTTAAATAGTTCGCTATACATGGTCTAACTCCATTTAAGTTTTAAAGGTGGAAGTCGCAGCTTCCGCTAACATCACACACGTTTCACTACCACGGCGGTACCCATACCACCCCCAACACACAGAGAAGCCAGCCCCAGTTGGCTTCCCTGCTTTTGCATCTCATGCAACAAGGTAACTAAGATGCGATTTCCTGACGCCCCAAGAGGATGACCTAGCGCGATGGCGCCGCCATTCATGTTGCAACGCTCCATCATCTCTTGCTGTGACTGGCCGTGTTCCTCTTCCAGCTGCTTGAGCACCCCAAGCGCCTGACCAGCAAAGGCTTCGTTAATCTCCAGCAGCTGCATATCTGCCAAGCTTAGCTCGGCTTTTTGCAGTGCCTTGCGAATAGCAGGAACCGGACCTAGCCCCATAAATTCAGGGTCGACCCCGGCTTGGGCGTAACTCACCAGCTCAGCAATCGGAGTAAGGCCGAGTCGCTCAACCGCCTCTTCTGAAGCCAGAATCACCGCACTGCCACTGTCATTAAGACCCGAGGCATTACCGGCGGTGATGGTGCCTTCTTTGGTGAAAGCTGCGCGCAGCCCTGCCAGTTTTTCGATAGTGGCATCGGCTTTAGGATATTCATCGGTATCCACCACTTTGGTTTGCCGTCTGCTCACCACTTCCACTGGCACAATCTCATCGGCAAAACGACCAGACTCCACGGCAGCTACCGCCCGTTGTTGGCTGTTCAGCGCAAAAGCATCTTGCTGCTCACGGGTGATACCCAAGGTCTGGGGGATCTGCTCGGTGAGCAAGCCCATGTGCTTCTTGCCAAAGGCGTCGGTGAGACCGTCTTTGATCAGCGCGTCTTCCATCTCCAGGCTCCCCATCTTGTGGCCATCGCGTAGCTTGGCACTCATCAAGTAGGGGATCTGCGACATGTTTTCTGCACCCGCTGCTACCACCACTTCCGCGTCACCGGCTTTGATGTGCGCAGCGGCATCCATCACCACCTTCATGCCACTGCCACAAATCATGTTCACAGTGTAAGCCGGAACTTCTTGGGGCACGCCTGCAAGGATCGACGCTTGACGACCGGGGCCCATGCCCTGGCCGGCAGCAATAACATTTCCCAGTATGACTTCATCGACATCTTTGCCACTGAGGCCCGCTTGCTCCAAAGCAGCCTGAATAGCTGCCGCACCCAGTTTAGGTGCAGCAACCGACTTAAGAGCGCCACCAAAACTTCCGATGGGGGTGCGTTTCGCAGCAACGATCAATACTTTCTTCATAGTCCTTCCTGTAACTAATGCATGTATTGGCCGCCGTTAAGCGACAAGGTTTCACCAGTGATATAGGCAGCAGGCCCACTCGCCAAATAGGTGACCGCACCAGCGATCTCTTCTGGCAAGGCCAGACGCTTCATCGGCACCTGAGAGGTAATCTGCTCCAACACCTCATCCTTGATGGCTGTCACCATCGGTGTCGCGGTGTATCCAGGAGCGATGGCATTAACCGTCACTCCTTTGCCCGCCCCTTCCAGGGCCAGCGCCTTGGTGAAGCCGATAATACCGGCCTTAGCTGCAGAGTAGTTCACCTGACCAAACTGGCCTTTCAGGCCATTAATGGACGAAATATTGATAATTCGACCATGGCCCTGCTCGCACATCGCCTTAAACACAGGCTGCGTAACGCTGTACAGACTAATCAGGTTGGTATTCAGTACTTGATACCAGCTATCGAAGCTCATCTTGCGGAACAGGCCATCACGGGTGATGCCTGCGTTGTTGACTAGCAACTCGACACTACCGAACTCTGAGAAGATCTCTTTGATGACTTCTGCGGAGGCTTGGCTATCGGTGATATCGAGAAATTTGAAGCTAACGCTGGCTCGATCAATTTGCTGTTCATCTAACCAATCGTTGATTTGTTGCTCAGTGCGCCCTCGGCTGAGAGCTACCACGAAAAAACCACTTTCGACCAGGGCTTTGCAGGTTGCGCTACCAATGCCACCTAGGGCACCGGTAATAACCGCTACTCGTTTGTTATCCATTCGTCCACTCCATGTCGCTAGTTATTATTTAATGTCACTTACAACACCCACCAGATATTTTCCCTTTCTGGTGAGATATAAATCAATATGATCTATTTCACATATTGTCAATACCTTGAAGTTCAGAAGCTAACTACCTTATGTTACCGATATGTTGCGAGGTGGAGATCGTTAAATGACACCTCGGCTTGATAGAACTGCTGCTCTAGTTGACGCCCCTTGCACCGACATGAAGCGCCACTCTAGAGCACCACAGCTATTAACATTTATCTAAAAACTTATAATTCAATAAGATAGAGTTATACCTGCTAAATAAAACCTTCCCATGAAACTGGTTTCTTATTATTTTTTGGTTTTAAAATCACCTATTAAAATTAAAATAGACTTCAAATGTTACACTAGTAATATTTCAATCAATATAATAAATAGTTATTAAAAATACTAAGCGAGAGATTATTTAATATGTTTAATGGTCATACCATTTTGATAATTGATTAACCAAAATATCCAAGTGGACAACAATTATTCGAAGGGCCAAATTCAGAGTGATTCACTAGTTAATTATCTGCAACAGCATGATCGTTCTACTGTTAGTAAGCAGTTTCGCTTTTTGCAGGTCTGGTCCACCAAATGTGTGGAGTTTTTTAGTGCGCTGTTCGCTGCAAACAGCCGTCAACACTGGCACTCTGTCATTTTGTAATCACACTAAAGGAGTAGAGCAGTTGTATACTCTTTGAACAGTCTCGCTATCGTGAGACCTTTGAGTAAACCAACCGGGCATAGGGATACGTAGTGCACTCATACACTAAGGAGTAGCAAGATGAAGCACGGCACAGTTTGGTTCAGGAAAGACCTGCGAGTTACTGACAACCCAGCACTCTATCAAGCCCTTCAACACGCGGACCGCGTCAGCGCTGTCTACGTCGATTGTCAGGAGCTGCGCTCTCCCAGCAATAACCAACAGCGCTTTATCCAAGAAAGTATTAATCAACTGGCCTACTCATTGGCGGTGCGCGGCATACCGTTCTCGGTACTCACCTGCGAAACCAAGCAACGCTTGCCTGAAGTCATGGAGCAGCACGCCCAGCTGAATATGATTAGTGGCTACTTCGCCAACTATGCGATAGACATAGAGAGCCGCCGAAGTGACCACGACGTGGAGCAGCACCTCTCCGTCCCGCTGCAACTGTTTAATGGCGATTGCGTGCTACCACATGGCAGTATTCGCACCGCTAACGGCTCGATGTACCACGTGTACACGCCGTTTAGCCGCGCCTGGGTGCAGCAACTGCGCCTGTGCGGCTACAGTTGTTTCCCCGCCCCCGAAGCGTGCGATGAACAGCAAGCCAGTGCACCGCCCTTCCCCGGTGTGGCCGAACAGATTGACTGGCCTGCAGGCGAAGTCGCGGCACAGCAGCGCTTGAAACGATTCTGCATTGAATACTTAGAGGACTATGAACGGGCTCGGGATTTCCCTAGCGTTAGCGCAACCAGTCAACTCTCTCCCTACCTGGCTGTAGGCAGCTTAAGCCCTAATCAGTGTTTACAAGCACTCAAGCAGCACCTCGGACAACTGCCAACTGAGCGCAGCCAACCCGGCTTTGCTTGGTTAAATGAGTTAATCTGGCGCGAGTTCTACCGCCACTTGCTCTACGAGTATCCGCGACTGGGTGCCCGCCAGGCGTTTAAGCCCGACACCGAAAAAGTGCGCTGGAAGCAAAACCCGCAAGGGTTGAGCGCATGGCAAGAAGGGATGACCGGCTACCCCATCGTCGATGCAGCAATGCGCTGCCTGAAACGCAGCGGCTGGATGCACAACCGATTACGGATGATTGTTGCCAGCTTCCTGACTAAAGATCTGCACATCGATTGGCGGGTGGGCGAGAGCTGGTTCAGCCAGCTGCTCATTGACTACGACTTGGCAGCGAATAACGGAGGTTGGCAATGGGCGGCCAGTACAGGTGCGGATGCCGCGCCCTACTTTCGGGTGTTTAACCCAACCACCCAAGGGCAGCGCTTCGATCCTGAAGGCGCGTTTATCAAGGCCTGGGTTGAGGAGCTGGCGGAGGTCCCGGCGAAACACATTCATCAACCCCATGAGTGGCTAGCAGCGCAGCAGCCCGACACCCCCTACCCGCAGCCGATTGTTGACCACAAACAAGCGCGCTTAGATGCGATAGCGATGTTCAAGCAAGCCAGCACAGAGGCCACCACTTAGGGGCCTCTCGTGTATCGCTCACCCGCGCTTTAATCGCGGATTCATAACCAATAAGATCCCCACCAGCACCACCAGCATCGACAGTAACAACTCAAGCGACAAGGCTTCTTGCAGGTAGGCCGCCCCCATCAGCGCGGCAATCAGCGGCACACTTAGCTGCAGCACTCCGGCCAAAGATGCGCGCATCGGCGCAATCGCAAAGTACCAAAGGGCATAGCCAATCGCCGAGCAGAGCATACCGGATAGCAGGGCATAGCCGACCGCCAAGGTATCCAGTTGCATCGGTGTCTCCAGATAGAGCGGCAATGCGAGCAAACTGAGCAGCGAGGCCAAAATAAAGTTGCCGCTGCTCATCAGCAGCGGCTCGCCCGCACCTTTTCCCGCAAGGGTATAACCTGCCCAAGCAATCCCCGCAACCACCATTTGCAAAGCCGGCATCACCGCAGGGGTGCTCCAGCCCTTTGCAAGTAACAGCACTAGCCCAGCAAAGGCGATGATCACCCCGGCAACCTCCCGGCGAGTGTAGCCCTCGCCTTGCAGGCGGCTCCAAAACCACAGGCTTATCTGTACGCTGGCGAACAGCAGTAGCGCACCCACCGCGGTCGACATCTCCCGATAAGCAAAAGTAAACAACAGCATGTAAGCGATTAGCCCAACACCGCCGAAGCGGCTTCCAGCATGGGATTGCTCTGGGAAAGAACGCCCTCCTACCAGCCTTGCCAGCACCAACAAGGTGATACAACCAGAATACAAGCGAAGCAGGCTAAAGCTGAGCGGGTCGATGGGGGTCTCCAGCAAGGCTGCACGGGTGAGTAAAGAGTTGCCAGCAAACGCCAGCAAAGCCAGCAAGAGCGCCGCAATGCGGGTGGGTGATTGATGCATCTTTGGTATTCTCTTTCTTGTGGCCGTCACACCATAGCCGCTGACACTAGGCCAACGCCCAGTTCACCGCTTGCTCGATATGGATCGCGGTGGTGTCAAACAGCGGCACTGCGGTGTGCTGAGCATCCACCAGCAAGCCTATCTCGGTACAGCCCAGAATCACCCCCTGTGCGCCCTGCTTGGCCAGGTTATCGATAATCTGCAGATAGCCTTGGCGGGAGCTATCAACAATCTGCCCATTACATAGCTCGTCATAGATCACCCGATGCACAAGTTCGCGCTCGGCCACATCCGGCACCACTACCTCGATGCCACGGGCCTCGATCCGCTCACGGTAAAAGGCTTGCTCCATTGTAAAGCGAGTACCGAGTAGCCCAACGCGGCGGATACCCTGCGCCAACAAATGCTCGGCGGTGGCGTCTGCCAAGTGCAGCAGAGGAATGCCGATACCTGCAGCGACGGGCTCAGCAACCTTGTGCATGGTATTGGTGGCAATCAATAAGCCCTCGGCACCGGCCGCTTCCACTTGGCGGGCATTGGCTGCCAGCAGCTCGCCGAGCTGTTGCCACTCGCCCTGATGCTGCAGCCTTTCAATCTCGGCAAAGTCGACACTGAGCAGCACCAACTTGGCCGAGTGAAGCCCGCCCAAACGCTGTTTAACCGCGCGGTTGAGTCCTTGGTAGTACGTCACTGTCGACTCCCAGCTCATTCCACCGAGTATGCCTATGGTTTTCATCATTGCTCCTTTAGTCCGGATACACTTCTTGGGCTTCAATATCTTCCAACACCAGCTCGATCCGCTGTCGCACCACCGCTTGGGCATCTTGCAGGCCTTGGTTGTAGTAGCTGGGGCCCAACTCACGACTAATAAAATCGAGCAGAAACTCCGCTTCAAACTGGCCGACTGGGCGCTCCAGCTCCTGATCCATGTAGTTGCTTATCTTTTCAAGCAGGGCCGCACGACGCTGCGGGCTTAGGGTTATCTCTGCCATTCAATGAGTCCTAATCGGCGTTAAGGGCGGTTGCCCAGCTTACCTTCTGGTGAAGAAACTGTTCAATGATCTGTTCAACCGCTTCGGTTGAGTCGGGTGAGAGTACCCTGCCCGCTAACACGTGCTGCCCGGGGTCACGAGCATCGGTATAAGCGGTCAGCTGTTTAATTGGCGAGGCCAGTTGCTGAAAGGCTCGCTCGGTGGCTTGCGGGTCCACCACCTGATCCAACGGCGAGTAGATAACTAACACTGGTACTTCGACGCTGGCAAGCAGCTCAGGCGTTATCAGCTCTACCAGCCCCATCATCGGCAGCAGGCTCTCAGTGGGGTAAGAGGTGGTCCAATAGCGATGCTGTAAGGGATTTTGCGCGTGCCAGCTACGCCGCTCACCAGTGACTAACTTGGCCAACTGCTCGCCCCAGGGCCACAGCAACGCTCGTGCACCGGAGTCAGCGGGGCCAAAGTTGGGCGAGATCAGCACCAAGGCGGCCAATTGCTCGGGCGCTTGGGCGGCAAGCCAAGTGGCAATGGTTGCGCCAGTGGACACCCCCAACAGCACCACCCGCTCGCCAATCGCCTCGCCAACGGCTAGCGCCTCATAGCCGTCTTCCAGCCAGCGCTGCACACTGCCCTCGCTCATGGCGTCGGGGTGTTTGCGCCCATGACCGGTCAGGCGGGTAGCAAAAAGGTTGGCAGCAAGATGCTTGGCAAGGTTCTCGCTCAGTGGCGCAGTCTCTTGGCGAGAGGCGGAAAAGCCATGCAGGTAGACCACACTCAGTGGGGTTTGAGCGTGTGGCTCGGCGTGCCAATGCAGGTACTTTTCCGTACCCGCAACAATATCGTGGTAGCGCCCTTCTGACTCGGCAATATGAGCATCGAGTTCAACGGGCAGAGCTGGGCGCGAGTTCGGCGTAGTGAGATCGACTCTTGGGCCAAGTAAAGCTACGACAAGCAGCAGAGCGACCACGATGTTGGCTTTTGCAAACCTCGATTTCAGCATCTCAGATAAGGATGGTGACGATTAAAGCCTCAACATAGCACCCGCTCTGGCTTAATTGAAGCTTGCCCGCAGTGCATCAGCCACCTCGGCGGGTAACCACGCCTGCCACAGCTCTGGGTTGGTCTCGAGGAAGTAGCGGCTGGCCTGCTCACTGCTGGCTTGATTGCGCTCCATCCATGCCAGTAACTGGTTCATCTGGGGGTTGCTGTAGCTGCGTTGCTCAAGATAGGTGAACGCAGCCGGTTCACGCTCAGCAAAACTGCCGGTTGTTAGGGTGAGCACGGGCGTGGGCGGATACATGGTCGGCTGCGCCTCATTACAAATACTGCGACTAATGCAATCCTGAAAGTGTTTTTCATCGATACCGCTGCCAAAGTCGACCTTTACCATCGGATACTCGCCCAATACCGCGGTCGGCGCCCAGTAGACACCCAGCCAACCACGCTGCTCTTGATAGGCCGAAGAGATAGAGTCGGCAAGCAAGGTGCCCGAGGCGGCTTCAACCAACTCGAACCCGGCTTGCTCAAGCTGTAGCGCTTTGAACAAGTTGGCGCCGCTTACCTGGCAGTTCCACCCGGACGGGCAGTTATGAAAGGTAGGACTGGCGTCCTCATCAGGTCTAAACAGCTTGGCATGCTTGATAACTCCGTCGATGGTGGCCAGCTCTGGGTGCTTTTCAACCAGGTAGGCCGGTACCCAGAAGCCTTCCTCACCGCCATCCGATAGGGTGTCGCCAGCATAGCGCAGCCGCTGGTCCATCACCGCCTTGTTGATGGCGGTTTTCATCGAACCCAACCAGTATTCCGGGGCAATATCCGGGAAGCCTTGGGTTAGCATCGACACCGCGGTGGGCAAGGTATCGCCATCGACTAACTCCACCTCACAGCCAAAACCATGTTCTAAGACATATTGATCAATATGCGCGACCACACTAGCCGAGCTCCACCCCATTTCCGCAATTGTTACTTTTTCACATGCCTGTGCCGTACCGGCCAGTACCGCGAGCATCAAGCCAATGCACCACTTTTCCATTACTGCCTCCATCAAAAGAGCATCAACTATAGCTGAAGCTGGCACCGATTATAGAGTGATATTCCCAAGCCTGTGTGCGTGATCGTCGATTATTTTGAGTAAAGAATCTAAACAAGATTGGAGAAGGGGTGAGAATGGTCAGTTGCTGATAAAAGCGTTAGCAATCAACCTGTTTACGCTATGCATAAACAGGTTGAAGACAACACGCTTAGGAGGCTTTTGGCTCCGGCTCCTCCTCGTTGGCAGCCTCTGTAGGCTCGATATCGCTCGATTCTGGCTCAGCAAACACCTCTGCCACATTCTCGGCCGCAACCAAGCCTTTTAGGTTACCGTCGTCATCCACCACAGGCAGCGAATAATCACTCTCGATGGTATCGCCAACGATCTGCTCGATCGGCGTATCGGGTGATACCACTGGCACATCTTCGTAGACCTCTTCAGAGATCTCCTGCTGATGCAGCGACTTGTTCACCTGCTCCAACCCCTCTTGTGTCAGCACCCCCTGATAGCCTTCCTCGGTCACATGGTAGGCATAGTCATCCTTCAGACGCTTCATCTGACTCAAGGCTTCGCCCAAGGTTTCGGCGGTGATGCGGCTAACCGGCGGCTTCATTACGGTTTCCACCGTCAGTGCCCGGGCCCGGTTTACGTCTTTGACGAAGGCCTCTACATAATCATCGGCCGGGTGTAGCAAGATCTCATCGGGAGTACCCTGCTGCACCAGGGCGCCATCTTTAAGAATGGCGATGCGATCGCCCAAACGAAGTGCTTCGTCGAGGTCATGGGTGATAAAGATGATGGTTTTGTGCAAGCTGCTTTGCAGCTCGATCAGTTGGTCTTGCATCTCACTGCGGATTAACGGGTCGAGCGCCGAGAAGGCCTCATCCATTAGCAGGATTTCGGCATCGGTTGCTAAGGCGCGAGCCAAACCTACCCGTTGCTGCTGACCACCGGAGAGCTGCGATGGGAACTGGGCGGCATAGCCATTGAGCCCCACCGTTTCCAGCCACTCTCCCGCGACTTTCTGTCGATGGGCCTTTTCGATGCCTTGGATCTCCAAGCCGTATGCCACGTTATCCAGCACGTTACGGTGTGGTAGCAGGCCAAAGCGCTGGAATACCATCGACATCTTATGTCGGCGAAACTCCTGCAGCTGACCTTGGCTAAGCTTCATCACATCGGTGCCGTCCACCCAGATCTCGCCCTCGCTGGGCTCGATTAGGCGGTTAAAGTGACGGATCAGGGTCGACTTACCGGAGCCGGATAGCCCCATAATCACAAAGATCTCACCTTTGTTGATGTGCAGGTCGATCTCTTTAAGGCCCACCGTGTGGCCCGTTTCAGCCAAGATCTGGTCTTTGCTCTGCCCTTGCTTAACCCGCGGTAACACTTTCTGAGGCTGGCTACCGAATACCTTGTAGAGGCCTTTAACTTCAATCAGCGGCTTAGTCATGCTGTAGCCCTCCCAAGTGCGCTTGGGTGCGTTTGGCGTAGGCCTGCGATACCCGGTCGAAGATAATCGCCAAGGCGACAATCGCCAGGCCATTCAACAGCCCCAAGGTAAAGTATTGGTTGGTAATCGACTTGAGCACTGGCTGGCCCAAGCCTTTCACACCGATCATCGAGGCAATCACCACCATCGACAGCGCCATCATAATGGTCTGGTTGATGCCCGCCATAATAGTCGGCATCGCCAGCGGCAACTGCACCCCGAGCAGACGTTGTCGAGGATTAGCGCCAAAGGCAGTAGCTGCCTCGAGAACTTCACGGTCCACCAGCCTAATCCCCAAGTTTGTCAGGCGAATCACCGGCGGAATGGCATAGATAACCACCGCAATCAGGCCTGGGATCTTGCCGATACCTAGCAGCATGACCACCGGGATCAGGTAAACGAAGGCTGGCATGGTCTGCATAATGTCCAGCATCGGAGTAACAATCGACTGGGTCCGATTAGAGCGGGCCATGGCGATACCGATGGGAATACCCAATACAATCGCCAACAAGGTACACACGGTGATAATGCTGAGGGTGCGCATGGTGTCGTCCCACATGCCGAGATAACCAATCAGCAGCAACGAAACGATACTGCCCACGCAGAGTTTCCAAGATCGGCTGGCAGCATAAACAAGCGCTGCAACTGCCGCTAATACGATCCACCAAGGAGTCGCCAGCAGTAATCGCTCAAACCACACTAAAAAAGATAATAGAGGCTCAAAGAAGGCCTCGATGCTCTCGCCATAATCGCGCGAGAATTGTCGGTAGGCACCATCCAAGGTTTTGCGGATAGCAGCAAGCTCACCACGCTCCATTTTCGGGAAGCTAGTGAGCCAGGAGTTGTCAGCCATATCAAGTTGTCCTTTCTTACTTACACGCTGAAGGAGCAAAGGCTCCTTCAGTACATCCTATGTAGTATTAACGCAGCGCAGCCGCTACTTGTTCGGATACCTCAGGGCTAAGCCAAGCCTTCCAAACATCTGGGTAGGTTTCCATGAAGTAGTACATGGTATCTTCACCAGTGGCTTGGTTATCTTCCATCCACGCCAATAGCGAGTTCATCTGAGCATTCGGGAAACTGCGACTGGAAATGTAAGCAAATGCAGTGGGGGACTTGCTGGCAAAGCTTTCTGTGGTCAAGGTATGCACCGGCGACGGCGGGTACATGGTGACTTTGGGGTCTTCACACTCTTCGGCAGTGGTACACTCAACGAACTCTTCTTCGTCTACACCCGAGCCAAAGTCGACCTTAACCATCTCGTATTTACCCAGTACCGCGGTAGGCGCCCAATAGTAACCAAACCAGCCTTGCTCACGCTCATAGGCCTTGGCTATCGAGCCCGCCAGGCCTGCACTCGAGCCAGGATCGATCATCTCAAAACCCGCTTCTTCCAAGCCCAAAGCACGGAACAGGTTGCCGGAACTGATCTGGCAGTTCCAACCCGCTGGACAACCATAGAAACCGGCCACTTCATCGGTTTCTGGGTGCTCAAACAACTTGGCATGTTGCTTAACGCCTTCAATGGTAGCCAGTTCAGGATATTGCTCGACGAGGTACTTGGGCACCCAGAAGCCCTCTTCACCGCCATCCGAAAGCGACTTGCCCGCGAAGCGTAAGCGCCCTTCTTCAACGCCTTGCTCGAGAGCCTCTTTCATGGAGTTAGACCACATCTCAGGGGCGATATCGGGCTGACCTTTCTCGATCATCGAGGTACCAGTGGGCATGGTATCTCCGGGCACCAGCTCAGCCTCGCAGCCAAAGCCATGCTCCAGAATAAAGCGATCAATATTGGCGATTAAACTGGCAGAGTTCCAATTCATCTCGGCAATCGTGACCGCTCCGCACTCACTTGCTTGTGCGGCGTGAGCACCAAAGGCCAAAGGTACCAAGGCTAAATAGCGTAGTTTCATTACTTGCATCTCCATTGCAAAAATATCGTTAATTACCATACAGCTCAAATAATTAGATCTCAAACCATTTGAGCTGTACCAAAACCTCTCGTCTCGATTAATATTAGCCAACTTAAGTACTTGAGATGGAATTAATGGAAAACAGCCAATACTGGCAAGAGGTGTTGATCTCACTACGCCGCATCATTCGCGCCACCGATCTGCAGTCAAAACGCATCGTAAAAGCCTGTGGCATGACCATTCCTCAGGTGATGGTGCTACGTGCCATCGAAGAGCTGGGCGACGTAACCGTGAAGACCATCTCCCACCATGTATCGCTGAGCCCGGCAACCGTCACCACCATCCTTAATCGCTTGGAGGAACGCCAGTTGGTGATTCGCCAGCGCAGTACTCAAGACCGCCGTATCGTAAACGCCCGCCTTACCGAGCTGGCCACCTCGCTGCTCGAAACCGTGCCGCCACTGCTTCACGAAGAGTTTATCGATAAGTTTGAGTCTCTCGAGGAGTGGAACAAAACCCAGATCCTCAGCTCGCTACAGCAGGTTGCCCAGATGATGGACGCCACCGCCATTGATGCTGCACCGCTGCTGGATATCGAAGCGCCTAACAAAGATCTACAGCGTTAATAAACAGGCCCTAAAGCAAACCGCTTTTAAACTGGCTGAGCTTCACCATCAGGTCCATCTGGGTACTGACGTGCAGCTTCTTGTAGATGTTCTGAATATACGAGCGCGCGGTGGTGACCTTAATCCCCATCTCGTCGGCCAGACAAGACACACTTTTGCGCTTGTAGATCCACTGCAGCAGCTCTACTTCCCGTGGGGTTAACTCATACTCCTGATTGATAGCATCCCAGTTCAGTGCATCGTCGGCGCTGAGGGTGACCAAGCAACAGGCCTGCGCCTCTTGGCGGCCAAAATACTTGTCTTTGAGCGGGCTTAGGCCAATCAAGATATCGGCACTGTCCTCATGCCCTTCCAGCAATAGCGATTGCTCCGCATCACCTTGGAAGAAACAGTTCTGCTTGAGCATGGCTCTGAGGCGCTTGTTGAGATAAGGGGTATGTAAGCTGAGCGTTGTGCTGTCGTCCACCAAGTGGTGGCTATCGGTCAGTAGCTGTTGTGCGGCGGGGTTCATCGACAGGATGCGGCCCGACTCGTCACATACCAGCAGGCCGTTGCGGGTCGCCTGAGAGATGGTGGTGAGGATGTTGGCATGGTTCTGGGCGAGTTTGAGTTGGGTATGGATGTTGGCGGCTCTGCGCAAATGGGGGGTGACTTGGGCTAAAAAGGCGAGATCGCGTTCATCGTAGGCTGGGGAGTCGGCGCCGCGATTAAACACCACATAGCCATCGTGGACCCCGTCGCGCACCACGGTTGCCCCAACACAATGGTGGGTCTTCATTGGTACAAACACATCTTGATAAATACTAAGGGTTTGGATTTGCTCGATGGGTATCTCGTCAGAGAAACGGTTAATCTCTCCCTCTAGTTTGGCCAGAGAAGACTGATACCACGGGTCTTCCGGAAAACGCTGTAGATAGCACTCCATTACCGCCGGGTCATAGTCAAAATCGGTGACCATCTCGAAGCTTATCATGTCATTGTCGGGGGCATTCCACAGCGCAAAAAAGGCCTTGTTCGACCCCATGACAATGCGCAGCCGCTCAAGTAAGTCCTTCCAATTACCGCTAATCGCGCAATCGTAGATATCCCCTATCAGTGACGACAGCTCAGTTCCGTTGATATGCGGCATGCTCCCTTGCCTATCTCAATATTTGCTTACATCTAGTATCAACCGCTTTATTGAGCTTTCAAGCCACGCATCACAATTACATAATATTTTTATCAATCGACGTGAGAGGCGAGAAGCAGGAAGGACAGTAGGGAGATCAGTAGGGGGTTAGCCAGAGGAGCACAAGCAGCGGTTAACAGGCTGTGCCTGCTAACCGATGAGATCCTAGCTACAGCGCATCAGCCACTTGTTTGGCGATGGCCGGGTCCAGCCAGGCTTGCCACATCTCAGGATAAGACTCCATAAAGTAATACATCGCCTCCTCACCATCGGCCTGATTGTCTTCCATCCAAGCCAGCAAGCCATTCATAAAGGCATTGGGGAAGCTGCGGGTGGCGATGTATTTATAGGCCTCAGGCGCTTGACTGGCAAAGCGCTCGGTGGTCACCGTATGCACCGCGGAAGGTGGATACATGGTCACTTTAGGGTTCTCACACTCCACTTGAGTGGTGCAGTCCACATACTCCTCAAAGTCGATGCCAGAACCGAAATCGACCTTCACCATCGGGTACTTGCCTAACACGGAGGTGGGCGCCCAATAGTAACCAAACCATGGCTCTTGGCGCTCATACGCCTTGGCGATGGAGCCTGCTAAGCCAGCACCCGAGCCAGGGTCGATAATCTCGAAGCCGGCATCCTCAAGGTTTAGGGCGTTAAACAGATGCTCCACGGTGATCTGGCAGGTCCAACCCGCAGGGCAGCCATAGAAGGCGGACAGGTCGTCAGATTCAGGATGCTCAAACAGCGCACGGTGTTTAAGCACGCCTTCAATCTTGGCCATCTCGGGGTATTGCTCAAACAGGTACTGCGGCACCCAAAAGCCCTCTTCGCCGCCGTCTGACAGCGAATTACCCGCAAAGCGCAGCCGCTGCTCGTCCACTCCACGGGCCAGCGCTTCTTTGGCCGAGTTAGTCCACAGTTCAGGGGCGATATCCGGCTGGCCTTTTTCGACCATTGAGGTGGTGGTGGGCATGGTATCGCCGGGTACGAGTTCGGCCTCGCAGCCAAAACCGTGTTCTAAGATAAAGCGGTCCATATTGGCCAGAAAACTGGCTGAACCCCAGTTCATCTCAGCAATAGTGACGGTGCCACACTCTTGAGCCTGCGCGCTCAGAGCCAACGGAAGTAACGCAAGATAACCTAGCTTCATGATTTGCTTCTCCTTGCAAATAACACAACGGTATCCCTGTTTGATGGTGCTCAGGCTAGCGCCTGAGACAAGCTCAATTTAGCACTTTCGCACAGCAATGGTAGCCCAGCTAAGCCACTGAAACTGTGGGAACCTGACCGCGCTCACGCACTGGCACAAAAAAAGCGGCGTAAGCGCCGCTTCAGTGTTTTTACATGCCCTTGCTTATCGCTTGAGCTCAGCCCACAAGTCGTAGTCGTCGCTGTGGGTGATGGTCACTTCCACAAAATCCCCCACCTGCAACTCGGTCTCGCCGTTAAGGTAGACCATGCCATCAATCTCGGGGGCATCGGCGTAGGAGCGAGCAATCGCGCCCTCTTCGTCCTCCTCGTCGATAAGCACCGTCATGCTCTGCCCAACACGTTTTGCTAACTTGTCGCGACTGATGGCTTTTTGCACGTCCATAAAGCGCGCCAAACGCTCTTCTTTGATCTCTTCCGGCACCTGATCAGCCAGTTCATTGGCGGCAGCGCCCTCCACCGGGCTATAAGCAAAACAGCCGACGCGGTCTAGCTGCGCTTCACGCAGCCAATCCAGCAGCAACTGGAAGTCTTCTTCAGTCTCGCCCGGGAAGCCAACGATAAAGGTGGAACGCAGTACCAACTCGGGACAGATCTCGCGCCATTTCTTGATACGCTCCAACACCCGCTCGGCTTGGCCGGGACGCTTCATCGCCTTAAGGATTTTCGGGCTGGCATGTTGGAAGGGAATATCCAGATAAGGCAGGATCTTACCTTCAGCCATCAGTGGGATGATCTCGTCTACGTTCGGATATGGATACACGTAGTGCAGGCGCACCCAAATTCCCATCTCGCTGAGCTTTTCACACAGCGCTTTGAGCTGAGTCTTCACTGGCATGCCATTCCAAAAGCCGGTGCGATGCTTGGTATCCACGCCGTAGGCGCTGGTGTCTTGCGAGATCACCAACAGTTCTTTCACCCCAGAAGCCTTGAGGCGCTGCGCCTCATCAAGGATCTCGCCAATCGCACGACTTTCCAGATCGCCACGGAACGAAGGGATAATGCAGAAGGTACAACGGTGGTTACAGCCCTCTGAGATCTTCAGATAGGCAAAATGACGCGGGGTCAGTTTTACCCCGATATCCGGCACGAGTTGGGTAAAAGGATTGTGCTCCGGCTTAGGCAAAAACTCATGCACCTGCTCCAGCACATTCTCGTAGGCGTGCGGGCCGGTAATCCCCAGTACATTCGGGAACACTTGGCGGATTTCATCTTCTTTCGCGCCCAAACAGCCGGTCACGATCACCTTGCCGTTTTCCGCCATCGCCTCACCGATAGTATCCAGCGACTCTTCCACCGCACTGTCGATAAAGCCACAGGTGTTCACAATCACCAAATCGGCGTCGTTGTAGGTGTTGACCACCTCATAGCCCTCGGTACGCAGCTGGGTAAGGATACGCTCTGAATCCACCAAGTTCTTGGGACAGCCCAGGCTGATAAAGCCGATACGCTGGCCGCCGGGACGAGAAGGATCAGCCAGCACGGAGTCCTGCACATCGATCTGCGCACCTTCGCTCACGCTCTGTTTAGGGTCAAAGGTATTTACTGTCATATCGCACCTTGGTTTGCGCCTTGAGGGTTCAATAAGTCCATTGTTGAAGCGAAATCCCAGCCAGGAGATCCCACACTAAACAAGGTAATCCGGGCCGCGGATTATACATCATTGCTCCCACGCCAACAGCCTTAGGCGCGCTTGCGATACTCCAGCGGGCTCATACCGGTTTTGTTCTTGAACAGCTTACTGAAGTGCTGGGGATAATCGAAGCCTAGGTCGTAGGCGATTTGGCTGACTTGCTGATCGCTGCCCAATAGCTGATTGCGAGCCCGCTCGATCAGGTAGTCCTGAATATGCTGCTGCGCCGTTTGGCCAGTCTCGCTTTTCAGCAAATCACTGAGGTAGTAAGAGGACATATTCATTGCTTCACTGAAATACTTCACTGTCGGCAGGCCGAGCTCTTGGGTTTTGCCGGATTCAAAGTAATCGCGTAGCAGCTCATCGAGCTTGCTGACCAAATCGAGGTTATGATTGCGCCGCACATAGAACTGCCGCTCGAAATAGCGAGTACAGTAATCCAGCAACAAGCCAATATTGGACACGATCAGCTTCTGGGTATGCTTATCAATATTCTGTTGGTACTCCTGCTCAATCTGACTTACCAGCTCTGCCAGCACCCGTTTTTCTGGCTCTGAGACATGCAGCGCTTCATGGGTTTCATAGGAGAAGAAGGAGTATTGCTCTATCGAACGCCCCAGCTCAGAGCGGCGGATAAGGTCGGGGTGGAACAGTAGCACCCAGCCGCTCTCACCATCCATTTCTCGGGTGTTTGAATAACTCTGCGCCTGGCCTGGTTTGGTAAACACCATGGTGCCTTCGTGAAAGTCGTAGCTATTGCGGCCATAGAGGATATCGCCTTTGATACCAGACTTGAGAGCGACCTGATAGAAGCCAAACACATAGGTATGGTCGCCATAGTCATAGCCGGTGACTTTCTCGTCGATGGGAATCAACGATACCAGCGGATGACGCGGTGATGGCAGACCCAGTGCTTGATGGATCTCAGCGATGCTGTCGAGGCGAACAATATCATTCATAGCAGCAGACGATTTAACCAGTGAGTACATATCAGTTTACCGCAATCACCCGTAACTTCAGTGATTCAGCCAATCTTTGGTAGGCCTGCTCCACCGGAGTTGGATCCCAAAAATGCACTCCCAGACCGGTGTACTCCTCATAAATAGTCAAGCGAGTCCCACTGTCGATGGGCTCCAACAGGTAGTTATGATCGAAGGTGAGTATGCCCCAATAACCGCCCACCTGATTGAGGTTGTGCATCGCGTGGATTTGCTTCACCCGGGCACTCATCTCGGCCGTGGTCTGCTGATCTTGTTGGAAGCGATAGCGCAGAGTGTTGCCCTCTGCCAACTCGCCTTCCAGCGGCACCAACACCGGATTCCACTCAGAATAGGCGTCGGTATCCATCAATACCTGCCAAACCTGCTCCGGTGGCGCTGGGATATCCACCGTGGCCGTCACCGACTTAACACCGAGCATCGAGCTTAGTGATGCGGCTGCTACTAAAAATGTCGCCATAACTCGTTTACGCATTCGCGCCCTCGTTATTGGGTGAGTAAAAATGAGTTGATGAAGGGCTGGGATATACCACCAGCCCGTTAGACTATTGGCCTCGCCGCTTATTGCGGCAGTAACATCTGCTGCATATTCTGCAGGAACTCATCGCGTGGCTGTCCCAGCTTCATCTCCAACAGCATCTGCGCATCGGCACCCACCGCGTTGTGGATGGGCATATCTTCGGTAGCACAGCGATAGATCAGATCGGCCACCTGCTGAGGGTCAGCGTCCTCACCACCGTAACGGAGCATCTGTTCTGCTAACCCACCGATATGCGCCGCCATGGCTTGTGCTTGGTCTTGCACTTGCTGATCACCGGCGCTAAAGGCATTGTCGGTAGCTGCGTTAAAGTTAGTGCCAAATGCACCGGGAGCGATGGTGTTCACCTTGATATTGAAGGGCGCCAACTCAATCGCCAGACCTTCAGACCACCCCTGCACCGCAAACTTGCTGGCTGAGTAGGTGGTGGCAAAGGGCAAACCTATCTCCCCGGCCATCGATGTCACATTGATGATTCGTCCACCGCCTTGCTGACGAAAATGCGGCAGCAGCGCCTTGGTAAGGCGCATAGGACCATACACATTGGTGTTGAACATCGCGTCGATTTGCGCTTCTTCAAACTGTTCAAACAGCGCATGACCGCCATAACCGGCATTGTTCACCAGTACATCGATAGCGCCAAAGCGTACAAAACCCTGGTCAATGGCCTGCGCAATGCTGTCGGGTTTGGTCACATCCAACGCTGTCACCAACACATTCTCAAACTTGGTTAGTTCGCTCTCTTTCTCCGGCGAGCGCATGGTGGCAATCACATTCCAACCAACTTGCTGAAAGGTGCGCACCGCCAAGCGGCCAAAGCCTGAACTGCAACCGGTGATAAGTACGGTTTTATTTGTCATAGTCATTCCTTACTTCATGTATTTATTGAAAAATTCACTGAGTTTTTGGGGAGAGGTACCCAGCCAGTCGTAGGCAGCGGCTCGGTTCTTGGCCAGATCCAGCCACAGCATTTCTTTTTCCCCGCCGATTAGTTGGTAGTACTCGCGTACCGAATCCATATTGGTCCACGGGTCATTGGAGTTTTGAATCACTAAGGTCGGTACGTGGATATTGGGCACGTATTCAAAAAAGGAGTCCGACAAGTCGGCACCGCCGCGTTTGATGTTGTAGGCGTTCACTCGACGAGTCAGAAAATCGGGCATACCCATCGCCTTCATGTAATCGAGGTAGCGCAGTGGCTGCACCGAGATCAGCGCTTTAATGTTTGAGTAGCTCTGCAGGCCACCGGGCAATCCATAGGCGAAGGCCGTGGCGCTGGTGCCCATACAGATACTGAGCAGGCCGATATCTGCACCCTGGTAGTCGGGGTGTTGGCTGATAAAGTCCACCGCCGCAACCACATCCTTCGCTTCTTCACAGCCCCACGCTATATAAGGACTGGTGCCTTCTCCACTGTTGCCGTGGTTGCGCAGGTCATACATCAGTAGCGAGTAGCCTTGCTCGACCAGCGACTTGGCTTGACGCAAAAACGAGATGTTTTGCTTGTATAGCTTGGGGAAGCCCTTGCCTTGCGGGGTATAGCCAGCGCGGCTGCACTGCACACCAAAGTGAGATTGGATAATCACCCTATCGCTGCCGCCGTGAATCAACCAGCCCGATAAACTCACACCGTCGGAGGTGGTGAAGGTGACATCCTGATAGTCCAAGCCATATGCGTCCGGGCTTTCGAACACCGGCGCTTGACCGCCGAGGGTCATCATATTGGTCACGTATTTAGTCAGCATCGTAGTCTCCTTTTTTCAGGCGAAGTCGGGTTAAGCAACAACCCGCTCAGTCTACGAAGCGCTGACTAAATCGACGTATACATCTTCAGGAAAGATGTATACATCCTTAAAACTGACTTAGATGGGAGGGCAGGCACAACCCATTGGTTATGCCTTTACAAGGAGCGACGTGTTAGAAGTGGTAGGTGACACCTGCCGAGACAATAAAACGCTCGGTTTCGTCGTAGAAGTTGATGTTAGAGTCGCGCTCACTGAATGAGATGATCCCGGTGAAGGCCCAGTCCTGCCAACCAAAGATATCGGCGTACTCGTAACCCATGGTTAGGCCCCACTGGTCATCTTCGCGGGTACGATTAAACACCGGGTGGCTGGCATCGAAGTCGTAGTTGCTGTACTCAGCCGACAGTGAGTAGCGATGGCGCCCGATAAAGCGGACATAGGTGGCGTCAGCCTGCCAGCGCGTGTAGCTCATGGCATCACCGTCAGCATCGAAGACTTGATAACGTAATGCAGGTGCGAGTATTGCTCCCTGCCCCACAGGCAAGCGGTAGCTTAACCGGGAGTACCAACCATCGCCATCGCGACGCAGCGCGTCCATATCATCCGCGGCAAGGGCAGCCCCAGAGCGTTCTTTATCCACCTCTTGCTCAAACCACGCAAGGTCCAGATTGAGCTGGCTGCCCAGAATATTGTCATACTGCAACCGCACCGCATTGCCTGAGGCGTCAGTCTCCTTACGGGCCGCATTCAACACAAATGGATCTTCCCAAGTTTCATCGTTGACCACGGTAGGAAGATAAGACAGCGCGATGCTGGAGTTTGGGCCAACCTCTCGCTTATAGCCTGCTTCCAGCGCCACCAAGCCGGTGATTACATCTTCCCGCGCGGTACCTAGAAACAGCTGGCTCTTGGCCCCTTGACCGAAGGTGTAGCGCAGCTGCCCCAGCGGAAAAACCACAATACTGCTGTCTGATTCACCGCGGCTATTCAGCTCACCGTTTTTGACCGCGTTGTCGGTATTAAAGTTACTCTCCTGCGAGCTATAACCGGCTAACACAGACAACTCGCCATCGAAGCCGTGCTCGGCCAAGGCCGCCTGCGAGCTCTCACTCACCATTGCCCCGCTCACAGCCACGCTCAGCACCATCCCTAGATACTTCATCCTTCACTCCATTGAAAACTACTTTAACTGTTAAAGATTAGCAGCACTGGTGAGCGAACCATGGCAGTTTGATGAATAATGACCTTCAGTTGGCCTGTCGTACCAGCGAGCGTGTAGTGGGAAAACGCAGCTGACCGTTGATAATCAAGTTGCCAGCAATCACCAGCAGCATCCCCAGCAGTGACCACAGCGACCACTGGTAGCCCTCAAACAGCGCCGACAAACTCAGCGCCACCAGCGGAAACAACACTGTGGCGTAGGCCGCTCGGGTTGCCCCAATCCGCGCCACCAGCATCAAGTAGGCAGTAAACGCGAAGATCGACCCAAATACGCTTAGATAAACCAAGGCTCCCCAGTAAGTGGGCGAGCTGGGCAGCACCGGCGCTTGGCCGGTTATCAGTAGGATCAAGCACAACAGCAGCGAGCCATAGCCCATCCCATAAGCATTGGTGGTCAGCGGCGAGAGCCCCTGCAAGCTATTGCGCTTCGAGATCATATTGCCCAGAGAGAAGAACAGTGTGCCCAAAGCCGCCAACGCAACCCCTTTTACCACATGCTCTGATTGGGTTTGCCGCAATTCTGGCAGGAACAGCACCAGCAGCCCTACCAGCCCCACCAACCCCGCCACCAGCACCCGCACGTCCAATTTCTCGTGATAAAACAGCCGATTGCCCAGCGCATTGTACAAGGTAGCCAGAGAGAAGATCACCGACACCAGCCCACTGGGAATGTACAAGGTTGCATTGTAAAAACAGATAAAGTTAAGCGAAAACAAGCACATGCCTTGGAGCACCACAAAGCCTTGGTCGCGCTTGCTCAAGGGTTGCAGGCGTCCGGTCAGCTTTAATAGCGGCCAAAACAGCAGCGCAGCCAAGATAAAGCGATAGGCCACCGACACCACCACGGGCGCTTCACCCAGTTGAAAATAGATAGCCAACCAGGTGCTACCCCAGATCAGCACAGTACTGAGATACAAAAACAGATTCATTGCCGCTTCCTTAGCAAACAGCATGCATTCCAACAACGAACCAGTATTGTGCGCCAGCTTGCTCATCAGGATTTGCACAATCTTGCGCTTAGTTAAGGGGCCAAAAGGTCTGTGGCTTGCCAGCACCGACCGACGCAGTTAGGGTTGAAGCATGAAGCAGCAAAGCGTGTTTGAGACTTTATCGCGCTCTAATGCCAAGCTCAGGGCCGAGCGACGAATCAACCAGTCGCTACGCGTGGCATTTTGGAGTAACGATAGCGACCGGGTGCACTATCAAAAAGACAGTGTGCACACCCTCGCCTTTTATCTAAGGGGCGGAGAAGGCAGCCGCCGGGTCGATGCAGGTTATCGCCAGCCCAAGCAGCATGGTAGCAGTGGCGTGGTGTGCCTGCTGCCGCAAGGGCAGTGCTCCAGCTGGGAGATCTCGGCACCGTTTCAATTTGCCCACCTGTATTTTCGCGAGCAAACCATCAAGCGCTACGCCCAGCGCGAGCTGGATATCGACCCGCGCCAAGTGGTAATGCCGGAGCTGACTTTTCATCGCAGCCCCGCACTCAATCAGCGCTGCCTCGAGCTGTTTACTACTCCACTGGATGACGACCCGCTGAGTTTTGAACAGGCGAGTAACCAGGTATTTGCCGCCCTGCTCGACGAGGCGCTACCCGCCAAGGCGCAATTTCAAGGGGGCCTTGGTAGCCGTGAGAAGCGGATTGCGCTGGATTACCTGCATAGCCACTGGGCCGATAAGATTGTGCTGGGCGAACTCGCCCAACAGTGCGGGCTCAGCGAGTTCCATTTCCAGCGCATGTTTAAGCAAAGCCTCGGCTGCTCTCCAGCCGATTATCAATTGGAGCTGCGACTCAGCCAAGCCCGCCAACTACTGGCCGCTGGCTTCAGTGCCCTGCAGGTTGCCATGGAGTGTGGCTTCTCCAGCCAAGCCCATTTTAGCCGCCGCTTTCAGCAGCAACTGGGGCTAAGCCCCAGCGCTTATCAAAAAAGCCTTCGCAACTAGGCGAGCGCTTGCTGGTAGGTCGACAGCAAGCCACGCGGCGCAACCGCGTTGAGTGCAATCAGGTGCAGCATCTCATCCACCGTGGTACAACAGTCAGCCAAGATACTCACCTGATACTTCTCCGCCGCCTTAGAGATAGCGGTATGGGTGACACAGTTTTGCGTCATCATCCCGCACACCAGTAGCTCCTCCACCTGCAGCTCGCTTAACACCGCTTCCAGCCTGGTTTGCTCGAAGCTATCGGCAAAGCGCTTGATCACCACCTCGGCATCGGGCGCGGCGCTCAGGATTTCCGGGTGGATGGCTGCGCCCTCGGTGTCTTCGTTAAAGAATGGTGCCAAGCCGAGTGCCGGATCGGCGATATGTTGGATATGGATTACCGGCACATCGTTTTGCTGGGCCAGCTCGATAGCGCTTTTGATATTGCTTAAGGTTTGCTCTGTATTCCACAGCGGATACAGGCCGCCGGGAAAGTAGTCATTCTGTAGATCGATAATTAACAGTGCTTGCTTAGCCATGTGCTTGCCTCGGTTGTGTTTGCGACCAGTTAAGTATCGCCACTATTCAGCGCCCCATCGAGTGGCTAAAATGACAACTACTAGTTTGAATCGGACAAGCTACTTATGTGCAGTGATGTTAGCGGGGATAGCGAGATATCTAACACTCAAGTTGTGATCGTGCATTACCCCCAAGCCTTGCAATCGGCGGTATTTGGCTTGCAAGAGGCCTTTCAGCTGGCTAACCGCGCATGTGGCGAGCTCGCGCTCCAGCACAGCTTTACCCCAGTGGTATGCGATTGCACCCAACTCTCGCCTTCCCCAAGCGACCTAGTGATACTGCCACCCAGCCTGCAGCAAGATTACTATCTCAAACCAGATAACAGCTTGCTGACTTGGCTACAACAGCAGCACCAGCAAGGCGCTGTTCTGGCGTCCGCCTGTGCCGGGAGCTTTATCTTAGCGGCAGCTGGCCTGCTAAACGGGCGCAGCTGCACCACCCACTGGGGCTTGGCGGAGCTATTCAAGCAACACTACCCGACACTTTCTCTTCGCCCGGAGCGTTTGCTTATCAACCATGGCGATATCGTCACGGCAGGCGGGATGATGGCCTGGGTCGACTTGGCACTCGAGCTGATTGGCCAAACCGCCAGTGCTCAAGCCATGCGGGCGGTGGGAAAGATGCTGGTAGTGGATACCAGCCCACGTGAGCAGCGTTACTACCAGCAGTTCCGCCCTAACCTGCAGCATGGCGATCAGCCCATCTTGGTGATACAGCAGCAACTTAGTGACCAGCTTGCCCAAGCACTGAGCGTGCAGCACTTTGCCGAACAGGCCTGTATGAGCCAACGCAACCTGCTGCGCCGCTTTAGCAAAGCCACCGGCTTCAGCCCTCAGCAATACCTACAACGACTGCGGGTACAGCAGGCCTGTGAGTTATTAGAAAGCACCACCCAATCTAGCGAGCAGATCGCCCTAGCCGTGGGCTATCACGATCATGGGGCGTTTAGAAAAACCTTTATCCGGGTGATGGGCCTGAGCCCAGCGGCGTTTCGCCGACGCTTTGCCTAGGGCGAGTTGGCAAGCTCAGGCTGATAAGCCGCCGTTCCCCATAGCGGCACCGTCGACAGGGCATGCTTGTAGCTACCGTTGATCTCCTTGGTGGAGTACGACAGATACATGAGGGTTTGCGATTGTGGGTCGTAGATACGGCGTATCTTTAAACTCTTAAATAGTATGCTCTTTGACTTCTTGAACACCACCTCACCAGAGTCGGAGCGGTCGATAGACGCCAGCATCTGTGGGGTGATCTCGCCGGTTTGACGACAAGCGATGCTCATATCAGACGGATCGGACCAATCCAGATCGGCAACGATGTTCGAGATATGACAGGTAACCCCTGGCACTTGCGGGTCCTGCATCACCTCTACCTTGATGTCCTTGGTGGTAAGCAAGCCCAGCGACACGCTGGCAACTTCCTCCTTCCTGCCACACCCCGCTAACATCAACGATATACACACACTGAGCACTACAGCCTTCACGATTTCATCCTTTTTCCACGGGTTCTGGTTGCGATAACTGTTTTATACATTAACTACCCGGAAGGGACATCAATAAAACATCATTAGCAAAAGTAATAGAAAACACTAAATTAACTAATCTTGGCCAGATATTATCCCTAAAAAATCATACAAATACGGTTTATATAACCATTAATTATTCCCACATCGGGATCGATATCAAAAACATATATAATCTTACTGGTAAACCACCCCTGATTTCTCGACAATCCCAGTGTCGTTGAACAAAGCTTGTTCGACAAGCTCAAGCAACGCAACTGAACATCAAGGCCTACCTTGACCTATAA
Organism: Aliagarivorans marinus DSM 23064; assembly: GCF_000429485.1. Lineage (GTDB taxonomy): Bacteria > Pseudomonadota > Gammaproteobacteria > Enterobacterales > Celerinatantimonadaceae > Aliagarivorans > Aliagarivorans marinus. The sequence goes on along the minus strand of NZ_AUBY01000009.1, from coordinate 42,291 downwards.
CAACTCTCTTTTAGGGGAAACATCGTGACCAACGAGACCTCAACCGCATTTCGTACTGAAGAAGACCTGCTAGGTGAACTACAGATCCCAGCTGGTGCTTACTACGGCGTACATACTCAACGTGCCGTAAACAACTTCGACATCAGTACTCAAACCATCAGTGACTACCCTGAGTTCATCATGGGTATGGTGATGGTAAAGAAAGCGGCAGCACTGGCGAACGGAGAGATTGGAACCATTAAACAGGAAGTTGCTGACGCCATTGTTAAAGCTTGTGACAAGATTCTAGAAGAACGTGTATGCCTGGATCAGTTCCCCGTGGACGTATTCCAAGGCGGTGCAGGTACTTCGGTAAATATGAACACCAACGAGGTTATCGCTAACCTTGCATTGGAACTGATCGGCGAAGAAAAGGGCAATTACGACGTCATTAACCCTAATGATCACGTAAACAAGAGCCAATCGACCAACGACGCCTACCCAACTGGCTTCCGTGCTGCATCTTACTACTACACCAACCAGCTGCTGGCACAAGTAGAAAGCCTTGCTGATGCCATGGAAGTAAAAGCACAAGAATTCCAAGACGTACTGAAGATGGGCCGCACCCAGCTTCAAGACGCAGTGCCAATGACCTTGGGTCAAGAATTCCACGCCTTCGCCGTGACCCTGCGCGAAGAGCTAAAAAGCATCAAACTGATTCAAGAGCTGCTGCTGGAAGTAAACCTGGGCGCAACCGCTATCGGTACCGGCCTGAACACCCACGAAGCCTACTCGAAGATGGCTATCGCTAAGCTGGCTGAAATCACTGGTTGGGGCTTCAAGCCTGCCGAAGATCTGGTAGAAGCGACCTCAGACTGTGGCGCTTACGTAATGCTGTCTGGCGCGCTCAAGCGTTGCGCAGTGAAGCTGTCTAAGATCTGTAACGACCTGCGTCTGCTAAGCTCTGGCCCACGCGCTGGCCTTAAAGAGATCAACCTGCCTGAACTGCAAGCGGGTTCTTCTATCATGCCAGCCAAGGTTAACCCAGTAATCCCAGAAGTGGTAAACCAAGTGTGCTTCAAGGTTGTGGGTAACGACACCACCATCGTGATGGCCGCTGAAGCCGGTCAGCTGCAGCTGAACGTGATGGAGCCAGTACTGGCTCAGTCTCTGTTCGAGTCTATCCACCTGCTGGAAAAAGCCTGTGTGGCACTGAAAGACAAGTGTGTGGTTGGCATCACTGCTAACCCAGAGATCTGCTTGAACAACGTGATGTCTTCTATCGGCATCGTGACCTTCTTGAACCCATTCATCGGTCACCATAACGGCGACAAAGTGGGTAAGATCTGTGCCGAAACTGGTAAGAACGTGCGTGAAGTAGTCCTGGAACTAGGTCTGCTGAGCGAGCAGGAAGTGGACGAAATCCTGTCTGTTGAAAACATGAAGAATCCAAAGTACATGGCAAAACTGTACAAGTAAGCCGGTACCGCGAGACTAAAAAAGCCAGCGCCTAGCGCTGGCTTTTTTGTATTAGCAAAACCTTAGTCAAACGCGCTAGCCATCCACTTAGATCGCGAGCAATTTCAGCTTTTCCTAAAACTTCTAACTAACTCAAACTTCCACGCATACAGGCTTGAATTACTGATCGTCCACTCGGTAGCCGCCGTTGAATCGCTGTCAACAACACATAAAGGACGAACCTATGAACCGTTTTGCCCCTGTAGGGCTGGCAGCCCTCGCAACACTCACGATTGCCGCATGCAGTGACGACGATGATCACGTAGCCGCAGAAGCCGTATTGCGAATCTTTCACGCCTCACCGGACGCCCCAGCTGTAAACGTTTGGCTAGATGGTAGTCCCGCTCTAGAAGGCGTTGACTACCAAGCCAGTTCAGGGCAAATCAGAGTGGCTGCTGGTAGCCACACTGTACAGATTGATGCCATTTTAGCTGATGATTCTACGCTGACAGTACTGCCTGAAACCACGCTAGACCTTGCCGAGAACATGGAATACAACGTGCTCGCCATGGGCCGCGCGGCTGAGATTGGCAGCGGCAACGACACCGAGTTCGGTCCGCAGATCGTGGCTCGAGATTACCTGATGCCAGAAGGCGCGCGAGTTCAAGCCATCCACGCCTCCCCTGACGCGCCCACCGTCGATGTGTTTATCACCGCACCGGGTGCCGACCTAAGCGGAGAGATGCCCTTTGCTGATGACTTGGCCTACACCATGTACAGCGATGCCGTCGAAGTCCCGGCTGGCGATTATCAAATCCGCATTACCGATATGAGCGATAGCAGCATTGTCTACTTCGACTCCGGCACCGTTAGCGTACCTGCAGGCGGAGACTGGGTAGCAGCAGCGGTTACCAATACCGATGCTGGCGGCTCACCGGTGAGCTTGGTGGTAGATACAGGCGCAGCATCGCTAGTGGTACAAAGCGCTGATAGCACTGCCAACTTACGAGTGGTTCACACCATCTCTGATGCACCGGGAGTCGATATCTGGGTAAACGGCACCGCGCCAGATGCCAGCAGCCCGCTATTTAACCTGATGTACAAAGAGTTTACCGATTACCTCGCCCTTGATGTCGGCATGAGCTACGACTTTGCGGTTGGCGTAAACGGCAGCGACCCAGTAGTGGTAGTCGACGCCCTAGGCCTTAGCGACGTGATGCTCGATGCAAACACCAGCTACAGCGCCATCGCGATTGGCAACCTTGGTGATATGCTGGATAACGATGAAACCTACGTGGTCGTGGACGCTAACACTCGCCGCGTCGCCACCGAAGCCAAGGTGCGTGCAATCCACGCCTCAACACTGGCCGGTAATGTCGATATCTATATCAGCGAAGACGCCACCCCAAGCATGGACGATATCATCCTCGAAGGTGTGGCTTACAAAGGCGATAGCACCGTGCTGTCAATTACTCCGGGAGCTCGCTATGTGATGGTAACCCCTGCAGGCGATGACACCGTGATTGCAATTGGCCCAGTGGAGTTCCCGTTTGCGGGCAACACCCTGACCACCATTATCGCGCTGGACGACCCAATGAGCGCAACCGGTGTTAGCGCAATTAGCATCGACGACTAATCACCTAGGGTGATACAGCAAAAAGGGAGGCTCAGCCTCCCTTTTTGAGTCAATGCGTTTAGGTCAATGCGCTGCTAACCGCGCAGCACCCGCACCCGGAACTTACGCCCTTTCATGGTGCCGCTTTCCAGCCGCTTAAGCGCGGGCTTAAAGGCTTTACGGGTCACTGCCACAAACGCGGTGTTGGCCATCACTTTAATCTTACCTACCTGATCGCCAGCAATGCCCTGCTCGCCGGTTAACGCGCCCAAGATATCGCCCGGACGCAGCTTCTGGCGTTTACCGCCATCGATCTGCAGGGTCATCATCGGTGCTGGCTGCGGCTGTTGGTTAAGAATGGCTGCATCAGGCAAGGCGGTGGTTGGCAGGTCGTAGCCCAAGTAATCGCCGAGCAGCGCCATCTTGTAGTCGTCTTTATCATCGAAGAAAGTACACGCCAGACCTTCACTCCCGGCGCGGCCAGTACGGCCAATCCGGTGAATATGCACCTCAGTGTCATGGGCCACTTGGAAGTTCACCACCAAGTCCAGGGCCTGGATATCCAAACCGCGCGCGGCCACATCGGTGGCTACCAAAATCGACACACTGTGGTTGGCAAAGCGCACTAAGGCCTGATCACGGGCCTTCTGTTCCAGGTCGCCATGCAGCGCCAGCGCGCTAAAGCCATGCACCGCCAACTCGGAGGCTACTTCCTGCACCTGCTGTTTGGTGTTACAGAACACCACGGCGGCCTGCGGCTGTTGCTCCAGCAGCACCCGACGCAGCGCGTCCACCCGGTCAGCGAGGGCGACATGGTAGAAATGCTGTTTGATTGCCTGCTGGTTGTGGGTCGACTCCACCTTAATGTGCTCCGGCTCGCGCAGCACGCTAGAGGCAATCCACTGGATCTGGCTGGGGAAGGTGGCGCTGAACAGCAGGGTTTGACGCTCGGCCGGGCTGGCTTCAACCACGCTATCGAGCTCTTCTTTAAAGCCCATCTCCAGCATTCGATCGGCTTCGTCTAGCACCAGTAACTTAAGTTCGCTCAAGTCCAAACGCTGCTTGCGGATATGGTCATCCACCCGCCCCGGCGTACCGACGATAATATGTGCGCCATGCTCCAGCGAGCCGATCTGCGGGCCAATCGGGGTACCGCCACACAGGCTCAATACCTTGATGTTATGGATAAAGCGCGCCAAGCGGCGGATTTCTACCGCAACCTGATCGGCCAGCTCACGGGTAGGACACAGCACCAAGGCCTGTACCCGAAAACGCTTCACATTGAGGTGATGCAAGATCCCTAGCGAGAACGCCGCTGTTTTACCCGAGCCGGTCTTGGCTTGAGCAATCACATCTTTGCCCGCCAAGATAGCCGGCAGGCTTTGCGCCTGAATCGGCGTCATCTGCTGATAATCCAGCGATGTCAGGTTCTCCAGCAGTGCCGTAGATAAAGGAAGTTGGGAAAAAGAATGCTCGCTCACGACAGCTCCTGAAAGATTACCCGGTTAATCGATACCCCCAGCGATTAACGCCAGCGGTCAAAGGGCGCAGAGTATAGACTTTTGCGCGAGCCTCGTCGCCTGCTTTTTCAACAATCAGCAAAAAATTGCTTCCTCGCTAATCTAGCTGACAGTAAGCAGTTGCTGCTGACTACGCTGCTTAATCGGAATATGCAGCAAGGTAGCCAGCGCCCCAAGAGCGATACCGCAATACCAAATGCCATCGTAGCTGCCAAAGCGCTGATACAGCCAACCGCCTAGCCACACCCCACTAAAACTGCCTAGTTGGTGGGAGAAAAACACCACGCCATAGAGAAAGCTCATATAGCGAGTACCGAACAACGCTGCCACCAGGCCCGAGGTCGGCGGCACCGTCGCCAGCCACAAAAAGCCCATGCAAGCGCTAAACACCAATACTGAGGTTAACGACATCGGCAGCAACACGAATAGGCTGATCGCCACCACTCGCCCGGCATAGATAAGGCTGAGGATGCGCGCCATCGGCCGACGGCTTGAAAGCAGCCCCGAGCAATAGGCGCCAATCACGTTACACAAACCAATCATACTCAGGCTCCAGGCCCCCACCTGCGGAACAAAGCCCTTGTCCACCAGATAGCCCGGCATATGCACAGTAATAAAGGCCACATGAAAACCACACACAAAAAAGCCGATGGTCAGCAGGCTGTAGGAGGGCACTGTTAGCGCTCGCCGCAATACCTCCATAAGGCCCAACGACAGCTCTTGCGGTTGAGAGCTGGCGCTGTTCGCGCCACCAAAGGGCGTAAGAGGTAGGGCAAAAATCGCCATTAACAAGGCACAGATCCCCAACAGCTGCAGGGCCATAAACCAGCCACTTAACTCAATAAGCTGCTGCATGATCGGCACCAGCAAGAACTGGCCAAAGCTACCCGCAGCGGTGCCCAAGCCCAAGGCCCAGCCACGCTTCTCCTCTGGGACCGCACGCGCTATCGACGGCAATACGATGCCAAAGGATGTACCGGCAATGCCCGCTCCCACCAGCAAGCCGGCGCTGGAAATAAGCTGCCACTGCTCGGCTGAATGGGCCATTAGCAGCATGCCCACGCCATAGAACAGCACACCCGCCAGCAAGACCTTCAGGTTGCCAAAGCGATCGGCCAGGCCACCGGCCAATACCGCCACCGCGCCCCAGGCCAGATTTTGGATGGCCAAGGCCAGCGAGAACACGTCCCGCCCCCAGCCATTGGCCTCAGACATCGGCTGTAAGAACAGCCCGAAGCCGGCCCGATAGCCAAACGAGAGCATCAGCAGGAAACAGGCGCTCACCAGCACCGGAAGGTAACGGGTTTGATCGTTGGTGATGTTGCTAGCAGGCTTAGGCTTCACGGGGCTCTCCATCCTTGAGATAAACACCGTGGTCGCGCTAGCGACCCGGCGGGCTACCCAGCATGGACTAAATCCCGAATAACTGCGAGATATTCGTCTGGATCTGCTGGCTCATCTGAGCCAGCGGCTCGCCACGCAGCTCGGCCACTCGCTGGTAGATATGGGCGATATAGGCAGGTTGATTGCGCCGCGACTTAGGCTTGGGCTTAAGGTCGCGCGGCAGCAAGTAAGGCGCATCAGTCTCTAGCATCAGTCGATCGGCAGGGATGTGTTTGACTAGCTGTTGCAGCTCTTGGCCACGGCGCTCATCGCACACCCAGCCGGTAATCCCGATATGCAGACCCGCATCCAAGCAAGTATCCAGCGCCACTCGATCACTGGTGAAGCAGTGCAGCACCCCGCCCACCAGCTTGTCCTGCCATTGACGGTAGATCTCGATAAAACGTTGATGGGCGTCGCGCTCGTGCAGCAGCACCGGGAGTTGCAGCTCCGCCGCCAGCGCTAGCTGGGCATCGAAGATCAGCTCTTGTTGCTCGGGAGGCGAAAAGTTGCGGTTAAAGTCCAAGCCACACTCGCCCACGGCCACCACTTGCGGCTGCTGCCATAGGGCCTTTAGCGCCAGCAGATCGTTTGGCGTACAGGATTTAGCATCATGCGGGTGCACCCCGGCGGTGGCGAAGCAAAAGCCCGGCCACTGGGTGGCCAGCTCGGCGACTTGCTGGCTCTCGTCGATATCCGAGCCCAGTAGCAGCATGCCGCTTAGGCCAGCGGCTTGGGCATCTTCAACCACCTGCTGGCGGTCTTTGTCGAACTGAGAGCTGGTCAGGTTAACCGCGATATCAAACATCAATCTAGCTTTGCTCGGCGTTGTCTTGTTGTTTGCCGTCTTGAGCCTGTGGGCCGGCCTCATCGCGCGGGGTGTAGAAGCGGGCCACAAACAGGCCTAACTCAAACAGCACCAGCATCGGCAGCGCCAGCAGGGTCTGCGAAATCACATCCGGCGGAGTAAGCAACATCCCAACCACAAAGGCGCCCACCACCACGTAAGGGCGTTTGGTCTTCATCTCCTTCACGGTGGTTGCGCCGGTCCACACCAACAGCACGGTAGCAATCGGGATCTCAAAGGCCAGACCGAAGGCGAAGAAGATTTTTAATACGAAATCGAGGTAACTGGCGATGTCAGGGGCAACAGTCACCCCTTCCGGCGCCACCGAGGCGAAAAAGGCAAAGGCTAGCGGGAATACCACGTAGTAAGCAAAGGCAACGCCGGCATAGAACAGCAGGCCAGAGCCAATTACCAGCGGCACCAGCAACTTACGTTCGTGCTGATACAGGCCGGGTGCTATAAAGCCCCACACCTGTCCCAGCAGGTAGGGCATCGCCACAAAGATGGCGGTCACTAAGGTCAGCTTAATCGGGGTAAAGAATGGCGATGCCACATCGGTAGCGATCATGGTGCTGCCCTCCGGCACCACCGCCAAGATGGGCGTGGCCAGCAGGGTATAGATATCGTTGGCAAAATAAACCAGCGCCAAAAACACCACCAACACCGCCACCACGGCGCGCAGCAAACGGCTGCGCAGCTCAATCAGGTGGCTGATGAGCGGCATGGCTGAATCACTCATGGGGCTTGTGCTCACTATTCGGGAAGGTTTCCGCTTCTGGCTTATCGGCCTTGGCGGAGTCAGCTGCTTGCTTAGTTGTTGATGGGGTTTCGCTGTCGTCAGCTTGCTCGGCCCGCGGCGCATAAGGTCGGGTTACCTCATCGGCGCGCGCCCGCAGTTCGTCGAGGCTCTCTTTGAGACCGCTATTGGCACCGTTGAGGCTTTCCAATCCCTGCTCTTCAGCCTTTTTTAGGTTGGCGTGCAGTTCATCGATCTCCAGCTCTTGTTTAAGCTCGGTACCCACTTGGGAAACGCTCTTTTTCACCGCGTTAACGGTTTTCAGTACGCTACGAATCGCACCGGGCAGACGCTCCGGCCCTAAGATCAGCAAGCCGATGCCAGAGATGACAATCAGCTCCCAAAAGCCAATATCAAACATGCTTAGCCTTGCTGCTTATCTTGCTCTTCAACAGACTCTTTTTTCTGAGCGGTGGCTTCATCGAGTTGCTTAGGGTCTTTCTCATCCTTCATCGCATCTTTAAAGCCTTTCACTGCCGTGCCCAAATCACCGCCCATACCACGCAGTTTTTTGGTGCCGAACAGTAGCACTACGATTACAGCTACAATCAATAGCTGCCAAATACTGATACCACCCATGTCTACTCCTTTTGACTCTTTCTCTAAGCTATTTTAACTCACGCCAGCCAGCTCCGGCTGAAACCAGGCATACCACCAACAAACCACCAGCAAGTAAGGGCTGGTCGCTGTAAAGAACCGCGGCCGACACCAAGCTGGCAGCCGCGCCAATACTTAACAAAAGACTACGCTGGCGCCTGCGCTGGTGCAACCAATATTGGTCCACAAGCTGTTGAAATTGTTGCTGGTGCTGCCGGGCTAACTGCAGGTTATCGACGATCAACTCGGGCAGCTGAGGCAACGCCTCCAGCCATTGTGGGGCCTTCTCTTTGACCGTCTTCAGTAGCGCCTCGGGGCCGACCTGTTTACGCATCCATGATTCCAGATACGGCTTGGCAGTCGCCCACAGGTCCAGTTGCGGATAGAGCTGTCGCCCTAAGCCTTCGATATACAGCAAGGTCTTTTGCAACAGCACCAGCTGCGGCTGCACTTCCATATTAAAGCGCCGCGCGGTATTAAACAGGTTCAGCAGCACATGGCCGAAGCTGATCTCAGCCAACGGTTTAGCGAAGATCGGCTCACACACCGTGCGGATCGCCGCCTCAAACTCTTCCACCTTGGTATCGGCTGGCACCCAGCCGGAGTCGATATGCAGCTGAGCCACCCGGTGGTAGTCGCGGTTGAAAAAGCCCAAGAAGTTCTCGGCCAAGTAGCGTTGGTCTTGTTTATTAAGAGTGCCAACGATGCCACAGTCGATCCCAATGTACTGCGGGTCTTCCGGGTGCTCGCGGCTAACAAAGATATTGCCCGGGTGCATATCGGCATGGAAGAAGCTGTCGCGGAACACTTGGGTGAAGAACACCTCGACACCGCGCTCGGCCAATAGCTTCATATTGGTGCCTTGGGCTTCCAGCTCGGCAATATTGGAGACCGGTACGCCGTAGATCCGCTCCATCACCAACAGTTGGCGGCGGCAGTGGTCGCTATAGACCTTGGGCACATACAGCTCGCGCGAGCCATCAAAGTTGCGCTTGAGCTGAATGGCATTGGCCGCCTCACGGCTAAGGTCGAGTTCATCGACCAAGGTCTTGCGATACTCTTCAACCACTTCCACCGGGCGCAGCCGACGGCCATCTTTCGAGAAGTAGGCAATCAGTCCGGCAAAACGCTTCATCAAGGCAACGTCAGATACAATAGTGCGTTCGATGCCCGGACGGATCACCTTCAGCACCACCTCTTCATCGTTCTCTTTTAACCGAGCGGTATGCACCTGCGCCACCGAGGCAGAAGCCAGCGGCTGTAAGTCGAAGTCACTGAACAGGCTGTCGATATCACAGCCCAGCGCTTGCTCTATCTGCTGCTTGGCTTGCTCTCCCGGGAAGGGGGCGACTTGGTCTTGCAGCAGCGCCAGCTCCTCGGCGATATCCAGCGGCAGCAGATCGCGGCGGGTCGATAGCATCTGGCCAAACTTCACATACACCGGCCCCAGCTCTTCCAAGGCGCGGCGGATCCGCTCACCCGCTGGTTTGTCGGCATGGCGATTGCGCCAAAACAGCATCATGCCGCGCGCCATCCGCAGCGGCTTGGGCCACAGGCTTTCCGGGAGTAGCTCATCGATGCCGTAGTGGCAAAGGGTGCGGCTTATACGGTAGAAACGGGCAAACTCTTTCGGGGTCATTCGGCCAAGGCCTCCACCCGGGCACTGAGGGCCTCGAGGCGATCTTGCAACTGCGCCACCTGCAGCGCCCAGCGCTGATACTCGCCATTGCCCACCAATAGCTGCCACTCATCGCGCGCCAACTCGGCGACATGAGCAGGGCTCTGCTCGGCTAAAGACTTGATAGTACTTTGCAACTGTTTAAACGCCCTTGCGGCTAAGTGCGCTGGCGCATCGCCGATAACCGACGAGAGTTTCTCTTCCAGTTGCGGTTCGAGTTTGAGGAACAGATCGGCAAACTGCTGGGCCAGTTTGATGTCACCCTCCACCTGCAGTTTGTCTTGCTTAAGTAGTTCGGGAAGGCGCTCAGATTGGCTTAATTCGGGAAGGCTGGAGATATGCAGGCTCAGGCCACAATCCACCTCGCCTTCATACTGACCGAGAACATCGAGTTGCTGCTCACTGACCACAAAGAACAAGGGCTTCAGTGGCCGCAGCTCAATGCGTAGAACTTGTCCCTGTAGCTCACTGCGTCGCTGGCCGCTGGCTTGATCCAGTTGCAGTAGTTGGTTACTGAGGGTTTCCAGCCCCGCGGTCAGCAGATTATCAAACGGCATGGCCACTCCTAAAACTTGTAGCCGCGATGAAGGGCGACAACGCCTCCAGTGAGGTTGTAGTAGCCGACGCTCTCAAAGCCCGCCTGCTCCATCATCTCTTTGAGGGTATCTTGGTCGGGGTGCATGCGGATCGACTCGGCCAGGTAGCGATAGCTTTCAGCATCGTCGGCAATCACCTGTCCCATTTTGGGTAGCAGGTGGAAGGAGTAGGCATCGTAGGCCTTCGACAGGGCTTCCTGCTCGGGCTTGGAAAACTCCAGTACCAGCAGTCGACCGCCGGGCTTAAGCACCCGAAACATCGAGCGCAGCGCCGCATCTTTATCGGTCACATTGCGCAGGCCAAAGCCAATGGTCACCAGGTCAAAGTAGTTATCCGGGAACGGCAGGTTCTCGGCGTTGGCTTGCACATAGTTAATGTTGCCAGCGATACCCATATCGCGCAGCTTGGCGCGACCAACCTTCAGCATCGAATCATTGATATCGGCCAGCACCACCTCGCCTTGCTTGCCGACAATGCGCGAGAACTTGGCGCTCAAATCGCCGGTACCACCTGCTAGATCCAGCACCTTTTGCCCCGGACGAATGCCGCTGCAATCGATGGCGAAACGCTTCCACAAGCGGTGGATACCACCTGACATCAGGTCGTTCATTAGATCGTATTTGGCAGCTACCGAGTGGAACACATTGGCGACCATGCCAACCTTGTCTTCCTTGTTAACAGTTTGATAGCCGAAGTGGGTGGTTTCCTTGGTTTGACTCATAGCGATTCCTGCTTAAACAACACCAGCTAGTGTACTTGAGCTGTGGCTCGGCGCAAGCACAGTGCTCACGCCGAAGAAACAAGCAGTTAACAAAGCGGCCCGAAGGCCGCTTACTCACGTCTCCTCCCCCTCTTGCCGGGGCTTGTAGAGCAATCCCGCGCCGCGGTTTTTCATCTCCGCTTCAGACGGCGGCGCATCCTGCAGTGGGGTGCGCATAACACCGTCGGGGTCGGCGCCGATATCCCGGTACAGATGCGGATTCAGTCCGTCAATACGTAGTGCGCGACTCTGCTTGTCGACTAAGCGTCGCTGTAACATCCGCGCATACCAAAGATGCAAACTGTTGGTGAAGGGTGATAGGTCCATCTCGTTCTCTCCTGAGTGAAGAGCCCGATATCAGCGGTCGAAAAAAGAAGCAAAAACCAAGAGGTGTTACGTGATGCTCCGAACCGCTGATCTCGCGGCTCGGATAACAAAAAGTGATTACCGGAGCTCGCGCGACGATGAACCTGATCGTTTCATCGCTGGGTTTAACGCAAGGTTAAACACACAGTTCAGCGCAACAGGGGATGAGGACATCTGCAGATGGCTAGTGAATGTAGTCATGATGTTCTCCCTGTTAGTAGCTGCCGGAACGTTTAATCTACCGTAGTCTACAATTTAAGCAATACATTTTTTGAGCGAATTTGGAAATAATTCAGAGGCTTATATGCGTGCCCATGGTCACTTTAAGATTCTGGTAGAGCCGCAGATGATCCTAGCCAGCCTCCACGGCAGCTGGAACAAACGTTGCACCGAGGACTACCATCGCGCCTTTCAGCGCTGCGCCGATCAGCTCGCGCCCGAGCCCTGGCTGGGTATCTTTGATGCCCGAGACTGGCAATTGCTTACCCGCGACTGTTACCCGATTATGAGCCTGCAGTTCGAAGACAGCCTGCGCAAAGGCTTGAGCCACAGTGTTTTTTTAGTCTCAAACCCCGGGCTTTCCTCCTTTGTCCACAAGCAGATCGACTACCAGCGACCAAGCCGAGAGCAAGTGGCCTTTCTACAGACCGCCTCGGTCGATGAGGCGCTATCTACCATCGCAGGCTGGGGCTGGGAGCTCAGCGACGCCTTCCTTCAAAAGCTAGACCGTAAGCTGTAGACAATCTCACTGCTCGTTTCCTTATCTACCCACCTAATACCAATGTCTACCTTTAGATTGTCGACAATCACTTGAAGGGATTGTCGACACCGCCTAATCTTTAACCACTTCGCAACATTAGGCGCAAATATGCAAAACCTTCGCAACATTGATAAACAGAGCCTGCTCTCTCAAGACCTTGGCGAACTGCTCACTGAGGCCATCGTACAAGGCGTTATCCCGCAGGGCTCAAAGATCTCCGAACCAGAGCTAGCCCGCCGCTACGGGGTCAGTCGCGGCCCGCTGCGCGAGGCCATGCTGAAGCTGGAGGGGATCGGCTTAGTGGAACGCATTCCCCATGTGGGCGCTCGAGTCGTTGAGTTAAATTGTCAACAATTACTCGATATCTACACCATTCGCGAACCCTTAGAGGGGATGGCTTGCCGCTTGGCCGCCGAGCGTCTCACCCAACGCCAACTCAACGAACTGCACGATCTACTGGAGCACCACCAGCAGTATCTCGACGACAACCACGGCGAGGCCTACTTCGACCAGCAAGGCGACTTCGACTTCCACTACCGGATTATTAAGGCCACCGGCAATCAGCGGCTGGTGACCTTGCTATGTGATGAGCTCTACCACCTGCTGCGGATGTACCGCAGCACCTCCGCCCGCCAACATGCCCGCCCGAAGCGCGCCTTACAGGAGCACTGGGCAATCTGGCAGGCACTGAATGACCGCGATGGAGAACTGGCCGAGATCCTGATGCGCCGGCATATCAGCCGTGCCCGCAAGGTGATCGAACAGCTCTCTTCCCCCGACAGCTAAACCCTACAAACAACTAAGCCTTACAAACAACGAGGCCCTACAAACAAAAGGAAAGGAACCACCATGAGCCAAGGAGCGAAATTTCGGCAGGCAGTGACACAAGCACTGCAACCACAATCGAAAGGCCCCCTGCAAATCGTCGGCACCATCAACGCCTACTGCGCGATGATGGCCCAGCGCGAAGGCCATCAGGCGATCTACCTAAGCGGCGGCGGTATCGCCAACGCCTCTTATGGGCTGCCCGATCTGGGCATTACCACCATGAATGATGTGCTGGAAGACGTGCGACGGATCACCGCCGCCAGCGACCTACCGCTGTTGGTCGACATCGACGTCGGCTTTGGCGGCGCCTTTAACATCGCCCGCACCATCAAAGAGATGGAGCGGGCGGAAGCCGCCGCGGTGCATATCGAAGACCAAGTGGCGCAGAAACGCTGTGGCCACCGCCCTAACAAGGCCATCGTATCCAGCACGGAAATGGTCGATCGCATCAAGGCCTGCGTGGATGCCCGCCGCGATGAGCAGTTTGTGGTGATGGCGCGCACCGATGCGCTGGCGGTGGAAGGCATCAATGCCGCCATCGACCGCGCCTGTGCCTGCGTCGAGGCCGGTGCCGACATGATCTTCCCGGAAGCGATGAACACCCTTGAGCAGTACCAGCAGTTTGCCGAAGCGGTGAAGGTGCCGATCTTGGCCAATATCACCGAGTTCGGCCAGACCCCACTGTTCAGCGGCGAAGAGCTGGCACGTGCTGGCGTGGGCATGGCGCTCTATCCGCTATCGGCCTTCCGCGCCATGAATCAGGCGGCGCTCAATGTCTATCGCAGCCTGCGCGATCAGGGCCACCAGCGCGACGTGGTGGAGCAGATGCAGACCCGTAGCGAGCTCTATGACTACCTCGGCTATCACGATTTCGAGGCCAAGCTCGACCAGCTCTACAGCGCCACACCGGACAAGGCGCAATCACAAGATAACTAAGCGGCATCAGACCGTCCCTACACGATGACCAAGACAAGGACTGAAGGAGAGCATCATGGTACAAAAATCCCTTAACGGCGCAGGCCTACGCGGCCAAAGCGCGGGCGAAACAGCCCTCTGCACCGTCGGCCAAAGCGGCTCTGGCCTCACCTACTGCGGCTACGACATTAAACAGCTGGCCGAGCAAGCCACCTTTGAAGAAGTGGCCTACCTGCTGTGCCACGGCGAGCTACCCACTCAGGCGCAATTGGCGGCCTACCTCGATCGCCTGCATCAACTGCGCGAGCTGCCCGACGCACTCAAGCAAGTGCTAGAAGCGATCCCGGCTGACGCTCACCCCATGGATGTGATGCGCACCGGCGTCTCGATGCTCGGCAACCTTGAAACCGAGCAAAGCTTTAGCGAGCAGCAGCAACAGACCGATCGCCTGCTGGCTACCCTGCCCGGCATCATCTGCTACTGGTATCGCTACAGCCATGATGGCGTGCGCATCTCCACCCAAAGCGAGGCGGGTTCAATTGCTGGTCATTTCCTTAGCCTGCTACATGGCAAGCCGGCCGATCCGCTGCACGAGCAAGTCATGCAGTGCTCGCTAATCCTCTATGCCGAACATGAGTTCAACGCCTCCACCTTCACCGCCCGGGTGATCGCCTCCACCCTCAGCGATATCCACTCGGCGATCACCGGCGCGATTGGCGCGCTGCGCGGCCCACTGCACGGCGGTGCCAACGAAGCCGCCATGGCGATGATTGAGCAGTGGCAAAGCCCCGAGCAGGCCGAACAGGAAATCATGGGGATGCTGGAGCGCAAAGAGAAGATCATGGGCTTTGGCCACGCCATCTACCGCACCAGCGATCCGCGTAATGCGCTGATCAAGGAGTGGTCACGCAAACTCAGCGCGCATACTGGCGATCAGCACCTGTTTGCGGTGAGCGAGCGGGTTGAGCAGGTGATGTGGCGCGAGAAAGAGCTGTTCTGTAACGCCGACTTCTTCCATGCCAGCGCGTATCACTTTATGGGCATTCCCACCAAGCTGTTCACCCCGATCTTTGTCTGCTCCCGCGCCAGCGGCTGGGCGGCCCATTTGATGGAGCAGCGCAGCAACAACCGGATCATTCGCCCCAGTGCCGACTACACCGGCGCCGAACCGCGTGATTATGTGCCACTGGCCGAGCGTGGCTAAGCCCCGCCGCTGCACAAACGGCAAAGCAGAGGCAAACAGGGAGAGCCTTTATGAACAGTGCTTATCGGGTGCCACTCGCTGGCACCGATCTCGACTACTTTGATGGTGCCAGCGCAGTCAATGCGCTGGTGCCCGGCAGCTACCAACAGCTGCCTTACACCAGCCGCATCTTGGTGGAAAACCTGCTGCGGCGCTGCCCGCCCGATCAGCTAGAGCAGAGCCTGCTGCAGATCATCCATGGCCAACAGCAACAGGATTTTCCGTGGTATCCGGCGCGGGTGGTCTGTCACGACATCCTCGGCCAAACCGCCTTGGTCGACTTGGCCGGGCTGCGTGATGCGATTGCCGAACAAGGCGGCGATCCGGCCCAGGTCAACCCAGTGGTGCCCACCCAGCTAATCGTCGATCACTCGCTGGCGGTGGAGCATGGCGGCTTTGACCCCAATGCCTTCGAGCGCAACCGCCAGATTGAAGAGCGGCGTAACGCCGACCGTTTCCACTTTATCAATTGGTGTAAACAGGCCTTCGACAACGTCGACGTGATCCCAGCCGGCAACGGCATCATGCATCAGATTAACCTGGAGAAGATGTCGCCGGTGGTGCAGGTGCAACACGGCGTGGCCTTCCCCGACTCCTGCGTCGGCACCGACAGCCACACCCCCCACGTCGACGCGCTCGGGGTGCTGGCCATCGGGGTCGGCGGACTGGAAGCGGAGAATGTGATGCTCGGGCGCGCCTCGATGATGCGCCTGCCGGAGATCGTTGGGGTCAAACTCAGCGGCCAGCGGCAAAGCGGCATTACCGCCACCGATATCGTGCTGGCTCTCACCGAGTTCTTGCGCGAGCAGCGGGTGGTGTCGGCCTATCTGGAGTTTTTCGGCGAAGGCACCCGCTCACTGAGCATTGGCGATCGCGCCACCATCTCCAACATGACCCCAGAGTACGGCGCCACCGCCGGGCTGTTCTACATCGACCAGCAGACCTTGGATTACCTGACCCTCACCGGCCGCGAGCCACAGCAGGTTGAGTTGGTTGAGCGCTATGCCAAGGCCAATGGCCTGTGGGCTGAGCAGCTCAGCGAGGCGCGCTATCCACGGCTGCTAGAGTTTGATCTCTCCAGTGTGGAGCGCAACCTGGCAGGCCCCTCTAACCCGCACCGCCGCCTGCCCACCAAGGCCTTGGCCGAGCGCGGTATCGCCCAAGACCTTAGCAAGGTACAAGCGCAAGAAGCCGCCGGCCAGCTGCCCGATGCCGCCATTATCATCGCCGCCATCACCAGCTGTACCAATACCAGCAACCCGCGCAATCTGATTGCCGCCGGACTGCTGGCACGCAAGGCCAACCAGTTGGGGCTAAATCGCAAGCCCTGGGTGAAAACCTCGCTGGCACCCGGCTCGAAGGTGGTACAAAGCTACCTGCAGGAAGCGGGCTTGCTTAGCGAGCTTGAGCAGTTGGGCTTTGGCATCGTCGGCTTTGCCTGCACCACCTGTAACGGCATGAGTGGTGCCCTCGACCCGGTGATTCAAAAAGAAATCGTCGAGCGCGATCTGTATACCACCGCGGTGCTCTCGGGGAACCGCAACTTCGACGGCCGCATCCACCCCTATGCCAAGCAGGCCTTCCTGGCCTCGCCGCCGCTAGTGGTGGCCTATGCACTGGCCGGCTCGATGCGCTTCGATATCGAGCAAGATGTACTCGGCCATGACAGTGCCGATAAGCCAGTGCGCTTGAGCGATCTGTGGCCGAGCGATGCCGAGATCGACGACTACGTAGCGCGCTTTGTTAAGCCCAGCCAGTTCAATGCGGTATATCAGCCGCTGTTTAACAAGCCGCTCGATGTGAAAGTGGATTATGGCGAGCGCGCCAACCCACTCTATCAATGGCGCGAACAAAGCACCTATATCCGCCGTCCGCCCTATTGGGAAGGCGCGTTAGCCAAGCCGCGCAGCCTAAGCAAGATGCGCCCCTTGGCACTGCTGGGCGATAACATCACCACCGATCACCTCTCACCGTCGAATGCGATCTTGGCCGACAGCGCCGCCGGCGAGTATCTGGCCAAGATGGGTCTGGAGGAGGCCGACTTTAACTCCTACGCCACCCACCGCGGCGATCACCTGACCGCCCAGCGCGCCACCTTCGCCAACCCGAAACTGCTCAACGAGATGGTCCGCGATGAGCAAGGTGAGGTGGTACAAGGCTCGCTGGCACGCATCGAACCCGAAGGACGAGTAAGCCGGATGTGGGAAGCCATCGAGCACTATATGCAGCAGCAACAGCCGCTGATCATCGTCGCCGGCGGCGACTACGGCCAGGGCTCCTCGCGCGACTGGGCCGCCAAAGGCGTGCGTCTAGCGGGGGTGGAGGTGATAGTCGCCGAAGGCTTCGAGCGCATTCATCGCACCAACCTTATTGGCATGGGAGTGCTGCCGCTTGAGCTACCCGAAGGGGTTAGCCGCCACGATTTGGCCTTGGATGGCAGCGAGCTGTTCTCGGTGACCGGCGATCTGGCCCCTGGCGCCGAGCTGCAGTTATTGATTGAGCGCAGCAGTGGCCAGCGCGTATTGATCAACGTGAACTCCCGGCTAGACACCGCCGAAGAGGTCGAGGTCTATCAAGCTGGCGGGGTGTTGCAGCGCTTTGCCCAAGACTTCCTGGAAGGCCAGCAGCCCTCAGACAAACGCTCAGCTCCACGGTCAACCCAACAACAGGAGGCGACTCATGAGTAAGCAGCTACGAATACCCGCCACCTATATGCGTGGCGGCACCTCCAAAGGTGTGTTCTTTAGTCTCGACGACCTGCCGCTGGCGGCCCGTCAGCCCGGCCCCGAGCGCGATGCCCTGCTGCTGCGGGTGATTGGCAGCCCAGACCCCTACGGCAAGCACATCGACGGCATGGGCGGTGGCAGCTCCAGCACCAGCAAGGTGGTGCTAGTGAGCAAAAGCGACCGACCCGACCATGATATTGACTACCTGTTTGGCCAGGTGGCCATCGACCGGCCTTTTGTCGACTGGACCGGCAACTGCGGCAACCTAAGCGCCGCAGTGGGGGCCTTCGCCATCCGCCGAGGACTGATAGACAGGCAGCAGCTACCTGACAACGGCCACAGCCGGGTGCGGATCTGGCAGTGCAATATCGAGAAGACCATTGAGGCGCAGATCCCAGTCTGCGAGGGCGAGGTCGAGGAAGCGGGCGATTTCTATCTCGATGGGGTGGCCTTCGCCGCCGCCGAGATTGAGGTGAGCTTTATCGACCCGGTGGACAGAGCGCTGCTGCCCACCGGGCGGGTGGTTGACGACCTCAGCGTACCGGAGCTAGGCAGCTTTAACGTCAGCTATATCAACGCCGGGATCCCCACCCTGTTCCTCAATGCCAGCGAGCTGGGACTGACCGGTTGTGAAAGCCAGGCCGAGGTAAATAGCCAGCCTGCGCTGCTGGAGAAGCTCGAGAAGGTCCGCGCTCACGGCGCGCTGGCGATGGGACTAATCGACGATCTCAGCCAAGCCAAAGCGCGCCAGCATACCCCCAAGATTGCCTGGGTTGCTCCGGCAACCAGCTACCAAAGTTCCAGCGGTCGAGAGATAGCTAAGCAAGACATTGATTTGGTGGTACGCGCCATGTCGATGGGGCAACTGCACCACGCCATGATGGGCACCGCTGCAGTGGCTATCGCCTCCGCCGCCGCCGTGCCGGGCACGCTAGTCAGTCGCGCCGCCGGTGGCACCAGTAAGACAAGGCTTTGCTTTGGCCACCCGTCAGGAACCCTGACAGTGGGGGCTAAGGCCAGTGAGCAAGATGGCCAGTGGCAGATCGACAAGGTGGTAATGAGTCGCAGCGCACGGGTACTCATGGACGGCTGGGTGCATATCCCAAGCCTATCGCCAGCCTTTTAACGCAGCTAACTGACTCAGCGACTACCGGCTATGCCTGTACAAGGCTAAGACAAGGAATCAACAAATGAGCTACGCAACACAGAAACAGCAGTCGACTAACGATCCCCAAGGCTTCTGGCTAGAGCAGGCCGCCAAACTCCCGTGGTATCAAATGCCCACTCAGGGCCTGAGCGAAGATGGTGATAACCCAGCATCCGGCCAACAGCGCTGGTTTGCCGATGGCCAGATGAACACCGCCTATATGGCGCTCGACTACCACATTGAGCAGGGCCGCGGCGAGCAAGTGGCCCTCTACTACGACTCGCCAGTCACCGACACCAAACAGCAATACAGCTACCTGCAGCTACGCGATGAAGTGGCGCTCTGCGCCGGGATGCTGGCCGCCCAAGGCGTTACCAAAGGTGACCGGGTGGTGATCTACATGCCGATGATTGCCCAAGCGGCAATCGCTATGCTGGCCTGCGCCCGGCTGGGGGCAATCCACTCGGTGGTGTTCGGCGGCTTCGCTGCCCAAGAGCTGGCGGTGCGCATCGATGACGCCCAGCCCAAGCTGATCCTGACCGCCTCCTGCGGTATCGAGATCTGCAAGTTGCTGCCCTACCAGCCCTTGGTCGAACAGGCACTCAAGCTTTCAAGCTTGCCTGAGTTACCGGTGGTGGTTTGGCAGCGCCCGGAGCACCCGGCTAAGTTCGACAGCCAATTCCTCGACTGGCGGGCCCTGCTGGCACAAAGCGAACCGGCGCCCTGCACCCCAGTCAATGCCACCGATCCGCTGTATATCCTGTATACCTCCGGCACCACCGGCAAACCCAAGGGCGTGGTGCGCGATAACGGCGGCCATGCGGTCGCCATGCACTACTCGATGCAGGCGGTCTACAACATGCAGCCCGGCGAGGTGTTTTGGGCGGCCTCTGATGTGGGCTGGGTGGTGGGCCACTCCTATATCGTTTATGCGCCCTTACTGGCAGGTTGTAGCACCATCTTGTACGAGGGCAAGCCGGTGCGTACTCCAGATGCCGGCGCGTTCTGGCGGGTGACCGAGGAGTATCAGGTGAAGGTGCTGTTCGCCGCCCCCACCGCCTTTCGGGCGATCAAGAAAGAAGACCCCAATGCCGAGGCGCTGCAAGGCTATGACATCAGCTGCCTGCAAGAGATCTTTATGGCGGGCGAGCGCCTCGACCCACCGACCCTCGAGTGGACCGAACAACACACCGCCAAACCGGTCACCGACCACTGGTGGCAAACCGAAACCGGCTGGGCGATCGCCAGCAACCCGCTAGGGCTGGAGCGCTTCGCAGTGAAGCCCGGCAGCGCCACCAAGCCCATGCCCGGCTTTCAGGTGGAAATCCTCGATGAAAGCGGCCAGCCTTGCGAGCCCAACCAGCAAGGCTTTATCGCCATCAAGCTGCCGCTGCCGCCAAGCTGCCTGCCCACGGTATGGGGCGATCACGCACGCTTTGAGTCGGCCTATCTGCGCCAGTTCCCCGGCTACTATGTCAGTGGCGATGGCGGCTATATCGACGACGATGGCTACCTGTTCGTGATGGGTCGCATCGATGACGTGATCAATGTGGCAGGGCATCGCTTGTCCACCGGTGAGATGGAAGAGGTGGTCGGCGCGCACGCTGCGGTGGCCGAGTGTGCGGTGATTGGCTGTCACGACGAACTCAAGGGTCAGATCCCCTTCGCCTTGGTGGTAGTCAAAGACGGGGTAAACATGGACAGCGCCCAGTTGGAGCAGGAGCTGATTGCCAAGGTGCGCGCAGAGATAGGGCCGATTGCCTGCTTTAATCAGGCCACCGTGGTGCAGCGACTACCGAAAACCCGCTCCGGCAAAATCTTGCGGCGTACCCTACGCCAGCTGGCAGAAGGCGAGGACTACAGCGTACCCTCGACCATCGACGACCCGGCCAGCCTGAACGAGATTGCCGACCAGCTGGCCCACCAGCGTCAGCTGATCTAACGGTGTGCTAGGCAGGTTAACGATAAGCCTCTGGCTTGAGTTGATGCCGCTCCAGCAGTTTGTAAAACTCGGTGCGGTTTCGCTCAGCCAGTTTCGCCGCATGGCTGACATTGCCGTCGGTCATGCGTAACAGCTTAGCCAGATAGCGCCGCTCAAACTGCTCGCGGGCCTGGCTAAAGCCCAGCCACTGCTGCTCTTCACGCAGGGCGCGACGCACCGCATCTTCATCGATAAGCTCCCCCGGCACCAAGATAACCAATTGCTGAACCACATTCGCCAACTGACGCACATTACCCGGCCAGTTGGCCGCCATCATCAGCGCCATCGCAGCGGGGGCAAACTGCTTGCTGCTCGCCAATGCGCCTACTTGGCAGAAGTGGCTAATCAGCAGCGGGATATCTTCTTGGCGCTCGCGCAACGGCGGTATCACCAGCTCAAAGCCGTTGATGCGATAGTACAAGTCATCGCGAAAACGCCCTTCACTCACCGCCAGCTGCAGATCTTGGTGACTGGCGCAGACCAAGCGAAAGTCCACCGGGATCGGCTGGGTGGCACCGACCGGTCGCACCTTACGCTCCTGTAACACTCGCAGCAGTTTGACCTGCACCGACAGCGGTAGCTCGGCAATCTCATCGAGGAACAGCGTGCCGCCATCGGCAGACTGAATCAGCCCTTTGTGGTCACGGGTGGCACCGCTGAAGGCACCTTTAACATGGCCAAACAACTCGGACTCGAACAGCTCTTCAGGTATCGCGCCACAGTTCACCTCGATAAACGCCCCCTTGCTGCGGGGGCTAGCCTGATGCAGCCCTTGGGCAAACAGCTCCTTGCCGGTGCCGCTCTCGCCGCGCAGCACCAGCGATAGTTCGCTCAAGGCCAGCTGCCCTAGCTGCTCCAGCAAATGATGCATCTGCGGATTGGCGGTAACGATCGCTTGTCGCCAGGCCGGCTGAGCGTCATGGCTAGTGTTGCCAGAACGAGGCTGGGCGCGCTGGCAGGCCGAGGCCACCAGAGTGAGTAGCTGCTCTGCCTCATAGGGTTTGGTGAGATAGGCAAACACTCCTTGCTGAGTGGCCTCCACCGCATCGGGAATGCTGCCATGGGCGGTTAGTAGTATCACCGGCAGACCGGGATAGAGTCGCTTGAGCTGGCCGAACAGATCCATGCCGTCCATCTGCGGCATGCGCACATCGCTTATCACCAACTGGCAGGATTGACTCTCCAACTCAGCCAGCGCCTGTTTGGCGGACTCGGCAGCCACCACCTGATAGCCATTGGCTTGCAAGCGCATGCTAATCAGCCGCAGCAAGCTGGGATCATCGTCCACCACCAGGATACGGTGGCTAGCGCAGGTCTTGGGTTCGTTCATGGATCTGTTGCTCTATCTGTTGAAGTTGCTGGAGCTGTTCGCGTAGCTGCTGGTTATCCTGCTGTTGTTGCTCGGCCAAGTGCTGCTGCTCCAGGTAGCGCTCATACCAATACAAGGTGTCATCGAGTTGGGCCTGTAGCGCCAGCAGCATGGCGCCTTGTTCCGGCGCTAGGGGTTGTTCCAGCAGACTTTTTATCAGCTTGTTGGCACGATGGGGGTTTTTCACCGGCGAGCGGCGGTAGGCGATAAACAGGGCGCGCTGCGGCTGGAGACTCGGGCAGTCATCGCACGATAGTCGCTGCCATTCCAACTCCAGCTCGGCGATGCTCATCGCTTCTAGCTGCAGGTAGTAATCGAGTAAGGGGGTAGCATGTTGCTGAGGGCCATCGTGCAACACCTCCACGGTGGGGGCTGGCTCCTGTAGCTGTTGGCTACAGCCAGCGAGCAGCAACGCGCCCATAATCATTAAACGGCTATGCCACATCAGCCGCCTCCTCAAAACCACTGAGTTGAAAACGGCTACCCTGCTCTAGGCGCTGGTAACTGAGCACCAAGCCCAGTCGCTTGGCCAGCTCGCCGGCAATTGCCAGTCCCAAGCCTGAGCCCTTAACCGAGGCACTGGCCACCGCATCGCCCTGATAGAAGGCTTCAAACACCCGCGCCTGCTGCAGCTCATCGATGCCCGGCCCTTGATCGTCCACCCGCAGTGCCCAATGGCCATGTTCAGTCACCAAACTCAGCTGAATACAGCCACCCGCGGGGGAGAACTTCACCGCATTGGAGATCAGGTTGTCGATAATCACCTGCAAGGACTCACTTTCGCTAAACAGCTCATGCTCCAAGGCCAAGTCCTCAACAATCAGCCCGCGGCTAAGGATGGACGGACGGTGATTTAGCAGCACCTTGGGCACTAACTCGGCTAGATTCACCCGCTGCTCACGGTGGCGCGGGGCTGCCAGTAGATGGTTGAAGTCCAGCAGCCGCTCGATAAGCTGCTGCAGCCGCAGGCTGCTGTCATCGAGGATATGGGTGAGTTCGCGCTGCTGCGGGCTAAGGCTGCCAATGCTGTCGTCGCTGAGCAGTGCATTGCCCTCGCGGATGGCTGCCAGCGGGGTTTTCAGTGCATGGGAGAGGTGGCGCAGGTAGTCGCTACGCTGCTGTTCAATTTGTAGAAGCCTTAGCCGCATATCGTCCAAGGCCTCGGCGATCTCCACCAGCTCGCACAAGCCCTTGACCTTGATCGGTTGGCCGAGGCCGTGGCGTTTTAGCTTGGTGATCTGCTGTTGCATCAGGGTAAGTGGCCGGGTGGTGCCCCACATCAGCAAAAAAGCCACAACCGCCGCCAAGGGCAGACTGGCCAGACTGATTAAGATGCCCTTGCGCGCTTGCTGGCGAAACAGGTCGAACTCACTGGCGCCGAGCAACAAGTCTTGCTGCTGCTGTTGCTCCCACAGTAGCAGGGCATTGTTGATGCTAACGAAGTAGTCGTTCAACGGCGGTAGTTGCTGTTGCTCACGGGCCAGCTCAAAGCGAGCTTGAAACTGCTTGAGTTCGGCAAACTCTGGCAGCGCGATAGTTTGAGAGAGTCGCCACTGGTGCCATTCGCCCAACAGGCTATCGACTCGTTGGTCTGCCTGTGGGTCACGCAGCACCACCGCTTGCTTGCTGGTTCGCTCAAGGGTATCCAGCTGCTGTTGTAGCTGCTTACGTAGCTGGCTGCCATCACTGGCCTGTGCCACCAAGCTATGCGCTTGCTGCGAGAGCAGCTCAACGTGGCGCAGACTCAGGCTTAGGCTAACCAGTAGCGGCACCCCAAGGATCGCCAGCGCGACAAAGCTCAGGTGGCGGATAGACATCCACTGTCTAATATAGTGTCTTGGCAACACAGGCGAGATAACTCCATTTATCAATAGGTCTGTATACAGTGAGGACTCAATAGCTACGCTGGACAGACAACGCATCATCATGCCAGAGCGCCGCGCAAAACCCCACTGTTGCCAGTTGGCGACAACCGCTGCCCGTCGCCAATTACCTCGTACCAACATGATATTTAACAAGAAAAATATTTCGCCCGACCTTGTAAACCCTGTTTCACTGCTTGCTGGCGCATTCTCCCTATTGCCACTGTCGCTATTTAACGACAACCAAACCAAGACTCACTCACTAACCAACTGTTTTAAATGACTATTTTCTTTTGGCATGAAGTCTGTATTAGCTCAGCCACTGCAATAACACTTTCGATTCATGGATGAGGCACTATGCAACTACCGACCATAAGACGTATTCAGATTGGCGATTGGATTTATGAGGTAAAGGCGGTGCGCGCAATCCGCGCCTCCAGCTACGGACAAGCCTACGATGCCTGTGCCAGCTTCACCTTCAACGGCAATAGCTGTTATATCGAAGGGCAGATGACCCGCGATGACAGCCCCTTCACCAGCCAGGACTACGCCAGCTTCTACCAACTCTGCCAGATGATGGAGGTTGATGAGGCCCACTACGACCGCTATCAAAACGGCCAGCGCCGCTCTCGCCGCGTCAAAATCCATGGCGGCGAGCCCAGCTCGCCCGAGGTCGTGCCCTTTGCCAACAAGCGCAGCGCTTAAACCAGCATGTCCGACCTTTTGCTGTGCAATGCTTAGTTGCACAAAATTCGAGCACAAATATTCACCAGCCCCTAGCAATTCCCACGTTGCCAGTGGTAGATTGAAAGGTCACACAACATGCATACACACATAATTTAAGGATAAGCAGTCGTCATGAAAGTAGGTTTGATTGGCTGGCGCGGAATGGTGGGTTCCGTGCTCATGCAGCGGATGCGAGAGGAGCAAGACTTTGCTCATATCGATCCTGTGTTCTTCAGTACTTCTCAGGTAGGTATTCCTGGCCCAGATGTAGGCAAGGGAAGCACCACATTGGAAGATGCCTTCGACATCACCAGCCTGAGCAAGATGGACACCATCATTACCTGCCAAGGCGGCGACTACACCAAAGACGTTTACCCTAAGCTGCGTGAAAGCGGCTGGCAGGGTTACTGGATCGATGCCGCATCGGCCCTGCGTATGCAAGACGAAGCGATTATCGTACTCGACCCAGTCAACCGTGGCGTCATCGATCAAGCCCTAAGCGCGGGCAGCAAGACCTTCGTCGGCGGTAACTGCACCGTATCACTGCTGCTGATGGCCATCGGCGGTTTGTTCGAGAAAGACTTGGTGGAGTGGGTAAGCCCAATGACCTACCAAGCGGCCTCTGGCGCTGGTGCCCGCAACATGCGTGAGCTGATCTCACAAATGGGCGTACTGCGTGATGAAGTGGCTGAGCAACTGGCCGATCCAGCCTCTGCTATCTTGGAGATCGACAAAAAAGTTGCCGAGACCATGCGCAGCGAAGACTTCCCAACCGACCAATTCGGCGTTCCTCTGGCAGGCAGCCTGATCCCATGGATTGATGTGCCAGTAGCCAGTGGCCAGAGCAAGGAAGAGTGGAAAGCCCAGGTAGAAGCCAACAAGATCTTGGGCACCTCTGATAACCAAACCCCTATCGACGGTATCTGCGTTCGCGTAGGTGCGATGCGCTGCCACAGCCAAGCGCTAACCATCAAGCTCAAGCAAGATGTGGCGGTGGAAGAGATCGAGAAAATCATCGCCGAGCACAACGACTGGGTAAAAGTGATTCCCAACGAGCGTGATATCACTGCCCAAGAACTCAGCCCAACCAAGGTAACCGGTACCCTGAGCATTCCGGTAGGCCGTATCCGTAAGCTGGCCATGGGTCCTGAGTACGTTGCCGCGTTCACCGTGGGCGATCAGCTACTATGGGGCGCTGCCGAGCCGCTGCGTCGGATGCTACGCATCCTGCTGGAAAAGTAGTACACCAGCCTTAGAGCCACTAAAAAGCCCGCATTAAGCGGGCTTTTTTATGACTAGCAGTCAGTTACTGCAATCGCTGCACATCGATGGCCTGCGACGCCAAGGCTTCATCTTCTTCCTCGCTCAGCCCTGAGACGCCGATCGCTCCCACACATTGTTCATCGACGAATATCGGTACGCCGCCCTTAAATCCGGTTACCCGCGCATCGTTCCAGTAACCCATGTCTTTGCCGGTATCGCGCGCCCATTGTCCAAGGTTGCCCGATGGCTGACGTTCTCTGGCTGCGGTATAGGCTTTGTTTTGCGCCAAGTGGATCGACGGTAGACCCACGCCATCGTGGCGAGTAAATGCCATCAGTTCGCCATGGCTATCGACGACGGCAACCGCGATCGCTTGCTGGTTTTGTTGGGCGAGCTGCAGGGCAATTTGACAAAGTTGTAGTGCTTGCTGAGAACTTAGCATGGTATTTCCTTATAGTGGTGTTGATCTTTCCCGCGCCCATTCTACTCTGCATCGGCGGAGAATTTCTGCTCCTTTGGCCATATATTTACTAAGCTAATGATCGGGTTAGATAAGTGCGCGTTTGCTGCCGCCTTTGACGCCCAATACGAATGGATTGATACCAGTAAGTGCTTGTCTTTTTGAGGCAATTCTAAACCAGCCAGCTTGATTCGCCTGATCCATGGCGCACTGATTAAGCGGGCACTTCAGCGGAGGATGGGTAATGAAATTAGCATGGTGTGTGGCGATGGCGAGCTTGGCCTTGGGCGCGTGCTCCTCACAATCGGACGGCCCTTCATCTGGCGTTACCTATAATGCCAGCGATATGCAGGCTTGCCTTATCCTCGCGACTTTGGGAACCTCTAAAGAGCGCTGGGAGCAACAACAACCGGAGTTCAGTCAGGTTAATCGCGAGCTAGGCGGCGACACGCTGCATATTCTAGAGCTCAGCTATGACCAAGGCGACGAACTGCTGGTCTCAGCCTACGCATGTCAGGATGGTTAACCCGAACACGCTTTATTGTTTCACCGCTAGACCGGAAGTTGTATGTCAGATCGCTTATTTGCCAGGGCAACGGCTGTACTTAAGAAGTCCGTTGCCTTGATGATGAAACACAAGATTGCTGCTACCCCGCATAACTACGCCCTTTGGTATCTCTATGTCGAGAACAACAAAGACGAGTTAAAACAGGCCATGGAGCAAACCCTCGACACCTATCAGACGATTCCTCCCTCCCAAGGAGATCAGCTCTACAACCAGTTTATCGAGGAAGAGCAAAACCTTGAGGTTAAAGAGATGCGCCAAAACCTGGAAGCCATGGTGCAAGAACTGCAGCACACCATGCGTGATACAGGCACCGACACCGCTAACTTCCAAAGCACCATCGACAGCAGTTTCGATAAGCTGGAGAACGCCGAGCGTGATGGCATGGCGCTGGATCAGGTTATGGACCTTGTCCGCCACCTGATCGATCAAGCCGCAACCATCCGCAAAAGCACCAACTTCTTCAATGAGCAGCTAAGCAGTGCCCAGGAAGAAATTTCCAAACTGAAAGACCAGCTCAAGCAAACCGAAGAGCAAGCCATGCACGATGCCCTGACCGGCATCTATAATCGTCGCGCTTTCGATCTCGATTACCAGCAACTCCTGCAACATAAGCGCGAGTTTGCGGTAATCGCCTGCGATATCGACCACTTCAAGGCATTTAACGACAACTACGGACATGTGCTCGGCGATCAGGTGCTAAAGGTGGTGGCCAAGCGCTTAAATGAAGGCTGCCGCGAAGGGATGAAGGTTTATCGCTACGGCGGTGAAGAGTTTATGGTTCTGATGCCTGATGCTGACCTGCGCAAAGCCCGCTACCTGGCAGAAACCATGCGCCGGGCAATTGAAAAGCTATCGCTCAAAGACCGCCGCGCCAATCGCCAGATCAAGAACATCACCACCTCCTTTGGGGTGGCGGTCTTCGACAAACTGGCACCGAAACGCTCTCCGGTCGAAGAGGCCGACAAACAGCTTTACGAGGCCAAGCGACTCGGGCGCAACCGGGTGATGCCGATCCTTAACTAAGGATTTAGTTTGCCAAGCTAGCTGCCTTAACCGGCGGCTTGCTTAGCATCGTCACAAGCAAGCTGAAGAAACACAGCACAATGTTAAACAAGGGGATCTGCAGGTTTAGCGGCATGGTGTAGACTATCGCCACCGCCGGTATCCAAATCAGCCAGTTGGTCAGCACCATACTCAGCACTTTTTGCTGCCAGAAACGGCGGTTTAGCTCCCGCCCCATACCCCGAAAGACAAAGCCGCGATCCTTCCAGTGATATACCAGAGCGATACCCGGAATCGACCATAGCGCCGCATAGATAAACTGATCCACCGCCACCTTGGTGGCCACGGTTTGCCAGTCCGCCCCTTCGCCAAATACCCGCGCCTGCCACTGGTACACCAAGTCAACCTCTACCCCTTTGTAAGCCCATAGCAGCCCCAAGCAGAGTATCTGCGGCCAGATACGTCCGCTCACCTGACCACTCCAATAAGCAATCGCGAAGGGGATTAGCCCACCAAACAGCGCGGTGGCGACAGCACTGAAACGCCATTGGTACTGCGCCTTAAGCGATGCGAGTTGGTCAAATGCCAACTGCGCGGCAGGCCAGTGAAAGTAGCTAAGCGCCAACATCAGGGCAAACAGCTGTAGCAAAATTCCCGGTATCAGGTTGCTACGCAGCGCCTGTTGAATATCATGGATTAGCGAGCGGTTGAGCATAGTCTCTCCTTGTATAGTCGCTCCAAGATACGCAAAATCCTCCCCAACAAGGATTGTGATTTTTAGATTGTTGCTAGTGTTTTTTGTTGTTGATTCCCACGACACCAATGCGGCAATGGAATAATGGAAGAAACTGATGTGGAAAGTATTCACAGCCGTCGTGTTGGTCGTCGCAGTGGGTTTGGTGGGGCGGGTAGCCTTCCCACCACCAAGCGCTCAAGCACCGGTAAACAGCCCCTCCGCCCAGCTCACCCCACTGGCTTATGGTGAGTTTCCGGCAACCCCGAGTGCGATAGTATGGCTAGAGCCACTGCAGCAATGGTGGATTAGCAGCGCCCTGCCCCAAGATAAGTTAGCCAATCAAAATTCCATGCTCTATCGTTTTGACGCGCAGCTCTCCACCGGCGATAGCGTGCCGTTGCCCGCGTCTGGCAATGTCAGCGATTTCAGCATCATCGACCAGCAGTTGGCCGCCCTCGACGGACAGGGGCGCTTTCTGCTGTTTGGCGACTATGCTACCTCTCGCTTGGCCCATCGCCGCAAGCTGTTGCGCGATGGCCTGTCCCATCAGCTCGCCGCCTTTGCCTGGCTTGCGGAATCGCAACAACTGATTACCTGTGAACAGCAAGGCAAGCGCCTGTGCTACCTGTTTGATCGCGAGCTGAAACTGCAGAAAACCCTGGAGCTGCCACCGCTAAGTAATGGCGACAGTAGCTACAGCATCGATAGCTTGGCGGTCCACCGTGGCACCTTGCTGGGCTTAAGCCGCAGCCACCAGCTGTTGATAGAGATTAGCTCTCTTGCCAACCCGGCATTACGGCCCTACTTGCTGCCGTTAGATATTGACGAGCGGGCATTGTCACTCACCACCCAGGATCAACAACTGGTTTTGCTGACTGTAAATAATCAGCAAACTGATGGCGTTAAGCTTTGGACTATAGACAGATAAACCGCTGGAGCTTCGCATGTTAAACGCAGCCATTGTCGGCTTTGGCCTATCAGGGCGGGTATTCCATGCCCCCTTGCTCAGTGCCAGTGAGGATTTTCACCTAAGCACTATTGTCAGCAGTCAGCAGCAAGCCATTGCTGAGCTCTATCCTGATGCCAAAACCGCTAGCTTTGAGGCGGTACTGGCAGACCCTGCCATCGATCTGGTGGTGATTGCCACCCCCAACGATCTGCATGCACCCTTCGCTCAGCAAGCTTTGCTGGCTGGTAAGCATGTGGTGGTCGAAAAGCCAGTCGCCATTCAAAGTGAAGAATGTCAGGTGCTGGCAGAGCTTGCCGAGCAGCAGCAGCGCTGTTTAAGCATCTTCCATAACCGCCGCTGGGATGGCGACTTTCAGACCATCACACAGCTTTTGGACGAGCAAAAACTGGGGCAGTTGCACACCTACAAGGCTCACTTTCATCGCTACCGTCCTCAGGTTAAGCAGCGCTGGAAGGAGCAAGACTCCGCTGGCGGTGGGGTACTTTACGACTTGGGCGCCCATTTGCTCGATCAAGCGCTGTGCCTGTTCGGCCTGCCCGAGCGGCTGTCTGCTCAGGTAAAAGCCCTACGCAGCGGCGCGCAAGCGCCAGATTTCTTTGATATTCAGTTGTACTATCCGGGGCTGAACGTACAACTTAGCTGCAACTCATTGGTGGTTGAGCCCGGCCCTCGCTATGAGCTGCATGGCGCTCTGGGCTCCTACGCCAAGTGGGGCACCGATCCCCAAGAGTCGCAACTTGCCGCTGGCCAGTCACCTAAGGCCAAGCACTTTGGCAAAGACGTACAGCGCAGTGAGTGTCACCTCGCCAATAAAGCTTTGGTGCATCAAAAGATGCAACGCGGCAACTACCCGGCGTTTTATCAAAATGTTGCGGCTGCAATCCGTGGCGAAGCACCTTTAGAAGTGACCATCGAGCAAGCCCGCTTGGTGATCTATCTCATCGAGTTGGCGATGCAAAGCGAAGCCGAAGGGGGCCGCCCGCTGGCCGTGGCAAAGCCTGCTTAGATCAATACCTTAAAACAGAAAGCTGTTATCCTGATCACAGTCTATCTAGTGGTTATTAGTCGTGATTTCGTTAGCTGCTTTCTGTTTAGTTTTTCTTGGCGCATTAGTGCAGTACACCGTTGGCTTTGGCATGGCGGTGGTGGCAGCTCCGCTACTGTTCTTACTCTCCCCAATTTATGTGCCCGGCCCACTGGTTATCCTCGCGCTGGTTGTCTCAATCCTGAGCAGCTATGAGAACCGCAAGAATATCTCCTTAGGCGGCCTGAAAGCGGCGCTTATTGGTCGACTACCCGGCTCGATTGTCGGTGGCGTATTGCTCACTCAGATTGATGTCTCCGAACTATCGCTATGGCTTGGCGTAGCAGTGCTAATCGCTGTGGTAATCAGCCTGTTACCATTTCGGGTTAACCCCACTCCAAGGAGGCTGGCAGTAGCTGGCTTTCTATCCGGCTTTATGGGTACCAGTACCTCAATTGGGGGCCCGCCGATGGCGCTGCTGATGCAGCATCAACAGGCCGACCTGCTGCGGGCTAACTTGGCGGCGTTCTTCCTGGCCAGTAGCCTGATGTCTTTGGCGGTCCAGATCCCCACTGGCTATATGAGTTGGCAACACCTGATGGCGAGCTTGCCGCTCATCCCGGCGGTAATTCTGGCATCACGGGCTTCCAAGAAAGTACGCCGTTGGCTTCCTCCAGAGCAGATGCGCTATTGGTCGCTGGGGCTTTGTGCTATATCAGGGTTAACCGCGATTATCGCTTCATTCTAGGAGCGCAGCTCCTAAAGCTTTGCGTAACCCTATCCGATCAAAGGAACCTATAGCCATGTGGCAACAACATAGCTTCAGCTTAAAGCCCCGCGCCCGAGGCTTTCACTTAATCACCGACGAGGTGAGCAGACACCTTTCCATGCTCTCAAGCTACCAAGTGGGCCTGTGTCAGTTGACCTTACTGCATACCAGCGCCAGCCTGACCCTCAATGAGAACGCCGATCCCAGCGTGCGTAGCGACATGGAAGCCCACTTCCTGCGACTAGCGCCGGAGAACGCCCCTTACTATCAGCACACCTATGAAGGTGCCGACGATATGCCCGCCCATATCAAGAGCAGCCTGCTCGGCGTTAGTCTCAGCCTGCCGATCCGCGATGGCCAGTTTGCCTTGGGTACCTGGCAAGGCATCTACTTAGGCGAACACCGCAACCACGGCGGCTCCCGCAGAATCATTGCTACAATCAATGGTGAGCAGTATTAAGCTCTGCCTCTGCGCAAGATCACATTAGAAAGCCCCGAATTCACCCCGTCTAATTTTCCTTTAGCTTACCATCAATTATATTGATGGTTTTTAGCTTGGATCTTGCCGGATATGCGTAAATACACCCTCAAACAGCTAAGTGTTTTTGATGCGGTTGCCAGCGCAGAGAGCGTCAGCGATGCCGCTAAAGCATTGTCGATGACCCAATCGGCAGTGAGCATGTCTTTGCAGCAGCTGGAAAAGCAGCTTGATCGGCAACTCTTTGAAAGGAGAGGGAATCGTCTGGTGTTGAGTCATTGGGGCAACTGGCTCAGGCCGCGCGCCAAACAGCTGCTGCAATCTGCCGATGAGATTGTCTCAGGGCTGCATCATCAGCATGTACTTAGCGGCGCGATCCGGGTTTGTGCCAGTCAAACCGCGGCTGAACATTTATTGCCGACCCTAATCAGTAAGATTGATAGTGACTTTCCCGATATTCATATCGAGCTCACCTCAGCCAATAGCGACCGGGTCATCGAGAGTCTGCTCGATTTCGAATCCGACCTAGGTGTTATTGAAGGGTGGCTGAGCGATGACCCCAGGCTGCATCGCGAAGCCTGGCTGGACGACCACTTAGTCATCATCGCCTCGCCTCATCACCCCTATGCCGGCTATGAGCAGGTGTCGTTGTCACAGCTAGAGCAGGCCCAGTGGATCTTACGCTCATCTGGCGCAGGCACCCGACGCACCTTTAATGGCGCGGTGCAAGGTAAGCTGGAAACCGTTAACGTATGGCGAGAGTACGACAGCGTGGCGGTTATCAGAGCACTCGTAGCGAACGGCCCCTACCTAAGCTGCATTCCCTACTTTGATGCGGTCAACGATGTGGAAGCTGAGCGGCTGGTGATTATCAATACGCCGGAGCTGGACTTGCATCGCAGTATCTCGTTTATCTGGCGTAATGACAGTTTAGAGAGTCCGATAAGAGAGGGGATATTGCGGGAAGCCCGGCGACTGGTGCGCCGCCGGGGTAATTGGCCAGCTAACTCAGGTTTGTAAACCTAAGCGGCTTGGCCTTCTTTGGCAACCTGTTTGCCGCGGCTGATAAATGCAGCCAGCTCCGAACGGCGAAGCATCCCGAGCAGTCGACCGTTCTCAACAACCGGATACTGGCTAGGCATATGGGAGGCCGCTTCCAACAAGCGTTGCTCAAAGCTTTGTGGTTCATGGCTCATTAAGAAGCCACCACCGTTAACCGGGTAAAGCTTGTCTTTGTTCACAATCATCAACTCAAGCACCTCAATCAGGCTCTCGTTGGGTGATAGCACCTTGGTCTTGCGTTTTACCAGGCTCTCCACGGTGGTGCTAGAGTCTTGATCGAACTCTTCTGACCACCATAGGCGTAGCAGGTCTTGCTCGCTCAAAAAGCCCAGGTAGCAGCCGTCTTCAGCGACGACTGGCGCGCCGCGCAGGCGGTAATCAACCAGCTGGCTAAGCGCCTGCTTGACGGTGATATCTTGGTTAAGGGCAAACGGATTCTCTTCCATAAGATCCGCAACAAGGGTTGAAGATAAACGCTGATACATAAATGAGTACTCCTCAAGCGGATTGGATGAAAGTGCATTAGCAGCACTCGGTTTTTTGTGGCCACTGGCTTGTTCCACATACCAGTTACCCAACCCGATAAACACCGCGCCACCGACAATATTGCCCAAGGTGACCGGGATCAGGTTGTGCATAACAAAGTGCAGCCAAGTCAGATCGGCGTAATGCGCAATCTCGACCCCTTCGCCCAGATTCAGATAGCTGCCTGACAGGCTGCGGGTCATAATGCCCAGTGGCACCATAAACATGTTGGCAATACTGTGCTCAAAGCCGGTGCTGACAAACATCGCCACAGGCAGAATCAGCATCAGACTTTTCGCCCATGACTCTTTGCAGGTAAAAGTCATCCAAATACCTAAGCAAACCAGCATGTTACAAAGCAGGCCCAAGCTAAATGCCTGCAGCCAACTATGGTGAATCTTATGTTGAGCGATGTTCAGTACGTTGACGCCCCAGGAGCCGGCATGTAGCTCGGGCAACTTAGCCATTAGCACCAAGGCCAACATCACAAAGGCGCCAATCAGGTTGCCCAGATAGACTCGCGCCCAGCAGGTCAGCAAATCACGTCCGCGGACATGCCCTTCCGCCCAAGCGACCGAGCTCAACACGGTGCTGGTAAACAGCTCGCCACCACAGACCACAACCAGCATCAGCCCCAAGCTAAATGCCAGCCCACCGGCCAGACGTGTCATGCCCCATGGCATGCTTGCAGCACCGGTGGTCACCGTGGTGTAGAAAATGAAGGCAATCGCGATGAATACGCCGGCAAAGACGGCTAAGCCAAGCGACTGAGCTTTGGCCTTCGCCACTTTGGCGCTGCCATAGCTCGCTGCGTCTTCAACCAGACTGGTTGCTGCAGCTTTAGGAAAACGATGAATTTTAGCAGACACGACCCACTCCCCCTGCTCGCCACTTCCAGAGAACTTACATCAGGTAAGTTACTGAGCGGCAATTGTTACCGGAGTAGCAGTCTATTGAACTCAGCAATAATTAATATCTGATAATTCTCATAGTAAATATCAATTAAATTGATTTGGAGGCAATTGCAGCAGCTAGCAATAAAACTCAGTCAAGCACCACCAACTCATCCAATGCTGCGGTTCCCGCAGCCAAAGACTCCTTGCTGCGCTTGGACAGTCGTTTGATCCGATACTCGTAACGGGCAGCTTGGGATTTACTGCCCACCTTTTGTTGAAACACCAATAACAGTGGTCCCTTCCCCTTGAGAAACTTCGCACCTTGGCTGGCGTGTTGATGCGAGTGAAAACGCCTCTCTACATCGTTAGTGATGCCGGTATATAGATGCCCATGGCGGGTACGAATCATATACACGCTCCAGTTATCCTCACTGCAGCGAACCACCGAATCTTGCGTCAATTTACCCTCGATTTGTGTAGAAATAACTAAAAATCAAACAATTCACTTGCCATTAAGTACTTGTTATTGCTTAAATATCCGCCATCCTACCAAACATAGGTGGGAGCGACTAACTTACAAGAAAAGCAGAGCCCTATCTCATGAAGATGGGGACCCCAAGGACTTACAATGATAATACTTGTTGGCGGGGAGAAGGGTGGTACCGGAAAGACCAGCCTCTCACAAAACCTTGCCGCTTGTTTGCAACTGCGCACCCAAAGCCGGGTAGCGTTGGTCGATTGCGATCCCCAGCGCTGCACATCGCAATGGGAGCAAGCACGGCAACAACTATCACTACCGAAAATCGATTGCGTACAACTCTACGGTAATATCGGCAACGATCTGGCCAGCCTGCAACGCAGCTATGGCATCGTGATCGTCGATTGCGGCAGCAGCGATCAGCGAGCCCTCCGCTCCAGCTTTATGGTGGCCGACTATGCCCTGCTACCGCTGCGCCCCAAGTTGGGCGACCTGCGCACCCTCTCTCAACTCAACGAGCTAATCTATACCTGCAAGTTGGTTAATCGCAAGCTCAAGCATGCCATTGTGCTCACCCAGTGCCCGGTCGCCACGCCCCTGCAAGCGCGCCTTGCCGATGCGATCCAGGTGTGTCGCGACAACGGGGTCAAGCTATTGTCTGCCGCCACCCATGAACTGGACATCTACGACGACTGTCAGGCCTCGGGCTATAGCGTAGGAGAGCTGGAACCTCATGGGCATGCAGCCCAAGAGATCGAAGCGATTGCCGAAGAACTGTTAATGGAGCTGGAGCTGTTGCCAGAGATGGAGCAGGTTAGCTAACCGCCCTGCCACAGATAGTCTTTGAGTCGGACCTTCGCGCCGATAAACACCACGCCCTCTTCTTCCAGGTGCGCGCGTTGGCGTAGATAGGCATCTGAGCCCTTGGGAAAAGACAGCTCACCCTTGGCATTGATCACCCGAAACCAAGGAAGCCGGCTGTCTTTGGGCAACTGCTTGAGGCAGCGCCCGACCGCTCGGGCCATCCGTGGGTAGCCGGCCATCTCGGCGACCTTACCGTAGGTACACACTTGGCCGGCGGGGATATTGGCAATCACCAGATAAAAGCGTTGCAGGTATTCGGGCTGGCTCATGTTTAGCTAATCAGCCACACTTCCATAGCCCAGTCCCAGATGGTTTCCCACTTGGGCTCGACATCATCAAAGCCCTGCCACAGGCCAATCTGGTTGTCTTCGCGGATAACGTAGTAGTCCTCGCCCCGCTGGCAGATCGGGATAAGGTGACGGGGCACGCCTTGACTCCAGGCCTCAGCCGCCACCTCGGGCAAGTAGGTATGCATATTCGGGTCGGCAATGGTCACTGGCTCCAAACTGCCAATCACCAGACTGCTTACCGTAAGCTGAAAGGTACGTAAGTCGCTAGGCATCGCCATCAGAAGCTGTTCCTCAACCTCAACCAACTGCACCTCATTTGGCAACTCCATGGGATAATCGCCACTTTGATCGGCCGCTTTTAGCTCATCTATTTCATCAAACATGTTATTTCTCAACGCTTAGTGCTGGGCTAAGTTTAGCTTTATGCGGGTTTGATAAAAAGGCATGATAGCGGCACGTTCGCTTAGCCCTTGACGTCTATGAAGAATTCCAGTCCACACTTTAGCGCAGAGCAGTTCCACCACGGCGATGCGCCAGTTTTCAGCGGTACCGATCCACAGTTTAAACGCGATGCAGAGATCAGCCGGGTGAGCTATCAGGCAGCGCACCATAACCCCACCGCCCCCAGCGGCCAACAAGGCGGCGGAGCGCTCGTCGGTAAGTGGCTCTATTGCGAAGAACCGGGCAAAGCCGAAGGCCTGCTCAAAAGTGGTGTAGAGCTGTTTATGGACTCCCACCTCGAGCCCCACGCGGTGATTGGCTTGCACCAGCATCACGATACCGAAGAGCTCTACTACCTGCTGGAGGGCAGCCTCACTATCACCTTGTATGACCAACAGCAGCAACGATGTGTTGAGTTATTGCCGGGGGATTGTCACTGCATCCAGTGCGGTCAGGCCCATGCAGTAAGCGCAGGTGAGCAAGGAGCACGCTTTATGGTGGTGGCCGCCAAGGCGCCGCTATGAGCAAGGTCATTCGCAGCACCGCGATTATCGGCAGCAACTGGGGCTTAACCTACCTGCGACCACTGCGTGAGCGCGGCATTCAGCCCAAGCTGTTAGTCGGCCAAGATCCAGCGCAACTGGCCGTTATTGCCAAGCGCGAAGGCTTTAGCGGCTTTAGCACCAATGTCGTTGATGCACTGGATTGCGATCTAGTGATTGTTGCCAGCCCGGCAGACAGCCATAGCGCTATGCTCAGTCAATTGGACGGCCCCTCACTGATCTGCGAGAAGCCACTGCTCGGCACCCGCAGCCCACAACACTCACTACCCGCCCATGCTGACCAGCTCTGGGTGAACTATGCCTTCCCCCAATTACAGACGGCCCAGCTGGCAGCGCAACATCTTGGCGAGCTTGGCACCGTGAGTAAGGTCAAGCTGCGCTCTGCGGTTAACTTGCCGCTGCAGTTTACCTTGGAACAATGGATACTGGAGACCAGCTCCCACCCTCTGGCTTGGCTGCTTCATCAGTTTGGAGAGCCCCGCTTATTAAAGCGGCGCAGCTACGCGCGACAGCTGGAGCTGCAGTTTGCCTGTGGCGATACTGAGCTAGAACTGAGCTTTAGCCTGAGCGGATTTGAAGGTATTTACCATCACTTGGAGCTAGTCGGTAGTACTGGCAACATGCAGTTCTCCGGCTACTACTATCCCGGCCAAGCGTGGCAATATCGTCCGGTCATCCTCAATGGGCGCCCCCTTAATCAAGGCGAGTACAGCGACAGTGATTGCTGGCTGGATGCCAATAATCGTAATGTGCAATTGATGATCGATCAGTTTGAAGGCCGCCTCAGCCGCACTCAGGCGCGCCGCCAAGGGCTGTTTGATGTTGAGCGCGCACTCTGGTTAGATAAGCTCATGACCACTCCCTGCCCAGTCAGTCTGACTTAAGTTCATCATAAGTAACCAATCATGCTTGAATCCCTTGTTCTCGAAAGCCAACTCCCCGCCGACAGCGCTGTTATCTGCCTACACGGCTTGGGCGCCGCCCCGCAAGATGTTGCCCCTATCGCGAAGTTTCTGTCACCGGGCCTGCCCAACACTCGCTTTATCTTTCCCGCAGCGCCTTATCGTCGGGTAACCGCTAACGGTGGCTACGAGATGCGTGCTTGGTACGATATCCTGCGCTTCGAGCCACAGAGAGAACTCAATCATCAGCATATTGAGCAGATATCCCAGACAGTGCGCGAGCTGATTGTCCAGCAACGCAAACAAGGTATCGATAAGGTGGTACTGGCCGGCTTTTCCCAAGGCGGAGCGATAGCTTATCAGACAGCACTTTCTCACCCCGAGCTACTGGCAGGCTTAGTGGTCATGTCCAGCTACGTGCCCAGCGAGCTAAGCCGTTTCGATTCAAGCAAGCCCTTGCCCACCTTGATTCAACACGGCAGCTT
This sequence comes from Aliagarivorans marinus DSM 23064, assembly GCF_000429485.1. GTDB lineage: Bacteria > Pseudomonadota > Gammaproteobacteria > Enterobacterales > Celerinatantimonadaceae > Aliagarivorans > Aliagarivorans marinus. Next base: position 3,362 of record NZ_AUBY01000009.1, on the reverse strand, counting down.
AGACGATGTAGTAGCACCAGCGCTTGCCGACCATGCCAAGCAACACCTCGAAGCATTGGGGCTACAACCGGAACTTGAGCTTTATCCGATTAGCCATACCATCGGCCATCAGCAAATCAAATCGCTTGAGCGTTGGCTAGAGGCAACGCTAGGCTCACCAAGCATCTAACTTCTCCTTTATGCCTATCATGAAGAGCACGATGCACCTCACCTACTTACACATGGGGCTTGATGCGCCACAGGCGCGCTCTTTATGTGCTTCCCAAAATTAAAGCCGGTCAGCTTCGCAAGTGCTGAATGCAAAACGCTCCGCTCGTTAGCAGCTGGTACTGTACGATTGATAAACCGCGAAGCCTTTCACATGGGGGAGGAGCAGGGGTTTCGAGAAGCAGCGCTTCGAGCCTGCGGAGCGCGTGCAGCTCTGCTGCTCGCTGGACGCCCCACCCTGTGGGCTGATGGGGACGTCTGTCACTGGGTAATGTGGTTTAAGGTAAGGCCTGCGCTCGTGGTGAGTAGGAGCCAATACCAGAGGTATTGTCTCCGCCTGGCGTTCGGCGCGCTGCGCCTCACCTACTTACACATGGGATTTGATGCGCCAAAGGCGCGCTCTTTACCTGCTTCCCCATGCAAAAGCAGGTCAGTTCGGTATGCGCAGAATGAAAAAAGGCCCCGCTCAATGAGCAGGGCCTTTCTATTGGGTGCCTGGCAGTGACCTACTTTCACATGGGGAAGCCCCACACTATCATCGGCGCAGTTGCGTTTCACTTCTGAGTTCGGCATGGAGTCAGGTGGTTCCACAACGCTATTGCCACCAGGCAAAAACTTGTCTCTTAGCTCGTCTGCTTTAGTGCCACAGCCGAGGTAATCATTCGAGAGGCAGGCATTATAACCAGCTAATCGGGAATTACAATCCCTATCGATAGGGGCTAACTACACTTGTATTAGATGCTTTACAGGAATCTGCCATGTTGACCCGACATCCCCCTTGGTTAGAGGGAGGAACCCTCGCCTTAGCCCTAATAGCAGGCAGCCTCAACGTAGTCGGACTGCTCGCTTTTGAGCACCAGGCCATCTCCCATCTCAGCGGTGTCGCGTCGCGACTCGGTGAAGACTTAGCGACCGATCAAAGCCATACACTGAGCCTTTTAGGTATCTTAGTCAGCTTCGCGCTCGGTGCAGCCCTAAGTGGATTCATTGTGGGGCGATCAGCGCTAAGGTTAAGCCACAACTACACCTTGGTGCTCGCCCTAGAGTCCCTGCTCATAGCAGGTACTCTGTTAGCAATTGATAACCAAACTCCTATCAGCCACTACCTAGCCGCCATCGCCTGCGGCCTGCAAAACGGTATGTTCACCACCTATAGCGGTGCCATATTGCGAACCACCCATGTAACCGGCATCGTGACCGATCTCGGGCTAATGCTCGGACGGCGACTACGCGGCCACAAGCAAGACCAACGAAAAGCACGACTATTTCTGATCATTCTCAGCAGTTTTATCCTCGGCGGATATATCGCAACCAAGCTATTTAACACCCATGGCTATCAGGCACTGTGGTTCCCACTGAGTATGTGTCTGTTGTTGCTGGTCGTGCATGGAAGCTATTTAATGATCGCTAGAAAGCCACTCGATATGTCTTAGCAGCACTCTTGCTCAATCTGATACAACAGCTCAAGCGCAGAGGCATCTTCACAAGCTTCGAAGTATTCGTACAAAGGATTCAGCTGATTGCCAATAAAGTGCAGATTGTCACGTTTCATCTTTGCTTGCTCGGCCCTCTTTTGCTGAAAGTACTGACACCATGTCTCCCCGCCACTTCCAGAATCAAGCTGACTTTCTAGTTTTGCTATCAGCGTGTCAGCCTTTCCATCACAATCTAGCCCGCAAAAACTCACGTAACGATCTAGCTCTTCAACAGCATCTTTCATTGGTCTTCCTTACTACCTATTCTATGACCGACAAGGATTAACATTACATTTATCAACGAATACTGAGCAATTAGCACGCCGGAAGCTATCTCGTTGTTTTTCTTGAACTAATAACTCTTTGCTAATCAAACAGGTAGGACCAGACCCAACAAAATGTGGACTTTGCGACACTCGCTGCTGTTTTCGAAACTGGTGCCTTAGCCAACATAACTAACTGTTAGACTCTAGCCATAGGATAAAACTAACAGCAACTTGATGGTCAGTTTATGAAAGTAGATAAGGTCACTAAGGTATGGGATTCAGGCAAGCATTGCGCGTTTACCGACCTATGTATGTTTAACGGCTCTCTCTGGCTGTGTTTCCGTGAGGGTGACTCACATGTCAGCCCCGATGGCCAAGTACTGGTTCTCAAGTTCAACTCAAGCGACAACTGCTGGCAAGAACAGGCGCGGATAATCCTTGCCGATGCAGACTTGCGCGACCCCAAGTTGATGGTCTTTGAAGAGCAACTAATGCTGACCTGCGCGGCGAAGCAAGGTTTCGACGAGCGCCCCTACCACCAAAGCTATCTAAGTTGGTCAAGCGATGGCAAACAGTGGAGCGATCTCAAGCCGGTGGCAGAAAAGAGCATGTGGCTCTGGCGAAGCCGCGCACTTAGCGACGGCATTTATTCCATCGGCTACAAGGCTGCGGAACAGCAAATCACCCTCTACCGTATGGACCAAAGGACCTATCAGCCATGGGTAGCGCCATTGTTTAGTAAACAGCTAAATGGCCTTGGCTATCCCAACGAGCACGACATGTGCTTAGTAGACGGTAGCCGCGCAGCCTGTCTTCTCAGACGCGATGCAGATACTGCATCAGCTCAGCTAGGCATTGCGGATCCCCCTTACACCGACTGGCAATGGCACGATCTCGGCACGCGTATTGGCGGACCAGCAATGATTAAGCTCAGCAGCGAGCAGCTACTTTGCGCTGTGCGCCTGTATGAGCCCGTCCGCACCAGCCTTTGCTGGCTACATTTGGGCGACAAACCAGAACTAGAGGAGATCCTTACCCTTCCTTCAGGCGGAGATTGCAGCTATCCGGGCTTAGTACAGCAAGGAGATAAGATCTATTGCTGCTACTACTCAAGCCATGAAGATAACTGCTCGATCTACTTCGCAGAGTTGTCTCTGTGATTGATTAGCTCTCTGAATGAAGGGTTTCTAAACCTTTTACCGAGTCTTTGCTCGTTGGATAAGAAAGCTACTTACACACAGGCGCGCTTTCCACCTGCTTCCCCATGCAAAAGCCGGTCAGTATCGTGTGCGTTGAATGCAAAAAGGCCCCGCTCGTTAGAGCAGGGCCTTCTTATTGGGCGCCTGGCAGTGACCTACTTTCACATGGGGAAGCCCCACACTATCATCGGCGCAGTTGCGTTTCACTTCTGAGT
>NZ_AUBY01000008.1 GCF_000429485.1 Aliagarivorans marinus DSM 23064 | reverse complement strand
ACAGTTCGGTCCCTATCTGCCGTGGGCGTTTGAGAATTGAGGGGAGCTGCTCCTAGTACGAGAGGACCGGAGTGGACGAACCGCTGGTGTTCGGGTTGTCATGCCAATGGCATTGCCCGGTAGCTACGTTCGGAACAGATAACCGCTGAAAGCATCTAAGCGGGAAGCTGGCCTCGAGATGAATTCTCACTAGACCTTTAAGGTCTCTGAAGGGCCGTCGAAGACTACGACGTTGATAGGCAGGGTGTGTAAGCGTTGTGAGGCGTTGAGCTAACCTGTACTAATTACCCGTGAGGCTTAACCATACAACACCTAAGGGGTGTTGTTATTCACCTAAACAAGAAATGCTTGTTTGAACTCTGATTTAAAGTTTTATCCTTATCCGAATTGCTTAAAGACACCGTTTTTTGCCTGGTGGCAATAGCGTTGTGGAACCACCTGACTCCATGCCGAACTCAGAAGTGAAACGCAACTGCGCCGATGATAGTGTGGGGCTTCCCCATGTGAAAGTAGGTCACTGCCAGGCTCTTAATAAGAAGGCCCTGCTCTAACGAGCGGGGCCTTTTTGCATTCTGCGCACACTAAACTGACCGGCTTTGGCATGGGGAAGCAGGTAGAAAATGCGCCTGTGGCGCAACAAACCCCATGTGTAAGTAGCTTTGAAGCAGCGCTTCAAAGGCCAGGCGGAGGCGATGCCTCTGGCGTTGGCTCCTTCTCTCCACGTGCAGCAGACTTACTGCATACACAACATATCAGCCCACAGGATGGGCCGTTCAGCGAGCAGCACAGCTGCCCGCGCTCCGCAGGCTCGAAGCGCTGCTTCTCGAAACCCCTGCTTTCCAGCTCCGCATACATGCTACGCGTTCAAACAGCACCAAGCGTTGCTTGGTTAACTGCGCTGTTTTCACCCCCCGCTGTGAAAGGCTTTGCGGCGACTGAATAGAGGCGAGTCTGCTTTGCGAATAGGCAGGGCTTTTTTGCATTTACGAGTAGGAAGCTGACAGTTCGCAGCTCGCAGCGCGGCTTTCAGCGAACCAGCCAGATAATGCTGAGTATCACAATGATTGCTATGAAAGCCCTAAACACTTTGCTTCTTGCTCTCTGGCTGTCTCTGTCTAGATGGTTTTTATTTAATGCAAGAACAGTAATTTTAGCTTGTTCAGACAGTGTACTTTGCCATTCGAAGGGGATCTCCATGCTTCCTAATCCGGTGGCTACATTGCCTTCATTGGTGTCGTTATGTCCGAGTTCGGCGGCGATATTGTCTAACTTTTCAGGGATAACTCTCAGTCGAACCAACTGGATTGCCAGGTAGGTCTGAACCTCGTCCTTAAAGCGTTCACACTCTTCTGGTAGGTTTAAACAACCCAGACTTTCCTTGAGCGCTACACACTTTTCCAGTTGATTGCTTATTTGGGTGACTGCGCGTTCGATCTCTAGTGGTTCTGGCGAACCGTGTTGCTTGGTCAAGATGGTATTGAGGTTTTCGATCTGACTGCTAAATGGTTTGGTGGCGTCTTTTAGTTCAGCTTGAGTATTTCTAATCCAATGGATGGTATCTTCTTCGCTCATTGGGGCGCTGCTCACTACCGGCGTTTGTTGACTGAGTTTGTCTAATCTCTCATATAGTGGCGTTTGCTGGGCGCGCATCAACTCAGCAGTCACAATATAGCGCCACTCCTGAGGTTTATCATTCATGAGAGTGTTAGCACCATCGCTACTTGGGTTAGTTATTGATTTCGTCGACGCTTGAGTGGCTTCTTCACTGAAATCTTGAGGCATATCATTCCTGAATGCTGTGTTAGTTGACCATCTCTGTAAAGATTACACTGCTTATCAGTAATTAGTGACTATTCTATTTTCATTTTGGGGAGTGTCTTCAAGGGGAGACCGGACTAGCTCAGAGGGATAGTCCGGTTTGGCACATGATTTAGTTACATTAGCGCATGTACCTCAGAGGTTAACCTCGCAGCTCTTTACGGAGGATCTTTCCAACTGCAGATTTTGGTAGCTCATCTCTAAATTCGAAGTAGCTTGGCACTTTATAGCCAGTAAGGTGCTTCTTGCAGTGCTTTTTAAGTTCATCCTCACTTACTTCTCCTTGAGTCACGACAAACAGCTTTACTCGCTCACCCGCTACTTTATCGACAACCGCTACGGCTGCAGCTTCGATGATCTTAGGGTGTAAAGTTGCTACGTCTTCGATTTCACTGGGGTAGACGTTAAATCCAGAAACTAGAATCATGTCTTTTTTGCGGTCGACTAGGTAGAAGTAGCCATGTTCGTCCATGCGGCCGATGTCGCCGCTGGAGAGCCAGCCGTCTTTGCTGAGGACCGCTTGGGTCTCTAGTTCGTTGTTCCAATAGCCGCGCATCACCTGTGGGCCTCTGATTTGGATCTCCCCAGTTTCGCCTATCGGTAGGGTTTGTCCTTCACTGTCCACTACGCGCATTTCGGTAGAGGGGAGCGGTACGCCTACATAGGGGATAAACGATGTTTGGGTATGGATACCTCCGGCAACCACCGGTGAGCATTCGGTCAGGCCGTAACCTTCGATTACCGGCATATTGGTCAGTGCTTGCCACTCATTGGCTATCTCGGTTTGGGTGGCCATTCCGCCGGCGATGGTGAATTGGCATTGGCTAAAGTCCAGTGAGCGGAAGCCTTCATGACGCAATAGTGCATTAAACAGGGTGTTTAAGCTGTACATCATGGTGAAGGGGTAGCGCTTGAGCTCTTTAACGAAGCTGTCGAAATCGCGAGGATTGGTGATTAATAGGTTAGATGCACCCATCGACATCATCATCATCAAGCTCACTGAGTTGGCAAAGATATGGTAAAGCGGCAGCGGGGTGACGGCGCGCTCTTGGGCCTTGGCGGTTCTGGGACCAAAGTGGGCAAACACCTGCAGCACGTTGGCGATGATATTGCGATGGGTGAGCATGGCGCCTTTCGCTACACCGGTGGTGCCGCCAGTGTATTGCAGATAGGCGAGGTCTTCGCTGGCAACCTCCGGGCGAGTGTAGCTGAGGCGTTTGCCCTCTGTAAGTGCACGGCGCATCGAGATGGCGCCGGGCAAGCTGTACTTGGGCACCATGCGTTTTACGTACTTCACCACAAAGTTCACTAAGGTGCGACGGTGTGGTGCCAGAGAGTCGCCGATGTGGGTGAGGATTACGTGCTTTAGTGAGGTGGTGGCGATGACCTGCTGCAGGTTATTACCAAAATTGCTGACAGCGACGATGGCTGTTGCGCCTGAATCGCGCAGTTGGTGTTGCAGCTCTCGTGGGGTATAGAGCGGATTCACATTCACCACCACTAAGCCTGCTCGTAGCGCGCCGAACAAAGCGATAGGGTACTGCAATAGGTTGGGCATCATGATAGCAATACGCTCGCCTTGCTTCATGCCTAGTTGCTGCTGTAGGTAGGCGGCAAAGGCTCGACTTTGCTGCTCGACTTCGCGGTAAGTCAGCTCATGGCCCATGTTCACAAAGGCGGTGTTATCTTCAAACTTGTCGCAACTGCTCTCGAGCAGCTCTAATAGATTGGCGTAACATGAGGCGTCGATAGTGTGGGGAACATCCTCAGGGTAGCTGGCGAACCAAGGGGCATCGGTTGATTGCATAATGGCGTTCTTATTGCTGTTCAGTAAGGGGAAACAATAATCTAACCAAGTCGCGAGAAAATATTAGTGCTAATGCTCTATTTTGTGACTGAAATGAGGCGCAACATCCCAGCAATCATGGGCAAGAGATAATCGAGAGCTTGAAAAATGAGCGCCAGTCAATAGTTGTGTGAATTATCATCTACGAACACTTGAATAACGGCAGTCAATACTGTTAACTGTGCGCTTTTCTATCTAAATATAATCATAAATAAGACTAACTACTAAGCACCTACGCTAGGGTTAACCCCGGTGTAGCAGGGAGAGCTGGACTCTTGGCAGACTACAAATCGATTATTGATCTACATCCCAACCCATGTGTTATCCACATCAACTTCAAACCACTTTATGCAAACCAGGCGTTTGCTGAGTTTAGCGGTTTAGACTCGGTCTCTGAGGTGTTGGGTTTAACCAGCCTAAAGCAGCTTTTTGTTGAGGAGCACTGGCCTGAGGCGGATCGTCGTTATCAGCAGGTGATGGACAGCGAGCACTCTAGCCAGCCTGAGGTGATTGAACACACTGATATGCAAGGGAATCCTCAACTGGCGGAGATAACCGACGCGTTGGTTTATTGGCAGGGCCAAAAGGCGATGTGCACCTATATCTCGGTGGTGACCGATCGAATCAGGCGCGAGGAGGATCTGCACCGTATGGCGCTGTGCGATGAGCTTACCGGGGTGAGAAATCGCCGTTATCTGCTCAATCAGTTTGAGAATCATCATAAGCCTTATTTGCAGGGGCGCCACTACCTAGCCCTTATCGATTTGGATTACTTCAAATCGGTAAATGATACATGGGGGCATGTGGTTGGCGATAACCTGCTAAAGCAGGTAGCTTGCGCGCTTTCTAATTTGTTTAACAATCGTCATCAGTTAGTGCGGATAGGCGGGGAGGAGTTTGCGATTATTCTGAGCGCGGATTCCGAGGTTGAGCTGAAAGAGCAACTAACGCTACTGCAAAACACCATCAGAAATGCGTGTGTGCAGCAAAAGCAAAAAGTGTGCTGTACTGGCTCGATTGGTGTGACCAACTATCTCAGTGGCGATACCTTTGACGCTATCTTTGAGCGAGCAGATAGGGCGCTCTATCAAGCGAAACATCAAGGGCGCGATCAGGTGGTGTGCAGTTGGGGCAACTGCTTTCCCGGGTCAACGATAGGTCAAGCCTGAAGCGTTGACCTTAACATCCTTAAACTCGCGGCTGATAAAGCGTTTTACAAACGATCTCGGTGTGGTGTGCTTCGGTCCTAGTACCACATCGACGATCGGCGACACGCGATCGAGTTCCTGACTGATATCCAGATCGATATAGGGCTTTAGCTCGTGCCGGGTATGGGTAAATTCAAGGTGGTTGCGGTTATCAAAGGATGCCCTGCACAACAGCCGCCATTCACGCTCATCCTGAAAGCCACAGCGCTTGAAGGTGTAGTCGTTGTCTCTTAGTTCACTGAGTAATCTAAATAGCTGCTTGCGCTGACCCTGATGGCCCTCTTGGTACTCACAAAACATCCCTTCGCTAAACTGACTGAGATAGCGCTCTGCCAGTGCCTTCAGCTTTGCCACTTGCTCTGTCTCTTGATAGGTCACCTGGGTGAGCACTACCTCCAGTGCGTTTTCCTGATCGGTATGAAGGTTCTGTTGCCAGATGCTCTCAACCAACTTGTCGAGATAGCTTCGGGAGAAGCCGATGGATACGCCATGCCCATCGTCGGCATAGCCACGCCACTGACTGAGCTGGTCGCCGTTTTCCGACAGGCAAAAGCCCAAGGTAAAAGTGGTGTTGTCATAGCGCGAACGCCGCAGTGCATCCTTTAACACCTGATTGGCATCGGGGTTGATGGCGCGCTCTTTCACTGCGCTGCGTAGCGCGGTTTCGGCGACTCGCCCCTCGGCGCTGTCGTTAGACTGGCGAAGTGACGACAGACGGATCTTCTTATGGGAGACAATCGCCCTGAATGTCTCGGTAGAGCAGTAGTGGTATAGGGTGTCCATGCCGTACACAACAGCTAGCGAGTTTCCTCGATCTTAACGGCGAAACACTGCACCAAGATTGCAGCGCGAAGTAGCTAGTTCAATACGGTGAATGCGCCCTGCAAACCGCCGATAAGCATCTGCGCGCCGATTACCGCGAGGATCAAGCCCATCAGGCGAGTGATTATCGACAACATATTCTCACCCAGCACGCGGATAATGCGCGCGCTAAGCAAGAAGCACAGCAGGGTGAACACGCATAGCACCGCAAAGGCTGCAATGGTGGTAATCACATCGTTCCAGCCGCCTGATGCTGAGTAGTTCATGGCGGTAGCAATAGTACCCGGGCCTGCTAACAGCGGCACGGCAAGCGGGGAGACCGCGATATCACCTTGCTCAGCCTGTTCGCCCTTGTGTAGTTTTGAGCCTGAGCCGTGCAGCATGTGATAGCCAATTACAAACACCAGGATCCCACCGGTAATACGCAGTGCGGGGAGGGTGATACCAAACAGATGAAAGATACTCTTACCCAACAAGGCAAACAGCGTGACAATCACAAAGGTGATCAGCAAGGAGCGAACAGCAACAGTGCGTTTTTGCGCTGGGTCGAGCTCACTGGTTACACCGGCAAAGGCGGCGGTGTTGGCGATAGGGTTCATAATCGCGAAGAAGGCCATAAACACCGATAACGCATGCTCCATCACTGTTCCCCTCCTTGGGACTGCTTATCTCGTTTGACGGGGAAAGTGTGTCGTGTTTATGAGGGGAAAGCAACTGAAGGGAGCGCAGACAGGCTGCGCTCCAACGTACTAAAGGTTGTAAGGGGTGATTAAAATGGCTCGACTTCAGCGCTCTCTTCGAAATCTACGCTGGCATTTTCACCTTCACTCAAGCTGTAAGGAACAACCTGTCCTTCAGGATCGGCGATGGTGATACCGTCGTACAACTCTGGGTCATCGTTCTCAGCGCTGCAGCTGAAGGCAAGTTGATAGTCGCCTTGAGGCAGGAAGGCGAACTGATAGCGGTAGTCGCCACTGTCTTCATCCAGTGCTACTTGCTTAGAGGCATAAGGCTCAATCGCGCCTTCTGGTGCGTTGTCCTCAATCTCAGGGTCGAACTCATCGGCAAGGATCTGCCCTTCAACCGCTGCACCTTGATAGAGGTACACCACATTGCCGCTGTCGGCGATACATTCACCGGCGCTAAACAGGTTAGGGTCGACGCTACCGGAGATAGAGCCCACGGTTGAGTTATCGACGATGGTTACGCCGTGAGGCTTAAGGTTAAACGCCATGCCATTGCTGCGCTCAACCAACGACTTACGCAGATTAAAGTCGATGGTATAGGCTTGTACGCCCTCGGTACCAACAGTAAAGCCGCCTAAGCGCAGCTTGTTGCTCGGGGTTACCAGCGGGAAGGTGCCATCACCGTTTACCACGTAGCAATCATCGCTACTGCCATTTTGGTTTTGCGGACAGCCTTCGGTATTGATGATCAGCTCTTGATAGTCGCCAACAGGCAGTTCCACATTGTTAATCACCAGTAGACTGTCGCCATTTTGGTAGTCGAGTAGGTCAATCTGCAGGGTATCCACCGGTTCGCCAGCTTCGTCTACCAGTGGGATCTCGATGTTATTGTCGCTGTCGTCATCATCTGAGGCGGAGCGCTTTAGGGTAATAGAGCGGTAGGTAACCACGACGTTATCGGCTGAATCAACCGGTGCGTCTGCAATTGAGAAGGACACTCGGGCGGTGGTTGGGGTGCTGGTTGCGTCATCACTGCCGCCACAGGCGGCGAGCAGTAGTGAGGCGGCGATGGCGCTAGTGAGTTGAGTAAGTTTCATGAGTCTATGTCTCTTTGTTGTCTACTTCTGTTTGTTATCTATTTCTTTTTGTAAAAGGTGCCGAAGTGTTCGGTTGCGCGATTATAGGTAGCGTGACCTTATTGAGCTATTTATTTTAGTCATTATTGGGCTTTACCTGATTTTACGTTCAGCTGACGTTGCTTGAAGCTGCAGTTCTTAGAATGGCCACAGATTCAACATTCGGTGAGAAAGATGCTTAATTCACGAAAGGCTTGGTTAGCCGCAGCGATGATGGTTGTTGTCGCAATCCCCGCCCCAGTTGAGGCGCACCCCAAACGTAAACCCGGCAAGAAAGTGGTGGTGGTAACCCCGAAGTACCGACCCGCGAAACCGATATACGGGCCGCATTGGCGACGTAGTTACCATCGCCATCATCTACCGTCGGTGGCGACCTTTGCGGTGATCTCCGGCGTTACCTACGCCATTGTGAACAATCACTATTATCGGGCGCAGGGGAATACCTATGTCTATGTGCAGCAGCCCCCGGTAACAGCGCCTAATACAGTGGTGGTGAACACGCCAGCGACCCCAGCTACCGGCTCAGGCCTGCCAGAGGGTACCTTGGTTGAAGTGCTGCCGGAGTCCACCGCCACGGTGTTGGTAAACGGTGTGACCTACTACGTTGATGGCGCGGTATGGTATGCGCCTATCGAGGGTTCTCACCGCTTTGTGGTGGTTGCCCCGCAGTTGTAAGCGCTCAGATCAACTGTTCCAGTTGGCTGGCTGCGGTCTCAACAAAATCGGGGCAGCGAGTAACGAACATGCGCTGCTCGATAGCCGCTGCCAAGCCCGAGTCGGTGGTGATATCGACGCCTAACAGCTCAGAGCAATCAAGGCTGCCATGGGTAGCGATAAAGCCTTGATAGAAGGCTTCTCGCATGCCCACAGCGCGCCTGTCCGCTTGGCTATCGGTGGTTTGTCTGCTGCCATACCTAAGCCCGAGTACCATTAACGCAGCGGTAACCGAGCCGCAGGTCTGAGCGCGCCCCATTCCGCCTGCAAACAAGTTTCCCAAGGCGCGCGCCTGCTGCGGCTCAATCCCTAACGCTGGTGCGTAGCTTTCCATAATGGCCTTGGAGCAGTTCATATGTTTAAGGAAGCGATCGCGTGCGAACTTGGGACAATGAGCGCTACAGCCATCGCCGCTAAAGGCAAGGGGTTGGGTGGTGAGCAGTAATCCTGCGCTGGCGGTGAACAGTTTTAGGGCGCGTCTTCGCGCTTGGTCGATGGGGTGATCTGGCTGTGACATGGTCATGCTCCGAGTGTTGGCCTAGTTAACGGAACCAAGGTCCAGTGTATACCCAAGCGCCGCTCTGAATCTGTGCATAACTTGCTGATTTACAAAGATGTTAATACGCGTTTCTCGCATCAACCGTTGATTGTGGATCCTCTGACCTAGTAAATGGCTATGTCAGCATTTTTCAATGAGGGGGCGGGCGCTTTGTGGTAGGCTTGCCGCACTTGTGAGCTGAGGGCGTTATGCGGCTAGTCTTAAACATTTTCTCTGTATTACTGGGTGTTTCTTCACTGTCTTTGCATGCCGAAGAGGGCGATGTGGGTCAGTCTCGCTTTGCGGTTGCCCCGTTTGTGATGTCGTCTTCAAGCATGGGGCTTGCCGGTGGTCTGGCGGCGTCGGCTCAGGGCTATGGGCAGCCACAGGGGCAGATCCTTGGGGTGGGGCTGGTGTCGGATAACAACTCCCACCTTACCTATTTAGGCGTCTATAACTACCGTATTCCGAATACCTCTCGCTGGTATGTTGAGAGTGAACTGCTGCACGGTCTGTACCGCGAAGACTCGGTATATGTCGAAGGGGCCGATGGCTTTGACTCGCCCAGCGGCAGCCACAACTCAGACAAGAACAACTTTGTTGAAGGTAAACATACCCAGCATGATTACCGCATCGGCTTTCGCTATGTCTTCCCTTGGGGGAGAGGGGCCGATGACTATCAGCCCGCGCCAGTGGAGATGCAAGACGGCCTGCCCGGTTATGGCAGTGGCGATGTTGCCCCACCGCCGCTAGTGAGCATGGTGATATCGCCCTTTTACAAATCTCGCGAGGTGGAGAACGCGGCCGAGCCCTACCGCGACACGCGCAGCCAAGGGCTTAAGTTGGGGCTTGACTATGATAGCCGTGACTTTCAGCCCTCTCCGAGCCGTGGTCAGCGCTTTACCTTGGATGTGACCCGCGACTTTGGCAGCTCAAATCGCAATGCCTTTACCAAAGTGGAAGGGCAGTACAGCCATTATCTGAACCTGGGGCCCGGTTTTGGCAGTAAGCAAAACGTGCTGGCGATGACCGGCTACCTGTCTGATATTCCTACTTGGGACAAAGATAACCCTGAGGCCAACGCGCCTTGGTATGAGCAAAGCTCAGTGGGAACCTGGCGACGCTTACGTGGCTACTCGGGCACTCGCTTCCATGACCGTAGTGCGGTGTTCTATGGTGCCGAGCTGCGGATGATTCCTAACTGGCAGCCGCAAAGCGGAATCCCCCTTATCAAGCTCTACAACATTCCTTGGTGGCAGTTTGCGGTATTCGGCGAAGTGGGCCGGGTGCACGATGAGCTCGACCTTGCCGAGCTGCACAGCGATATGAACTGGTCAGCCGGCTTCGGTATGCGGGTGTTTATTGAGCAGGTGGTGGCACGTATTGATATGGCCTACAGCGATGAAGGCAGTGAGCTGTGGGTGGTGGTTACCCAAGCGTTCTAATCCTAACGCTTAAGCTCACTTCTTCACAAAGCGCTTCTGGGCTTCCTCACAATGCGCTGCGAAGCTACTCCTCAAAGCTATGGGTCTGGTAGCGCCAAGCCTGCATGTTGTGGGGCCATTGTGGCCCCTGCCAACCGCCTTTCTTCAGCAAGGCAGAAATAAACGCCTCCTTCTCCGGAAGGGTGCGCCATACGCTGGGCAAAAAGGTCGAGCGATGGCGACCTTCTTTTATCAGAAGGCCATCGATGTTGGGCCTAAGTTGATTTAGCAAACTCTGCTTCGAGCTGGCTTCGACCGGATGCAGCTCGCTTAGCAGCGACACGGCAATGTTCACCTTGGGCAGTTCACTCTCGGTGAGTGGAGCAAAGCGAGGGTCTTTGAACGCCGCTGACTTGGCAAACTTCACCAGCTGTTCGGGTAGGGCTTGTTCGGGTTCGATGCAGCCAATGCAGCCACGTAGTTGGCCATCTAGGTGCAGGGTAATAAAGCAGCCGCGATGGGCGCTGCCAAGGTCGACCTCTGGCAGAGAGAGTGAAGGTTGCCAATGCTGGGCGATGGCGCTGCGCACCAAACTTAAAATTGCCAGTTCTTGGTCGAGTTCAATGAAATGTAAAGGCGCTGTATCCGACGACTCGAGATTGATCATTATTCACCTTTGCTGATGTGTCATAGGCCCGAAGTTCGGGGGTAAGTTGCAGCGGTTTGGCCCAGTCAATACAGGCGTTGATGCCTTGATAACCACAGGCCTGGTCACCGCTGAGTTCAGAACGAAGAGCGAGAATTTGCTGTATCGACTGGGAGTCTTTTTGCTCCGCCTGTTGCTGATTAAGGAAGTGGCTCATATCGCTGCTGATCACCACCAAAAAGCGTTTATCGACACTGCTTAGCAGCTCTTGCAGCGGCGCTGCGCCGTCTTGGCCGACCAGCACCGGCAGTAGCTCAAACTGGTCTAAGTGACTTTGCAGATAGGGGCAAATCACTTCCAGACAGTGTTCGGCGGCGTGGGCTCTATCGTTAATTGAAACGCTGCGGTCACTGCGCAGCTTAACCAACGGAATGCGCCCCAGTGGCGTGGTAAAAAAGTCAGCGCTGGATAGTGCCAAGCCGCGAAAGGGCGTGCGGTGGGCCGGGCCGACCAGCAAAATCTTAGAGACCTCTCTGGGGATATGGCGCAGTGCATGGGCCGCGATGCGCGCGCAGTAGATATGGCCGGCATGGGGGAGAATAACCGCCCGTAGCGAAGGTATTGGCTGCGCGCTGAGGTCGAGATCATGTTTGAGTTGTTGGAGCAGTTGTGCCTTGTCTGCTGGGTAAAACATTCCGGCTACAGCTGCGGGTCTTACTCGCATAAAGGGCTACTCCCAGTGACTTCCCTACTAAGATAATAGAGTAAAAACTGAGTACTGGTAGGCAGATGGCGATAGTCAGTGGACGCTTTTGGCAGAAGATGGATGACGGACGAGTGCGCTGTGAACTGTGCCCGCGCTTTTGCCAGTTGCGCGAGGGCAAGCGTGGTGCCTGCTTCGTCAGGCAGGCGCTAGAGGGCGAGATCAAGCTGGTGAGCTATGGGCGCAGCAGCGGGTTTTGCATCGACCCTATAGAGAAAAAACCGCTCAATCATTTCTATCCCGGCACACCGGTGCTGTCGTTTGGCACAGCCGGTTGCAACCTTAGCTGCAAGTTCTGCCAGAACTGGAGTATCAGTAAATCCCGGCAGCTGGACACCTTAGCCAGTGAGGCCAGCCCTGAGGCGATTGCCGCAACGGCCCAGCGCTATGATTGTCGCAGCGTGGCGTTTACCTATAACGATCCGGTTATCTTCTATGAGTACGCGCGTGATGTGGCACAAGCGTGTCATGAGCGGCGCATCAACACGGTAGCAGTCACTGCGGGCTATATCAGCGACCAAGCGCGCGCTGCGGTTTTCGAGGAAATCGATGCGGTAAATGTCGATCTGAAAGCCTTTAGCTCCCGCTTCTACCGCCGCCTGTGTGCCGGCGAACTTGCCCCGGTGCTCGACACCCTTAAGTACCTTTACCACGAGAGCAACTGTTGGCTGGAGATTACTACCTTGCTGATCCCCGGGGAGAACGACAGCGACCAAGAGCTGCATGCGATGTGCCAGTGGTTGGTCGCCCAGCTAGGGGCTGATGTTCCGCTGCACTTTAGCGCCTTCCACCCCGATTTTAAGATGGCGACAACGCCAGCTACTCCCGCAGCCACCTTGCTCCGCGCTCGTGATATCGCCAAAGTCGAAGGGTTACAGCATGTTTATGTAGGTAACGTTCACCACCCATCGGCCAGCTCCACCTACTGCCACCACTGCGGCGAGCTATTGATAGAGCGCGATTGGTATCAGCTTGGCAAGTGGCATGTAAACCGGGGCTGCTGTGAGCACTGCGGAACTCCACTTGCTGGGCATTTTGATCGCTCTCCCGGTAGCTGGGGGCGCAAGCGGCTGCCACTGAAGATCTAGCTTACTCATGCTAATGATTTACCGCTCAATAAGGTGCTAATGCTCACAGCTCCCGTTGAAATGCCCATGAAATCACCGTCTCCAATCTCGCCGCCACAAAAGCGTCTCTAGTATACAAAGTGCGCTCATTTGGGAGCGCTCTATTTTCTGATCAACACCTGTTACATCAACACCCCGTCGGATTCTATTTGCCTATGCGCGAATAAATAGACTTACACGGCATCTCAAGGCAACTGGAACCGCTGATGACTATTGCTAAGGAGCAGCTATGAAGAGCAACATCCAACTACCTTTATCGTCCCCATCGACGTTTGTTTCGCGTTTTGCCCACAGCCGATTGGCCGCTGGGATCTGCGGCTTATTGCTGGCTACAACAGTAGATGCTGGTTTTACCACATCTGGTACTCAGCTATTAGATGCCAATGGTCATGCGGTGGTTATGCGTGGGGTAAACCATGCTCATGCTTGGTATAACTATCGGCAAGGCGCGTTTCGCGATATCGCCGAGCTGGGGGCGAACACTGTTCGGGTGGTGTTGAGTGATGGCCAGCAGTTTGCCAAGAACGAGGCCGAGGATGTAGCCAAGGTTGTGCAGATGTGTAAGCTCAATCGCTTGGTGTGCCTGCTGGAGGTGCATGATGTGACCGGCTCCGGCGAGAAGCCCGAGGCTGGCGATATGCAGGTAACTGCTCAGTACTGGCTAGAGCTGGCCGATGTGCTCAAGGGTGAAGAAGACTATGTGATTATCAATATCGCCAATGAGCCGTTTGGCAATAATGTTCCTGCCAGTACCTATGTCGAAGAGCATCAACTGGCCATTCAAACCCTGCGCGATGCAGGCTTTACCCACACCCTGATGGTCGATGCCGCCAACTGGGGCCAAGATTGGCAGGAGATCATGCTCGAGCATGCTTCTGATATCGCCGCAGCCGATACCCTCAACAACATCATGTTCAGTGTGCATATGTATCAGGTCTACCCCAATCGCGAGAAAATAGAAGGCTATGTTTCGCGCTTTTTGAACACGCACAATCTGCCGCTGATCGTCGGGGAGTTTGGCCCGAATCATCAGGGCGAAGAGGTGGACGAAGATGCGATTTTAGCTGTCGCCGAGGAGTATCAGATAGGCTACCTCGGATGGTCTTGGTCGGGGAATACCGCACCGGGCACCTTTGATTTGGATATGACGGTCAACTTCGACCCTAACAAGCTTACTCCTTGGGGGGAGCGTCTTTTTAATGGCCCTAACGGGATTAAAGAGACCTCTATCTTGGCCTCGGTCTACGATGGCCAAACCTTGCCCGAGTACCAGTACTGCGATTACTACGGCACGGTGATCCCCATCTGCTTGTACGAAGATGGCGGGCATGGCCAAGAGAATGGGGCAAACTGCGTCGGCCTCACACTGTGTCAGTCGGTACCTGAGGGTTCGGGTGGCGTTATCGGTGATGGTGGAAATGGTGGCGACAACGGAAGCGGTGGAGACAACGGAGGCGATAATGGCAGCGGTGGTGACAACGGCGGTGGCGATAACGGTGGAGGCAGTACGCCCGACCCTCAAGGTGCCTGTCAGTACACCGTGAAGAACAGCTGGCAAGGCGGGTTTGAAGCTGCCATCAGTATCAGCAACACAGGAGATGCGGCCATTGAAGGCTGGAGTGTCGCTTGGACCTATCTTGATGGCAGCACGGTAAGCAGCCTGTGGAATGCCAATGCAACACTGGGCGAGACTAACCAAGCCAGTGCACTGGAGTGGAACAAGCTTATCGCCGTGGGCGGCAGTGTTGAGTTTGGTTTTACCGGTGTGGGTAAGGGAGAGCAAGTACAGCTCTCCGGTGAGCTCTGCGAATAATTCGCCCAGCAACTCGCAATAATAAGGCGGCTAAGCCGCCTTTTCTGTTTTACGTCTAGAACGGCGCCGGATAGCGCTTAAACACCGCAGCGATGGCCTCTTGGGCATCTACATTTAGCTCGAGCTTAAAGGCGTCCATATCTTCTTTGAGTTGGCTCATCGATGTAGCACCAATAATGGTGGAGCACACACCGTCGACCTTGTCACACCAAGCCAGGGCCAACTGCGCGGCTGTCATACCATGCTGCTGGGCAATGCTCTGGTACTCGCGCACTGCAGCTTCGACCTCTGGGGTATCGCGGAACAGGCCATTGCGCTGGGCAATGCTCCAACGGCTGCCCTCTGGGCGAGCGCCACCTAAGTATTTGCCGCTTAGCACGCCGCCAGCCAGCGGTGACCACGGCAAGTAAGCCACGTCTTGATGAATACAGGTTTCGATAAGGTAGGGCCAGTCTTTGGCATGCAGCAGGCTGAACTCGTTCTGGATGGAAACCATGCGCGGCAGCGAGTGCTGTTCGCTTAAGCGCAGATACTGCTCGATGCCCCATGGGGTGTCGTCCGACAAACCGCAGAAGCGGATCTTACCGGCTTTCACACACTCCTGAAGCCCTTGCAGGATATCCAGCATTCCCTCGGTTTGCTGGGCGGCATCGCTGTCGCTCAGGCGGAAGTGTCCTGGGGTATGCTTGCCAAAATGCGGGGTGGTGCGGTTTGGCCAGTGCAACTGATACAGGTCGATGTAATCGGTTTGCAGGCGCTTAAGCGAGGCATCCACCGAAGCAATCACCGCTTCGCCGGTAATCGGTCCTGCATCGCGAACCCACGGCAGGCCTGCGCCCGCGATTTTGGTGGCTAAGACAATATCTTTGCGGCGCTCAGGGTTGGCCGCCAAGTAGTTGCCGATGATCTCCTCGGTTTTACCGTAGGTCTCGGCGCTCGGTGGCACCGCGTACATCTCGGCGGTATCGATAAAGTTCACGCCTTCAGAGAGGGCGTAATCAATCTGCTGATCGGCATCTTGCTGATTGTTCTGCTTACCCCAGGTCATCGAGCCCAGGCACACACGAGAGACGCTAAGTCCACTGCTACCAAGCTTTGAATATTGCATGTGAATTCCATTTATTGGTGCGACAAGCCACGAAGATAACGTGAATTGGGATGGGACTCCAGCGCGTGAGCAAACAGCGGGCGTTCAGCCCGCACTATTGGTAGGAATTGGCCTTATACGCTGCGCGGAATAGCGGCAATATCACGGCT
The DNA here is from genome assembly GCF_000429485.1 of Aliagarivorans marinus DSM 23064. GTDB lineage: Bacteria > Pseudomonadota > Gammaproteobacteria > Enterobacterales > Celerinatantimonadaceae > Aliagarivorans > Aliagarivorans marinus. The sequence goes on along the minus strand of NZ_AUBY01000008.1, from coordinate 368,936 downwards.
TAACTCGTCCTGCCGCTCGCGCCGTTGGCCTGACGAATCCGATGGTGCATTCGACTTCTCCTGCAAGGTAAAGCGCGCCAACTGCTGCTGGATATCCGATGAGGCCTGCTGCACTTGCTGGCTGGTGTCGAGGCTGCGCTCGGCGATGTCTTTAGTGAGTTCGGCGGACTCTTGGATACGGGTGACATTGGCCGAGATCTCGTTGGAGACGGCGCTTTGCTGCTCGGTGGCGCTGGCTATTTGGATATTCATCTCATGGATGGTGTTGATGCCAGACACGGTAGCGTCAAAGGCCTCGTCGGTGGTGGCCGACATCTGTACGCTGCGATTGGCCAGCTCGGCGCTGGATTTCATCACCGTTGCGGCGGTTTGGCTACCCGATTGGATCTTACCGAGCATGGACTGGATCTCGAGGGTTGAATCTTGCGTGCGCTTGGCCAAGGCGCGCACTTCGTCGGCGACCACCGCAAAGCCGCGGCCTTGCTCGCCGGCGCGGGCGGCTTCGATGGCAGCATTAAGCGCCAGAAGGTTGGTTTGCTCGGCAATGCCGGATATCGCCTCCACAATCGAGTTGATTTGGCTGCTATCGGCTTCTAGCTGTTTAATCACCTGGTCGGCGTTATCCACCTCGTTGGCCAGATCGGCGATGGCCTCACTGAGCTGTTTGATTTGCTGCTTGCCGCTTTCGCTACTCTCTAGCGCTTGTTCTGCAGACTGGGTGGCGGATCCGGTGTTATTGGCCACCTCGCTCACGCTGACCGACATCTCACTCATCGACGCCGCTACTTGGGTGATCTCTTGGCATTGCTGCTCTGAGCTGGCAGAGCTGCTCTGGTTATCTTCCAGCAGTTGCACGCTGATGCCGCCGAGTTTGACGCTGGTCTGGATGATCTCGCGGGTCATCGCCGAGAGATCTTGGGTGAGCTGATTGATGGCGGTATAGATCTGATTAAGTTCGTCCTTGCCGCGCGCTTCGCAGTGCACGGTGAGATCGCCAGCGGCAATCCGTTTGGTCGCTTGGCTTAGGGTATTGATGCTGCCGGTGATCGAGCGGTACATCGAAACAAACATCAGGCAGGAGATAATCAGCGTCATGCTCATGCCTATCACGATGGTTAGCATCAGCTGGAAGCTGTTGTCGCGGCGCACTTGCAACAGATGCTCCAGCTCGGGCTGGAGCTCGTCGTAGAGGGCTATCACGCTGGCGATGGCTTGGGTGCCTTGGTCAAAGAAGGCAGACGGACTGATGTTACCCAACTCGCTGTCCAGCAGTTCTTGCTGGGTAGTGCTGTTGAAGCGTTGTAGCGCTTGCTGCAGGCTTTGCTCCGAGGCCTTGTGCGAGTTGAGCTCGGGGTTGTAGCGGTTGATGGTGGTAAAGGCATAGTTGAGCTTGTCGATATTGCTGGAAATCAAGTCCGAGAGCATCGACAAACGTAGTTTGCCCTCACCGCTGAGCTGGTCAGCAGCCAGTGCACCAGTACCCATGCCGCGGAGCTTACCGATGCTTTCCACGGTGCTTGGCAGCAGCTTGGTGATCACTTCCATCAGGTAGTAGGTGTCGAGTTCTGGGTCGAGGGTGAGGTTGGACTTGTCAGCGATATGGGTGATGGCGTTATGCACTTCTATGATCAGTGCACTGTGGGCGTTAAAATTCTCGCTGCTGCTCATGGTGGTATTGCCCGGCAGTACCCGCCATTGGCGCTCCAGTTGGTTGATGATCGGCTCTAGCTCGAAGATATCGTTATTTTGCTTATCAAACTGATGCAGGCTCTGGAAAGCTTGCTCTACCAAGCGCTCTTTTTCTCGTATCGGGTTGAGTAGCGATTGGTCGCCTTTCAGCAAGCCTTGAGTCAGTCCACGATGGGCGGCGATATTGACAAACAACTGCTTCATATAGGGTTGATACTGGGTACCAACGATCTCTTGGTCAGTGAACGCGATGTTGCTGTTCAGCTCTTTGAAGAACAAGCTCGACAGCCAGATAAGTGGAACAAATATCAGCAGTCCAACCAATACAAACTTCATCTTAAAATTCAGTTGTTGCAGCAACTTGTCGATCATAGTTAATGGATTCATCAAAAACGTCCGGACATGATTTATCTTCCAATATAGATAAGCTGTGCCCTGAAGTGCTTGGGAACTGTGCGTTGGCGCTAATTTTGAGTGGAAAATTTAATTTATTAGATCTTCACTCGCGGGATTTCAGATTTGCATAGGTTAACTACCTAAAAAGAGTAGGGTTTTATCAAGCAAAGCGATATTTTGCTGGTTGTTCGTTGATTGATCGTTTGCCGTCGTGAAAAGCAGCAATAAGGCGAGTGCGACTTTTCGTAAGTCGCCACGGTCACACAATCCCTGCTGGTGGCTTACATCCTAGCGAAAAGCCCCTATGATAGGCGCGCTATCTGCCTTAATCAGAAAATGGAGCGGTAATGAAGGGCTCGTCTTCCCAAGCTAATTCCAAGAAAAAACTGCTGTTGGTTAAACTCCAGCAAATCGCCTTTGCCATCCTTGCGGTGGCGCTCGGCATCGGCTCGTTTTGGTTAATGACCATCGATTTTGCCGACAAGCCGATGGACTGTGATGATCAACCCAACAATTCGCGCTGTCTGGCAAGCGGCCTGTCGATTCAGCCCGGTGTCTATCGTTTTCGCCATTACGACTACCAAATGAATCCCGATTTTTCGTTGGCCTCCTGGGATCACCAAACCGTTGTTGAGACCGAGTACCAAACCTGGGTGATAGAGAACAACTTCTTACGCCTTGAAGTGCTGCCAGAGTTTGGTGGCCGAATTATCTCGATGGTCAACAAAACCACCGGCCATGAGTCGCTCTACCAAAACCCGGTGGGTACCCCCTACCTGATGGACCAAGGGGTGTTTTACTACGATTGGCTGATGATTATGGGGGGCATCTTTCCCACCGTACGCGAAGCTGAGCATGGCGTGGCCTGGAACCGCCCGTGGCGCTTTGAGCTTATCGAGCATAGCCCCGAGCGCATCACCATCGCGATGACCTATGCCGATAAAGACGACTATGCCGGCAAGCCGGGTAACTACCGCGTTCCTGCCAGTGAACTGGAGGTAAGCTTTTACGTGAGCCTGCACCGAGATCGCGCTGCAGTGGACACCATCACCATCATCGGCAACCCCACCAATAACACCCCGGAGTTTGAACACTGGACCTTGCTAACCATGGCGCCGGGCTCTGAACCGGGCAATACCCGTGTTGATGAATCACTGATGCAAGTTGGGCCGGTGGGCGATATTCATCTACCGGATTTTTACTGGGATAACCCACTGGAATGGAATGAGTTCCGTTGGTTTAAAAACCAAAACGAGGGTATAGCCTACGCCAAACCGGGTATGCAAGGCAGCAACTATTGGGGCGCGGTAAATCAAGCCAATCGTGAGGGCTTGATCCGCATCGCCGATAACAACATTACCCCGGGGCTCAAAAACTGGAGCTTTGGCTTTGATTCGCTCAAGGTTGACCCGGCAGCTGGTGGCGAGGTATGGCATCGCCCAACGGTTGAGATGTGGGCTGGCGTTACCCCGCAGTTTTGGATCAAAGACCAGTTCCCGGCAGAAGGGCGCATGGACATCGATGAGACCTTTGTGCCAACGGTCGGTTTAAGCGATGTTAGCCACGCCAACGAGAAGCTGCTGCTCAACCTGATCGACGGCGAGCTGCAGCTGTACTTTATCGAACCCGGCCAGCCCTACAATGTGCAGATTGTCTCCAAAGGCGAGGTGGTGTTCGACCAAGCGGTTGAGCCCAATCCGTATCGGGGGAACCGCTTAGAAGGACCTTTTGGCCCAGATGCGCAAATTACTATTCATGATGCGCAGGGGCTGCAAGTGTTTCCGCTGTAGCGCTAACAACTTGATACTTATTAAAAAGCGTCCAAAGAGGGCGCTTTTTTCGTTTGTCATTTAAGGGGCTATTGGGCCAATTGGTTCATTTAGTGTTTGCCAAATTATGAACCGTTGTTTATATTATGACCCATACCTTAAATGAGCCGCTAGCCATAACGATGGCTATAACGCTAGCTCGTAGCCGATTTCCCAACATAAGGCCCGCGTATGACTTATCATGCCTACCAACGTCTCTCGCCAAAGAATCGCGCGCAATCTGAGCATCGCCAAGCGGTGCAGGCCCTGTTCCCCGAGGTGACCTGGCATCAAGAGCAGGGCGTTCGCGGCAACGTACCAGCCAGCGAACGTCCGGTGCTGAGCGCGCTACTGGCAGCGCTGCAACGCGGTGATGTGTTAGCGCTGCACTGGATCGCCTGCCTCGGTCGCGATATTGCCGATGTGGTGCAGGTGATAACCGCGCTGTTGGAGAAGGGAGTGGTGATTGAGACAGTGGTCCAGCGACTGCGTTTTTCCCCCGCAGACCCCAGCACCCAAGCCATGCTGCAGCTACTCGCCGGCATGGCTGAAGAGCAAACCCGCCGCCGTTTGGTGGCAGCCGAGTGGGGCCGTGAAGCCCTGCGCGAAGACAAGGAATCATGGAACCAGCGGTTTAAAGGGCGGCCCGCAGATAAAAAGCGCCATCGACAAATCGCTGAGCTGCTGCTGGAAGGGGAAACCCTGCAAGCCTGCGCCAGTAAAACCGGCGCCAGCCTCTCCACCGTCAAGCGGGTCAAGGCCCGTATGAACGCCGAGGCCGAAGGTCAGCACTGCCCGCGAGCGGGCCACGCCAAATAACCGATTACCCAGAGAGCAAACATGAACGATACCAAGCAAAAACGAAGCAAACCGTCGCCCAAGCGTTTATCCGTGTTGGAGCTTATCGATATCAGCCCCAACCTGCGTCGCGTAGTACTGGGCGGCGACGATATCGCCAAGTTCCCAGAAGGCTGTGCTGGAGACTACGTCAAACTAATGTTCACCGCCGAGGGCCGCAGCGACCTCAGTCAGCTGCCAGCCGGTGCGAAGCCCGCTATGCGTACCTACACCATCAGCGAGTTCGACAGCCAGCAACAACGCCTGAGCATCGATATGGTGCTGCATCACCACGGCGATATAAAAAACAGCGAGGCAGGCTTAGCCGCGCGCTGGGCGGCCAACGTGGCCGTTGGCAGTGAGATTATGGTCGGTGGGCCGGGGCAAAGCGCCGGTATCGACAAGCAGGTCGCACAGGGGGTGTTTGTCGCCGATATGACCGCACTGCCAGCGCTCAAGCAGCTGGTAGCCAAAGGCCAAGTCACCGAACAAGCCCAGCTGCTGATTGAAGTAAACAGCGAGCAAGATAAGCAAGCGCTTGAGCTGCCTGAAGGCATCAGCGTTCAGTGGCTGCTGCGCGAGAGCGAGACTAGCCTCAGTGATGCGCTGTCCAAGCTTGTCTGGCCTGAGCAAGAGTTTGTAGTGTGGTGCGCCTGTGAGTTTGGCAATATGCGCCGCATTCGTGCGCTGGCCGCCGCGCAAGCGGGTTTTCAACAGCGCGCCAGTTACTTCTCTAGCTATTGGAAGATTGGCGTAAGCGAAGATGGCCACAAGCTGGCCAAACGACAAGATGCCGAGCAGCAGAGCCAGCAAGCGGGCAAAACAGCCTGATGAGCGAGCGTCTTAGCTATAAACCGGTACTGCTGGCAAGCCTGATTGTCAGCATTGGCCAGCTCAGTATGGGGCTGGTTTTTCCATCACTGCCTTGGATTGCCAAGGACTTTAGCATCTCCTTGGATGAAGCCCAGCTACTGATCTCCTTTTACCTGCTGGGCTTTGGCCCTTCGCAGTTTATCTATGGCCCCATCTCCGATGCCTTGGGGCGCCGCCGGGTATTGCTGGTGGGCCTGCTGTTGGCGCTGCTGGGGCTGAGCTTGGCCATCTTCGGTAGCCAGTACTTTGGCCTGCTTCTGGCCGGGCGCTTTGTGCAGGGGCTCGGGGCAGGTTGCTGTGCGGTGCTGGGGCGTGCATCACTGCGCGATAACTACTCGCCAGAGCAGCTGCCGAGGGCGCTGTCGGTGGTGACCATGGTGGCCTCGTTTACGCCTATCGTTGCCCCAGTATTTGGGGGGCTGATTAACCATCACCTTGGCTGGTTGGCGGTGTTTGTCAGCTTGTTTAGCTATATCGCGCTGGTGTGGTTGGTGTTGTACCTGTTGTTCAAAGAGACCATTAGCGAGCGGCGCAGCATGCCCAAACCAGCCAAGGTGCTCAGCGATTATGGCTCGCTGATCCGCTCCCGCTATTTCCAGAGCTTTGCGGTGATTAGCTGGCTCAACTTTTCGTTGGTGATTACAGCGGTGTCGCTGATGCCCTTCGTGATGCAAAACCAGATCGGCATGAACTCGCAAGAATACGCCTACTGGGCCTTGTTGCCCGCCTGTGGCTTGATGTGCGGTGGAGTGCTGTGCAACCGCTTGTTACCCATCTACGGGCAAAAGCGGATCTTGTTTATGGCGCCGTGGATTCATCTTAGCGCCGGGCTATGGCTGATCAATGCGCCGCTCACACCGCTGGCAATGATGTTTGGTCAGTTCTTAATGGCCATGGGCAACGGCTTGGCGCTGCCATGTGCGCAGGCCAAGGTACTGACCCCCTACCGGCAGAAAGCGGGGACCGCAGCAGCGCTCTCGGGAGGCGGGCAGATGATCTTCTCCTCCTTGGTGAGTATGACGGCCTTGCAGCTGGGGATGCACTATGCCTGGCAGTTTGGTTATCTTATTGTTGCCGTCGCAGTGATTGGCTGGCTCAATGTGAGAGCGGGGTTTAAAGCCGCAGCGCCTGGCCCGGCGATAAATGAACAGGGTGGTAACGAACAGAGCCCTAACCAACAGATCAATAAGGCATAGCGTGTTAACCGGACTCAATCACATTACCGTGGCAGTGAGCGACTTGGAGCGCTCGCTGCACTTTTACACTGAGATCCTCAGTTTTAAAGGGGAGGTAAAGTGGGATAACGGCGCTTACTTGAGTTTAGGCGAGCTGTGGTTATGCCTCTCCTGCGATGCACCCCAGCCCGCCACCGATTACAGCCATCTGGCGTTTTCGGTGGCACCGAATCGCTTTGAGGCCATGCGCAAACACTTGTCGGGTTTCTCCTTAAGCTATTGGAAAGAGAACCAGAGCGAAGGCGACTCCTTGTACCTTCTCGATCCCGATGGCCACAAGCTGGAGATCCATGCCGGCGATTTGACATCACGTTTGCGGAGTTTGCGAAAAAAACCGTACTCAGGCCTTATCTGGCTTTAAATCCTGTAATTAGGACAGAAACTCTACTTGCTTTAGATCAAGGAGTGCCTTTATTCTATTGTGCAAACTATCAACTAGTTTCGTTTATCTTTAGGTAAGCATCGGCCGCGAAAGCTGCTGAGCAAAACAAGGAAAGTGAGTGTGAGAGATGCGTATCTGTATTTATTCCCCTGAGGAAATCATCCCATTACTCTCTCGGGTAAACCGATTTCTGGGAGAAGCTTATGCGCAGCCGGGCATTGAGCTAAGTATGTCAGAAGAGCTGCTCTGCGTGGCCATTGGCTTTGAAGGCCAGCAGATAATCGCCCATGGTGCTGCCTACTTACGTGAGATGTACCAACTTAGCGAACCTTTCTTAGCCGGTATGATTGCCGGTGTTGCGGTTGCCCCCTTTTATCGCGGCAAAGGCTATTCCAAAAAAATCCTTGGTTGTCTGGAAAGCCACCTTCGCGATGCGCGCGCCGAGCAGGTTTTTATCTGCGCCAGTGAGCTTCACTACTATCAGTCTTCCGGTTATCAGCTGTTTGAGCCACCGGTTTTGCTGCAAGAGCAACCCAGCCCGGATTGGAACCATCTGATGTTCAACGGCAGTATTCACAAGCCTTTAGGGGTCAACCTGCTAGATCGCCAAGCCTTGGTGGAGTTTCGCGGGGGTATGTATTGATATCAGAGGGTTAGCTGTACTTCTAGCAATCAGGTGAGGTAATCACGCAGATTTCTTACCATCGATAAAAAACCACAATTCTTTGGTAACCTCCTAAATAACGTTAGAAGATGCAAATTTCCTCTGCATAACAGAGCAAAACTTGATATCGTTCAGAGAGTTGTTGAGAAGATGTTGCCATTTCTCAACCGGTCTTCAGGGCGCAATAACGCAAGCGAAGACAGATTTCTGTGCACAAGGAGAGGATTGATGAAGAACGTTGTTGTTTCAATGTTGTTTGCCATGCTGGTAGCGGTTCAACTGCCAGCCAACGCGATGAAGCTATCGGGTGAAGAAGCCAGTAGCAACCCCACCTATAAACCTACCCGCTCGGCCGTTGAAAAAGCCATGGCTAAGATGGGTTACGACTACGAAATCGATAGCGATGGCGATATTGTGTTCGAGACCGAAGACAATGGCTATATCGTTTACGTCATCTATGATGTGTTCGGCTCCGATGACCGCCTGTGGAACCTGCGCATGCTATCTCAGTTCACCACCAAGAAGAGCCGTTACGAAGAACTGCTGGAGTACGTCAACCAGTGGAACGCCGACAAGAAGTATCCAAAGATCTTTATGGACGGTCGCGACACCCTGTCTCTTGAGTTGAACTTCCCCATCCAATACGGCTTCAACCCAGACGAGTTTGAAGACAACGTGATTGGTATGTTCGAGAACACCATCAAGCAGATTGCTGAAGACACCAAAGATATGCGTCTGTAAGGCTTCCACTATCGTTTATCTTATTGGCAGGGAGTGCAGCTCCTTGCCAATCGTTACTTTCTCCCTCCCCCCCCCCCCACACACATCTGGCACCGGCTCTCCCTCGCGACATCGTTTCAACGAAACGAGCTTTGCAGCGAAACTTGGCCGCTGTGTTTGCAAATTTAAATGTCGCTACAACTCCCTGCTTTGGCCGCTCTTTTAAGCCCACCAGCTGTGCTTGCTCTTGTCGCCTTACCCATTCAGATAACCGGTTTTGGGAACTCAATGCCGATAGTGCGCTTGTAAAATCTCGCCAGCCACTTCACCGCTCTAAGCTAGAGGCTTTCGATATGCTCACAGATCAAGTTTCTTGAAAGGGGGTTATACGTGGATATAAATACATGAATGGGACATTTGTACTATTAAGGTTCAACCGAGGTTCTCGCTATATTGCCCGGCATTCAGTGTTATGGATTTCTGACCCCATAAATGGGAGGGAGTATATGAAAAAAAATCTAGTTTTTATGTTGTTTGCCATGTTTTTGGATGTGCAATTGCCTGTGAACGCGATGGAACTAGCTGGTGAAGTTGCCAGCTCAAATCCTAGTTATCAGCCTACCCGTTCTGCCGTGCAAAAAGCCATGGCGAAGATGGGCTACGAGTACAAGATTGATAGTGACGGCGATGTTGTATTCAAGATGCATGATGAGGGCTATTACGTATACATAATCTACGATGTCATTGATGGAAATCGTCTTTGGAATCTGCGCATACTGTCGCAGTTTTCTTCTGAACCTAGCAACTATAAACAGCTACTGGAATTCGTGAACCGCTGGAACACCGAGAAGAAGTACCCGAAGGTGTATATGCAAGGCCGCGATACCTTGGCTTTGGAGTTGAACTACCCCATTGAGTACGGCTTTAACCCAGACGAGTTTGAAGATAACGTGATTGGAATGTTTGAGAGGACTATCAGTCAAATCGCTGATGAGACTAGAGATATGCTTTTGTAGCGCTCCCAACCCACCTTGTTATTGATACCTTGGCTGATGAGGGCAACTTTCCGCCATTGTACTTCAGATCCCTAGTCGCACACCTTAATCGCTGTTGATGGTGGATTCATCTAATAGTTTAATATATAAAGCACCTAGTACTAATTGGTGCTTTATCTTTGGTTAATTATCTGGATTTAGTGCCCCTTGAGGATACTGGTCTAGTGAATTCCCCCTACCTAACTACCCCTGTTTCACCCTTATCTCCTTCGGGCTCTTCAGGCGTGGATAGTAGCCGCCTAAGCCCGTTGGCTGAGGGAGAGCAGTGGCTGCTTGAGCTCTACCGGGATATGCCGGACATCCCACTGTTTCAACTTCGCCACAAACTGTTTGAGAAACTGCAAGCACTGATCCCATTTGATTGGGGAATGTGGTGGCAAGGGCCTTGGCAGCAGTGTGCTGACTCGGCCGAGCAAGTCTTTACATACTCGCAAAGTGAGCGCTTCTTCCGGGATTGGATGCGGACAAGGCCTAAACAGCGCAAGCAGTTGCGCGATCATCTGTTAAAGCAACCAGGGCGGGCTGTCACCTTGCAACAGCTCTATTCTGGAGGTTGGCAGGCAAGTCGCGAGTACCAAAAGCTGGGGCGGCATTATGCCATTGAAGATGCGTTATTGTACTTGCACTCCGAGCTAAGTAAGCCGGGTTATCAAATGTTCATGATAGGTAGTGCAGGCCACTGCTTTAGCCATGATGATGGCTTGCGTTTGTCTTGGGCGATACAGCATTTGCAGTCAGCCTTCGCGTTGGCACTGCAGCCCAAGTTTTCGAGCGAGCAGAAGGCGCGTTACCAGCAGGGCTTAGCCGACGCTTTTGGCGGGATTATTGGGCTATCGTTGCCGCTGCGCAAAGCGCTCGAGCAACAGGGCTGGTTGGTGGAAGGTAAGCTGCAGATCCCTGAGGCCAGCAACTTCACCAAGCGGCATCATTACACTCTTCGCCATGGTGCCTACGAGATGAATCAGCGGCGGCTTGTTGTTAGCCCCTGTGAGGGGAGTTTACTGCTTTCGGCGATCTCGTCGAGCGACTTTGGCTGCTTGACAGAGAAACAGCAGGCCTTGGCCTTGGCTGTAGCGGACGGCGCAGAAGATAAGCAGCTTGCCTCACGTTTTGCGGTTTCCGAGCAAACCGTAAGGAATCGCCTCTCGGGTATCTATAAGCTGCTTGGTGTGCATGGTCGTGCGGCCCTTACCGCCTATGTATGCCAGATGCAGACGAATCCCTTTTCCCGCGAAAACAGTGGAGACTGGCAGGATGATATTAAGCGCTTGTTAACCCTTATCCGCAACTACCGCGAACTCGAGCAAGCTCGTGAGTATTTGCGCCGATTCAATCAACGGCCGCATGTTCAACAAGGTAAGCGTTGGGTAATAGAGCAGCTACGCCCGCGTAAGATTGAGCATATGTTGGATATTGGCAGCGGTATTGGCGTCGATGCTGATGATTGGTTAGCGCAGCTATCGCCACAGCAACTAACACTGCTAGATGTGTCAAAGGGCATGCTAGATAGCGCACTTGAGGGGAGAGAAGGGCGCATATCAGCCATCTGCGGATGCGCGAAGGCCTTACCATTTGCCGACAATAGCTTCGATGTGGTGCACAGTGATCGCCTGCTTAGTCATATCGATGATCCTATAAGTGCCTTGAAAGAGATGCTGCGGGTTTGTCGACCTGGAGGGCGGGTTGTGCTGGGAGAGGCTGACTTTTTGCACGCAACGGTGTCTAGCAGAGAGCCGGAAATCAATGCTCATATCTGTGACATGATTAGAGGCTCTATTGCGTGCGCGACGGCCTATCGGCAGCTGATGCACTTTGTGAAGCAACAGCAACTTAAGGTGGTGGCGAGCGATAGCTTGGACCTACCTATCAACAGCTTGGAACAGTTCGAGTACTTCTCAGGAGTTGCGGCCACGCTGGAGCAAGCGTTGAGCGCTGGCTCGTTCAGCCGTGAATGCGCACATCGCTGGTGGAACGACGTGAAAGATCTAGACCGAAGTAATGCATTCTTATGCACCAATCCCTTCCATCGAGTGATTATCGAGTGTAACTAGCCGCAAAGTTGGGCGGTGGTTGGCGGCTGTTCATATTAATGCAGACTTGGCTAAGGTGCAGTGCTTTATACCAAAATGAAAACGTAATGTAGTGTAAAGTTATATTGATTAAATTGAGCATTTACTTTCGTTATGTAGAATGAGCGACAGTTAAGGATTTGCTGACGACAGGGATACAGACACAGTGGTACTGTCTAATATTGTCGCGCCTGATTACATTGCCGGGCTCTATACACTCAGTGCAAGCTCCTCTCCAAGTGGGGTCATCGCACATCACCTCTTGCATATTCAATCTTTGATTCCCATTCATACCGCGAGTTGGCAGGCCGCTTGTGGTCGTGATGGGCAGCTGATATGCAACTCATTGTTCCATGAGCTGAGTGGCTGCGAGAGCTTTCGCCGCCAAGCCCGGGCAGTGACCTACCAGCAGCATCGAGAACTTATCGCTGAGAACTGCGCAGAGAGTTATCGGTTTTCCTTGTCTGAGACAACGCTCCATAATGGCGACTATGGCTATTGCCTGAGCATTGCCGACCCGCAAAAGCGGGTCAGTCATCACCTGCATATAGAATCTGCTAGCGAGATCGCCCCCTCCCAGTTGAATCGCTTGGCATCGACAATGCCGCATGCATTACAAGCTTGGCGACATGCTTGTACGCGCTTAGTACGCGAGCTTTATGGTGAGAAGCATATTGCCATCTGTAGTCCTGCGGGAGATATCGTCTACCTCGACCCGCAGGTGACTCAGTTCGTGAATTGGCAAGTCGGGATGAGTGTTCCGACGGCACTGTTAAGCACCCTTAAGCCGCGATTAGTGGGACTCTATCGCATGCAAGGTTACGACTATGCTAACCTGCGCGTACTTACCTTCAGCCCCTGCGCCTCGCTTGGGGAGTTCCGCGAAAGTGAGAACTTGCTGGCTGATCGTCTGTTGCGGGGGGAGTCAAACAAGCAAATTGCGCTATCAGTGGGGTGTAGCGAGAAAACCGTGCGCAACCGACTAACCCAGTTGTACAAACAGATGGGCGTGACCGGGCGGAATCAAGCCGTTGCCAGTTTAAACCGGAGCTTGCTCGAAGGATAGGTCGTGGACGCTGCCGTTAATCACTGGCTGCTCGAACTATATGCCGAGCCGGTCGAGTCACCGTTGTTTAAGCTGCGACAGAGCTTGTTTCGTCATCTACAGACGCTGCTCCCCTTTGACTGGGCCATCTGGTGGCAAGGCGAGCAGCTAAGCGAAGTGAGCTCGTTAGAGTATGCTTACTCGTATTCCCAAGGGCAATCCGTCAACGAAATCTGGCAATCTTTGTCAGCGCCACTTCGTCGACAGGTTTGCCTTACCCTGAGCGAACAGCAGGGGCGAGCCATCAGCTTACGGCAACTGACTCAAGGCCCCGCAGGGATATACGATAGCTGTTTGGACTGCGCGCCGCTGTTTAACATAGAGGACGCACTGCTTTGCCTGCTTCCCAGTGAGGACCATACAGGGAAGCAGCTGTTTTGCATTTCGCGTGCGCAATTGGGCGCGTGTTTTTCTGCAGCTGAGCGGCAAGTGTTTGAGCAAGTGGTTCGACATCTGCAAGCTGCATATAAGCTATCGGTCTATCAGAGTATTCATACCCAGCAAGGCCACAAGCGATCCCATGGGCTAGTCGATAGCGAAGGACGGGTCATTGAGTTGTCGTCGAGCTTGCAGCAGCGCCTGAACCAACATGGATACATTGAAGGGGCTCAGTTGCGCCTGCCTGTTACAAATGGACAGCAGAACGACCCGATTGCTGTGTGTGTAGCGGTTGGTAGTTACCCGATGGGTGACGAGCAGCTGTTGGTCTGCCATTGTGAAGGTGCGCGCTATCTTACCATTGCCACCCGCAACGCCTTTTCGACCCTCTCTCGCTCTCAGCAAACCTTGGCGTTGTTACTTGCTGGTGGAGAGGATGATAGACAGATTGCCAGGCAGCTTGGGGTATCTGAGCAAACCGTGCGAAATCAGTTGTCCAAGATTTACCAATTGATGGAGGTCGATGGCCGGGCCGCTTTGATTGCAATGCTGTATCAAATTAGCAAACTCCCCCTGAAACCCCAGCCCCAAGGGGGTGAAGAGCCCGATATCAAGGACTTCATGTCCAACATCTCCCATGACGCAGAGCGGCAAAGTGCACAACTTTATCTGGAAAGCTTCAGCCGTCTGCCCGGTGTAGTCGCAGGTAAACAGTGGACGCTAAAGCAGCTAAAAACTCACCATAGCGATGTGCTGTTGGAGGTGGGGCCGGGTACCGGGCAAGATCTGCGCTGTTGGAGCGAGTCGTTGTCGGTAAAGCAAATCGTAACGTTGGACAACTCGGCGTTGATGCTGCAAAGCGCAGTCGCTGGCCTTGGCGAAAAAATCACGGCTATCAATGGCTGTGCCATGGCGATCCCGTTGGCAGATGACTGTGTCGATGCGGTTCATGCCGAGCGTCTATTGTGTAACCTTTCTCAGCCGATTCAGGCGCTGACGGAGATGTACCGCGTTTGCCGACCCGGAGGCAAGTTAGTGCTCACGGAGGCGGATTATAAATCGGCAACGGTGATCAGCCGCGAACCAGAGACTAACGCCCAAATTATCGAACTAGTGCGAGGGTTGATAGCCTCGCCCGAGGCCCATCAAGTGATTCAGCAGTTTGTGAAACAGCGTCAGTTGAGAGTTATCGCCGAGCAGTGCAACGAGGTGGTGATGCCCAGCCTTGCCGAGTTCGACCTCTACTCGGGCCTGACCGCCACCTTGAATAACGCCATTGAGCAAGGCCTGCTCAGTTCAGAGGATGCGGCTCGCTGGTGGCTTGACGCAAAAGGCTTGGAGCGGCGTGGGGCGTTTAAATGTGTGGTGCCATTTCACCAGTGGGTGATTGCCTTGTGATTGCTAGCGCTGTTTAGCACTGGATAGGCTTTGGGCACAGCATAGCCAGTGCCCCAAGCCTCTATGGTTTACTAATCTTCCAGATACTGCAGATATTCACCGGTATATAACCACATGCTCTTGTCGTCATACTCGTGCACTGCCTTGGCCAAATCGATGTCAATTGGGTGAGGGCACTGGCTAAGGTCGAAGAGTTCGGTGCGCTCTCCATTTTGGTCTTTTAAGCGAAGCTCAAAATTATTATCAACTCCGCCGCACCTTTCCTTTCGGTCCAGCCAACTATCTTCGGTGTGGATATTATTGACAACTATGACGCGATCAATAATCTCGCTGGTATGGGGCCAGGAATTATACAACACGCCGTAAAAGTGATAGTCCTTTTGGGAATCCGAATCTATTTTACTCTCAGCCCCTTTGTCCAGATGAAGAGTGTTTCCGTATCCATCGATCTTATCAAAGTAGCTATAGGATGAGACTGCATTTGGGGTGTACTTATCGTGTAATGTAAGTCTTCTCTCTATGGCCACATTTGATTTTTGGCTCTCTTTTTCTGGGTGTATCAGTCGGATGCCCTCACTGCGACTAAAAAAGGTTGCTCCGTACTCGTCTTTAACGTAGCAACTTAGAGACTCATACTCTTGATCTGAGCCCACAGTCCAGTGGTTGTAGTAGCATATGGTTGAATACTCCTCCCCACCGCCACTACCACCTTGACCGCCGCCCATACCATCGTTATTGGCAATGGGTTGTCCGTCGTTGTCCAGAATATTTTCACTGTTACCAAACACGTCATAGTCTTCAGCGACCTTGTCGTTACTTACGTCGTTGAGCAGTTTGGCAAGTGCGTTTTTCAGAGCGGTACTTAAGGCAAGGTACTCGTCAATGGTTGCTGCTGGAAGGTCTTCACTTGAGCTGAACTGCTGATAGTCTGGGTGGTCGATTGCATTCTGTATTGCTTTGGCGAAAGAGGTTAGCTGTGCGCTTGCTGTGTCACCCAGGTAGTCTGCGAGTACCTCTGATTCAATCGTCTTCCACCAGTTGATATTAAGCGCGCTGTCGATTTGCTCCAAATATGCTTTGCTCAGTGAAGCGGTGCATTCACGCCAGGCCACTGCGTCTTGTGAAGAAACTGCGTTGCAGCTGAGTGCTTTGAGCTCCAGCGGTGCATAGCGACTTTGGAGGCTCTTCTTAGCGGATAAGCGAGGGATAGCAAGTGAATTGCTGCGCCCCAGATTACCCAGTAGGTCGTAGTCCACATAGCTACCTTCACCGATGGGGTAAGGGAAGCCCAGACCGGGGCATGAACCTGAGCTGTGGTATTGTGCACCGCTGATACGCGTACCGACTTGTTTATCATCTTCGTCTAGCAGCTCGTTTAAGGCGCTGTCATTACACATGTTTGCAGACTGTGCTGGCCACGGGTTGCAGACGCCGAGTTGCTGTCCGGGAATAAACTCGAAGGCAGACCCCGATTGATAGTAAGTACACAAGCCATTGGATGTGCCGCCACCATCCGGCCCATTGCCACTACCACCGCCAACGCCTGAGGAGATATCGCTACCTGTGATGGCATAGCTGCGATCCATATAGTAGTAATCAAAATAGCCATCAGGCGTGGTGACGGTGACTTTGCCTGCGTCGTTGTAGGGGTCATAGGTGAACATGTGCTTGTCAACTCTGATCGTGTCGACGAAGTCAGTACCAGCACGCTGCAAGAAGGTCATTTGGTGTTGCTGGGTATCGACAATCACATGCATATAGCCGTCGTCGTCGACATACAGGCTCGCTGTTGCATCACCATCACTGAACGTTGCCAGATAGTTGTCATAGCGTGACAGGCCTAAGAAGGCGGTAACGTTATGGTCGTTGTCGCCACCTCCGCCGCTGCCGCCTGTATCGGTGCCTCCTCCGGGGCCATCGCCCCCCGAACCACCACCGCAGGCGCCTAAGGTGAAAGCTAGCGCGACTGCGCTGGCGTACATCGTTACTCTACTCATTACTGCTACATCCTTAAGTAATGTGATTGTTGGCATGTTGCCGGGATATAGCGCGCAGAGTAACCAAGCTGTTATGGCAGCTTCCATAGTACAAATGTCCCGTTTCTAAACATCGCTGCGGAGCATAAAAACCAGCGGCGTCTGCCGACAAGATTTCAGTTTTATTTCAATATCGGTTTCGGGACATTTGTACTATTCAGCTCTAACCACCTTGCCAGTTATATTGCCAGCCAGAGCACAACAGCGGCCAGCTGGCTTTCACGAGGTAGAACAAGGTGGTGCTATGGGGTGACTTACCCTCTCATTCTCCGCGCTCCATAGCACCACCTTTTAAGGTCGAATTACCGCAGTCTTAAAGTCGCCGCTAACCAACAGCACAACACAGAGCCATACAGAGGTGAGATATGGGCAAAATTTTACGTTTGGTATTACTGGCTTCGATGGCGGCGTTCTACCTGTTTTCCAATGCCTCTTTGGCCAATGAACGCATAACTCTCGCCACTTTTCTTGTCGGACACGCTCAGGCTTTAGATGAGACGACGCTCGAGCAAGTCAGGCATCATCGTCATCACAAGCCCTACCATCACAAACGCCCCTTCAATGGCTATGGCTACACCTGTAAGTACTACGAAACCAGCAGTGTGCCGCCTCAGGTGGTCAATATTCACTATGGCCAAGCTGCCAACGCGCAATCCGTTGAAGGCGCGATGTTCGATGCTTGCCTGATGGCTGAGCGCAACTGTCAAGCGAATAAGTCCTCTTGGAGCAATAGCTGTCGCAAGTGCGGCTCTTACGGGGTAGGGCACTGCTAGCAAACGCAGTGTTTGTGGCGCGCTAGTCAACAGCAGGTAATGGAGTAATTATGAAGAAGCGAATTGGTCTCTTGGCGGGCTTAGCACTACCTATAACCTTTGATTGCTTAGCGGTGAGTGTGGATGACCTGTTTAGTGTTTATCAAAAGCATGCCCAGCTAGGCAATGTGGCCTATCAGCTTAAGCTTGGTCATTTGCTGCTTCAACAAGACAGTAACTTCTATGACCCAGACCAAGCCCTGTATTGGTTCCAACAAGCCGCTGACAAAGGCGATGCTCATGGCATGTACCATGTGGCGGAGCACTACTGGAACGAAGGCAGTGAGCGCGCCGAGTTGCTCAAGTCACTCTCTTTGTTTGAGCAAGCGGCAACCTTGGGTGATAGAAAAGCCCAGCGGCGCTTGTGCTCACTGGCCCCTGTCAATCATGCGGGAGATGATTGCAGGCCCGCAGCCTATGTGACCGATACACCCACACAACTGCTATTGGCTGATTTTTATCGGGACTCTGGTTTAGAGTTAGGGCCGAGTGTCGCTTTGTATTGGTACACTGCGGCGGCAGCGCAAGGAAAAGTTCGGGCACTGCGCGCCATTGAGCGGCTGGCGCAAGAGAATGTGCCGGCGGTGCTGATCCGTAGCCATCTGTTCAGCGGGCGCTTTGATGGAGATATGGAGCGCTTCGATGATCAGTATCGCCTCGCGGTGGATGAGGATAACCCTGAAAACATCTTTGTTCTGTCGCTATTGTATCTCTACGGTGATGTGGTCCAGCACAGTGAAGCCAAGGCCTTAACACTGCTAATAAGCGCTGCCGAAAAAGGCTACCACAACGCGCAGTTTAACTTAGGGCAGTACTACCTTTATGGTGACTTCTTTGGGGAGGTTCAGGCGCTCATTGATCAAGACAGAGCGCGCTATTGGTTGGAGCTGGCTAGTGAGCAAGGGGTAGAGGCCGCAAAAGATTTACTGAGCCTGATCGATTAGTCGTTCGATAGGCTCGTATCGCTCATCAAAACACACCGCTTAGCGATAACACCAATCCGGATAAGTAACTGATGAGAGATTGCGCAGGAAAAATCATTGAAGACAAGGAAGCGCTTGCCGTAACTAGTGGACTAATTACAAAAGCGTTGACGCGGTCATCAATGATTTTAACCAGCAAGAATGATCAGTTATTTATGTGGATTGGTGTAATACATACAGATCCGCTGGCCCTCAACCTCGCGAATGGTAAAGGGGATCTCGTAGATATCCGATAGCACCGCCTCGTCAATCACCTCCACCGTGTCACCACTTTTAATCACTTGCCCCTGCTTCATGGCAATAATTCGGTCCGAGTAACTCGCGGCAAAGTTTATGTCGTGGATCACCACCACCACCGCCTTCCCATGTTCATGCGCCAAGTGCTGGATAGCCCCCATAATCTCCACGGAGTGTTTGATATCAAGGTTGTTTAGCGGCTCATCGAGGAAGATATAGTCGGTGTCTTGGGCCACCACCATGGCGATGAAGGCCATTTGGCGCTGGCCGCCACTGAGCTGGTCGAGGTAGCGGTTGGCAATGTGCTGAATATCGAGATGCCCCATCGCTTTGTCGATAATCTCGTTGTCGCGCGCACTAAGACGGCCTTGCGAGTGGGGGAAGCGGCCAAAGGCCACCAACTCGCGCACAGTAAAGCGCATATTGATGTTGTTGGACTGGCGCAGCACCGCCAAGCGCTTGGCAAGCTCCGCGTTATCCCATTGATTCAGAGGCTTGTCGGCAATAACTACCTCGCCGGCATCGCTGTTGGTGAGGCGGCTGGCCATCGACAGCAGGGTACTTTTGCCGGCGCCATTGGGGCCAATAATCGAGGTGAGCACGCCTTTAGGGAACAGCGCGCTGGCATCCTGAACCACAAAGTTATCGTTATATTTTTTACTCAGGCCGCTTAGTTTGATCATGCTTAGTTCACTTTGTTACGGGCAAGCAGCAGCAGGAAGTAGCTGCCGCCGACAAAATTGATAATCACGCTGATGGTGGTTTCAAAGGCCATCAGGTTTTCGACAATCCACTGGCCTGTCAGCAGCAAAAAGGCGGCGAGCGCGCTACTGGCCGGCAGCAACAGGCGATGCTGATAGCTGTTAAATAGCTGGCGGGTCAGGCTCACCACAATCAGGCCGAAGAACAATACTGGGCCGACCAAGGCGGTGGCGACGGAGATCAGCACGCTGACCAGCGCCATAATCTGCAAGGTCAGTTTGCGCACATTGATGCCCAAGCTGGTGGCGTTATCTGGCCCCAGCCACAGCACATCGAGCTTCGGGGCGAGCTTGAGCAGCAAGGCCAAGCACAGCAACATCGGCGCAATCGCCCAGTACACCAATGCACCATTAACGTTGTTGAAGCTGGCAAACATCGAGGCCTGGATCGCCATAAACTCGCTAGGATCGATCACCATGGTGAAAAAGCCGGTGACGCTGCTAAACAAGCTAGAGCAAATAATGCCAATCAGCAGCAAGCTGAACAGGTCGCGCTGCTTGCCATAGAAGTACCAAGCGAACAGGCTGAGCGACAGGCCCGCCATAATCGCAGTGGTGACCGAGAAGTTCAGCATAGGCTGGATCACTAGCGGCGAGAGTGAGCCTGCTAGCACCACAAGCAGCACTTGAATCATCACATACAGTGAGTCAAAGCCAAGGATGGACGGGGTTAGGATGCGGTTGTTGGTTACCGTTTGGAATACCAGCGACGACCAGCTGATAGCAGTCGCAGCCAGCAAGATAGCCAGCACCTTGGGAATGCGCCTCGACAAGAAGAAGCGGTAGTTGTAGGCGTCTAGCCCCTTGCCGAGAAACAGCGCGATAATCGCCAGTGTGGCAACACTCAATAAAATCAGCTTGGTCGAGTTACGCATTGGACTTGTCCTTGAGGATCAGACCAATAAACACCAGACCACCAAAGATGCTGATAATCATCGAAATCGGTACTTCAAAGGGGAACAGAATCAAGCGACCGCCAATGTCGCAGGCTAATACCAACACCATGCCCCAGTAGGCGGTCCACGGCAGGTTGCGACGCATATTGTCGCCGATAAACAGCGACACTAAGTTCGGCACAATCAGCCCTAGAAAGGGGATCACCCCAACAATCATCACCACCGAGGAGGCGAGCACCGCAACCAACATAACCCCCACCATCACCACGCGCTGGTAGTTAAGGCCGATGTTCTTGGCAAAGCTCTCACCCACGCTGGCGGCACTAAAGCGGGCGGCATACATGTAGGCCAGTACAGAGGCGGGTACGGCTAGGTAAAGAAACTCGTAGTTGCCTTTAAGCACCGAGGCGAAGTTGGCCACCGTCCAGGAAGAGAGGGTCTGCACCAGGTCATACTTGTAGGCGATAAAGGTGGTCAGCGCCGACACCACATTGCCGTACATAATGCCGATAAGTGGTACCAGCACCGCATTCTTAAACTGCAGCTTTTGCAAGAAGCGCACAAACAGCAGGGTGCCCGCCACCGCAAAGCCAAAGATAATTAGCAGCTGGATCCAGTGGTCGACATCGCCGAAGGCTATCAGGGCCACGATATAGCCGAACATGGCGCAATCGATGGTGCCGGTGGTGGAGGGGGCGGCAAAACGGTTTTGCACGATCTGCTGCATGATCAAGCCCGCGATACTCAGGCCGGCGCCCGCCAGACAGATTGCCAGCAAGCGCGGAATGCGGCTGACTAGCAAGATATGGGCGCTGCTGCTCTCGCTGTTTAGTAGGGCAGCGATATCAAGGTCAATCACTCCAATTAGCAAGGACGCAAGGGCTAAAACCAGCAATAAGCTGGCAGCTCCAAGGCGGAAAAGAATACTCATAGTGATATACAGCTAAGGCCCGCAATGGCGGGCCGTTCTCATTATTGGGCGTATTAGTTCAGGGCTTGTTGAATGTCTTGCAGCATCACCCGGGTGGCTTGGATGCCGCCAGCGGTGATATACCACGCCTCGGGGTTTAGGTAGATGAGCTTGCCGTTTTGCGCCGCCTCGGTGCCGTTGACTAGTGCATTGTCGAAGAAGGCTTGGGCCTTGCCGGCGCCGCGGCCAATCGCTTGCTCACGGTCCATAATCATCAGGCTCTGTGGCGCTGCATCGACAATGTACTCGAAGGAAATCAGGTGGCCATGCGGGCCAGCGGTGGCTTCTACGTTGCGTGAGCTGGCAGGGGTGAAACCGAACTCGTTGAAGATCTGCGAGAAGCGGCTGTCGCGGCCAAACATGGTGACATTGCCACCGGCATTCATCACCACCATAGTATCAAGCTCTGCAGCTTTGGCCTTGGCAGATAGCGCTGCAATCTCACCTTCCAGCTCACTGATTAACGACTCCACTTCGCCTTGCTTGTCCACCATCAGCGCGATGTTGCGCCAGTGCTGGGTCATATCACGCCAGTAGTGGCCGTTTTCCATCATCACCACGTAGGTCGGGGCGATTTTTTGTAGCTCTTCCACATGTGGCAGGGCGCGGCCTTCGGCGATAATCAGGTCGGGGCGTGCCATAAAGATCGCTTCAAAATCTGGCTCGTGCAGGGTGCCGACCGAGGCGATGGACTTATCGTTGTACTGCTGCAGATAACTCGGTAGCAGATGGTGCACCACGCCTACCGGGGGAACACCAAGGTTGTCCAACACGTCCAGGCTGGCATGGCCGATCACCACAATGCGCTCTGGGGTTTTATCCAGTTGGGTTTGCCCTACAGCATGCTCAACGGTAACTGCAAACGCCGCGCTCGCGAATAGGGTACTTAGGCAGGCAAAGAGGGCAGTGATGTTTTGAAGTAATCGGGTCATGGGAGCTCTGCTGTTGGTGGACGACCAGCGTTAATCTACCTTGCTAGTTCGCAGCAAAGATTGATCTAACGCAAATCTAAATGAGAAACATTCTTGATGGCGTTTAGCTTAACCCATACAATCACCGCTTCAATATCAATCAATGAATACGCGCTATGCAAAACTTGAATATGCACTCAGTAAACATGTCAGACATCGACCTTAATCTGCTGTTTGTATTAAAAGTGCTGTTAGAGCAGCGCCATGTATCGAAGGCCGCTCAAGCCTTGGCGATGAGTCAGCCTTCGATGTCGCGCGCGCTAAGCCGACTACGCGATACCTTCAGCGACGACTTGCTGGTGCGCTCGCAGGGAAGCTACGTGCTCACGCCGCGCGCAGAACAGCTGCAAAACGAGCTGTCACCGTTGCTTGAGGGGGTTGAGCAGCTATTGCGAGGACCGCAGTTTGACCCGGCAGTGTGCAAGGGCTCGCTGCGCATCTTTGGCATGGTGCCGCAGATCAACCGCTTGCTGCCACCGTTTATCCAGCGTCTTGCCGAGCTGGCACCGGGGGTGCAGCTGGAGATCGACTCCACACCGCAAGATAACTTTGCTGGGCTAGAGCAGGGGCTGGTGCATTTTGCCATTTCCGCTCAGCAGCCCGAGAGTGGCCAAAGCCAGCTGCATAGAATGCCGCTGTGTGAGCTGGAGTTCTGCTTACTGATGAGCAAGCAGCATCCGTTGGCCGAACAGCCCCTGACGCTGGACAAGTTTATGTCGGCCCGCTTTGCCGAGGTACAAACTCGGGGCACCAACTTCTTCTTTCCTGAGTTCACCTTAAAAGAGCGGGGACACCTGGCTAAACACCAAGGTTTGGATGTCGCGCTGCGAACGACCAGCTTTGCCTCGGTAGCGGCGATAGCCGAGTCCAGCGATCTAATCTTCCACCTGCCGGTGCCATTCGCCGAAGAGCTTTGCCGTGGCCGGCAGCTTTGCACCAAGGCGATTCCAAGCGAGGCCCGCCGAGAGCCCATGACGTTGTATCTGTACTGGCATCGCCGCCACCATAACGATGAGCTATGCCGCTGGGCAAGGGAGCAACTGAAAGAGCTATACAGTTGTGAGCACTAACCGTGAATAGTAATTATTCTCAAAATGAATGGAACTTGTGTTGACTTGCGCTGGGTGAATAATGCGAAAATGATAACCATTATCATTACGAAATGTTGTTCACACAGGAAATTGCACGATGTATCACTCTGCTCGACTAAAACTCTCGCCGCTGTATACAGCAATTGCTTTAGCTATTAGCCCTGCGGCCTTTGCAGACGAGGCGACGACAACCGACGAGCAGATGGTTGTCACAGCCACCCGCACCGCAAACACTGCTGCCGAGGCCCCTGCATCGATCTCGGTGATCACCTCGGACGATATCGATGCCATGCCAGCGCTGACCCTAAACGAGATCGTTAGCCAAGCGGTGGGTGTTGAGAGTTCAATGAATGGTGGCCGCGCTGGACGTGAGTTGGTGAAGATCCGTGGCCTAGATTCGAGCTACACACTGGTGCTACTCAATGGCCGCCGTATGAGCTCATCAAATGCCATCATCCGCGGTAACGACTTCGACTACAGCAGCATTCCGACCAGCTCAATCGAGCGCGTCGAAATCATCCGTGGCCCGATGTCATCGCTGTATGGCTCAGATGCCATGGGCGGTGTGATCAACATCATCACCAAGAAGGCCGGCAATGAGTGGAATAGTACCGTACGTGCTGACTTCCAAACCCCCGAGAGCGACGGCGGAGAGCAGTATATGCTGGGCCTGAATACTGGCGGTGCGCTGATTGACGATACCTTGTTTGCTAACTTCTCGATGAACTACAGCGACCGTAATGCCTGGACGCCTTTTGGTGGGCAAACTGCGGTGGATGGCGACAACTCTTGGGATCGTAGCGACGTTACCGCTCTCGAAGACAAACAATATCTCAACCTTTTAGGTAACCTAAGCTGGTTTATTGACGAGCAGCAAATCCTCGACTTCGATCTTGGCTACAGCCGTGACCAGCGTGAAGCGGTTATCGAATCATTGAAAGCAACCACCGACAGCCAGATGGATGTACGCCGCTTTAGCAGCGCAATCACCCACACTGGTGCGTGGGACTGGGGCGACAGCCAGCTGCGCTATGGCTTCGAGCGGGTAGATCTGGAAGAGGGCACCGATGATGTCTCTGAGATCACCGAAGACAACCATATCCTGAACGCATCGGCTTCAACCGAGCTGGGTGCACACCGCGTAACTGTCGGTGGCGAGCTGCGCCATAGTCGCCTGGATAGCCCGCGCGACCTGCTCGATACTGGTAAAGCCAGCCTGACCGAGCAAGCGTTGTTTGTGCAAGATGAATGGGGCTTTGCTGAGAGTTGGACCTTCACCTTTGGTGGTCGATTGGACTATCACGAGGAGTTCGGTAGCCACGTTAGCCCGCGTGCCTACTTGGTGAATCGCGTCAACGACAACTTGGTGGTGAAGGGCGGTGTTGGCCAAGCCTTCAACGCGCCGTCTCTGCTGCAGCTGAACGAAGAGTACCGCTTAAGCTCGTGTAAAGGCGATTGTTACGTGATTGGCAATCCAGACTTGAAGCCAGAAGAGAGTACCTCTTATGAGCTGGGTGCGGTGTACCAAATTGGCAGCTGGACCACTGAGGCCACCTTATTCCGTAACGACATTAAGAACTTGATTGAGCAAGACCGCGACACGCCTATCGACTCGGACTTCGACCGTGAAGTGTTCACCTACACCAACGTTGCTAAAGCCCGTATCGACGGTATTGAGCTGGCCGCCAGCGGCGACATCAGCGACAGCTTCTCGCTAAACGCCAACTACACCTACACCGATGCCACCGATCGCACCACCGGTGAAACCTTAGGCGAGCGCCCAGAACACACGGTAATGGCGCGTCTGAACTGGGATGTTAGCTACGATCTGCGTACCTTTGTGCAGTACAACTACACCGGTAAGCAGATGCTCGGCAGCAGCGCCGCCGATGCCGACCTGCCAGAAGACGGCTACAGCACCGTTGACCTCGGCCTGAACTACTACTGGGGCGATATCGCGCGTATTCGCGCCGGTGTGAACAATGTGGGCAAAACCAAGATGTCGCACGAAGCCAGCATCCGCGGCTATAACGAAGAAGACCGCACTTGGTACTTGGGCTTTAGCTCCGACTTCTAGCCTCTCAAACTGAAACAGCCCCCGCAGGTAAAACCTCCGGGGGCTTTTTTGTGTGCGATAGATAAAGGCGCTAGCCTGCCGAAGCAAGCATTCACGGCGCTTAGCCCCGCAACGGGTAATTAACATAAATAACAAAAAGCCAATAATTGGCTGTCAGGATTTATTACACAACTGGCTTAACCCGATCTTAAGATATTGAAAATAAACGATATAAAACTTGGTTTCGTTCTTGCTTACGTGTGCCTGAAAATTCTAATTAATATATTTGTTAATTTTTTGATAAAGGGAATTACACTATGAAAACAGCTTCTGGTTTGCTCGCTGCTTGCCTGATGGTTGCGCTGCCGTTGAGTGTCGGTCAAGCGGCGATGATGTCGGGTTTTGGTGGTGATGCGGGATATGGCGAACTTGCTATGCAGCCCAATGATGACGGTTCTTCCAACCGCTTAAACCTGCCGTTTGAGATCAACTACTTTGGCAATAGCTACGATAGCTTCTTCGTTAACAATAACGGCAATATCTCGTTTAACAGTTCGTTGAACGGCTACACCCCCCAGCACTTCCCGGTGGCCAATCAGCCGATTATTGCGCCGTTCTGGGCCGATGTGGATACCCGCTGTGGCGACTGTGGCGCAGTCTATGTGGGTGCGCCCAATGAGAACAGCGTGGCGATTACCTGGGACCAAGTGGGTTACTACAATCATCATGGCGACAAGACTAACAGCTTCCAGTTAGTGCTGATCGATCGCAGTGACACTGGCGCGGGCAACTTCGACGTTGAGTTTCGCTATGACAACCTGAGTTGGACCACCGGTGATGCATCTGACGGTAGCAATGGCTTTGGCGGAACTCCCGCCCAGGCAGGCTACGATGCCGGCAATGGCAGTGACTTCTTCTCGTTACCCGGTTCTTTCTCGGAAGACATTCTCAATCTCACTAACACCTCCAACACTGGGATCAATGGCGTATGGCGCTTTGCTATCCGCGATGGAGCATTGCCGGGCGCTACCCCTGAGAACCCGCTAATGCCGGTGGTGGTCGACGGTGGTTGGGAGTTCGACTTTAACGTCGATCTCGACCAAATCGTGTTTATCGACCCGGATGTGGCAGTGGGCTACGACTACTTTGTCGACGCTGGCCCCAACTTCCTGTCGGTGATTCTGCCAGAGGGCTTTGACGACAACCTGTTCGAGCTATGGCTGATGAACGAGTTCGGTGAGTGGGTAATGACTGACATCTTAGAAGGTGGCATTGAGTATCTGTTCGGCGAAGACGGCGTATCGGAGTTTCGTATCTTAGGCATCGATATCGATAACATGCTCGACCCAGAAGATATGCAGGCCTTTGTGACCGGCTTAAGCTTTGTCGATGCGGGTATGGTGAGCATGCGCCAGATCCCGGTCACCGAGTTTGTGCCCGCCGGCAACGTTAGCGAGCCCTATACCAAGCTACTGATATTATTGGTTTTAGCTGTTATCATCGCTAATCGAAAAGTGCGTATTAAACCTTATCAGCCTGCGCATCCACTGGCGGCTTAAGCAATTACCAGCCCCGTGGCGCGTGCGGCGGGGCTGGGCAAAGGAACTGCAATCCATGCTCAACAAGTTATTCGTGTTGCTCACCGCCGGGCTGATGGTTGGCCAGGTGTTTGCCGCCAACAAGCAGGACTTTGAATCCTGGACCCTCGACTGCCAAGCCGAGCTCTGCAACATCTCCCAGCTGATCATGAAACGCGACGGTGATATGGCCGATGTGATAGCCGGCATTAGCTTTATCCAGCTACCAGAGTTTGCCGTGCTGCGGCTGCGCTTGGCCCCGGGCATCGAGGCGAAAAAAGGCGTGGGTATCAAGATTGATCAGTTTAAGGCGCTGCACCTGCCACTCACCGGCTGCGATGAACGCACCTGCGAGCTGAATGTGAAGGTCGACGCACAATTGCTGTCACAAATGCGCGAAGGTCGGGTGATGAGTATCGCCTACATCCACGACCAGCAGCAACAGAGCCTGCCGGTGGTGTTGCATGGTTTTGATCAGGCCTACCTGCAGCTTAACAACGATTAGCGCTGACCTCGCTCGACTATTCGGCCTCCAGCGACCTGCCGGGAGGTCGTATCTTGATCAGTTAACGCTTTGCTCGCTAGTTGGCATTTCAAACTGTTAGCCAGGCCTCGGCCTGAGCGCTAGCCTTGGGCTATAGTTCGCCCAGTTGTATCCCTTCCTAAGATGATTGACCGTGACCCAGCTAACTTACTCTGAAGCAAGTCCACAGGGCGAATATCACTGGCAGTTTACGCTGCTCTCTGCGCGCATTTTACGCGTGCGCTGTTGTCTTGCCACACATCCTGTAGCGGCGACACCCGAGTTGGTATTGCTACCTCAATTACCCCACTTTGATGCTGGCCAACGCGGCGATGATACGCTTTGCAGCGATATGCTAAGGGTCCGCCGGCTAGATAAGGCAGGCGCATGGCAAATACATGCTGATAGCCAACTCTTGTTGACCTTAACGGGAACTGAGCTATTTCCTGCAGCCAATACATCCGATGGTTTAACTGTGCGTCAGCGGTTTGATGAAGCAGCCCCGGGCGCGCTGTACGGTCTCGGTCAGTATCCCGATGGAGTACTAAACTGGCGGGGGAAAACCCAAGTCATTTGTCAGTCCAATAAGGGGATCGCGGCGCCACTGTTGTTGTCTACTGCTGGCTTCGGGGTGCTTTGGAATACGCCTGCACGTAGTGAGTTTAACAGTGACGAAGGCGGGTTTAGTTTTACCGCGGATGCAGGCAGTGAACTCGACTTCTTTGTTCTCTGGGGACCTGATTTTGATGCCATCCATAGCGGGTATCAACAGCTGACTGGCCATGCTCCGTTGTTTGGGCGCTGGGCCTATGGCTATTGGCAGTCTCGAGAGCGCTACATCGATGCCGCAGAGATTGTGGCTGTCGCCCGAAAATACCGAGAGCTGAACATCCCTATCGATAACCTGGTCCAGGACTGGAAGTACTGGGGCGAGCTAGGCTGGAGCGCGATGCAGTTTGACGTTGCCCAGTTTGGTGACGGTCAGGCGATGATCGATACCCTGCACGAATTGAACTATAAGCTGATGATCTCCATCTGGCCGGTAGTCGGTGAAGGAAGTGCAGTGTTTAACGAGCTCAAGCACGCTGGTCATCTGTTCGAGACGCCGCACTGGGCCCAAGGCCATATCTACGATGCCTTCAGTGCAGAGGCGCGTGAGATCTACTGGAAACACTTGCAATGTGGGCTGTGGGATCTTGGTGTCGATGCTTTCTGGATGGATGGCACCGAGCCTGAGTTTGTATCCGCGCAAGTCCCACAGGATGGAGTCGATGCTTGCTTGGCGCAACGCGATACTGCCGCAGGTAGCTGGCGACGCGTGCTCAATGCCTACTCGTTGGTGACGACTGGCGGGGTCTACCAAAAGCAGCGCGCGCTGGGGGAGGAAAAGCGCGTGTTCACGCTTAGTCGCTCCAGCTTTTTAGGTCAGCAGCGCTATGCGGCCGCATGCTGGTCAGGAGACATTAGTGCTAGTTGGCAGGTGCTGCATCAGCAAATTGCAGCCGGGCTGAACTTATGTGCCACAGGGTTACCCTACTGGACAACCGATATTGGCGGTTTCTTTACCACGGGGTTTGGGGCCAGCTATCCGGAGGGTGTGGATGATGATGCCTACAAAGAACTTTATGTTCGTTGGTTCCAGTTCGGTACCTTTTGCCCGTTGTTTCGCTCCCATGGCGCGAACACGCCGCGTGAAATTTACCAGTTTGGTGAGCCTGGTGACTGGGCCTTCGACAGCTTGTTGAAGTTCGATAAACTGCGTTACCGCCTGCTCCCCTATATCTACTCTTTGGCCTGGCAGGTCACCCGACAACATCGCAGCATCATGCGCCTACTTGCTTTCGACTTTCCCGAGCAGCCGCTGCTGCATGATGTAAGCGATCAGTACCTGTTTGGCCGTGAGTTTTTGGTATGCCCGGTTACTCAAGCCATGTTTCATCAGCAGACTCAGCAGCATGAGTTGGTTCAAGCTCAGTGGCAGCAAAGCCTGTTCAGTGACGATGCGTTAAGTCGACATGTTGCGACTCAGCGGGTTAGCGAGCTAGATGGGAACTGGGCTGGAGGGCCGCCAGCAGGACTGCCATTGGCGGGTTACTCTGTGCGTTGGCAGGCCACGATAGTCCCTGAGCATAGCGGGATACATCAGTGGTTGGTCCATGCCAACGACGGCGTAGTAATGCGCATCAATGATCAGAGTGTGATCGACCAGTGGCAGGTTAGCGCTGCCAGAAATATCAAGGTTGAGAGCCTACTGGAGGCAGGACAAGAGTATCGGATTGAACTGGAATATGCGCACTGGCGAGGCTCATCAAAGGTCAGCTTGAGCTGGGCACATCCGGGACAGCAATTTGAACCAACTGCGCTCGCGGCCGCGAAGCGGGAGCTCATCTTGCCGTCTGGTTGCGACTGGATAGATTACTGGAGCAAGCAAGTGTTTGCTGGAGGGCAACGAATCACGGCTGCTACCCCGATTGATCAAATCCCTCTTTATCTAAGAGCTGGCAGTATCATTCCATGTGGCCCAGACGTGCAGTATCACAATGAAAAGCCCTGTGACCCCTTAGAGATTGAGATTTATGCCGGCGCTGACGGTAGCTTCGTACTCTATGAGGATGAAGGCGATAGCTACCGCTATGAGCAAGGAGCGTTTAGTGAGATAGCGTTCACTTGGACTGAGGAATTGCAGCGTTTGGATGTTTCGATTCGCCACGGCGAGTTTCCGGGCATGCTCTCGACGAGAACATTTGTACTGAGGCTGATAGCTGACGGGGTAAGTCGTGAGCGAACTATTGAGTACAACGGAGAGCCCATTTCAATTGATTTTCCCTCCAGCTAAGCGCTAGTTGCTGTTTGATGCGCCCTTATGGGCGCAGCCAATTATACCCGAGCAACCTCAAGATGCTTGTTCGGGTATATCATCAATTTCGAGTATGGGACATTTGTACTATTGGTCCTTTGGCTCTCCTCACCTAACCTGTCCGCGAAGTCAATCAGTGGCCTGTGACGTCAGGCTACTGCTGTTTTCTCTTGTTTCAGTTGTTTCGATGTTCGCTCTGTCGGTGGGCGACTCGATTGTTTTCTCGGATAGATAAGGGTTAGAAATGAAATCAAAGATGTTGGTTATGTTGGTTGCGCTAATGTCCAGCTCTGCAATGGCGGATGTATGTGTGGAGTACATTAACGATAGAGGCGTTACGTTTCTTGTGTGCAAAGCAAAACGCAGTACCGCAGACAACCTGGCAAAAGCCGACTGCAAGCGAGCCTGGAAAAGCAATGGCTGCACCGTGAGCCGGACTTGGTCTGAGTAGCACGGTGGCTTGATGGGGAAGCGCTTAGACGAGCGGCTCTCCTTACTTTTTCGGGAATCAAAGGAAAGTTTAAAATGAAATACTTAGCAGGGCTGGCCATTTTCTTATGTCTGTCTAGTAATGTGCAAGCCGCAGATGTCCACTGTCAGAAGCTTAGATTTGCTACAGGTCGCATGTACGAAGACCTTCGACAGGGGAGAGATTTAGATTATGCGGTCGTTGACCAGAATCGAAGAGCCAGTGCCACTGAACTAGAGTCCGTTATTCTGAAGGACATTGGTCGAGTGTTATACGATGTGGCGAAAATCCATGAGCGCCAAGGCGTGTACCCAAGCGAAGGCAAAGACTGGATGGAAGGAGAGATGCTAACTCG
This sequence comes from Aliagarivorans marinus DSM 23064, assembly GCF_000429485.1. Classification (GTDB taxonomy): domain Bacteria; phylum Pseudomonadota; class Gammaproteobacteria; order Enterobacterales; family Celerinatantimonadaceae; genus Aliagarivorans; species Aliagarivorans marinus. Next base: position 337,733 of record NZ_AUBY01000008.1, on the reverse strand, counting down.
CTGTATTAAAGGCGAGTTCCCCTTTCATCGTCAGGGCTCATACAATAGACAATAGCAACGAGGCGCGTTGAGCTGTCCACTGCTGGGGCTAGCGGGGTGGCGGGCGATGATGGCTTTAGGAGAGTGTGAAAAGTGATAGTTTCAAAGCGTAGAGATCGCGCAGCATCTCGAATGTGTGCACTTCTATTACTTTTTTCATTTTTTGTCACGGGTGATGAACTGGCTATAACCGTCGAGTGCCCCAACTGGGGCGATTATCGCCACTTAAGCGAGTTTGATATCCCGGCAACCCAGCTAGTCCAGCAGGTGTTCGATTGCAGCCATGTTAGCGAGTACATCACCGATCTCGACCAGCTCGACCGAGACTTGTTGTTCTTGCGTGCGGCTAAATCTGATTGGGATACCTTAGTGGGGTATCGCACCCAAACCGAGCCGCAGATTCCTTACCTCGAATTGATTCCAGAAACATCGCTGCGCGCGTTGCAGCAAAACCTCAGGCCAGCAACATCCAAGCCACCAACATCTGGGCCACAATCTCAGCCCTGCGACTAGTGCTTGTATAACTAGTAGGCGACTTTCAAACTTACGTGAGCTTGTTCATAAAACCAAGTGTTCAAGCTTACTTGCTGCTTAGGTAAACAGTGAAGGTCCCCGCGTTGTTGTACCATGCGCCAATCACAAACCTTACTCCTATCAGGCCACTCTATGGACCCGAAAGCGATTTTGCACAACCAAGATGTATACCTGTGCGACGACGAAGCGCTGCTTGCCGAGCAGACCCGTTGTTTAGAGGTGCTCTACGATTTCAACCAGACTCGCCCGAGTGAGGGTGATAAACGCCAAGCCTTGATGCAGAAACTGTTCGCAGAGGTGGGGGAGCATTGCTATATCGAGCCGCCATTGCGGGCTAATTGGGGCGTTAATACCCACTTGGGCAAGAGTGTCTACGCCAACTTCAACCTGACGCTGGTGGACGATACCCATATCTACATCGGCGATCATGTAATGATTGGGCCGAACGTCACCATCGCTACTGCTGGTCACCCGGTCGACCCTGCGCTGCGCAAGCGCGTAGCCCAGTTCAACCTGCCGGTGAACATCGGTAACAATGTGTGGTTGGGTGCTGGCGTGGTAGTGTTGCCCGGCATTAGCATCGGCGAGAACAGCGTGATTGGTGCGGGTAGCATCGTCACCAAGGATGTTCCGGCCAATGTGGTGGCGGTGGGCAACCCCTGCAAGGTACTGCGCGAGATTAACGAGCGCGACCGCGAGTTCTTCTACCAAGACCGTCGGATTGATTACTCGCGCCTTGGATAACCGAGCTGGGCTGTGATGCACACGCTTCGGTGCTTATTCCGGGGCGACCAAACTGTCGCGGCTCAGGTCAGCAATGGTTTTTGCGCCGCATAGCGTCATCGCCACCTGCATCTCTTTTTTATACAGATCCAGCAAGTTTGCCACGCCCGCCTTGCCTTGCGCGGCCAGCGCATAGACAAAGGAGCGACCAATCAAAGTACAGTCGGCGCCCAGCGCCAGCATCCTGACCACGTCCAAGCCGCTGCGTACGCCCGAATCCACCAGGATCTTCAGCTCGCCACTGACCGCGTCGGCAATTGCAGGCAATACCTTTGCTGTGGAGAGCACGCCATCGAGCTGACGGCCACCATGGTTGGAGACCACGATGCCATCGGCGCCGAAGCGCACCGCATCCTTGGCGTCCTCGCTATCGAGGATGCCCTTGATAACCATTGGACCATCCCAAAACTCACGGATCCACTCCAGATCCTGCCAGCTAATCGATGGATCGAAGTTAGCGCCGAGCCAGCCGATATAGTCCTCGAGTTTGGTTGGCTCTCCCCGGTAATGGGAGATATTTCCCAAGTCGTGGGGCTTACCCAGTACGCCCACATCCAAGGCCCAGCTTGGATGCAGCATGGCTTGGGCGACACGCTTGATGGCCGCATTCGGCCCACTCATGCCCGAGTGCATATCCCGGTAGCGGGCGCCGGGAACCGGCATATCCACGGTAAACACCAAGGTGGTAACCCCTGCCGCTTTGGCGCGCTCTAATACGTTGCGCATAAAGCCGCGGTCTTTGAGCACGTAGAGCTGGAACCACATCGGCCGATTGATCGCCGGAACGACCTCCTCAATCGGGCAGACCGAGACCGTCGATAGGGTGAAGGGAACGCCACACTCTGCCGCTGCCTGCGCCGCTTGCACCTCGCCGCGCCGGGCATACATGCCGGTGAGTCCCACTGGGGCAAGCGCCACCGGTAGAGCCAGTTGCTCGCCGAACAGCTCGGTATTCAGGCTTAGCGCTGACATATCTTTAAGCACCCGCTGGCGCAGTGCGACTTGATTGAGATCGCCGGTGTTATTGGCCAGGGTTTGCTCGGCGTAGGCTCCGCCATCGATGTAATGAAACAAGAATGGTGGCAGCTTGGCTTTGGCAGCGGCTCGGTAATCGTTAGGCGAGGAGATAATCATCGACGGTCCTTTTGTCTTTTTAGCTTTTATAAGTGCTGGGCAAGTACAAGTAACTTAGATCTTTGGCGCATATTGAGTTATAGAAATAATGAACAACACTATTTCCATAAATGGCATAAAACGATGCGTGCAGATGATCTCTTGTTGTTTTCTCAGGTGATTGAGCTGGGCAGCTTTTCCAAGGCGGCTGAAGAAAATAGCCTTACAAATTCAGTGGTTAGCAAGCGTATTAGCCGCTTGGAGCAGGCGGCGGGCGCAACCTTGTTGTATCGCACCACTCGCAAACTGGCGCTGACCGAAGCCGGGCGCACGCTGCTACAAAGTGCCAATAATGTGAAGCTCGCCACCCAAGAGGCCCAGCAGGCGGTCGCCGGTATGGGAGAAAGCCTGACCGGACATATCAAGATGTCGGTGCCCACTATTTCCGGTGAGTTGCTGCTGGCCGATGCGGTCACCGAGTTCTGCAATCGCTATCCGGGGCTGAGCGTCGATATGTCGCTCAACAATCGCTTTGTCGATCTGGTGGAGGAGGGCTTTGATTTGGTGATCCGTACCGGCCACTTGGAAGACTCCAGCCTGATCGCCCGGCACATTCTCGACTCGCGCTGGGTAGTCTGCGCCAGCCCGGCCTACCTGCGCCAACACGGTCACCCTCAGCGGCCGCACGCCTTAACTGAGCACAACTGCTTGCAGTATGCCTACCACACCTCGGGGGCGCGAGATTGGGAGTTTGTTGGCAGTGAAGGCAATTACGTGGTGAGAATCAACGGTAACTACTGCTCAGACAATGCCACCGCGCTGCGCAAAGCGGCGCTGGGTGGGCATGGCATTGCTTATCTGCCGCGCTGCCTGATCTATCAGGACTTATGCAGCGGCGCACTGGTAGAGCTATTCCCAGAAGGCGTGGCCAAGGTATTGGGCGTGTATGCCATCTACCCCTATACCCGTTATTTACCGGAGAAGCTGAAACGATTGATTGAGCATATCCGGCAGCGTTATTTAGCGATGGCGCACTACTTCTAATGCGCCATATAAATGGGCTCACTACTCGCTTTGGGCAAAGAACTCCCAGATTTTCTCAGCGAGATCGATATCTTGGTTACGCAGCCCCTGCCAGCCTAGGTAGACGGACTCATGGTATTGCTCAGGATATGGCCAGCCATGACCTGAGCGGTCTGAGGAGATCACGCTAAGACGACCAACGCCAGGCCGCTCTTGATACCACTCTTGCTGAATGCGGCTGTCACAAGTGCTGGTGGTGTACTCTGGTAAACCTTCACAGTTGCCGCCTTCAATTATTTGGTCTTCATATTGGGTAACGTTTATGGAGTCGTCATACCCTTTAGCGCCGCGAAGGCAGTTATTGAGTGCGATGCCTCGTTGCATTTGCTCGCGATAGGTCGTTGTATCGCCAAACGCGCCGTCGTTTTCGGAATAGAAGTGGATGATATCGAGATTTTTGATGGCCTCTCGCATAGGCGAGAGCTCAGTATCGACCTTGTCTTCGCAATAGCTTAAAAGCAACGGCTCATCGAGCAAGGCATTTGAGTACTCTATCCCTTCGGTTTGACTGTAATGTCTGGCGGTAGCGTCAAGGAACCAAGGTGCTGGTCCTGCAACTAGGCCAATACCCGCGAAGTGAGTTGTGACAAACTCACTGTAAGAACTACTGATTTGATTGATGATACCGGCACCATTTGACAGCCCAACCAAGTAGCGTCTGCTGCTATCTATATGAATACCCTCAGCCTCTAATTGCTGCCAAATAGCTTTTAAATAATCACGGTTTTCTCTGGGAATTGCCCACCACGATGAATGAGCGGTAAAGGCATCTTGGTTTGCGCCATTCACTGGTTGATCACCATTACCGTAAACCACCACAAAGCCATGCTGATCAGCAAGGCGCTCAAAGCTTCCCATCGAGTCATAGGTGCGAGAAATTTCAGGGTTAACATTGGCGCCATGTAATACAAACAACAATGGATAACCCGGCGAGCCCGCTGGTGTGTCTGGGACATAGCGCAGGTAACGTCGTGTATGGGGGATTTCGTTACCATTCTCGGTGGTCTCGTTGAATTCAACTATCTTAGCTTCAACTCCGGCTTCTTCTATCGATTGCCAGGTACGGTTAGCCTCGCCCCTATAGCTGCCTGTTACGTCAGGGTTCGATGAGCCTATTTCCTGGCTATTTTCGCCACCGCAGCCCGCCAGCACGAACAATGCTGGCAAGTAGAGTAATACCTGCCTGATCACTTGAACACTCCTTGTTATCTTGAATCAGGTTAAATGTTTACCACGTAAAATAAATGGCAAAAATGTTTTAAGTCAAAGGCTTATAAGAAGCGCGGCACGTTGATGTCTTTTTTGTCAAATACAAGAGCGGGCGCGTGTTTTCCTTGGTCTGTATATACTCGGGCTCAGCGTTACTCAAATAGGAAGTTACTGTGCAACATCGAATTCGTGCAGCAGGGATCCTGCTCCAGCAACAGCAAATCTTGCTGCTAAAAGTAAAAGACCACTCCGGTGAGTACTGGCTGCCACCCGGTGGTGGTTTTGAGGAGGGGGATGCCAGCACCAAGGCTTGCTTGCGCCGTGAGTTTTTAGAAGAAGCCGGGCTTGAAGTGGAAGTCGGCGAGTTGCTGGCAGTGCGGGAGTTTTTAGAGACCACGGCCGGGCGCTATAACGCCGAGTTTTTCTATCACATCCGCGATTATCGTGGCGAGCCGCACATTGCCAACCTTGACGGTCTGAATGACCAGGAGTTTATTCAGCAAGTCAGTTGGGTGCCGATCAGCCAGCTCGATAATCTGCGCACCTATCCTGCTGATTTGTCGACCTTGGTCACTCGCGCCGAGCGGCAAGCCTACAACTTGCACCTAGGCAGTTTTATCCAGGGCGCTAACGAGTCTGTAAATCACCTGTAACGCAAAGGTTGCGCCGCGCGCTTGGCCGTGTTTACCAATTGTAAAAATAACTATGGTAGTCCTTTCAGATATTTATTAGATTTGACTCGGGAATGTCACTAACTTGTCACCTTAAATTCACAGCGGTGACTTAGCGTTATTGACGTTTTGGTGTTGCTTGAACACCTGCTCTGAGAAAGCAGTACAGGGTCGTACTATCTACAAATTAAAGGACTAAACAATGGGTAACTGGAAACACCTGGTGTGGGCCGTACCACTGAGCTTTGCCTTAGTGGGATGCAACGATGATGACGATGCAGTCGAAGCGGCCTACACCCTGCAACTGCTGCATATGGCTGACATGGATGGCGCCACCGGTGCGCTGGACAATGTTGAAGCCTTCTCCGGCATTTTGGCGGCATTGCGCGCTGAGTACGCTAACACCCTCACCTTAAGCTCTGGCGATAACTATATCCCGGGCCCGCGTTACGCGGCGTCTTCAGATGACAGCCTGGCCGCCATTATTGGCGAAGCCGGTGCCGGTCGCGCCGATATCGCCTTCTTAAACGCCATGGGTGTTCAAGCCAGCGCCGTGGGTAACCACGACCTGGACGGCGGCACCGAAGAGTTTGTCAGCATTATCAATGCCGATGGCAACTATGTGGGTGCGCAGTTCCCGTATCTAAGTGCCAACCTGGACTTCTCCACCGATGCCAATACCGCTGCGCTGATCGGTAACGATGGCGACCCGGCCGATAGCATGGCCAACCAACTGGCGGCGTACACCACCATCGACGTGAACGGTGAGACCTTCGGTATTGTTGGGGCTACCACGCCAACGCTGGCCAATATCACCAGTACCGGCGACATTACCATCACCCCAGATAATGCAACCGATTTGGCGGCCTTAGCAGCAGTCATCCAAACCTCGGTGGATGCACTGCTGGGTATGGATGTGAACAAAATCATCCTGCTGGCTCACATGCAGCAGCTCTCGGTTGAACAAGGCCTGGCACCGCTGCTAAACGGCGTTGATATCATCGTCGCGGGTGGCTCAAACACCCTGTTGGCCGATTCCAACGATACCCTGATGACCGGCGACACAGCAGCAGGCGATTACCCACTGCAATACAACGGCGTTAGCGGCGACCCGGTGTTGGTGGTGAACGTCGATGGCGATTACAAATATGTTGGCCGCTTGGTTGTTGGCTTCGATGAAGAAGGTCGCATCCTGCCTAGCACGGTTGATGAGGACGTAAGTGGCGTGTTTGCGGCAACGTCTGAGGTGCTGACCTCGGTGGGCGGAACCGCCATTGCTGCGGTTACCGAGATTACCGACGCGTTAAACGATGTACTGATCGCTCGCGACGGCAATATCTTGGGCAACAGCTCGGTGTACTTGGATGGACGCCGCTCGCAGGTACGCACCCAGGAAACTAACATGGGTAACCTGACTGCCGACGCAAACCTGTGGTATGCCCAAGAGTACGACAACACCGTGCAGATCTCGCTGAAAAACGGCGGTGGTATCCGCGATGATATCGGCTACTTTGTCTATCCTCCGGGCTCAACCAACGAAGACGATCTGCAGTTCTTCCCAAATGCTGCCAACGACACCACTGGTAAAGGCCAAGGCGATATCTCGCAGTTTGATATCGAAGGTACCCTGCGCTTTAACAACGCCTTGGTGATCTTTGATGTGACTGCTGCAGAGCTTTACGAGCTGCTTGAGCATGGCGTATCGAGCTACCCAGAGCAGGGCGGCCGCTTCCCGCAGGTCGCCGGTATGCAGTTTAGCTTCGACCCTGATGGCGATGCCCGTGTTGCCGATGGCACCACCGTGACCACGGTCGGCACCCGCGTACAAAACGTGGTGGTACTCGATGCCGACGGCAACAAAGACGTGGTGGTACAAGACGGCGCTGTGATGGGCGACCCGAATCGCGTATTCCGTATGGTGAGCCTGGGCTTCCTGGCCTCCGAGCAAGACGACGGCACCGGCGGTGACGGCTTCCCTTGGGCCTTCCCACTGGAGAACTTCGTGGAACTTGAGACCTCCATGGGCGCAAACGACCCGGGCATGAGCGATTTTGCTGATGCCGGTAGCGAGCAAGACGCCTTGGCGGAGTATCTGATGGCGCTTTACCCAGATAGCGCGTCGGCCTTTGCAGTGGCTGAAACGGAAGCGGCGAGCGATGAGCGCATTCAGAACCTGTCAGTACGTACTGATACGGTAACCGACTAAGCGGTTCTCTGTTAATAGCTAAGGCCACGGTTTATGCCGTGGCCTTTTTGTTTCTGCCCATGCATCAACACATTAAGTAACGCACTAGGCTCCTAACCATAAACGGAATGCAGTATTGGCCTAACGAAAAGTGGTATTCACGCGATACCGCCAAATAACTGTGATAAAAAGGCGCTTAGATTAAGGAAAGGACGTTTTATGAAGCCCGCTGAGATTGGCCAGGCCTACAATCAGATCACCGAGCTATGGATGCGCGAGGAGTTTAACCGCGACAACGGCATCGCAGCCCACAAGCGCGCCATCGCCTTTGTCGATACCCCCGCAGCGGCACTCGATGTGGGCTGCGGCTGCACCGGCCGCTTTATCGACTTGCTGGCTAGCGCCGGTTTCTCCCCTGAAGGTGTTGATGTCTCCGACAAGATGCTGGCACTGGCCAAGCAGCGCCACCCCGATGTTTGCTTCCATCACCAAGATATCTGCCAATGGACACTGCCCCAGCAGTACTCGTTGATTACGGCGTGGGACAGCATCTGGCATATCCCACTGGACCAGCAACGGCCGGTGATCAGCAAGCTGGTGAAGGGCCTGTTGCCCGGCGGGGTGCTGATCTTCTCTTTCGGCGGCACCGATGCACCGAGCGAGCACTGCGACGACTTTATGGGGCCGCAGGTCTGTTACTCCACACTTGGGGTGAACGGGTTTGTAAGTCTACTGATTGAGCTAGGCTGCGAATGCCGTCATCTGGAGTTTGACCAACACCCTGAGCTACATAGCTACTTGATTGTGCAGAAGCCGCAGAACTAACCCTCTGATTTAATAGAAATGACTCTGTATTGCTGTAGAACTTTGGCAGCAATGTTAAGGAAACAACCGTGATAGATACCATCTTCATCGATTTTGACGGCGTACTGCGCTATTGGAGCGGCACCGAAATCGCCGAGGCAGAACAACAACTGGGGTTAGCACAAGGCTGCTTGTTTGACGTCGCATTTGAGGCCGAGCTCGTCGCTCAAGCGGTGACCGGCAGGCTGAGTCACCGCGAGTGGCAGCAAGCCGTTCAGCAGGTGCTTACCGAACGTTACGACTGCGAGGTGGCCGAGCGCCTAATCGCGGCCTGGAAACAAGCCAGCTTCGAGATTAACCATAACCTGCTGGAGGGTATCAAGGCTATTGCCCCTAATGCCCAGCGAGTTTTGGTCACCAACGCCACCACTCAACTTAGTGAGGATCTGCGCGCGGCGGAGCTACTCAACGACTTGCAACATGTGGTGAACTCGTCGACCATTGGCATCACCAAGCCCGCTCCGCGCTTTTTTGAGGTTGCGCTATCGATTGCCTGCAGCGAGCCGCAACGGGCGCTGCTTATTGATGATTCCGCAGCCAACGTTAAAACGGCTCAGGCGATGGGGATGATCGCGCACCAGCATACCGATAACAGCTCGACCCTGTCTTTTCTGCGTGAGCAGCTTCAGCAACAGTAGTGTCCCTCTTTTATTAGCATCTAGGCGAGGTTCTCTGCGCGGAGACCAGTTGTAACTGGCTCGCCGTGCAGGCCTTCCTTGGTTGTGACTTTCCTTGTTCTGCCTTTTCTTGTTACGCCTTTCTTCCGCGTGACGACTTTGCGTTTTTATCATCGAAGTTAGCAAAGTGGTTTACCAACCTTAATCCTAAAAAAGTACACATTTTTCATCGATATAGCGGCCGTTTTAGCTTGACTATGCCAACTAAAGCAATGGTTTAGGTGTTTCTTCAGAAATGTGCACCGTGCAACATTTATTAACAATTGAGTCAAAATAGTATTGATAATGTTGTTATTCAAAACTAGCTTGTGATCAAAAGTTAACCAAAATGGCTCATTGGTTAATGTTTGGGTTGGTTTGGTTGTCTATGTTGCCGGAAGATGACTTGGCTTGGTGTCCCTCATTCAGTTGAGCCGAATAACCATGTTTAAGGAGAAACACGTGTTAAACCTCAACAAGCGCAAGCCGTTTGGAGCACTGAGTAGTATTGGCTCGATAAGCCTCTTGCTGGTTTGCCAGCAGGCACAAGCGATTTATCCTCCCTGGGAAGGTTCCTATCACCACTATCCCGATGACTACTACGACATCGATGGCCAGGCGGTTAGCGAGCCTTATCCCGATCCCGAACAGGTCCCCGGAGAGGGGAACTCGGTGTGGGATCCTGCTAACGCGATTCAACGCACCAAGCCCGAGCACGAAGGGTTGCCGCTTTCCGATCTCGACAACATTGGCAATTGGACACTGGTGGAGGCGCTCAGCGACGAGTTCGACAGCCCCGAGCTCGATGAGTACAACCTGATGGGCAGAGAAGATGGAAAATGGCTGCCTAATAACCACATCTGGGGTGGGCGGGCACCTGCTGTGTTCGCCCCTAAGAATGTGGCTCAGGAAGGCGGCAAGCTGCAGCTTAAGATTGCCAATGATGAGTCTTATACGCCCCATGGCTTTTGGAATGAGTGGTACTACGGGTGGACCTCGGCCAGCGTGCAAAACGTGAATCCGATGCGCTACGGCTACTTCGAAGTGAAATCGAAGGTGGGGATTGGCTCCAGTGGCTTTTGGCTGTACGCCGAGACCCTTGAAGACAAAGAGTATCTGGCGCAGTTCGACCGGCCGGGTCATGCCAAAAACAAGTTGGAAATCGATGTCTATGAGCAGTCTGGCCGCCGCGCAGACTGGGCGCCGTACTACAACATGAATACCTGGGTGTTCACCTACCAAGATGAGGAGATGACCTACACCAACGAGCAGGGCGAAGAGTACCCCGCCATGCAAAACGGTGGGCACTGGCTAGCGGATATCGACTTTGCCGACGAGTTCCATGTGTATGGTCTGTACTGGGGGCCGGACCAAATTATCTGGTACTTCGACGGCCAGCCTATCCGCTCCATGGAGAACCGTTACTTCCACACGCCTCTGTACTTGCTGCTCGACACTGAGGTGATGCCCGACTGGTTTGGGATGCCCAGCGACAACGAGCTCGATTTCAGCCATGAGATTGAGTATGTGCGAGTGTGGACCAACCCAGCCACCGAGCAAAACTGGCGTGGCCGCTACTTTATGGATCCACCAATCAAAACCGGTGATGGCCTCAATGGCAAGGTTGGCGAAAACCGGGTTGCAGCCATCTATGGCGGCAGCGAGGCCTATCGCGATAAATGGGGCAACCCATACAATGGCAGTGTTCAGGAAATTCCACTGGTCGATTTAGCCGCTAAGCAAAGCGAGATCCAAATCCATAGCGATGAGGGCTATGTGCTCGCGCCGGTGTTTACCCCTGCGAACGTCACCGATAAGCAGATCAACTGGTCCTCGAGCGACCCGAGTATCGCCGAGGTGAATCGCTCCGGCGTGGTGACCGTGAATGGTGCCGGTAGCGTAACGTTCAGCGGCTACCATGAGCAGCAGCCTGACAAGACCATCTCGGTGGTGGCCGATGTTCTGCAGATCGGTCAGCGCTTTGATCTGGAGTTAGTCAACTATGGCGCGACTGGCAAAGTGGGAGAGGCGGTAGAAGGTGATAATGTCTATGGTTGGGGCCGTGGCAATGGCGTGATCACTCACAATACCGTGGGCGATTATGGCGACTTCTATGATGTGGACTTTGGTACCGGTGGCACCTACCTAGTGGGCCTCTCGGCGGGTACTCCTATCGAATCAGGGATTGGGGTTGCCATCTACATCGACGGAGAGCTGGTGATTAGCGATAGCATTGCCGCGTCGGGCAACTGGGATGTGAACAAGCGCACCAATCTAAACGGTGCTTTCCAGGTTGACCCCGGCAAACATACCGTGCGAGTGATGAGTGCGGGCAGCGCGGGCTGGCAGTGGAACGGTGCGCGGGTGCACTTCACCCAAGTGGTGGACGGCGATATCGATAACGGCGGTGGTGATGGTGGTACCGATTGCCCAGAGGGTGATGATTGTAATATCGAGTGCCCAGATGGCGAGGACTGCAATGGCGGCGAGCTGCCTAACCAAGGTGTACCGGTATCCGGTGACTTTGTGCTGGAAGCTGAAGATTACTTCAGTGCCCATGGTGCCCGCGTAAATGTGTACCAAGTAAACGGCGTTACGGCGGTTAACTGGTTTACTACCGGTGACTATCTGGACTTCGTGATTGACCTCGATGAGCCCGGCGAATACCAAGTGATTTACCATATTGGTACTCAACATACGGTGGGTATCGTTGCGGAGCTGTCTTCGAGCAACGAGCAAGGCCAGATGGTAGTCAGTGGCACCACTGAGATCAGTAGCCCCTATCAAGACTGGGATCATTTCTACCCTCAAGTCGCGAGTACCACCTTGCAGCTGCATGCTGGCGACAACGTTATCCGCCTAAAAGGCGTGGGTAGCGAAGAGTTCCAGTTCAACACCGACAAGTTGGAGTTTATCCGCCTCGGCGACTAGGCGAATAGGCGACTAAATAGGAGCGGACATACGCACACTGTAGATAAGGTACCTTCGGGTACCTTTTTTGCTGGGCGCTCAGCCAGATTATCGACTCTTAAAAACGCTGTTGTTAGCGCGTTCTAATGAAGTGATGTAAATCACGGGAGTGCTCTTAACTAACTGATAGATAAAGACATGCATTACTGATATTGTGACGTGAAAAGGGCCGAGGGAGTGACGTGAGATGGTTCGTATTGCCGTATTATCAGATATTCACAGTAATGTGTTTGCGCTTGAAGCCGTGCTGGCTGAAGTGGCCCGACGTGGTGTTGATCTGATTGTGAATCTCGGTGACACCTTCTACGGCCCGATTGCCCCAAAGGCGACCTACGAGTGTTTAATGCAGCACGCTGTTGTGAGCATCAACGGCAATCAAGATAGCCAGATTGTCGACGCGGTGGATAGCGGCGAGCCCCAACACCCGACGATGGCCTTTGTTATCGACGATCTACCCGCAGCGGCCTTGGACTGGATGCGTCAGCTTCCTGCGACTCAGCGCCTCGACGGCAACGTATTGCTATGCCATGGCACCCCCAGCGATGACTTAACCTATTTGCTCGAAGACACCCGCTCCGGGCAGGCGCAACTGCGTGGCCAACAAGAGATTGTTGATTTGCTCGCAGGCGAACAAGCCGGATTAGTTCTTTGTGGTCACTCGCACACACCAAGGGTGGTGAGCATCGGCCCCGGACAACTTATCGTGAATCCCGGCAGCGTAGGCTTGCAGGCCTACAGTGATGACGAGCCATGGCCGCATGTGATGCAAAGCTATAGCCCCCATGCCCAGTTTGCGATTGTCACCCAAGCGGCCCATGGCTGGCAGGTCGAGCAGCTGCGCGTTGCCTATGACTATCAGCAAGCTGCCGCGGCCGCCGCAAAGCGCCAGCGAGAAGACTGGGTGGCCTATCTCAATACTGGGCGAGCCGACTAGTGCACCCTAGTGCTTATTGGTTGCTAGCGCCTTTGCTGCGTTAGCTGTTGTACGTAAAGGAGTTTTTATGGTTATCAGGGACGTTGCTGCTAGCGATATGCAGCAGATTGCCGACATCTACAATCACTACATTCACACCACCGCTATCTCGTTTGAGGAGCACTCGGTGAGCGCCGAGCAAATGCGTGAACGGGTGCAGGCGGTGCTCGATATCGCGCTGCCCTGGCTGGTGGCCGAGCTCGATGGCAAGGTGATCGGCTATGCCTACGCGGGGCAGTGGAAGGCCCGCTCGGCCTATCGTTACACCGTTGAGCCCTCGATTTATCTCGACCATAGCGCTACTGGCAAAGGTGCTGGGCGGCGCCTCTACTCCGCCTTGTTCGAGCAGCTTAAAGCATTGGGAATCAGCAACGCGGTGGGCTCCATCGCCCTGCCAAACCCCTCTAGCATTGGCCTGCATGAGTCGCTAGGTTTTAAGAAGGTGGGCGAGTTTAGCAATATCGGCATGAAGTTCGGCAAGAAGATCACGGTGGGGTACTGGCAGTTGGAGTTAAGTGCCTGAGCAGAGGTGGAAGGTGAAAAAATGGTGAGATTAGCTCAAGCAGGTGCGGAGCTACTTGATAGTATCGTAGCTATGGAAGCAATGCCTGAGGTTGCGGCATTTATCACTCTGTATACCGCTGAGCAGCACTTGGCGGGAATGCGCAACCCAGATATTACCTACTTGGCAATCGTTCATAGCGATGAGTTGGCTGGGTACATGCTGCTCGTTGAGGAGCATGGCTCGTCAGTGGAGTTGCGCCGCTTGGTTGTATCACAACGAGGGCTGGGCATAGGTCAGCAGGCGATGTTGGCAATGGAAGAGTACTGCCAGCAAGCTTTGGGTTGTTCGCGTATTTGGCTTGATGTGTATGCCTCCAACGAGCGCGGACGACATGTTTACCACAAACTGGGTTATCGCCAGTTTGATGAGCAAGCGTATCGTGGTCAGCGACTGTTGCTGCTGGAGAAACATCTTTAGGTATTGAATGGTTATTAGGAGCAAGTATGGAGTTAACGATTAGACGCGCACAGTACAGTGATGTGAGTGCCATTAAAGCGATCTACGCACAAGCTCACGCCTATGAAGCCACGCTGCAACTGCCTTATCCGTCGGATGAAAATTGGCACAAACGCTTCGAGGCAAGCCCGCCAGAGCACTACAACTTAGTGGCTGAGCGGGAAGGTAAGTTAGTTGGACAGCTCACTTTGGAAACCTCGCGCAGGGCGCGCCGCAAACATGTTGCCACCTTTGGTATGGCGGTCTGTTCCTCGGCCCTAAAGCAAGGGGTTGGCTCAGCGTTGTTATCGGCAGCCATCGATATGTGCGACAACTGGCTGAACATTCAACGGATCGAAGTGGAGTGTTACAGCGATAACCAAGCGGCGATTGCCCTGTATACCAAGCTTGGCTTTGAGGTCGAGGGCGAGCACAAAAACTATGCCTTTAAAAATGGCCGCTTTGCTGACGTGCTGAGTATGGCGCGGCTGATTGTTTGATTCGATAAACGCAGACTTTGGAGTGCCGGATGAGGCTTGGGTTCTCTACAACGAATCCGATGGTGGCCTGCGAACTAAAGTTCGTGATGTGGTGATATCTGCCAGTATCACCGAAGACAAGTTAGCCCAGTATCTTGATGATATTAATCACGATTTTACTAATAAGCGTAATCAGTCGGTTTTTCAGATAGAGTGATGAATTCGCTCTGCCAGCAAAGACTGCTCAAGGAAAACGATATGCAACATGCGCCTGTCAAAGAGGAGATCACCTTTGATGATTTCGCGAAAATCGATATCAGAGTGGGTTTGATTGTTGAGGTCAGTGAAGTGGCCAAGTCCGACAAACTGATGAAGCTTACCGTCGATTTTGGCGATCATACCCGTTCAATCTTGGCCGGGATAAAGCAAGAACGCGACAACCCCAAAGAGATTGAAGGCAGACAAGCCTTGTTTGTGGTGAATCTGCCAGAAAGAAAAATGGCTGGCGAAGTATCGCAGGGGATGCTGTTTGATATCGGCTATGAAGATAAGCTTACTCCCTGTTTAGCTTGCCCCGAGAAAGAGGTGCCAAACGGGGCAAGGGCTGGTTGACGATATTGCTTTTGGAAATCTGAATCTACAGTACTTCCCGCTTAAGACTACGAGGATAAACAATGAAACCTGCAGTACTCGTTATCGATGTCCAATCAATTCTGTTCGACCCCGAACCACAACCTTTCGAGTCTCAAATAACGCTAGGCAATATCAACCGTGTTACCCAGTCTGCGCGCAGCCGGTCCGTCCCCGTTATCTTTGTTCAACATGAAGCGGCTAACTCGGTGATTGAGTACGGCAGTGCGGGTTGGGCGCTTCAATCTGACTTGCTCACGCATTCAAGCGATCTCTGTGTGCGTAAAACCACCCCCGACTCGTTTCTCAATACCAACCTGCGAAGTCTTTTAGATGAGTTGCAGGTTGATAGCCTGATAGTATGCGGCTATGCCTCAGAGTTCTGTGTTGATACCACTGTGCGCAGAGCAGCGGGCTTGGGTTATCCGGTAACGCTAGTGGCCGATGCGCATACTACCCACGACAAAATACATGCGACGGGTGCACAGATCCGCGCCCACCACAACGCAACGCTGCCAAATATCACCAGCTTTGGGGTGAAAATCGAAGCGGTGGACGTGGAGAGTCTTTGGGCTAAGCGTTAAGTGAGCGAAGGCTGCCAGGCATTCAAAACACTTGGGAAAACTGTCTGGAACGTGCCTTTTCGCTGCCGTACTGCTGGGGGCTAAAGACCTTCGCTAACCCCGTTTATTGCAACAATGATCTTTAGGAAATAGCTTGAACCCAACCCTCAATATCAGCTTGCCGCAAATCCCGCTGTTAAAAGGCAACGTCGCAGCAAACCTACGCCAGCACCTGCAAGCAATCGAAGTGTCCGCCATCCATGGCGCCGATCTGGTGGTGTTCCCTGAGCTGTCACTAACTGGCTATGAGCTGGAGCTGCTCGATACACTCGCTTTAGATAAAGACCATCGTCATTTCAGCGCGCTTAGTGAGGCGGCCGTTGCATTCAATGTTGGCGTTATCGCCGGTTATCCGCTTATCGTTGATGGTGCGGATAAGCCGACCATTGGCGCGGTGATCTGTCATCCAGATGGTCGGGTGGAGTTTTACGACAAGCAATATCTGCATGATGGCGAAGAGCGCTATTGCTCTGCAGGCGCTCAAGACTACCTGTTTACCCTCAATGGTTACACGCTCGCATTGGCCATATGTGCTGACTTTACTGCGCCTGAGCATGCTAAGCGCGCAGCCGCTGCAGGCGCCGATATCTACTTGGTCAGTGCCTTAATCTCAGAGGCTGGCTTTGCCAAGGATGCGGAGATTCTCTCCAATATTGCGGCATCGCATAAGCTTCATGTGCTGCTTAGCAACCATATCTCTGTGACCGGTGGTTGGTCGGTGTGCGGGAATAACTCCATCTGGCAGCGTGGTGGCGAGCTGGAGTTCGGTACGAACTCAGTCACGCCCGGTATTGCGATGTGTTATATCCGCGATAGCGAGGTATCAGCTGTCAAACTAAACCCTTAAGTGTTTAGCTAGCTAGTGGGGCAGTGAACTAAATTGATAACTACTTAACCTATCGAGATTTTCTATCCTAAATTAATATAGATAAACAAGTTAATTAAACAGCGTCTTGTTATCAGGTTGTCGGGGCCGAGCCTTACCCGATATATCAGATTTAAATTAATTTGAAACTGGGTAGCCGTTGAGCCTAGTCACTTTTGCAGTTTAGTCATATGAGCAAAGAGGATAGGAAGGTCACTATGAAAAAGATTATTGCGTTGTGTTTACTCTCCGTTGTTGTTGCATGCTCTTCTTCTCCAACCTGGGAAGATATGTCGGAGTCTGAGATCGCTGGCTGGAAAGATCTTGGCGTTACCGTTGAGCAAGTGGGCGCCTATGTCGATAGAGGGCTAACTTACCCACAAGTTCAGGCCTGGATGGAACAGGGCTTCGATCAGCAAAAAGACATTATAGCGTGGTCTGGCGCCGGTTTCTCTCCCGAAGATGCTAAGGCTTGGTTTGATGCTAAGTTCAGTCTGGGCGAGGCGAAAGAGTGGGGAGGAAACAAGTTCTCTGCTGCAGAAGCGCTAAATTGGCGTGACAGCGGCTTTGATCTGGATGATGCAATAGACAACCGGGAGAAAGGCTTAAGTCCTGTGCAGTAGTGGCTTCATACCGTGACTAAGCGCGGGCATCTGCATCGATAGTTTCTTGCAAACATAAAATATGCGGCAAACCTTAGGCTGGAGCAGGGTTTGCCGCTTTTACGTTTGTAAACAAGGAGCGTATAGCGGTGTATTGCCAAATGTCAGGCAGCTTAATCAACAGCTCTGCTTCTGGTGTCTACAAAAACGGGCTGGGTTTGTAAATGCTAAAAACGCTACGTAGTGACAAGGTAAACAAAATTCACCTGCCGAATTAATAACTTGGTTAATCGAGACCTGCTGCTCAAAATCTCTGTAATCTATCGCGCATAGTAGCCGAATTACCCACGCCAAATGCGGATACATTATGCTGTACAAAGATGAAAACGCACCAACCGAACTACGTGTTAATGACCTGCTTGAACGCATGACCATTGAGGAAAAGCTGGCTCAACTGGGCTCGCAATGGCTGATTCTGGATGAGCACGGCGAGCATCGCGATCGAGACTTGGGCGAACAGATACTGCAATCGCTCAAGCCACTCAAACAGCGCTTGGAGCACGGAATAGGGCAGATTACCCGGCCACTCGGCACCCATGTCACCTCGCCCGCTCAGGGCGTTCGCGCACTCAACGCTTTGCAAAAATATCTGGTGGAAGAGACGCGCTTAGGGATCCCGGCTATCTCTCACGAAGAGTGCTTGGTGGGCTTGATGTCCAAGGATGCAACTCTGTACCCGTCGTCGCTAAATTACGGCCACACCTGGAATCCTTCGTTGATTGAGCAAATAGCTAGTGATATTGGTCGGCAGGTTCGGGCCGTGGGCGCTCACCAAGGCCTAGCCCCGGTACTGGATGTGTCCAGAGACGTGCGCTGGGGGCGCACTGAAGAAACCTTGGGTGAAGACCCTTATCATGCCGGCGTTATGGCAACCAACTATGTGAAAGGGTTGCAGGGCAGTGATGGTCGCCTACTCGCTACCCTCAAACACTATGTTGGCCACTCGTTTAGCGAAGGGGCGCGCAATCACGCCCCCGTGCATTTGGGTTTTAAAGAACTGAATGACACCTTTATGCTGCCTTTTGAAATGGCTGTAAAACTGGCCAAGGCAGGCTCGGTTATGCCGGCCTATCACGATATCGACGGCGAACCTTGTCACGCCTCTCCCTACTTGTTGACCGAGGTTTTGCGCAATCAATGGGGCTTCGAAGGCTTAGTGGTGGCAGATTATGATGCGGTGAAACTGCTGCATACCGACCATGGGGTTGCCAGTGATTTTGCTGAGGCGGCGGCATTGTCATTTAATGCCGGTCTGGATGTCGAGTTGCCAGATAATCGCTGCTCAGCAGAGCTTCAAAGCGCCATCGAGCGCGGTTCTTTCTCACAAGATAAGTTGGATGAGATTGTGGGGCGGATCTTACGACACAAGTTCGAGTTGGGTCTGTTCGAGCGGCCCTACTGCGAGGTGCCCGAGCAGGCATTGGATCAAACGTGCTCTAAGCAACTGGCCTATCAGGCCGCCAGCGAATCGCTGGTGCTACTTAAAAATGATGGGACTCTACCTTTAAACCCGCACGCCAAGGTGGCACTGCTTGGCGCTACCGCCGACGACCAACTGGCTTTGCTGTGTGGCTATAGCTTTCCGGTTCACTTAATACTTTCCAGTCTCGACGATGAAACCCGTGTCGTAACCACCTTACGCGAAGCCATTGAGCAGCGTTTTAGCTCGGTGCGCTATAGCAAAGGTTGCGAGATCTTAACCGAGCGACATGCTAATGCCCCGGTGTTCCCCGGCGATGTTGATACCCTTGAGCAGCATGCTTTCAGCTCGCCAATTAGCTTTGATACCCGGGGTATTGATGAGGCGCGCGCCGCTGTCGATGAGTCCGATGTAGCGATAGTCTGTGTTGGCGATCTGGCAGGGCTGTTCCAAACCGGTACGGTGGGTGAAGGCTCCGATGCTGACTCGCTCAACTTACCCGGCGTTCAGCAGCAACTGATTGATACAGCGTTGGATTCTGGCAAACCGGTGGTAGTGATCGTTACTGGTGGCCGGCCTTACAACCTTGGCCGCGCTGAGCAAGAAGCAGCTGCCATCCTCTATGGTTGGGCACCCGGCCAGGAAGGTGCTCGGGCGATGGCTGATGCATTGGTTGGTCAGGTTAATCCCAGTGGCCGATTGAGTGTGTCGATACCGAAAAATGTGGGCGCGGTGCCGTATTACTACAACCACAAGCTGAAAAGCGGGGGAACGCCCATCGCCTATCACTTTGGCTCCAACTATCACTTTGGCTATGGCATGAGCTACACCCAGTTCGATTACAGCGACTTCCAGTTGCAAGCGAGTGAACTTGGCCACAGTGATACCATCAAACTGTCGGTGACCATCCGTAATAGTGGTGAGCATAACGGCGCCGAAGTCGCACAGTTGTACGTGCGTGACAACTACGCCTCGCTGGTGCGCCCGGTACGTGAGCTTAAAGGCTTTGCCAAGGTCGAGCTGGCAGCGGGTGAGTCAAAGCGAGTAAGCTTCCGGCTTCCAGTGGATATGCTCAACTTCACCAACCAGCAGCACCAGCGCATTGTCGAACCGGGTGATTTTACGGTGATGCTAGGAAAATCCTCCAGCGATATCTTGTTTTCACAGCAAGTGAGAGTGGTGGGCGATACCCGAGTGCTGCCCAAGGAGTGGCGTATGCTCTGTGAGGTGGATGTTCAAGGGCTTTAAGTGACCCATCGTTAGTGTGTTATCAGAAGGCACTGAATTGTTTATAGGGTCCAATAAGCCAGGCCATTGATAAACCTGGCTTATTGCCAACTTAAGCATGATCTGGGTAGTATGGTGCTACCCATCGTAACGGAGTCTTTAGCGCAATGAAGTAGTGTTCCCGCCTTAGTTAATTAAACAGATATTGCTGTTACCAATGGGCAACTTCGGCCGCTAATGGCTGCGCGTTGTCGGTTGTGCATGCGATATCACCGGTTACTTGTGATTTTTATGGGAATTCTATGGCTTCTATCTACTTTCTTTGCGGCTTTATCGGCTCCGGCAAAAGCACCTACGCCAAGCGATTGGCCAAGCAGCAACAGGCGTTTATCTTCTCCCCCGACGAGTGGATGATCCCGATGTTTGGCGAGCATATGCCCCGCGAGCTGTTCGACCAGCGGCTTAATACCTTCAAGAGGCTGTTCGAGCGCTCAGCCCTGCAGTTGTTGGAACTGGGCACCTCGGTGATCTTCGACTCTGGCTACTGGAGCAAGGCAGAACGCGCCGAGGCCAAAGCTTGGGCGGAGCAGCACCAGCTGGACTACCAGCTAGTGTATATAGCTACGCCCAAAGCACTCTGTTTTGAGCGCGCGCAGGCGCGCAATGCCACGGCGGGCGAGCAAGCCTTTCAGATGGATGAGCAGATGTTAGAGCTGTTCTGGTCTAAGTTTGAGCTGCCCTCAGAGGAGGAGCTGGCAGCGATGCAGGTAATCAAGCCTAGCGCTTGAGTGCTTGGCTTAACGAGAAGGCCTAACTAGGCCTTCTTTACAAACGCCGCGGTCACCATCATCTCTCCGGCGCCGTCGACTTTGCAGTCGAGCTGGTGGTCTTTGCCGTCTTTGATACGGCGAATCAGCGCCTTGGTGCCAATCTTCAATACCAGCGAGCTGCCTTTTACCTTGAGGTCTTTGGCTAAGGTGACGCGATCGCCTTCCGCCAAAAGAGTGCCGTTGGCATCTTTCACGTTAACAGCTTCTTCCTCGGCGACTTCGGCCGGGTTCCACTCATAGCCACACTCGGGGCAGATAAGCTGAGTTTGGTCTTCGTAGACGTACTCAGATTGGCAGCTAGGGCAAGGAGGTAGTGACATAACAGGTAACTCTCGCGGGTAATTTGTGGTGTATGGTAAGGGCTGCTGGAGACTTTGGCGAGCCGTTTTAACACTCGCCGGTTGATCAGTGCTTAGTTGGTCTCGGCCCATTCATGCTCTAGCAGTGAGTAGACTTTGGAGTTGCGCCACTTTCCTCGAAGGAACACATGCTCGCGGGTAACGCCTTCAAACTGCATCCCCGATTTTTCCATGACCCGTGCCGAGGCAGGGTTGTGCTCGTCACACTTACCCCAGGCGCGGTGCTTTCCAAGGGTTGAGAACACAAAGCCGTGCAAGCCTTTGGTTATCTCAGTGGCGTAGCCTTGCCCCCAGTATTGCTTGAAGATCACGTAACCCACTTCCACACTCTCTGGCTCGTGGGGGCGGATCCCCAACAGGCCGATGCCAATGATGTTGCCGGTGCTGTCGTCGCGCACCGCAAACTGGTAGAGCGAGCGCTCAGGCTTGGCTTGGTCTTCGATACCTTGATAGAAGAACTGCTTGGTCGACTCCAGTGTTTCGAAGGAGAACACCATGTACTGGGTCAGCTCAGGGGTAAGGTGAAAGTCTTGGTACCACGCCAGATCGTGCTCTTCAATCTCGCGGGCGGATAGTCGTGCTGTGGTAAAACCCATGGTTGTTCCTAACTAACGTTACTGCCTAAAACGGTAGTGTTTTAAATACTGATTCTCAAAGTGATGGTGTAAGGGGCTAGCCGTTCTGGTTAGCTCCTAAGCCATGTTGCTGCGCATACTGCCAAAGCGCCTGTGGCTGGCCCGCTACTAACAAGGGGATGGCGGCTTCGATATGCGCTTGTGGCCAATCCCACCAACAAAGCTGCTCCAGCAACGCGATATCCTCATCACTGAAGCGCTGGCGGACCACCTTCGCGGGGTTACCCACGGCAACGGCATAGGCGGGGATGTCGGAGGATACCACCGATTTGCTGCCGATGATGGCGCCGTTGCCAATGCGCACCCCAGGCATCACGGTAACCTCGAGCCCCAGCCACACATCGTGACCAATCTCGATATCGCGGTATTGCTTAAAGGGGTAGTCGGCCAATGGCATGGCCTCAGCCCACTCGCCACCAAAGATGGCAAAGGGATAGCTGCTTACGCCTTTGGTGGCATGATTGGCATCGGCCATGATAAAACGCACCCCATGGGCGAAGGCACAGAACTTACCAATACGCAGCGAGGTGTTGGAAAAGCCGTAGTTGTACAACACGTTGTTCTCTAGAAAACCCGTTGGGTCTTCAAAGTCGCTGTAGTAGCTGTACTCGCCAGCATGCACGTTGGTGACCGCGCTGGCATCGATGAGCGGCTTTAGCAATACGGTGTTGCGAAAGTCTTTTAAGGGGTAGAGTGTGTTTGGATTCATTAGCGCTTATTGATTGGGTAGTCTGCATCAGCCTACCAAAATAAGACGCAAAACTTAACGAGGAGAAAACGGAGTGAGCAAGATTTGGCTATCGGTCGTAGCAGTTCTGCTGAGTATATCTGCCTACGCCGACGTATTGTGCCTGCCGGATGAGACCCCCTCCTTTGCTTGCGGCTTTTCTACCAAGCATGTTGCTGTATGCCGTAAAGGCGATGAACGCCTGGTCTACCGCTTCGGCAGCAAACAGCACCTTGAGCTGGAGCTGCAAGCCGATGTTCATTTCAGCCGCACCGCCTATAGTGGTGGCGGTGAGGGCAACTTGACCTTTGAAAATGGCGCCTACAAGTACATTGTGTATTCGAGCATCAGCAACGGCGATTGGCTGGACGATGGCAGCAGGGCGAAGATCGAGCGAGCCGGGATCTATGTGGTCAAAAACGACCAGCTACTTGCCGATATCGCCTGCCAAACATTCCCCGATAAGCACTTTATCCATAGCTTGCCACCGTTTGAAGAGCAGCCTTTTCGCTTTTATCACTAGGCCACTGCAAGGCTTTCGCGCTTCGATTGCCCTTACACTCGCCTCACCTGAGCGGCCACCACAACCGTATCTCCAAGGCCTTTGCTTAGCTCAAAGTAGCCGCCAGCAGGTGAGTGCTGATGGGCAATTAGCTGGTCGCTGTTGAGTTTGCTCATCCAATAGGGAGCGAGTGAGCAGTGGGCCGAGCCTGTGGCAAGGTCCTCAAAGATGCCGATCTTAGGCGCAAAATAGCGCAGTGCGTAGCCCTCGCTGTCGGATTGAGCGGTGACAATCAGGGAGTGGCTGTCTTGCAAGGTCATTAGCTGCTCCAGCGCCGGGGCGAAGCCCTCCAGCGCCGCTACCGAATCAACCACCACCACCAGATCGCGCGTGCGGAATACCTCTAGTGTTGACGCCTTAAGCGCGGCTAGTTGTGGAGGAAGCGTGCTAGAAACGCCGCTCCAAGCGGGCAGAGACAGGCTGTACATGCCCTGTTGCTCGGTGATGGTTACCTCGCCATAGCGGCTGCTCAGGGTAACGCTATCCAGATCATGCTGGCCAATAAGCGCAGCTCCGGCCCCTAAACTGCCGTGGCCACAGAGGTTTATCTCACTCTCCAACGAGAACCAGCGTATGACAAATCCTGCGGCCGACTGGCAGATAAAGGAGGTAACTGGCTGGGCCATATCACGGGCGAGAGCTAATAGCGTCGAATCATCCAGCCAGCGCTCGAGCATAACCACGCCGCAAGGGTTGCCTTTGGCGTGCTCGCTGCAAAATACATCGTAGATCAAGCGTTTTATAGTCTTAAGTCCTTGTTAGAGTTTGTGGTTATGAGTGGCTTAGTCTTGAACTCCAACCTATACCGAACAAGCCTTCTTGTAGTAATAGCGATAGTAGCCAATCAGATTACTGGAGATAAACAGTACCTCCATGAGTACCGCGGTGGGAGAGCCAATCAGGTAGTTGTGGAGCAACCAAAATGAGGTCCCAACAATCATCAATTGCCTGAGTTTTCGGTCGTTTTGCTGAAACGCTGCAATTGTTTGAAAGGTCGATCCTAAGCAACTGATGATGCTGGTCACGCCGGTGAAGGTAAGGGCTGTCGCTACCACCGATGAGAGGCAAAACAGATACATAAAGATTGAAGACGTAGAAAAGATACTGAGCAGATAACGTAGCGTAGCGATCCCCATCAGTGATGCCGCCGTCCATTGCTCCAATAGTGCAAAGTGAGTCGAAATCAACACGCCAGCACAAAACAAGCAGGCCACAATTTTTTGTCTCTCTTTGAACTGAAATGACAAAAGATCAAAGCCAATCGCGATCGCAACCAGCACTTGAGACAACAAAAAATCGTTCATGGTAATTCCTGTATTTCTTTAAGAGAGCACGACGTTCGCGCGGAAAAAATGCTGTGCCCTTGGCCATCGCTGTAGGGTCAGTCTTTTGTTGGCGAGTACTCAAGCAAATACTCGGTGTCAGTCTCACCCACTTTACGAAAGCCCAGCCGATAGTAAAGCTGCTGCGCGGGGTTGGTTTTTATCACCCCCAGTGCCACCTTGGCGTTTTGCTGTGCGGCCTTTGCAAACAACATCTTAAGTAGCTGAGAGCCGATACCATAGCCTTGGTATTCCGCCGCTACCTGAATCTGCACTACATACCAACGGTGCTGCTCTTGCTGGTACAGAGTCTTAAACAAACCCATAGGCTCGCCTTGGTGCTCCACGATTTCAGCATGCTCAAAGTCAACCAGCACCCGCTCGCGGTAGCCAGCTTCAGTGGTCGGCATTCCCACATCGACAAGGTAGCGGTGCATGGTTTGCTTGCGTAGCGCAATCAGGAAATCGATATCCGCTTCGGTGGCCTTTCTTAGTGAGATATCCATGGGCATATTGGCTCCTACCATCGATAGGTTACAGGTGCTTTTTAAATGCGCAGTAGGGGTCACTCTTATAGCCCTGCGCCAGATAAAAGCGCTGGGAGTCACTGCGATCGCTGTCGGTGATCAGCATGATGTACGAGCAGTTGTTTTGCTTGGCTCGCCGCTCAACTTCGGCCATCAGCGCAGCGCCAATGCCTCGGCGTTGGTAGGCGTGGTCCACCACCACGTCTTCGACCACCATAAACGATTGGCAAGCGCCGAACAGCATCTCACAAGTTATCGAAAGCACTGAACCGACGACCTTGCCATCGACTTTAGCGACAGCGATATAGTGGCTGGGATTATCATTTTGTCGGGCCAGCACCTGCTTCATATTGTCGAGGTTAACAGTATTGGGCAGTAGCTGTTGGTAGAGCTGAGCCAACTCCGGGAGATCCTGTTGTTGAGCTGCAGATATTTGCATCTGGCTTTCCTTATCGTGGGCTATGCCTCATTGCCGCTAGGCTTGGCCTACCTTAGTGCTTACACATTGCCATTCAGCGATGAGTTAAACGAGAACATACGCACCTCATCGCGGGCAAACCAGCCTAGCTTTTGGTAGAGGCGCTGGGCATTCTTGTTCTCGTTGGCCACAAACAAGTGGGTTTTGGCCACGCCCTCTGCGGCAAGGGCAGCGATGGCGGCAGCAATCAGTTGTTTGCCTATCCCTTGGTTGCGGCAGCGGCTGTCTACCGCCAAGTGTTGCAGGTAGCCGCGTCGGCCATCGGTGCCTACCAAGATTGCGCCAATAATGGCCGCGCCATCAAGCGCAACAAAGCTTAGACCGGGGTTGCGCTTGAGGTAGCGGGCAATGCTCTCGTAAGAGTCGGCATCGCGCAGTTGCATAGCTTCGGTGGTCGACCATAGCTGGATAACCTCCGGGTAGTCCGCAATCTCCATTTCGCGAAGGGCTGCCATGTTTTGTCCTTAGTTTGCTTGTTTCGTCTGAGCGTTTAATCCGCTCACTTGGCCCATTCTGTCAGGCTTTCACACTCGTTAAATGGCTCGATATGAATCATCACATCGCTCACCTCTTCAACCTCGCGTAGCACCTCTTTGTTAAAGCCCTCAGAGATATCGTGAGCGGCTTGAATGGACAAATGTGCATCCACCAAGAGATGGAAGTCGACGAAGATCTGGCCACCAATGCGGCGGGTACGTAGGGCGTGGATCTCGCGAATATCATCGTGCTTAGCCGCCAGTTCATGGATATGTTCAATCACATGCTCGCCGGCGCTTTGCTCAAGGATTTCGGTAAGCGATGGCCAGACGATCTCCACCGCACTTTTAATAATCATCACCGCCACCACAATCGCTGCGATCTGGTCCAGATAGAGCTCGTTGGAGACAAAATTGGCGGCCAGCACCGACACCAGTACCGGTAAGGAACTAAACGCATCCGAGCGATGGTGCCAGGCGTTGGCACTGAGCGCCGAGGAGCGGATCTGCTTGGCGTGTTTCATGGTCCAGCGATACAGCACTTCCTTGGTGACAATCGACAGCACCGCAGCCAGCAAAGCCAAGTGAGAAGGGGAGGAGCCTTGGCCCTGACCGATGCGGGCGATGGAGTCGCCGACGATGCCTAGCGCCACCACAATCAGCACCGCGCCAATCACGACATTGGTTAAGGTTTCATAGCGCTGATGGCCATAGGGGTGGTCATCATCGGCAGGGCGGGTCCAGAACTGCGCGCCAACCAGCACCGCCAAATCGGTGAGTAGATCAGAAAAGCTGTGCACACCATCGGCGACCAGTGCCTGACTGCCCGATACCACGCCAGCGCCAATCTTCATAATGGCCAGCATGATGTTGGCCAGTGAGCCAACCAATGTTGTTTTGCGAATGATTTTTAATGTCGTCACGGTACCCCCTGCAAGCAAGCGGTGAGTATACCGAGCTGATTGATTGTCTCAACAGGTAATGCCTATCTAATTGAAAGGTAAGATTAATTATCATTTTCCTTTGAACGGGTGTGGGCTGCGTAATCACGAGTTTGCGGGTGCTTGAAATTTACGCAACTTTGCATTGTTGATAAGTTACTTTGCATTCAAAAATGCATCATGGTGGTGAGGAATCAGGAGTTACCCCCCATGCGAAACGCAAAGTACGGCATTACCGCCATTATCCTGTTGACTAGCCTGGCTTGGTTAGCCGCAGAGCCCAATTTACTCACCACTCGGGGCTTCGCCCTGCGCAGCCAGCTGATTCAATACAGCGGCATCATCTCGATTGTGTTGATGAGCCTGTGTATGTTGCTGGCACTGCGCTTGCGGGTGATTGAGCGCTTCACCCATGGTCTGGATAAGTCCTACCGCATTCATAAGTGGTTGGGCATTGTTGCGGTGGTAAGCGGTGCGCTGCATTGGCTACTGGCGATCGTACCGAAAAAGCTGGTGCAGGCAGGGATTATCGATAGACCGGTGCGCGCCGGCAGCGGCGGTGCCAACCTCGATGGAATCGTTGCTTGGCTGCGCAGCTACAAGGGCGAGGCGGAGTTTATCGGGGAGTGGGGCTTCTACCTGATGGTGCTATTGCTGGTGGTCTCCTTGGTGGCCATCGTGCGCTATAAGCCGTTTCGTATCAGCCATCGTTTAATGGCGCTGTGTTATATCGTGCTGGGCGTGCATTCCTTGGTGCTGATCAAGCCCGCCTATTGGGGGCTGCCCATCAGCATTATCACCAGCGGGTTTATTGTGCTGGGGCTGGCTGCGGCGTTTTATAGCCTGTTTGGGCGGGTTGGGGTCAGCAAGGTTCATCGCGGTATTATCGCCAAGGTGCGCTACTTCCCGGGCATGGCAACTACTGAGATGGTGATAGACATGCCGCCATCATGGCCGGGCTTCAAACCCGGGCAGTTCGCCTATCTCCGCTACGGTGATGAAGAGCCACATCCCTTCACCATCGCTGGCGGCAAGGGCAAGCAACTGCGCTTTATGGTTAAGGCACTGGGCGATTTCACCGAGGGGCTACATACCAAGCTGCGAGAAGGCGAGCTGGTGGAAGTAGAAGGTCCCTATGGCGATTTCACCTTCGACGCGAAGAGTAAGCAGATCTGGATCGCCGCCGGTATCGGTATCGCCCCGTTTATGGCTCGGCTGGAGTGGCTGGCGGCAAAGCCGTGTTCGCAGCCGATCACCCTGATATTCAGCGCCAAACAACCCGATCCCAGTCTGCTCTCGGAGCTGCAAAAACGCGCCCATGCCGCAGGCGTTGCACTTAAGCTGGTGGATACCACCACACAGCCGCGAATGAGCGCCGAGCAGTTGGCCCGCGAGTGCGGCGGCGTTGATGATAGCGCTGTGTATTACTGCGGCCCGGTTGGCTTTGCCAAGCAGCTTAAGTTGAGCCTGGTCGATAGAGGGCTAAAGCCGCAGCATTTTCATCAGGAGTTGTTTGAGATGCGCTAGACCTTTGCCGTGCTGCTAGCTTGCTTGGCGGTGCTGTCAGCTTTGTTATAAGCTTGATGGCCCGCTGACAGGCAAGGAGGCTTCATGGGGCAACAGGATTCACTGCCCAATCCCATTCAGGTTGTGCTGCTGAGCACCTCAGATTACGCCACAGAACATATCGAACAGGTACTGGCCCGACCCGGCTTTGGCTACTCCGAACTCGCATTTTCCCCCTCATGCAATTTGGTCGAGCTTAGCGAGCAGGCCGATGTGCTGTTGGTGGCAAATCGTGAATTTCTTGAGGCGGAGGAGCAGTGCTTGCTGGCGGTGCGTCGAGACTCCACCATTCCGCTGTTGGCGGTGACCTACAACTATCAACTAGAGCAGTGCAATCGCTGCTTTGAGATGGGCGGCGACGATATCGTAGTTGGTCCCAAGCACCTGCAAGAGCTACCGTCGCGCATTATCGCTTGCCTGCGTCGTCAGCGACGCACCGCGATGGCGCTGTCTAAAAACGAATTACTACTCGATGAGCTGTACCTTAATCGTCAGAGCTGTGCGGTCAGTGTTGCGGGGCAGTCGCTATCACTTACTCCGGTGCAGTTTAGCTTGCTGTGGCTGCTGGCCACCTATCGTAGCAAGTCTTTAGACAAAGCCTTTCTATACCAGCACGGACTAAACAAGCCACAAACAGCGCACGACCGTAGCCTGGATATGCATATTAGCCGGGTGCGTAAGAAGCTGGGCGAGGCGGGTTGGTCTGCGGAACGGATCCGCACGGTGCACGGCGTGGGGTACTGTTTAACCTAGTGATGTGGTGAGGCCTGTCGCTTGAGTCTAGCTATTGAGACGAGCTATGGCACTCACCGTGAGTTTGAGTTTTCTAGCGTGCTATTGGCCGCGAAGGCCTAGCCAGATGGCAAAATCATCCACGTCTTTGATCTCATCGAGCTCGAGAATCCAGATAAGCTCTGCCACATCGGAAAAGTCGATACCGGCTGGCTTAGCGATAATCGGGTTGCGGTAGCGCCCTTGCAGCCCGTTGTAATGACTGGCGATTTGTAAGGCCAAGGTCCACGACTCACCGTGCGTAGGGTCGGCCTGGATCTCATCGAAAAACTGCTGATTGACCTCATAAAACCCGGCGGTGCTGTTATTGGTGTAGTTGCCATCTTCAATGCGGTGGTAATTGGCGTAGCGTTTGACAAACTCCAGCGCCATCGGTGTGGTCATCTTTTCGTTCCAGTCGCTGTGCTGCACGATATGCACCTGCTGCTTAAGCTGGGCGGGGGTAAAGTCGTCTTGCAGCAATGACAGCCACTGCGCCGATACATCCGACTGACCTGCCTCCATCACCCACACTTGGCCCTGTGCGTTGAGGGTTTGCTTGGCCTTGCTGTAAACCGCGTTGATGGCATTAATTCGCTGGTTGTGGGCGTCTACCCAGTTGTTGGGGAACACCATATCGAACAGCTCAGGGCTGGGAATATACAAGCCTGGCTGTCTGCCGTAGGCACCAGCGACGGCGATGTAGTTGAAGTCCTCATAGCCGATCCGCTTCAACACACTGCCGGTGGCCGCAATGGAGTGAATATCGTCGGCATCGGTCTTGCTGTCGTATTGAAATACCAGCAAGTCGCTGGCGATATCGAAGCTGGGGCGTTGGTCGGCGTTGGCGTGAAATACAAAGCCAACCAGAGCGAGCGTAAGTACAAACATTGATTTTATCATGGTCAATCTACCTTACTGATGGGGGACTTCATCGTACTGTTTTGCCATCATTAACAGGTTTACGATATTTCACCGAAGGATTGTGAAATCCCACCAATCAAGGCTTGCTCCCAGTAAAGTGAAGGGTATGAATCTAGCTCGCGGCGATTGACTTAATCACAGCATTATCAAGGCGTGTGTTTAGTCTCAAGTGCATGCTAAGTGGGCTTCTCAGCGCAATGGCATCTAGGAAGATTGAGCCTAAGGATGGGTGCGGCTATGAAACTAAAAAAGGTCAACTGTGGCTTGTTGAGAAAGCATGTAGTTGAGTCGACCGCGAATATGTAACAGTTGTAAAAACACTTTACTCAGCCCCTGTGATAGATGACATTGTGCGAATGATAATGATTATCGTTTAATCTAGAGGGAGCTATGAGAAGTAGTATTACCAATCGTTACAGTGTGGTGGCGGCCTCAGTGGCTGCCGTGTTAACCGGCAATGCTTGGGCTGAGCAGGCCCAAGAGACCATGGTCGTCACCGGACAAAGCATTCCTGGCACCGAGGTCATCATCGACAGCGATGCCTTACAAAAGCTCAACGCTAATGAGCTGCGAGATGTGTTTCGTAGCGAGCCCGAGGTGCGCATTGGAGGCGGTGTCGGTGCGGCGCAGAAGATCTACGTACGCGGTATGGAAGACACCAAACTCAATATCACGGTAGACGGTGCTAGCCAGGCGGGTAACTTCTACCATCACCAAGGACGTATTGCGATTGAGCCCGAGCTGCTCAAGCAAGTCACGGTAGCGGCGGGGGCCGGTAGAGCCACCAATGGCCCGGGCGCAATTGGTGGTGCGATCCAGTTTGAGACCAAGAACCCTGAAGACTTGCTCGAGTCTGGCCAGCGCTTTGGTTCGTTGGTAAAGGCCGGTTACTTCAGCAATGCCGACGCTGTGAAAGGCAGCGTGACCAGCTATGGCCTACTCAATGATCAGTTGAGCGCGCTAGCGTCCATTGTGTATAGCGACTTTGATGACTATCAGGATGGCAATGGCGAAACCCAAGCGCACACCGAGAGCGAGAGCCTGATAGGGTTGGTTAAGTTAGTGGCCGATCTTAGCGATGACCAGCAGCTATCGCTAAGCTATGAGTCGCTAAAAGACGAGGGCGTGCGCTTACATCGCCCCGAGTGGCAACCCAATGATATCCGTAACATACCGGTTCCTCAGGAGATGACTCGCACTACCTTCATCGCCAGATATCGCTTAGCCCCTGCTAGCAATCCTTGGTTGGACTTCGATGCTACCGTTTACAACAACAAGGCAACCCTCGATCACACCCCCGGTCCTTACGGCGATTACACCACCGAGTTCGACAGCGTTGGCGGGGATCTGCGCAACACCAGTCGTGTTGGCAATGTGGAATGGGTCTATGGCTTTGAGTTTCGTCGCGACAAGGCCGAAGGCGAGAGCCCGGATTACAGCGAGTACAATCAAGAGAAAGGCCATGTTTACAGTGCCTACATCCAAGCGGATTGGCGGGTCCATCAGGCATGGCTGCTAAGTGCAGGCCTGCGCTACGATGACTACCACTTAGAAGAGTTCAATGATAACGAGTTTGATCACGATGGCTTCAGCCCGAACATCAGTGTTCACCACTACTTTAACGACAACCTAACGGCCTATGCAGGCTGGGCGCGCGCCATTCGCGGCGCCGAAATAGGCGAGCTGTTCCGCCTTGGCTATGCCCCAAGCGCCGAAGGTCGCAAAGAAGAGCGTGCTGATAATGTCGAGATTGGCATCGATTGGTCAAACGATAGCTACTGGCTAAGCGCATCCGCCTTTAAATCTGAGATTAAAGATGTGGCCATGTACCTGTGGGAGACCCGCGAAGTCGACAATGCCGGCGACTTGGATAATCAAGGTTTTAGCCTAAAAGCGGGTTATCAGGGCTATGCGTGGCGCGCCTCGCTGGGCTATAGCTACTCACGGCCCGAGCTAAACGGTGAACCGCTAAGTGGCGAGATCAACGGCGGTGGCGTGGGCACCTCGGTGGGCAACACCTGGATTGCTGAGCTGAATTACCAGCTGCATCGCGACATTGAAGTGGGCTACATCGGTACCTATGTCGAGCGTCTGACCAAGGTGGCTGAAGGCTCTACCGAGAAACCGGGCTACGCGCTGCACGATATCTATGCGCGCTGGCTGCCACAACAAGCACCGGGTTTGGCGATGACGCTATCGGTGAACAACCTGTTCGACAAGGCCTACCGCGACCATGCCAGCTATGGCGATATTACCGAGCTCGCGCGGGGCACCTTGGAGCCGGGCCGTGATATTCGCCTGAGTGCCAGCTACGCCTTCTAGCATCAGCACTTAGTAACAAAAAACGCCCCCTTGGCACCGTGCCGAGGGGCGTTGCTGTATCTACGGGAGGCTAAGGGCTTAGTTGCTCAAGCGCTGCCGATACAAAGGCATATCCGCCAACTGTTCCAGCTCAAACTCACCGCCTTTGAACAGCAGCGGGTAGTAGAACTGACGCAGCGAGGCATGAAAGTCACGCACATCTTGCTCGTAGGCCAATGAGGCGCTGATATCGGTGCTCGCCAGCGACAACATCAGGCGTTGGGTGAGCATCGCTGGTGACATCAGTGATGCTTTACCCGCCGCCACGTCTTTGCGAACGATGGTATCGCGGTAGGCTTTCGATAGCTCAGCAGCGTGTTGGTCACCCGCCTGCTGGAAGCCGTAGTACCACTTCCAATCAAACGATGACGCCATGTCGGTGTAGTCGGCCCACTCCGGGTGAGTCTTTAAAAACTCATCCCAGGTCACTTCGTAAGGTTGATCCCATGCGCCGTTCACCGCTTCACGTTGAGTGAGCACCACCTCGCCGCCATTCGGGCCGGTAATCGATTGGTTGATCAAGGTGTCGCTTACCACCGGCACAATCACCGTGGCCAGCAGCCAAACACCCAGCAGCGCCGAGGCGATGCGTGGCGAGTTTTGCCCGCGCGCCAGCATCATGCGTCCGGCAATCACGGTCACTACCACCCAAAACAGCAGGTGGGCGAGGGTGATAAGCACCATTGCTGCGGTTTTCGCCAGCGGCGCTTGCATGATTGCGGCGCCCACCAATAGCGGCACCAGCATGGCCAGCGCAAGGCCGGTGGTGATCACCAGTGCGCGGCTCAACCAAAGTTTGTGTTGCTTCTTGGCGGTGGCAACCAGCAGGTCGTAGCGACCGGCTTCTTTCTCGCCAGAGCGCAGGTCGTGTAGCAGCAAAATCACGAAGATCGGCAGCAGCACGCTCACGATAAAGGCAAAGTCGAAGCGGCCGAACAGCGACAGCTCAGGGTTTTCTGCATCGGTCTCGTAGATCTGACCTTCCAGCGCCAGCATGCGAATACGGTGCTTCCAGGGGAAGGTGTCGCGCTGCCCCATCGCCGCAAAAGCCAGTGACGAGGGCTCGGAGTAGGTCACGTGGAAGCTGTAATAGGCCGCGCTGCCGTAATCGCCGTGACCGGCCAGCACGTTTTCGCGATCGACCGTGTCTTTTTCCAGCAAGCGCTCAATAGTGGCTTGTTGCAGTTTGGTCTCGTGCAGGCCACTCCATACCGCAAAGGCAGACAAGGCGAACACCGCAGAGAGGAACAGCACGATGTAGCGCTGCTTCGAGAGAAAGCGCATCTCCCGGTAAAAATCGGCAAATAGCATGTTACATCACTCCTCGGCTTGCCCGTTTAATCAGCGCCAACATCAATGCGGCCCACAGCAGCAGTTGCAGCACATAGCGCAGACTGTGCGACAGGCGGAACTGCGCAGACTCTGGGGCGAAATCGAAGCTTGATAACACCTGCCAGTGGCTGGCATCGACACGCGCGGCTTTAGCGGTATCGTCATTCACGTAGCGGTTGATATCGGTGTGGTAGTCGAGGTCATGCTCATGGGCATGGTTAAGCGCCTGAACAAAGTCGAAACGCAGCTCTTCGGCTTCGCGCAGGAAGCGATGGTGGTTCTCAAGGTTCGTCCCAGCGATCATCATTGAGAAGGTACGCATCGACACCATCGGCGACAGCCAACCGAACTGGCGGGCGATCTCGGCCTGCGACAGCTCTTCGTCCATGCGCGCTTCGGCGTACTTGTTCAGTACGTCAGTGAGCTTTTTCTCCGAGTAAGTGAGTACCACGCCGCGAAAGTTCATTGGCAAATCGGCAACATCATCGACGCCGTATTGGTTGAGCAAGTCTTGCTTGAGCTTTTCGTAGGCAGGGTCGGAGGCATTGTGGCCATCGCCCAGTGCACGTAGCTCTTCGACTACCGAAAAATCGCTTTCCAGCTTACCCGGAGAAGGTTCTAGCGTGGCTGCGGTGGTGCTGGCAATACGTGGCACCAGAATACACAGCACCACCCAGAGGGCGATCAAAATGGCAAAGCTGGCGTTGCTGCGCGAGCTGATGGTCGAGCCCCACAACACAATGGCGCTCCAAACCAAGATGTACACCACATAGCCGAGCACAAAGCTGGCAGTAATCGCCAAGGACTCGCCATGCGCGCCGGCCCACAAGCTGGCAATTGCCAACGGCGCTAGCATCAGCATGCCGCTACCGGCCAAGGAGAAAAACTTGCCCGCCAGAATATCGCGCACCTTCACGCCTTGGGTGATCATCACATGCAGGGTGCCGGCTTCGCGCTCGCGGGTGACACAGGAGTAGCCCACCAAAATCAGCATTAGCGGCACCAGCACTTGAAGCATAAAGGCCGGCGACAGGCTGCTAAAACGGGTCAAGCCGCTGGATTGACGCTGCTCAGAGAACATCGCGGTGTTCTGCTGGTGGCCTTCCAAGAACATGGCGGTACCGGTGAAGGCATCCACCCCCGGCTCAATAATGCTCAGCGGAGAAGGCGTGCGGAATACATAGTGACCGTAGTGCACCATACGGTGCGGGTGGCGATCGGGCTGATCGAAAAAGGTTTGCTCGGAGATACGCTGCAGCTCGGTGCGCTCTGCCGAGGCTTGGCGCACTTCAATTGAGTTGACGATGACCGAGGCCAGCGCCAATGCGATACCGATAAGGATGACGGTGGTGGCGACCTTGGTTCGTCGCCAATAACGCCACTCATCGAACATAACGGATTTGATGATGCTCATTAGGCGTTTCTCTTGGCAAAGGCAGTGTGTACTTGTTCGGTATCGATAAGCTCGCTGCCGCTACGCTCGAACACGCCAACGATTTTGCCTTGGTCCAGCAGGCCAATGCGGTGGGCTACCTGACAGGCGCCATACACATCGTGGGTCACCATAAACACGGTTGAACCGGCTTCAGACAGCGCGGTTACCAGCTGGTTGAACTCGTCAATGGCGCTCGGATCAAGGCCCGAGGTCGGCTCATCCAAGAACAGCACCGGCGCACTGCGCAACAAGGCCAGCGCAATCGCGGTCTTCTGGCGCATGCCTTTGGAGTAATCAGCCAGTTTTTTGTGCCAGGCGTCGGCTTGCAGGGCAACTCGCTTAAGTGCCGCTTCGATATCGCTGGCGCTGCGCTTTACATCGGCCAGCGATAAAAAGTACTCGATGTTTTCCATGCCGGTCAGGTGGCCATACAGCATCACCGACTCAGGCAGGTAGGCCACCTTGCTGCGAATAAAGTCGCTATCGCTGGTGACCGAGTGGCCCAACACCGACGCACTACCCGAAGTAGGTGCAACTGTGCCAAGGAAGGTCTTCAGGGTGGTAGATTTACCGGCACCGTTGCCCCCAAGCAGGGCGAACACTTCGCCACGGTTTACAGTAAAGCTGACATCGTCAAGCACGCACTGGTCAGCAAATCTCACGTTAAGAGATTCTGCTACTACGACTGGCTCAGACATTGATTCTCCGAATAAACAATTAATTTCGCAGAATGATATAACATATCATTGTGACAGTTCAGAGAAGTTTGTTGGTGGATAGTTAATGAAGAGGGGGCGCTCAAGGGGTTTGAACAGGCGCTAATGGGGGGCTATCTACCCCCCAATGGGCAAACTGCGGCCGATTATCTGTTCAAGCTGGGGTAATCCCAGCGCTCATTGAGATAGATACCGTTGATGATCCAAATCACTGGATTCAAGGACAGCACCGTCATAACCAGAAAGGCATACTTGTTCTTTTTAAGGACCATTAGGGCGCCAACAAAAATCAATACAAGAGCAATGGATAGCAGATAGTCCCCCTCGATTGCGGAGTTTACCGCTACAACAAACGCCACAATCGCGTTCAGAGAGCCCCACACATTCCACCAGACAAACCCTTTGGAGTACTTATCGATTGCCAACTCGCTGGTTTCGGCCTGGCAGTTCTCAGTGACAATCGCAAAGCCTTCTTGTTGAAGTTGCCTAATCTCATCACCTGCAGTGCTGTCGAGCAGGTTTACCGCTACGATAATTTCGCCTTTAGCGAGAACGAAGAACGGTTTTTTTTCGTTGTTTAGCTTGGTATTTGCCACGTTGTTACTTTCCCTGTTTTTGACGGCGGGATTTTAGTATTTAATGAAAACGCAAGCAATTAGGTCTGGCCACTTAGCCTTTGACGCAAAGTTTCGCTGTTACAAAATCCAAAAAGACCTTTACCCGCTCCGGTTGATAGGAGCCACCACGAAACAGGGCATTTAACGGCACTTGCAGAGGTGCCACATCGGTTTCTATTTTGACTAGCTGAACGCTGGCCACGTAGTTTGCGACGATCATATCCGGCTGATAACTCACCCCAAGGCCTGCCAAGGTTAATTGGCGTATCAGCCGTGGGCTATTGCTCTTAAACACCGGCTGGATGGCGATGGTGGCACTGCCTTGATGCTCTGTGGCATCGGCGCTTAGCGGCCAACGACAGGTGGGGTGCAGGTTGGTGTCCACCAAGCAAGGCAACTGCTCGATGCTGCTTGCGGTTTTCACTTGCTTGGCCAATGCTGGCGAGGCGTAGAGCGAGCTTTGCAGCGGCATAATCGGCCGGTAGTTAAGGCTGGAGTCGTTTAGTTCGCTGGCGCGAAAGGCGATATCGATGCCTTGCTCCACCAAATCGAGCTTTTGGTTGGTCACCACCATATCGATTTCAATGTCAGGATAGCGCGCTAAGAACTCAGGGATCAGCGGGCTGAGCAGCTCCTCGGCAAAGCTCTGTGAGGCGGTTACTTTAAGCGGCCCAGAGGCGTGTTGGCGGCTGGAGTGTAGCTGGTTATATAGCTTGTCGAACTGAGCCAGCACTTCGAGGGCTTGGCGGTAGTATTGCTGCCCGGCCTGATTGACTGAGAGCTTGCGGGTGGTGCGATGAAACAGGCTGAGCCCTAACTGCGCCTCAACCTGATTGATGTACTTGGAGGCGAGCGACTTTGATATCCCTTGCCGCTCAGCGGCTGCAGTAAATGAGCCGGTTTCCACGACTGCCACCACTGTTCTCATTCCGTCGATAGTGTCCATGCTTTGTCAACAAATTGGAAATTATCATTCCATGCTAACGGGGTTTTTCTGGGGCGCAAGTCGCTCTTTAATAAACACAGCCATCACATCGACACGGAGCACACCATGATTACACTCTACTGGCACCCCATCTCGGGCCACGCCCATCGCCCCCATATGTTGCTTAGCCTGCTTGAACTGGAGTTTGAGTTGGTCACGGTGGATTTGCTCAAAGGCGAACAACACCAGCCCGAGTTCTTAGCCCTAAACCCCTTTGGCCAGATCCCGGTGCTGCAAGATGGCGATGTGGTGATCGCTGATTCCAACGCCATCTTGGTGTACTTGGCGAGTAAGTACGATAAGTCGCAGCAATGGCTGCCCGAGGCCCCCGAGCTACGCGCTCAGGTCGAAACCTTCCTTTCGCTGGCTGCCAATCGCTTGGCGGGCACGGCCTCCAAGCTGCGAGCCGCCAACCTGTTTAACCGCCCCATAGACAGACCGAGCTTGTTGCAGGAAGCAGCCAAGCTGTTTGCCCAGCTAGAGGGCTACTTACTGCTACGCGATTGGCTGGTGGGCAGCCACCCAACCATCGCTGACTTGGCGATGTACAGCTACACCAAGCTGGCCCCAGAAGGGGGAGTGAGCTTAAAGGGCTATCCGGCGATTGAGGCATGGCTGGCTAGGGTGGAAGCGCTGCCGGGCTTTGTGCCGATGCAGTTATCTAATGTGGGGCTGCGGGTTTAGTGGAAGGAGTTTTGAATTCAGCATTATGGCAATTCACTGCACTTAAGGTCGCAGCGGCATGGGCTCGCTAGGGCGTGCGAAGAATCTTCTCCATCTGTTTGCCTTTTGCGAGTTCATCGACCAGCTTGTCCAAATATCTTGCATGTCGTGTCAGTGGCGTTTGGATGTCTTCGACTTTAAACCCACAAACCTTTCCTGTAATCAGAAAAGAGTTTGGGTGAATTGATGCGCCTTTGAAAAAATCGCGAAATGTAACATCGTCTTGGACGAAGCCTTGGATCTGTCCTTTATCATAACCGGTGAGCCATGAAATCACCTGAATAAGCTCTTGTTCAGTTCGTCCTTTCTTGGATACTTTCGCCACATATAAGGGGTAGATCTTGGTGAAACTCATGTTTGCGATTTGTTCATCTTGCTCTTTAGTGGTGCTCATGGGTTCTATATCACAGTGTTCCGGCTGCGCATTATAGCAACAGATACTGGGCGTTTCTGAGGACATGTTTAACCGTCTTTGCCAGTGATGCTGTGCAAGTTCTGACAGCGAAGCTGCATTTTAACGGAGAATATTTAGCGCGGGTGTTAAGGGCCCTTAAGCAAGGTCCGCAGGAAAACACGGCGAGTATTTCTCCACCGCCATCTCTCCTTCAACCAGCGGGGAGATGGTCTCCATAAAGGTTTTGAAGTGCAGCGACTCCAAGTAAGTAGCATGGGCCGCGTCATCGGCAAACACCTCGACTTATTCTTGTTTTACTCTGATCTACTTTTAGCACTAGCATTGTTGTCTCCGGATTGTTTGTTGAAATCAATTGACTATATTCCAAAAACCTTTAATGGTGCTATTTAGTAAGCTCATTCCATTTGTTTTCATACTTCGCAAAGCTCTTACTATGTTCTCGAGGGCTACGCAAAGAACCGGACTTGTTTGTTGCTGCAAAGATGTTTCCCTTCGAAGTAAGAATGTTATCCTTTCTTGCTATGAAGTATCTCCCTTCTGGTTCTAGATATATGATGATATGGGTGCAGGTTTGCCTTTCTTTTTGACTCACTGGAGCAGTTAAGTTTGTAT
The DNA here is from genome assembly GCF_000429485.1 of Aliagarivorans marinus DSM 23064. Taxonomy (GTDB): domain Bacteria; phylum Pseudomonadota; class Gammaproteobacteria; order Enterobacterales; family Celerinatantimonadaceae; genus Aliagarivorans; species Aliagarivorans marinus. The sequence continues at coordinate 298,433 of NZ_AUBY01000008.1, read as the reverse complement.
CTGTACCTCTGTTAGATGAGTCCATGGTTTTAAGTTCAATGTAGCATGTTACATTTTTCTCTGGGTGGTGTGCTAATAGGTCGTAACCATCATCAAATGCTTCGCCAACCCTCCACCCTTTTTTTTGAAGCACGTACGCAACCCTAGCTCTTCCAACTCTTTCTAAAGCTTGATTTCTGCTCATGTATTTGCTTTACCTAAAAACAAAAAGACCGTAGCGAAAGCTCTCGATAAAATTTCATTATACTTATCAAAATGATGGGCCATTATAGCTATCCCTCTTGGTTTTATTAGACTTGGCTTTTCGGTTTTTTAAACCAGTCATGCTTTCAAGTTCCTCTCTAACTAGCTCTTTAGGGTACTCATCCTTGATGTCAGCAATTATATGGACATGGTCAGGACTCACTTCCTTTACACCTACATTCTTAAGAGCTGGATGCTCCATGAATCTTCTGAAATGCTCAGAAATATCGTGACGCTCGCCATGGCCTAAACAGATGTCTATATCAGTATCTATACCATAATTATCAAGTTTTCGAGATAGTCCAGCCCTCTCCATACGAGATAAAGAACGCCTTAAGTTCTTAATTTCTTCTAGTATAAATTCCTGTGCAGAAACTTCTTTTTTGTCTATTTTAGCAACTTTAAATTCACCAAAATGTTTTAGAAAGGTTGTGTAGTTGTCGTCAGATGTCGATTTATTGTAAGTTGCTTGTATTTTCTCTGAAAGTTTTTCTTTAAACTCTACAATTTGGCTGAATCGTAAGTCGCGAGGGTACTCTAAGTGCTCAATTGAGGAGGTGTCGAAGGAGTATGAGGTTTTGTCATCTTTGACGATTATTGTCGGCTTATCAAAAGCCAGTCTCATTCCAAGTTCAAACATGACATTGGGGTTTTTGCAACTAACGTCACAGACAACAATAGGATTGTCATAGAGATTTTGGATAATTCTTTTGTGGATAATGCCAACATCGTCTGCATTACTAACTAAGTTTCCTTCGAAATCTGCATCTTCGATAGCATCCGTAAGAATACTTAAGACTTCAGACCAATGAGACTCTGAGCAGCCATCTATACCTGAAATGGGCATTACAATGCCACATGTTTGTACATTGCTGTTTTCTTTTGCCATCACTACTTCCTTATCAAGGGCAGCTATAAAAGTAACAGCTCCCTATTGATTAATCTGTTTAATTACAGATTATCATTTGGATCAGGCCATATCCAACAAGGGCTTACCTAGACAGTCGAAAACTGTGAATGCGAAAGAAGGTTTGATCTCAGATGAAAGGGGGCGCTTTCCCGGCAAAAGTCTAAACCAGGTGCGCCAACCACTGGCAATCGGTCAAACTCATCTCAGTAAATGTCGCAGTAAACGATGAATCGGTGGGGCTGCAGGCATATACGCCAAAGCTCACCTCGTTCTCTGCAGGCAACGGTGGGTTGCACTTACCCATCTCAGGGCTGGTTTCACCGAGTTTATGCAGGTGGAAAATGCGCATTTGTTTAAACTCGATGCCATCGAAGGACGACTCAATCAGAAAGTCGGGGCCGCGGCGGCTTAGCCGGTACCAAGTCGCTTGGGGTAGGGGAATATCGGCGGTGGCCCAGTCGGAGTAGCCCAGGTTTGTGACCACGCTGCCAAGGCGGGAGAACTGGGCGTTCTCGTACTCGATGGAGGCTTTAAACCAGTTCTCGTTATCGAGGTAGATAATCAGCCCACACTGATCGAACTGGGCTTGGTAGTCAAAGCTGACTTTGGCGGTAAAGGTGAAGTTATCGCTGGAGCGGATCTGCAGGGCTGGGGCATTGTCGTTGCGAAAGCCGTAGTAGGAGCGTTGCCAAAAATCGGTGCCCGGCTCGGTGGTTATCGAGACGGTATTGGCGCTCACGTCAAACTGCTTGGGTGGGTTAATCCAACTGCCGCTACGAAAATCGACCATCTGCTTATCCTTGTTTCTTAGTGCTCATCAACAGGTGAAGCCAAACAAAAAACGCTCACCGAAAGCGCCAATATATCATCAGATATTGGGCACTTAAGGGTGAGCGCTCACGTTTACAAGCTAGCGTTTAGAAGCGCTCTGGCCCCGCTGGTTTATTCCCCAAGATCTCATCCACCTGCTGCCAAATCTCATTGCCGATCTGGCCTTTCAGGGTCAGCGCCTGCAGGTTGTCGTCTAGCTGCTCTAGCTTAGATACACCCAAGATCACGCTGCTGACATGCGGTGTACGCAAACACCAGTTAAGCGCCAAATGGTGCAGTGGCATGCCCAGGCTGGCGGCCAGTTGGTTAAGTTGGGCAATCTGCTCAAGCTTGTTGTTCTCACCCATCAGCATATCGCGCAGCCATTCGTAGCCTGGCAGGCTCAGTCGGCTGTCCTCTGGAATGCCTTTCAGGTACTTACCGGTGAGTAGGCCGCTGGCCAGTGGCGAGAAGATGGTGGTGCCGAGGCCGGTCAGCGAGTACAGCGGTAGGTATTCGGCCTCCACTTTATCGCGGATTAGCATGTTGTACTGCGGCTGTTCCATCACTGGCGCGTGCAGGTTTTCGGCCTTGGCCACGGCCCAGGCTTCGGTGATCTGCTGAGCGCTCCACTCCGAGGTGCCCCAGTACATCACTTTGCCTTGGCTGACCAAGTCGTGCATAGCGCGCACGGTCTCATAGATCGGGGTGTCGATATCTGGGCGATGGCAGTAGTACAGGTCGAGGTAGTCGACGCGCAGGCGCTTAAGGGCGGCGTGGCAGGCGTCGAAGACGTGCTTGCGGCTAAGGCCGCGCTGGGTGGGTTTTTCGCCGCCCCAAAACACCTTGCTAGATACCACGTAGCTGTCACGGCTCCAGCCTAGCTCATCGATGGCTTGACCCATCAAGCGCTCGCTCTCACCGGCTTCGTAGCCCTCGGCATTATCGAAGAAGTTGATGCCCGCATCGTAGGCCTTGGTCATGATTTGCTTGGCGGCGCCCAAGTCGACCTGCTTGCCAAAGGTTACCCACGAACCCAGGCCCACTTCACTGACCTGAAGACCACTGTTTCCTAAGCGACGATATTCCATGTTTCACCTGTTAAGTATCAGAATTTACAGCAAAGTATACGCCGCTGCGGTGGGGGAAAAAGCCGTTAAAAGTGAAAACACTGTTTGATATAACAAACAAAAAATTTTGATTGTGTAGAATTGAGGCGGGTATAGCAGGAAGGTATCGATGAGCAAACACCACAAAAAACTGGAACGGATGCTGCTGTTCTATGAAGTCGCCCAGCAGCTGAGTTTTTCCAAAGCCGCTGAGCAACTCGGCATCTCGCGCAGCTATTTGTCGCAGCAGATCCGCAGCCTGGAGCGTGACCTCAGTAGCCAGCTGTTGGTTAGAACCACCCGTAAGGTGCGGCTAACCACCGAGGGGCAAAAGGTACTGCTACAGGCGCAGGCCATGCACAGCGGCTTGGTAGAGCTGGAGCGCGAGCTGCAACACAGCGACCAAGACGTCGCCGGGGTGTTGCGTATCACCGCGCCCACGGTGTTTGCCCAAACCATATTGGTTAATGCCTGTCAGCAGTTTAAGCAGCGCTATCCGGAGGTGAAGTTCGAGATAGAGGTGGGCCATCAACTGGAAGATCTGAACCAGCGCAATTTCGACTTGGCGATTCGGGTTACCGAGCATCCGCCACAGAACATGATTGCCCGCAAGCTGATGCCCTATAGCCACTGGGTGGTGGCATCCCCCGAGTATCTGTCAGCCAACCCCGTTCCGCAGCGTCCGAGTGACCTAACAGAGCTGGAGTGCTTGGCCTTTCCAGAGTGGCGCGACTGGCAGTTCCAACGCTACGGCCAAACCGAGGTTATCGAGGCCCAAGGCTGGCTCTCGGTGGCCGACAACAACATCTTGCGCGCCGCGGCTTTGAATGGGCAAGGGGTAATCCGCATCCCCGAGCACTTGTTGTGGGGCGATGTAAAAGAAGGCCGCCTGCAACGGCTACTCAGCGACTATCAAATTGAGCCACGGCAGGTGTGGATGCTCTATCCACCGAAGATTGGCCACTCCACGCGCTTGCAGTTATTTGTGGAGTTTTTGCAGGAGTATGTAGGCGATGCAGGTTAGTCGCATAGGGCCACTTTCTATACTTCGCTGCGTGATTGCTGCAATATGGTGGGCTTACTACTGTTACCCAGCCGCGAAAGGAACCACTGCTTGAGTGTGACGCGCTTCACCCGTATCGAAAACCTACTCAACTATATCCATACGAACCTCCACCTTGGGCTGAGTTTGGATGAGCTCGCGGCGCAAAGCTGTTGGTCGCGTTGGCAGCTGCAGCGGGTGTTTCAGGCGCAAACGGGCTATAAGGTGGCGCAGTATGTACGGGTGATAAAGCTGAGTAGGGCAGCGGAGCTGCTTTTGGATACCTCACAAACGGTGGCTCAGGTGAGCGAGGCCTTGGGCTTTGGCTCGGAGATAAGCTTTAACCGCGCGTTTCGCCAGCACTTTGCTTGTACCCCGGGAGTGTATCGGCGCAAGCGTCGACGACAAGGAATTGTGCTGCCCTTAAGCCGCATGGAGTCCAACGAGCAGCATCGCAGCAAGTTGGTCAACATTCGTTTGGAGCGGCTCGATGGTTTGCAACTTGTGGCGGTCGATGGGGTCATTGATGGGCTGTTTGCCGAGCAGCCTGAGTTTGCCCAGCAAGTGCCACGCCTTTGGGAGGCCTTGCTGACAAGCTGCCCGACCTCTCGCCAGCTACGGCATATTGGGGTGATCGATGTCCCTTCCCTCACTCAGCAGCAGTATCGCTACTTTGCCGGTGTTGAAGTGAGCGAGCTGCCCGCTGATGCCGCCATTCAAGGCTTAACAGCGCTCAGTGTTCCCGAGCAACACTATGCGGTTATCAGCCACATAGGGCCGGTAAGTGAGCTGGCCGGCAGCCTGTGGTGGTTCTTGGAGCAGTGGCTACCCGACTCGGGCTATCAAGGCTTAGAGGGTTTTGAGCTAGAGATCTATCCCGCCAACTACCAAGCCGATGCCGTCGATGCGCTAATGGAGTATTGGGTCCCCGTCGTTAAGCTGGCTTAGTAGTCTTTTAACGTGGCAGTCGGCAACTTGTTGGCGCTAAGCACTATCGAATAAGTTCAGAGCATTCTCACTAGCCCCACAAAATCCTTTAGCTAAACCCAAAATATCCTTTCGCGAAGCCTAGAACCGCCGCAAGCAATTTGCACCAAATTGTTAGTTTTCACCTCTGTCTCTTTCTCTTACAATGCAAATGAAAATAATTCGCAATTGCATTGGCTTAACAAGATATTTACAAAGAGACACCTGATGTTCGAAAAATCATTGGACAAAATGGGCTTTGCGCCTCGGCTGCTTAGTGCAGTGGTCGCAGCAGCATTGGCAGGCCCGGTTATCGCAAACGACACGGATCACGTCGACGAACACCTTACCGTACTAGCGAAAAGCTACCGGAACACCGCCACGAAAACCGCCTTAGCACCGGAAGAAACCCCACAGGGGATCTCGGTGATTGATAGTGAAACCATGGAGCTGCGCGGCGTAAGCTCTGTGACCGAAGCGCTGCGCTATGTGCCCGGCGTCAATACTGAGCTGCGCGGTGGGGCGGTGACTCGTCTGGATTTGTTTAACATCCGAGGCTTTGATAACTATCAGAACTTCTACGACGGTCTGCAGCTGCTGTTTAATGGCTGGAACCTGCAGCCGCAGATCGACCCCTTTGCGGTAGAGCAAATCGAGGTATTTAAAGGCCCCACCTCGGTGCTTTACGGCAACATGCCACCGGGCGGGATGGTTAACATGATTGCCAAGTCGCCACAGATGGAGCGCCACACCGAGATTGGCGTGGCCTCGGGGAGTCACAACAAAGCCGAAGCGACCTTCGACAGTACCGGGCAGATTGGTAGCAGTGATTTTGCCTACCGCGTGATCGCTAAGGCCAACAAGCAAGATGGCATGGCCGATACCTCTGAGGAAGAGCGTTACCTGATTGCGCCGTCGCTGGATTGGCATATCAGCGATGCCACCTTGCTGAACCTAAACGCCTATTACCAACACGACCCATCAGCGGGTATCTACACTACTATGCCAAGCTTTGGTTCGGTGCAAGGCAACCCCAATGGCGATCTCAGCCGCAGCCTGTTCACCGGCGATCAGAATTGGAACGAGTATGACCGCAAAGTGGGATTGTATGGCGCCAAGCTAACCCACGATTTCAACACCGATTGGAGCGTGTTGGTCAACGCCCGCTACATGGATGCGGAAGCGCTACAAAAGAACACCTACAACCTGTGTTATGACGCAGCAACGGGTACCTACTGTCCAACGCTGGAATCTGATGGCCGCACGTTAAACCGCCGTGCCTACCTCACCGATGAGACCTCCAAAGGTTGGACTGTTGACCTGCAGCTATCCGGCTATGTCACCACTGGCGCGCTGGAGCATAACCTACTGTTCGGTATGGATTGGCAGAAGCTGGAATCCGAAGTGCAGTATTGGGATGCGCAGATCTCGGCCATCGACATCTACAACCCCAACAACAATATGCTGGATCACGACAGCCTTTACGACTACCTCAAGAGCAATCCTGAGTACTGGAACGGCCACTACCTGATTGATGTAGAGCAAACCGGTGTGTACTTCCAAAACCAGATGCGGCTAGACCGTTTGGTGATGATCGCTGGCCTGCGTTACGACGAATATAGCTACCAAGAACGTGAGCAGATCTGGGACGGTAAAACCAAGCAGAATCAGTACAACACCTCGTTCCGCTTTGGTGGTCTGTATGAGTTCGACAATGGTTGGGCGCCGTACATCAGCTATGCCGAGAGCTTCGAGCCGGAGATTGGCACTGACACCGACGGCAATGCCTTTGACCCGTCTACCGGTAAGCAATGGGAAGGTGGTGTGAAGTACAGCTCCTACGATCGCGACATCAACTTCACTGGCTCGCTGTTCCATATCACCAAAGAGAATGCAGTAACCCGCGATCCGAACGGCAGTCCGTACGACCAAATCCAAGTGGGCGAAACGGTATCTAAAGGCTTGGAGTTGGAGGGCTCATGGCAGGTGAATCACAACCTGAACCTGATGGCCAACTACACCTTGCTGGATATGACCATCGAGAAAGATACCGACCTACAAGGCAAGACCCCGGTATGGGTACCGGATCAAACGGCCAACCTGTGGGCGAGCTATCACTTCTACCAAGGGTCGCTGAATGGCCTGACCTTGGGCGGCGGTGCGCGCTATGTGGGCGAGACGCAAATCGACTCGCAGAACACCTCGACCGTATCGGGTTACACCTTGTTTGACCTGTCGGTGGGCTACGACATGGGCAGCTTCACCAGTTCGCTGGAAAATGCGGTGGCGAGTGTTGCGGTTACCAACCTGTTCGACAAAGAGTACTACAGCTGTTACGACCAGATGAACTGCTGGGCTGGCGATGAGCGCCGTATCGAGGCTCGGGTGAAACTTGGCTTCTAGCATTCCACTAAGTGTCGAGGGCCTGTCAATGCGGCAGGCCCAACAGTATCGACTGCAACTGATCGAGGTTGCTCAAAAAATAAGCCCGGCTCTGCGGGCTTTAGTCGTAGATAGCGCACCAGCGGGCGAGCGGCTGTTAGCACCGCCGTATCTGGGCGGTAGCCAACAAGTGCAAAGCGCTGCTTGGCTTTATCAATCAATAGCCACCGGGCACCCAGAGGCAGGCAAGATCTACTGGCAAACCCGCAGCTGGACGTTGATGAATTGGCAGCCGATAGCCTTGCTGGTGCTCAGTCACTACCTGTTTGGCTATGTGCCGCGTTTAGCCGGGTTTAAACAGCAATGCAGCGAGCAGATGGTGGCCGGATATTGGCTACCAGAGGATGCTTATGTCAGCGTGTTTGCCAGCTCAGCGGTTGTCGCCGGCAGGCAGTTGGCGCAGCTATCTGGTGGCTTATACGACGCGGCAGCGGCTTCATTTAGCCTAAGCCGCAGCCTGAGTAAAAAGCTGTTGGCCGATAGCATCGAACACTCGCTACGGCTGCTTTGGGAACATCAAGACGACCTTGATTTACGCTTGGGCCAAGACACCCTCGCCGAGCAGCTTGATGCTTGGCTCTTAGGAGCCGGTTTACAAAGTCAGCAGCGCGAATACCGCGATGACCCGCTGCGCCGGGCGTGTTGTATGGAATACCGCCTCGATGAAGGCGACTACTGCGGCGACTGCCCTTGTCGCCCTAAAAGTGAAGCAGATGTTTGAACTAGATAATGTTGAGGTTCGCCGCGAAGGGCGCACTATTTTGCAGGTTGAGCAGTTGGCCATCGACAGCTCAGCCTTTACCGTGATCCTTGGCCACAATGGCTCGGGGAAATCTACCTTGGTTAATCTGCTCACCGGTCAGTTCGCTCCGGAGCAGGGGAAGGTGAGCCTAAACGGCAAGCCGGTGGATAAGATTAAAGCCCGCAGCTTGGCGCAGCAGGTAGCGTTTTTGCCACAGCACTTGCCACAGGTGGCAGGGCTCAATGTGAGCGAGCTGGTCAAGCTGGGCCGCTACCCGTGGCGCGGTAGCTTGGGGCGCTGGCGCGAGCAAGACCAACAGTTGCTGGAAGAGGCTCTAAGCCAGACCGACATGGGCCGTTTCGCCAATGAGCTGGTGGACTCGCTTTCTGGCGGTGAACGTCAGCGGGCATTTGTGGCCATGTTACTGGCCCAGCAATCGCCGATTTTAGTGTTGGACGAGCCAACCTCGGCGCTCGACATTAGCCATCAGTACCAACTGATGAGTCTGCTGAGCGAGCTCAACCAGCGATCGGGTCGCGGGGTGGTGGTGATTATCCACGATATTAACCTAGCGCTACGTTACGCCAGCAAGGTGGTGGCGCTCAAACAAGGCAAGGTGGCCTTTGCCGGTGACACGGCTGAGCTGCAAGATGAAGCTTTACTAAGAGAGCTATTCAACGCCGAGTTTCGCCTACTCAGCCATCCTGAGTTAAGCACCAAGGTGGCTGCGGTATGCTAAAACGCTGTGTGATGGTGGCCTTGCTGGCGCTAAGCCAAGCGGCTTGGGCACAGTTCTATGTGCAAGACAGCTTGGGCCGGCAAACCTTAGATAAGCGCCCTGAGCGCGTAATCGCCCTGAGTTGGGAGCTGGCCGAGCAAGTGCTTGAGCTCGATGTGGTCCCGCTGGCGATTAGTGATATTCCCGGATATAGCGAATGGGTACGCCAGCCAGCGATGCCAGAGCAGGTTATTGATCTGGGCACCCGCGCCGAACCCAACCTTGAGCGCATTGCCGAGCTTAAGCCGGATGTGATTTTCGCCAGCCTCGGTCAGCGGCATTTGATTCCTGCCTTGTCACAGATTGCGCCGGTGCTCTATTACAGCACCTATCAAGCTGGACACGACAATGTTCAGGCGGCCATCGACAATTATCGCCGGATAGCCCATGTATTGGGCCAATCCGAGCTGGCCGAGCGAAAGTTGAGCGCTATGGAGCAACGAATCGCTGCCTTAAGCGCTGAGCTAACCAGAGCTTTCCCCGCGGGAAAACCGCTTGCAGTTAGCCTGCGCTTTGCCAACCCCACCGCCGCGTGGGTGTACGGCAAGAACTCGATTCCGGAGTATGTGCTAGAGCGTTTAGGCTTTGAACCTGCCTTGGACAGCCGGGCCAGCCAGTGGGGGATCTCCCAGCAAAAAGTGCTGCAGTTGGCGCGGGTCGAGCAGGGGCTGGTGCTCTATTTTGAGCCCTTCTACTACCAAGCTGAAATGGACCGCTCACGTTTGTGGCAGGCCATGCCTTTCGTCAAACAGGGGCGAATTGCCCCGGTTGCGCCCACCTGGAGTTACGGCGGAGCGATGTCGATCCTGTATAACGCTGAGGCGCTGGCGGCAACCTTGTTCGCGCTAGCGCCCCAGGTGCAGCCTGAGCCGGAGGTAGCGCCATGAATCTGCGTTATTCCTTCAACCTGCCATTCCTGCTGCTAATCGCCTTGCTGAGTGTGCTGTTTGGCAGCGAGCTAAGCCCGGCTCGCCAGTGGCAACTGCTGCAAGGCGCAGAGCCACAGGTGTTCGCCGATTTCGCATTTTACTATGCCAACTTACCACGGCTGGCCATGGCGCTAGTGGTGGGCGCAGGCTTAGGCTTAGTGGGCAGTTTGCTACAGCAGCTTACCCAAAACCCCTTGCTGTCGCCCATGACGCTGGGCACCTCCTCCGGTGTCTGGCTAGCGCTGGTGGTGCTGAATGTATGGCTACCGGGCTTAAGCGGCTCTTATGCGGTGGTTGCAGCCATGCTTGGCGCAGGCGTGAGTATGGCGCTGGTGCTGCTGATTGTTGGCTGGCGCAATCTATCCGGTTTGCCGATTGTGTTGGCGGGTATGGCGGTTAATATTTTACTCGGCGCCATCGCCACCGCGATTATTCTGCTGCACGAGCAGTACGCCAACAACCTGTTTATCTGGGGGGCGGGCGACCTTAGTCAGCACGATTGGGATTGGTTTATCTGGCTGCTGCCACGGATGTTGCCTGCGCTGGTCATTGTTGCGGTGGCACCGCGCGTGTTGGCCTTGTTGCGACTCGGTCAGCAAGGCGCGCAGGGCAGGGGGCTGAACTTGGCGCCAATGTTCCTGCTGCTGATGCTGTGTGGCCTATGGATAGTCGCCAGCGCAATTACCGCTGTGGGAGCGATTGGCTTTATCGGCCTGATTGCGCCCAATATTGCCCGTTTGTTGGGGGCGCGCTCGCCGCGCTCGGAGCTACTGCACAGCGCTATTTTTGGTGCGTTGCTATTGTTGGTGACCGACATGTTGGCGCGCGGGCTAAGCCTGCTTACCATCGATACGGTGCACACCGGCACCGCCACTGCCTTAATCGGCGCTCCTCTACTGCTGCTGTTAACCCGCCGTAATCTGCGCTCGGAAGACCGCTTATCGATAGAGCTGCCACAGGGCGCAGCGCGTTTGACGAGGCTGACCAAAACCCTGCTGCCGATTATCTGCTTGGGTTTGTTGGCGCTCTCTTTAGGCAGCGGTTTTAACGCCGGAAGCTGGCAGCTGCAATGGCCCAGCGAGTTTAGTTTTTCCTTGCGTTGGCCGCGCATCTTGGCGGCGCTCTCTGCCGGGGCCGCCTTGGCCACCGCCGGTACCGTGCTGCAGCGGCTGATCTACAACCCACTGGCCAGCCCCGATATCTTAGGCTTGTCGGCCGGAGCCACCTTAATGCTGGTGGGCAGCTCGGTGCTGTTTGGCGTCAGTATCTACGAGCATGGCCCGCTGCTGGCCTTTGTGGGCAGCATGCTGGTGTTGGTCTTGCTGCTGGTGTTAGGCCGTCGGCATAACTACGCGCCATCGATGCTGATCCTCTGCGGTATCGCCCTGACAGCGCTGATAGAGGCCTTGGTGCAGTTTGCCCTGGCTCGCGGCACCCAAAGTATCTACGAGATCCTCGGGTGGCTGGCAGGTTCCACCTACCGGGTGCAGCCTAGCGACGCACTGTTTCTGTTTGTGCTGTCACTGGTGTTAGTGACGGTGGCGCTGCTGTGTAGCAAGTCGCTGACTCTGCTCTCCGCTGGTCGCCAGTTCGCCCAAGCGCGTGGCCTGTCGGTAAACGCCCGCTTTGTGGTGTTGTTAGTTCTGGTCGCATTGTTGTGCGCCATTGTAACGGCATACTTAGGCCCAATTGCCTTTATCGGCCTACTGGCGCCGCATATGGCGGTACTGTTAGGCGCGCGCCAAGCGGGGCAGCAAATAGCGGTGGCTGCTAGCTGCGGTGCCTGCTTATTGGTGCTGGCGGATTATTTGGGCTGGGTACTGTTCTATCCGACCCAAGTAGCTGCGGGTACACTGGTTTCCGTGATTGGCGGGCTGTATTTTATTACTCTGTTGATCCGAGGGCAGCGCAGTAATTGACAATTGTTGATTGATATCAATGCAGTTGATAATTATTCGTATTTAAATGTGTGGCTGATTCGGGTAGGCTAGCTGCCTGATTACCCATCCAACCACCTCCTAACTGATGAAAGAGCTGAAGGTAAAGCTGAAGGCAATGAAGCAAATAAAGTCTGCTGTGGTGCTCTGTGCACTGATGAGTTCTCCGATGTTGGCGGCTGAGCCGCTGGCGCAAAGCCAGCGTGTTGAAAGTCAGGCGATTGATGCCGCTAAGCGCTCGCAAGATACTATCGACCAAAGCTCCGATCGCGCCTTCGAGTTGCAGCGTGAGATCGAGATTCTGATGCAAGAAGTGGAGAGCTTGGAGGTTTACCGCGACCACCTAAGCCGGATGATCGACAGTCAGCAGTTGGAAATCGACAGCTTCCATCAACAGCTTGATGAGATTGGCGCAACCCGCCAAGGCGTGGTGCCGTTGATGTACCGTATGCTAGCGGCCTTAGAGACGCACATCGAGAATGACCGCCCAATTCGCTCGGCAGCCCGTGCGCAGCGTCTGGAACAGCTCAACGCGATGATGGCGCAAGCTGATGTTAGTGACGCTGAAAAATATCGCCGCATCCTTGAGGCTTATCAGATTGAGCTGGATTACGGCAGCAAGCTGGGCAGCTATCAAGGGGAGCTGGAAGTGGCTGGTGAGCGCTTGCAAGTGGAGCAGTTGTACTTAGGGCGCGCTGTGCTGCTCGCACGCAGCCTCGACCAGCAACAATACTGGACCTGGGATCAAGCCAGTGGTCAGTGGCAAGCCATGGACCGCGCCGCAGGACTTAAGGCCGATCAGGCCTACGCACTGGCCCGCCAAAGCGCTGCGCCAAGCTTGCTGGAGTTGCCAGTCAGCCTGAAGGAGGCGCAGCAATGATCTTTAACCATGCCTCAAAGGCGATTGCTGGTCTTGCGCTTAGCGCCGTGTTGGCCTTGCCTGCCGTCGCCGATAGCGACACAGATCTAAACGCCCAGCAGCAAGCCGAAGCGCTACTAAAAACCACCGAGCAAGCCGCTCGTCAAACCGGTCAACAAAATAAGCAACGTGAGCAAGGCTTCGCTAAGAGCGAAGCCGAATTGCAAGCCCAGCTAGATGCGCTCTTAGCGCGCCAACAAGCGCTGGAAACCGAAACTGACCAGCTTTCTGAGCAGTTCAGTGCCAACGAGCAACGCTTGGCCGAGCTGGAGCAAAAACTGCAGCTAGAAACCGGCAGCTTAGGCGAGCTGTTTGGTGTGGTTCGCCAAGCGGCGCGTGAGCTGCAGGTCGAGGTGCATGATGCTATCACCAGTATCGAGCGCCCCGAGCAAAGCCAGTTACTCGACGAGATTGTGGCCGCCCGAGCCTTGCCGTCGATGGCGCAACTGGAAGGGCTGTGGCAGTTGTTCGAGCAGCAAATCGAAGCCTCGCAACAGTTGTCTAGAGTATGGGTCGTGGTCGCGAACGGCAGTGGCGAGCTTAGCAAAGACCGAGCTTATCGATTGGGCTCCTTCGCCTTGATTGGCCAGCAAGGCCTTTTAGATTGGGATGCGAATCAGCAAATCGCCAAGGTGTTGCCACGCCAACCTCAGTCGTGGTCAAAACAGGCTGAGCTTGAGCAAGTCACTCAGCAGCCAGTGATTATGACGCTCGACCCAAGCCGCGGCGAGCTGCTGCGCCAGCTTGGTGATACCCCAACTCTACAAGACCGCGTTCGCCAAGGCGGCGTGGTCGGTAAGATTATTTTGGCTTTGCTGGCCAGTGGCCTGTTGATTGCTGGCTATCGAGGCCTGCGCCTGCTGGTGGCGCGTCGCCAGATCAGTCAACAGCTCAAAACACCCGAACAGCCGGGTAATAACCCGCTAGGCCGCATCTTGAAGGTGTACCACGAAGAGCAAGCGCCCAACGTGGAAGCCCTAGAGCTGCGTCTGCTGGAGGCGGTGATGGACGAACAGCAGTCATTAGAGCGCGGCCTGTCGATGCTTAAGCTGATGGCGGCGCTGGCACCCATGCTTGGCCTGCTGGGTACCGTGACCGGTATGATTGATACCTTCCAGGTGATTACCCAGTTTGGTAACGCCGATCCACGAGTGATGGCCGGCGGTATCTCGATGGCGCTGATTACCACTGTGCTCGGCCTAGTGGCAGCTATGCCACTGCTGCTGGCGCACAACCTGCTTAGCTCTCAAGCCGAAGGGGTGCGCAGCATCCTTGAGAAACAGGGCATTGGCTTAGTGGCAGCGCGCGCCGAACAAGGTCTGCGTGGTGAGCACGAACTAGATGCTGTTGCTATGAAGAGCCAGGAGGCCAGTGCTTAATGGAGCTGCTTGTTGCTTGGCTCAGTTTGCCAGCGATAACTAACCTTAGCCAGTTTATGCATTTGGGCGGCCCGGTACTGTGGTGGCTGGCAGCCTTAGTGCTGGTGTTTTGGTGCCTCGCCTTTGAGCGGATCATCTACCTGTGGTGGCAGTTTCCTCGCCAGCAGCAACAATGGCTGAGTGCTTGGCGCAAGCGCAATGACCACCTGAGTTGGTATGCCCGAGCCCAGCGCGACGCCGCGCTGGATGAAGCGCACCGAGCGCTGTTCAAACATGTCAGCCTGCTGAAGGTGATTGTGGCGCTGTTCCCGATGCTGGGGCTGCTCGGCACCGTAACCGGGATGATCTCGGTGTTTGATGTATTGGCCACCCAAGGCTCGGCGCAGCCGCGCTTGATGGCCTCGGGGATCTCGATGGCCACCTTGCCGACCATGGCCGGTATGGTGGCAGCGCTGGCCGGTATGTTTAGTTATTCACGCATTCAGCGCTGGGCCGATGCCCGCGAGCTGCATCTCGAAAAGCTAATGCGTAGTGAAAACGATGCGCGTCCTGCGAACGCAGAACCCGCTCAATCCAATCAAGAGAGGAACGAGAAATGAGGCTTGGCCAACGTCGTCGTATTCAAGATGAGGCCCAGGTCGATATGACCTCGATGCTCGATATCGTCTTTATCATGTTGATCTTCTTCATCGTCACCAGCTCGTTTGTGCGCGAGTCAGGGGTGGAGGTGAATCGTCCGGAGGCCAGCCATTCGGTAAGCCAGAAGGACGCAGGGATCTTTATCGCGGTGACCGCCAACAACGACATCTACATCGACAAGCGTTTGGTGGATGTGGAACGGGTGCAGGCTAACCTAGAGCGTTTGCTGTTGGAACAACCTGATCCGTCGTTAGTGATTCAAGCGGATTCATTCGCTTTTAATGGCACGGTAGTCGCGGTGATGGATGCCGCCAAGGGCGCGGGTATCAGCAAGATCGCTTTGGCCACGGAGCAGCCCTAATGGGACGCTTGTTGCTTGCCTTGCCACTTGCGACCGTCAGCTGTTTGGGGCTATTCGTGTTTATGTCCTGGATGGTGGATTTAGGGCGTGAGCACCCGCCTGAGCAGCTCGCGCCGGTGCGCTTCGATATGTTTATGGTGGAGCAGGAGCAAGCCTTGCAGCGCCGCCAACGCAGTGTGCCCGAGCGCCCCGAGCCGCCCATCGCACCGCCCGAGCCTCAGTCGGTCACCACCAGTACCGAGCAGCAGGTAGCGCAATCGGTGATGCCGGATCTGCCGTCTCTAGCCATGAATGTGAGCGTAAGTGGCTTGGCGATCTCTTTGCCACCGGTTGCGGCGGTGGCGCAGAACCAACAGGTGATGCCACTGCAGCGGGTGGAGCCGCGTTATCCGCAGCGCGCGCTACAGCGCAATATTGAAGGGCATGTCACCTTGTCGTTTACCATCGATGAGAAGGGCTCGCCGGTGGATATTCAGATTACCGAGTCGGAGCCGGGTAAGGTCTTCGAGCGAGAAGCGATCCGGGCGTTGGAGCGTTGGAAGTATCAGCCGATGATGGTTGATGGCGTGGCGACTGCGCGGGTAGGTCAAACCGCCAAGATTGAGTTTAATATCCAAAAATGAAGCAGTTCAAAGACCTCGTTTCTTGCAGCGTATTGATGGTGTTGATGCTATCAGGCCTTGTCGCAACTACCTTGCCTGTGAACGCCAATGAGCTAGCGGCTCCGGTGGCCCGTGCGGTCCATCGCGCCAATCAACTTAGCGTGGATGACAAGCTCGATGAAGCGCTCACGTTATTGGAGGGCTTGCAGCCTAGCCGTCGCTATGACCAAGCCTATGTTCAGCACCTTTTAGGTATTTTTTACTGGCGCACCGAGCAGCCAGAGCAAGCCCTCGCTAGCTGGAAACTGGCTGTTGAAGCCAGTGTGCTGGAAGGCGCTACTTTGCAACAAGCGCTACAAAACCTCGCAGATGTCAGCCTCAACAGTGGCGATTTCGCCGAAGCCCAGGCTCGCTATCAGTCTTTGTTGGACTGGCAGGGTGAGCCAGAGCCCACTCAGCAGCAGCGCGCTAGCTGGCAGCTACGTCTGACTCAGGCCTTTTATCAACAAGAACAGTGGCAACAGTTACTGGGTAGTGTCGATGCCTACGAGGTCATGGTCGACTCTCCTGAAACCTCGGCCCTGAATATGCGGTTAAACGCGCAGATACAGCTCTCTGACTGGAACGGTGCGCTTAAGACCACCCAGCGTTTGTTAGCCCGCCATCTCGACCAAGCGGTATGGTGGCAACAGCAAACCAGCCTGTACCTGCGGCTAGAGCAGCCCAAAGCGGCATTAGCCAGCTTGCAACAGATGGAGCGGGCCGGGCATACACTCAGCGAGCAAGAGCTGCGAAGCCTGAGCCAGCTCTACGCCAACCAGCGGATCCCCGAGCAGGCCGCCAAGGTGCTGGCACGTTTACCTGAGGCCGACAGCGATATCGAACTGATCGTGAGCCAAGCGCGCTATTGGCAGCAAGCCCGTGAATGGGACAAGGCCTTGGCGTTCTGGCAGCGCGCCAGTGATAAGGACGCAAGCTACGCCTGGAACTATGGCCGTTTGCTGGCCCAGCAGAATCATCATCAGCTAGCGCTTGCTGCCTTAGAACGATTGCCGGAGCCGACAGCAGAGCAACTGCTGGCCAAGGTGCAGGTGCTGTTCCGGCTGGAGCATTTTAAATCGGCCAAAGAGGTGGCCGAGCAGGCCCATCGGCTTAAGCCTTCGGACTCTTCTGCCAGCTGGCTGCAGTATCTGAGCAGCCTCGGTCACTAAGTTTTTTCCAAAATCCCGTCTATTTACTATTCTGTCATTATCGGCCCAGCCATGCTGGGCTGACCTTTTTTCAGCGAACTGCGTGAAGGAGAACAGGATGTTTTCATTGGGGACCCGCAAGATTGAATCCGCTCTGCAAGATATAGTGAACGACCAGCCGGTGAATCCGTCCTCCTCTAGTGATGGGCGAATGGCTGGGCTGTTGGGCGAGATCCAAGCCAAGTTTCAGCGTCTGCAACAGCAGCTTAGCTCCACGCAAGACCACCAAGAGCAGCTCGAGCTTTATCAAAACCACGCTGGCGTAGGGCTGTGGGATTGCGTCATTATCGATGCCGACGCGCTGCATCCGCAGAGCCGTTGGACTTGGTCAAACGAGTTTCGCCGCTTACTCGGTTATCGGGATGAAGCGGATTTTCCCAATCGGGTAGATAGCTGGTCTTCGCTGCTACACCCCGATGACGTGGATGCCACCGTTAACGCCTTTAAGGCGCATGTGGCCGATCGCTCTGGCACGGTGGCCTACGACATTAGCTACCGCTGTATGCACAAAACGCTGGGCTGGCACTGGTATCGAGCGGTGGGCGGCACCAAGCGAGATGCGCAGGGTACGCCACTGCGGGTCGCTGGCTCGTTGATCGACATAGACGAAGCCAAGACCCAAGAGTTGGAGATGCAGGCGGTGCGTCAGCATCAGGCAGAGATGATCGAGGCCGTCAGAGCCGGTATAGCCGAGGTTAATCACACCGCCGGTGAGATCCAGGGACAAACCAGCGAGCTGCAGCAGCGCGCCAGTAATGCCCAGCAAAAAGCCGAGCAGGGGGCCAGCTCGTTGGAGCAGATGCAGGCGCTGTTTAATATCGTTGCGACTATCAGCCAAGGCATCGACCAAGAGGTGGTGGAGATCCAAGGTATCGCCAATCAGACCAACCTGCTGGCACTCAATGCCACCATTGAAGCGGCCAGAGCCGGTGAGGCGGGGCGCGGTTTCTCGGTGGTGGCGGAGCAGGTAAAGGTGCTGGCCAATACCTCCTCAGAAGCGGCAGAGAAGATCACCGGGCAGGTGGCCGAGGTGATGGACGAATTGGGTAAATCTAAGGTCGCCATCGATGCACTACTTAGCACCATGGTTGAAACGGTGGAAACCGCCGAAGCCACCAAGAGCGGCATGAATAGCGTGGCCGGGCAGCTTGATATTCAGCACCAAGCGCTGGGCGAGCTGATGGAGCAGGTGCACAGTTAGCGTACCGCCTAGCCGCCGCTGTGCAGCCAACATGGCATTTCCACCTCGGCGGGCCGGCAAAGAAAATGGCGGAAACGAAGAGATTCGAACTCTTGGGGCGCAATGCGCCCAACTCCTTAGCAGGGAGTCACCTTCGACCACTCGGCCACGTTTCCAAATTTGGCGCCCACTCAAGGATTCGAACCTTGGACCCGGGGATTAGAAATCCCCTGCGCTATCCACTGCGCCAAGCGGGCTAACTTGTTAGGCTATAAAGAAAACGGCTTATCAGTTCCCCAATAAGCCGCTTATCGCAAAGAGTGTTGGGGACGATCCCCTTGTATTAAGAAGATCTAAGCCTGTCTGTGAGCCGACTACTCAACACGCGACTCGCCCTAAGAAGTAGGTGAGTACAATCAAGCATGTAGGTGGTGGTTGAGTGAGTCATAACAAGTGCCTGGTTCGCTTTTGTTTCGTCTGAATGTGTTTTTACCTTAGATACCCAGAACACGCTCTGTCAAGCGGTTTGTCGAAATTAAATGCAATAAAAACAATGATTTAAGTTTACTCTGGGTGAGTAATTCCCTACCGGGAGAAAGGCATAAAAAAAGCTTCTTGGTTCCCCAAAAAGCTTCTTCACGCGCAGCTTAGAATGACCTTTCGGGGAGGCCCCCGAAATAGCCGAAGACCTAGCGATTCAAACTGAACCTTCTACTACTGAAAGCGTCGGCAATAGCAAACCCGCGAGTTGGCCAAGCGTTGAGGTTGCGATTCAGTGGGTGGGTCATGCTGTTTCCTTGGTTGGCGTGATTGCCTGAGACTCACTATAACCAGAGTCGTTCAAAAAAGCAGCTTGTTTCAATGCCATAGAAAAATGAATCTAGCGAAAACGAATCTGTGATACCGACTGCAACTTTGCATCTACGCCAGTGCGGAGGCGGTAAGGTTTGTTATTGCGCAATAACTGTATATCAGCTCCCTGATATCTATTGGTAACGATGCCTGCTGTTTGGCATCGGGTCAGCAGACAAGGAGTGCACAAGGATGGTCATTAAAGTATTCGCAGTAAGTGTCATGGTGGTAGGCCTTAGGTTTCGTGAGCTGCTTGCCGCTATTACCCCGCCACTGCTGATCTTGATGCTGTGCTGGTTACCCTCGGTGATGGGCTTTCAGTACCCGTTCATCGTATGGGTTCAATCTCTGGTAGGCAGTATCTACGCCCCCGCCGTGCTGTTTGTGAACTGTGCCTGCCTGCTGCTCGGTTTGTCGCAGCCGACCTTACGCGCCAACCAAGCACTATATATACGCGCCGCGCTGATTATGGTGCTCTATTCCCTGATGTCGGTGGCGGTGACCATCCCAGTTGCAGGCGTGCTAGCCGGCTCTGGGCTGGCCGAGTTACTTTACTGGGGCGAAGGTCAAGGCCTGACCGTACTAAGCGGCCTGTTCACCCGCAGCGTGATGTTCCCCTTGCTGCTTACCGTGCCCTATCTAGTGGAGCACGGCGATATCGATAACGAACAAGTTAAACGGATGATCTACGCTTACCTATTGCCACTATGGGGCATCGGCCTTTGCTTTGAGGCCGGGCGTTTGCTGCTAGGTGTGCTGGCTCCAGAGGCAAGAAACCCCTCAATGAAAGTGTTGGCGGTGTTTGTGAACCACCTGCTTTCCAGCTTTAGTGCACTGTTGGTCGGAGCGGCTTATCTTGGGGTGAAGAAAGGCGCTGCGCTGGAGCAGGGGAGTTCGGATAAGGTGTAGTTGGTTCGAGTGTTCTGAAAGGGTCGTAACTTGGAACTGGACAGAAGAGAGTTAGAGGCTGGGAGTTTGACGCCCAAAGCAGCAGAGCATTTATGTGTCCGCCTGCCTTTGCTTCTTAGCCCAATTTCTCGTTCATTCGCTCTTGGAAATAGCTTGGGTATTTCTCCATCACCGCATTAGTTTCGTCCCTGCCTTGTTTCAGTGCCTTCACGATATCTTTCTTTTGAGTCGCAGCCAAGTTTAAGGATGTGGAAAGGTCCTGAGCGATGACGCGGTCAGAAAAGCCAAGCTCGTAGAGAACAATAGTGGTTTCGGTCGGCAGACCATATTTCAGTTGCTTTTGGAAAAGCTGGAGACGATTAATCGGGTCACCTGTTCCTTCGCGATCCAGCATTTCTAAAAATTCACACAATGCACTCACGAGAAGAGCCCCATCATAGGCAAGCCCGCCCTCGCAGATATCTATGATATTTTCGATTTTGACTTTCCTGGGCCTCTTTCCTTTACCGATCTTGCACTTGTTACTGTCGGCAATTCGGAAAAGTTGGTTAAATGGAGATCCTGAAATCCACTTCTTCGTGATTTCTTTCAGGACGTCCTTATTGTCGAAATTATTGAAAGCTTTATTATGTATATGCCCCGTTATTAACGGCCATACGAGATCGATAAATTCGTCTCCATTTGGAGCTGCAATAAGTTCATCAGCGTTATCTTTAACCCACGTTTCAATCGCCTTAGCATCATTGACACCATAGAGTGTTTTGCCAAACACCTTACGCCGATTAACGTCTGTAATATTCTCTGATATGTTTTCAGCCAGAAGCTTAAACAATTCTTGAATCTGCTCCCGTTTCTCATCATCAGCCAAGAAATACGCCAATGTCTGTTCCGCGAGATTAGCAATGTCTGCTTCCTTAAGACCATTATCAACAGCATCCCAGTTGGAGAGAAGAAAGCCTTCGACGGAGGCGAGAGTCAGGCTGAAAAATTCGAATTGCGGTTTCACCGTATCGACAGTGAAACCGTTTCCGCCGTATTGTTTAGCAATCTTTTTGATAACTCCATTCAAGGAATCCCACCCGGCTATATGAGCTTTGGCAAAAGACAGGATATCCCATGTCAACGAATGATTCTTTTTGTCTTTTGACTTGGTACGGTCATTCCGGATAACCAGAGGGATAAGTTGAAAGAGGCTGCTTGCGCATTCCTCTGACTTGGTTGGATCAAGCAGCTCCTTGACTATATGCCACCGCCAGCCGTCTTTTCGGTTGCGTCGCTTGTCATACACAATAGGGTCTGCAAACAAGATGCTGCCTTCAGTATGCATCCCGGCTCGACCCGCTCGACCTATGAGGTTATGAAAATCCCGAACTTTGATGCGCTCCATACCCTGGTAGACACTGGTAACAATGAGATAACGGATTGGAAGATTTACGCCTTGCGCCAGTGTGGAGGTGCAAACAACGAACCGTACTAGGTTTTCACGCATAGCGTGTTCCACTGAAAGGCGGATGCCATGGGGTGTATTACCATGATGAGAAAATATGCCATGCTCAGCACTCATTGAGGCCGATGCGTCAGTTCCAAGATTCGCAACATGGAGGTTATGCAGCCGTTCAACCTCCCTTCGGTCTGAGAATTCTTGTGGGAGTAGAAGCGGAATGCCACGATCAATGAGTTCCACCGCTTTTTCACAAATGCTTGTCGCTGTTGACTTTTTGCCACAGAAGATGGCGATGCTTCCATTAGTAGCCAGTTTTATACCGAGATAGAGTGCAATGGCCTGGCTATCGTCCTTCTCTGGAAAGTGACGATCTTTCTGCTCTCTGCCTCTTCTCCCGAGATTGAATTTTTCAATAACCCTCGGAACAAAAAATTCGCCTTGTTCGGCATCACGACTGTCAACGTACTCGATTCTTCCTAATTGATCGAGCCAGCTCACGAACCCGACTGACCTGAAAGTGGGAATCAGGGTTGTGCCTTCGACGACATTGGGCTCGCCGTTCAGCCATTCTCCAACAGCTTCAGCATTGCTGATGACCGCTGAGATCAGTATCTTCTGGGCATCTTCGGGAATCATAGATCGTAGCGATGTTAGGAGCAGCTCGTATGTGATGCCTCGGGTGCCACTGTCAAACTGGTGTCCTTCATCAAAGACTAACAGGCCAACGTGGGCAGCCATTTCCGGAGCGTGCCGAAGGACGTAGAGCAGCTTCTCAGGGGTTACGACCAGGATTTGTTGGTGTCCCAAGAGCTCGGCAATCTCGAAATCGGTCTGTAGGGCATCGGACAATTCATCTACCTTGGTGGCTTCATTGTGGAACGCCTCAACGAGACTGTTCTTGATCTCATGGCACAGCGCTCTGAACGGGGCGATGATGATGGCCAACGAAACACGCTCGGCCAGAAAAGCGCTTCGAAGGATCAGTTCCGTTGCCTTCGTTTTGCCAGCGCTTGTAGGCATTTGAACGATGGCAGACTCGCCTTTAAGAACATCTGCCTTGCCCAAAAGGTGTTGCGCAGGCCAGAACTCTTTAATTGCCCCCCGCTTTGCAATGGCCGAATACCAAACGTCCAAACTAAGGCCTGAGTATTTTGGCAGACACTCCCAAACTGAATTTTTGATTTTGGTTATAACAATTGCGCAAACTATATCAGCGATGAGAAGCTGTCTTGCTCCCCCTATCTTGTACGAAACATCACGAATATCCTTTGCCCAACCAATTATTTTGCTCTTGATGAATTGGAAATCAAAATAGTCCAGCGACGAATCGATGAACAGATACTTATAATAATTTGCAATAAGAGAATATCTATCAAAAAAATATGCATCAATATTGGTGGCCGGTTCATCCGGGGGCGTATATTTATTAGGCGCTAGTAGGTATCTCAGGAAACGACCCATTGAGTGTGGGTCTTCTTCCGGTCTCAATGCTGTTGCCTGGTTTGCCAAAACTGCCGCACTTCCTGGAAGATCGCACAAATAATATGAAGCAGAGCCAAGAAGCATGAGGTAGGGATCAAGTGTCTCGTTTAGCTTTGACTGGAGGTAGGAGTCAAAGAAGCGTGCGGAAAATATCAGATTGGTTTTCATCTCTGCTAGATAATCGGGATCTGACTCCTCTCGGCTTATAGCAGCCGCAAGGTCACCAAGTAAGCCAATCGAGATGGAGAAGAGCTTGGCCGGATCTTGGGTGATATTGATGTGATGCTCTTCAGGAATACGATACTCGAGCATCTTGGCCTTTGACCGAGCAACGCCAAGCAGGAGTTGGGATTTCTGTTCAGGCCTCATCCGCAGCCCTCTTGTAGAGATTATGAACAAGTTTCATCATCTGCTCCCCTTTGATGACTACTAACGCAAGGTCACCAGAATACGGATGAGAGGAGACATTGGTCGATGATTCTAGGTGACAGTCAAAAAGCGAATTTTCAAAAAGAGCGACAGCTCCATAAACTTCCTTGTATGGGTGGTCTACTTCGTTCTGAAAGCGCTCAATTTTTTCGGCATCATCAAGCTCATTGCGGCTATGCAACCTTTGCTTGATGGCATTTAAAGACTCGGCCTTTCTGGAGATGTCCTTTGCCGAACCATCAACTGCATCTTGAAGTCGTGCAGTTGGCTTCTTTCCCGAGAACTGCGCCTTCGCTTCATAGATCGCCAGCTTGTCCTCAGAAGATGCTTCGCCATCCTTGACGATATAAAAGCCGATAATGTCACTGCCTTTTGTCGACTCATTCCGGATGGTTTTGTCACCGTAGCGAGTGCGCGGAACCCAGAAGGCGTTCAGATATTCAAGAAAATCGGCGACTAGAACTTCGCTGAAATCGCCAGCGCGAATGCTGGGGCCTGGTGCAGCTTTGGGGTCCGGAAACTTTATGCTGTCGAGATATTCTGAGCGAGAGCATTTGTACCCTTTGCGCCAATAATCGATTTCACTGTCAAAGCAATAGTGATTCCGGAAGTGTGTCGCCCAAGCGGAGAGAACATTTTTGTCATTCTGATGCTGAAACTCCCAGACTTCGACCTCCTTGCCGTCGGCAGTCTTCAGTCGTTCGCCAGTATCAATGAGCCATTTAGTATGTTGTGATGTCCAAGGCATTCCTTATCCATATCCTAGTGCGAGGGACTAACATCTAATTCAATGACATTTGCCATATTTAAACATGGAAAAATGCCATATATCCCCTGATGAACCCAAAGTTATCATCGGCAATAATGACGTTCAATCAGACAGTTAACAGATCCAGCATGTCGACTGTCTGCGCGGAAGATGGAAAGGTTATTCGGATACATGGAAACGGCAAAGGCAGGGTGTCTATACAAGGGTTTAGTATGCTTCTCCAACTTGCCTTGGGGCAGAATCGATTTGGACCATCCGCTCTGTTTTACCACTCAGAGAGCGTTAACCAATCTCTTGAAACGCTAGCGTATGGCGCTTTATTGCCTCAACTGCTTTCGAAAAAACAACTTACTATGCCCAAGATGAAACTCGGGTAACTCTGCAAACTGCTGATAACCCAGTTGACGATAAAACTCGGGGGCTTGAAAGTCGAGTGTGGTGAGATAGCACTGTTTGCAGTCTCGGGCTATGGCTTCTCGCTCTAGGCGGTGGACAAGCGCGCGGCCGAGCCCTTGTCTGCGTAGCTGTTCACTTACCCATAGCCCAGTGATATAGAGCCAACCGGATATATTGTAGTGCGCACGAATGCCTGCGATTAGCTCAGACTGCTCGTTTCGAACAAGCAAAGCCAAAGGGCGATTGTTGGTGCTGCTGCCAACCATTGCGACATTGTGCTCGTCCAAGCCGTCGCCAATTCGCTCTAAATCAGCGTGGCTAGGAGAGTCTTCACAGTTTATCTGGAACGGGCGAGTTTGCAGGTCACTTTGGCTCATTTGGGAACTGATAACTCCTTGTAATCTCCACCACTTCAACGCGGTAGTCTTTATACCAACTGGCTTGACCTTGCTGTTGGGCGTGTTGGTGGCGTGGGTCTTCTCGCCAGCGGTGAATATCTTGCTGGTTTTGCCAGTAGGAGATGGCGATCTCTTGGTCGCTTTCGGTGACGGCGACAAACTCTAGGCAGCCGTATTCGTTGATGGCGATCTCGCGCATTGCTTGTGCGGTGTCGAAGTAACTCTGGTCTTGCTCGCCTACCGTGGCGCGAAAGATAACGGCATACATGGGGACATTCCTTTGTGTCTTAGAAAAACGATGCTAAATCAGATGCCTATAACTCTCAACCGTTGGTTTTCTCATGGGTATCAGGCATCTGCAATTTCGTTCAATACCCACTGTGGCTTGGCCGCTAAGCTGGGGGCTTGTTGTGATAATTGAGATGGCGTTATGTGGGTATTTGCATCGATGGTGGCCTTTGGCTTGCTGGGGGCGGCGACTCCCGGGCCGGTAAATCTGATAGCGGCCAGCAATGCGGTGGGCTATGGCTATCGGGGAACCTTGCGCTTTGTTGCTGGGGCGAGTGTTGCCTATGCGTTAGTGGTGGCGTGCTCTGCCAGTGCGCTGGAGCTGATTGGCCAGCAGCTGCCGATGCTGACGTTTTGGTTAAGGCTGGCTGGCGCTGGGCTGCTGCTGTATATGGCGTGGCAGATCTTCCAAAGCGCTCAGCTCGATGAGTCGGCAAAGCAGCAGATGCAGGCGGGGTTTTGGCAAGGGGCGTTGCTGCAGGTGCTTAATCCTAAGGCGTGGACAGTGGCGGCATCCGGGGTTAGCCTGTTTGTATTGGGTAGGGAGCCCGCAGTTGTTTACGCGGCGGCGTTTACCCTAATCTCGCTAACCGTATGCTTTATCGGTGTGTCGGTATGGGCGGGCGCTGGGCATTGGCTGCGCCCTTATCTGAGCCGCCGGGAGTATTACCGGCAGTTTAGCCGGGCCAGTGCGCTGCTGCTGGCATCGCTGGTAGTGATAATGATGCATGGCGAGATTTTGCCAAACTAAATGGCAGCGCATTGCTCGTAAATTACAGTCTGCGGTCAACAAGGTTGATAAACCACAGCTCAAGGAGGGCACGCATGAAGCCGGATAAACATAGCCACTTTCAGCGCAGCGCTTGCCTGCCTCAGGTTGAGTTGCGGGTGAGCCGCGATTCGTCGGCCTGCTATCAGGCGCATACTCACGATGAGTTCTCGTTTGGCGTGATTGATAAAGGGGCAGCTTCGTATCGGAATCAGCGCACCAGCTATCAAACCGGTCGGGGCGATGTGGTGACCATTAATCCGGGCGATGTGCATGCCTGCAACCCAGAGCGGGGAGCTTGGTCGTATCGGATGGTGTTTGTCGATTCAATATGGCTCGGCAAGGCCCAGAGTGAGGCGGGGCTTAGCGCGCAGGATTATCTGTGCTTTGCCCAAGACCACCTGCGCTCAACACAGTCACTAAATGACTTTAATCGCTTGTTCGCACAGTTAGCGGATTGTGATGGGGCACTGGATGCCGAGAGTCAGCTATTGGATTTTGTGTTGCAGTTGAGCACCGGCGCCCAGCACTTGCCCGCGCTTAATCGCGCGCCTGAGCAAAGCTTGCAGCGGGTGCGTGAACAGTTGCTGGATCAGCTCGATAGCCGTTTGTCCTTGGCGGAGCTGGCCGAAGAGGCCCAACTCAGCCGCTATCAACTGTTGCGCAGCTTTGCCCGCCACTATGGCTTGTCGCCTGCGGCGATGCAGATGGATGCCCGTATCAATCAGGCTAAGCAGCTACTGCGTGGTGGCAGTTCGCTGGCCGAGACGGCCGTCAGCCTCGGTTTTGCCGATCAGGCCCACTTTCAACGCCACTTCAAGAAACGGGTCGCGCTCACTCCCGGGCAATATCAGGCGGGTGTGGCCTCGGGACGTTAACTCTTAAGCCTGCGTGCGGCTACTCGCGTTCACTGATGGCGATATCAAAGCGCCAGGTTGCGCGCTCTCCGGGCTGCAACACCTTACAGGTTCCCCTCTCATGCGCTCGCGCGGTGGAATCGTAGATCCCGGAGCAGGGCTCAAGGGCAAAGTTATATTCCCCCTTAAAGCCTCCTTGGTTCTTCCACACCCCTAGATAGGGGATCTGCCGATGATCAACGCGCATCGCCACCTCGCAGTAGCGATTGCGAAAGCCAAAGCTGTCGCCCGCCTGTAGGTGGCTGTTGAAGTAGTACTTCTCGCAGTTGCCCGCCTGCTGGGGTTCGATAAGTGACAGATCCAGCGGCGCTTGGTCGCCTTTTGTCAGCAGAGGGTAGGGGTGGATGGCGGCAAACTCGCCGAGATGCTCACTGCCACCAAACACGTTGTAGATGCTATCCATATGCGCTGGGATAAGCAGCTCGGTGTCTGGATGTACTGCAAACAGCGCATGTGGGGTCCAGATATAGGGCAGGGCTGGGGCGTCGCTGTCTAGCTCGACACAGTACTCCGAGCGCAGGCCCTGCTCATCTAAGGTGACGGTTTTGCTGAGGGTGTAACCAAATTTAGGGCTATACACGCTAAAGCGCAGCGTTTGCCCGTGGAGGGTCTCTACCTGCCAAGGCATGGCCCATACCTCGCCGTGATCGGGCATTAGGCGAGTTACGCTGCCTTGGGCTGATTCGCAGGCCAACCGGCACTCTTCGATGGTCGGAAAGCACTCATCAAAACCGCTGGTGTCGTAATCGGCAAAGCACGCGCCAAGACTCGGTAGCTCAAGTGTCTGCAGCGAGGACTGAGAAAGCAGCTCTAGCGGCGCTTGCTGATGCTTGAGCATTAAGGAGGCGAGCTTAGCCCCACAGTAGGGTAGCCACTCGGCCCGTAGCCGGGCGTTCTCCAGCACGATAGATGGAAGCCCTTTGTAGTGACTGCTGCAGGCCTTGGTTGTCATAACTACACCTTAATGATGGGGTAACTGGGGGAGTATGGTTTGCTAGCAAGATTACCCGAATTACATCGCCATTTTTATGATTAATGCTATGAAAATTAAGATCTTTTATCGGATGTGCTGAAGCTGATAAGTCACCGTTGAGTTGGCGAAAAAAAAGCGCAGGACTAGCCTGCGCTTTTATTCGCTAGGGAGGGCTTACTTGCTGATAAGTGCCAGTTCCATATCGGTTTGAGCGATGGTCCACCAACGGCCATCATCCACTTGGCTGTCGTAGCCTACGATGGCTTGGCCAGCACACTCTTGGGCTACCGCTGGTGGGGCGATGGCGTAGTCCTCATCCCAAGGCAGATCCAACACACACTCGGCGCTCGCCAAAGGTAGCCATTCGCCGTTTTGCTTGGCTGCTAGCAGCAGGTTAGACGCGTTTGCCAGATTCTCTGTGGTGAACTCGATACCAAATGGGGAGGATTTGATTTGCTCCACATTCCAGTTTTGAGTGGCGTAGTCGGGCAGTTCAACCGGGGCTTTAGCCGAACCATCTGGCTGAGAGCCGTGATAGCCCTGATGCTTTTCGATGTTCTTCCATTTACCGTAAGCGCTTTGGTATACACCACCATGAACTTGTGCACCACTCACCAATAAAACATCCGATGCAGTGTTTGCCTCTGCAGGTAACCAGCTCAGAGTCATGTGCTTCTTCATATCGATGGTGGTGGCTGGTATGACTACGTTACCGGTTTTCGCGCCGGTCTCATCTTCGCCCTGAGAACCCGGGATAATCCGGTTGTTACCGTTGAGGTTGACGTCCCAGCTCGCATGTTTGGTGAATAGGAACTGCCAAGACAGGCGCATCAGGTCATTCATGCTTTCGGCGCGCTTAAAGCCTTCATGGAAGGACAGGCTACGCTCGGTGGTATCAACCCGGTTGAATACGTCGTTGGTACCGCCAATCAGACGAGCAGTACTGCCATCATCGGCAACACAGTCGTTGGTTTTAAACTCAACGATATGGTTGAGGATTGGGCGCTGTCCTTCAGGGATCGAGTTTGGATATACCAAGGACTCACAGCGGTTGGTGGTGCGTGAGAACTGATCGATCAAGGTCCATTGCGGGTCTGCCAGCTCTTTAGGACCTTCTTCGTTGCTGTTGATGGTGTGCGGCGCTGAGAAGGCCAGATAGTCAACACGCTGGTCGTTGAAGTGCAGCACCGACGCGTTGGCATCGTAGTGCTCCGAGCCATCCTTCATGGTGTCCATCTTGTGTAGGATCACATCTTGGATGAGTTCACGCTCACCATAGCGGTACTCGTAGCCCTTGTAGGAGGCGTTACCACTGATGATTTGGGTGTATGAAGGCATGCGGTAGTTGCCGCCACTTGGGGTAGAGGCCAGCGGCTCTGCGTTGCGACCGCCGGGATCGTTCGAGCCAAGTACACGGGCGTGAACTTGCGAGCGTTGGTACATGTGCTCGTGGCCCTGAACCCAGATAACATCGTGTTCGGCAAAGGTCTCACGGATCTCTTTGTGGATGTCGAACAGGCGGTTGTCGTCCTTGGTGCCTTCAACGATCTGCTCACGGGTTTGGCCGTACTTAGCACCGATCAACCCATCGTGACTGGCGATAACCACGTGGTCGAACTCACCGTCATGCTGGGCCAGAACGTCTTGGATCCAACCAAATGCGATCGGCAGGTTGTAGTAGGCCAGGCCAATCATCAACACGTTTTCACGGATGATGTAGTAGTTCAGCCACTCGGCGCTTGGCATATGTACTGCATCCTCTGGGATGTAGTGACGCATGTTGTCGATCCACTCTACGGTATAGGCCCAGCTGGTTTCGTGGTTACCCATCACAGGCAGGAACTCCATACCCATGTCACGGTACTTGTCGGCAACTTCTCGCCATTGACGCCACTCTTCGGTAGAGCCGTTGTCGGTGAGATCGCCCACGGGAATAACGACGTCTACGCCTTGCTCCTGATGCTTGGCGAGTACCGCTTCCATGGGGTGCATAGCCACAGCCCAACCACCGCCTTGGGTATCAGGAAGCAGACCGATGGAAACAGGCGAGTGAACAGGGTCTTGTTCACGATCATTACTCGAGCTGGATGAACTATTACAGGCGCTAAGCAGTGTGGTGACTGCCAGTGCGCAAGCTGAGACTTTCAAAGAGTGCGAAAGACGCGTTTTCATGTTGTATTTCCTAACGTGATACTGGTGTATACCAGGCGCAGGAGTTTCTAGGAGGAATATGACAGGCGTGTGACGGAAAAATTAAAGTTATTACTTTGATACGCTGTCATCTCTCTGTCACTTAAGCGGGTTACAACAGCGGCTTTTTGATTGACGAGAAAGACGGTGAAGGTTTCAAAAGGTTTAGTCGGCGCAGCCATGCTGGCGTGTTTTTCCGCCCATGCCCAAGTCGATACTGCGGTGATGATGTTTGAGCTGCATGAGGCTGCATCCTGTAAGGCCGCGGCAAGTTATCTGAAGAATGAAGAACGCTTGGCCGTACACAAGGATGACTGGCAAGCGTTGCTCGAGGAATACCAAGTGCCTGAAGAGGTGGCCAGCAGCATCATTCGCTACAACGAGCGGCAGTATCACCGTTTTCTAGAGCGCTACGATGAGCGTTACCCAGACTTGGACAAGCATGTAGTACTGACCTCTGCCTACACCCACCGCTGCTACTTTATGAATGACCATGAGAGTCGTCGGGCAGCTGCGATTGCGGCTGAGATTGGCGAGTAGCGGGGCGAGAATCAGCGCTTTCAAGTAAAACAAAAGGAGGGCTAAGCCCTCCTTTTTAATGATTAATGCTCAGCTCCAAATAGCTGGAGCGTATCAAGCTTACTGCTGCGCCTTATACGCCAGCGAGTAGAACAGCTTGCCTTTTTCGGTTTGCAGCTTGCTTAAGGTTTTGGCCTTAAACTCTTTCATTTGACCCATCTCTACAGCGCTCAAGCCCGAGCCACCCAGGCTGTCGGTGTCGAGGTTGAGGATGATGTCGGCCGCGTCTGTAATCGCTTGTACGTAGCTGTCCATATCGCTTAGATCATAGTTGCCCAAGTCAATCAGCGGCTTCAGCTCTTTCGCCCAGTAAAACTCGAGGAACGGCACGGGCTGCTTTGGCTTGGCCCAGCTTACCTTACGGCTGAAGTACATCAGCGAGCGGTAGGCGTCGTTGGCGAAGTTTTCCATACCCAGCGAAGCAGGCAACTGCTCGGCGGCGATTGCTTGGTTGTTTAGATCAAAAAGCCACACGTTGCCGTCTTGCTGCATCGCCTGCCAGAAGGCTTGCATATCGGCCAGCTCACGGTAGTCGTGAGTCACCACCACATGGATTGGGAAGGTACTGCCGCCACCTTGCATATGCCAGAAGGTGTTAAAGGTGTGGTGGCCGTCGGTGAGGTAGTAGTTGTTGTCGGGGGCCAGCACCACGGTTTTCATCTCGTTGGCGCGGCTGCCGATGGCCTCTTTACAGCTAAAGCTGTCGCGATCAGCTTGTACCGATTGCTCGTTGAAGCTCTCCAAGCCTTTCTGGCCGTTAGCTTCGCAGATCTCGTCGAACTGCTTTTTCAGGTCCACTTGAAAGCGGCCCAGCTTGTAGAACACCTGATCGTAGCCAATGGAAGGCTGGGTCGGGTTAAGCTGGCTTAGCTGCACTTCGATAACATCACCGACCTTGGTGGTGGCGGGGATGGCGTTGGCAGCGGTGGCGAACACGAAGCTGCTCAGCAGCATTACTAGCAGGCCAAAGAAGGCGAGGTTGGCACGTTGTGTCATTGCGATTTCCTGTTATTAATAAGGCGCTCGGGGAGCGCCAATTTTAGCGTAGTGCTAGTAGGTGATTACTGCTCGAGAGCGGTTTGAATAGCGGGGCCAATCTGGCGTTTACGCGAGGTCACTCCATCGAGGCTCAGCATGTCTTGGCCTTGCACGCTTTGGAAGGCGCGCTCGACAACCTGTTGGTCGCTTGGGTCAACCCACAGCAGGTTGGCGCGTTTGTGCTTGGTGTCGGTAATCGAGAAGAACAAGTGGTCCAGCCCCTGTTCTTGCTTGTAGCTCTGCATCGCTAACAACAGCTCAGGCTTGCGGTCGATCAGCTGCTGGGCGTTAAGGGTTTCGGCAACGCCGATACCAACTTTCTTACCGCCAAACTCGAAGTTTTTGTAATCCATGGTCAGGATGGTGGCAGCATCAATATGGCTAAGATCTGATTTGGCGATCAGCATCTGTTCGCCGAACTCGTTGATGTTGCTGAGCCCCGCTTGCGCGCTGTAGGCGTCTACCAACTGGCGATCAAAATCGGTGGTGGTCGGCGATTGGAAGACCACGGTATCAGACAGCACGGCACCGATGGCGGCACAAGCAAGTTCCTGCGGCAGTTCAATATTTAGCTGCTTGGCGCGGTCCATCAGCATGGTTGCCGCAGAGCCCCAAGGGCGAATATCTAGCGTGACGATCTGGCTGGTGTTCACCGGGTTACCGCCAATGGCGTGGTGGTCGATAATCGCGACAATGTTGGCTTCATCCATGCCCGGGGCCAGCTGGGTTTGCTGGTTGAAGTCCACCAGGCCCAAACGCTTGCCTTGGTAGTTGTCGAGGTACACTGGGGCAACCGCGCCACATTGCTCCAGCACAAACTTGCTCTCAGGATTGAGCTCACCCGGCACGGTAGCGGTGCCGCCATAGATATGGGCAGCAAGCAGGGCTGACACCACGGTATCGGTGTCGGGACTGATGTGTCCAGACCACACTAAGTTGCTGGTATCGTTCAAGCTAGGTTGCATCAGATCGAAAGCGTGGGCGTGCATGCCAGCGCTTAGCGCTGCAATGGCAATAAGTGACTTTTTCATGGTACCTCCTGTGATAATCGCAGCGAGCTTAAAGCGCGTTTATGACAAACAGGTGGCG
The DNA here is from genome assembly GCF_000429485.1 of Aliagarivorans marinus DSM 23064. Lineage (GTDB taxonomy): Bacteria > Pseudomonadota > Gammaproteobacteria > Enterobacterales > Celerinatantimonadaceae > Aliagarivorans > Aliagarivorans marinus. Next base: position 265,673 of record NZ_AUBY01000008.1, on the reverse strand, counting down.
AAAAAATCTAATCAATCTCAAGGTACATCAAGAAAATATCTGAAGGCTTTGCATGGCTGGCGTTAAAGCGATATCGGGAGGGTAGGTATTGTTCAGGCTTATGGCAAAGCGGCTACTTACTTACCCGTAAGCGCAGGTTTTTGAAGGGGAGTTGTGTCACGCTATATGATTGTAAAACTTTGAAGGTAAACGATTTAATTTCATTCGCTCATGGGCAAAGTATGATCAATCTAGAATTAATCGCGGTCGCTACTTGGTTTTTTCCTATTTCTTGACAATCTAGTCAGAGAATCGTGACTTAGGGATTGAGAATGCATTTGGCAGCGCTGTTTCGCGGGGTCTTGGACGCCGGCTCTCGTCCGCCTGTAAGGGTGGCCAGTTATACCCTGGAGGTATTGGAAGAGTTAGCAAGCGCTGGGATCGCCTCCAACAGCAGTGACTGCGCCTTGGTACTGGGTTATGTGCCCTCTTGCCTTGATTTCGAGCAGGTTCACCGGCTACTCAAACGACGCTACAACGCCCCTTGCATACTAACTTCCACCGCTGGTGAACTTAGCTCCAGCGGCAAGGGCTTGTATGTGAGCAATGAGCATGAGCCCAAGGTGCTGATCCAGGAGTTCTCTAAGTCCCTGTTTGAGCGCGTTGAGATGCACACCATCGAGCTGCCCTGTGAGGATATCCTCGATGGTGAGAATCGCATCAGCCCGAGTGTGCGTCGCGAACGCATCGCCAAGCAACTGAGCCAGATTAACCACGAGATCTCTCCTGAACCCGGGCGTAGTTTGGTGCTTACTCTGGTGAACGGTTTCAGCCACTGTGAGAACTGGCTGATGGAAGCGGTCTATCAGGATGGCCGCTTTAGCCAGCCGTTTATTGGTGGCTCTACCGGGTGTCTGCCCGGGGCCGGGCATGCCCCCTTCCACGATGAGCAGGCTCTGCGTAACCAACATGCCTTGTTGTGCTTTATCGAGCTGCATGAAGACTTCTACTTTCGCTTGTTCAAGAGTGATAACTTCCTGCCGAGCGAACACAATTGGATGGTGGCCGAGAGTGACCCCGCCGAGCGCACCGTTAGCAAGCTATTGTGCCCGCAAGATAGCCGTCCGCGTGAAGCCATCGAAGTACTGTGTCAGCAGCTCGATTGCCAACCCGAAGAGCTGCAACAGCGATTGGTAAACTACAGCTTTGCCACGCCGGTGGCCGGTGAGCTGTTTGTACGCTCGGTATCGTGGGTCGACCTCGAAAAGCGTTGCCTGCATTTTTACTGTGATGTGCCCTTTGGCGCCGAGCTGATCTTGATGGAGCAGCAAAGCCTCTCTGAGCAGACCGAGCGTGACTACCAATCGTTTGCTGAAGGATTGCCACAACCATTGGGTGGGGTATTGTTTGATTGCATCCAGCGACGCAGAAACAACCCGGGAGAGCTAGAAAAGATTAAGTGTTTTAAAGACTTTCCCATCGCGGGCTTCTCGACCTTTGGTGAGCTGTTTGGGGTAAACCTTAATGAAACCCTGTGTGCGGTGTTCTTCTACTCGCACAAGGATGGCCGCGATAGCCAACGAGATGCTGAGCTGGATGATTACAACGACTACTCGGGTTACTTCAAACGCCAGCAAAGTGTGGCGCGCAACCTATGGCGAGCGATTCGCTTTCGCTAAGGGGAGCGGCTACTCTTAAAAAACGCCCGGCGAGTACCGGGCGTTTGCACCTTTATAAGGTGAGAACGCTTTACAGAATAATCCCTGCCAAGGTCACACCAATCACACAGGCGGAGCTCACGCCAATCAGGCCCGGCACCATAAAGCTGTGGTTAAAGTAGTACTTACCGATGCGGGTGGTACCCGACATATCGAAGTTACAGGTCGCAATATCCGATGGGTAGTTCGGGATAAAGAAGTACCCGTAGGTGGCTGGCATCAAACCGATCAGGATCGCTGGAGACAGGCCCATGGCGATACCTACCGGTAGCATCATCCTTGCGGTGGCCGCTTGGCTGTTTACCACCACCGAGACGATGAACAGGGCAAAGGCGAAGGTCCATGGGTAGGCGCGCACGATGTCGATGATACCGGCCTCAAATGCAGGCATGGCGTACTGGAAGTAGGTGTCGCTCATCCAGGCAATACCGAAGATGGCAATCGCAGCCACCATACCGGATTTAAACACCACACCCTCAGGTACGGTTTGCGCCTTGGTGCGGGTGGCCAGCAGGATAATACCGCCGAAGGCCAGCATCATCATCTGGATGATCACGCTCATTGGGATGGCTTTACCGTCGATGGTGCGGATCGCCGGGAACATGGCTACGAACACGATGGAGGCAATCGCCAACAAGAACAGCAGCACTGCATTGCGCGCAGAAGCTGGCAGGGTTTCACCCAGCGTGGTGGCGGTGGTGTTAAGGATCTTGTCGCGCCATAGTGGGTCTTGCAGGCGGCGCTGGTATTCTGGATCGTCTTCCAGCTCTTTACCGCGGCGCGAGCTATACAGCGACAGCAGCAAGGTACCGCAGAAGGTCGACGGAATGGTCACCATCAGAATGCCCATCAGGGTCAGCTCAGGCATTAGGCCATGTGAGGCGCCGATCTGTGATAGGTAGTACACCACCGCAGCAGAGATCGGGCTGGCGGTAATACCCATTTGCGAGGCGACCGAGCTTGATGCCATGGCGCGTTCTGGACGAATACCGTTTTTCAGTGCCACATCGCCAATGATGGGCATGATGGAGTAAACCGCGTGGCCAGTACCTAGCATCACGGTCATGGTGTAGGTCACGATGGGGCCCAAGATGCTAATGCGTTTAGGGTTGTTACGCAGAATGCGCTCGGCAACCTGCAGCATGTACTTCAAGCCACCGGCCGCTTCCAGAATCGATGCACAGGTTACAACCGCCATAATGATCAGCATTACGGTGATCGGTGGTGAGGTGGGAGGCATGCGGAAAATAAACACTTCAATAAGCAGACCGAGGCCAGATACCACCCCAAGGCCGATGCCGCCAAAACGACTGCCCAAATAGAGCATTAGCAGCAGAAACAAAAACGCCATGACTAACATGCGGTGTTACTCCTTCAAACAAGTTAATATATTAAATAAATTCATGCTTAGACTTGCATATTCATGGCGAGTGAAAATTGATCGGGCGCATAATCGGGAATTTGTTCCAGCTAGGAACGGTAATTCGTGCGCTGCTGCATGCTAATCGATGCTGTGTTTAACCTATCGGTACATAAGTTTTAATAAGGCGTTGACCTGCTTCGTAACAGTTGATTAACCAGCAAAATTCGCAATTGATAATGGTTTTCTAGTGTCAAAATGCTCAATTTTTCAGCGTGGTCAATCAAGCTGTAAAATGGGTTTTCTGTAGAAAAATCCACTGACGTTTTCGCGGCTGGCCTAGCCCTTTACTTGGCGGCGTAAGGTGGGATTTCGCTCACGAACTCAGAGGTTCATCGAGAGTTAGTGAGACCAGTTCCATAAGCCGGGAAGTTACAGGTAAACATTTGCGAATCATTCCTTAGACTGGGGGCTTAGCTTGCTCACTGTTACGGCATCGGCTCAACGCAGAGCTGATTTGTCGGCCTGCAAAAGTGGAATGACCCGATGACACCAGCCCCATACCTAAATGATCCCACCGTTAAGTCGCGGCTGTCGCTGCGCCCCGCTAGGCGCGATGATCTTGCTCAGTTGCAAAGGATCTGTTTGCTTACTGGGAAAAACGGTAGTGATGCGACACCGCTGTTTAATCACCCCGGTTTGCTGAGTGATTACTTTTGCTCACCCTACCTTTATTACTCGCAAACTAGCAACTGGGTGGTAGAAGCGGATGCCGTGATGGGCTATCTGTTATGTGCGCTGGATACGCGTGACTACAATGCTTGGCTGGAGAATGATTGGCTGCCTGCACTACGCCAGCGTTATGCTCAGCAATTGCCTTGTAATAGCCAGTTTGAGTCCTTCTTGCTTGAATTGATACATCAGCGACCACCACTGCCAACTTGGGTGGATGACTACCCCGCGCACCTACATATCGATTTGCTACCCGAAGCCCAAGGGCAGGGCTATGGCAGGTTGCTCATCAATACATTATTGGAAAGTCTCAGGGAGCAAGCTGTCAGTGGGGTTCACCTTGGTGTGGGGAAAGCCAATCCCAAAGCGATTATGTTTTACAAGGCGATGGGTTTTGAGCTGATCGAAGAAGATCAGTATGCCTTGTTGCTTGGTCAGCGCTGCTAGGCGCAACTTGTCGTAGGTGCGATCTGTCGCTGGTAATGGCGAGTATGGCTGCTTTTGTCGCGAATCGGTGTCGTTGAACAAGGCAAGCGGGGCGGTCAAAGTGAACTGCAATGGTGAAGCACTGCACTGAAAATGTGCGCCATGAGAGGGCGGTTGCTTAAGGCGTTAACTATATGCGGGTATATGTCTTAGTGATGTTTTTATCCAAATGAGTTTATATGCAGCGCGACTCGCGTTTTCTCTGGGGTTTATGCAGTGCTTACCCATAAATTTGAATCTACTTAAAATATTTATCAGTGTTGCTGAAACTTGGTCTGCTCTATGCAAACAGTGTAAGTGCAAGCAGGCAAAGGTGCTGTTAGACAGGACCAACAAGCACTTAAGCCAGGGGGGCTTGCATTAAATACAGTGGAGGGTGTGATTATGGTTTCAAGTTTTCGTGGTGCGTCAGGTGTGAGCTTCCGTCCAAGCCAAACGGAAAAGAAAAAGCGCCCTGAACAGCATAAGGCCTAGTCGCTAAGCGACAAGCCACCAAAAGATTCAATATTGCAGTGAGTCGATAGCCTTGTAACGAGGCCACAAAAGAACACAACATAGCGACCAGTAAAGCTGGCGAACAAGGGGGGAAAGCAGGGTAGCCGCTTCGGTGGTTGCCCTGCTTTTTTTCTGTTTTTGGCTCCTTGCGAGGTGATGAAGATTTTATCAATGGCAAATCAACTTAACGTAAACGATTAAGATCGTAGTTTCTGTTTTTGCTACTGCTGTAGGTTTACTCGACATGCCAGACTAGGCTTTGGAATCCATTCATAAGGAAGTTCGAAAAGGATGTCGAATCAGTATCACTCCGCTTGGTCGCGACTGTCGTGCGCGGCACCACTTTTCCTTGCTGTTACCCTCAGCGCCTGCGGCTCCAGTGGCGGCTCTGGCTCAGCGTCCAGTAACGCCGTGAACCTCGATCCGGCTGCTATGAACTGGGAGTTAGTCTGGAGTGACGAGTTTACTGCCCCCGAATTAGATAGCAGTAAGTGGACCTTCGATCTGGGAAATGGCTTTAGCATAAACGGTGAGTACATCAGCGGCTGGGGAAACAATGAGTTGCAGTACTACACCGCTAACTCGAGCAATCTAAGCGTTACCGACTCTGGGCAGCTGCAGATCCAAGCATTGGTGGAAGCCACCATAGATGCCGGTAATGTGTTTGATTACAGCTCTGCCCGGATCAAAACCCAAGGGCTATATATGCCGCGTTTTGGCCGGGTGGAAGCGCGTATCAAACTGCCCGTAGGGCAAGGCTTGTGGCCCGCATTCTGGATGATGCCGCAGGACAATGTCTACGGCACTTGGGCCGCCTCGGGTGAAATCGACATTATGGAGGCAAAGGGCAGCAACCCCGCTGAGGTGCATGGCACCATTCATTACGGCGGCCAGTGGCCGAACAATACCTATACCTCCAATAGCTACACCTTTCGCGAGGGCGATATCAATGATTACCACGTGTACCGGGTAGATTGGCTGCCGGGTAAGATTGTTTGGTATGTGGATGATGAGCTCTACGCGACTCAGACTAACTGGTATACAACGGGAGCGGATTTCCCAGCCCCCTTCGATCAGCACTTTTACTTGATCCTCAACCTCGCGGTGGGTGGCCACTATGATGGCGATCCGCAATCCGACGCAATCTTTCCGGCGCAGATGCTGGTGGATTATGTGCGCGTGTATGATGCGCCAGAGCTGGCTGATTATCGCCAGTAACGCTTGTTGAGCGCGTACGTCGCCAACAGCCATAAGTATCAATGGCTTCTGGTATACAGTGGCAACGGCACTTGCCACCGTAAGAAAATAAAGTCCATCCAGCTATACGCGCGCGTCTATGCTTAGTTGCAGAGTCTGGTACTGAAGGATGAGCAGGTATGGCGATAAAACTCGAAGCAGGGCAGCAATCTATAAAATCGCGGGCCGCTGTAGCGTGGGGGCCTAAGCAAGCACTTAAGATGGAGCAGGTTGATGTCGCCCTTCCCAAGGCGGGTGAGGTGTTGGTGCGCATTGTTGCCACTGGCGTGTGTCACACCGACGCATTTACGCTTAGCGGCGAGGACCCGGAGGGGATCTTCCCTTCAATCCTTGGCCATGAGGGCGGGGGGATCGTGGAGATGGTCGGCGAAGGCGTTAGCAGTGTCGCAGTGGGCGATCATGTGATTCCTCTCTACACCGCTGAATGTGGCGAGTGTAAGTTCTGTAAATCCGGTAAGACCAATCTATGCCAAGCGGTGCGTGAGACCCAAGGCAAGGGCTTGATGCCCGATGGCACCAGCCGTTTCTCCATCAACGGCGAGCCTATCTATCACTATATGGGCTGCTCAACCTTCTCTGAGTACACCGTGCTGCCGGAGATTTCGCTGGCCAAGGTCAACAAGCAAGCGCCATTGGAAGAGGTGTGCCTACTTGGCTGTGGCGTGACCACTGGGATGGGGGCGGTGCTGAACACCGCCAAGGTGCAGCCGGGGGACAACGTAGCTATCTTCGGCCTGGGTGGCATTGGCTTGTCGGCGATTATCGGGGCACGTATGGCGGGCGCCGGACGGATCATCGGCGTCGATATTAATGAGAGCAAGTTTGAGCTGGCGCGTCAGTTGGGGGCCAGCGATATGGTTAACCCACAGAAACTAGATAAGCCCATCGTCGATGCCATCATCGAGATGACCGATGGCGGGGTGGACTATTCGTTCGAGTGCATTGGTAACGTGAACGTGATGCGCCAAGCGCTCGAGTGTTGCCATAAGGGCTGGGGCGAATCGGTGATTATCGGTGTCGCGGGTGCGGGTCAGGAGATCTCCACCCGACCGTTTCAGCTAGTGACCGGCAGGGTGTGGCGAGGCTCAGCCTTTGGTGGAGTGAAGGGGCGCAGCGAGCTGCCCGGTATTGTCGAGCGCTATATGGCGGGCGAGTTTGGTCTGCAAGAGTTTATTACCCACACCATGGGCCTGGATGAGATCAATCATGCCTTCGAACTGATGCATCAAGGAAAGAGCATCCGTTCCGTTATCCATATGTAGCGTTGTACCCGAACACGCATCCAGAGCTTGTTCGGGTATACATAAACTAAAGGAATAGGTCATGGGCTTAACGCGAGTTAATCACTATCAGGTATTTGCAGGGACGCTTAGCCAGTACGTCCACTCCTCAAATTTGCTCAACTGCCAGATGCGATTTTCGGTGTTTCTACCTCCCGGTGTTACCCAGCATCAATCCTTGCCAGTTGTCTATTGGCTGTCGGGACTGACCAGCAGCGATGAGAACTTCAGCCAAAAAGCGGGAGCGTTTCGGGTGGCTGCCGAGCTTGGTTTGGCGCTGGTGATCCCTGATACCAGTCCGCGTGGTGAGGGGATACCGGATGATGAGGGCTATGACTTAGGACAAGGGGCGGGCTTTTATGTCAATGCTACCGAGGCACCTTGGAGCGAGCACTACCAGATGTACGACTATATCTGTGAAGAGTTGCCGGCGTTGGTAGAGGCGGAGCTGCCGGTGGGTAGCAAGCGTGCAATCAGTGGACACAGCATGGGCGGGCATGGCGCTTTGGTGATTGGCCTGCGTAATCCTGAGCGCTATCGCTCCATTTCTGCATTTAGTCCCATTGCCAATCCCTGCAGTTGTCCTTGGGGGAACAAAGCCTTGGAAGCCTATTTGGGCGGTAATAAGCTCAATTGGCTTGAGTATGATGCCTGTGAGCTGTTAAAGATGGCGCCATCTCCGCTGCCGATTCTGGTCGATCAGGGCGAGGCCGACGATTTTCTTGATGAGCAGCTCAAGCCTGAGCGCTTAAAAGCCGCGGCGGAGCATAACAACTCACCTCTCGAGCTGCGTATGCAGGCCGGCTACGATCATAGCTACTACTTTATCTCGAGCTTTATTGAAGACCACCTGCGTTTTCATGCTTCCTACCTATTTGATTAAGTAGTTTATTCAACGATGCATTAATACTCATAGCGTTAGTTATTAGCGTTAGCGATACGCTATATTAGTGTTGATTAAGCCTTGGTATTTAGACAATCTATGCCTATCCTTTCCCTTCTTTATAATTCCTCTGGTTCGTTATCTTGTTTGGTTATTGCCTTTATTTAATGCTTTAATCGCTAAAGGTTTTTATTTGTAATTGATCACATTTACATTTCAATAAAAACAATCCCGGTATTTGCTGAGTTACTTTGAGGGTACTTGTATATTCCACTGATTATGTTTGGCATAAGCGGTAAATATAATTAGCTACTTAAATATAGGGATAGGGATTGTGACTAATGTTAAGTTCATACCGTTTTTTCTATCGTTGATATTTGTCCTGTCTGCCTGTGGTGGCAGTGGCGGCGATGAGAACGGTGGAAAGAAAGACGAGATAATACTCAGCCCGCAGATCGAGGTGAGTAAAAACCCGGTCAAGGTGGGTGAAATTGTGACTCTCAACGGTGATAGCTCAACGGCTGAGGGCGATGAAATCGCCAGCTATCAGTGGGACGTTGAGACTAAGCCATCGATCTTCGGCAGCGAGGCCAACTACAGTTTTAGCGACGCAGGTGCCTATAAAGCGACCCTGACTGTACGTGGTGAGTCAGGCCAGCGCGCCCAGCAGCACACCATTATCAATGTCACGGCATCGGAATACCAACCGCCACTTATTAGCATTAGCAACCCCGGTGGTTTTGAGGTAGCAGTCGATGAACTTATCGATTTAAGTGCTACACAATCGACATCCCCCAATGGTTATATTGTCGACTACCTATGGAATGTTGAGGGCACCGAATACACGAGTGAGCACATTTCATTTAGCTTCTCTTCGGCGGGGCGTAAATCAGTGACTTTACAAGTAACTGATAATGTCGATATGTCCACCATCGAAACCCTTTATTTTGATGTAAAGGAAGATGTTGTCGAGCCAGGTAATGAAAAACCGGTGGCAATTATTGATGGTGCCTCTGCAGATGGCTATGAAGTGGGTGATGTTCTTACGCTTAATGCCAATAAATCCTACGATAATGACGGCGCAATTGTGCTTTATCAGTGGAGTGTTGAGGGCAAGCAATATACCGGTTCTAGCATGAGCCATACACTGGCCAATGCGGGCAATGTCAAAGTAAGCCTGAGCGTGACCGACAACGACGGCGGCGTTGACTCGGCTGAGATCACTGTCAAGGTAGTTGACGATGGTTCGGGTGGTGGCCCTGACCCGATCAACCCGGTTGCCAGAATCTCTCCGTCCGGCACGGTTTCGGCAGACAAAGGTGCGGTACTTAACTTTGATGCCAGTGCATCCACTGCTGGCGCTGGCGATACCCAGGCCTTGAGCTTTGTGTGGAGCAGCGGCGAAACGACTGCCAGCATCAGCAAAACCGTGACCCAGAGCGAGCAGCTGTGTGTAACGGTTAACAGCGCTACTGGCGGTAGTGACCAAGCTTGTGTGTACATCCAAATGAAACAGCCACCGGTTGAGCCAACCTCAACGCAGGTCTTCTATCAAGGCTCGCACAGCCATATCTACTTCTGGCTAATGCAGCCTAGCGTGGCAGATGTGAGCTGGCCGGGTGTGAAGATGGAAGAGCTCGATGATGGCTGGAAGATGTATGACTTCGATGCACTTATCGACTCCGGTAACATCATCTTCAACGCGGGTAGTGACGCTGACAAGACCGGCGATCTGACCTTCGATGCCAGCAAGCCATGTTACAAAGGCGGCAGCTGGCAAACTCTGGAAGCCTGTGGTGCTCCGGGTGGTTCTGATACGACCGCGCCCGTTGTAGAAGCGTCTCCAGCTGCGGGTATCTACGAGCAGACTCAGTTGCAGGTTACCCTTAACATCATCGATAAGGACCCGCAGGCGAGCGCTTTCTATACCTTGGATGGCTCAGCACCCACCACCAGCTCGCAGCGTTATACCGGTCCTATTGCTATCAGCGATCAGGGCGATGGCGTAGATGCGACGATTAAAGTGATTGCCATCGACACCGCTGATAACCTCTCTCAGGTCTACGTGTTTGAGTACCGCCTGAATGAAGAACGCCCAGACACTGAAGCGCCAGTGGTGTCGGCCTCACCTAGCCCGGGTACCTACCCAGTGGCGCAAGAGGTGAAACTCTCGGTAAGCGATAACGCCGATCCTAACCCCGTTGTTTACTACACCACCGATGGCTCCGAACCTTCAACCAGCTCGAAGGTATACGCCAACGACACCATCGTAGTAAGCGATGTGAATGACTCGGGTGTGGACATGGTGATCAAAACCTTGGCAGTAGATGCGGCTGGCAACCAAGGCCGTCAAAGCTTCTCCTACACCATCGGCGATGCCGGTCTGGGTGATAAGTTTGCCACCAACCCCAATGGCGGCGTAGGCAAATTCAGCTCTGGTATGAACGTGAGCTGCTCACAAGAGCGCTCTGATGGTTTTGGTGATTGGTCAGAAGATATGCTGATTGCGCAAAGCGTGGGCCTGTCGGATGCTAAGTCTTTCCGCGGCATGCATGAGTATCCATCGTATGACTCCTATGCGCAGTATGCGGCCTGGGATGATAACAACCTGTACTTAGGTTGGCAGTTTGTTTATCTGAACGATGTTGCAGATCCAATGAACAACGGCGGCAACGAAGCGCGTCCGGCCAATGGTGATATTCCACAGATGCTGGTGTTTAACACCGATCCAAGCAAAGCCAGTGTGGGCGGCCAAGCCAATGGTGATGACATCTGGGCGATCAGTACCTTTAAAACCTTCGACTTGTCGATGGGCCTCGACACCATTGCGATGTTCTCGAGCAAGTGTGGTGTTGGTCAGCCTGCGCTGTTCTATATGGCAGGTGATGGCTTCTTTAACTACGACGATACACTTGGCTTTAACGAGGGTGGCATTGTGTTTGGCGCGGTGCAAGGCGCGCTGCCTAAGCAAATCTGGGCGCAGAAATGGCAGTGGGGCGAGTACACCCCTGACAAGCTCAGCGATAGCGAAGGTTGGATGGATTACATCGCCGCCGGCCACGATACCGATATGGACTGGTTCTATGAGATGAAGATCCCATTCAGTGCGCTGGGTATCGATCGCCAGTATCTGGAATCGAAAGGCATCGGTGTTATGCATATCTCCACCTTTGGTGAGGCGGCGATTGCGTCGGTACCGTTCGACCCAACGACGGTAGACAATGCGATGGAAGCCTACGATAAGGATGAGTCCAGCTCGGCAGAGAAGAACGATGTAGATTACTTTACCGTGCCAATGGCGCGTATCGGTAAGCTCTAGTCATTAAGCTCTCCGCAAAGGGGGCGTCAGTCATTGTTTGGCTGGTGCCCCTTTTTCGTACCTAGCTCTCTGCGGGTTCGGGCTGAAGGCTCCCTAAGGGCTAGGCTAACAATCGACGGTGACTAGAGTGACGGTGCAGTCGGGGTCGCCGAAGGAGTCGTAGATGATGTAGCAGCCTTGATTGGTGGGAACGGAAAATCCCGGGATGTCGTAGCCAACCAGCGTGTAGCGGTTGTTGAAAGTGCCGGTTAACCCGCCGGACTCGCCCAAGGTGATAAAGTCAATCATGGTTAGCTGGTCGCCCAACTCCGCTCTACTTTCAGGGCAAAGGTTGCGCCAATCTACCTCTGAGCTAAAGCCGCCAAAATCGACAACCGGTTGTACCGAGTTTCCGGGATTGCTGGTAAACACCGTGTACCCGGCGATGACCGCCTTGGCTTTCACCAGGCCAATGGTTGAGCGCATGGTGCCCGCCACGCCATTAAGCGCAGCGATCTTGGCGTCGCGAGAGAGATTGACAAACTTGGGGACGGCTGCAACGGCGAGTATCGCGATTAGCACGATAACGGCTACCAGCTCAATCAGCGTAAAACCACGTTGGGGTGGGGGCAGGTCCCTGCTCAACTAGTGATATCCTTATCAAAAAAATCTTGCGACAAGTATAGTCGCTGGCTCGAACTTGTCCTAAGTCCACATATGCTGAGGGGATTTAACCTTGCAGCATAGATAAGGCAATGATTGTAAAATAACCAGCGAGATAGTTTCAACCATCTCGCTGATTTGGCAGAAAATGCTGAAAAAAGTCGGGGTTAAGCGACCGCGTTAACGCCGCTACGAGCCAGTTCGCCCAAGTCTTTATCGATGAAGAATAAGAGCTTACTGTCGTTTTCCACCAGCGCAATCTTATCCAGAATGCCTTTGAACAGCTTCTCTTCTTCGTGCTGCTCAGCCACATACCACTGCAGGAAGTTAAAGGTTGAGTAATCCTGAGCGGTGAAGGCGGTATGAGCCAGTTGGTTGATCTTCTCGGTGATCAGTTGCTCATGGCTATAGATCTCCTCAAACATCTGCTGCATCGACTCGAAGTTATGCGGTGGCGCTTCGATAGAGCCCAGTACCGGTAGGGCGCCGGTCTCGCTGACATAGTTGAACAGCTTGTTCATATGCTGCATCTCTTCATCGGCGTGTCCGCGTAGGAAAAGCGCTGCGCCTTCAAAGCCCTTGTCTTCACACCAGGCGCTCATTTGCAGATAAAGGTTGGAGGAGTAGAACTCGAGGTTGATTTGATTGTTCAGGCAATCGACCATGGCTTGTGCCAGCATTGTTACTTCCTTATTAAGTTGCTTGCCTTGATAGATGCCAGAGCTGTTGCAAAAAAGCAAACACTAACAACCTAAAATTAACCTAAATCAACAAATTGCAGCACTGAGCTTGGTAAATGTAGCGGGTAACAATGGGAGGAGTTTGGGAAGAGCACACAACCTTGGACAGGCTGCGTGCTGAAGTAATGATTTAGGCTTCTGCCAACTTAGGATTCGGACCGAAGCGGTTGTCTTCCTTGCTGTCTAGTAGTGTGAACACCAACAGCACAATGATGCCGACAATCGGTACAAAGCCAATCAGTATCCACCAACCCGAGCGATCGGTGTCGTGCAAGCGGCGCACTGAAACCGCAATGCTTGGGATTAGCACCGCTAAGCTATAAATAATGCCGAGAAATGCGGTGCCTAGCACACCATCAACCACTCCTAAAACAACGCTGGCGATAATGTTAAACAGCGCAAACATCCAGTACTCTTTGCGGCGGGCGCGGCCCGAAAATACAGCGTACTTCTTAAGTACGGTTAGGTACCATTCCATTTTTTCTCCTTAAACGATATGGAAGTTATCAAAGCAATTTGCCAACGATAATCAGCTAGCCCGAAGCGGTATAGCGTTCCCTTCGGTTTTCAATCCTGGCCTATTTTATCCGCCTTTATATCGTTTAACCATCTGAATTAATTAGCTAAAATTAAATATTTTGTTGGCTTGCGATAAAGGCCTGCCTATAAATTAGCCGAGCAAGGCTCGCTTGCTCGGCAGTTATCGGTTTATTACTCCCCGAGTTGGTAGATGCCAACCCCATAGGCCGGTTGGTTGATGGACAGTATGCCGCTTGCATTGGTGCTTAAGCCGTCTTGACCAAAGCCCGACAGGGCTAGCAGCGCAGTGTTCGCTTGGCCCAGTTCAAGCGACAGGCTCTGTGCGCTACTACCATAGTTGAGCACAACCAGTACCTGTTGTTGCTCATGAACCCGCAAGAACGCAAGGCTGTTCCCCGAGTGGGACAGTAGTTGCAGTTCGCCATAGCGCAAAGCAGGGCTTTGCTTGCGCAGTTGGATCAGCGCTTTGTAGTGGCTGTGCAGCGATTCCGGATCGCCGATTTGATCGGCAACGTTAAACTCAGCCCGGTTGCTGGCTGGCTCGCGGAACAGCGATTCTGACTCGCTAAAGCCGCCTTCTGCGGTCCAACTCATAGGGGTACGCAGGCCCCAATCTCCGCCTTGGCTGTTGTGACCCATACCGATCTCTTCGCCATAGTAGATGAATGGTTGGCCGGGCAGGGTTAACAAGCTGGCGCTGGCCAGTTTGTAGCGCTCTATATCGCCGTCAAGCTGCTCATATACCCGGTCTCCCGCGAAGGCATCGTGGTTAGAGAGCAACAGCCCCATTCGAGATAGCGATGGCGACTGTAACCAGCTGATGAGCGATTGGGAGAAGGGCCCACCATTTTTTGCTGCCGCCATCAGCTCGGCATTCAGGTAGAACGCAAAGGCCGAACCGCAGGCGTCATCTTGCGCCGCGGCGATGGAGGCGGAGGAGTCCTCACACAGCATATAGCGGTTTTGATAGTCTTCTCTGACTACCTGCTTGACGGCAAACATCACGTCTTGGTTCTCGGGTTGTCCGAATTGCCCATCGCCGGGGCCGTTCTCCACCAAGTGGCTGGTGGCGTCGAAGCGGAAGCCATCGACACCGGCATTCAGCCAGTAACGGAGGTTGTTGTGATGAAAATCGACCACCTGAGAATTACGGAAGTTAAATTCCGGCATGTTTGATTGGAACCAGCCGTAGTAGTAACCGCTTTGCCCCGGATGCCAAGGGTTGGGCGAATACCATGGGCCGCCCCAGTTGGTGGGCTGGGTGTTGCGCCACACATACCAGTCTCGTTTGTTCCCGGCGTTGTTATCGGAGTCGATAAACACCGGATGCTGTCCCGAACTATGGTTGAGCACGTAATCGATGATAATCCCGATACCGCGCTGGTGGGCTTCGCTGATTAAGCGATCGAAATCCTCGCGGCTGCCGAAGTCGCGTTCGATCGCCCGATAGTCGGTGACCTCGTAGCCATGGTCATTGTCGGAACTCTGATTGATTGGCAACAACCAGATCCCGCCGATGCCGAGATCTTGTAGGTAGTCGAGTTGCTCAATCAGGCCGTTGATATCGCCGATCCCATCCCCGCTGCTGTCCTTGTAGCCGCGAACGTAGATCTCCATAAAGGTGGCACCTTGGTACCAGTTGGCGGGCATACCGGGTTGGTCATCAACGGCTACCGCGCTCATATCGACCAGGTTTTCGGCTTCACCTTCCACGAAGGGCGGTTCTTCTCCCCCGCTGCTGCTACCGCCGCAGCCAACCAGAGTTGCCAAAAGCAACCCCGCAATTCCTTGTTTGCTTGTATTCATAACGCTT
This sequence comes from Aliagarivorans marinus DSM 23064, assembly GCF_000429485.1. GTDB lineage: Bacteria > Pseudomonadota > Gammaproteobacteria > Enterobacterales > Celerinatantimonadaceae > Aliagarivorans > Aliagarivorans marinus. The sequence goes on along the minus strand of NZ_AUBY01000008.1, from coordinate 250,429 downwards.
CCTTTCCCATTTAATAGTTTTTGTATAAAGCGCTGATATTTTAACCATTTAGGGATAATGGCTAACAAGTTAATTATCGGTAATTGTGCATTGAGTCACTAAAGGTGTGGCGTGTGAGTCAAGGTCGTGGGAGAGCAGATAAGAGGAAGAAAGCTAGCGGAGGGTAAATGAGAAAGAGGGCTAACCGAAAAGAGCGGGAAGCCCCGCTCTTTTTCTACCAATGATGGCGACTTACCACTCGCCGGTGTTTTGCATGCTGGCCCACGGTTCTTGTGGTGCCAGCTTGTCACCTTTTTGCAGTAACTCCACTGAGACACCATCGGGAGAGCGTACAAAGGCCATGTAGCCATCGCGTGGTGGGCGGTTGATCACGACACCATTATCCTGCAGGTGTTGGCAGGCGGCATAGATGTCTTCGACCTGAATGGCGATATGGCCGAAGTTGCGACCACCGGTGTAGGTCTCGCTTTCGCCGTTTTCATCGGGCCAGTTGTAGGTCAGCTCAAGGCAGGGCGCTTTTTCAACTTTGGCGCGCTCGTAATCTTCCGGGGCTGCCAGGAAGATCAGGCTGAAGCGACCACTTTCGTAATCATCGCGGGTCACCAGTTTAAAGCCCAGCAGGTCGCAGTAGAAATGCAGCGACGCATCAACGTCTTTAACGCGTACCATGGTGTGTAAAAATTTCATTGTTTCTTCCTAATTTAAGTCGTTAGGTCTTGGTTGTTTGGGTAGTTCGTTGTGTTGATTTAGCCTTGGGTAATCACCAAGTCAGAGCGCGGTTTACAACTGCACGCTAACACAAAGCCGTCTTGTTTATCTTGTTCGCTCAATCCGCTGTCTTCGATCACTTTCACCTCACCGGACTCGAGCTTGACCCGGCAAGCGCCGCAGAAACCGCCGCGGCAGGAGTAGGGCAGGTTGATACCGGCATCTTCTGCTTGCTCGAGCAAGGTTTGCTGGTCGTTGCCATGCACATAGCTGTCCCAGGAATCGAACAGGATGTTGTGCGCGGTGGCCGGGGTATCGCTGGCGGCTTGTTCATCGCGATGGCCAAAGCTCTCCTCAAAGTAATCACTCTCGTGCAGTCCGAGTGCCAGAAGCTGTTCCTTGGCGCTTTGCATAAAGGCCTGCGGCCCACAAACAAATACGCTGTGCTGCTCAAGCTCGGCCACATCCAGCAACATGCCGCGATTGAGGCGGCCGGTATAGCCCTGCCAGTCGCTGGGCGCTTCACGGCTTAGAGTGTAGCGAACATCGATATTATCGAAGGTGTTCAGATAGTCGAGTTCGGCGCGATTAATCAGATCTTGCTCGCTGTGGGCGGAGTGCAAGAAGATCACCTGGTAGGGTAGGCGCTGGTCAACGATATTGCGCAGCATCGACAACATCGGGGTGATGCCGCTACCGGCGCTGAGCAATAGCAGTTGTGGCTGGCTGGCACACTCGAGGTAGAAATCACCTGCCGGCGGTAGCGTCTTAAGGTGCATGCCCGCTTTCATATTATCTAGTAGCCAATTAGACACCTTGCCGCCCTCAACCCGCTTGATGGTGAGTTCCAACAGCCCTTGGCGGCTGGGGCTGGATGACAGCGTATAGTTGCGATGCACCGGGTGACCGTCGATCTCCACCTCTATCGGCAGGTATTGCCCGGCCAGGTAATGACAGCGCAAGCCATCGGGCAGCGCCAGCAAGATACGCGATACATCGTGGGTGACCGGCTCTACCGCCACACACTCGAGGGTTTGCTGGCCGCTTTGCCACATCCCGCTGCTGGGCGGCTGGGCGCCGGGGCGTTTCGGGGCATGGTCGGGGTAGGCTTCGCCCTGTTGGGTCTCTAGCACCTCGATAGGGTCATACAGGCTGATCTTGCCTTTGTTCAGGGCAACCATATTCTGGCCGAAGTAGAGCTCGCCATCGGCGCCTTTGCGATAGTTGGCCAGAGTGCGTAGCGGTTCGTTCAGCTCGTTGTATTGGCCAGTCTCGGGGTCGAGGGTGGTGAACACGCAGCGTGAGCAGGGCTTGGTAATCTCAAACTCCACCTCACCGACACGAATGCGCTTCCAGTTATCCTCCGCAAAGGGCTCGGTGCCCTTGACCACGATATTGGGGCGAAACTGGCTCATTAGAATGTGATCGCTGGCGCGCTGATTAAGATCATCAAGCGATGCCTGAGAGATAAGTAGCAGCGGATAGCCATCGGCGAAGGCCACTTGGCTGTCGCGGCGCTTCACCTTGCGCTCGCTGTGTTTGCCGAAAAACAGCAGTTGGCAGTCCACGCCCAAATAGTCGCTAAACCACTCGTCATAGTCGCTGCTACAGTGCTGCGCATCGATGGTAGATGACCACACCTGAACCTGGTTATAGCGGGCGCTGAAGTGGTGATACTCCACATCCAAAGGTGGCATATCGGGGGCGCGCAGGTGCAGGCCATCTTGCACTAAGGCGCAGTGGATCTGATTCAAACGGGGATGGGTGCGAGCGGTGAGAAACTTGCCTTCAGGGGTGGCAACCACAAAGCGGCGGTCGAAGGCCAAACCGTGCTCTTCCACGAGAGCGTGGTTCAGGTGCAGGCCGGTACAGGATTTTATCGGGTAAACACTGAGTTGACTGATTCTAGCTGTATTCACACGCAGTCCTTTGTATTTAAAGTGTTAGCCCGATTGTACTGAGGCTACTCCCTGAGAGCCAGCTTTGAACCATGAAGTTAGTGAGTCAGAAATAAATAAAGCCGATACAACAGCCTTGCGGCGAGCGAAATTGCTGCTTTTTTGATAGGCTAGGCCAACTGTATAGCTCGCCAAGGACGGAACCGTTGGATATCAAAGCGCTTTTCTCGCACCACCTCAGCCAGTTACAGATCATTGTTGAAAAGACCCCCGAGTCCTCGTTTGAGCAGGCCTTATGTGCAGATATGCTCAATCTGGCGATGCACGCCAAGATCGCAGCAAACTTTGCCATTCGCGGCTATGCCCCCTTGGTGGGGATCGAGCCGGTATTGGTGGAGACCGATAGCAATGATAAAGCCGCGGTGTTGGCGCATATCGAGCAGATCATTGGCTGGCTTGAGCAAGCGCCAGATAAAGAGCAACTCTCCGCGCAGCGTGCCCACACCGAGCGACTCGGCTTCGCTACCGCCGAGTTGGCTGAGCCACAGTTTATCCATCAACTTGTCCTGCCTAACCTGCTATTCCATATGGCGATGGTCTACGCGATTGCCCGCAGCCATGACGTGCCGCTCAGCAAGGGCGACTTCGATGGCCTGCACTCCTATCCGGCGGGGTTTAGCTTCGTTGAACCCTAACTAATCGACACCAGCATTACGGGCGCAGGCGCTTTAAACTCTACGACAGAACTCGACGCTTGGCCTAAGCACTAATCAGCGCTACAATAATACTGTTTATATATACAGGTTTAGTGAGCAGGTTGTCGTTTAGCCCATGCGAAAGATTATTCATGTCGACATGGATTGTTTTTATGCTGCCATTGAGATGCGGGATAACCCGACATTGTATGGCAAGCCCGTTGCCATTGGCGGCCTCGCCAGTGGCCGCGGTGTGCTGTCGACCTGTAACTACGAAGCTCGCAAGTTTGGTCTGCGCTCGGCCATGCCGACGGTACAAGCCCTCAAGTTATGCCCCCATGTGATCTTGCTGCCGGGGCGCATCGACTATTACAAGCAGATCAGCGCCCAGATCCAGGCGATCTTCCATCACTACACCGACAAGGTTGAGCCCCTGTCGTTGGATGAAGCCTACCTGGATGTCAGCGACAGCCCGCACTGCTCCGGCTCTGCCACCTTGATTGCCGAGCAGATCCGACAAGATATCTTCAAAGAGACTGGCCTGACCGCCTCGGCAGGGGTTGCGCCGATTAAGTTTCTGGCCAAGATCGCCTCTGATCTGAATAAGCCCAATGGCATGGCGGTGATCCGCCCCGAGCAGATGGCAGAGTTTATCCATAGCATGCCTCTGGAGAAGATACCCGGCGTGGGTAAGGTTAGCATCGAGCGCCTGCATGCGGCCGACTTGTTTACCGGCGCCGATGTGCTGGCCGCTGACCCCGCTGAGCTGGAAAGAGACTTCGGCAAACTGGGTAAGAGTTTATGGAAGCGCTGCCAGGGCATTGATGAGCGCGAAGTGAGTGCTCACCGAGAGCGTAAGTCGGTGGGGGTAGAGCGCACCTTTAGTGGCGATATCACCAACCGTGAGGTGTTGGAGCAGCGCTTACTTGGCTTACTGCCCGAGCTGGAGCGGCGCAGCGCTAAGCACCTAAAAACCGCTGCCATGAACAAGCTTGGGGTAAAGGTGAAGTTTGCCGACTTCCAGCTCACCACTAAGGAGCAGCAGGCGCGCGATATCGACCAGTCTTTGCTATTGGCGCTGTTCGATGAAGCGCTCAGTCGTGGCCACGGTAAAGCGGTGCGGCTGATTGGGGTGCACATCGGCTTAGAGCACGATCAAAAAAGCCAGCTTACGCAGCTGGCTCTTCCTTTAGCTAACTAGTAGCGAGCTAATAGCAAACTAGTTTCACACTCATATCGCTGTAAGACTAAGTACTCACTTAGCCTTTGGTAGGCGTGTTGGCTAGCACCGCTTTCATCAGCTCCCAGTATTTCTCCACTGAGGCGATGTTAACCTTCTCGTCGGGGCTATGCGGGAACTTAATGGTTGGGCCAAACGAAGCCATGTCCCACTCTGGGTAGGCAGCTTTGAACAGGCCACACTCAAGCCCGGCGTGGATCACCATGGTGTTGGGGTGCTTATCAAACAGCTGCTGGTAGCTTTGCTCAATCACGGTTTTTAGTGCTGAGTTTGGATCGGGCTTCCAACCAGGGTAGGCACCGCTGTGATCCACTTCGGCACCGGCCAGCTTGAACAGCGACGCCAGGCTTGATTCCACCATCAGGCGGCCTGAATCTACCAGTGAGCGAACCAGGATTTGCAGCTTGATGTTGCCCGTTTCATCGGCGCGGATAACACCCACGTTTAGCGAGGTCTCTACCACGCCTTCGATGTCTTGACTCATGCTGATCACGCCATTAATACAGGCGTTCAGGCTGGCAATCAGCTTATCGCTCATCGCCGGGCTCATTACCTGTGCAGGTGCTGCGCTTTCAAGCAGCTCAATGCTGAGGGTATCTTCTACGCGGGCGTACTCTGCGGTGATCGCGGCGATCTCGCTATCCAGTAGCGCCTTGGCTGCTGTTACATCGGCTAACTGGATCTGCGCTTTGGCTTCACGCGGGATGGCGTTGCGCAGGCTGCCACCTTCGATAGTGGCCAATGACAGGCCATTAGTTTGTTGTAGCTTGGCCAGCAGGCGGGCCAGTAACTTGTTGGCGTTGGCACGACCTGTGTGGATATCACAGCCAGAGTGGCCGCCTTTCAGGCCCTTGATCACCAGCTCAAAGCTGGCGGCATCGCTGGCATCGATATAGTCAGCGGCAAAGGTCACGTTGGTGTCGCCGCCACCGGCGCAGCCCATGTATACCTCGCCTTCTTGCTCTGAGTCGGTGTTGAGCAGCAGCTTGCCTTCGAGCAGGCCGGGCTTGAGGCCGAATGCGCCGTCCATGCCGGCTTCTTCATTAATGGTCAGCAGCGCTTCCAGTGGGCCGTGCGCAATATCATCGCTGGCCAGCACCGCCAGAATCGATGCGGCGCCAATGCCGTTATCGGCACCCAGGGTGGTGCCTTCGGCGGTCACCCACTCGCCGTCGATGTAGGGGCGGATCGGGTCGCTGGTGAAATCATGCTGAGTATCGCTGTTGGCCTGCGGCACCATGTCCAGGTGGGCCTGTAGGATTACGCCTTCACGGTCTTCCATCCCTGCGGTGGCAGGTTTACGGATGATCACGTTACTCACTTCATCCAGTTGCACGTCCAGGCCTTGCTCGTTGGCCCAGCTCACCACCCAGTCAATCAGGGCTTGCTCGTGGTATGAAGGGTGGGGAATGGCGCAGATTTGGTCGAAAAACTGCCACAGTGCGTTTGGCTTCAATTCAGAAATCGATGACACGATTGTTCCTCTCGGTCTTTAATATCCAGTCAATTCTAACCCGAATTGACTGGGAACTTGAATTTATCTCTATTAGTTGACCAAATCAGGACTACTTTTTAAAACAAAAATCCATAAACTGGCATTGGGGTTGTGGATAAATGCATTTATTTATCAATGAGATATCAAGCTTTCATGTAACGAAGTTGTAGTATTTGACCTAGATCTAAAGCTCAAATTCTGTACACTGAATTTTGTGGCAATTTGCAGTTCGAATCATATAATGCCCGCGGTGCTGTGGGGCTTTTACCAGCAGGGAAAAAGCACAGCGTAGTTAAGCCCCCGGTTAACTAAAGCTCGCCTAGGAAAATACACAAACATGTTAGAAAAACTCTTTCAACTGAAGGACCACGGTACCGACGTGCGTACCGAGGTGATTGCAGGTTTAACCACCTTCCTCACCATGGCCTACATTATCTTCGTGAACCCCAGCATGCTATCAGCGACCGGCATGGATCAGGGCGCAGTATTTGTTGCGACCTGTTTAGCTGCAGCGATCGGCTGTTATGTGATGGGTTTCTACGCAAACTATCCAATCGCCCAAGCACCGGGTATGGGTCTTAATGCCTTCTTCACCTACGGTGTAGTGCTGGGCATGGGACACACTTGGGAAGTGGCGCTGGGTGCGGTGTTCATCTCAGGTACCATCTTTATGGCACTGAGCCTGTTTAAGGTGCGTGAGTGGATCATCAACTCGATTCCACAAACCCTTCGCGTGGGTATCGGCGCTGGTATCGGTCTATTCTTGGGCTTCATCGCCCTGAAAAATGCCGGCATCATCGTCGATAACCCAGCCACTTTGGTAAGTTTGGGGCACGAGAATGTTCCTCAGATGCTGCTGGCTACTTTGGGCTTCTTCCTGATCATTGGTCTGGAATACCGCAAAGTAAAAGGTGGGGTGCTGATCTCCATCTTGGCAATTACTGTGCTGTCGATTGCGCTGGGCTATGTTGAGTTCGGCGGTATCGTGTCTATGCCGCCAAACCCTGCACCGACCTTCCTGAAGCTGGATATCGCTGGTGCCTTCGACGTTACCATGGTAAGCGTTATCTTCGCCTTCCTGTTCGTTGATTTGTTCGACACCGCTGGCACCCTGACTGCGGTTGCTCAGCGCGGTAACCTGCTGGACGAAAACGGCAAGCTGCCACGCCTGAGCAAGGCGCTGATGGCCGATGCAACCGCAACCATCTCTGGTGCGGCGCTGGGTACCTCAAGCACTACCTCGTACATCGAAAGTGGCGCGGGTGTGGAAGAAGGTGGCCGTACCGGTCTGACCGCGGTAGTTGTAGGTACCTTGTTCCTGGCTGCGCTGTTCTTGGCGCCTCTGGCAGGCATGGTTCCAGCTTACGCCACCGCTGGCGCACTGTTCTACGTATGTGTGCTGATGATGTCGGGCCTTATCAATGTCGATTGGACTGACCTGACTGAAGCGGCGCCTGCTGCGGTTGTTGCGATTATGATGCCGCTGTCATTCTCCATCGCCGACGGTATCGCGCTAGGCTTTATCTCATATGCTGCAATTAAGTTACTGGCTGGTCGTCATCGTGACGTTCCGGTTAGCGTTTGGGTACTGGCTGTAGTATTTGTGTTGAAGTTTCTGTTCTTCTAAAAAGAAACTGAATTTCTGTTGATAAAAGCCATTCCTCGGAATGGCTTTTTTGTTTATATTGGCCGAACGCAATAAGTACAAGTAGGACGTAGTGTGTCGGAAAATCTTTCTGAGAGCTTATTTAAGCCACGCGTAACCGTAAAAGAAACCTCTACGATTTCCAATTCGAAAGCCCGCCAACTAAAAGCTGAGACTCAAGATGATGGCCGGCCCTGGTACCGTATCCAACGGCCGTGGTTATGGCAATGGATGGGTATGTCCTGGATTGATATCCAATCGGTGTTCTCCCGTATCTCCGCCTGTGACAAGCCGCGAACCAGCGAGATGTTGGATACCGTAGGCGGCTATCAACCCGGCAGCTGGAGCTTCGAGTTTATGAAGCTGTCGTCATCGTCAGCCAGCATGGCCAAGGCCTTCGCTGAAGCCCACGATGAGCCACAAGCCCATAAGCAGTACCTGATGGCGAGCTACTACGCCACCATGGCAGGCTTCCCGCACTTTAAGGGCGATCAGATCGCCACCGCGACCCATGCCTTGTCCTATACCCACCTGCTAAGCGCGGTGGACCACAGCCCGTATCTGGTGAAAAAGCTCAACATCCCGGTGGATAACCGGCACATTGAGTGTTACCTGCACCTGCCCGATGATGACAGCCCGAAACCACTGGTGATTGTCAGTGGCGGTATCGACAGTATCCAGCCTGAGCTGTATCCCATCTTCCAGCACTACTTCGCGAAAGCCGGTTTTGCCATGCTGAGTGTCGATCTGCCTGGGGTGGGGCACAGCACCCAGTGGTGTTTGCAGCAAGACAGCAGCCACATCCATATGGCGATCTTGGATCATCTGGAAGATGTGCCATGGGTGGACCACACCCGGGTGGCGGTACTGGGCTACCGATTTGCTGGTAACATTGCCGCGCGGATGGCCTTTTTAGCGCCAGAACGCTTAAAAGCCGCGGCGATTCTAGCCGGGCCGGTGGACCGCATCTTTAGCGATATCAATCGGATGAAGGCCTTGCCGCAGATGTATCGGGATTGTTTGGCCAACCGCTTAGGCATCGATAGTGCCGACCCCGAAGCGCTGTTCTATAAGTGCTTGCCCTTGTCTTTGAAAACCCAAGGCTTGCTGGGGGCGATGCATACTCGTTTGCCGCTGTTTGTGCTGGGGCGGGGCGGCGACTACCTCTGTCCGGCGGAAGATCTTAACTTGTTATCTCATGCCTCTAGCGACTGCACGGTGAAGGTGATGGACTCGATTGCGGAGAATCACGCCTTTAATAGCATCTTCGCAGATGTGACCAAGTGGCTGCAAAAGCATTTGTGATTTAATTTTAATCGGGTCATTATAGTTCTTAGGTTGCGCAAGTTGTTGGTTCGTAAGGTGCTAAAAGACAGCCTTTCAATAAGCACTGACAACTGCCGCAACCCTAAGCTATGAAGGATATCTAGCAGTTGATTTACCATTTGGGAGGGTAAACAAACATGGATGTAAAATGGCCAACTCACGGCAAACTGGTAAAGAAGTTTACCGAGCTTGGACCTTACCTGCGCGGAGAGCAGAGTAGCAAGGAATGCTATTTCTTCGATTGTCTGGCCGCCTGTGTAAGTGCCAAACCTGCAGCTGAAGTCAGAGAGTTCTACGGTTGGTGGATGCAGCTAGTTGTGACCGAACAAGGCTTCGAGTACAACTATACTTGGGGCATCTACAACGAGAAAGGTGATTGGGATGAGTGCGCTATCCCGAAGAAACATCAAGAAGAAGTGACCAAGTCACTGGATGTGTTTTACCAAAAGCTGCTTAATCTGTTAGACGAACTTTCCTTGCCCATCGAAGCATCGGCTTCGCTTTCGCCGAGTCAAGCACTCCCGGCAGCCTAAATACCACATTTCGTTTTAATTGGGCGCAGCTATTGGATGCGCCCACCTTCAATATTCAGTTAGAATAAGCCCCTTTGATTGGCTCAGTACATGCGGTGAAAATGTCAAAGCAAACAATCGTTGTTAAATTGGGTACCAGTGTACTCACTGGCGGCACCTCCAAATTAGATCGTGCCCATATGATTGAACTGGTGCGCCAGTTCGCCCTGTTGCGCAAAGCAGGACACCAGTTGGTGGTGGTGAGCTCGGGCGCACAGGCGGCCGGTCGTGAACACCTGTCGCACAAACTCGGCGCTATCTCGCCGACTATGGCGAACAAGCAGATGCTGGCGGCAGTAGGCCAGATCCAACTGTTCCAGACCTGGGAAAACCTGTTCAATATCTACGGCCTGCACGTTGGCCAGATGTTGCTGACTCGCGCCGATATGGAAGATCGCGAGCGCTTCTTAAATGCCCGCGACACGCTCAAAGCGCTGCTTGATCACGGCATTGTGCCGGTGATCAACGAGAATGATGCGGTTGCCACCGCTGAGATTAAGGTGGGTGATAACGACAACTTGTCGGCACTGGCGGCGATTCTGGCCGAAGCCGATAAACTGGTGCTGCTGACCGATCAGCCGGGACTGTTCACCGCAGATCCCCGCTCTAACCCCGACGCCAAGCTTATTGAAGAAGTGCAAGAGATTGATGAGTCAATCAAAGCGCTGGCCGGTGATAGCGTAAGCGGCTTGGGCACTGGCGGCATGGCCACCAAGCTACAGGCGGCCGATATTGCGCGCCGTGCTGGCGTTGAGGTGGTGATTGCTGCCGGCCACGCCGAGCAGGCGGTGACCAAAGCGGCTGCCGGTGAGAATGTCGGCACCCGTTTTCGCGCCACCCAAACCCCGCTGGAGAATCGCAAGCGCTGGTTGTTGGCCGGTCCCCCTCCACAAGGCGAGCTGGTACTCGACGCCGGTGCTTGCCGAGCGGTGGTGGAGCGTGGCTCCAGCTTGCTGCCAAAAGGCGTGGTTGCGGCGCGTGGCAGCTTTTACCGTGGCGATGTGGTGCGCCTGACCAATGAGAATGGTCAAGAGATTGCCCGCGGCATCTGTCGCTACCAGTATCAAGATATTGATAGAATCAAAGGCCTACACTCGGAGCAGATCGAAGCTGTTCTCGGCTATGTGTATGGGCCAGTTGCGGTGCACCGTGACGACTTAGTGTTGAAATAGGAAGCAACATGGATATGCAAATTTTGGGGCAACAAGCCCAGCAAGCCAGCTTTGAGCTGGCAACCGCCTCAACGGCGCAGAAAAACGCCGCGCTGCTTGCCATCGCCGATGAGCTGGAAGCGCGCGAAGCGGAAATCTTAGCCGCCAATGCCAACGACTTGGCCGCCGCGCGTGAAGCCGGTATTGGCGAAGCGATGCTCGATCGCCTTACCCTCTACCCCGAGCGCTTGGCCGGTATTGCCAGCGATGTGCGCAATGTAGTGAACCTTAACGACCCGGTTGGCAGCGAGATTGATTGCCGCGTGCTGGAAAACGGCATGCGCCTTTCACGTCGCCGCGTACCACTGGGTGTAGTGGGGGTTATCTACGAAGCCCGCCCTAACGTGACCATCGATATCGCAGCGCTGTGCTTGAAGACCGGTAATGCCAGCATCTTGCGTGGCGGTAAAGAGACCTTCCAATCGAATATGGCTCTGGTGGCAGTGATCCAAGCGGCGCTGGAGAAATCTGGCCTGCCTGCTCATTCGGTGCAGTATATCGCCAAGCCTGACCGCGAGCTGGTGGCTCAGCTACTCAAGCTCGACCAATATGTCGATATGATCATTCCTCGCGGTGGCGCGGGCCTGCACAAGATGTGTCAGGAGAACAGCACCATTCCAGTGATCATCGGCGGCTTTGGTATCAGCCATGTGTATGTCGATGACAGTGTTGACGTGGACAAAGCCCTAGATGTGATTGAGAACTCCAAGGTACAACGCCCTTCAGCCTGTAATGCATTGGACACCTTGCTGGTGGATCAAGCGGTGGCCGATAGCCTGCTACCTAAGCTGGTTGAGCGGATGAACCAAGCCAAGGTTAGCCTGGTGGCCGACGCCAGCGCCTATGCGGGCCTAAGCGGCGCTGCTGAGTTGCGCGAAGCCGCCGACGGCGATTTCGATACCGAGTGGCTGAGTTTCACCCTTGGGGTGAAGGTGGTTGCCGATGTGGACGAAGCCATCGCCCATATGCGCGAGCATAACGCCAGCCATTCCGATGCTATCCTGAGCTATCGTATGCCAGCCATCGAGAAGTTTGTTAATGCAGCTGGTTCGGCGGCGGTGTATGTGAATGCATCTACCCGCTTTACCGATGGTGCACAGTTTGGTTTGGGCGCCGAAGTGGCGGTGTCGACCCAAAAGCTGCATGCCCGTGGCCCAATGGGGCTGGAAGAGCTGACCAGTTACAAGTGGATTGGCGTGGCAGACATGCTGGTGCGCAGCTAAGCCACTCATAGTTAATGACTAATCATCAGGCCTCGCAATGCGGGGCCTTTTTTATGCGCGCTAGTCAGCGCTGCTCATTGGTAAAGCTGAATAGCTGGCCTATTTTGATAGATGTATTACTAAAGCTAAGGCGATCCCCTCGTCATTTCTTTTTTATCAGGGATGGATGCTTATGAGCACTGATGCTGTGATATCCAATATCAATAAACTACCGAAAATCAGAAAGATCGTTCAGGACCTCATCAATGGCTTCGATGATGATGAGCTTGACCTCGAATACATCGCCCAACAGATTTCCTTAGACCCGGTCATCTCCATCAAGGTATTGAGGCTAGCAAACACCGCGCGCTTTGGTGGGGCAAGGACCATCGCCTCGATGGACGAAGCAGTGGTGCGCTTGGGCTACAACACCGTGCGCACCTTGGTGATTGCCTCAGGCATGGCTAGCATGACCAAATCGATTCCCGGCTTTGACCTGAAGGCCTTTTGGACCAGAAGCTTTCAGGTGGCCACCATCAGCAAAGAGCTAGCACGGCCTGCCAAGCTTAACCCGGACGTGGCCTTTACCTGCGGCATGATGTACGACATAGGCAGTGTGCTGCTGGCCTACACCGAAGTTGAAACGCCCCATATCGATACCACGGGGGTGAGCAGCGCGCAGGTGGGGGCGACATTAGCGGAAACCTGGAACTTCCCCGATGATATCGTTAGCGCCATCGAGGCGCAGGGTAGCTCAGTCGGTAAAAACTCTCAGGGCTTCCCCGCCTTGGTGTACTTTTCAGCTGCGTTAGTGGATTGCCTGGCAACCGAACCGGATTGCGAGGAAAACGAAGAGCTGAACCGGCTGCTTGGTTCTATCTTGACCCTACGTTTGGGCGTAGCCCCGGATAAAGTGACAGAACAACTGCCAGATCTAATGACGGCTGGCGCTGAGTTTGCTTCATCCATTGCGGATTAGCCACAATAAGGGAGCAAAGCTTTGCTCCCTCTTGACTTGTAACAGTCTTCCTCGTTTTTATAACAATAAAGTCAATAAATCCTTCCTAGTCATAGCACTAGCATCTATGCTTTTGTTGAGCTTTGTGTTATTTGCAAGAAATGTAAGGAAGGGAGTCCTCCATGAATGCGCTTTCTATTCGCCAACGCCTGTTGTTGCTGATTGCTCTTGCTAGCATCTCAATTGTACTGGTGGCCGGTGTAACGCTACTTAATAAGAAACACGGAATGTTGGAGGAGCGTCAGCTCCAGATCAAAGTACTGGTGGAGACTGCCTACACCTTGGTCGAAAGCTTTGCAGAACAGGCCCGCCAAGGTCAGCTCTCTTCAGAAGAGGCCCAGCAACGCGCGCTCCAAGCCTTGGATGCGATGCGCTATGGCGACAATGGCTATTTCATGGTGTATAGCTTTAACTCCGAAATGGTCCATCACCCCATCGCCAAGCAACTGATCGGCAAAGACTTGAACGAACTTAAAGATGTTAACGGTGTGCATATTGTGCGTGATGCGGTGAATGCGGCGCGCCAAGGCGGCGGTTGGGTCGATTACTACTGGCCCAAGGCTGGCGAGGACAAAACCCCTTATCACAAGATCAGCTATTCACTGAGCTTCGATGAGTGGGGCTGGGTGCTGAACACTGGCCTTTATGTCGATGATGTTGAGCGCAGCTTTTGGCACGATGTGGTCTGGCTACTGCTAGGCGTGGTCATGCTCACCGGTGGTTTGATCGGCTTCTCTTTGGTGATTGCGTCCAGTATCGTCAGGCCGCTGCGCTACCTGTCGAACTCTCTCTCGCAAGCAGAAAGCGACCTCGATTTGTCGCTGCGCTATCCCCAAGACGGCCGCAATGAGATTGCCCGGGTCGGGGTGGCGCTAAACAACTTGATGAATGCCTTCTCCCAGACGCTGTCGGGTATCCACAACGGGGTGAAACAGCTCGATGATCAAGCCGACAAGCTGGCTGGGTTATCCAGCCATATCGTGCAGGCCTCCAATCGCCAGTCCGACGATACCAATACCATTGCCGCGTTGGTGGAGCAGTTCACCCAAAGCATCAACGTTATCTCGGATGACGCCAGCAAGATGACTGACCTGAGTAACCAGAATGGCGAGGAAGCTGAGAGCGGCTCTAAAAGCATGCATCAAACCTTGGTGGATATGCAGCAGATCTACCAAAGTGCCAAGGCATCCAGCGAGGCCATTACCGAGTTAGGTAAACACTCCAAAGAGATTGAAGGGGTGGTGAAGGTGATTAACGATGTGGCCGAGCAAACCAACCTGCTGGCGCTCAATGCCGCGATTGAGGCCGCAAGGGCGGGCGATCAGGGGCGTGGCTTTGCAGTGGTGGCTGAGCAGGTTAGGGCGCTGGCAGAGCGCACCTCAGAGTCGACCAAGCAGATTGCCCAAACCATCCGCTATGTGCACGAAGGTATCGATAACACCGTTACCCATATCAACAACAGCATGGGCTTTGTTGAGGAAAACATGCAGCAGACCGAGCAGGTAGAGCAAAAGGTCTCGCATATGCGGCAGCTATCCGAGCAGCTGGTGGCGATTATTCGAGAAGTGACCCATTCCCTGCAAGAGCAAACCTCAGCCAACATGGAGCTGGCAGACCGAGTCAGCCAGATCACGGCGATGGCGATGAACAACCACCAAAGCGCGGCAGAAGTGCAAGATACCGCACAGCAGGTGAACACTTTGGTGGATGATTTCTCCAGTTCTGTCGCGCGTTTCAAGCTGTTCTGAGGGCGTGGCCCAGTCTGGCTGGGTGGTTTTGATATAATCGGGGACAACAGATAAGGACGTCCCCATGATTATTCGCCTGGCAACTGAAAGTGATATTCCTGCGCTCACTCGGCTATTGGCTCAACTGTTTGAGCAAGAGGCTGAGTTTCATGTCGACCCGGAGCGCCAGCAACAGGGTCTTCAGTCAATCTTCCAACATAATACCGGTGAGGTATTGCTCGCTCTGGAAGGCGAGCAGGTGTTCGCTATGGTCAGCCTGCTGTATAACTTCTCCACTGCCTTAGGTGGGCGAGTGGCGACCTTGGAGGATATGGTGGTATCGAAGGCCTATCGCGGCCAAGGCATTGGCAGTGCCTTGTTGAAGGCGGCGATAGAGCAAGCGAAGTTTCGCCAGTGCGGGCGTGTAACCTTGCTGACCGATCACGACAACCACCCAGCTCAGCACGTCTATCAGCAACAGGGCTTTATCCGCTCATCCATGCAGGCATTTCGCCTGCCTCTCTAGCGGTGGCTTGTTCTCACTGGGCCTTACTGTAGAATACCAATCTTTCGGCGATGGAGCTGCGCCGAACAACCGCCCTGTGAGTAGCTGAAAAGCGCATACAGCTGATGACTCCTGTGTATCTTAACCCTTTGTTATAGTTAGGGGATTCACAGGACAGATCGGTCCGTTGTATCCCCCCTCGAGTTTGGAGGCCACGTGTCCCTCGGTATAGTTTTCTTTTGTGTATTATTCTTTGGCCTGTATGCCAGCAAGCTGGTGAACCTACTGCGCTTACCCGGCGTGCTGGGTATGGTGTTTGTTGGCATAGCCTTGGGCTACTACTTCGGCGATGCCTTGCCGCCATCGCTCAATGAAGGGGCTGGCTTTCTTAAGTCGCTAGCCCTGATCATTATCTTGCTTAAGGCGGGGCTGGGGATCAGCCGGGCGACCCTGTCGCGAGCGGGCCTACCGGCCTTGCTGATGACCTTTATCCCCTGCCTGTTCGAAGGTATCGCGCTGACCTTTGTGCTTCAAGCGCTGTTCGATTTCGATGTGGTGGTCGCCGGGCTCACCGGCTTTATGCTGGCCGCGGTGTCGCCAGCGGTAGTCGTGCCGAGCATGTTGGAGCTCAAGGCAGAGGGCTATGGCAGTGAACGTGAAGTGCCGACCATCGTTCTAGCCGGTGCCTCGGTGGATGATGTGATTGCCATTACCCTGTTCTCCTTGTGCTTGGGTATGGCCACCACCGGTGATATTGCCTGGCAAGCGGTGGCCTGGCAGATCCCGGTGTCGATTATCACTGGCCTGCTGCCCGGGCTGGCGTTGGGCTTATTGTTGGCGTGGGTGTTCAAGCGCTACAACCTGCCTTTGGTTGAGAAGATCTTGCTGATGCTGACCCTGGCCGTGTTGCTGGTTGAAGTGGGTCACTGGATCAACGCTGCGGCGCTGCTTGGGGTGATGGCGATGGGCTTTATCTTGCTAGAGAAAGCCGAGCAGCAGGCCACCGAGCTCTCCAGCCTGTTTGGCCATATCTGGTACTTCGCCCAGATTGCCTTGTTTGTGTTAATTGGCCTGTCGGTGGATGTCGGAGTGGCGATTGGCGCTGGGGCCACTGGCTTGCTGGCCATCATGCTCGGCTTGGTGGCGCGCTCTATCGGTGTGCTGCTGGCCACCCAGTTCTCCTCGCTGACCTTTAAAGAGCGGCTGTTTTGTGTGATTGCCTATATGCCTAAAGCTACGGTGCAGGCCGCACTTGGCGGCGTGGCGTTGGCAGCCGGGGTGCCCGAAGGTGAGATTATCCTCGCGCTTGCGGTGATGGCGATCATCTTTACTGCGCCGATGGGGCTTATCGGCCTTAATCTGTTTGCCCGTAAGTTGCTGACCACGCCTCAATCAGCCACTCAAGCCTCGCAAGGTAGCGAGAAGCTGGCGCCTTAGTCGCCCAATGGCGAAGCAAAATCAGCGCCTCGCCGTTTTTCCTCCTTTTTCATTTCTACGCCATATTCATCACAGTTACGCTTTAGTCTTTCCATAACTGGCAAATGCGTACAGTTTTTGCCTAATCCGGCATTCATCGTCTGTCTCAGCGATAGGGTAGTCTTTGCATCATTAATCACCTGGATTGAATGCGGGTATTAACGATTTTGCTTTAGTGAACCAGCAGTTCGTTAAGCCGTTATGCGGGTTTATGTCAGAGAAACCGGGTTGTTTCTGCCCGATTGTGGCCACCTTGCGATTAGTGTCTATTCCTGCACAGATAGGCATCTATCTCCTCTCAGTAAGCGGGGCGCAATGGCGGGAATAGCCCGGTTTTTCTGCGCCTAAGCCCCCTTTGCATTCAGTCAGGTCAAGAATCTGAAGCTATATCGAAAATGGAGAGAAAATATGTCAGTGGAAATCCCGGAGAAGGCCAAGGTCGCAGTACTTACCGATCTGAAAACCTTTAAGTTTGAGGAGTTTGCTATTCCTCAGATCGGCGACGATGAGATTCTGGTTAAGATCGAAGGCTGTGGCGTTTGTGGCACCGACGTGCACGAATACCGCAACGACCCCTTCGGCATGATTCCGGTGGTGCTGGGCCACGAAGGTACCGGTGAAATCGTAAAACTGGGCAAGAACGTAACCTGCGATACCACCGGCAAGGCGGTTGCACTGGGTTCGAAAGTGATCACCAGCATTATCCCGTGTGGTGAATGTGAGCCTTGTAAGGCCACCCCGGGGCGCACCAACCTGTGTGAGAATATGGGCTGCTACGGCTTGATGGGCGAGCAAGAAGACAACCGCTTCAATGGCTGGTTTGGCGACTACTTGGTACTGAAAGCCGGCTCTACCTTCTTCAACGTGTCTGAGTTTAACGTGAAAGAGCGCATTCTGATTGAGCCAGTAGCTGTCGCGGTGCACGCCGTTGAGCGCGCTAAAACCACCAACCTGATCAACTTTGCATCACCAGTGCTGATTCAAGGCGCAGGCCCCATCGGTCTGTCGATTATTGCGGTGCTGAAGACGCTGGGCGTGCAAAACATCATCGCCATCGATGGCCAGGACTCGCGCCTGGAGCTTGCCAAAGAGCTTGGCGCTACTGAGGTGCTGAACTTCACTAAGTTTGCGGGCACCGAGGGGCTGGTTGAAGCAGTTCAAGCTCTGACCAACGGCCGTGGCGCGCAATTCGCCTTCCAATGCACCGGCGTACCGGCGGCAGCATCTGCGGTATGGAAGTTGATCGCCCGTGGTGGCGGCCTGTGTGAGCTGGGCTTCTTTGTGGACAATGGCGAAGCGGCCATCAACCCGCACTTCGATATCTGTAACAAAGAGATCACTTTGGTGGGCTCTTGGGCCTACAGCCCGGAGGACTACCCGAATGCCATCGAATGTATGAAAGGCATTAAAGCCATCGGCCTGCCCATCGAGAAGCTGGTAACCCACGAGTTCCCACTTGAAGAGCTGACCGAAGCGGTTGAAACCAACATCCGCATGGAAGGGATCAAGGTTGTCACCCTGAATAGCTAAGCGATGCTACACCAGCTTTTATGACCACAAAGCGCCTTCGGGCGCTTTTTCCGTTCTTGAGAGTCAATGCGTGTGGTTGCGTCTCGCTGTGACCGGTAGCGCCTACGTTTTGCCGGTTCAACTGCGACCTCTTCGATGGATTATCTGCTGGCCCCTGAGCTGTGCTTGCTGTATGCTGCGCGCCCTACTTTGCGGTGGAGTAGGTTTCAGATTCCACAGTGCACCGCGCTAGCAAAGAGAGCAACTATGAGTTTTACTTCCCTGGGTCTGTCACCTGCCATCCTTAAAGCCATCGAAGAGAAGGGCTACACCACGCCTTCACCGATTCAACAGCAAGCCATTCCTGCGGTCATCGACGGCCAGGACGTGATGGCTGCCGCGCAAACCGGTACCGGTAAAACCGCCGGTTTTACCTTGCCACTACTAGAGCGCCTACTCGGCGGACAACGCGCCGGCAGCAACAATGTGCGCGCCTTGGTGCTTACGCCGACCCGTGAGCTAGCCGCTCAAGTGGGTGAGAGTGTCGCGGTGTATGGCAAGCACACCCCGCTGCGCTCGCAGGTGGTGTTTGGCGGCGTGAAGATCAACCCACAGATGATGGGGCTGCGCCGAGGCTGCGATGTGTTGGTGGCAACGCCGGGTCGCCTACTAGATCTGTATCAGCAAAATGCGGTGCGCTTTAATCAGCTAGAGGTGCTGATCCTTGATGAAGCCGATCGCATGTTGGACATGGGCTTTATCCGCGATATCAAAAAGATTCTGGCGCTGCTGCCGGCCAAGCGTCAGAACCTGCTGTTCTCGGCGACCTTCTCCGATGAGATCCGCGCCCTGGCGAAAGGCTTGGTACACAACCCGATTGAGATCGATGTGAACCCGCGTAATGCCACCGCACGCACCGTTGAGCAGTGGATCTACTCGGTTGATAAGAGCCGCAAAATCGGTGCGCTGGCCAAGCTTATCAAGCAAGGCGACTGGCAGCAGGTGTTGGTATTTAGCCGTACCAAGCACGGCGCCAACCGAATTGCGCGTAAGCTCGAAGAGCGTGGTATTAGCTCTGCCGCCATTCATGGCAATAAGAGCCAGAATGCTCGTACTAAAGCGCTGGCCGATTTTAAATCAGGCGCCATCCGCGCTCTGATTGCCACCGACATCGCCGCACGTGGTCTGGATATCGACCAACTGCCACAGGTGGTGAACTTCGACCTGCCGAACGTGGCGGAAGACTACGTGCACCGGATTGGCCGTACTGGCCGCGCGGGTGCCAGCGGTCATGCGATCTCCTTGGTCTCGGAAGATGAGCACAAGCTGTTGGTGGCGATTGAGCAGTTGACCCAGCAGCACCTGGAGCGCCAATCGTTGGAAGGTTTTGAGCCGACCAATCCCTTGTCTGCGTCCAAGCCACTTAAACCGGTTAAACCGAAGAAGCCAAAGAAGAACAAGCCGAAAACCGGCGCTAACAGCTCTGGCAATGCGGGTAATCAGCAATCGGGTGAGGGCGCTTCAGAGGCACCACGTAAGCCGCGCAATAACTCTCGTAACAGCAATCGCCGCCGCAACCCTAACTCGCGTGGCCAAGCCAACGGCAATCGCCAACGCAGTCAAAGTGGCAACCGCTAGTTTGCCTCAATAGCAATCACCTTCTCATCGCTTAGGCGTGGGCATCGATGCCGATGGCCATGCCTTGGTGGCGATGCATCACCTCAAGCGCTTGTTCTAAGTGCTGTCTCGTCTGGCTATCGCCGCTGCTGCGCGCCGCTTCGATGGCGGTTTCAGCCCGTTCAATAAAGTTAAGGCAGTTGCTATCGTCATCCAGCCATTGCATCTCGTTGTTACGGCTAGTGACTGGGATCTGCAGGGTCATATCGGCAAAGTGTTGCCGTAACGGCAGCGCCATATGGCCCTCGGCTACTTGTTCGTCCACCCAATCCATCAAGGCCTTGCTGGTGGTGTGGCTAAAGTCGATGCGTTTCAGGGTATCGCCGCTGCATTGGTGCTGAGGTTCAATGGCGGTGTCGTAGGACAGCTTCTTTGGTAACTGTTTAGGTGTGGCCTCGCTATACAAGGTAGCGGCATTGCTATCAATCTTCATTATCGGCTCTATTGCTTGCCGTACGGCAGTGATTGCTAAAATGTGATCTAACTAAGCAAGTTGCGATCCACTAATGCGCCGGATTTTTGAACATTGACCAAATTAGCCTCAATACTTCACTTCGCGCGAGAATAGCCTCCACTGTGCCAACTGGATGCTTTTTAGATGTTATTCATCAATGACGCTATCATCCCTGTTGACCTGTCTAAAGGTTTAGCCTTGATACTCTCCGCTCGATTAGCAAACAGGTAATACGATGATAACGGTCACTGACTTAGCAAGACGCTGCGGTATTTCTCGAGCCACGCTGCTGTACTACGAACGCCAAGGATTGATTGCTCCTAAGCTGCGTTCTGCCAATGGCTATCGTTGGTACGGTGAAAGCGAGCTTACGCGGTTGCAAACCATTGTTGCTTATCGCAGTTATGGTTTGTCGGTGGCAAGTATTAACAGTCTGCTCAATCGACAGGCATCTACGGATCAGGCCAAAGTGCTCAGAGAGCACTTTGAGTTACTGGAAACCGAGATAAGCAAACTACGTGAGCAACAGCGGGCAATCGTTGTGTTGCTGCAAGATCCGAAGCTATTGGAGAGTAAAATGGTCACTAAACGACGTTGGGTAGAAATCATGCAGGCTGCAGGTTTTGATGAAGCTGCGATGACGAGTTGGCATAGAAAGTTTGAAGAGATGGAGCCTGAGGAGCACCAAAAGTTTCTCGAATCTTTAGGTATTGGTGAAAGTGAGATCGCGAAGATTCGAAAGCTATAGATGTATTAGTAGTGATATAGTTCTCCCAAGGGGTAAATAGTCCCCATCAAGTGAAACATTCATCTGCATATTTTGGTGTGAGTGGAATGTTTCACTGTTTTGTCATTATTCTTTAACCATTGCTACCTAAAGTGCGCGCGTCACACTGACGCGACACCTAAGGAAAACAATAATGATGAAACTTCGCTACAGCTTGGTTGCTGCCTGCTGCACGCTGGCATTGGCTGGATGTAATAGCTCCAATGACGATACGGCGCGTGATGATGAGCTGCCTGTACTGCCCATCCTTCCTGAACAGCCGGGCCCTCTGCCTCCTGAAGCCAAACCCGAGCTTAAAGCGGGCCGCTATGTAGCGGGTGACTTCCACGTGCATTCTGCGATTTCTGAGGATGCTCACACGCCAGTGGATGAAGGGCTGCGTCGAGCCTTCGACGTCTATAACCTCGATTTTGTCTTTATGGCTGACCATTTGCGCCTGACCCATCGTGACGATCAAAACGTCGCGGCAGACACGCCTCTTCCGGTTTTTGATGCTATCAAGCGCTATCAACTCCAGCACTTCGACAAGTACCTTGAGCAAGGCAAAGTGCTGATTGCTGGTACTGAGTGGAATAATGACAACTATGAGCATACCAATGTATGGATGTTCCTAGATGCGGTTAACTCAGACGCCAGCATCGACTTTATGCGCCAGTTTGAGTTCTACGCCCAAGATTATGACGAGAGTTACTACTCTCAAGAAGAAGTACTTAAGTGGCTGGAAGAGGGGGAGCGTTTTGACCCTGAAACCGAAGGCAAGAAAGCGATTGAATGGCTGTACAACAATATCCCTGCCGGTCAGGGCTTGATTCAGTTTAACCACCCCAACCGCAAGGGTGACAACTACACCATCGCGGACTACCGCGATCTGCTGAATGCCGCTCCGGGGTTGATGTGTGCCTATGAAGGTCTGCCGGGTAACCAAGCGACCGACCTGCGCGCCGAATACGAGTATGACAGCTACAACGGTAACATCCGCGCCTTCGTTTATGGCGGGGTGGATTACTCGGTGAACGAGCTTGGCGGTGAGTGGGATGCTTTGCTCGCTGAGGGCCACAAGATTTACCTAACTTCTAACTCAGACTTCCACGATGCCTATGCTCCGGGTCAGTACAACAAGACTCTGGTGTGGCTAGATGAAGGCCAAGAATTTGATGTACCTAATGTCATGGCCGCCGTGTGTAACGGCAAAACCGTAGCGATGTACGGCAACCTGATTGAAGACCTAAGCTTCTTTGCCGAATCGACCCACGACTTGCAGATGATGGGTGATGACCTGTTCGTTCAGCAAGGTGATAGCGTCACCATTACCGTGCGCTTCAAGCCATCTACCGGCAACTGGTTCTCAGAAAACAACGACGATACCGATGCACCAGTGGTGGACCACATCGATTTGATCGGCGGCGAGATGGTGGAGCCTGCTCAGCCGGGTACCCCAGACTACAGTCTGCCATATAACCGCAGTACTCGCCTGCATCATCGCTTCTTCACCAGCGACTACCAGCCAGATGAGCATGGCTACTACGAAATGTCTTACACCGTAGAAGGCGTTGAGAAAGATATGTACTTCCGTATCCGCGGTACCGATATCGAAATCAACAGCGAGCGCATGGACCGTGACGGCAACCCGAACGTAGATTTCCGTCGAGGTTCAGGTCAATCAGACCGCGATAACTTCAATAGCTTGTGGTTCTACTCAAGCCCGATCTACTTCAACGTAGAAGGCTAACTGCGCAAACGCTGCCAACTCAGGGGCTAACTAGGTTAGCCCCTTTCTTAGTTTTTAAGGAATTATTTGTGCCGAAATTACTCTATTTACTGATGTTGCTGGGATGGTCGGTTAGTGCCGAGGTACTCGAGCTGAGCTGGCTCGATTTGGTGCCAGATGACGAAGTCGATCAAGTGATGGCAACGGTTAATCAGCAGCAATTGGGCATGCACGATGAGAGCTTGCCAGCTAACAACGAGCAAAGCTTTGTTGGCTCGGTTAGGGAAGAGCTCAACAATCAACAGGTCAAAATACCGGGCTTTGTGATCCCGATTGAAGGAACCAGCATGGCGGTGAAGGAGTTCTTGCTGGTGCCATTTTACGGCGCATGTATTCATGTACCGCCGCCACCACAGAACCAAATCGTTCATGTTGTAATGGACGATTATGTGCCGATTAAAGGGATGTGGGAGGTGGTGAATGTAACCGGAACCCTGCGCACGCAAACCTTTGATCATGACCTGGCGATGGTGGGCTATCAGCTAGAGGGCGAGGTGATGACTAGCTACAAATAGTGGTGTCGTTATCCAATGATTATATGGTCTTAGAAGAATCTCTTTTTAGCGCTTACTGATACTCAGTTGCCCGGGGGCTAGCTACACTTGTGTCAGTTGACCCTCGTCGCGCTGCCATGCTGAGCGCAATATCTATCTGGAGAGAACATGTCGAAGACCATATTGATCACCGGCTCCACCGATGGCATCGGCCTGGAAACCGCCAGCATGCTGGCTGAGCAAGGCCATCACGTGCTGTTGCACGGACGCAATGCCGCCAAGTTAGAGGCCACCCGCCAGGCCTTAAGTGAGCGTTATCCCGAGGCTGCCATAGACGCTTATCAAGCAGATCTGTCGCGCTTTGCCGAGGTGCAGGCCTTGGCCGATTCCATTAAACAGCAGCACTCGCACTTAGATGTATTGATCAACAATGCGGGTGTCTACAACACGCCAAATACCGTGGCGGATAAAGGCTTAGATGTGCGCTTTGTGGTGAATACCTTGGCACCGTACCTGCTAATGCAGAAACTGGCGGACTTGCTGGGCCCTCAAGCGCGGGTGGTGAACCTCTCGTCTGCGGCGCAGGCCAGCGTCAGTATCGCTGCCCTAAATGGCGAACAGACACTCTCCGATGGCCAAGCCTATGCCCAAAGCAAGCTGGCGCTTACCATCTGGTCGCGGGTGATTGGCCTGAAGAATCAGCAAGACCAACGCGGCCCGCTGGTGGTGGCGGTCAATCCAGCCTCAATGCTCGGCAGCAAAATGGTCAAAGATGCCTTTGGGGTGGCCGGTGGCGATCTGCGCGTGGGGGCCGATATCCTCTGCCGAGCAGCGCTTTCCGAAGAGTTTGCCGATGCCTCGGGCAAATACTTCGATAACGATAGCCGCCGCTTTGCCTCGCCCCACCCAGATGCGCTCGACCCTGATAAGAGCGCAGCGGTGATGGCAGCGATAGAGCAATTAACCTCAGGCCTGTAAGCCATCCCGCTCTTTTGAGGCACTGATACCTACAGGGGTAGCAGTGCCTTTTCTTTTGCCTCCCGCCTGGTTTTACCCGCTGTGCTTACTTGGCGGCGATATTAACCCTCGATTTTCAACAAATTCTAAAAACTGATTCACAAGCAGTCGGGATTATCGCCTGTATAAGCGCCTGCTAATCTTCGCCGCATCGTTCATCACGCCGAGCAACTAAATCCCTGAGGCGTGACAACCGGAGATTTCAAGATGCGATACGAAGGCAAGATTTACCGCCCGTGGACAGAAGCGGAGAGTGTATTGATTCAGGTAACACTGGGCTGCTCTATTAACACCTGTACTTTCTGCAACATGTTTCGCGATAAACGATTTAAGATCCGCGATCTTGACGATGTGTTTCAAGATATCGAGGGTTTACGCCAGCGCTATCATCGCGTGGAGTCCATATTCCTTATCGATGGCAATGTGATGGCGGCGCGAACCGACTACTTGGTTAAAGTACTGAACAAGATTACGGCTACGTTCCCAGAGGTTCAAAACATCTCGATGTACGCGGGGTTTAATGATTTGCGGCGCAAGAGTGTGGAAGATCTTATCAAGATCCGTCAAGCGGGGTTGAACATGGTGTACGCCGGGCTAGAGTCGGGCGATCGCGAGGTGTTGGAGCGCATTGGCAAACGCATGACGCCGGAGCATGCCATCGAAGGCATGGCACGCGCCAAGCAAGCCGGCATTCGCGTGCTAGCCTCGTTTATCTTTGGCTTGGGCGGGCGCGAGCGCTCCAAACAGCATATCGAGGCGACCACAGCGCTGGTAAATCAGCTAAAGCCAGAGGAGATTGCACCAATGGCGCTGGCGATACAGCCGGGCACTGAACTGGAGCATGAGGTGGAGCAGGGGCGCTTTAGCTTGCCCTCTCCGCTGCAGATCTTACAAGAAGAGCAGTACCTATTGGAGAATCTGCAAGACTTTGATTGTTACTACTGGGGGGATCATGGCAATAACATCTCGCCGATGCGCGGTATGCTGCCACAGGCACGTCATGCATTCTTAGAGCGCATCAATCATGAGGTTGCGACTAACCCCATTACCCAGCAGCAGATCATTCAGACCTTCTCTTGGTAAACGCGAGTGCAGCTACCTCGGTGGCTACTAATGCTCGACGGCTGCTAATGCTCGATGGCTGCTGATGCCCGACGACCGAGAGAAATCGCCCGAAAGCGTGACCTTATTGCTCCCAATAACAGGGCTCGGCAAAGCGCTCTGCAAAGAAGTCGATAAAGGCTCTGACCTTGGGCGCTAATAAGCGTGAGCTAGGGTAGACCGCCCAGATAGCGGTATCTGAGAGCAGCGGGTAGTCTTCGAGCACTGGCACTAACTCGCCACGTTGTAGCTGCTGATAGCAACACCAGGTCGAGCTAATGGTGACGCCCAAGCCATTGACGCTGGCATCGCGCACCGCCTCGCCATTATCGGTGCGCAGCAGCCCTGAAACCTTAACCGCAAGTGGGCCAGTGGGACTGTCATAGTGCCACAGATCCAGGCCCGACAGGGTAATGCATCGGTGTTGGGTTAGCTCATCCGGGTGCTGTGGCTGACCGTGCTTAGCCAGATAGGCAGGGGAGGCGACCGTTAAGCGCCGGTCACTGGCCAGCTTGCGTGCCACCAAGGTGGAGTCTTTTAACACCGCATCACGAATGGCGATATCGAAGCCACCTTCGACCAAATCCACAATGGTATCGCTGAGGCGCAGATCAAGCTTAAGCTCTGGATACTGGGCTTGAAAATCGCTCAGGGCCGGTATCAGGTGCATGCGGCCGAAAGAGGCGGGGGCCGTTACCCGAAGAATGCCAGAGGGCAGAGTATTCCCCGCTCCCACCGAGGCTCGAGCCGCTTCCACCCGGGTGAGCACCTCCTCGGCATGGGGCAAGAAGGCCTGGCCCTCCTCGGTAAGCGAGACCTTACGGGTGGTGCGATGCACCAAGCGCACTCCTAGACTCTCTTCGAGCTTGGAGACATGGGCGCTGGCCACCGCCGGCGATAGTCCCAGCTCCTGACCTGCCTGGCTGATGTTGGCGGTGCTGGCCAAACGTACAAACAGTTTTAGGTGATCAATGTTCATTGGATAAAAACTAAATCAAGTTCATGGACTTACCTTAGATGGCCTGGCCTGTCACTGCAACGCTAAAGCCAGTTACGGGAGATCAAATCGACTTAGGTTACTAAAAGTTAACTGCTTGAACTTCAAGGATTCGGCTTCCACACTTACGGCTGTGCGTTCAATAATCCACGGAGTAAACATGGTGTATTCGAACAAGTTAAAAGCAGGCGATGACTTTCCACATATCAGTGCGGTGCTGCTTGATGACAACGAGGTGGTACTGGGCAAGCCGCAGGGCGATGCCACCTGGCAAGCGGTGTTTGTGTATCGCGGTAAGCACTGCCCGTTGTGCACCAAATACCTCAACGAGCTAGAAGGCTACAAGCAGGCTTTTGCCGATGCCGGGGTCGACATTTTAGCTGTATCGGCTGATTCCAAGGCGCAGCTCGAAACCCACCTGGAGAAGTTAGAGGTCAGTTTCCCAATTGCTTATGGCTTAAGCGAAGAGCAGATGAAAACCTTGGGCGTGTACATCTCGCTACCTCGCTCTGAACAAGAGACCGATCATAACTTTGCCGAGCCGGGACTGTTTGTGGTGAACGAGTTCGGCAAGCTGCATGTGGTGGATATCTCCAACAATCCCTTCGTACGTCCAGAGTTAGGTGCCTTGAGTCGCGGCCTAGCGTGGATCCGCGACCCCGATAACCACTATCCGATCCGCGGCACCTTGGACTACAACTTGGCCTAGTTGGCCAGCATAAACACCACCGTTATCGCCAAGGTCAGCCCTAGACCTTGGCTTACCCGACGCACCTGCTGTGGGGACTGCAGCAGGCGCATCAGTAGTGACCCGCCCAGCGCCCAGACCGACGTGCAGAGCAGTGTCACCAGCGTAAATGCTAAGCAGACCACCACGGCCTGTTGTAGCAGGCTGTAGTTTGGATTGCTGAACTGGGTGAACACTGTCATCGCTGCTATCCAAGCTTTGGGATTGAGGATCTGCAGCAAGGCACCCGTTAGCATACCTGAGTCGGCAATCGCTCCTGCATCTGTCCCTGCGTCTGCTCTTGCATTCGCATCGTTTTGAAAGCGACTGATACCCCATGCCATATACAGTAAGTAAGCGGCGCCTGCGTACTTAAGTGTTAGAAAGAGTGCGGGGTAGCGCGTCAGCACACCGAGCAGCCCGGCGCTGGTGCCGGCAAACACCAGCAGTACCCCTAAGCTGGTCCCAACAACAAAGGGAATCGCACCAGAGAAGCCATAGCGATTGGCGATCCCCAACAAGGCAATGTTTCCCGCCCCGGGGGTAATACACATCGAAAAGGCGAACACCAAAAAAGCGATGACAAGTTGTGTATCCATAGCGTTCTTCCCTAAGCAAACCATTTATAGAGTTAATCTGGATAGTCTATGCAAATCCCCTGAAAGAACGTTGCCTTTTGCATTATGATTAGACCTTATGAGGAAGGAATCTTTTAAATATAGAGCTGTATATGAAGGAAAATACTCAAGCGAAGTTGGATGATACCGATATTGCCATGCTCAAACATATCCAAGCTGAAGGGCGAATTAGTAACAGCAAGCTTTCTGAGAAGGTAAATCTGAGCGAAACACCCTGCTGGCGCCGCTGGAAGCGCCTGGAAGAAGAGGGCTATATCAGTGAGTACTCTGCGGTGCTCAATCGCAAGAAGCTGGGCTTTACCATGGTGGGCTTTACCCAGGTGACCTTGAGTAGCCACGAGGTAGAGAGCACCGATGCATTTGAAGCCTTTGTGGCAGCTACTGAGTGGATACCGATGTGCCATTGCACTGCTGGTGGGGCGGATTATATCGTTCAGGTCATCGCCCGGGATCTGGATGAGTACTACGACCGCATTCACCAGTTGCGTCGGGTAAAAGGGGTGAGCGCGCTTCACTCCAGCATCTCGGTGAAAGAGATAAAGAGCCAGCAAACGCTTCCCTTGGAGTAAGGCTTGAAGGTTGGCATCTGGCTGGTTTAGGTTGTGCTTGGCATCACTAAAATATCACTATTCTCATCAAAATATATACCTTTTAAGCGTCTGATAGATAAGAAAAATCGATAGTGTTAATCTTGGCGCGTATCGCGAAGATGGCCCGCTTCAGCATAATCGCTAAGCGCTCGCCAAACGCATGAATAAGAATTTTTAACGAGTTGGAGAGGGTAGTATGAAGTGCACTAGCTGTAAGCAAGGAGACTTGACGCCTTGTTTTATTGAGGGCCAGTTCAGAGCCCATACGTGTACACACTGTGGCGGCAACTGGATCCTTATCGAGGACTTCGTGGCCTGGAAAGAGCGTAATGCCGATTACGTGTTTGCTGAGAACATTGCCTTTGAGTCAGATGAGGCCTCCGACACCAAAAAAGCGCTGATTTGTCCGGTATCTGGCGCCATCATGCGCAAATTCCGTATCTCATCCACCAACGAACACCGCGTTGACTACAGCGCTGCCGTAGGCGGTATCTGGTTGGACAGTGGCGAATGGGAGCTGCTCAAATCTGAAGGCCTGGCCGGTTCGCTAAACGCGCTGGTAACCAAGCAGTGGCAGAATCAGATTAAAGAGCAGAGCGCTAAGCAAAGCTTCAGTGATATCTATAACGATAAGTTTGGTGACGAGACCTACGCCAAGGTTAAAGCAATCAGAGCCTGGCTGGAGAGCCAACCACAACGCGCTGACTTGCGCGCCTACATCCTTGCTGAAGATCCCTACTCAGCAGAGCGATAGTAAAACCGGCCGGTGTGGCACTCGCCCGCCGGCATCTTGCCTGGTGTTGCGCCTTATGCGGCTCCTGCTGCGGCTGCTTCTGCGACGTAGGTAGCAACTCTCTTCCCTCTATCAATTTTCTCCATACAACACTTTCTCCCAACGCCGACCGGGTTGCTGACAAGCTTGAAAGATGCGTGGTTTTACCCTGCACATCCAACACGTAACGGGTTAGCATAAGAGACATAAATGATATGTTGTAACATATTGTTTATTCATCTTAGGTTTGCCAGTTCTATGACAAGCGAATGGCACTCAATACAGCTGGCTAGATTGCATACAGGAGAACAGGTATATGGCTGCGGCTACCGTGATTAAGAACGTCCGAATCGTGAACGAAGGTAAGATCAGCGAGGGAGATCTTCGGATTAGTGGCCAACGAATCGAGCGCATTGAGCGCGAGATTACGCCGCAAGCCAATGACACGGTAGTTGAAGGCGGTGGCCGTTACCTGCTTCCCGGTATGATTGACGATCAAGTGCACTTTCGTGAGCCGGGGCTCACCCACAAGGGCAATATCGCCAGCGAATCGCGCGCAGCCGTCGCAGGCGGTATCACCAGCTTTATGGAGATGCCCAATGTGAGCCCTGCCACTACCACCATCGAAGCGCTGGAAGCAAAGTACGTGATTGCTGCGAACTGCGCCTACGGCAACTATGGCTTCTACTTAGGGGCCACCGAAGACAACCTCGAACAGATCAAGCGACTCGACCCCACCAAGCACTGCGGCGTGAAGGTGTTTATGGGGGCATCGACGGGCGATCTGTTGGTGGAAGCGCCGCAGGCGCTGGATGATATCTTCCGAGAGTCGCCAGTATTGATTGTCACCCATTGCGAAAGCGGACCTGTCATTGCTCGCAATCGCGCGGAGTTACTCAAGCAAAAGAGTATCTTCACCA
The DNA here is from genome assembly GCF_000429485.1 of Aliagarivorans marinus DSM 23064. Lineage (GTDB taxonomy): Bacteria > Pseudomonadota > Gammaproteobacteria > Enterobacterales > Celerinatantimonadaceae > Aliagarivorans > Aliagarivorans marinus. Next base: position 220,260 of record NZ_AUBY01000008.1, on the reverse strand, counting down.
TCGACGATCACCCTCGTTTGCGCGACGCCGAAGCCTGTTATGCCTCCTCATCCTATGCGGTTGACTTAGCCAAGCGCCATGGCAGCCAGTTGCACGTGCTGCACATTACCACTGAGAAGGAGCTGAGCTTGTTCAGCGCCGGCCCCATTGCGGGCAAGCACATCACCGCTGAAGCCTGTGTGCATCATCTGTGGTTTAGCAATCAAGACTACACCGATCGGGGCAATCTGATTAAGTGCAACCCTGCGGTGAAGTACCCCAGCGATCGGGATGCCTTGATTAAGGCATTACACAGCAATCAAATCGATATTATCGCCACTGATCACGCGCCGCATACCTGGGATGAAAAGCAGGTGGATTATGACAAGGCGCCGGCTGGTTTGCCGCTGGTGCAACATGCCTTACTCAGCTTGCTGGAGCATGTAAAGCAGGGGCGTATGAGCCTGCCGCAAGTGATTGAGAAAGTCTCGCACAACCCGGCACTGCGTTATGCGGTGGCCGAGCGTGGCTTTCTCCGCGAAGGGTTTTTTGCCGATTTAGTGCTGGTTGATTGCGAGTCCTCAACCAGCGTTACCCACGAGAACAGCCTCTATCACTGTGGCTGGTCGCCATTTGATGGCGTGACCTTTGGCGCGCGTATCGAATCAACTTGGGTGAATGGCCAGCAAGTATTTGATGGGCAAACTGTAGGTGCGCGACCAGAGGCAATGCGCTTGCGTTTTGCTCGTTAGTTAAACGCGCGCGGTTGCAAAGAATAAAATCTCATTAAGTGATAATAGGAATCATTTACTTTAGCTTGATGTTTTTTCACTTTGAACGTATCGTTTTATGATACGTTATAACATTTGCTTAAGGGAGCGGCATGGCATTTTACTATTTGGGCTTGGGTGGCCGCTGTTTGGTATTGCTTGGGATTGCCGCGCTGCTGCTGTTTTGCGCAAACGAGGTGCTGCAGTAATGGCTAAGGTTGCCGCTGTCACCGAGTTGGCATTGGGTTACGATCCGGCCCAGCCGATACTCAGCCAAGTGAGCTTTGCGCTTACCAAGGGCGAGAGTCTTGCTCTGGTTGGGCCTAACGGGGCGGGTAAGTCGACTCTGCTTAATGTGCTGCGGGGCACGATGAAGCCGCTGACGGGCCAGCTCGACTACTCGCTAAACCCGAGGCGTGATATCGCCTACCTGCCACAAGCCAGCAAGGTCGACCGCAGTTTCCCGGTGAATGTTCGCCAATTTGTCAGCACTGGCCTGTGGAACCAGCTTGGCCTTTGGCGAGGCTTCCGCCGCTCGCATCGGCTGCAAGTGAATGCGGTGCTGGAGAAACTCAACATCGCCGATCTGGCCGATAGTATGCTCGACCAACTCTCTGGCGGTCAGTTCCAACGGGTATTGTTTGCCCGAACCATGCTTCAGCAGTCTAAGTTGTTATTGCTCGATGAGCCCTTTAATGGAGTCGATGAGGCCACCGTTAGCCTATTGCTCGATGAGCTCGCTAGCCTGCAGCGCCGAGGCTGCACGGTGGTCGCTGCCATCCATGATTTAGAGATCGTCCGCAGCCACTTTGAGCGTTGTTTATTGCTAAGCGGTGAAGCCATTGCCTTGGGGCCGAGTCGTGAGGTGCTGGTGGCCGAGAACATCGCTAAAGTGTGGGGAGAAACCTCGAGTCACCTCAAGCTTGTGCCCACCGAAGAAGAGCCTGCCAGTCGTTATGCCTGAGTTGTTTGACCTTTTCTCCTTGCTATTCGACCCATTCGTTGAGTTCCAGTTTATGCGCCGGGCGCTGTTTGGCTGCGTGGTGCTATCGCTTGGTGCTGCGCCGGTTGGGGTGTTTTTGATGCTACGGCGAATGAGCCTGACCGGCGACGCGATGGCCCATGCGATTTTGCCCGGAGCGGCCTTGGCCTACTTGCTGTATGGCTTATCAGCGGTCACCATGACACTTGGCGGGCTAGCTGCGGGTCTGCTGGTGGCCTTACTGGCAGGGGCGGGTGGTCAGCTTTAGCTTCTATCTGCCGCTGGCTGAGCCGGTATCGTTGTCGGAGCAGAGCCTTTCACTGCGTGTCTATGATCCCAGCTACTTTATCGATATGAGCTGGCGGGGGGAGATGGACTTGGAGCTGTCGATTGAGCTACAAGGGCTGTGCGAGGTGGATATCATCGAGCCAACACCCAGCCAAGAGCTGATAAACTACGCCTTGTCACTGCCTGCCGATGCCGACCCCGACGACAGTCTGGGAGAGATGTTTACCCAGCACGGTGAGGTTCGCTGTGATTTACTCTGATTCCAACCTGAAGTTTGCGCGTTTGCGTGCCCCCAAAGCGTGGCGGGGGCTCGCTGTGTCTATGCTGGTGTTTGCCGCATTGTGTGCAGCGCTTTGGCATTACTTCCCGCAGCTGCTGTTCCTGTCGAAGCTACTGCAGATGCAGCTCAACCGCGAAATCAGCCAGTTGTTTAGCCAAGTGCATTTGCATCCTTGGAAGACCGCCTACTATGCGGCCACCGCCAGCTACGTTTACGGGGTTATGCATGCCATTGGACCGGGCCATGGCAAGGTGATCATCTCCGGCTATCTCGCCACCCATCCCACCAAGTTGGCCACAACGGTTGGCCTATCGCTGGCGGCTTCGCTGATGCAAGCCGCAGTTGCTATTACGATGGTAACGGTTTGTATGCTAGTGCTGGCCAGCAGCACCACCGAGATGACGGAGCAGTCGCAACATCTTATTCGCATCAGCTATGCGCTAATGAGTTTGCTGGCGGTGCGTATTGCCTGGAATGGCCTGAAGGCGTTTAAAAGCAGTGCGCCAAGCCTTAAGGTGAAGAAGACATCTAGCTTGGTTGTCGAAGGAGGCCAAGCGTTTTCCTTGAAGCCGGTGGCCTTCCTCGCGCTATTTGCCCGCTTCGGTGGTAGTGTGCTGCGCCGGTATATGGGTAGCGACTCTGCGTTTGCCCGCTACCTGTTTTTAACGCTTACTCTGAGTTTTGCGCTGCTGCTTGGGGCAATGGGCCTGCTGATGTTTAGCCAGCCAGCGGTGATGGTGTCACCGGTGAACTCGCCTATCTTTGCCCGCTAGCTCATCTACCTTGGTCCGCTAGCGTCGCGGTGTTGTTGATGGTGGCAGGTTGATGATGAAAGCTTGTCGCCGTTCTCATTCGGGGGCTTATATGCTGTAATGGCCCCAATCGATTTTTGCTTGTGATGTTAGTGTGTTACCGCGTTTTAAGACTATTGCTCTCCCCCTGCTACTGATTGTCTCCGCTTATTCAGTTTCCTTTTCTCCAGTTTTATTTCCTTCAGCTCACGCTTCCCCGGTAAAGCTTAGCCGTTCCGGGATCTGCCACGAGCAAAGCTCCCCGAGCTATCAGCGAACCAAGAATTTCACCGACTTTGACAGCTTAGCGGCCTGCTTACAAAGCGGTGGTAGGTTGCCGAAGAATGCCGCCGCCCCCGCTCAAGCTATCGCTGAAGCAGAGCAGGAAGGGCGGCTCTACAGCACGCCTTATAATCGCCGTGATTACCCCCATTGGCTGGACCGCAACGGTGATTGCCGCAATACCCGCGCCGAGCTTTTGGTGGCCATGTCGGTTAAGCCGGTCAGCTATCGGGACGAGCGCGAGTGTGTGGTTGATGGCGGAAAATGGCAGGGCGTGTATTCAGGGGAGAAGTTCTATGCGGCCAGTGATATCGATATTGATCATATCGTGCCACTGAGCTGGGCCCACGGGCGCGGCGCCTGGCGCTGGAGCCGCGAGCAAAAGGCTGAATTTGCCAACGATTGGGACAACCTGCTACCGGTCTCCGCCTCGTTGAATCGCCAAAAGGGCGACAAAGGCCCGGATGAGTGGATGCCGCCGGCACATGAGTATCGCTGTGAGTACCTAAGCTTGTTCGACGGCATTGTGAGCAAGTACCAGCTCGAGTATGTGCCTGCAGAGCGGCGTATTATCTCAAGAATGCTTCAAGCCTGTAGTGACGCTTTGGCGTTGGCGGAGTAGTGCTCCGCCAAAGGCGTTTATTCAGCAATCAATCGCTCATAACGGCAGCGCGATACAGCATCCACTGCCAGCTGCTCTGATACGGCAGGCATCACCTGATTGAAGCGCTCAGCTAAGGTCCACGGCGGGTTTACCGCAATGATGCCGGATGCGGTCATGCCTTGTTGATGGTCTTCATCCACTGCTAGCTCAAACAGGTGTACATCACGCATATTGCTGTCCTGAATATCGCGCTCCAGTTGGTCGATGGTGGCGCGATGCACCATGGGGTACCACAGCAGCAGCATCGCTTGCGGGGTCTTTTTGTAGGCTTGCGACATCACCTTGACCACGGTTTGGTAGTCGGACTTGATCTCATAAGAGGGGTCAATCAGTACCAGTGGGCGACGGCTTGGGGTGGGCAGCAGGCGCAGCAGGCCTTTAAAGCCATCTTCTTTGTGGACCATACACGAGCGGCGCTTGGCGCAGCTTTGCTCCAGCTTGGTGATGGTTTGCGGGTGCATCTCAAATAGCCAGGCGCGGTCGCCTTGGCGTAGTTGCTGTTTCACTAGCATCGGCGAGCCGGGGTAGCGCTGCTGGCCTAAGTGCTCACTGACCAGTTGGTGGTAGGCTTCCAGGCCGGGTTGCTCTGCTAGGTCGAACTTGTTTACGCCGTGATCGCTCTCGCCGGTTTTGCGCGCTTCCTTGGAGTTCAGGTCATACAAGCCAGCGCCGGCATGGGTGTCGATGTAATCAAAGGGCTTATCTTTTTTCTGCAGGTGCTGAACGCACTCGATAAGCAGCCAGTGTTTTAGGACATCGGCGTGGTTTCCGGCGTGATATTCGTGTTGATAACTTAGCATGACAGGCTCGTCTGGAAGTGAGGCGGGCAATTTTACCACCCGCGGCGCTGGTGTCGACTGTTTTGCCGAACGGACTGCCTCTGGGGCAACCCAGTGGTGGATGCGGCAGAATGGCAAACTTTCAGTGGTAGCGCCTAGCTGCGCATATTAATATGATAACTATCAGTGGCTGCTAGGTATCAGTTGTGTTGTTGGCCAGCAGTCATCTCTTTGCCCACAGAAGGTGTGAGTTGATGATCCCGTTGATAGAGACGCTTGAAGAGCGTTTACGTTTGGCCATGCTCTACTCCGATACCACCGAACTTAGCGAGCTGTTGGCCGATGACTTGGTGTTTACCAACCACCTCGGGCAACGCATGGATAAGTTGCAAGAGCTGGATTTTCATCGCGAGCGGCTGTTTCTATTCCACAATATCGAGCTGGAAGCGATGCAGATCAGTCCCATCCAGCAGGCCGCCGTGGTGGTGGTGACCGCGCAGATAAGCGGTATGTTTGATGGCGAGCAAGCCAATGGGCGCTTTGGCTTCTCTCGCGTTTGGGTTGAGCGCAACGGGCGTTGGCAAGTGCTGGTCGCCCACAGCAGCTTGATTACTGAATAGCTGCGATTACTGCGTAGCTGCCTCACTTGGCCTAAGCCCCTGCGAACTTGCCAACACGCTCTCAAAAGGGCGTGCTGCTCGCTGCAATTCCCCCCACATTTCTCCTTCGTTTACTAGGCTTAGGTCCATCCCCCCCAAAACAACAGTAATAGGGGGCTGCTAGCGACAGGGTAACAGGGAGAAACACATGTCAGCCAAGGCCAAGATCATCAGCTGTATTGCAGCGCTTTTTGTCATCAGCATTTTGCTGATATCGGTGACCAGTTATATTAACTTTCGTTCGGCGTCGGTTAGCGCCTACACCTTACAGCTCGAGAGTAGCTCCAAGTTGATTGCCCACGCACTAGAGCAAAAAATGGAACGCTATTTCGACTCGCTTAAAACAGTGTCGGAAGAGCTACCGGTTGACGCTTCGGGCATCACTGATGAGAAAGAGTTGCTACGTCTGCTGCTCTCCTTGAAAGAGACCAACAAGGTGTTGAACTCTTATGTTGGGCTGGAGTCCGGGGCCACCTTCGCCGCCAATAACGGCGGCTTTATTCCCGATTTTAATGCCAAAGCGTTAAACCGCGAATGGTATCGACGCGGGCTAAACGATGAAGCCTATATCATCACCACCCCCTACTTGAGCGCCAGCAAGAACATTGTGATGGCGATGGCGGTGCCGGTGAAACGTCAAGGCAAGATTGTCGGCATCCTGAGTATGAACCTGGGCCTTGAAGACATTACCCGCTTTGTGGATGGTCTATCCGATGACCTGCAGCTATGGGTAACCCGTGAGGATGGCTTCTTGCTGGCTTCGGCAATACCTGAGCTGATCGGTGAGAGCTTGTTTGATTCTTATCCTTCTTACCAGCCCTATAACTCAGCACCTTCCAGTGAGCACAGCTATATCCACGACGGCGACGAGTACTTTGTCGTCTCCCAGCGTATTCCTAGCTTAAAGTGGACAGTGTGGTCGTGGGATAAGTGGGACGACATCACCGAGGCGTCTACCGACAATGCCTTGACGACGGTATTGCTTTCACTAGTCGTGATTGGCTTAAGCTTGGTTGGTACTTATCTGCTGATTACTCGCATCATGTACCTGCCGATTGGTGGCGAGCCGAAAGAGATTGAAGCGATGGTGCGACGAGTCGCCAAAGGCGACTTGCAGCTAGAACCCGGCACGGGCAAAGAGACCGGGGTCTACGCAGCGATGCTACAGATGGTGGAGAATATGCGGGCAACCATTACCAGCATTAATCGCTCCGCCGAAGATGTGGCCAGCTCATCGCAGGCGATGGCAACCTCCTCGGGCGAGGTGTCGGCAAGCTCGGAGGAGCAGATGCAGCAACTCGAGCAAACCTCCACCGCGATGCACCAGATGACGGTAACGGTGGAAGAGGTGGCGCGTAACGCGCTAGAGGCCTCGAGCGCGGTTGATGATGTAAGCCATCGCTCCAAAGACGGCATGGAGGTGGTAACCTCCATGAATGCCCAGCTCAATGAGCTGCTGCAAGGGGTGGAAGAGGTGCAGGGGGTGATCAATAGCCTCGAACAATCCACCCTGAGCATTGGCAGTATCCTCGATGTGATTGATGGCATCTCCGAGCAGACCAACCTGCTGGCGCTCAACGCTGCTATTGAGGCCGCCCGTGCGGGCGAGCAAGGACGCGGCTTTGCGGTGGTCGCCGATGAGGTGCGCAGCTTGGCTAATCGCACCAAAGAGAGCACCAATGAAATTCAAGAGATGATCACCCGCTTGCAGGGCGAGGCGAAAAAATCGGTGAGCTTAATGGGTGGTAATGTACAGAGCGCGCAAAGTACCGCTGAACGCTCTGCCGTGGCTAACGAGGCGCTGACTGCCATCCAAGAAGCGGTGCAGGTGATCCAATCGATGAACAGCCAGATCGCCACCGCAGCCGAGCAGCAAACCAATGTGGCCAGTGAGATCAACGTGAGCATTGTAGAGATTAACGACCATGCTAAGAACACCTTCGAGAATGCTCAAGGGAATACCGAGCTAGCCGGGCGTTTGTCTGAGGTGGCGGGGGATCTTAATCAGTCGGTGGAAGTGTTTAAGTTGTAGCCGTGCTAACAACCAGAAAGGGCCTGCAATATCGCAGGCCCTTTTTATTGGTAATACATCTAAGCTCGCTGCTTACTTATCAGCAACCGCCAGTGCTTGCTCATCCAGTACGCTGGCTACCCACATCAGTGGCGCGTTCCAGTTGATGGTCACCTCGTTCAAGGTCCATGCGCCAATATCGTCCAAGTAACAGGTCTGCATGATGCAGCGGCCTTTCAGCGATGCGGCAGCGGGGTCGCTGAAGCTAATCGAGTTCGGGCCACCACTTAGCACGCCCGGTGGTACTAGTGGGTAGTTCTCATCAACGATATGCGCCCAGAAGCGGTGATGCGGATTTTTCAGCGCATCGGTGCCGTAACCACTCACGTAGGAGAAGTTTTGTGGGTTACGACCTAACAGGTAATCCATACCGTGGGCCGCAGCTTGCAGGTAACGGCTGTCGCCACTGAAGTCGCTGGCGTAGGCTAAGAAAATACCGCGATTCACCACGTTCGAGTTTGAACCCCATGGGTACTCCTCGGTTTGGTAGGGCAGGCGATAGCCTTGGGTGTAGACTTGCGCTGCGTACTTATCGGCGGTTTCGATGATCGCCTCGCGGGCCGCTTTCACATGCTTGGCATCGAGCTTCGAGGGGACAACGGCCAGGCTGATGGTGCCCAAAGGACCCACTTGCTGCCAGAAGATATCACCGGTGGTTTGAATATCCCCTTTAGGCGTGTTCAGGAAGAAGCTCGAGCTGGTTACCGCATCCAGGTAGTCTTTCTTACCGGTGCTTAGGTACAACTCAGCCGCCGCCCAGTAGAACTCGTCTTCAAGGTTGAAGTCATCATAGGGGCCAGAGCCGGTGAAGTTATCGTAGGCATAGACCTCAGGGTAGCGCTTGGCTGCTTGCCATGCCTGCTCCGCAGCGGTTAGACACTGCTTGGCGAAGTCACCGTCGATGTCTTTCCAGATACGCGCACATTGCGCCCCTACCGCTGCCAGGTTAAGGGTTGCGGCAGTACTTGGCTGGCCTACATAGCGGTTTTCATGGCTGTCAGCGGGAGACAGTGGCTTGCCAGTCCAGCGGTCATCGGCAATCTTGTGGAAGGCCATTCCGCCGGCTTCCAGTTCGCTTAGCTTGAGCTGGTGCAGGCTCTCTAGCTGGTTACCCACTGGGGCGTAGACTTTCTTGCCCTGTGGTACTTGCATGGCCAGCATAAACTCGACGTTCCAGCGCGCTTCAGAGAGCAGATCATTGACGCCGTTCCCCGCTTCTGGAATTGGGTGGCTGCCATCGGCAAACGGCTCTGGCTTGTCGAGGTACTGGCTGCGCTCATACAGGTTGAGCAACGTCCAGGTGCTGATACCGCTGTTCACCACGTACTTGCCGTGGTCGCCGGCATCGTACCAGCCGCCGGTGGTGTCGATGCTGAAGTCACAGCCCGGCCACTTGTTGCCTTGCGCGTCGGCTTTATCAAAACAGGTCACCACGTCTTCTGGGTGGCCGGCTGGGCGGGCGAGATCTGGGCGCTGTACAAAGCGCTCTTCAATCGCGATGCCTGAACGATTGTGGTAGTAGTAACTCAGTGCGTCATGCTTGAGCTGGCTGTAGATATCATCAGCGATATCGAAGGGGTAGCTCTCTTTGCCATCGACAATCAGGCGTACCTGACGATGAGGCTCGGTCACAAAGCTGAAATCGACCAAGTGCAGCCATTCGCCCGACTCAGGGTTGGTGCCAAAGATCTGGGTAGCGCCAGCTTCAATCAGTTCGCCATCGCTATCCACCAGATCCCAAAATATTGGCTGCTGGCTCTCGTTGGCCACCGAGGCAATCTTCTCACTGCCGGTAAAGTAGCCCACTTGGTTAATCCGCACCGGCTCGGCGAAGCGGGTCATGGAGTAGCTTTCGCCAATCAAAGAGAAATCAGTCCCGCAGATAGTTGCAGGTTTTTGGGCGCCCATCTGGAAATGGAACTCACCCTTCATGTCACTGGGGTGTTCCATGGTAAAGGTGAAGCTGAACTCTTTAGGCTGTTTACCCACCGCGATGTCTTGAATGATGTAATGGGTGTATGGAGGACCACCATGCTGAATAAGGGCTTTAAGTTCGGTCTCTTTGTCGGCCCAGGCTTTAAAGCTCAGTTGGTATTCTGCACCCTCTGCTAAACCCATCCCGCTATGACCGAGAATGATGTCCCAAGGGTTGCTGCCAGTATGGTCAAAGGTGACACACACTGCATTATCTTCCGCTTCCATGCGGCCGCCGGCCACCCACCAGGCGTTGGTTCCATCGCTGAAATCGCCGTTATTAAACAATTGATCTGCCAAGGCTGTATGCGGCATCACCAGTGGGCTCAGGCCCAGCAAAGTGGTGGCGAGCAGATAGCGAGGTGCTTTCATAGCTACTCCTTTATGTCGTGAACTTTATCCAGATCCGAAGCTCTATTTTCCATCGGATTGCTTGGATAATGCCCACCTAAAAGAGAATATTAACCAGTCAAATTAAATTATTTTGAGAGTCGACATTAATTATGCGAAAGCGGATGAAACAGATTTCCATGTTGCGGGGTGAACTGGTGAAAACTGTGAAACAGATTTATGGTAAACGGTAAGTCAGTCATTACTGACCTAAAGTGGATGGCATTGAGGGGTGAATAAGAAAGGGAAGTATGGAGAAGTCGCGAAAGTCCGCAAAACGAAAGCTTTCTTCAGTTCCCCCAAGCAAAGCAGTGCTAAGATAGGTGCAGCTCTTCGCCGCTTTTACTGCCTGTAATGAACAAAGACCTCTATCAAAACCTCGACCTCAATTTACTCAGAACCTTTTTAATCCTCTCTCAAGAGCTGAACATGCGCAAAGCCAGCGAGCGCTTGCGGGTATCCCAGCCAGCCATCAGCCAGGCGCTGGTCAAACTGCGCCATCACTTCGATGATGAACTGTTTGTCAAAGTACCGCGAGGTTTGAAGCCGACGCCTTTTTCCGAGAGCTTGGCGATAGCCATTGCGCCTCATCTGACAGGCTTGGCGGAGGTGTTAAATCAATCCTCCGAGTTCGATCCGCTAAAACTGGAGCAAACCCTCAAGATTGCTCTGTCTCCGGTGATGTTATCTGGCGGTGCAGGCACTTTATTCAAGCGGATCCGCGAAGCGGCGCCCAAGGCGAACATCGAGCTGGTGAGCTGGAACGCTTCCACCCTTACCGAGCTGGAGAACGGCTCAGTGATGCTAGGGGTGCATTACGATCTGGGGACCTCTAAAACGCTGGTTACAGAGCAACTGGTCACGGTGAAGGGGATGGTGTTTGTGCGCCAAGGACATCCCTTGAGTAAACAGACCGTGCAACTAGAAGACCTTGAAGGCTTGGAGATTGCGTCGCTGATTATTCCCGACTGGAACGAGGACTACATACTGGTGGCTGAGGCAATGAAGCGACACAACCTGAGTTATCGAAGCGGTTTTCGTTCGGAGTTTGTCACCGCGTTAATCGACGTGGTTGAATCCAGTGATATGTACATGGCGCACTCCAATCTCTTTCCTAGTTATCAATATCCACAATTGCGGGCGATGGCGTTCAATGTGGCTGGCGACCCCTATGAAATGGACGTATTCAGCTATTGCCATGTGCGTAACCGACACAACCCCGTAAAAAAGTGGCTGCATAACCTCATAGCTGAGGTGTTGGCAGAGCAAATTGAAAAAGCTGATAAGTATTGCTTATCACGCCAATAAGCGCTGCTGCTTAGCCATCTGGACTCAAGCTACTTATGCTGCATCCTGTTATTTGATTGATGATAGGTAATGCGTGTTATGAGCTTTAAATCTTTGACTGTCCCTGTTCTGTTTACCTTGGCCGTAAGCGCCTGTTCCAACATCGATCGCGAAGATCCCAATGCAGCGACAAAGCAAGGTGCCATGGGTGGCGCCTTGTTAGGGATGACCATGGGGGCACTAACCGGCGACGCCGAGTTAGCGGTGAAAGGCGCGGTGGCCGGTGGTGTGGCTGGCGGCGTAGCGGGGGCCAGTGAAGATCTACGCCATCAACGCAGCAGCGACCAAAACGCCAGCCGTGATGCGGCCATCGCCAGCATCGGTGGTGGCAACACCGAGCGGCAGCCTCAGCAATGGCAAGAGTTGGAAAACTTCGTTGGCCAGTGGCATGTCAACATTCAAAACAAGGCAGTCAGCGGCAGCATCGACAATGTAACGGCCGAGGGCGCGCTAAGCTCGCTATCCAGCGCCGAGGTCGCGATTACTGCTGAGCAAGGCTTGGCGCTTAACGCCAGTTTCGCTTTCTCGCCTGAGCAGGGCCATAGCTTGCAGCTGGTGAATCAGGCCACCGAGGTGGTGGTAAGCTTTGCCGGAGAAGCGATTGATGGCGGTCAGCGCATCAGTTTTTATCCGACTGATGTAGATGCCACCATCTACCAAGGTATTGCTAGCAGCGATGTGCGCATCGAGCTGAGCTTCGCGGGCAACCAAGTGTGGAAGATTGATACCTACGCCTTTATCGAGGGTAGCGAGCAAGCGCTGCAAACCTTCCGCTTTACTAAAGCTGGCTAGCAAGCACACGATCATCTGGCGCATTGACCCGAGTATTGAGCCTCCGCTCGGTCAACGCGTCGATAAGCAAACAGCGACCCTTGGGTCGCTGTTTGTGTTTTTGCTTAGCCTGATTAACGGGCGAACTGCTCGACTAAGCGGCGCAGCGCCTGTAACTGCTCGACCAGCTCTGAGACGTGGCTCACCGAGTCATCGCAATGGGCGTTGGTCTGATCGGCCAGTTGGTTAATACTTTGCAAGTTCGTGTTCACCGCTTGGCTCACCTTAGCCTGCTCGTTGGCAGCGGTGGCGATCTGGTAGCTGGTGTCGTTGAGCTCGGCGATCAGCTGATTAACTTGCTCCAAGCTGTCGGAGGTTTCGGCGACCCTGTCTAAGCAGTCATTGGAGCGTTGCTCACTGCTGGTTAGGCTGTCGATGGCCTGTGATGCCGTGCCTTGTAGGGCGCGGGTGATATCGTGGATCTGTTCGGTGGATTGATGGGTTTTCACTGAGAGTGCCCGCACCTCGTCGGCGACCACTGCAAAGCCACGACCGGCCTCACCGGCGCGCGCCGCTTCAATCGCGGCATTGAGTGCCAGTAGGTTAGTTTGCTCGGCAATACTGCCGATCACCTCAACGATGGTTTCAATCTCTTTGCTGTTTTGCTCAAGTGCAGCGACTACCTGTTGTGCCTGATTCAGCTCTTGGTGTAGCGCCAGCACCGCATCGTTGGTGTGCTGCATCGCCTGACTACCTTGGTGGGTGGCCTCGTTGGCCCGCTGGCTTAGTTGAGCGCTTTGCTCGCAGCGCTCAGCCACCTCTTGCGAGGAGTGGCTCATCTCATTAACTGCCGTTGCCACCTGCTCGGTCTCGCTGCTTTGGGCTTGCGCACTTTGCTGAATATCTTGGGTGCGCGCAAGCTCTTGCTCGGCGTTGAGTAAGATGTCGTTGCAGGTTTCGCTGCTGCGCGCCACCACCGCGCGAAGTTCGGCTTGGCGCATCCGCAGTGCCAGCTCGATGGGGGAGTACTCGTCAAAGTGGCCGCTGTAGAGCGGCTCCATTAAGCGGTTGCTGTAGGCCTGCTCGGCCAGCTGGCGCAGCTTGTTCATACGCACTCGTTGCTTCCATAGTAAGCCCAGCGCGCACAGGCAAAACAGCGGGACGAAGGCCTGCAGTATCGCGAGCTGGGGCAGCGCAAGCAGCGCGCCGCTGAGGGCGAGTATTGCCAGCAGGCATAGCTGGCTGAGCCGGGAGTAACTCAAGCGCGGGCGGTGCAATTGCTTGGGCTGTTTTTGCTGCTGAATGTCTTGGTAACAGGCGCCTGCGCGGTCAATTTGCTCACGCTCTGGGCGGCTGCGCACCGACTGGTATTCGATGATGTTGCCAGCGGCATCTTTGATGGGGGTGACAAAGGCGCTGACCCAATAGTGGCCACTATCTTTACATTGGTTTTTCACCAAGCCCATCCAGCTTTGACCAGCTTGTAGATACTCCCAGAGCTGCTTGAAGGCGGCCTTGGGCATATCGCCATGGCGCACCATGTTATGCGCTTCCCCCTCAAGTTCTTGCTTAGCGAAGCCAGATACATCGCAGAAGTGTTGGTTGGCGTAGGTGATGTAGCTTTTCGGGTCGGTGGTGGAGATCAAGCTGATGTCATCGGCATAACGTACCTCGTTATCCATTCGTGGCGTCCTTTCGTGAGCGGCTAACGTAAAGGTCAAAATATCATCACTTCGTGGTGGGAAGTGTCAAGTGATGCTTTGGTGTCAGTTGATAGTTCTATTGATCTGGATCTAGTGTGGTTGAATTATCCATGTTTTCAGCGTTTTAGTGACAGATGAGTCACTTGCGATAGGCGAGTGACTACAGCAGTTTCGCCGCCGGGCGCTAGGTGGTAACACAGCGCCCTACCACCCGTATAAGCTAAGCCCGCGAAACCAAAATACCGCCAACGGTAATCAGGCTTGCGCCTAACAACAACGGTGCCATCTGCACCTGCTTGTACTCAGCAAACACCCATAAACCGAGGAGCACAGCTACTAAGGTATTAGTGTTAAAGATTGGCGTGAGCACCGAGACTGGCGTGGCGAAGCGGGTGAGCGCCAAGGTAATCAGCAGCATTGCCACCGCCCAACTGGCGGCGGCCAATACGCCAACCCCCATGCCTTTGAGCGTAAACTGCTCGCTGATACTGCCTTGCGTGAGCGCTCCCACAAGGCCAATAACAAGTACCGTGATGCCAACAGTAATCAGATAGGCGAAGTTGCCCAATCCGTGCAGGCCACTGGCCTTGGTGAGAATGGCAAACAGACCGAGTAGTAAGGCGCCGCCCACGCCACCGATTAAAATTCCCATAACGAACTCCCAGCGAAAGATTTTGCAAGCATTCTGCGGGTTAATCGACGGATAGACTGTGAACTGCGCAACGCATTTGTAAGCGCTGTGCTGATTGGCGTTTATTTGCACAGGTTATCTGCGTAGGTCATTTGCGCAGTTAGGGATTGGCGAGAGGTGGAAATAAAAAGGGCCGCTCAGTCGCGACCCTTTGATGCCGGTGTCTGTTACTTAAAGGCGCTCTAGGATTGCCTGAGTGAACTCATCGGTACCGGCACTGCCGCCCAAATCGCGGGTGGTGCGATCGCCAGTGGCAATCACGTCTTTCACCGCGTCCAGAATGGCCTTGGCTTTATCTTCCATACCGAGGTATTCCAGCATCTGGATACTGGCCAGGATCACCGAGGTTGGGTTGGCAATGTTCTTACCAGCGATATCCGGCGCGCTGCCGTGTACTGCTTCAAAAATCGCTGCCCGCTCACCGATATTGGCGCCCGGTGCCATGCCCAAGCCACCGACTAGGCCGGCACACAAGTCAGACAGGATATCGCCAAACAGGTTGGTGGTGACAATCACATCGAAGCGCTCTGGGTACATCACCAGGTTCATACAGCAGGCATCGACAATCATCTCTTCAGATTCGATGTCGGGGTATTGCTTGGCCACTTCACGCGCCACTTCCAGGAACAGACCTGAGGTGGACTTCATGATGTTGGCTTTGTGTACTGCGGTGACTTTCTTGCGGCCTTCGCGGCGGGCTAGCTCGTAGGCAAATTTCACAATACGGGTGGCACCTTCACGGGTAATTACGCTCATAGCTTCGGCGCTGTCACCGCATTCGCTGCGCTTTTGACCAACACCGGAGTACATGCCCTCGGTGTTCTCACGCACAGTGATAATGTCGATGTCTTCGTAGCGGGCCTTGGTGCCCTTGAACGAACGAACCGGACGTACGTTACCGTAAAGGTCGAACTGCTTACGCAGGGATACGTTAATCGAGGTGAAGCCAGTGCCAACGGGGGTAGTTAGCGGGCCTTTCAGGGTGATCCCGTTTTGTTCGATAAGCTCTAAGGTACGTTCGGGGAGGAGGTTGCCTTCTTCTTCGAGGGCGCAGAGACCGGCCTGGGCGTAGTCGTATTCGAAATTACATCCGGCTTTATCAAGAATGGCTACGGCGCTCTCGATGATGCTGGGGCCGATGCCGTCGCCGGGAATCACGGTGATCCTTCTAGTTGACATACTTCTTTCCTGTTCCTAGGTCTTAGGGGGAGCAAAAGGGCTGGTGGCGGGCTTGGCGTGTGTGTCCAAGTTGCCGTGGCTAAACCTTGTTGAGGTGTCCAGTCCCGGTGACTCCATGTCGATGTAGCTGGGAGGGCAGTTGCCCAGTAGCAGCGGAAGTTTACATAGTTTTAACTAAATACTCAAAGCGCTTAACCTAAGACCTTGGTATCAATCATAAAAATTTACAATATCAAACGCTCTGCGCGGCTACGCCCAGCAGTATAGGCTGGCTCGTAAGAGGTGTCGATGCTTGTAGCACGTCTGTAACGTTGAGCTTGGTCCTCTAAGCGGCCTTTACTCCGTCATTGACGGCACCGATTCACTTGGCCGTTTTTAGGATCTTATGAGGGCTAACAACGGGGAAAACTGAGTGAAAATGAGTCCTTTGTTAGTTGCCGTTAGGGCGAGCTATAGCGGGTTACTCAGCGCGAATGCTCAACAAAAATACGAACAACTCCGATAGTCATCAAAGGGTAATAACAAAGATTATCTTTTGCAGGGTCATTGCATTATACTTGTGCGCGCATTAAAGAAGAGAAAATTTAAAAGGAAATTCAAGTGAATCCTATCGTAAAAACGTTTAAGTACGGTGAGCACACCGTGACCATCGAGACTGGCGCAATCGCCCGTCAGGCAACTGCCGCTGTGATGGTAACCATGGATGACACTGCGGTATTCGTATCCGTAGTAGGTAAGAAAGAAGCAAGCCCAGGTCAAGATTTCTTCCCCCTCACCGTAAACTACCAAGAGCGTACCTACGCTGCGGGTAAAATCCCAGGTGGTTTCTTTAAACGTGAAGGCCGTCCAAGCGAAGAAGAGACTCTGATTGCTCGTCTTATCGACCGTCCAATCCGCCCACTGTTCCCAGACGGTTTTGTTAACGAAGTTCAGGTTATCGCTACTGTTGTGTCGGTAAACCCACAAGTTAGCCCAGACATCGTTGCGCTAATCGGTACCTCTGCGGCTCTTAGCCTGTCTGGTATTCCGTTCAGCGGTCCAATCGGTGCTGCTCGCGTAGGTTACGTTGATGGTAACTACATTCTTAACCCAACCACCGATGAGCTGCCAGAGAGCAAGCTTGACTTGGTGGTAGCTGGTACTGAAAACGCAGTACTGATGGTTGAGTCTGAAGCTGAGCTGCTGTCTGAAGACGTAATGCTGGGCGCGGTAGTTTACGGCCACGAGCAATCTCAGACTGTTATCCAAGCGATCAACGAGCTGAAAGCCGAAGCTGGCAAGCCAACTTGGGACTGGGTAGCTCCTGCAGTAAACGTTGAGCTGAAAGAGAAAGTGGCTGGTCTGGCGAAAGACAAGCTGACTGAAGCTTACCAAATCACCGATAAAGCAGCGCGTTACGAGCAAGTAGGCGAAATCAAGAAAGCGGTAGTTAGCGAGCTAACCGAAGCTGACGAAGAGCTGGATGCAGGTGATGTAAGCGATGAGCTGAGCAAGCTGGAAAAATCAGTTGTACGTTCACGCATTATCGCCGGTGAGCCACGTATCGATGGTCGCGAACCAGATATGATCCGCGCGCTAGACGTACAGACTGGCGTACTGCCACGTACTCACGGTAGCTCTATCTTCACCCGTGGTGAAACTCAGGCTCTGGTAACTTGTACTCTGGGTACCGAGCGTGATGCTCAGATGATCGATACCCTAAACGGTCTGCAAACTTCGCGCTTCATGCTGCACTACAACTTCCCTCCATACTGTGTGGGTGAGACTGGCTTTATCGGTTCGCCGAAACGTCGTGAAATTGGTCACGGTCGTCTAGCCAAGCGTGGCGTGTTGGCGGTTATGCCTACTGCAGAAGAGTTCCCTTACACCGTTCGCGTGGTATCGGAAATCACCGAATCTAACGGTTCAAGCTCAATGGCTTCTGTGTGTGGTAGCTCATTGGCACTGATGGACGCTGGTGTTCCAACCAAGGCTTCTGTTGCGGGTATCGCGATGGGTCTGGTTAAAGAAGGCGACAACTTTGTGGTTCTGTCTGACATCTTGGGTGACGAAGACCACCTGGGCGACATGGACTTTAAAGTGGCTGGTTCTTCTACCGGTATTACTGCGCTGCAGATGGATATCAAAATCGAAGGTATCACCAAAGAGATCATGGAAATCGCTCTGCGCCAAGCGCGCGGTGCCCGTCTGCACATCCTGGGTGTGATGGACGAAGCGATTGCCACCTCTCGCGACGATATCTCTGAGTTTGCGCCACGCATTCACACCATCAAGATCAGCACTGACAAGATCAAAGACGTTATCGGTAAAGGTGGTGCAACCATCCGTTCTCTGACTGAAGAGACTGGTACTACCATCGAGATCGAAGACGACGGTACCGTTAAGATTGCTGCTACCGACGGCGCACAAGCAAAAGACGCTATCGAGCGTATCAAGCTGCTGACTGCTGAAGTTGAAGCTGGCCAGTTCTACACTGGTAAAGTGGTACGTTTGGCTGACTTCGGTGCCTTCGTTGAAATCCTGCCGGGTAAAGATGGTCTGGTACACATCTCGCAAATCGCTGAAGAGCGCGTAGAGAACGTATCTGACTACCTGAAAGTTGGCGATATCGTGAAAGTGAAGGTGCTGGAAGTTGACCGTCAAGGTCGTGTGCGCCTGAGCATCAAAGAAGCTAAAGAAGGCGAAGCACCTGCGGCTGAATAAGATGTCGGTCTAAACCCTTTGCTATCGAGCCGCCCAATCGGGCGGCTTTTTTCGTTTTGAAAGACAAACTTTTGCTCGTTCTACCAATGACATAGGTATACCCGGACAAGCATCTTGAGCTTGTTCAGGTATATACTGGGGCGTCTTATTTTCAGGAACGCAATCCATGACCCCGGTTATCCAAACCATCAAACAGCACCGCTCCATTCGCCAGTTCACCGAGCAAGCCATTGAGGCTGAAATGCTCGATGCCATTATCACTAGCGGCATTGCCGCCTCATCATCCAGCTTGCTGCAGGCGGTATCGATCATCCGCATAAGCGACAGCGAAAAACGCGCGAAGTTGGCCGAGCTTGCCGGTAACCAAGCCTATGTGGCCAGTGCTGCGGAGTTCTTGGTGTTCTGTATCGATTTCCAGCGTCATCATCAGTTCAATTCAGAGGTACAGAGCGATTTTACCGAGCTGACCCTTATCGGTGCCATCGATGCTGGGATTATGGCGCAAAACTGTTTGCTGGCGGCCGAGTCACTTGGGCTAGGTGGGGTGTATATCGGCGGGCTGCGTAATGCGCCACAGCAAGTCGATGAGTTGCTGGGCTTACCGCAGCACTGTGCGGTACTGTTTGGATTGTGTCTGGGCCACCCGGCGCAAGATCCTGAGTTAAAACCTCGGTTAAGCCCGCAGGTGCTGGTTCATCAAGATAGTTACCAGAGCTTGGACAAAGCCAGCGTAGCGCGTTATGACCAAACCATGCGAGAGTATTACCAAGCTCGCAGCAGCAACACCAAGCAGCAAGGTTGGTCTGAGCAGGTCGGTGCCAAGCTTAGCAAGGAGACGCGGCCGTTTATGCGCGATTACCTTAACGGGAAAGGATTGGCTAAACGTTAGTTAGATTGTGTCAGGGAGGATCTATGAGTGTTGAAACGTGGCTGGCTTTTTCAGCCTTGGCCTTGGTAGCGACCTTAGTGCCGGGGCCTGCGGTATTGTTGGCAGTCTCCCATGCGCTTAGCAAGGGGATGGGCAGCGCCTGCTGCGCCATTGCGGGTAATCTCACCGGCTTGCTGCTGATGTCGGCAGCATCGGTGCTCGGCCTAAGTGCCTTGGTACTCAACTCGGCAGTGGGCTTTTTACTGATTAAGTATCTGGGGGCGGCCTATCTTATCTATTTGGGACTCAAGCTGTGGCGCCATGGGTTCACTCAAGCTTCCAGCGATGCGGCCAGCCGCATGCGCATTCCTGGCGGGCTTTGGCGAAGCTATCTACAAGGCTTGCTCACTGCGCTGAGTAACCCCAAAGCACTAGCCTTTACCAGTGCCTTGTTTCCGCAGTTTATCGATATCCAGCAAGCGCTGTTGCCGCAGTTCTGTGTGTTGGTGGCCACTTTCTTGCTCCTTTCTGCGAGCTGCTTAGCTGGCTATGCCTATCTCAGCTGTCGTCTCTGGCAGGCACAGCGACAGCGCCGCTCAGGCAAGCTGCTATCGCGGCTGTTCGCCGGCAGCTTTGTCGGGGCGGGCGTGGCGCTAGCCGCTAGTCACCGCTAAGCAAGGAGTTGATGTGTTAACCAAGCTAGATTGCCCCTTAGAGTTTGCTGGAGAATTTGATTGGCTGCGCTGTTTGGGGTTTTATCGCTCGCGGGCCTTGGATGGTGTTGAGAGGCTAGGGCAGAAAGGGCGGGAAGGTAAGGAAGGGCTAGAAGAGCAACAAGAACAGAGTGTTTATCAGCGCATTATTGCGTTGCCTGCAGGCTGGGCGGTGTACCAAGTACAGCATGAAGGCGCTAGTCAGTCACTGCAAATGCAGGCCTCGCTGCAGCACGCCCAAGACATAGACCCACTGAAAGCAGCGGTAAGGCGGCAGTTCGACTTAGATGCCGATCTTTCCCAAGTCGAAGCCCAGCTAAAGCCCGGTGCGCTGGGTGCTGGCTGGATAGACGGCGTGCGCATCCCCGGCATTATCAGCCCTTTTGAAGCGGGTGTGCGAGCGGTATTGGGTCAGCAGGTCTCGGTGGTCGCTGCGCGCAACTTGGTACAACAAGTCGTTGATGAGTTAGCTAGTGTCATTGATGTAGAGGCGCAAACCTGGCGCCTGTTCCCAACACCAGACCAAATTGCTCAATCAGAGCTGGCCTTTCTAAAAATGCCCGGTGCCCGGCGCGAAGCTCTGCGCCGGCTGGCTGGCTACTGCGCAGAATATGGCGATGCCAATCCAGATGATTGGTTGGCGCTCAAGGGGATTGGCCCCTGGACGGTAAACTATGTGAAGCTGCGAGCAGGCCTTAGTCGTGATATCTTTTTGGACTCGGATCTCGGGGTTAAGAATGCGCTCAAGCAGCAAAACCTAAGCCTGAGCGCCGATCAAGTCAGCCCTTGGGGCAGCTACGCCACCTTCCAACTGTGGCACCGACTCTGAGCAACCTTGGCAGTACTCTTTACAAAACAACGAGAACACAATGAGCAAGGAAGAGAACAGCATGAAGCCCAGCTATTTCTGCGAGTTTGTCAGCCCCATCGGTTTGATGTTTGCCGAGGCCAACGAAGACGGCTTACTTCGATTGGGCTTTAGCGACAAGCAATCTCCGTCAGCGTGCGCTAAGCTCAACCCCGGCTTCGCTTTATTGCAGGCCTGCCAAAAGCAGCTAGCCGAATACTACCAAGGCAGCCGCCGCGAGTTCGATCTACCGCTCGCCGCTCCCGGTACGGACTTCCAGTTGCAGGCTTGGCAAGCGTTACAAGCCATCCCCTACGGCCAAACCCGCAGCTACGCCGAGCAAGCTGAAAGCATCGGCAAAGCCACCGCGGTACGCGCAATTGGCGCGGCCAACGGCCGCAACCCGATCTCAATCGTGGTGCCCTGCCACCGGGTGATGGGCAAGAACGGCGCTCTGACCGGTTACGCCGGCGGGGTAGAGCGTAAGGATTGGTTGATTAAACATGAGTTGAGCGTGCTAGGAGTTCAACCTGTATCAATATGATATATCGCTGAAATTTACTCTCCTTGCACAGCTGTTTACTTCTTTAGCCTCGACACAAAGGACCTAGCTTAAGGCCTAAGGCTGTGTCGAGTGTCCCTTCTGTATCACGGTTTTCATTGCATCTAGGTTGAGTGTTCCAATCTAGAGAAATCATGTATTTACAGTTCAAAATACAAATGTTAATTATATCATTATTGTTTGGCGGTACGCTTCAGGCTTTCCGCAGCAGCAACGAAATAGGGACGTTAGTTGTACATGGAAGCAGTATCCAGCTCGAAGTATTCAGCAAATCTAGATGCATTGAAAGAGATCGCGCCGGAGCTTGCGAGTAGATTAGCCCACAGAAGTCACTCTTTTTACAAGTTGAAGCTTACATCAGCCAATGACTTTAGTATTGGTGATGAAGCTTTTTATGGAGGAGATGGGCAGAAAGAAACGTTAGTACAGTTGCAGAATTTTAGACGCTCTCCGACACATTACTCTCTCTCCTTCAAAAACACCCCCAATGCACAGAACCTACACCAAAAGGTGATTAACCAACTAAATGAAGCCGCAAATCGTTTAGGTCGAAAAGATGGTAAGCCGTATGCCTCAAACCTGATTGCCTTAGGTTGTGGAATGGGTTACCACCTAACGCAATTGTCCGAAGAATTTAGCCTCAAACATATTGTTTTGGTAGAGCCCAGCGATGCCCAATTACTCGCATTATTGGAACTGGGAGATCTGCATAGTTTGGTTGCGAGCTGCAAGAGTAATGGAGGTACGGTACATATACTACAGCCGAAGTCCGTTCCCGAGTTCTCGCGCGCGATGCTAGACATATTCGATCACAACGGTTGGGGATTTTTGGCAGAGGTGACCCTATACCGGCATTACAACAGCGAGCTCTTTGACGCGGTCATGGGACAATTTGCTGAGATGCGTCAAGGATGGTTGTCTGCGTGGGGCTTTTTCGATGATGAACTCATCGGATTGAAACACTCAGTCGCCAATGCCAAGAAACATGTTTTTAGGGTGAATCGGAACACCGTTAATCTACGCACAAACTTACCAGTGCTAATCATTGGTAATGGCCCTTCTTTAGATAACGAGCTCGAGTACATAAAAGAAAAGCAGCGAGACTTTATCATTGTAAGTTGTGGGACTGCGATTGCTCCGCTAAGAAAGTCTGGCATTCAGCCTGATTTTCATGCGGAAATGGAACGAAGCTTGTTCACTGCTCGCGTGCAGGCACCGTGGTTTGAGCCTTCATTTGCGAAAAATGTAACTTTGTTAGCACTCAATACTGTTGCTCAGGAGATCACTAACCTTTTTCCCAAAGCTATCTTGTTTTCGAAGAAAAACGACGTTGGGAAGGCCGTGCTGAGCCAAGCATGCGGTGTCGATCTTACCGATTTGTCGTACTGCAACCCAACGGTAACCAACTTCGCGGTTGGGGCCATAGCAAGTCTAGGTTTTACGAATATCAATTTGGTTGGGTGTGATTACGGATTCAAGGAGGACACCCATCATCACTCTAGAACATCAGATTATTACGATTTCAAAGGGCCTTTGAAGACCGTTCGATACAAGAGCGAAATAAAAGTTCGTGGTGTTGACGGCAACTTGATTCACTCCAATCGGATTTTCAATCAAGCCAGATTATCTATGGAGCGGCTGTCCAGAAAGCTTGTCGGATATCAACTTAGCAACTGCTCAGCGGGTGCCAGTATATCTGGGTTTCGCCAGCGCTCACTTAAGTCAATAGATGTTCCAGCAATCACTAAAGCAGCAGAGCTGGATAGTTTCTTAAGACAGCAACCTCTCGCCACGTTGGACTTGGATATTGAACGAGTGCTCCCGATGTTTAATGAAATGATACGTTTGTCTGAAGCCTTGCCGTTGAACAATTGTATGAGCATTTGCGAGCACCTAGTTGAGAGATTAAGGCAGCTTAGGTATAGCTCTGAGGCCTCCGCTGCCTGGGTACTTTTCTCTGGCTCATTCAAGTATTTGTCTGTGTGCATTGACGGTCATTTAGCTCGACTGGATAAGAAACATCACGCGGAGTTTTTTGAAGTCGCTGGGCAGGCTATTAGTGAAATGAATACGCAAGCGAACCTTCGTCTAAAGCAAATAAAGGAGAACTTAGGTGAAATTTAGCGTTAGATCCGTCATGCCCACGGTAACCCTAGCCATGTTTACGGTCAATGGCGTAGCGAATGCGGTAGAAACTATCAGTACTGTATATGACATGATAAACAGCCCCTCGCCCGAATCCAGCCAACAAGTCGATGTGACAACTCATGAAATAAGCTATGTGGACGCTCAAGATAGTTATGGTTCATGTGATAGCTACGGCTCGTCAGATAGTCACGGGTCATGTGACAGCTATGGTTCGTCCGACAGCTATGGCTCGTCCGACAGCTATGGTTCGTCTGACAGCTATGGTTCGTCCGACAGCTATGGTTCGTCTGACAGCTATGGTTCGTCTGACAGCTATGGTTCGTCCGACAGCTATGGTTCGTCGGACAGCTACGGCTCGTCTGACAGTTTTGGTTCATGTGATAGCTATGGTTCGTCAGATAGTTATGGTTCCTGTGATAGCTACGGCTCTTCTGATTCTTTTAATTCTGGAGATATGGCTTGCCCGAGCATGTCTGGGTGGGACTGTGGTTACAACAAAGAGATTGAGTATGGCGTGATTGAGATTTACCGCGACTTCTACAGGGATACGCACTTATACGAGTTTGATAGTACGTACGACAAGTTTTGCTTCAAACTGCAGAACGGAGTCATTATCGCTCAGCGTACCGAAAATTATGGCTACCAAGAAAGCCCGTACATAGCGACAGGTGAACAAAATAACAACGGAAGGATACAGCTCAAGCTGCATACTGACATTACAGTTTCTGGTGATCTTCCTGCCGTTATAAAAGTTAAGCCAAACAAAAAATCCCCAAATGAGCCATGGGAAGGGTTTTGGGAAAATGACGTTGTGACGGGGGACGCTATGGCTTATGTCTATTTTGACGAAGATGCCACCGAGGCATATTACGCGAGTGGATGTATTGAGATGCTAGGATATAAATGAGCCGTAGTTTGAAGTAGATAGTCACTTTAGTAACATATGTGCCCCTTTTGGGGCACTGTTTATCCTAAATTACGTGCCTCTTATTAAGCTGTAATTATTATTTAAATTGGCTTCGCCATATCAAACTATGGAGTAGCATTCAGATAAACGTATCTATCAGCGTTGAAGACAATGTGTCATCCGATATTGTGCTAAATGTGTGAATTCTTTTATTAACCTTAGTTTGGTTAATGTTTAGTCGAACGCTCATTGTTAGTGGGTGAATATTGACCATTTCTCCAATGTTTTAATTCCAATGATATGACGTGCTATTGGAGGTACAATGTCTGTTTTTCTCTGACATTTAAGCTTTTGTAAATTCTATTTTTATGTTTGGTTTGTTTAAAAGAAAACCCGTTTTAGCGGGTGAAGATTTGCTGTTTCAACTCGAAACTTACAAATGGTTGATGAAATATTTTGGTGGGGAGGATTTTTACCACAACACTCAGCTCGTATTGCCAACGGATCAGTTCTTTCCATTGCGAGTTGGCTCCTCCGACGAAGCTGTGATTGCCACCTTTGCTCAGGTACAGGTTCATGCGGGGATGGCCAAGTGGCCAAGCAAATTGATTCGTCAAGAGCACGATGCAGATCCTCATTTGGGGCACACCTTGTTGGTGAAGGGCTCGCCCAGTACAGCAAATGGGACCTTTTCTCTTCGTGAGGGGAAGGCCTACATCTCATTTAACCCCAAGCTGGAGAGCAACCCTGCGCGTATGGTTGCAACCTTTGCCCATGAGTTTGGCCATTACTTAACGTGTGATTTACCAGAGCCGCCTCCGGGTGGATGGGAGAACTGGGAGTTTGCGACAGACCTAACGGCTGTCTTTCTTGGATTTGGTATTTTTTCGGCTAACACCGCGTTTAGTTTTCAGCAGTATACCAACACGGGTACTCAAGGCTGGAGCTCTCAGCGCTCTGGTTACCTATCTTCTAATGAGTTGCTGTTTGCTTTGGCCATTTTTTGCAGGCTCAAAGGGATTAGTCCCGATGTCGCTAAACCGTACATCAAGCCCACTCTCAGAAAAGTATTTAGACAATGCTGCAGGCAAGTTAGTGGCTGCGACGAACTAATCAACGAGATCCGCTCTGTGAACTACGTGGGAGCTAAGGACTACAAACCGGCTCGGTTTGAGTAGCTGCGCGATTTGACGCTACGATAAGGAGTGTTTGCTCACCCAGCTATTATTGGAGCTTGGGTAGTTTAGCGCTCCTATCGTGTCTCTTAATTTTGCTGTGAGATTGATAGCCCCATTTGATCACATTCAGTGGCTAACGAGGAACCGAAGGTTAGATACTCCCGGTAAGCTGTTGTGAGGCAAAACTCGCTATGGCAAACTCCCGCTCGTAGCTTTACTGTCTCAGAGTCATGGATGCCTCTGTTAACTTGTTGTTTGCATCCGAGTGCCGCTTTTACTTTCTCTGTATGGCGCTTCGCTCGATGCTGTTTTATCGGAGTATCCATGCCACTTTCCGTTTTGACCCAAGGACAAAGTTTCCCTGTAATCGAAGGCTATCAGGTGCGTTTGCTAAGCCCTACCGATATGCCGGCGATTTGCGCGATGCTGGCTGAGCCAGAGGTGAATCGCTTTCTGTACTTTGCACCTGCCGATGAGTCGGTTTACTACGGCTACTTTACCCCTCAGTTTGAGCAGATGAGCCGAGCGATTGAGCTGGGGAGTGCATTGCCACAACTGATGCTGGCAATCGTCGATACCGATGGCGAGTTTGCTGGTATGGCCGCCTTGGTGGCGAGCGCCACTGAAGATGGCTCAGAGACGGAACATGGCCTGTTTGACGTTGGCTATCAGCTACCCACCTGCAGTTGGGGCAAGGGGCTGGCAACAGCCGCGACGCGCTTGCTGACAAATATCGCTTTCGAAGAGATGGGCGCACAGCGCCTGCGCGCCGATACCTATGATGACAATCAAGGAAGTAAGCGAGTGCTGGAGAAGTGTGGCTTTGCCCGAGCGGGAAAGGATTATGGCTTCTTTGATGATGGCACCCAAGACCGTTGCTGGTTTAGCCAAAGTAGGGCGCAGTTTGAGCGCTCCAAGCAAGTCGCGACTTTGTAGCCATAGGAAGCGGCTATCTCACAATCAAATTTGTTCCTTCAATAAGCCGAAGGTATAACTGTTAGCGTTCTATAGAAATTACGCGTTAACAGGAAAGACAATTTGGATTCACTGACTCAAGCAGTATTAGGGGCCACGGTTGCCGGGGCGGTAGCGGGTAAGCAATGCAATGCTAAGGTGTTGCTGGCCGGAGCGGCCTTAGGCACCTTGCCGGATCTGGATGTGCTGATTAGCTACAGCGATCCG
This sequence comes from Aliagarivorans marinus DSM 23064, assembly GCF_000429485.1. GTDB lineage: Bacteria > Pseudomonadota > Gammaproteobacteria > Enterobacterales > Celerinatantimonadaceae > Aliagarivorans > Aliagarivorans marinus. The sequence continues at coordinate 193,552 of NZ_AUBY01000008.1, read as the reverse complement.
GTGATGGATATGGTCAAGCATCGTGGCTTTTCCCACTCACTGTTTGTGCTGTTTGGCCTATCGTTGGTGATAGCCAAAATCGCCCATCACTTTCTGAAAGCAAGCTGGTCCTTCAAGCGCTTGTTCGCCTTAGTTGGGTTGGTGCTGATTACCCATACACTGCTTGATGCCTTCACCAGCTATGGCACTCAGCTGCTATGGCCCTTGCCGGGCTATTTCGCGGTATCCAGCATCTTTATTATCGACCCGGCCTATACCTTACCGCTGCTGTTGGCAATCCCCTTTGCCCTGTTCAACAGACCCAAAGCAGCGCGTTACTGCAATGTTGCCTTGTCGGTCTCCAGCCTGTATTTGCTTTGGAGTGTTGTGGCGCTCTCGGTAGTGGAAGGTCGAGTGCAGCAGAGCTTAGTGGATTCAGGGCGGGACCGTGATCTGCCGGTGTTTATCAGCCCAACCCCGTTTAACACAATATTGTGGCGAGTAGTGGTGCTCGATGGCGACAACTATCTGGAAGGGCTGAGTTCGGTACTCGATAAAAGCCCGACCATTGCGTTTATAGAACGGGAACGTGGTACTTGGCCCTTGGCTGACGAGCCTCAGTCCCTGCTGGCACAGCGTAACTTCGCTGGCGGCTTTGTGCGTTATCGCGAGCAAGACCAGCAACTGATTGTTAGTGACCTGCGTATGGGTATGGCGGATTTTCTGGCGTTTCAGTTCAGCTATGCCCAGCTTGGCGAGGGTAATCAGTGGGATTTGCAAATACCAGAGCAGTTGGGGCGCAAACCGGGGGCCGAGCTCTACCTTCCTAAGCTGTTTCTGCGGATGATGGGCGATCAAGAGATTGACGCCAACCTATGTCGGGGCTGCTAAGCACAGCCTCTTTCTGTATTGTGTAGCTAATACCAATATACATAAGTAATTGATCATTAACTTATCCAGGTTGGTATAACACGCCGCTCAACCCACTTGAGCGAAGTTTCCGTCATTTACGCAAGGACCTAGCATGACCCCACAAGCGCCACCGCGTATCCGCCATGTACTGTTTATCCGCTTTAAGCCCGAGGTTGAGTTCGATCAGATCGTCGCAGTGATGCTCGAGTTCCTGGAGCTGCGCCGGCGTATAGCAGGCATTGAGGCGGTGGAGTGGGGCAGTAATAACAGCCCCGAAGGGCTAGATAAAGGCTACACCCACGTGGTTGAAGTCACTTTTATCGACGAACAAGCGCGCGACGCCTATCTGCCACACCCCGAACATGAGTGTTTTAAGACCTTGTTTGTACCACTGCTCGACGACATTATCGTGATGGACTTTAACCTGCCAAGCTAGTGAGCAAGTTAAGCGCGAAAGATGACTTGTGGTTGAGCTTTGACTAGAATGCGCCGCAAGCCAGAACCTTGGCAACGGCCCTAAGCAACCGAGAGTAACCGTGAACGACATCCCTAACAGCCCTAATGCCAACGACGAACCACAGCACAGCGCCGAGGATCTGCGTTGGATTGCCTATACGCTGGAGTTGGCGGCCAAAGCCGAGGCCCTGGGAGAGGTGCCGGTCGGCGCCGTGTTAGTGGCCGACGGCGAGATTATCGGTGAAGGCTACAACCAAACCATCACCCAGAATGACCCATGTGCCCACGCCGAGATCCTCGCGCTGCGTCAGGCTGGACAACGTCGCCAGAATTACCGCCTGCTGAATACCACTCTGTATGTGAGTCTGGAGCCCTGCTCGATGTGTGCGGGCGCCATGGTGCATGCGCGGATCGAGCGCTTGGTGTTCGGCGCTTATGACCTGAAAACCGGCGCTGCGGGTAGCGTTTACGATATCGTGCGCGATAGCCGCTTAAATCACTTGATTGAGGTACAGGGTGGGGTGAACGAAGTGGAGTGTGGGGAAGTATTAAGTCGCTTCTTCCGCCGACGACGTGTTGAAATCAAGGCGGCGAAAAAAGCGAGACGAGAACAAGAGTCTAGTTAGACTCGATGGGCATACCCATTTCAGATAGAACAAATGAACGTTGTCGACACAATACCTTACGGTGTTGACGGGCAATTTGTATACGACGTCGTGGCGAATGCGTCGCCATCCTTCTTCTTTTTAACATCGTTGTTTCCTCATGTTATAAGCCTCGGCCTCATTGCCTCGGCTACCCGATCTTTGTCAGGCTATGTTGCTAACATGACAAAACGATGAACCTTGTGTCAAGTGTCCGTGGTATTTGTGCTAGATACTTCTTCAATTTCGAGATCTTGTTCTGATAAATCCGCCGGATTTGAGAACGCTTCCGGCGTAATCGGCATGATGCTACGGCGGATGGCTTCGCGCCGTGCCGCCTCGCGTTGCTCTGACTCGAGCCACAAAAGACTCTGATAATACTGACGGATATTGTTTACGTAGTGGTAGGCTTCAGCGCCGCGGGCATAACCGTAGCGGGTTTGCTTGTACCACTCTTTACGCATAAGTAGCGGAAGATTGTCCTTCACATCCAGCCAACTATCAGGATTTCCTCCACGCATGCGGGTGAGCCTGCGTACGTCCAACATGTGACCAAAGCCCATGTTGTAGGCAGATAGCGCAAACCAGATCTTCTCATCCTCAGGGATGCTATCGGGCACCCGGGCAATCAGCTGTTGCAAGTAGGTTGAACCGCCCCGAATGCTTTGCTCGGCATCCAAACGATTCTTCACACCGACGCCTTTGGCGGTATCAAGGGTGAGCATCATCATACCGCGCACTCCGGTAAATGAGCGGGCGTGGGGCTCCCAGTGGGATTCTTGATAGGAGACCGCAGCCAGCAGGCGCCAATCAAGGCTGCCGGCATACTTCTCAAATAGCGGCTGATACTCGGGCAGTTTGGACTTGGCCGAGCGCAAGAAGGTGCGAGTATCTACATAGTCGAACTCTTCCACGTGGCTGAAGTATTTCTCCAGCAGGCGGGCTACCTCGCCATCGACGTGTTGCTGGCCAACGAACTCGATCATCGCGCTGAACAGGCTGTCATCGCGGCTTTGATTGATCATCCACACCACCGGGATGCCGCTTTTTACGGTAAAGGCTTGGTTTAGATCGGGATAGAAGCGCTGATGCAGCGCCAAGGTGGTGTCGTCCACCACCGCAAAGCGGATCTCGTCATCGGTGATGGCTTTGAGCAGCTCAGAGGCATCTTGCTGATCGGTAACGGTGAGGTCGAGCTCCAGCTCGTCATCGTCTTCGGCGATACCACGCAGCAAGCCGTAGTGGTGGCTACCTGCAGTGAGCCATAGCGGAGCGTCAACTTGATTGATCTCGCGGGGGCGGAAGGTGTTCTTTTTGTAGACCACCACCGCGTCGACTTGGTAGAGCTCGGGAGAGAAGCGGAACTGCTCGGCCAGTTTATCGGTGGGGGAGAGCGCGGCGGCAATCATATCCACCTGCTTGTTTTCCAAGCTGCGGTAAAGCTCCGCCTTGGTGAACAGCGGCACCATGGTCAGTTTTACGCCGAGTTGCTCGGCAAACTCGGCGGCCAGCTCGTATTCAAACCCCGCTTCTTTGTCGTCTTGGTTATAGTAGAACACCTGAGGGTGGTAGAGGGTACCGACCCGCAGCTCTCCGCGATCTTGTATCTTCTTGATCTCTTGAGTAAAGCTGAGGGGTTCGCAGCCGAGCAAGGTCAGTGAGAGCAGTGCCGCACCGAGATACCACCAGCGGCGAAAATCCGTAATCAAATCTTGTTTCCAGACAACTATTTTTGGTTGATTTTAGAGATCCTGACCGTGGAGTCTAGGTTTACGCCGAGATTTCGCCCAAGCAGCAGTAAAGATTTACTTTTTTATTACCTCAACCGCCTCTTGAGGTAGCTTGGGTATATCAATTTCCTTATAATACCGCGAATTTTTTACTCCCACCTCCATACGGTAAAGCGAGACCCTTAATATGTTAATCCTACGTGGTGCGCCAGCACTCTCTGATTTCCGTGTTGCACAGCTACTAAAACGTTGTGCTGATCAGAACCTCCCAGTCACTTCTATTTATGCTGAATTCATGCATTTTGCTGATAACAGCGCCGACCTTAGCGAAGCCGAACAAGCGGTGCTTGATAAGCTTCTGACCTATGGGCCGACCATTACTGAACACCAGCCAGAAGGACAACTGCTACTGGTAACACCGCGACCAGGAACCATCTCTCCTTGGTCTTCTAAAGCGTCTGACATTGCCCACAACTGTGGCCTTGAGACAATAAAACGTCTGGAACGAGGCATTGCCTACTACGTTGAAGCCTCAAGTGAGCTGAATGACGCGCAACTTGGCGCGCTAAAAGCGATGATCCACGACCGCATGATGGAAGCGGTATTCAGCGATATGGAGCAAGCGGCGTCTCTGTTTGCCAAGGCTGAGCCTGCGCCTTACAACACTGTTGATTTGCTCGGTGGCGGTCGCGACGCGCTAGAAAAAGCCAACATCGAGCTGGGTCTGGCACTGTCTGACGACGAGAAAGAGTACCTGCTGGACGGCTTTAAAGAGATTGGCCGTAACCCGAACGACATCGAGTTGATGATGTTCGCTCAGGCAAACTCAGAGCACTGCCGCCACAAGATCTTTAACGCCGATTGGACCATCGATGGCGTTGAGCAGGAAAAATCCCTGTTCAAGATGATTAAAAACACCTACGAGCACAACAGCGAGTACGTACTGTCTGCCTATAAAGACAATGCTGCGGTAATGGTAGGTTCGGTTGCAGGCCGCTTCTTCCCGGCCACCGACAGCAAGCAGTACACCTACCATCAGGAAAACATCGAAATCCTGATGAAGGTTGAAACCCACAACCACCCAACTGCGATCTCGCCATACCCGGGTGCCGCTACCGGTTCTGGTGGTGAAATTCGTGACGAAGGCGCAACCGGTCGTGGCTCTAAGCCAAAAGCCGGTCTGGTTGGCTTTACCGTTTCTAACCTGCGTATTCCAGGCTTCGAGCAGCCTTGGGAGAGCGAGTATGGCAAGCCATCGCGCATCGTAGACGCCCTAGAGATCATGATCGAAGCCCCACTGGGTGGTGCGGCGTTTAACAACGAATTCGGTCGTCCGGCGATTCTGGGTTACTTCCGTACCTACGAAGAGCAGGTCGAGAGCTTTAACGGCACCGAGGTGCGTGGTTACCACAAGCCAATCATGCTAGCCGGTGGTCTGGGTAACATCCGTACCGACCATGTTGCCAAAGGTGAAATCCCGGTTGGCGCAGCGATTATCGTACTGGGCGGTCCGGCGATGAACATCGGTCTGGGCGGTGGTGCTGCCTCGTCAATGAACTCTGGCCAATCTTCAGAAGATCTGGACTTTGCTTCGGTACAACGTGACAACCCAGAGATGGAGCGTCGCTGTCAGGAAGTGATCGACCGCTGCTGGCAGATGGGCGATGCCAACCCTATCGCCTTTATCCACGATATCGGTGCGGGAGGTCTGTCGAATGCCTGTCCTGAGCTGGTCGACGATGGTGGCCGTGGTGGTATCTTCGACCTGCGCGCCATCCCTAACGATGAGCCGGGCATGTCGCCACTAGAGATCTGGTGTAACGAATCACAAGAGCGCTACATGCTGGCAGTGGCCCAAGAGAACTTAGAGGTGTTTAACAGCATCTGTGAGCGTGAGCGCGCCCAGTACGCGGTAATCGGTGAGGCCACCGAAGAGTGTGACCTTATCTTGAAAGACAGCCACTTTGGCAATGAGCCTATTCGTATGCCGCTAAGCGTACTGCTGGGTAAAACGCCGAAGATGCACCGCGATGTAACCCGCGCGACCTTCAATGGCCCAGCCTTTGATAGCGCCAAGGTTGAAGTGGCAGATGCCGCTGAGCGCATCCTGCGTCTGCCATCCGTTGCTGAGAAAACCTTCCTGATCACCATTGGTGACCGCAGCGTAACCGGTCTGGTTGCCCGTGACCAAATGGTCGGCCCTTGGCAGATCCCGGTAGCTAACTGCGCAGTAACAGCTGCCAGCTACGACACCTACCATGGCGAAGCGATGTCGATGGGTGAGCGCACTCCTGCTGCGCTGATTAACCACGCTGCCTCTGCCCGTTTGGCGGTAGCTGAAGCGTTGACCAACATTGCTGGCACCAACATCGGTGAGCTGAATCGCATCAAGCTAAGTGCCAACTGGATGTCGCCAGCCGGTCACCCGGGTGAAGATGTGGGTCTGTACGATGCAGTGAAAGCTGTGGGCGAAGAGCTGTGTCCGGCGCTGGATCTGACCATTCCGGTGGGCAAAGACTCCATGTCGATGAAGACTGCTTGGCAGGAAGAAGACGGTGAAGAGAAGTCTGTAACCTCGCCGCTGTCACTGATTATCACTGCCTTTGCCCGCGTTGAAGACGTGCGTAAGACCGTAACCCCTCAACTGCGCAAAGATAAAGGCGATAGCGACCTTATCTTGATTGACCTGGGCAACGGTAAGACCCGCCTAGGTGCCAGCGCGCTGACTCAAGTCTATAAAGAGCTAGGCAACGAGGTACCAGATGTAGACTCGCCAGAGCTGCTGAAAGGCTTCTTCAATGCCATGCAGGCGTTGGTTCAAGACGAGAAACTGCTGGCCTACCACGACCGTTCAGACGGCGGCCTGTTCACCACCATCACCGAGATGGCCTTTGCGGGCAACGTAGGTGTGGATGTTGAGCTAGACCTGCTAGGCGGTGACAACGTAAGTGCGCTGTTCAACGAAGAGCTGGGTGCGGTTATCCAGGTTCGCAGCGAAGACAAAGAAGCGGTACTGAACCTGCTATCTGGCCACGGCCTGGCAGCGTGCAGCCACGTTATCGGTAGCCTGAATGGCGACGACATGCTGCGCTTTACCCGCGACGGCAATATCGTGCTGGCAAACACTCGCAACCACTACCGTGGCATCTGGGCGGAAACCACCCGCGAGATGCAGGCACTGCGTGACAACCCTGAGTGTGCACAGCAAGAGTTCGAAGCTAAGACCGATGCGGCCAACCCGGGTCTGCAAGCGAACCTAAGCTTCGACGTGCACGAAGACGTTGCTGCACCAATGATTGCCACCGGCGCTCGCCCACAAATGGCAATCTTGCGTGAGCAAGGCGTCAACTCGCACCACGAGATGGCAGCAGCCTTCGACCGTGCTGGCTTTAATGCTATCGACGTACATATGAGCGACATCCTGAGTGGCCGCGTAACCTTGGAGCAATTCGCAGGCCTGGTGGCGTGCGGTGGCTTCTCTTACGGTGACGTACTGGGCGCTGGTGAAGGTTGGGCTAAGTCGATTCTGTTCAACAGCCGTGCGCGTGAGCAGTTCAGTGGCTTCTTCGAGCGTAACGATAGCTTCGCGCTGGGTGTATGTAACGGTTGTCAGATGCTGTCGAACCTTAAAGAGCTGATCCCAGGTGCTGACCTGTGGCCACGCTTTGTTCGCAACAACTCTGAGCGCTTTGAAGCACGCTTCAGCCTGGTGGAAGTACAACAGTCTCCATCTATCTTCTTCGACGGTATGGCTGGCTCGCAAATGCCTATCGCGGTATCGCACGGTGAAGGTCGTGTGGAAGTTCGCGATGATGCTCACTTGGCGGCAATCGCCCAAAGCGGCACGGTGGCACTGAAGTTTGTCGACAACTACGGTCAGGCAACCACTCAGTACCCAGCGAACCCGAACGGCTCGCCAGAGGGTATCACCGGTCTGAGCACTGCCGATGGCCGTGTGACCATTATGATGCCTCACCCAGAGCGTGTTTTCCGCACCGTGGCGAACTCTTGGCACCCAGATAGCTGGGGCGAAGATAGCGCTTGGATGCGTATGTTCCGCAATGCGCGTAAGAACGTTGGCTAAGCCCTCGCTCTAGAGCAAAACGCAAAAACCCAAGCCAAGTGCTTGGGTTTTTTTATGCCTGAAGTTTTACGTTAGCAATACTGTTCGGCGTTTGTGGGGTGATAGAAGGCTAATGACGAGAAGAGTGGTGGGAGTCGAAGGAGTTATGCTGTGCGTCGTCTTCCTGCTCGCCCTCGCCGGGCTCTGCGGCGCTCTCACTGAGCAGGTTGTAGACGATAACCAACATGGCGAGAAAGCTCACCACCGCGGTGAGCAAGGGTACCAGCCCCAGAGCAGAGACCTTGAGCAGCAGTAAAGAGCCGATAAAACAGACCAGTGTTGCCAGCAAATAAAACTTCGATTTCATGGCATTCCTCGTAGGTGTTATGCGTTGACTACCTTGTTAACGCATCAAACAGATATTTTTATCACCGAGTTTGTTAAAACAGATTAACATGTTGCAGCCATATTAAAAACAATGGTGTTAATAGTTGCTGGTTGAGCCTCAATCACCGCTTGCCAGTCACGCTCCATCCTCGACTAACTGCTGCTCAAGAAATTTCACTACCTGCTCAGGTCCATTCTCTAGGGCCAGCTCAGCCGCGAGTTGCTTACAGCGTTGGGTGTACGCCGGGTCACCGGTCACCCTGCGAATTTGCTCGGCCAAACGCTCGGCATTGAGCTGGCGATAGGGGATTGGAGTCCCCGCCAGCCCGCGCGCCTCCAGCTGTTCTGCCCAAAAGGGCTGGTCGCCAAAAAACGGCACGATAACCGCCGGCTTGCCTGCGCGAAGGGCGGCAGCGGTAGTGCCGGCGCCGCCGTGGTGGACCACTGCGGCCACCTTTGGAAACAGCCAGTCGTGGGGGACTTGCTCCACCATGTACACCGAGTCAGGCAGATCTTCTGCGCGTAAACCGCCCCAGCCACGGGCCAGGATCCCCCTGACGCTCGCTAGCTCAAGGGCTTCGATCACCTTTCTCGCTGCCGCCTGCGGGTTACGTCCGGCCATCGAGCCAAAACCGACGTACACTGGCGCTGGGCCTGCTTGTAGGAAGGCCTGCAGTGACTCGCTCGGTTGCCACTGCGGATCTGCGTCGCTAAAACAGTAACCAGATACTCGCACATGACTTGGCCAGTCTCTGGGTTTGGCGAGTAATGAAGGGCTGTGTAGATGCAGTATCAGCAGGGGCCGACCATTACTTCGCGTTAAAAAGCGGTAGCGTTTTTGCGCAGGGAGTCTAAGTTGCTGACGAAGGTGGCTTACATAGCCGCGCCAAGCGGTGTCGGTCAGCCGGTTAATCAGCGCAAAACTTAGGCGGCGATAGCGCGCTTGTAACCGCTTCGGCAGCCAGTTTAGTGCTGGCATTACAGGCAGCGAGAAATCCGCGGTGGGCACAAACATCGGGATTGGCGTTGCCAGCACGCAGGGTATTGCCAGCTTTTCTGCGATATCGGGCATTGCTGCAGCCTTGGGGTGGAATAGGATAATGTCTGGCTGATAGGTCTTGGCGAGCTGCCACATCTGGATATTTAGCGCCTGTTGTAGCGGCTTAACCTGCTTGGCCAGTTTTAGGTTTATACGAATGATATCGACGATATTGCGGGTGCCTTCGAGCATCGCGCGGCCCTGGGGGCTATCGACAATCGCTAGCAGCTCATCGCTAAGCTTGCCAAACGCGATATCGTAGCGAGCAACATGTGCGGCAAAGCGAGTTGAAGTCGCCAGCATCACCTGATGGCCTTGTCTTTTTAAAGTTGTGGCAATGGCGATATAGGGCTGAACATCGCCTCTGGAGCCGTAGCAACAAATTAGCACTTTCATCAGAAGTATTTGCGGTAACTAAGTTGTTTTAGATAGTAAATTTTTTAAACTGATAAGCAATTGATCCGATGCGATGTTCGTCGCGATTTTAAAAGTACTGTTTGTTAAAACATCGTTTATGAGAGGGCCAAAATGCTAAAACGTATCCTGTTATCCCTGTGTTGCTTATTCTCCGGTGTCGGGCTGGCCAATCAACGTGCGCCGGAGGCCTGGCAATGGCTTGAGCAAGGCGCCGTATTGATTGATGTGCGCACCTTGGAGGAGTTTCAGCAGGGACATTTAGAGGGGGCAACGTTGATTCCCTACCAACAGATTGTGGCCGGTGCACAGCAGTTGGGATTGAAGGAAGACCAAGCTGTGGTGGTGTATTGCCGCTCAGGACGACGTTCCGGGATTGCCCAGCAACTGCTTGAACAGGCCGGTTTTAGCAAGGTACACAATGGCGGTGGCTTGCAGGAAATGCAGTTAGCTCAGCCTTAGCCTTTACCCACAGCCTTAGTGCCAAGGAAGCATATGGAGATCAACTACCGGCCAATCGAGGCGACTGATATCGCAGCACTTATCGATCTGCGCGCGCAAACTCGTGAGAATGCGATTAGCCAGCAGGCCCTGGCCGAGGTGTATGGGGTGACGGTTGACGCGACTGCGGCTGAGTTACAGCGCGGATTACAAGGATGGCTTGCTGAAACAGACGAGCGTGCAGTGGGTTTTGCCATGGGTGATAAACGCTCCGCTGAAGTCACCGTAGTGGCGGTGCTCGATGGCTATGAGCACCGAGGTATTGCTAAGACCCTGCTGAGCTTGGTGTGCCAGTGGTTGTTTCGCTCTGGTCATACAGAACTTTGGTTAGACGCCAGCCCCAATCCGCAGTTTCGCTCCTTTGGTTTTTACCGGCACCTAGGCTGGCGGCGCAAAGGTCAGCCCAAGGATGATAACGACACGTTGGTATTGAGCCGTGAGGCCTTTGAGGCTGCGTAGCCGGGTTGATTCGCGCTAACTGGATTGACGTGCCTGATCTGGGTCTTGGTAGACCACGCGGTTACGTCCTTGTTGCTTAGCCTGATAGAGCGCATCGTCGGCCCGCTTAATCATATGCGCGGCACCTTCATCGACAACTCCTTCGGCGACGCCAAAGCTGGCGGTAACTTCCCGGTCAAGGCTGTACTCTTGTTGGGAGATGTAAACACGAAGCTTGTCAGCGAGTAGTGCAGCAGACTTGCCATCGGTGCCCGGGCAGATAATCAGAAACTCCTCACCGCCCCAACGGCCTACTTGGTCAACCTGACGCACCCGGCGCTGTATGTGCCCGGCGACGCGCACCAACACGTCGTCACCGGCGAGGTGGCCATAGGTGTCGTTAAGTTGTTTAAAACCATCCAAATCGAGCAGGATCACTGAGAACTGGTGCTGGAAACGGTTGAGCCGATCGCTTTCTTCTGCCAGTAGTTGGTCGAGCTTGCGGCGGTTGTAGACCCCGGTCAGGGTATCGGTGACCGAGAGCTTTTCTAGCGCCTTCTTCGAGCTGATATCTTGGGCCACTTGGGTGTAGCCAATAAGCTGGCCATCTTGGTCCAAATCAGGACTAATCACCGACTTAATCCAGTAATCTCGGCCATCTTTGGTACGGTTGTAGAGCTCGCCGTTCCAGGTCTCGCCTTCCGTAATCGTCTGCCAGAGTAACTTGTGATTGCGGCGGCTGGCCTTGGGGTGGGCTAGCACCCGGTGAGTCTTACCGATCAACTCCTGCTTACTGTAGCCCGAGGCGTCACACATCTTTTGGCTTACATCGGTGATCACCCCATCGGTGTCGGTATGGCTGGAGATCACGTGGCGATCCAGCAAGGAGTTAGCGTGTTGTACCTCGCTTAAGGCATGGCTCAGCTTGTTCTGCAGCTTGGCGGGGATTAAGGCAACCAGCCAAGACAGGGGGAAAGAGATCAGCAGTACGATCATTGCTATAAGCAGTGCCGCCAGATAGTTGCTGCGAAACAGTGTGGAGATCGCCTCTTGCTTGGGCGCAAACAACAGCAGCAAGCCTTCGCCGTTTGGGAACAGTTGAGTAATGTCTAAGGCATAGTGACCTTCGACGAGGTAATTGTTAGCGATATCGGCTGAACCTTGTAGGGCTCTCGCTAAGGCAGGCTGTTGGGCAAACACGCTCTCGCGCTCGGGCAGATAACGACTCCAGGCTTGGCTATCGTCGAAGTGGGCTAGGGTTTCGCCTTCGCGGTCGATCATCAGTACGTTAAATATCTCAGAGCGCAGCGCGTTACTCAGAACCGGCTGCGCATTGATGTTGATAATGACCACGCCGGCGGCGACCCGTTCATCGAGATACACCGGGGTGGCGATACGGTAGGTCGGGCGGATCGGGATCTGGATCTGGCCCTGTTCGCGGTTAAGGTCGAGCTTGGAGTGCCAATGCTGCCCTTTGGCTAGTTGCATGGTTTGCTGAAAATAGGCTCGTGCGGATTTATCCTGCAACTGGCGGTTGGTCACCAAGGTGATGCTGTCGTCATCATTACGCTCAACTCTTACCTGCTCATTGCCTCCCGCATCAATAAACCGCACCTGCATAAATAGGGGCTCTGCGGCAGCCGCTGCCTGAAACAGGCTCTCCAGATTGTGCAGGCTCAGCTGGGAAGGGCGCAGCAAGTAGGTTTTCATCAAGGGGTTCTCTGCCAGTGCATCCACCGAGCTTTCCAGCTGAGATATTATCTCACTGAGTTGGTTGTAAGTGCTGACACGGGTACTTTCGAAGCGTTGTTGAATGGCAGTATCGATATTATTGGTTTGCAGACGAAAGTTAATCAGGGAAGAGAGCAGCGCGATAACGAAGCCAAAACTGATAAAGTAGAGAGCGAGGCGCAGGTAGGCGCGCTTTTTGTGCAGAGAATTCTTAAACAACGGCACGGTAGGAGATGAAGCCTTTAGATCCTGATGATTTAGTTTAAGAAATAGTCGAAAGTGGTCAAAATCACCACTGTTGGTAAGGATAATTCGCAGGGATGTGACGATGAAGGACAAACCGCAAGACAGAACAATGTGGGCGATGGGTGGCGGGGTGATGTTCGGGCTGGGTATCGGTATGTTTTTCTTGCCCGCCTCGCCCTTGGCGTTTGTTGGGTCGCTTATCGCCGGTATTGGTTTGGGGCTGATGGTCACCGCGGCGATATCACGCAAAGCTGAAGGTGGCCATGATGAAACCTGAGCTGGCACTGAAGCTTGCGCAGAACCAACAGCGCCGCGAGCGTGAGCGGATCCTCGCGCAACTGCCTGAGCGATGGCAGGAGCTGCTGAAAACCGCCGACTTCTTTTGTCGTGGTGATTTTTTCACTGAGTGGCCCTTTGAGTGGGGCCGGCAGTATGTCCGCAGCACGTATCTTGATGATAAGCGCTACAGCTATCATGACGTGGACGATATGGCTCATGCGCAAGACTGGCTCCGCGCGTCCAATCAAGCCCTTCAGCCACCTATACTGCTATGCCTTGATATTGGCCCCTGTTTTATCTTGGAGCAGCCGGTGCCGCTTGCCTGGCTAAGCGAGTTGCTTACTAAGGATAACCACCACTGTTATGCGATGGAGCAGGGCTTCGCCCGCGGCGCGTTTGTCGACACCTACTTAGGCTATCTGGAGCCCGCGCGCATGACCAACAATCGCGAGCTGATTTTTGAACTGCTGTTCTTTGAACCCAAGGATTGAACATGAAGCAACATGAGAAACTGAACTACGTGGAGTTTGCTGCCAAGGACCTGGCTGCCACCAAGGCCTTCTTCGAAGCGGTGTTTGGCTGGCAGTTTACCGATTTTGGGCCAGAGTACACCGCCTTTAGCGACCAAGGCCTCGACGGTGGCTTCTACCTTGCTGATAAACATAGCGCTAGCGAGCAAGGTTCAGCGCTGTTGGTTTTTTACAGCGCCGATATTCACGCCACGTTGGCCAAGGTTACTGGCAACGGTGGGACTGTGGTCAAACCGCTGTTCGAGTTCCCCGGTGGCTGTCGCTTTCATTTCACCGAGCCTAGCGGTAACGAGTTTGCGGTGTGGTCGGAGAGCCGCTAGCTCTCGATCATACGCGATAACGCAGCACCTTGATGGTATGAGCTGGCATGTTCAGCGTGCATGGTTCACAGCCCGGCTTGCAGGGCCTTGGCGAGATACTTGAAGGTTGTCACTGAATCCTTGGCTACATTGGTTTACCTTTTTTCTAAATAGGTTTACATGTTGTTGGCCTGAGATTAGGTCTGAACCACAAGGATATCCATGCAGACTCTCAACATACTCGATGCGGCGAGCAGCCGACTCGGTGGCGCCAAGCTGTCGCCGTTAATTCTGGGAAGCGGCAGCTTCCTAACTGAACAGGATAAGTCGCGCGCGTTCGATTTACTGGATACATTCTTTTCGTTGGGTGGGAGGATCATTGATACCGCGCGCCAATACGGTATCAGTGAAAACATTATCTGCGAGTGGCTGGATGCCCGAGGCAAGCGAGAGCAGGTCGTGATTCTTACCAAGGGCGGTCATCCAACCCTGCAGCACCCCAAGCGCAGCCGTTTATCTCCTACTGAGCTTGTCCATGATCTGGAGACTAGCCTGGAGGCCTTGGCGTGTAACTCTGTCGCGTTGTATGCGCTTCACCGTGACGATCCCAGCTTGGATGTTGCGCCAATCATGCAGCAACTGCATCAGTTTGTGGAAGAGGGAAAGGTTGCTGCCATAGGCACATCTAACTGGTGCGTCGAGCGAATCATCAAGGCTAATCACTACGCGCTAGAGCACGATTTAACACCGTTTTCATTCAACAGTCCGGGGTTTAGCCTAGCACACAGTAGCAGGCCTCGTTGGCCGGGATGTATTTTGGCAGACCGGGATATGCTTGCTTGGCACCAGCAAAGTCAGGCTGCGTTGCTGGCATGGTCCCCTCTAGGCGGAGGCTTTTTCTCAGGCAAGTATGCGCCCGAGAAACGGGACAATTTTGAGATGGTCGAGCTGTACTACAGCGAAGACAACTGGGAGAAGCTTCGCCGCGCCAGCGAGCTGGCAGAGCTACATGGCTTGAGTCCGTCACAAGTTGCGCTGGCTTACGTGTTGAATCAGCCGTTTCCCTGTGCGGCCATTGTTGGTGCTAGCAGGGTAGAGCAACTGCAACAAGCATTTGTGGCGAGCGAGCTGGCGTTAACCAAGCAGCAACTTGCTTGGCTTGCCTTGGAGGTGGACTAACGGCGCTGAGACGTCAGCGCTTTGCTGCTCATCTCTGCGCTAAAAGTACAATATGGAGCTATTTGCTCTCGAGCTGTTTACTTGCCGCTTGGCCCAGCGCATCGATATCAGTGCCTTGCTCCGCCAGCAGCTTCTCTAGCAGAGGTAGCATCGGGCCGAGTTGCTCTTGCAGGGTATCGCGCACGGTATCGACCACCACCTGAGTGCCGCGTTCGATCTCTACATTGATGTTGTCGCCGGCCTGTTTAAGCTCAAAGGTGGTCATGCGACGGGTTTCTGGGATCAACCACACCTCGAACCAGCCTTGCTGCTTATCCACCGTTGACAAGGTCAGGCTGGTGCCATTTAGGGCGATATAGCCTTTAGGGAAGATATAGCGCTTCCACTGCTCACTCAGGGCAAAGCGGATGCAGTAGTTATCTTGGTCTTGAGTCACCGACAGTACTGGCGTTTTAAAGTCCACGTGCCCAGAGAGTGGGTGGCCACCGATCTCTGCACCGTCTTTGGCGGCGCGCTCCACGTTCACTCGATCACCTTGTTGGTACTCACTCAAAGTGGTGATGTTTAGGCTTTGCAACATCACATCGAAGCTGACACGGGTATCAGATAACAGTTCGGTCACCGTGAGGCACACGCCATCCACCGCCACACTGGCGCCAATCTCTAAATCGACACAAAAGCCCGGTTCAAAATCGATAACAAAGGTGCGGATACCTTGGTGATCAGAGATGGAAGCGAGGGTTGCAACGGATTGCACAATACCAGTAAACATGGGAACTCCTTAAGACTTCGGTGACGATATAGCAAGCGGGGATTGTGGCAGGTTTTCCCGTTATCTGGAATTAAAAGTCATATCCGATCGCTATTGATAGCGCTTGCCACGGTGTTTCAACCAGCCATGGGGGTGATGATTCGCCGGATCATGATGGGTCCAATGGATAACACCTCCTTTGTTGTTCCATTCATACACACCATAGAATATTACCTTGTCGCCAATCTTTAGGTTGGGGATACGCGGCGCTAAATCGATGTTGTGGGCAACAAGCAACGTTTGCTGGCTGGCGAGAGTGAGAATAAACCTCTGATGGCGAGAACCCACTGTATCATCGCTAAGAATGCGCGAAACGATGCCTTGTCCTTCTATCTGTAGGTTGCTTTGCTGATTGGCAAAGGCGTTCGCAAGTCGCTGATCGTTGGCGTAGCTGTGGGCAGAGAGGCCCACTATCAGCAGTAGGGCGAGTAACCAACCTAGCCACTTTGATGTGGTGCGAAAAGTGACGCTATCCATAGCTTCCTCGACATAATTAACTGCAAGCATATTAACACGATGAAGATCTCAGCAATTTTGATGTTGATCAGCGCGCACTGCGGCTCTCTCTTGGCGAGTGCGATACACCATGGTAAGTTTCGCTCATCTAAAGACGAAGGAAATTCCAACGATGCCAAAGGCAAGTGAAATCAAAAAGAACGCGGTTATCGAGCACAACGGCAAAGTGCTTTCTGTAAAAGAAATTAACAAGCTCACTCCAAGTGGCCGTGCCGGTGCCAGCCTCTACCGCATGAAGTGCTACGACGTAGCAACCGGTTTGAAAGTGGATGAGAGCTTTAAGGCCGATGAAATCGTTAATCTGGCTGACTTCCGCCGCCATCAGGTGATGTTCTCCTACATTGATGGCGATGAGTATGTATTCCTGGACAACGAAGATTACACGCCCTTCAACCTGCACAAAGAGACCATCGCCGACGAGCTGCTGTACTTCAATGAAGACACCGAAGGTCTGCAGGTACTTGCTGTCGATGGCAATGCCGTTGCCATTGAGCTGCCGTCTGCGATTGAGCTGGAGATCGTAGATACCTCGCCGTCTATCAAAGGTGCATCGGCAAGTGCTCGTACCAAACCGGCTACCTTAACCACTGGCTTGGTGGTGCAGGTGCCGGAGTACATCGCAACCGGCGACCGAATCAAGGTTAATACTGCTGAGTGTAAGTTTATGAGCCGCGCATAGGCGAAGTAAGCGCTCATGCTTTAACAGGTTTTATCATCGAAAAGGCACCGTTAGGTGCCTTTTTTGTAACGCCTTGAAAGTTCTGCAGAATATTCCGTCAATCAGTGTCAATTTGTGCAAATTTGCTGGGATAAGTCGCTGTGACGACATAGTATTTTAGCGGTTAATTCAGCATGTTATGGAGTAATGCTTTGTTTAGATCGGCAGTAATGGCACTCATGATGGTAGTGGGTCTGGCCGCATGTTCTTACACCCCGCCAACCTTGGTCAGCGAGCAAGTGGGCGAGGTGGTTAATGTTAAATCCTACAGCGAAACCAAGCGCAACTTAGTGGCGGGTTTAGCGGGTGGCGCGGCCGGCGGCTTTTTGGGCTCGAAGATTGGCGGTGGCAGTGGTAAGAAGGTCGCCACCACCGTGGGCGCGGTAGGTGGTGCGGCGGCGGCCAGTCAGGCTGCCAGCTATGAAGTTATCTACTTTGACTACGACGTGCGCCTCGAGAGCGGCGTGGTGATGCGCTTTACCAAGCGCGAAGAGCAAGGACGTTTTCAACCGGGTCAAAAAGTGGTGGTGGCAACCTTCTCTGACGGTTCTCGCCGTTTAAACTAGGTCTTTTCCCCAACTACAACCGACGTTACCTCTATGCCACTGATTCAAGTGGCATTTCTTCCATCCTCTTCTACCTCCTTTTGCTTATATAAGTTTTTGTTTATCAAAGGGTATTTACTGAGCATTTCAGTAATTGTTTTGCTAGGCTAAATGATGCGTTTGGTAATAAGCAAGGGAATGATTATGTCCAGTAAGCGTTTGTTTTATCTTCCTGGGATCGTGTTGGTGGTGTTGTCGATTATCTGTCTGATAGCTTACAGCTCGTTGGTGAGGAGTTGGCTGGACAATCAAGTAGAAGCGAACCTAACGCAACAGGCTCATAGTGTTGCTCGCTCACTAGAGAAAGAAAAGCCTATTGCGTCTCCTGTGAAGCTTTACGAGTTCATTTATGAGCACGGACTGGTGGGGAGAAACCGAGTTAGCCTGATAACCCGCGATGGTGAGGTGCTAGCAGACAGCAGTTTGAATCGCTTCCAACTCAAGTCTTTACCTTCCCACGCCGATCGCGCGGAAGTTCTACAAGCCTTGGAGGAGGGCGTTGGCGTTGCAGTGCGCCACAGTGAAGTACTCGATGACGACTTGATGTATGTCGCTGTGCCAGTTTCCTACCTAGGTTTTGATGGTGTAGCGCGAGTGGCTATTCCCTTAAGTCGACTGGAGGGGATGGTCGTTGAGCTCGACTTTATTTTGGCGGGGCTGCTATTAGCAATGGTTACCTTGGTGAGCGGACTAGCACTGTTTACTAGCCGCAGTATTCAGCGGCAAATAGCCGCGCAGCAATCTAATTTGGAGCATCAAGTAGAGCATCGCACCAGTGAGATTGAGCTGATTCAACGCCTGGCCAACATGCTGGCTGCGTGCAACACCTTAGAGGAGGCTGAACAGGTCACCTCCGACGTGCTACCACGCTTACTGGGAGATGTGAATGGGGCGGTGTCAATGATGCGCGCCTCTCGCAACCAGTTGGAGATCAAGCTCGACTGGGGAGGGGAGTGGCCCGGTGACAAAGCCTTTAGCCCTGAGGAGTGCTGGGCTTTGCGCAAAGGTAAGCACCACCTCTCCTATGATAAGCACACCAAGCTTATTTGCCCACATATGCACAGTTCGGAAGAAGTGCAAACCCTGTGTATTCCAC
Organism: Aliagarivorans marinus DSM 23064; assembly: GCF_000429485.1. Lineage (GTDB taxonomy): Bacteria > Pseudomonadota > Gammaproteobacteria > Enterobacterales > Celerinatantimonadaceae > Aliagarivorans > Aliagarivorans marinus. The sequence goes on along the minus strand of NZ_AUBY01000008.1, from coordinate 174,979 downwards.
TGATTGCACACGGTAACACTATCGGTCTGATGCACCTCTATCTCGAAGAGGAAGTCTCTGAAGAGTGGATGCAGTTGGCCTTTACCGTGGCCGAGCACCTTGGGTTGGCATTGGCCAACCTCAACCTTCAACAGAAACTGCGCGAGCAAGCGCTTAGGGATCCGCTGACCGGGCTTAGCAACCGTCGCGCCTTTGAAGAGGCGATGAGTAAGACCCTGATGCGCAGTGAGCGCTATCAGCAGCCAATGAGCTTACTGATGGCCGACATGGACCACTTTAAACGCTTTAACGATAACTTCGGCCACGATGCGGGCGATTATGTCTTGAAGAGCTTGGCAACCTTGCTTATCGACAATGTTCGCGGGGACGATATTGTGTGCCGTATTGGTGGTGAGGAGATTGCTATCATCCTCCCCAACACCAGTGAGCAAGGTGCTAAAGTGATAGCCGAGAAACTGCTGGATGCAGTTCGTGAGCTCGCGCTAACCTTCAATAAGATGTCGTTAGGTAAGCTGACGCTGTCCATCGGTGGGGCGACCTTCCCTCATTCCGGAACTCGCTCAACCGAGCTGATTAAGCTGGCTGATGAAGCCCTTTATCGTGCCAAGAATAGTGGAAGGGACCGTTACTGTGCTGATGCAGAGCTCGGGGAAGCGGACATTGACGCGGGTATTGAGCTAGTTCAACCGGCTCAAGAAAGCCCTGAGCCGGTTGATGTTCCCAAGTTAGCTCAGCCTGAAGCGGCCAACTAGCTCTTGCAGCTTACTGGCATGCTCGTTCAACGAGCTACTGCTGGCTCGGTTAGCGTTAGCCAGCTCGGCGCTTTGGTTACTTTGATCGGAGATCTGCTCAATTCGTTGGGAGATCTCTTGGCCCACATGGCTCTGCTCTTCGGTCGCAGTAGCGATTAGCGCATTCATATCCATAATGGTCTGAATTGCATCCTTGATTTGCTGCAGGGCCTCGCTAGCGGCATTGGCACCATCTACCGCCTCGCTGCTGCGTCCTTGGCTGCTTCCCATTGAAGACACTGCGGCATCCGAACCATTTTTCAAGCGTTCGATCATCTGGTGGATTTCACCAGTGCTGTCTTGGGTGCGGCTGGCAAGCTGGCGTACCTCATCGGCCACGACCGCAAAGCCTCGACCTTGTTCACCGGCCCGCGCTGCTTCGATGGCAGCGTTAAGTGCCAGCAGGTTGGTTTGCTCGGCAATCCCTTGGATCACGCTTAGTGCTGAGGAGATGTTCTGCACATCGCCTTCAAGTTTGGATATCACTTCTCCTGCCTGGCTTACCTCACCGGCCAACGCCTCAACAGAGCCTACGGCTTGAACCACGGTGTTCATGGCATTTTCTGCATTGCCATCGGCTTCTTGGGCTGAGCCGGCAGCGTTGTTGGCGTTGTCTGATACATCATGGGCAGACGCGGTCATCTCGGTCATGGCAGTAGCCACTTGGGTGGTTTCTTCGCGCTGCTCGACCAACAATTGGTCGATACGGCCCGCCCGCTCAGACATAGAGCCACTTTCTTCCGCTACATCGTCGGCCACTTGTTTAACCATACTGACCAAGTTGTGCAACGAGCCGGTGAAGGCATTGAAGTTACTGGCCAGTTCGCGGAACTCTTTGGCATAGTCGGTGGGAAGGCGCGCTGTCAAGTCAGCGTCACCCGTGGCTAGGGCGGCAAACTGCTCGTTAAGGTCTTGCAGAGGTTTGGTAATGGAGCGGTTGGTCATTACACCTAGCAACATCGCCAAGGCAATCAATATAATACTTGTAACAATCACAACGGTGAGAGCATCTGCTTGGCTTTCTTTACTTTGAGCCCTCAGTTCCGCAAGTTCCGCGTCGATGTCATCAGTATAGAAGCCGGTACCCAGCATCAGGTCCCATCGGTCCAAGTAAATAGCGAAACTGAGTTTGGCTAGCGCTTGCGTTTCTCCGGGTTTTGGGAAGTAGTAGGAGTAGTACTCTCCGCGCTTAGCTGCTTGGATCAAGTCGCGAATGATGTATTGCCCTTGCTTATCTTGTAGGTTCCAAAAGTTGTCACCCAAGCCTTTCTCTGAGTGGCCCATTAAAACGCGAACACCGTTTTTGTCGTAGCCGAAAATATAACCACTGTCCCCGTATTTAAGGCCTTGCAAGATGGGTAAAGCTTCCTCTAAAGAGCCGCCGCTTTCATAGATGTGGGCAATCGAACCATAAGTCATATCTAAATATGACTTAAGCTCAGCGCGTTTCATCTTGTTTAAATCTTGCTCGGTATTGGTAACAATGTTTTCCGACAACTGGTTCATCTCATACAGCGTCACTGCTACCAAGCAGACGCTAAGCAACAGCGCTGGGCCGATTGATAACAGCAATAAACGTTGGCGAACACTAAGAGACATTCTTCGACTCCTTTATACAAAACATCAACTTACAGAATGCCTTTGAGTATAGAGTGAATAATAAAAGTCAAATTACTTAATAGAGTTAAGGCAAAGACCTTATGTTGTTTGTGAGATCTTAGAGGGGTTTTGTTGGTGAAAAATCTTACTTGGAACAATATCCAGAGCCGTTTGGTAGCCGATATCGTAGAGCGCTAATTTGGCATCATCATCAAGGTGGAAGTCCACTGGTGAGGTGTTCCCGGTATTCACCACAATGGTGCGGTGCCAGAATTTCTCGTTGACGTACTCGCGGGAGATGGTGGTCATAAAGGTGCGGATTAGCAGCGATACATAAGCTGCCAGTGGGAACCAACCGTTAGTGGGTAAGGGTTTGGTGTCGTTGTTGCCACGCAGCCTAAAGCAGATCACCGGTGTGCCATCGGAGGCCCAGTCGCGATGCAGCGCGTCCTCCGACAAGATACTGCCATCGACCATCAGGTGGTCTTGATAGTGCTTAAAGGAGAAGATTAGTGGGATAGACATGGAAAAGCGCACCGCCCGTGATACCTTCTCATCCGGGGTTTGAATGGCGTCGAACACCACCGGCGAGCCAGAGCGTACATCGGTGGCCACCACATGCAGCTTCATCGGCAGGTCTTTAAAACGCACCCCGCCGAGCAGATTATCTATCCACATCTCAAACTTGTCGCCAGAACAGAGCCCGCCGTTGCGCAGCAGGCTAATTAGCGAGAAGCCCTTGAACTGGTCGAAGTCGGTGCTCAGCGCGATGGCTTTGATCTCTTCAATGGATTTTCCGCTGGCATAGAGCGAGCTAATGATACTGCCGCCCGAGACGCCCACGATGTGGTCGAAGTCGATGTCTAGCTCATTGATGGCAGCAAGAATACCGATATGAGCAGGCAAGCGGGTACCGCCACCTGCGAATATGGGAACCAGTTTTTTGACTTGCTGCTGCTCCATGATCCTGTCTTCTCTCCGACGCTAGCTTGCTCAGCTACTAACAGTATTGGTTAGCACCGAGACAGATGGATGATCTTTTTAAGACGCTAGAAACCCGCTCTGAGTTGCTGGCTTATTCAGTATAGCCTTGGCCCAGCTCAACAGGCCCTAATAACCAAATACAAAATCAATACGGTTGGCTTTGATCTGCACATCCTTGCCCAGTCGCTTGGCCATTGCTTGTTTGCTGTCTGATTCGTCCAGTTGATAGAGCGGGTATCGCTCCAGATATTGGTTTAAGGCCAGCTCAACCAAGGGTGTTATCAGGCGCAGCATCGGCTCGGCATCGCTGGGCGATATCTCTTGATTGAGGATCCGTAGGTCTTTGAGATAGATGGCGCCTTGCTCTGGCTGGTAGTCCGGGCGTGCTTCAATGGTGGAGCGCATCTGAGCTTTTAGTTGCTGGTCAGCGGTTTGCACGTTGATACTGAGTTGACTGTCGAGCTGCAGTTTCTGATCTTGTTCTTGGAGCGCCAGCTCAAGGTCGGTGAGCTTGAACGCAGCCATCGCCAAACCGGGGATGCCCACTTGTTTACTCAGTTCTGCGCGTTGCAAACGTTGGTTTAGTTCAGCCTCGCTGATACTGTAGTTGTACGAGCAAGCGGTAAGGAAGAGCGTGACGGCGATGAGTAGAAAAGAGCGCATAGGCAGACCAACGAGAGGTATGTTTATCAAATGGTTAGCCAAGCTTAAGCAAGTTCTGGGAGTGTCTCAAGTTTGTCTGCTGTTAGGCTGCTGCTCAGTGCTGCTCGCTTTTGATGCTTCAGCGCGCCCTTGCGACAACACCCAACTCGAATTCGCTCCACTTAAACAGCCTGCTGAGCCCTTGTCCAGCGACGAGCTGGGCATTGTGGTGTGGAACGCCTACAAAGGACAGCGTGACAACTGGCATAGCGAGCTTAGTAAGCTGGTCGCGGGCAATCAGATATTGATGCTGCAAGAGGGCAGTCGCAAACAGCTTTATGGATGGGCGCAGATAGGCCAATGGTATCGCTATCAGGCGCTAGCCTTTGAATGGCTGGGCGATGGTCTGGGCGTGGCAACTTTGACCCGGGCCCCGGCTGAGCGGGTATGTGCCCGTTTAACCACAGAGCCTCTGATTCGATTTCCCAAGTCTAGCCTTTCGCTTATCTACCGCTGGCAGGGGAGTGAGGTGCTTATCGTCAACGTGCACAGCGTGAACTTTACCCTCGATGCGCTGACCTTTACCCAGCAATTAACCGACTTAAGCGATGAGCTGAACCAACATAGCGGGCCGGTGGTGTTGGCGGGGGATTTTAATACCTGGAGTGAGCCGCGCTTGGCGGTGTTTGAGCGATTTATCCAGCGACACAGCTTGCAGCTAGTGGCGTTTGAGCCGGATTTGCGCAGTAGAGTGTTTGGTGAGGTGCTAGACCATGTGGCCTATCGGGGCTTGAACTTGGTATCAGCGAAAAGCATTGTGACCGACAGCTCCGACCACAATGCTCTGCTGGTAAGGTTTAGGCGCTAACTTCTGCCACATTGATGTACAGCTTGAGGCGTTGGCCGGGCTGTAGGTAGCTGTTCTGGTCCAGCTTATTCCACTTCACCAAGTCGCTGATGCGTACCTTAAAGCGCGCCGCGATAGTGGATAGCGAGTCACCACTGCGCACTCGGTAGGTAATGGTTTGCAGTTGGTCACGAGGGACATCGGTTTGCTGCCAGATCACCAGTTTCTGCCCTAAGCGCAGGGTATCGCCCGGCGCCATACCATTCCAGCTAGCGATTTGGCGATGACTGACCTTGTAGCGGCGACCGATCTCCCACAGGCTATCACCCGATTTCACCGTGTAGTTAAGCTTGATGGCACCACGATTGCGGCCTTGGGTCGCAGCCAGTCGCTGCTCTTGGCTTAAGGTGTAAGCTTCGCTATCGCGACTGGAGATAGGGATCAGCAGGGCCTGGCCAATACGGATGGTATCGCCACTTAAGCTATTAAGCTGGCGAATTTGGCCCGAGGTGGTGTTGTAGCGACTTGCAATGGTGCTCAGGCTATCGCCAGATACCACGGTGTAGCGAGTCCACTGCAAGCGGTCTTGCTTGGGCATGTTGTTGACTGCCACTTCGAAGCGCTCGGCTTGTTCAATCGGCAGCAGCAGGAAGTGTGGGCCTTCTGGCGCGGTGGCCCAGCGGTTAAAGCCCGGGTTGAGGCGATGCAGCTCTTCCAGCTCAATACCTGCCAGATCGGCGGCAACCGCTAGGTCGATCTGCGAGCCAACATCAACACGCTCGAAATACGGTTGGTTCGCCAGCTGGGGGATCTCCATATCGTAATCTTCACGATTTTGCAGGATATGGCTCAGTGCCAGCAGCTTCGGTAGGTAGGCGCTGGTTTCTCGAGGCAGCGATAGCGACCAGAAATCGGTTGGCTTGTTGGCGCGTTTGTTGGCGCGGATGGCGTTGCGCACCCGTCCTTCGCCTGAGTTGTAGGCGGCAATGGCATGAGTCCAGTCGCCATCGAAGAAGCGATTCAGGTACTCCAGGTAATCCAGCGCGGCGATGGTTGAGGCGTAGACATCGCGACGGCCGTCATACCACCAGTTTTGCTCCAGACCAAAGCGACGTCCGGTACCGGGGATAATCTGCCACAAGCCAGCGGCACGGCCATGGGAGTAGGCGAAGGGCTGGAAGGCGCTTTCTACGATGGGAAGCAGCGCCAGTTCAAGCGGCATATCGCGCTTTTCAATCTCATCGATGATGAAGTAGAGGTAAGGCTCGGCGCGCTGTGACACCCTGCGCATGTAGTCAGGATGGCGCAGGTACCAGTTCAGCTGAGATTGCAGGCTTTTTTGCTCAAGCGGAACCTCTAAACTTAGCTGCATGTCGATGCGCTCCCACAAATCATCGACCTGTTGCGGGGTAAGCGGCTCGGGTTGTTCTGGCTCAACCTGCTCGAGAGCGGCTTGATTAAGTTCGGCTTCGGCTGGCAGTTGCTCAGGCGCGGCGGCGAGTTCTAGGCTGCCCGCAGCACTCTCCGTATTACTGGAGAGTTCGGCTTGAGCCTGTTCGAGGGTATCTGGCTCATCTTGACGAGCCGTAAGTTGGCACGCAGAGAGAGCGACACACATCGCGCCAACGTATAATTTTCTCATTCGTTTCCTGTCAGTCTTGCTGTTTTCGACACACAAAGTTCACATGTTATTGAGCTTGCGCGGCGGGTGCAAGTCAGAAGCGGTCTTTCCATGCCCTCAGTGCTGTAAAGGTTTCCAGCGGATCGGCCATTGGCTGCTGCGCTTCCATGGCGACCCGCTGCTGAACGCTAGACTCGGCGCTACGTAGAAACGGATTGATCGCTAACTCGTTGGCCAAAGAGGTTGGCACGGTCGGTAAACCTTGCTGGCGAAGTTTTGCGACGTTTTTCTGATAGGCCAACAGTTGTGGGTTTTTACTCTCCACCGCTAAGGCAAAAACCAGATTGGTCTGGGTGTACTCATGTGCAGGATAAATAAGGGTTTTCTCAGGCAATGAGGCGATTCGGTTGAGCGACTCCAGCATTTGCTTGGCGCTGCCTTCAAACAGGCGACCACAACCGCCCGAGAACAAGGTATCACCGATAAACAGGTGTCCCGGCGTGTAGTAGGCCACATGATCCAAGGTATGCCCGGGCACTTCGAACACCTCGAACGGCTCGCTTAGCCCCGCCAGTGTCAGGCGGTCTCCTTGCGCCACGCCGTGGTGCTCAAAGCGGTAGCGGCCGTTAGCGGGCGCATAGACCTTGGCATCTGGATAGCGCGCTAGCAGCGCTTCAACGCCACCGATATGGTCGGCGTGGTGATGAGTAATTAGGATGTTAGTCAATTCTAGCTGCAGCTGCTCAAGGCGCGCGATGACTGGGCCCGCTTCGCCTGGGTCCACCACCGTTGCCTGGCCGTTGCCAGCTTCTAATAGCCAGATGTAATTATCTGAAAATGCGGGGATATGCAGGATTTGCATTGTCTGTTCTCTGTCGCTAAAGTCTGGCTATTATTGCGCGAAACGCGGCGAATTAATACGGGAAGGCGATGCGGCCAGCGAGGATTCAGGAAGTTGTAGCAAGCCCCTACTCATGGCAGGACCTGCCACTGGGTGATTGGCTGTTGCGCCAGCAGCAGACGCTGCTCGACGAGCAGCTGCCGCGTATCTTTGGCTACCACATCCTCAAGGTAGGCTCGCTCAGTGCCGAACTTAGCTGCCATGTCTCCAGCGTCCGTCATCAGCTCAATGTGGCGCGTGAAAGCGAACTTGCCGGCGTGTTAGCCAAGCCTGAACATCTGCCGTTTCAAGAAAGCTGTATTGACATGTGCTTGCTGGCACACAGCCTGGATTTTTCCAAAGATCCCCACCAATTGCTGCGAGAAGTGGAACGGGTACTGACCGCCGATGGCTACATTATGCTAAGTGGATTTAATCCCATTAGCCTGCTGGGTTTACGCCGCTATGTGCCGCTGCCACGCAAGGGGCTACCGTTCAGCTCACGGATGTTCACCCCGTCACGGGTGAAGGACTGGCTAAACCTGCTGGGCTTTGAGGTATTAAGTGACGAGCGTTTTGCCTATACCAGTTTTGTGAATAACCGGCCGGCGCCGCTGTGGTTTGAACGCTTCGGGCGGGATTATTTCCGGATGACCGCTTCGTGCTATTTCATCGTGGCGCGTAAGCGGCGGGCGCCGCTTACGCCGGTGCGCAACCCGCGCTGGGTAAAACCGCGAATAGCGGCGACCTCGGTGGGCGGTTAGCTCTCGTGATAGCCTTCGTCGACCAGTAAGTCACTGCCGCTGGCGGCGTCGCGCGCCAAATCGTCACAGCGTTCATTCTCCGGGTGGCCGCTATGGCCTTTCACCCATTTCCAGTCCACATCATGTTGCTGACTCGCGGCATCCAAGCGCTTCCACAAATCAACGTTTTTAACCGGCTGTTTGCTGGCGGTCTTCCAGCCTTTGCGCTTCCAACCGGCCAGCCACGAGGTAATGCCTTGGCGTACATACTGGCTGTCGGTGGTCAGTGTTACCTTGCAGGGGCGCTTTAAGCTTTCCAGCGCGACAATCGCTGCAAGCAGCTCCATGCGGTTATTGGTGGTGCGCTTGTAGCCTTGGCTTAACTCTTTGCGATGAGCGCCATAGGTGAGAATGGCACCATAACCGCCCGGGCCGGGGTTACCTAAACAGGAACCGTCGGTAAACACTTCAACTTCTTGTTGCATAACTTTGGTAAACTAGGGGAAATTTCTCCCTACAGTGTGACATAGGAAAACAAGTGAACCAATCTCCGATGCAACGACAGGTGGTTTTCGATACAGAAACCACCGGTATGAACGACAGTGGCGGCCCCATCTATCAAGGCCACCGGGTGATCGAGATTGGTTGTGTTGAAGTGATTGACCGTAAGTTGACCGGTCGTACCTACCATGTCTACATCAATCCACAACAGAAGATCGACGATGAGGCGATCGAGGTTCACGGGATTACCGATGAGTTTGTCCTCGACAAGCCGCTGTTCCACCAGATTGCCGATGATTTTCTGGCCTTTATCGATGGTGCCGAGCTGGTGGCTCACAACGCCCAGTTCGATATTAGCTTCCTTGATCACGAATTATCGATGTTGCCTCAAGCACGCCCCAAATGTGCCGATATCTGTAGTGTCACCGACTCCCTGTTGGTAGCACGTCGCGGCGAATACAATGGCCGGGAGGTGCAGTTGGCAGGCAGCAAGCCGCTGCCAGCGCGTAAGAACCTAGATGCCTTGAGTGATTACTACGGTGTAGACCGCTCATCACGTACCTACCACGGCGCATTGCTCGATGCCGAGTTATTGGCCGAAGTGTTCTTGAAGATGACCGGGGGTCAAAACAAGTTAAACCTGATCCATGGTCAAGATGGCGAAGAGCAGGGCTTAGGCGTGCGTCGCCTGGCGGCTGAGCGCCCACCGCTAGCGGTTGTGTTTGCCAGCGACGAAGAGCAAGGCCTGCATCAAGAGCGTCTTGAACTGGTGGAGAAAAAAGGAGGAAGCTGCCTTTGGCGCAAGCTCTAATCCGGCTGTTTAGCCGAACCTGTCTGTGGTCGATTATCGCTGTATTACCTCTGTTTGCCTCAGCAAACGAGATCTTTACCAATCGTGATGTGCCGCTTATTGATAACCGCTTCCGGCTCGACCACGGGATAGAAAAGATCACCTTTATCCTGTATCGCGAAGAGGGAACCCGTGCGGCGGTACTGGTGCGCCCTAACGGCAGCAAGCTGTATGCATGGGATCTGCCGGAAAATGCTACCTGGCTGGAAACCGACGAGATGGACATCGTGACCATCGAGAACCCAATGCCCGGCCCTTGGCAGGCGGTGGCTGAGAACCGTGGTCGTAACCGCATCCAGCTACTTAGTGATGTGGCGCTGGAGGTCGATGAGATCCCAACCCAACTCTACTTTGGCGAGCGCCTTAAGATTGCTGCCCAGCTACATAACCGCGGCGACAAGATCGACTTGGGCGTGTATATCGACGAAGCGCTGCTGAGCGTTGCAGTGAATCGCACGGTGAATATCGACCTGCGTGAACGGATCCGTCGTGAAGAGCTGGCCAAGTTTTATGACGATGGTAAAAAATTCGATGAAGTCCCCGATGACGGTATTTTCACTGCGGTGGTCGATGTAGACATCGAGCCCGGTAAATACGAGCTGGTGGTCAGTACCATCAACGAGGTGTTCACCCGCGCACTACGCCAAGAGGTGTTCATTTATCCTAACCCGGTGTCGGTCAAAATCGATGCGCCTGATGATGACAGCAATCAAGCGGTGATGCATATGCAGATCGACCGTGATGAGCTAGACCCTAGCAGCGTGATCATCGATGGCAAGGTGTTCAACAACGTTGGTTGGGAAGAGCCGTTTCAGGTGTTTGCCGAGACCGACAAGATTGCTGTGCCACTGCCGACTCCCGCGATGCATGGCCGCTACCGGGTGGGCGGCACGATCCTGGCCAATACCCTTGATGGGCGAGAGCTGGTGGTTGAGTTTCCAGAAGAAGACTTCGTGATCTTGCCGCCGCCGCCACCACCGGTTGCACCGGAAGTGCTTGAGCAAGCAGCCGAAGCCGAAGAACCCAGCTCGCCGTGGGGGATGATTATTGGCATCGTCTTCGGTGTATTGCTGCTGGTCGGTGCTGTGTTCGGCTTTATTTGGTGGCGCAAGCGGGTTGCCTTTAAAAAGGCGCTGGAGAAAGCGCGCCAAAGTGAAGCGCCAGCGATGAATGGTGGACCTGAGCCGAAGATGAGTGAAGGCCCAGAGCTGAACATGCCGCAAGAATAACAAGTGCTGGAAACGCACATCTGCAAGCGTTAGGCTTGAGCGACACAGGGGAGCAATCAGCTCCCCTGTTTGATCTGTGCTCACAAGGTAACAACACATCATGGTAGAAAAATTTAGTTCTGTTTGGCAACGCGCCGCCGAGCGTAAGGGCGGAGAGGCCGCATTAGAGGCGATGCTCAGTGTGCCGCGCAGCAGCGCCGAGCTAGCTGAAGTTAGCGATGACCGCTGGCTGGCTGCTTTTACCCAAGTGATTTTTCAGTCCGGCTTCGTCTGGCGGGTAGTGGAGCAAAAATGGCCGGCGTTTGAGCGCGCCTTCTTCGGCTTCGAGCCCGCTAAGATGTTGTTGCTGGACGAGGGGCACATTGAGCGCCTGTGTAATGACGCCGGGATTATCCGCAATCGCCAGAAGATCCTCACGGTACCCGCCAATGCCCAGATGATGGTGGAGCTGGCAGAGCAGCACGGTAGCTTTGCCAAGTTTATCGCCGAGTGGCCGGAGCAAGATATCGTGGGCCTGTGGCTGCTGCTAAAAAAACAAGGCGCGCGTTTGGGCGGGAATAGCGCTTCCTATGCGCTGCGGCGGATGGGTAAGGATACCTTTGTGCTCTCGAAAGATGTGGTGGGCTATCTGCAGGCGCAGGGCCATATCGATAAGGCGCCCTCCAGCCAGCGTGCGCTGAATCAAGTGCAGCAGGTGTTTAACGAATTCCAACAGCAGTCAGGCCTATCGCTCACCCAGCTGTCGCAGGTGATTGCCTACAGCGTGGGTGATAACTCAGTGCAGCTGGCCGAGTAGTGCGTTTTATTGGGGCGGTGCAACTACACCAGCTGGTGCATGGCCTTCTCTAAGCTCGGGTAGCGGAACTTATAGCCAGCCTCTAACAAGCGCTTGGGTAGCACCTGCTGGCCATCAAGCAACAAGGTGGCCATCTCGCCGAAGGCCAGATCCAGCACTTGCTTGGGCGTGCGGAAAAAGCAGGGGCGGCCCAGTTGCTTGGCCAGTACTTCGCTAAACTGTTGGTTGCTCACCGGGGCTGGGGCGGTGAAGTTATACACGCCGGAAGCATCGCTATTGTTTAACAAGAATATGATGCCGTTGACCATATCTTGAATGTGGATCCATGACATCATCTGCTGGCCACTGCCCATCGGCCCGCCTGCGCCGAGCTTAAAGGCCGGTAGCATCTTCGCCAGCGCACCGCCTTCAACCCCCAACACCACGCCGGTGCGCAGTAAGCAGACGCGGGTTTGCTCGCTCTCGGCCTTCAGCGCCAGCTCTTCCCAGCGTTTGCAGACGGTGCGGGTAAAGCACTGCTCTTGTACCTGTGTTGCTTCGTTGATCTCGCCGTCGATCTCGGTGCCGTAGACGCCGATGGCACTGCCGCTGATAAAGGTGTGTGGGCGTGGCATGCTGTTATTGATCATCTCAACCAACTCTTCGGTGAGCTGCCAGCGGCTGTCGCAGATCCGTTGTTTTTGCTTGGCGGTCCAGCGGCGGTTGGCGATGGGTTCGCCGGCCAGGTTAATCACTGCATCGACATCATTGAGGTCTTGCAGCTCATCGAGCGAACTGATAGCTAAGATGTTATGGCCGAGTTGTTGGTAGGCGCGTACCGGGCGTCGGGTTAGGATGATAAGCTGGTGCTTTGGCTGTAATTGCCGGGCGAGAGACTGGCCGATAAAACCAGTACCGCCGGTGAGCAAAATTTTCATTAACAGGGCCGTTGGCTAACTTAGTTATTGATTTCAATAACGATAGCAGAGATTCAGGGGATCATTGAAGTATGCCGGGAGTGTTTATCAGTGGAATCGGACGGCGCTTAGGTTTACACCTCGCCGAGCAGTTTTTGGCGCAGGGCCGGCAGGTGTTTGGTCAGTATCGCCGGGCGAGTGAGCAAACCGAGGCCTTGGCTAAACGTGGGGTGAGGCTCTATCAGTGTGACTTCACCGACGCCGGCCAACTGCTCGCCTTGGCTGAGCGCCTCACCGCTGAGCTGCCTAGCTTGGATTTGCTGCTGCACAATGCCTCACTGTTTGAGGGCGAGAGCGAGCATGCCACGCTAAACGAGCATCTGGCGCTCGGCCAGCGGGCGATGGCGCTGCATTTTCATGCGCCGCAGATACTCAGCGAGGCGCTGCAGCCCGCACTGCGTAATGCACGCGGGCAGATTATCGCCATCACCGATATCTACGCGCAGCTGCCGCGCCCGGATAGACGCGCCTATTGCGCCTCAAAAGCGGCCCTTAGCTGTTTGATGCAAGGCTACGCCGCTGCCTGGGCCCCAGATATTCGGGTCAACTGTATTGCTCCCGGACCATTGTCTTTTTTGCCGGAACACAGCGAGGCGCAGCGCGCGCAGGTGTTAGCCAGCACACCGCTTGGGCAGGAAGGGGGCTTTGAGCCGGTGTGGCAGGTTGTCGAGATGTTACTGGCCAATGACTTTATCACCGGAGAAACACTCAAAGTCGATGGTGGCCGCTCGTTAAGTGCTTGGTAAATGTGTTGGTTTTATCCTTGGCTGAACTTACACTTGCAAGCAAATCACTGTTAAGGAGTGAGATGTGAAATTTCCTGCCGTAAACCGAGAAGCTAATTTTCGAGATGGGTTATTGATTTGTGCATCTATTATCGTGGTGTTGGCGGGCCTAAAGGCGGCGACTCCGGTGCTTATCCCATTTTTGCTTTCATTGTTTATTGCCATTATTGCTAACCCATTGGTTAAGATGCTGACCAAGCTGCGCATTCCGCGAGTGCTGGCGGTGCTGGCAGTATTGGTATTGATTATCGTGGCCCTGATGTTAATCGCCGGCGTGGTGGGGAACTCGGTCAATGACTTCCGCGCGGCTATCCCGGAGTATCGCGACCAACTGCTGCAGCGCTTAGGTGGCGTGGTACAGCTCGCAGCGCGCTTCGATATCGAAGTAAACATGTCGATGATTACCGGCTACTTTGACCCGGGCGTGGTGCTGGGGCTGTTCGCCAATACCTTGTCGGGCTTAAGTGGCGCCGCGACTAACATCTTTATGATTTTGTTGGTCACCGTGTTTATGCTTCTCGAAGCCGACAGCATGCCGCAGCGTCTGCATTATGCGCTGCACAGCCCTGATATTCGGATGTCACAGATTGACCGCTCGCTCAAGGCGGTGAACAACTACATTGCGGTGAAGGCGCTGATCAGCCTGATTACCGCCACCCCAGTGCTGATTGTGCTGAGCATGCTGCGCCTTGATTACGCGGTGATGTGGGCCTTGCTGGCTTTCTTGCTGAACTTCATCCCGAATGTTGGCTCGCTGATTGCGGCCATCCCGCCAATTATCTTGGCGCTGGTGCAGTTTGGGGTAAAAGAGGCGGCGATTGTGATGGCGCTGTACTTTTCGGTAAATATGGTGGTGGGCAACATGATTGAGCCGCGGGTGATGGGCAAGGGCCTTGGGCTGTCGTCGTTGGTGGTGATCCTGTCCTTGATCTTCTGGGGCTGGCTATTCGGTAGCGTGGGCATGCTGCTATCGGTGCCCTTAACCATGATCTTAAAGATTGCGCTGGAATCGAGCGAGTCTGGCCACTGGGTCGCATCCTTGCTGGCCCACCCCGATGAGCTAAAACGCATCGATATCGAACAATTAGAACTAGAACACGTTGAGTTAGAAAAGAGTGAGTAATTTTTCCTTTGACCTGCCTGAGCTGGGAGCTGAGGCACTACGCGTAATCCATGGACGAGGAAATTGTGTACCCGGCGCCGAGGCGTTCAACCTTGAGTGGCTGCCGCCTTTAGCGCTGATTGTGGCTTATGAGCCCTTGGCTGAGCCGGTTTTGGCCGCGTTACTGACCCGCCTGCAGGGCGATGCAGCGGTAAAGAGTATCTATCTGCAGCAACGCGACCAGCCGGGCGCGCCGGTGCAGTGGCTATGGGGCGAGGCGCAAACGCCGAGCCAGATCACTGAACATGGGCTGCACTATCAGGTTGATATTGGCACCAATCAAAACTTTGGGCTGTTTCTTGATATGGCGGCAGGGCGTCAATGGGTGCAACAGCGAGCCAGCGGCAAGACCATCCTTAATTTGTTCTCTTACACCTGCGGCTTTGCGGTGGCGGCTTTGGCCGGTGGTGCTGAGCTGGTGGTGAACCTGGATATGAGTCAGGCAGCCTTGAACGTGGGGCGCAACAACCTGCGCCTTAATCAGCTCGATGTTAAGCGCGCCAAGTTCTTTGCCCATGACTTGTTTAAGTCTTGGGGTAAGCTGCGCAAGTTTGGGCCTTATGATTTGGTGATTGCCGATCCACCATCAATGCAAAAGGGCAGCTTCTTGGTAGAGAAAGACTACCAGCGAATCGTCCGTCAGTTACCGAGTCTATTGAGTGACAACGGCCAAGCTTTGTTGTGCCTGAACGCACCTTGGCTCGACCAGCAGTTTCTGCTCGATTGTGTCGCGAATGAAGCGCCTGAGCTGCGCTTTGTTGAAGCACTGGCGCGTCCAGACTTAGTGTTGGAGAAAGACGCCGATGCTGGCCTAAAGGTTTTACTGTTCGAACGCGCCGCTGCTGTTAGCTAGCTCTCAATCCCTTTGTTTTCCGCAGCTTGGACACGCAAAAGTGGCTTAAGCTGCTGGCCCTTTGGCTTCCCCATGTTATGTTGATTACAACTGCTGCAATCTATCGCAGCTGTGATTAGCCGGCCATCCATCGTACTCATCAGTTTTACAGGCCTTTTAGGCCCGTACGATGATGGCATGACTAGGGGACGAGTATGGGTTATCACCTCTCTCACTTTTTCGATTCTCTCCTCAAAAGCCTCAGGGATATCAGCCCGATAATCCTGGTGGTCGCATTTTTCCAACTGTTTGTCTTGCAATCCCCACTTCCCGATCTTGCTAATGTGTTCTTAGGCACCGCGCTGGTAGTGCTCGGCCTAACCTGCTTTGTGATGGGGTTGGAGTTGGGCTTGTTCCCGGTGGGGGAGGATATGGCCCATGCCTTTGCCCATAAAGGAAAGCTCTCGGCCTTGCTGTTGTTTGCCTTTTGTTTGGGTTTTGGCACCACCATTGCCGAGCCGGCGCTGATTGCGGTGGCAGATGAGGCGGCCAAGGTCGCCGCGGTCACCGAGCATATTGTCGACAGCGATGCCGCCCGTCAAGAATACGCTGCCGCTTTACGTCTTTGCGTCGCCGCCGCTGTGGGTTTGGCGATTGTGGTGGGGGTATTGAGGGTGCTGCGTGGCTGGCCGTTGCATTGGCTGATGATCGGCGGTTATGTGCTGGTGGTGGTGATTACCGCGTTTGCGCCGCAGGAGATTATCGGTATCGCCTACGACAGCGGTGGCGTGACCACCTCGACCATTACCGTACCGCTGGTCACGGCACTAGGGGTGGGCTTGGCCAATGCGATTAAGGGGCGCAATCCCTTGCTGGATGGGTTCGGTTTGATTGCGCTGGCGTCGCTAACGCCGGTCCTATTTGTGCTGCTATTTGGGATTATCTGGTAATGGTTTGGTGGGTCGAGTTTCTCAGTAATCTGTTTGGTACCTTGGGTGATGTAGCGCCCATCGTGGCGACCATTCTGTTCTTCCACTTGGTGGTGTTGCGCATCGCACTGCGTCGCCCCACCCAGCTTGTGGTGGGCACCGGCTTTGTGATCATCGGCATGGTGCTGTTCTTGTTAGGGCTGCAGATGGCGCTGTTTCCCTTGGGTGAATCGATGGCCCGCCAGTTAACCAGCGAGCAGTTTGTTGGTAGCGCCGAGACCGCCAACTGGCAGAGCTACATGTGGGTGTATCTGTTTGCTGCGGCCATTGGCTTTGCCACGACCATTGCCGAGCCCTCACTGCTGGCGGTGGCCATTAAGGCCAATCAGGTATCCGGTGGAGTTATCTCGGTGGGTGGGCTGCGCAGCTCAGTGGCGATTGGCGTGGCACTTGGCTTAGCGGTGGGCACCTATCGGATTGTGATTGGAGAGCCGCTGCAGTATTTCATTATCGCTGGCTACGCGGTGGTAGTGGTGCAAACCCTGTTTGCGCCTAAAGACATTATTCCCCTTGCCTATGACAGTGGCGGGGTGACTACGTCGACGGTGACGGTGCCGCTTGTGACCGCCTTGGGCTTGGGCCTGGCGGCCTCGGTGCCGGGGCGCGACGTGTTAATCGACGGATTTGGATTGATAGCCTTTGCCAGCTTGTTCCCAATGATAGCGGTGATGGCTTACGCGCAAATTAGTGCTTATCTCTCGCGGTACAGCGAGTCAGGAGAAAATCATGAAGTTTAAGATGATTGTCGCATTCGTCGACGACCACAAGACTGCCAAGGTACTCGATGCCGCACGCGCGGCTGGAGCGACCGGCGCGACGGTGATCAACAATGCGCGAGGTGAGGGGGTGAGCCGGAAGAAAACCTTCTTTGGCTTGAGTCTGGAGTCGCAAGCGGATGTGTTGTTATTTGTGGTGGAAAGCCACCGCGCTAAGTCTATTTTAAACACCATTAGCAAGGTTGCGGCCTTTGATGAGGAAGAGGGCAGCGGCATTGCAGTACTGCTGGATGTGGAAGAGGCGGTGGGGGTTGCCCACCAGATCCAAGCCTTGACGCACAAAGTTGACATCGATACCTAGCTGTGCATAAAAACTGGGATCAAAGTCGTATTTCGCTCTCCCCATGTGGATAACTTTGTTGTTAATTTAATTTAATCCACAATATCTGTGGATTAAAGTGTGTATTCATCCATAACTTAAACTTAAGTCATTGATTAAAAAGAATATATTGAGTTGTGCGAAAAGTGTCCTGCAATTGATTTTATTATCATAAAAGGGTTGGTAGACTCTGGCTAAGCGCTTGCTCACTGCGGCCACCCTATGCGTGAAAACGCCCATCATACATAGCGCCAGCGGCAAATCCGCTTTGCTCTGAGCGGATCCCGCAGTGCTATCAACATGCCACTTAACTTTGCCCTCACTCCTGTTGATAAGTGATGGCCGGTAGCAGCTCTCCTTGGTAATCAAAGAAGGCGCAATTCTCCCACGACGAGCCCTGGCCCCATAAGTCTCGCATGTTCGAGCTTATCCAACCCGGCTCCCAGTAGAACATCGCCTCGGTGCCCGACTGTGCCAAGTTGCGCCTAAGCGTTTGCAAAAAGGCTAGCTGCCCCTCGGGACTTGCTGGAAAGGCAGCTAGTGGTGCATCGCCATGTAGGTTGGGGTAGCTATCGTTGGCCTGCCGGGTGTGTGGGTACGCTGTCTCGAGTAGCCATAGCGGACGCTCGAAGCGCTGATTAATGGCCTGCAATACCTCGGGCAGGGCATCAAAGCTAATGCTGCTGTGCCATAGCGGGTAGTAGGAAAAGCCAATGGCATCAAAGTCATCTACCTTGGCCTGCTTGGTGATGCCCTCAAACCACCATGCCAGATGGGCGGGATCGGCCACATGCAGCAGCACTATGGTGTCTTGCCGATACTTTTGGTCGATATCACGCACCGCGCGGATCGCGGCGTTGAAAATGCGACCGGCGTTTAGCCAGTGCCCGTCACAGACTGACAGCTTGGGAAAATGGGCAGGGCTGTTGGTATAGAGCATGCCGCAGTTAGTTTCGTTGCCGATTTGCACCGCCTCGGGAAGCAGCTGCTTGCCCGCCATTCGCTCGAGGGTGTCATAGGTGTACTGATACACCTGCTGCTCAAGCTCAGTTAGTTCGCGAATAGCTTGCCAGGCCTTGGGAATGTCTTGGTGCTGAGGATCGGCCCAGCTATCGGAGTAGTGAAAGTTAAGCAGTACCTGCATACCTTGTTGCTTGGCACGGGCGGCGCTATGCATCACATCAGCCAAATCGCTGTAGAGCTTGCCACTGGCACCTTCTAGCTCGTCATGCCAATCTGGGCTGTGCCACAGCCGCAGCCGAATCATCTCGGTTCCATGCTCTGCGAACAAGGCGTAGGGGTCACGCGGCTCGCCGTTATGGTAGTAGCGCCCGCCGTAGTCCTCGACTTGATTGATGTAAGAGAGATCGGCGCCAAAGCGCATTGATGATGACGCCGAGCTGCCAAAGGACAGCATGAGCAGCAAGGCGGCAAGGTTAAACAGGTAGGGCATGCGCTTAGTTAAGCTATTGAATCGTATACGCATTACTAGCATGGCGCGGGATAGGGGAGTAGCGGCTTTGGTGAAAGCTGTGCACTAGCTACAAAAAAGCCGGAGCAGTTGCTCCGGCTTGTCGGCAATCGAGAGGCTTACTTAGCCTGGCTCGCCTGAATCGCAGTCAGTGCGATGGTGTAGACGATGTCGTCAACCAAGGCGCCACGGCTCAGGTCGTTCACTGGCTTCGCCATACCTTGCAGCATTGGACCGATAGAGATCAGGTCAGCACTACGTTGTACCGCTTTGTAGGTGGTGTTACCGGTGTTCAGGTCTGGGAAGATGAACACGGTCGCTTTACCTGCAACTGGGCTGTTTGGTGCTTTGCTCTTGGCTACGTTTTCCATGATTGCTGCGTCGTACTGCAGCGGACCATCGATAACCAGATCAGGGCGACGCTCTTGAGCAATCTTGGTCGCTTCGCGTACTTTCTCTACATCAGAGCCGGTGCCTGAGCTACCAGTCGAGTAAGAGATCATCGCAACGCGTGGGTCGATACCGAAGGCAGTCGCAGATTCTGCAGACTGGATGGCGATATCAGCCAGCTGCTCAGCAGTTGGGTCTGGGTTGATCGCACAGTCACCGTATACCAGTACTTGGTCTGGCAGCAGCATGAAGAAGATTGAGCTTACCAGGTTGTAACCCGGGGCGGTCTTGATCAGCTGTAGCGGCGGACGAATAGTGTTGGCAGTGGTGTGAACCGCACCAGATACCAGACCGTCTACTTCGCCTTGAGCCAGCATCATGGTACCCAGTACCACGTTGTCTTCTAGTTGCTCGCGGGCTACTACTTCGGTCAGGCCTTTGCTCTTACGCAGCTCGCACATTGGCGCTACGTACTTCTCGCGGATGCTCACTGGGTCGATGATGGTCACGCCATCACCCAAGATCACGCCTTCTTGCGCGGCAATACGCTGTACGTCTTCAACGTTACCCAGCAGTACCGGTTGCGCAATACCGCGCTCAGCACAGATAGCGGCAGCAGCGATGGTACGCGGCTCATCGCCTTCAGGCAGTACGATGCGCTTGTTCGCTTCACGAGCCATCTCAGTTAACTGGTAACGGAAGGCCGGTGGAGACAGGCGACGGGTTCGTGCAGAGGTTGAAGTCAGTGACTCAATCCAGTGCTTGTCGATGTGGCCAGCCACGTAGTCTTGAACCAGTTCGATACGCTGTGAGTCATCTACCGGGATCTCGGTGTTGAAGCTTTGCAGTGCCAACGAGGTCTGCCAAGTGTTGGCTTCAATCAGCATCACCGGTAGGCCGGTTTCAAACGCGCGCTTACACAGGTCGATAACCTGTGGCTCTGGCTGGTAGCCGCCGGTAAGCAGCAGGGCGCCAATCTTCACGCCGTTCATCGCAGCCAAACACGCTGACACGATAACGTCTGAGCGGTCGCCAGACGTTACCAACAGGCTTCCTGCGTTGAAGTGCTCAACCATGTTGGGAATAGAGCGTGCACAGAAGGTGACACGGCCCAGACGGGTGTCCATGTTGCCTTCGTTGATAACGGTCGCATCCAGGTGAGTCGCCAGGTCGCGGGCACGTGGAGCAATCAGCGGAGCGCTCCATGGAATGCAACCTAGGATGCGCAGTGGGCTCTTACCGAACATCTGCAGCACTTCAAGGTTGGTGCTTTGACCAGCCTTGGTGTCGAACATTTCGGTCAGATCTGGGCGAGTCATTTCATGGGCATCGATAGGCGCGCCTACCTTGTTCATGATGCAGCCGATGATGCGTTTGTTCTTCAGGCCACCGAAGTTGTTGCAGGCAATCTCCATGCGCTCTTTGAGCTGCTGAGAGGTATCGCTACCAGGGTTGGTAACAAACACCATGTCTGCATCCAGTGCTTTAGCAATACCGTAGTTGATGCTATTGGCATAAGGGGTGTCCGAAGTCGGAACCAGACCTTCAACAACAACAATTTCGGCACCGCGAGTACCAGAATTGAAACGAGCAACGATTCCTTCAAGCAGGTCGTCTACCAGGTTGGCACTGATCAGGTTGTCAGCGTGCGCCTTGGTGAACGGCTCGGGTGGAACGATGTTAGAGCCTTGACGAATAATTGCGGTGGAGCGCTCTGGACCAGATTCCCGAGATTTTGGCTGGGCAATAGGCTTGAAGAAATTGACGTTAACGCCATTTCGTTCCATTGCGCGAACCATCCCTAGGCTTACGGAGGTGACGCCAACACCTTCTCCTACTGGGATAAGCATGATTGTACGAGCCACTGCTGTACCTCTATTTGTGATTAGCAGAAAAAAGGTGGAGCGTACTCCACCTTGCCTTTGTTATTGCTGAGTCAGTGCTACCGCGTCGCGGGCAATGACCAATTCTTCGTTGGTTGGGATAACCAGAACAGGACGGCTGTTAGCCGTTGCAATGTTACCTTCACCACCGAAGCGCGCTTTCAGGTTTGCTTCTTCATCACATTCGAAGCCCAACAGCGCCAGCTGCTTGATTACCTGAGAGCGAATAGGGGCGGCGTTTTCACCGATACCACCGGTGAATACCAGTGCGTCCAGCTTGCCATCCAAAGAGGCAGAGTAAGACGCGATGTACTTAGCGATGCGGTAGCAGAATACGTCCATTGCACGGATCGCAACTTCGTTACCCTCTGCTACGCCGTCTTCTACGAAGCGGCAGTCGCTAGTAACTTCAGTCAGACCCATCAGGCCAGACTGCTTGTGCAGCATGTTGTTCACCTCTTCCAGGGTGTAACCTTCGCGGTCAACCAAGTGGAAGATGATGGCTGGATCGATATCACCAGAGCGGGTACCCATTACCAGGCCTTCCAGCGGGGTCATACCCATGCTGGTGTCAACGCTTTTACCGTTTTTGATAGCACAGATAGAGCCACCGTTGCCCAAGTGAGCGGTGATAATGTTCAGCTCTTCAACCGGCTTGTTCAGTGCTTCGGCAGCAGCGCGGCTTACGTACAGGTGGCTGGTACCATGCATGCCGTAACGACGTACGCCTTTCTCGCGGTACAGCTTGTATGGCAGTGCGTATAGGTAAGCGTTTTCAGGCATGCTCTGATGGAAAGCAGTATCGAAAACAGCAACATGCGGCTGGCTTGGGAAACAAGCTTGGGCAGCACGAATACCGATAAGGGCTGCTGGGTTGTGCAGCGGTGCCAGTGAAGAGCACTCTTCGATACCAGCAACAACAGCATCATCGATGATGGCTGACTTGGTGAATTTCTCGCCGCCGTGCACAACACGGTGACCTACTGCCACGATGTCAGCCAAGATTTCTGGGCGAGGCTCCAGGATCTCTTTAACGATAAACTCGATGGCTTCGCGGTGAGCGGAGTAAGCGCTCAGATTAGCTTCCTGCTTTTGACCGTCCGCTTTCCATTTAATGCGGGCATCTTCAAGGTTGAAACACTCGGCCAGACCGGTAATAGCTTCTTCACCCGTTTGGGCATCTAAAACAGCGAATTTAAGAGAGGAGCTACCACAGTTCAGGACCAGGACAAGCTTTTTGCTCATGTTACGTATACCTATGGGGTTAAATTTGTTCAATTATAGACGCAGATGGAGGTCTGACCGGGTAATCACGGCCAACGTGCAGGAACGTTCGAACCTCGCTTGGAGCGCGGGTAATACAGCGATTTTATTTCAGCTAGTGCCTATTGCGCAGACGAGCTACACTTAGGACAAAGAAAAATGAGAGACAGTCGTATCACCGCGGTGAATAATACATGAAATGATTTGCCAAAAATACCGGTGTTATTGTCTGAAAAGCGATTATTTTTCGTTATTTTACTGTGAATTGGCGAAGGTCAATTTTTAAACTCTGACTGAGCGGGTTTGTTTGAGGTTTACAGTAATCACAGTGGCGGCTAACGCCCTGGTAAGTTGTTGAAAAAAGGTCTGGATAAGGGGTAGAGAATGGCAAATTTTTCTGAGCGGGTTCGTGATGGCCGGGCATATATGAAAAAGTGGCCGGCGCAGCGTGTATTGGCTCCCATGTTCCCCGAGAATCGGGTGATTGCCGCCACTACGCTGGCAATGAAAACCATGCCCGCAATTGCTGTCCTGACCGTTATCCTGCCGTTCTCGGCGGGTATGCATGAGCTACTGCCACAGGCCGTGATGATGGCTATGGTGGTATTCCTGATGCCCCTGCACGGTCTATTCTGGTTAGGCCAACGCGCCAACACCCATCTGCCACGTAGCTTAGCCAGCTGGTATCGCGAACTGCACGAGAAGCTGGCAGAGGCTGGTGTGCAGCTGGCCCCCGCAGCCACTCAGCCGCGCTATTTTGAACTGGCTGAGGCGCTCAACGCAGCATTTCGTCGCTTTGATAAAAGCTTCTTGGTGGATGACTAGAACAGCGCCCTAATGATGGGGACTAGCTGCTTAGTCCCGCTGATACCAGTCCAGCACAAACGCTGCACTCATTTCAAAAGAGGTCTTGCTTTGCAAGGCCTCTTTTAGTTTGTCGGTCTTGCGCCAAGCGAAGGGGGTCATGCTGGCCAGTTGGCCCATGGCTGCTTGGTCAAGGGTGAGCTCGGCGCCAACCTTGCGTTGCTCTTGAATCTGGAAGCCCTCAAGCTCATCGGCCTGCTCATCATGCAAGCGCACATCTTGGTAGATCTGCTGTTTGAGCTGATAAAGGTGACGCGCGCCGGGACGCACAATCAACAGATGGCCGCCCGGTTTGATCAGCCGCTGCAGCTCACTGAGCTGACTGGGTGCCATCACTCGCACTGCGACATCAACGCTTTGCTCCGGCAAGGGAATACGGTGGTTACTGGCCACCAAGTAGTTTATCTCAGGCTGGCGCTTGGCCGCCAGGCGTACCGCGGCCTTAGAGATATCAATGGCGAACAGCTGCGCTGGCTTGAGTGAGGCAAACATCGCCTCGGTGAAGTAGCCTTCACCACAGCCTAAGTCGAGTAGGGTGTTCGCGTTGACTTCGCCGAGTTGGGCGCAGATGGCGTCTGCCAAAAACTGGTAGTGCCCGCCATGCATAAACTGCTGGCGCGCTTGAATCATATCGGCATTGTCGCCGGGATTCTTGGAGCGCTTATGCTGCACCGCCAGCAGGTTCACATAACCTTCTTTGGCGACATCGAAGCTGTGGCGGTTAACACAAGCCCACTGCTTATTGGTAAGCGTGAGTGGGCTTTGACAGATAGGGCAGAGCAGCATTAAAAGATCACGTTATCGTGGTAGCGCTTGAGGATTGCCTGCAGGCGTTCCATGGTCTCTTTCGAAGGCGGCTTCACGCCGGCTAATGGGTACTCTTCGCCCATGGCGGTCCACTTGTGTTTGCCCAGCTCGTGGTAGGGCAGCATCTCAATCTTCTCAACGTTATCGAAGTCTTTGATGAACTCGCCCAGTGCAATGGCCGACTCATCATCGTCGCTCTTACCCGGTACCACCACATAGCGGATCCAAGTGGTTTGGCCGATTTGGTTGAGGTACTTGGCGAAGTCCAGTACCCGCTTGTTGCTTACGCCAACCAAGGTTTTGTGCACATCATCGTTAAGCTGTTTGATGTCGAGCATCACCAGATCGGCGGCTTCCATCACCTCGTCAACCACATCGGTGTGCTTGCGGATATAGCCGTTGGTATCAAGACAGGTGTGGATGCCTTCCGCCTGACAGGCGCGGAACAGGTCGCGAATAAACTCAGGCTGCAGCATCGCTTCGCCACCGCTGGCAGTGACACCGCCGCCGCTGGCATTCATATAGTTACGGTAAGGGCGCAGGTCATTCATGATCTGATCGACAGTCACTTCTTTGCCGTCGTGCAGATCCCAGGTATCACGGTTATGGCAGTACTGGCAGCGCATCAAGCAGCCCTGCGTAAAAACAATAAATCGGATACCGGGTCCGTCAACGGTTCCGCATGATTCGGTGGAGTGGATACGTCCAACAGTTGCCATTAAGTTTTCTACCTCAAAAAAGAAAAGCCCCGACCAAATTTGGCCGGGGCTTATTATAACCGCAGTATCGGCTTAGCCGAAACTACTCAAGGCAATTACATGCTTTGAGTGAAGGTACGGGTGATTACGTCTTGCTGTTGCTCTTTGGTCAAAGAGTTAAAGCGTACTGCGTAACCTGATACACGGATGGTCAGCTGAGGGTATTTCTCAGGGTTTTCCATCGCGTCCATCAGCATCTCACGGTTCATTACGTTAACGTTCAGGTGTTGACCACCTTCTACGTCAGCGTTGTGGTAGAAGTAACCGTCCATCAGACCAGCCAGGTTGGTCTTCTGAGTGTCATCATCTTTACCCAGTGCGTTAGGTACGATAGAGAAGGTGTAAGAGATACCGTCTTGCGCGTTAGCAAATGGCAGTTTTGCTACCGAAGTCAGAGACGCTACAGCACCTTTCTCGTCACGGCCGTGCATTGGGTTAGCACCTGGAGCGAATGGCGCGCCAGCTTTACGACCATCAGGAGTAGTACCGGTCTTCTTACCGTATACAACGTTAGAAGTAATGGTCAGTACAGACTGAGTTGGAATCGCGTTGCGGTAGGTTTTCAGCTTACGAATCTTGTTCATGAAGCGCTCAACCAGGTCAACCGCGATAGCGTCAACCGCGTCGTCGTTGTTACCGAACTTCGGATACTCGCCTTCGATGTCGAAGTCTACTGCGATTCCGTCTTCGTCACGTACTGGCTTAACAGTCGCGAACTTGATAGCAGACAGAGAGTCAGCTGCAACAGACAGACCGGCAATACCACACGCCATGGTGCGACGAACGTCACGATCGTGCAGCGCCATCAGAGAAGCTTCGTAGCTGTACTTGTCGTGCATGTAGTGGATGCAGTTCAGTGCAGTCACGTATTGCTCAGCCAGCCAATCCATGAAGGTGTCCAGACGACCCATCACGTCGTCGAAGTTCAGAACTTCGTCGGTGATCTTGTCAGACTTAGGACCAACCTGCATCTTCAGCTTCTCATCAACACCGCCGTTGATTGCGTACAGCAGGGTTTTAGCCAAGTTTGCGCGGGCGCCGAAGAACTGCATGTGCTTACCAACAACCATTGGCGATACACAACATGCGATTGCGTAGTCGTCGTTTTGGAAGTCGTTACGCATCAGGTCATCGTTCTCGTACTGGATAGACGAAGTGTCGATAGAAACCTTGGCACAGTATTTCTTAAAGTTAATTGGCAGTTGCTCTGACCACAGTACAGTGATGTTTGGCTCTGGAGATGGGCCCATGGTGTACAGGGTGTTCAGGAAGCGAAACGCAGTACGGCTAACCAGGGTACGGCCGTCGGTGCCCATGCCACCCATAGACTCGGTTGCCCAGATTGGGTCACCAGAGAACAACTCATCGTACTCAGGGGTACGTAGGAAGCGAACCATACGTAGCTTCATCACCAAGTGGTCGATCAGCTCTTGCGCTTGTTGCTCGGTCAGTTTACCCGCAGCGATATCACGCTCGATGAAGATATCCAGGAAGGTGGTGTTACGACCAAACGACATTGCTGCGCCGTTTTGCGACTTAACCGCAGCCAAGTAACCGAAGTAGGTCCACTGAACAGCTTCTTGAGCGTTGGTAGCAGGACCAGAGATGTCACAGCCGTATTTCGCTGCCATCTGCTTGATTTGGTCCAGAGCACGGTACTGCTCGAAGATCTCTTCACGCAGTTGAATGGTTTCAGCCAGAGTCTCGCCGCCTACTAGGTCTTTTTCCAAAGACTTGTGCTGTTTAGCTTTGTCAGCCATCAGGAAGTCGATACCGTATAGCGCTACGCGACGGTAGTCACCGATGATACGACCACGGCCGTAAGCATCTGGCAGACCAGTCAGAACACCAGACTTACGACACTTCATGATGTCGCCAGTGTATACGTCGAATACACCTTGGTTGTGAGTCTTACGGTACTCGCTGAAGATCTTAGAAACTTGTGGGTCAAGTTCGCGATCGTAGGCTTTACAAGAACCTTCGATCATGCGGATACCACCGTTAGGGATGATGGCACGTTTCAGAGGCGCTTCAGTTTGCAGACCTACGATGGTTTCCAGGTCTTTGTTGATGTAACCGGCATCGTGAGCAGTAATGGTTGAAATAACTGAGGTGTCGAAGTCTACCGGCGCGTGGGTGCGGTTTTCTTCTTTAATGCCTTCCATGACTTTGTCCCACAGGGCGTCGGTCGCTTCGGTAGCACCTGCTAGGAAGCTCTCATCACCTTCATATGGGGTGTAGTTTTTCTGAATAAAGTCACGAACGTTAACCTCATTTTGCCAGTCGCCGGCGGCAAAGCCTTCCCAAGCGCTTGCAAAAACGTCGTTCTTATCTGCCATGTTTTGTCCCACCTATAGTTGGTATACAAATGTAAAACGTGTGTCGCCACACTGCGACGCGACCGCGCCGCTTATCTTTTACTCACTCGGTAGTATAGGGCCGAGCGAAGTTAAACCGAAACTGTTACAACAAAGCCGGAATGCCATACTGTCTTTCAAGCATGCCAACCGCGAGCATTGCGGCTAAACAGATCAGCAGTACTGATACAGGAATAATAACCCGGTCAATATAGCTCAGGGCTTTCGGGCGCTCTTTATCGCCGATCAAACCATTGTTGTCCAGTGCCATTGTTAGTGCCCAAGCCAAAACCGGGTTGGTCACCATCGCTGCGAATACACAAATACCCGCAGATTGTGAATCTTTTGCGTCTTTAATCATCTGCATGCCGGCTTCCAAAAGCGGCAGCGATACCCCTACTAGCAGGGCAACGCGCATCACCGGTGGCCATACTGCCACATCCATCGGGAAGCCCAATACGGCGATGGTCATAACCAGTACGCCCAATACGATGGCGCCGGCCGGAATCGGACGTTTTGCGATGGCCGCGGGGATCATATAGGTACCCCAGCTTGAGGTGATGTTACCGCCACCGACTGCAGTACCGACCATTTGGCGTACTGAACACACGGTCATAGTGTCATCCACGTCCATCAATACCTTGTCGGTTTTGTTGGGGTAGTTCAGCTCTTGGAAGATGCGGTGTCCCAAAAAGTCGGGAGACCACATGGCAACCGCCAAAATAGCGAATGGCAGCGATGCAATAAACTGTTGCAGGTTGGGCAGACCGAGCATCCAACCGTGCTCTTGCGAGCCCCACCAGTAAACCGGGTTCAGGTTAGGCAGGCCAACTTGGGTTTCAAATACCAAGTCAAAGCCTGCGCCACACACCAGCGCGATTATCAGGCCGGTTACGGCACATAGTGGAATAGCCAGCCAGCGTTTACCGAGCTTGGCGAGAACCGCATACAACACGATAGTGGCGAACAACACGATCAGGCCCACATAGCCCATCTCGCCTTCCAGGCCATTGGCCCATTTTTGAACCTCGCCAATCTGGCTCATCGAGCCAGTAAAGCCTAAGTAAACCAGCAAACCACCGGCTACACCTTGCGAGGTTAAGTTAACCAGCTTGGAGCCGCCTTTGAGGTAGCTAAGTAGCAGGCCGAACACGCCAATCAAGATGGCCAAGGCCAGAGGGTGAGCGCCGGCCAGTGCGATACCGGCAATCATTGGGATCATCGGGCCGTGGTTACCGGCCAAGTTGGCGCGTGGGTTAACGAAACCCGAGGCAAGCACGCAAAATAGCAGCGCGGGGATTAACATCTCCACCCGGGCCACTTCAATGGCAAAGTCTTTGCCGAGGTTTACCCACTCATATTTGGCGGTGAGGGCTTCGGCCCAAGATGACATCACCGCAGAGTACATGGCAATAATGCCGATAGTACCGGCGATGGCGGGAACCAGATCTTCCCATTCAAAGCGAAAATCACGGCCTGGCAGGTTGAGCGACCAGCGTCGCGGCTTCATGATTTGCAGTTCGTGATCCAGATAGTCAGAGCGGCTGTCAAACTCTGACGCGGGGCGGTGAAGCTCCTGATAGGTTTTTTCTTCTGCATCTCGACGCTGATGTGCGTTTGTAGACATATTATCCTCAGTGTTTTAGTACGCTGGATCAGATGCAGATCTTCTGAGCCAATTTTGCCCTGGGCTAATGCGAGATCCTTCTCTGAAACAAATTGTAATCTTGTAATCCGTACAAATTTAGCCCAGTGGTCAAAAGCGATGAATACAGCTCATCTTTTGGCCAGTTGGACGACGTTTTAACATGCGTTATTGGTAAGTTGAATCTAGAGCCTTTCGAACATTTTTCAGCAGACTACGCCAAGTTTAGCTACTAATGCTTAACAAAGATCCAATTGTAAGCAATACCTTTTAGCATCGTTGGCGGAAATTGTAGCAAAGCCGTTAGATTTCAAAGATTGATCAAGATCAATAATCGCCAAATAGTAAGTAATTTTACTACGTAATTCTGCTTATTTTGGATAAGACAGCAAACGCTAGGGATTTTTGATTGTAAGTTACTTACCAAATTTAGGCCTCTCAGGAAAATAAGCAATTGCTGCGTTTACAAAAAAATAACACACCAACAACGTGCCCTAAGTAAAAGGCGAGATTCTATATAAAGGCAAAATAGAGTGAATTACGCGCAACTGGTAGTGAGTGAAGATAAGACCTTAATCGAAGTAATATGCACTCAAAATGAATATAAATATCCGGCGGTTGATTGGAAATAGAACATAATCTAGGCTGAAATTGTGAGATTGCGCCACAAAATGTTGAGTTTGCCGGATTACAGTGGTAGCTTTCTAATCATTGGGAATAATAGAGTTGTCATGCCAAAACACTTTATAGTGTGATCTGAGCCTCGCTTTTGCAGGCGCGGTAACCGGCTTGCAAAGACAAGGAACAGAATGAGTCAAACTGCGGCATTAGAAGCGCGTAATGTGCATAAAACCTTTGGTGAACATGAGGTGCTTAAAGGCATCGATTTAACCGCGCACAAAGGTGATGTGATATCTATCATCGGCTCTTCCGGTTCTGGTAAGAGTACTTTCCTTCGCTGTATGAACCTGCTTGAGATCCCCACTCAAGGTGAGATTTACGTTCACGGCGAACATTTAGCATTTAAGCAACTGCGCAATGGCGAACGAGCACCCGCCGACAAGCGTCAGGTTGAGCATATGCGCTCGCGCCTGTCGATGGTATTTCAAAGCTTTAACCTGTGGTCACACATGACCGTACTAGAGAACATCATCGAAGCGCCCATCCACGTACTTGGCAAAAGCAAGGCCGAGGCCACTGAGCACGCTAAAGAGTTACTAGAGCGAGTAGGCCTCTATGAGCGTCGCGACTACTACCCGGCGCATATGTCTGGCGGTCAGCAGCAGCGTGCAGCCATCGCGCGTGCTTTGGCCATGGACCCTGAGGTGATGTTGTTTGATGAACCCACATCTGCTCTCGACCCGGAGCTGGTAGGTGAAGTGCTTAAGGTAATGCGCTCACTGGCTGAAGAGGGACGCACTATGGTGGTGGTGACCCACGAGATGGCCTTTGCCCGTGACGTGAGCAATCACGTGATGTTCTTACATCAAGGCATCGTAGAGGAGCAGGGCACGCCCGACAAGGTGTTTAACAACCCCGACTCCGAGCGGATGAAGCAATTCTTAGCACCGAAATACTAAGCCCAAAATTCTTAAAAATATCGATAAAAACTACTATTACTAACTAGGGAAGAAGTATCGCGGCAACCCAGTCCGGTACTTAAAGCAAACACATGGAGAAAACAATGAAGAAAACACTGGTCGCTCTATTTGGAGCAGTCGTTCTGTCAAGCACCGCCGTTCAAGCTAAAGACTGGGACGTGGTTCGTTTAGCCGTTGACGTACCTTATGAACCTTTTGAATACCGCGCGCCAGATGGTTCACTGACTGGTTTCGAGATTGATCTTGGTAACGCAGTGTGTGAAGAGATGCAGGTGAAGTGTGAGTGGATTGTACAGGCATGGGATGGCATTATCCCGGGTCTGTTGGCGCGCAAATACGACGCGATCTTCTCATCAATGTCTATCAACGAAGAGCGTGCCAAAAAAGTACTGTTCTCTGAAGCATACTACAACACACCAACTGGCTTCTTTGGCCCTCAAGCGATTAACGTAGACCCATTCAACCCAGAAACCTTGAAAGGCCTACGTGTAGGTGCACAACGCGGTACCATCCAAGACGTTTACGCCACCGAGAACTACAGCAGCGTGGCTGAAATCAAACGCTACACCGCTGGTGATGACCTGGTAAATGACCTACGTGGCGGCCGTCTTGACGTAGTGGTACTGGATTACCCAGTGGGCGTTAGCACCATTATCGAAGCCGATGGCGGCGATGCCTACAAAGTACTGGGCGATAACGTTCAGCTAGGTGAAGGCGTAGGTGTTGCAGCGCGTAAGCGTGATACCGATTTGATTGAGATGTTTAACAAGGCTCTGGCAACCGTGAAAGAAAACGGTGTTTACGACGAAATCAACGCCAAGTACTTCGATTACAGCATCAAGAAGTAACCCTAAGCGACAAGGGCGGGAGACCGCCCTAAGCTGAGATCCAAACTATGTTAGACCTTCACGGCTACGGCCCGGCAATTTTTAAGGGCGCGATCCTAACCTTAGAAGTGGCCTTCCTCTCTCTATTTATTGCTTTGTTGTTGGGAATGCTCGCTGCAGTGGCGCGTTTGTCCAAGAACAAAGTGCTAAATGGCATCGCCATGGTGTACACCACGGTTATCCGCGGGGTACCCGATCTGGTGCTGATGCTGCTGATCTTCTTTGGTGCTCAAATTGGTGTAAATGCCTTTTCCGATGTGCTTTACGATCGCTATGGCATCGATTTTTACATCAACATCAATGAGTTTGTCGCGGGTGTTACCACCATTGGCTTTATCTTTGGCGCCTATATGGGCGAGACCTTCCGCGGTGCTTTCCTTGCGGTGGAACACGGGCAAATCGAAGCCGGACGCGCTTATGGTATGTCAGCGTGGCAGGTGTTTAAACGGATTACCGTGCCGCAGATGATTCGCCATGCGATTCCCGGCATTGGTAATAACTGGTTGGTGCTGGTTAAAACCACCGCGCTGGTATCGGTGATTGGACTCGAAGACATGGTTCGCCTGGCAAAAGAAGCCGCTGGAGCGGTGCATGAACCCTTCCTGTTCTTTATTCCGGTGGCTGCGGTGTACCTGGCGCTGACCAGTGTGTCTGAATATGTGCTGAAACGGCTGGAAATCCGCTTTAGTGCTGGTGTGGTGAGGGCGTAACGATGTACGAAACAATCGAGCAGCTGCTCGCCAATAACGACATCTTCACCTTGAGCACAGTACTTGAGTACTGGGATGGCTTGGTGATGACGGTACAACTGGTATTCCTATCGCTGATTATCGGCTTAGTGCTGGCGATACCGCTGGCCATCTTGCGTACCTCCGAGAACTGGCTGGTGAATCGCAGTGTATGGCTATTCACCTACATTTTCCGCGGCACCCCCCTGCTTATCCAGCTGTATATCATCTACTACGGGGTGGCCTACATCGATGGCATTCAGCAATCGATGTTCTGGCCTATCGTGCGTGAAGCCTATGTACCGACCTTGTTTGCCTTTGTGTTGAACACCGCCGCTTATACCACCGAGATCTTCCGTGGTGCGATTGTGGCGACCGGACGAGGCGAGATTGAAGCGGCCATGGCCTACGGTATGTCGCGCGGTAAGTGCATGCGCCGGATTATCCTGCCGAGCGCGTTTCGCCGGGCTCTGCCTGCGTACAGCAACGAGGTGATCTTTATGCTGCATGCCAGCTCGATCGCCAGCGTGGTAACCATCATTGATATTACCGGTGCAGCCCGAGATGTGTATGCAAGGTACTATGCGCCATTTGAGGCCTTTACCTTTGCTGCGTTAATCTATCTGTGCCTGACCTTTATATTGGTGTTTGGCTTCAAGCAGTGGGAGAAACGTTGGCACCGCCATCTGAGGCCATTATCGAGTTAATTGAAAAAGGGGCGTCAGCCCCTTTTTTTCGCGACAGACTTTTTCACAGCTAACTTTTTTCAACCAGCTTTTTCGAAACCCGCTTTTTGGAAACCAAAACGGAGAATCCTATGAAACTTAACGGCCTCACCACCAAGATTGTCCATTACGACCGTATGCAGGGCGTTGAGTTCGGTGGTGTTCATGCGCCAGTGCATGCCTCAGTGCCCTATGCCTATGCCCAGAGCCAGGATTTGGTGGATGTATTTCAAGGCAAGCAAACCGGCCATGCCTATTCGCGCCAATCCACTCCCACGCTCGATTATCTGCAAGGTAAGCTGGCGATGATGGAGCAATCTGTTGGCTGCTTACTGTTTGCCAGTGGTATGGCGGCGATTACCACTACCTTTATTACCCTGCTTAAGGCGGGCGACCATATCATTGCAAGCCGCCACTTGTTTGGTAATACCAGCAGTGTGTTTGGCACCTTACGCGGCTTTGGGGTAGAGGTCAGCTTAGTGGATGCAACCGATGCCGCCAATATCGCAGCCTGCGCTCAAGAAAACACCAAACTGGTGTTTGTCGAAACCATCGCCAATCCGGCCACTCAGATTGCCGACCTGAAAGGTATTGGCGAGCTTTGCCAGCAGCACAGCTGGATCTATGTGGTCGATAACACCCTAACCAGCCCACTGCTATTCCAACCCAAATCGGTGGGTGCCAGCTTGATTATCAACTCCTTATCCAAGTATGTCGGTGGTCATGGTGCAGTCTTGGGGGGCTCGGTGAGCGACACCGGGCTATATGACTGGCAGGGCTACCCGAATATCTTCGAAGGTTATCGCAAGGGCGATCCCATGTTGTGGGGGCTCAATCAGATCAAGAAAAAGGGCCTGCGTGACTTTGGTGGCTGTTTGAGCTCGGAGTCGGCCCATAAGCTTTCGATGGGCGTGGAGACCCTTGCACTGCGCATGCAGCGCCAGTGCGACAACGCCCAAGCGTTGGCCGAGATGCTGGCAGCGCACCCTAAAGTGGCGCGCGTGTATTATCCGGGGCTGGCGGAGCATCCTCAGCATCAACGTGCGGCATCGTTGTTCAGCGCCTTTGGTGCCTTGGTCAGCTTCGATCTGTTAGATACGTATCAGCCAGTGGCCTTTTTGGATAGCTTGCATCTGGTGTTAAACGCCACCCACTTGGGCGACAATCGCACCCTCGCGCTGCCAGTAGCGCAAACCATCTACTACGAGATGGGCTTGCAAGCACGCCAGGCCGCTCAGATCAGCGAGAATATGATTCGTTGCTCGATTGGCATTGAAGACCAACAGGACCTGTTGGATGACTTCAAGCTGGCCTTAGAGGCGCTATAAACGAAGGCGGCCTAGTAGCCGCCTTATTTGAATTGCGCGCTTAACGACGGACTTAGGACTCGATCTTAAGCAGGCTAACATCGAAGATAAGCAGTGAGCCGCCGGGGATGCTGCCGATATTACGGTTGCCGTAGGCCAGCTTTGAGGGGATAAAGAAGCGGTACTTATCGCCTTCGACCATAAGCTGGAGGCCCTCGGTCCAGCCGCTAATCACTTGATTGAGGGGGAAGGTTGCGGGCTCGCCGCGCTCTTCTGAACTATCGAAAACCTGGCCATTGATAAGCGTGCCGTGGTAGTGAACGGTTACCGTTGAGCTGGCGCTTGGGTTGCTCTCGCCGCTGCCCTGTTCCAGTACCAAGTATTGCAGCCCTGAGGCCGTGGTTATCACTCCCTCTTTTTTAGCGTTTTCTTCTAGGAACAAACGCGCATGGTCGAGGTGGGCACCCGCTTGCTGGCTACTGCTGTAGCGGCGTAAAAACCAGAAGGCAGCGAGAAAAATTGCTACGATAACGATGTATTGCAATGTGCTTACCTCTCTAAATCGTTGGGGAGAGCATTAAACCAGAGCGGTTTAACGCGTCATTTTTTTTACAAACACTACCACAAACAGGGCAATAACAAAGCTTCCGGTGAACGCTTCCAAGGCGGCGACTAAGCGCGATAGCCCCACCGGGGTAAAGTCTCCGTAGCCGAGGGTAGTAAAGGTCACCACGCTGTAATACAAACACTCCGCCAGCGCGATAAGGTTCTGGGGTACACTGTGTTGTAGGTTAAAGCGTACGATCTCTCCGCTAAAGTGGATACCCATAAAAAAGTAACACAGCGCACAGATCGCGATAATCGTGGCGGAAGAGACAATCACCCGCGCGGGTACCTCGCCATAGCCGCAACCCACTTCAACCAGCTTGGAAAGCAAGCGATTAATGCAGTAGCGCGGTAGTTGCTTGCGGCGCATGGTGAGCTCTTTCACCAAGAAACAACCTGAGATGTTAAACAGCCCTTCGTGCTCGGCAGTCTTACGTAGGTTGCGGTAGATCTCTTCGCTTTGCTGGTAGTAATCCAGCGCGCTGGTATGGTCACCCTGTTTATCGGCGGCTACCGCCAGCTTCTCCTGCATAAGATGTTCGCCGACATTGATATGGTCGAACGCGGCTTGTTCGAGCTTGAGGCCCAGTAGGTTAGTGCCGCGCAGATCGGCATGGTTTAGGTTGGCACCGCGCAGATCGGCCTTCATCAAGCTGCCGTTGCACAGCTTTACGTTAAACAGGTGGGCACCACTCAGGCGAGCCCGGTAGAGGTCGGTCCCGCTCAAGTCATAGCCTTGCTTGCTGCCATGTTTGACTAAGTCGATGTCTTCGAGTTGAGCGCGCTTTAACTGTAGCCCGCGCAGCATGCCACCGTTGTGGGCAAACTGCTCGAGCTTGTGTTTGATATCGGGGCCTGATTTGTCTTGGTCCGGGTCGTGCCAAAAGCAAAGCCCACTGTCTAGGGCGGGCTGCTCACACTTGGCGCCAGAGCTGTCGTGATAAAGGCAACGTTTGATTTCTGGCATCGCTCTCCCCGGTGTTTAGACTACATCTTTCCTTTTACAACCTGCTCAAAATCGCGCTTCAGGGTTACGTAACGTTCCGCGTGATTGGTGTTGAGTTTCAAACCATCGAGTAACTTAATGGTGTGTTTACACTCACTGGCCAACTGAAGCCGCAGGTCTTTATCGTTGTTAACCAACAGCTTAAGGATAGCCTGAATTTTGTTGAGGATCGCACCGGTGTTACCGGGGGCGACTTGCAGGGCTTTATCGAAGTAGCTGACAGCCTCTTGGAAGCGGCCGTCTTCATAGCACTCAATGCCCATCTTATTGAACTCGCGGAACTGCCCGACTTTGAGCTCAAAGTTCTCATCTTCAAGCACTGACTGGGCGGAGCGCAGTGAGGATTTGTCCAGGCCCTCTCGTGATTTAAGTTCTTCGGCGAAGGGCATGGCGTACTCGTACTCACCCACCGAGTTCAGGGTTAAGAAGGTGTCTGGTAGTAGCTCGTTGCTCACTTGGTCAGGAGTAGAAAGATACTGCTCATTGCTATCAAATAGCACCCGCTTGGCTTTGTTTAACTCGCCCTTAGTGGCGTGCACGCGGGCCTGAGAGATCCCTTCAAAGGCATCAAAGTCGAAGCTCTCATCACGTCCTTCTTCACGACGCGCGTGGAACAGCACGGTGTTTACCTCATGCAGCAGGCGGTTTTTGCGGTATAGGTCGTCTTCGGCCTGCGCTTCGTCAATCAAGCTGCGGATGTAGTTGCACAGGTGGCGAGGGCCACGGTGCACCGAGCGTCGCGCCAGGTTGAGGATGATCGCAAAGGTCTCTTTCGCGATGCGCTGCTCGCCGGCTTCCACCGCGATATCAGCCAGCAGCTGTTGGCGTTCGATACTGAACGCGGCCATCTTACAGGCTTGCTGGGCGGTCTCCATGGCTTGCTCAAGTTGTCCGTCTTTCCAATAGGCGCGGGCAAGCCAGTCGTGCGCCATCATCAGCAGCGGACTTTGCGACAGTGTGGCCTTGAGGGTTTTGATTGCTTCTTGGTGCTCATGCTGCAGCAGCTGGACTTGGCCTAGTTTAGCTTGCGCCCAGGTTTGGTTACGCTCTTTGAGCATCGCTTGTAAACCGGCTTTAGCATCATCCAGCTTACCGGTGAGGATCTGCGCCTCAATAATCAGGTTTTGGCAGTAGCTCTTGTAGCGGGTGCCTGCTTCGATATGGCGCTGGGCTTGGGTGATTACGCGTGGGTAGTTTTTGTCCATCAGCTCAGAGAGCACATCTTTGAGTGATTGGCGCTTGGCGTGAGCCCTGGCTAAACGGTTGTGCAGCTGGAATTGCGAGAAGGGCTTGGCAATGAACTCGTCGGGCTCCATCTCCAGAGCGCTGAGCACCATGCTCTTGTTGTTGTCGCCGCTAATAATAAAGTACAGCGCGTCTACCTTGAGTAACTTGCGAACCCTTAGTTCTTCAAGTAACTGTCCACCGTTTTTTCCTGTTCCCAGATTGTAATCAACCAATAAGATATCGAAGTGATGCTTGCGGCAGGCTTGAACGGCAGCTTCGCCGGTGTTGGCAAAATGGATATCGGCAGCACCGAAATTTTGCAGCATCGCTTTGAGCATTACTTGGAACGCTCGCTGGTCGTCAACAATCAGAATTTTCTTGTCGTTGTAGTTATATTGACTTGCCATTTTCATCGTGAAATATGGATTTTTGCCTATCCTAGCATAACTTAGCGTAGGCGTAGCTAGTTGAACTGCAAAGCAAAGCTCACATTAACAGTGAGAAAAATAACACTTGCGGTGTAAAAGCGAATTGATCTACTATTGCCGTGTTGGCGGCAATTTTTTGCCGGTGACTACTGAGAAAAAGCCAAACCCGGAGCGATTCGGGGACGGAAAGTTACAGATCTCGCCTCGGCGAGATGGCTGAACCGCCTTGGTAAGTAGTGTGGTGATCCATCACTCTGCTAAGTAAGTTAGTCTATTTACCGTTTTTTACTTTCCGTTATGGTTGGAACGCCAAGCTGTAATTTGGCTTGGCGTCTTTTCATAACAAAGTAAATTCTCAGAATCCTCTTTACGGTGAGGGCGCCGCCAGGCGCCAAATTGCCTACCTCTTTTTTCAATATCCCCAAATGTAACCGCCTGTTCTGGGTCGCTTTCGCGTGCCCGGGTGTCGTCGTTTTAAAGTGACTTGTGGCGATTGCGCCTAGGTCTGGAGTGCGCGTTATCTGATGTACGTTCTAGGGTGGGTAATGTGAAAATGTTCATACCAATCAGAATAAGTAGATATTCAGATGTTGCGCAGGGAGAATCTTTGAGGCCGAGGAAGGGCTTGCCGTAACTAGTGGGCTAATTACAAAAGTGCTGACGCTGTCATCAAAGATTTTAACCAGCAAGGATGACCAGATACTTGTTCTGGTTGTTATCCGATCCCTGAAACGAGAAAAGCCGTCCAGAGGACGGCTTTTCAAAATGTGGTGGGGGGGGACGGATTCGAACCATCGAAGCTTTCGCGGCAGATTTACAATCTGCTCCCTTTGGCCACTCGGGAACCCCCCCGAAGTGCGAGGCGCATATTACCAGAACCGACTTTTCTGTAAAGCGCCAAATGTAAAAAAAACGCCGAATAGCGTCTGTTTGGTTAAAAGCTCATCATTGTGGTGCTTTATTGGCTGGTATGAGGGTGATTTATCAGAGTTTTACTGCAAATAGAGAGGGCGTGAACTGCTGCCGCTGTGGT
Organism: Aliagarivorans marinus DSM 23064; assembly: GCF_000429485.1. GTDB lineage: Bacteria > Pseudomonadota > Gammaproteobacteria > Enterobacterales > Celerinatantimonadaceae > Aliagarivorans > Aliagarivorans marinus. The sequence goes on along the minus strand of NZ_AUBY01000008.1, from coordinate 136,691 downwards.
GACGTAGCGAGTGCTAGTTCGATGTAAAGATTTGCCGCGGCTTGCCGATAGCATAAGCAACAAGCGGAGAGGCCATGCTAGCAGACAGTATTCGCTCCCATACTTTGTGTGACGAGCTACAACTAGGCGGACAACTAAACAGCTGTACCCATCAGGGTAACAAGGCTGCGTTCCACCTTATGCTCAGCATGCTTAGCCCTAACGTTTGTGACCAGCCGCAGTTTGATATGGTCAAGCCCGGCCCTGCTGAGCAAACCCTTAGCCTGCGCCAGCGCTTTCAGCTCGCTGAGCCGCGCACACTGCAAGCCCAGCCCCAAGACTATGCCCGTGAGGCCAGCTTTGCCCCGCTAAGCCAAGAATCCAGCCTCGCCAGCATTCGCCTGCAGCACGCGCTACAAGCCGGCCCGCTGCATGCTAATACCGATATCGCCGGCGTCGATGCCGAGGTGATGAACAACGTTGAGCTGTTAACTCGTGTTAAGCAGCAGCTGCGCTTTGATATGCAGACTGAAAACAAGCAAGTGGCGCTGGCTGCTCAAGCATCGGCAGATAAGGCCGTCACTGACGAAGTGATTGGTTCTGAGATGTATCGGGTAATGACCGATTTTGACTACGACAAGCCTCTAAAGCTTCATAGTTACGCCTGAGCATAAAAAAGCCCGGTACTAACCGGGCTTTGAATGTCGAGCTGGTGTAAATCGCTAGCGGAACACTACGGTGCGATTGCCGTACACAAACACCTTCTCTTCGAGCACTTGTTGTAGGGCGCGAGCCAGTACGGTTTTCTCCACATCGCGGCCTGCGCGTGCCATCGCTTCTGCGCTATAGCTGTGGTCTACGTGGATCACGTGCTGCTCAACGATCGGCCCTTCATCCAGATTATCGTTCACGAAGTGGGCGGTGGCACCGATGATCTTCACGCCGCGGTCGTAGGCCTGCTGATAAGGCTTGGCACCGATAAACGCGGGCAGGAAGGAGTGGTGGATGTTGAGGATCTTATTCTCGTAGTGCTGCACGAACTCAGGGCTCAAGATGCGCATGTACTTGGCCAGCACCACGTAATCGGGTTGGTATTGCTCGATCACCTCGCGCACCTGCATATCGTGCTCGGTACGCGACAAGCCGTCGTGACTGACGTAGTGGAAGGGGATGTCGAACTTCTCCACCAAGTCTTGCAGTGTGGTGTAGTTACCGATTACCGCGGCAATCTCCACATCCATATCACCAAACTTAGCCTTCATCAGCAGGTCGCCAATACAGTGGGCTTCTTTGGTCACCATGATGACGACGCGCTTTTTGCCTGCATTCACCAGGCGGCGGTGACTGCCTTCTGGCAGGGCATTGTCGAGTTCAGCCATCAGGGTTTCGTCGTTGAAGTAGCCCTCCAGCTCGGTGCGCATAAAGAAGCGCCCGTATTGGTTATCGACGAACTCGTTGTTCTTGATAATGTTCAACTGATGCTTGGCGCAGATATTGGTGATAGTCGCAATCAGTCCTTTTGCATCAGGACAGTCAGTCAATAAAATCTTCTTTTCCATGAATTGCCTATTTTGTGCTTGCTTGGTTAAGCCTTACCACAGCATTGTTTTAGTTTTTTACCGCTACCGCATGGGCAGGCAGAGTTGCGTTTTAAGCTAGCAGGGGAAAATTCGCCGTCGGTATAGTACCAGCGCCCGTCTTGTTTAACGAAGTTGGAGCGCTCATGCAGGATACCCAAGCCTTCACCTTCGCGGTAGTAGGCCTTGAATTCCACTATGCCTGTTTGTTCGTCCTGACTGCTACACGAGAAGATTACCTGTAAGCGATGCCACTGGGTTTGATCCTGCTTAAGGCCAAGCGCGAGATCGGCGCTGCGAAAGTCAGGGTGATGGGTGGCTACCAGATAGTCGGTGTTGGCTAAACAGAATGCACTGTAGCGTGAGCGCATAAGCGCTTCTGGGCTCGTGGCGAGCTGTTGTTGCTCTACCAGTGGCTGACAGCAATCGTGATAGGTTTGGCCGCTGCCACAAGGACACTGCACGCTGGTTCTCCGGTAATCTTCAGGAGCGGCATTCTATCAGGATGCGCGGTAGCTGTCAGCTGACTGTAAGCGTATCCAAACTTGGCAGCAGCTTGGCTACCAGTTGTGGATCGAGTCGTGTTCCCGCTTGTGACTCCAGCGCTTGTTTAAGCTCGGAAGGCTTGTGCTCCAACGCCGGATGAAGCGCTGAGATTAACGCACTTAAACGGGCAAACAAGTGGATCTCCTCGCCTTGCAAGCCCACAGGCTGGCCTTGTCCATCCCAGCTCTCGTGATGCTGATTGGCGATGCTAAGTGCCAGGCTCAAACGTTGCTGGTTAGTGGCTTGGGTAAGTTCATCGGGCAGTTCGCAGTGGCTGGCAAGTTTTTGCCACTGGGCCGGGTCGATTTGGCATTGGCTGAACAATGACTCGGGAATGCCAATACTACTGAGTCTGGCTATCCACGCCACTTCGACAAAACGCTGCTGTTCTGACTCGGACAGCCCGAGTATCGATACCACTTTTTCAGCGAGTGTTCGCAGCTCGCGCTGCTCTGAGTTGGGGCTCTCGATGGCATGGATAAGGCTGTTATTCAGTAGCTTGATCATCTCCAGCTGGCCTTTAGCGACCTTCTGCTCGAGGTGGCGTTGTTGCAGCTTTAAGGTTGCGCCATCAACCAACATTGCCAGCCCCTGCCAGGTACTCTCTTTTACCGGACGCTCACTTTCTAAATAGAAGTAGATATCTGGCTGGTCTGGGTAGCACAGATGAAATACCGCGGATTGGTTGTCGGTATAGTGACTGCAGCAGTCTTTGCAGCCGAGGATCTGTTCCTGCACTCGGCTGGGAAGCTCGGCTGCTGAGTGGGCTTGTTCCAGATAGGAGAGCTTTCCGGAGCTGGCCAACACCGTGACATGATGGCGAAACTCGGTGACAACCAACGCAGACAACTTTCGCGTGTCTGACTGGCTGAGCATATCGTCGAGAAGACGTTTGGCCAGTAGCCGGTGATCGTTGTCATCGGGTAGGGTGGTGGCCGAGCTAATCATTGCTTGCAGCTGACAACGCTGCTGCTTGAGTTCCAGCAGCTCTTGATAGGCCCTGAGTGAGGCGCACATCAAGGTATCGAGACTCACGCTGTTAAGCTCGGTTTTATTCTTGTAATCGCTGACGTCGTAGTCGCGGATCACCTGATGAGCCGGCGCTAAGCCCGGCTGACCGGTGCGCAGGATTAAGCGAATATCGTGGTTGTTTAGCTCATTGCGGATCTGGCTTATTAAATCGAGCCCGGCGTGGTCGTTCTCCATGACCACATCCACCAGAGCAACCGCGATATCGTCGTGCTCGCTAAGGATTTGGTAGGCTTGTTCGCCACTGTGGGCGTTTAAAAACTGCAGAGGGCGCTGTTGGTAGCGGAAATTAGAGAGCACCAGCTGGGTTACTGCATGCATCTCTTGATCATCATCCACCACCAACACTTTCCATGGTTCGGGAGTATCGTTACCGGGGGATGAAGAGGCCTTTAGATCATCGATTAGAACAAAATCTTCACTCATAAACTCGTGCATAGTACTTGTATTGCATTGATAAAATCTTAGCAGCAAAGTCGCCAAGCGAAAGGAAGCAGTAATGAACAAAGTGAACTGGGTAGCCTATTTGGCCCTGTATCTGTGTATGTTGAGCCCGATGTCAGCCAGTGCGGAGGGCCTTGCTAGTTGCGAACAAAGCAGCCGCGTTGCCTATAACCAGTGCCTCGATGAGTTGCTAGCGCACACCCAGCAGCAAGCCGATGCCGCCTATCAAGTGCGTAAGCAGCAAGCGATGGAATTGCAGCAAATAAGCAGTGGTGCTCAAGGGGTAGTGATGGCGCTGGAGCAAGCGCGGCTTAGCTTTGAAGCGTATCGCTATGCCCACTGCAACTGGCGTCGCCTCGAGATGGCCAGCGGCAGCGGCAGTGGCACAGAGTGGCGGGTTTGCCACTATGAAATGACCGCGCAGTGGTTGCAGCCGTTGGCTAGCGAGCAAGTGGCTGATGGAGCGAAAGAAGAAACAAAAGAAGAGCCCGCGGGTTAGCGGGCTCAGGCGGTTGTTTTAGCGAGCTGTTACTGGCTCGCTTTACTCCCCGTTTACTAGGGATTGGCCTTACGACAGCCCTCAATGGCTGGCGCAATCAACTGCAAGGCGCTTTGCTCGCAGGGTGGAAGCGAAACGTCTGAGCGGCCCAGCGGTTCAACGCGCTCCCCCCACTGCACCGTTGCAGCTCCCCAGGTCAGGCCTGCACCGAAGGCCGCCAATAGCAGCTTATCGCCGGGCTTAACGCGTTGCTGCTCCAGCGCTTCACAAAGGGCAATTGGCACGGTGGCGGCAGAGGTGTTGCCGTAGTGCTGGATGTTTACCATAACCTGCTCAGCGTTGGCATTCATCCGCTTCGCCAGCGCCTCGATGATGCGCAGGTTGGCTTGGTGGGGAACGATAAAATCGACATCTTCTGGCTGCCAACCCGATTGGGCTAGTACACAGGAGGTGGCCTCGCCCATGCCGCGCACTGCACGCTTGAAGATCTCTGGCCCTTCGAAGTTGAAGCTGTAGTAGGCATCGGCGTTGGCGAAGCGTTCCCGGTTGGTACCAAAGTCTGGCACGCTTAAGATGTCACGGTTTTCGCTGTCACAGCCCAGTTTAGCGCTGACAAATCCGGCATCGCCGTCGCTTGCTTCAAGGATTACCGCTCCGGCGCCATCGCCAAACAGCACCGCGGTGTCGCGACGTGTCCAGTCTAGTAACTGGCTCAAACGCTCGGCACCAATCAGCAAAATGCGCTGCATGGCGCCGCTTTGAATTAAGGCGGAAGCTGTTTGCAGGCCATACACAAACCCGGTACAGGCGGCGTTAAGGTCGAACACCGCGGCTTGCTGTGCACCCAGTAGCTGTTGTACGCGGCTGGCGCTGTTGGGAATGTTACTGCCCGGGGTGCAGGTACACACCACGATGGCATCCAGCTCGCTGGCTTGCAGCCCGGCGCAGGCCAGTGCCTGTGAGCCAGCCACATAACAAAGCTCGGCGACATCGACATGGGATACCCGGCGCTCTTTGATACCGGTACGCGAGCTGATCCACTCATCGGAGGTATCCATAAAGGTACTGAGGTCATGGTTGGTTAAGGTGGCTGGAGGAAGGCATTTGCCCCAACCGCTGATCACTGCTTTGCGCATAGTTACCCTGCTACTTGGATTGATTGGCTGATTATGCACAAGCCGCTGAGTGGGCGCAAAGTCGCACAGCAAATATCAATCGTTGCTTGAAAAATCTACCTCTTTAGGTGAGGTTTTGAGCAGGTTGTGGCATACTCGTCGCCTCAGATTTTAGTTATTGTTGTGAGAAGGCGAGGCCACGGATACTCACGTAGTTTGGAGTACGCCATGCCCATTGACCATCAAGACGCGCTATCCTCAGCATCAACCCCCTCCGGGGCGTTCGGCTCAGATACCCGCTATTTCGAAGTCATTGTCGACGCATTCGCTGGCAAATTTAGCTTGTTATCCTTCGGCGGGAAGTCTCAGCAGCGCCACTACGTTGCGGTTAACGGCGTTTCTGCTGATAGAGAACTTTCAGAGATCCAACAGCTGCTGCGACAACTGTTCGTATGGGAATTTAGCGAAGTGAGCGAGCTGCCAGCTCCCGCACAGCCGGATCCTGAAAAGTGGTTGCTGGTTGACGCCCGGGAAGTGAACGAACAAAGCGCTGATTCGATACCGGATATGCAGTTGTTCTAGGGTCCAAGGTCCGGGCCTAAGTTTCTCTTATTGGCGACAAGCCTATAGCCAGCACGAGCCCTCGCCAGCGCAGCCCAGACTAGGGCGATGCTGGCGAGTCACAATTGCTGTTTCAAACACAACGTTTACTCCGCAAACCTTCCACTCTCTCATGTGCTTCCCTGCCGTTTCTACAGGTAATACAGAGCGAAGTCCGCACAGGCTCTCACTGATAGGTCGATCAATATCTCATATTGGTTAGCTTTTTGTGGGTTATTGGTTGAAATATGGCGCGCTGTGATCAACCACGCTGTTTCGGCATTTGCTGATTGGTTAGCATTAATTAACGAGTTGAACAATTAATGCTCAGCCGTTTGCTGTGCCCATTGAGGGGGACCCATGTTTACCAAACAGCCCATTGCCAGCCTATCGGTGTTGGGACTCGCCAAGGCGTTTTCCGGAAAGACCGTGGTGAAAGATGTCTCATTCAGCCTCTATCCCGGCGAGATCGTCGCACTCGTTGGCGAGAACGGCGCGGGTAAATCCACCACCAAAAATATGCTGTGCGGTTTGCTGCCGCCCTCTGAGGGTGAGATTCAAGTGGCTGGGCAAACTGTTACGGTGGTGGACGGTAAGCAACATGGGATTGGCGCGGTGCATCAAGAGCTGAGCCTGTTTAGTAGCCTGAGTGTTGCCCAAAACATCTGTATCTCCGACCTTCCGGGAAAACCGGGGCGCATCGACTGGCCTGCTTGTCGGCAGATCGCCGAGCAGCAACTGGCTCAGCTCGGTGTTGATGTGGATGTGAATCAACGGGTCGAAAACTTGGGGGCAGGCAAACAGCAGATCGTCGAGATTGCCAAGGCACTGCTTCATGCCAGCAAGGTGTTGATCCTCGATGAGCCGACCACCTCACTGACCGCGCCTGAGCGCGAACGCCTGTTTACCTTGATGCGTCGCCTGAAAAAGCAGGGCGTTGCAATCATCTTTATCTCCCACTTTATGGACGAGATCTATCAGATGAGCGACAAGTTCATCTGCCTGCGCGATGGCCGCCAGGTGGGCAGTGGCAACATTGCCGATACCCCAAGGCGCGAGCTGGAGGAGATGATGGTGGGGCGTACCTTGGATGAAGCCAAAGTAACACTGACGCCACCATCCACCGAGCTGGCGGTGCAGGTTGAACGGCTAAGCTCTCACTACTTCCACGACATCTCGTTTTCCATCCGCCGCGGCGAGGTACTTGGCATTGCAGGCCTGATGGGGGCGGGCAGGACCGAGGTGGCGGAGACCTTGTTTGGCTTGCGCCCGTTTGAAGGGCGGCTGCTGGTCGATGGCGAGCAGATGATTAAACCCAACGTACGCCAGATGAAGCAACGCGGGGTGTGCTATCTAACCGAAGATCGCCGCCGCAATGGCCTGTTTGGTGTGCGCTCGGTAAAAGAGAACCTGTCGGCGGCCAAGCTCTCCCGCTTTGTACAACGCCGCGTAAAAGGGATGGGCTTTCGCGGGGAGGCCAGTCAAGCTCAAGAGTGGGTTGAGCAGCTCAACATCTCGGTTCCCTCCATCGATGAGGCGGTATCCAGCCTAAGTGGCGGCAATCAGCAAAAAGTCTTGTTGGGGCGCTGGCTGGCGACCCTGCCGCGGGTATGCATTCTCGATGAACCCACCAAGGGGGTCGATATCGGTGCCAAGTTCGAAATCCACAAAAAGATAGCGGCGCTGGCGGCGTCTGGTGTGGCGGTGCTGTTGGTGTCCTCCGACTTACCCGAGCTGCTGGACCTGTCCCATCGCATCTTGGTGATGCGCACTGGGCATATTGTTGGTGAGTTTGCCCGCGAGGACTTTGATGCGGTGGAGATTATCTCCCTGGCTGCCAGCTCGGCCTTTGAGAAGCAACGCGCCTAAAAGAATTAGCAGAGTGAGCAGAGTAAGGAGAGAGCCATGTCACTGAAACACCGATTGTCCGCTGTGAACTGGCTGCCGATTGCCGCTGCAACCTTGGTCGCCTGCATCTTGTTATCGTTGCTGTCGAGCTCGTTTATGAGTTACACCAACCTGCAATCGGTACTGGTACAAGCCAGCGTAACCGCCATTATGGCGATCGGCATGACCTTTATTATCGTAACCGCCGGCATCGATATCTCGGTCGGGGCCATCCTGTTTTTCACCTCATCGCTGTTTGCCAAGCTGATGATGGACACCGGCTCTTACACCTTGGCTTTCGCCTGCGCACTGCTATGCGCCACGGTGCTGGGCGCGCTCAATGGTGTGCTGATCATCAAGTACAAGATCACCCCACTTATCACCACGCTGGCCACCTACACCATGTATCGCGGTATGGCGATCCACCTAACTGGCGCACAGAACATTCCGGTGCCCCGGGAGATGGGCTTTTTGGGGAACGGTAAGCTGCTGAGCATTCCAGTCCCCATCTTGTTACTCGCAGTGGTGCTAGCGGTGGGGTTGTACCTCTTTAACGCTACTCGCTTTGGCCTATATGCCCGGGCCATCGGTAACTCGGCGCAGTCGGCGCGCGAGTCCAACCTGCCGGTTAACAAGGTCACGGTGTTCGCTTACGCCTTGGGCGGGATCACCACTGGCATTGCCGCGCTGATTCTACTGGCGCGCGTGGGGGGGCTGCAGTCGGGGATTGGCATTGGCATTGAGTTCACCGTGATAGCGGCGGTAGTGCTGGGGGGCACCAAGTTATCGGGCGGCGATGGCACCATCGTCGGTAGCGTGATTGGGGCGATTTTCCTGGTGCTGATCGACAACGGCCTGAACCTGATGAATGCCTCGCCCTATGTCTACGACATCGTGAAAGGCAGCGTGCTGCTGATAGCGGTGGTGATCGACAAGGTCTCGGTGACTCGCCAGCAGCAACATCTACTTAACCAACGCGCTGCCCGTATTCGGGCGACCGGCTAGGGCGACGGTTGCGCATAAAAAGAAATACCAAAACAGGAACACCATAAAAGAAACACTAAACGAGACAACCAACGAAGAACTACCCGACCAACAAGAGAGGTTACTATGAAACACCTTCTGTACCGCGTTCGCCAATTGCTATCGCTTGCTGTGTTGTGTTGCGTGTCGGCACTTGCCAATGCCGATGCCATCAAGCTAGGGCTATCCGTCGATCAACTGTTCGAGAGCCGGGTAGGGGTATTGAACGCGATCAAATCGGAGGCGCAAAAGCAGGGCTTTGAGATCATCGAGGTGGTAGCCGACGGCGACCCACAAGCGCAAAACTCGCAGATCCAATCCTTGGTGACCCAAAAGGTCGATGCCATCTTGGTGTGCGCAGTCGACCAAAACACCATTGAGCGTGCGCTGCTCGGTGCTAAGCGTAAAGGTATCCCCATCGTGGCCTTCGACCGCGCGCTGCCTGACAGCCGCGCCGTCGATGCCTTTGTCGGCCCTGATTCCATCACCGACGGTTACCTGGCTGGCCAATACACCGCCCAGCAACTTGCCCAAATCGATGGCAACATTCAGGTGCTGGAGCTGTTAGGCGCGCTGAACGACCAAAACGGTATCGACCGCAGCAAGGGCTTTAACGATGCCATCGCCGAGCTTCCCAATGTTGAGGTGATTGCCATGCCCACCGATTGGGACTCAGCGCGGGCACTGGCCGCTACTCAAAATGCCTTCCAGGCAAACCCGGATATCAAAGCGGTATTCGCCGCCACCGATACCCATATCCCCAGCGTTGAAACGGTGCTGTATGACATCGCCAAGCTCCACCCGGTGGGCAGCGACCAGCACGTGGTTGTAACAGGCGTGAACGGCAGCAACGACGGCTATCAGGCTACGCTGAGAGGCAATGCCGATGGCATTGTGGTGATGGACTTGCACACCACCGGTGTGACTGCGGTGCAGCTGGCGGCTGCGCTGATTAATGGCGAGTCCGTGGAGCTCAATAATGTAATCCCCGGAAACTTCTACACCACCAGTAACATTGAAGCCAACAAAGCCAATATTTGGGGCGCCCAGTAACGCTGACTTTGGGAGAAATAAGAGAGAGATAGGGAATAGATAGGGGTGAAAGATATGGACAGAGCACTAACACAAAACCCTCAGGCACCCACCGAGAAGGCGCGCTGGCATAGCTGGATTAAACAGTATCCCGCGGCCCCGATCATCGTGGTGTTGCTGGTGGCCTTTTCCACCCTGTCTCCCTATTTCTTGACCGCCGGAAACATCGAATCAGTGCTAATCGCCAACTCGGTGATTATGTTGGGCGCCATTGGCATGACCATGGTGTTCCTCACCGGCGGTATCGACCTGTCGATCTCAACCGTTATCAGCGCCAGCGCGGTGATAGCTGGAATTGTCATGGCGCAAACCGATAGCATCAGCTTAGGCATCGCTACGGCGCTGGCCACTGGCTTAGCCTTTGGTGCCCTGAATGGCTTCTTGATTGGCTACTGCAAACTCAACCCTTTCATTACCACCATGGGTACCCAACTGGTGGCGCGGGGGATAGCCTTCTTGCTCTCCCAAGGCATCGCGGTGAAGGGCACGCCGTTTGGGCTGATGGACTTTAGCTTTGCGGTGGTTCTCGGCCTGCCAGCCGTATCGATTATTACCCTGGTTATCACCATGCTATTTATCGTGCTACTCGGATACACCAGTTGGGGGCGCGAGGTACTGCTGCTGGGTAGTAACCGTAGCGCCGCCCGCTATAGCGGTATCAATACAGCGCGCACCGAGCTGTCGGTGTACTTGTTAGCTGGCGGCTTAGCCGGGATCGCTGGCCTTATCAGCATCATCAACTTGGGCAACGCCATCCCCGGTGTGGGCGATACCTTGCTGCTGATTATCATCGGCGGCGTGGTACTCGGTGGCACCAGCATGACCGGGGGGGAAGGCTCGGTAATGCGCACGGTACTTGGTGTGGCGATCCTCGCCATCTTGACCAGCGGCCTGAACCTTCTTGGTATCCCCTTCTATGACCAACTGATTATTCAAGGGGTACTGATCTTTGTCGGTAATGGTTTGGCGCAGCATTTAAGCCGACGTCGCTGACATTGCTGTTGCTTTGAAACGGGGTAGACTGGCCTGAGCAACTGAATAGCCGAGAGCGCGTTGATTCATCTTGATATATCCTCACCAGCCGTAGTCGCTACGCCCATTGCCGAGTGTGGTGAAGGGCTAGTGTCTGTTCATGGGCTTATCGAGCTTGGGCCACCGCCAGAGAGCCCCTCAAGCAAACCCTACTATCATCTGGTTAGGCAAGGCGTATTGCACAGGCTGCTACAGGCACAACTGAGCCTTCCACAGGGGCTTAGACTGAGGCTCTATGAAGGCTACCGCTCACCTAAGCTTCAACAGCAGCTGTTTCAAAATCGCCTCAATCAAGTGATGTCAGAGGCTGGCGATATATCGTTTGCAGATGCCTATCGTATTGCCGCCCGACTGGTTGCTCCTACCCAATCCATCGATGGCGAGTCGCTCACGCCGCCACACTGTTCTGGTGGCGCTGTCGATGTAGAGATCATCGATGAAGTCGGTCAGGTTCTCGATTTCGGCATGGAGATCAAGCAATGGAGCGAGGTGCCGCCTAGCCTATGCGAGACTCAGGCTACTGGTTTGTCGGCAACAGCCCAGCACAATAGAGCGATGTTATGTTCTGTGATGAGCAAGGTAGGCTTTGTCAATTACCATCGAGAATGGTGGCATTTTTCCTATGGCGACCAGTATTGGGCCTTGCTAGCGGGCTACTCCTACGCTGTTTACGGAAGTAGCCCTACCTAGCTGCATATTGAGCAATGTCGCTCGCCTATTTATAGGTAGCGCTCTCTCAAGTGCTGCTGGAAATATCTGGCATTGAGCTTTTCTCCGGTTGCTTGCTGAACCAGCTCCCCGGTGCTTAACAAACTTGCTTTCTCCCACACATTGCTGCTCAGCCAATCAAAGATAGGCGTCATCTCGCCCTTTGCAACCAAGCCTTCTACATCTAGTTGCTGCTTCATCGCCGCCATAAACTGAGCGGCATACATCGCGCCGAGAGTGTAGGAAGGGAAGTAGCCAAAGGCGCCATCGGTCCAGTGAATGTCTTGCATACAGCCATTTTTGAAGTTGCCTTTAGTGGATAGCCCCAAGTACTGCTGCATCTTGCTATCCCAAAGCTCGGGCACGTCGCGGTGGTCGAGGGTGCCGTTCATCAGGTCGCGCTCAATCTCATAGCGCAAGATGACGTGGGCGGGGTAGGTGAGCTCGTCGGCGTCGACCCGGATAAAGTCTTTTTTCACGCGGGTGTAGAGCTTGTGGAAGTTATCTTGGGTGAGCACCTTGGCGGGCGTGTCGACAAAGTGCTTGTTGGCCAGTTTGCTGAGCATAGCGATAAAGGGTTCGCTGCGGCCCAGTTGCATCTCGAAGAACAGCGATTGTGACTCATGGATGCCCATGGAGCGTGCTTCGCCCACCGGTAGGCCTGACAGATGATGAGGTAGCCCCTGCTCGTAGCGGGCATGGCCGGTTTCGTGAACGATGCCCATTAGTGATTGTACAAAGTCACTGTCGTGGTAACGGGTGGTCAAGCGAACGTCCGATTTTACCCCGCCACAGAAGGGGTGCACGCTTTCGTCTAAGCGGCCATGGCTGAAGTCGAACTGCAGGGTCTCCATCACTTCCAGTCCCAGCGCCTTTTGCTGGGCCACTGGGAACCTGCCAGTCGGTTGGATCAAGCTCTCACTGGCTTGCTTGTCGATGACCTGATCGATTAGCGGTGGTAGCCATTGCTTAACCTCGCTGAACAGGGTGTCGAGCTCGCTGCTGGTTACCCCAGGCTCATACAGTTCCAGCATCGCATCGTAGGGGCTTAGGCCAGCGGCCTCGGCGCGGATCTGCGCTTCTTGCTGGGACAGGCGAACCACTTCGGCCCAGTTCTTCTCAAAGCCTTCCCAGTCGTTGTTGGGGCGTTGTTCGCGCCAGGCATGTTCACACTTGGAGCCAGCCAGTGACTTGGCCTTGACCAGATCGGCCGGCAGTACCGTGGCTTGTCGCCAGTGGCGTTGCATCTCGCGCAGGCTAGCGTGTTGCTCGACGTCCAGCGATTCATCTTGGGCTTTATCGAATAGCTCTGCCAGCAGCGGGGCGGTTGCCAGCTCGTGGATTTGCAGGGATAAGGTGGCCATGGCTTCGGAGCGTACTTGGTTACCGCCGCTTGGCATCATGGTGGCTTGGTCCCAGCCGCAGATGGCGGCCAGGTGGTTGAAGTGGTCGAGCTTCTGGTAGTGATCGCAGAGTTGCTGGTAGGCAGGTTTAGACATGGGGTTCCTTTCTATATCTGACTCAATCTGGTCTGTTAAGCGGCGCGTTGCCGGCTAGGCGAGGCGACGCGCATGGCGTTCGCGGTTCTCAAGCTTTTGCTCGGCACCTTTTTTCAGTAGCACGTACAAGGCCCCGGTTCCGCCATGGGCACCAATGGCGCTGTGGGTGGCCAATACCTGATCGATTTGAGTCAGCCACTGGCTTACGTAGCTTTTCATTAACGCGGGTGGCTGGGTGGTACGGCCTTTACCATGAACAATCAGCACGCTGCGTAGCTGCAGACGTTGGCACTCTTTAATAAAGTTAAGGATTTCGGTGCGCGCTTGTTCAAGGCGGTGTTGGTGTAGGTCAAGGCGTGCTTGCACCTCATATTTGCCAAGGCGCAGCTTCTTGAATACGCCTTCCTGCACACCGTCTTTTTTGTAGGCGACGGTGTCTTCTGGATGGATCAGCTCCACGTAATCCAGCGACAGGTACTCTTTGTCGGGCTCATTGCTGTGCTCGGCAGCTTGTTGGCGTGCCAGACGGTTTTGCTTGTCGAGGGGACGCTTGGTTTGCGGGAGAGCGTCTTGCTTTATCGGCGTGATGCCAGCCATTTCCTGTTGGAACAGGTCAAAATCATCGGACATATTAGTGGCTCCTATCACACGTTTTACTTCTTTATAATCGACCCTTTTAAACAGTGCAATTGAGAAAGCAGCGGAGGTGGTTTGATTGTTCAAACACTCTCCACTGCTTTGCAGGTAGGGTGTTATTAGCGCCTTGAGTTAAGTGAGGCGCTCAACGGCCGTTGTGGTGATGACCCATTAGCCAGTAGGTAACCCCCAACGCCAATACCGTGGCGGCGATGGCGAAGATGTAGGTAGCATCAAGCTTATCGACATCCAATACAATCACCTTTCGGGCCACCGCCATCAAGGCCGTGGCAACCACCAAACGCACCGGAAAGACATTGGCTTCCAGATAGAGGCGGATATTGATAAAGATTTCTACCGCAATCAGCACCGCCATAAAGGCACCGAAGGTATAGAAGATATCGTTGATGTTGAGCAGCATAAATGGTGGCGCAATCAAGCGTTGATAGAGCACGTAGATAACATCGCCAATCCCCCAGATGATTACCAATACCATCAGCGCGGCCAAGATCTTGATGCACAGCCGAATGATCCGGTGGTAGAAGGCGATCAGCGGATCGGAATGATGAGTGGGCAGTTCCTGATGCAGCGACATATCTTTGTGCGAGTCTTTATCCATACCGGCTCCTTGGGCTAGGGGGTGACTTCGGAGATGTTAAAGTCTTGTTCTTTCAGTAAGGTTAGCAAGCCTTGCTCGCCATATAAATGCAGCGCGCCCACAACTATGAAGCTGCGCCCTTGTAGGGTACTTAGCGTATCCATCCAGTTCCGGTTGCGCTCAAACAACAGTTTGTTGATAACTTCTGGCTGTTCTTGCTGGTACATCGGGTCATCAATCAGCAGTTGATAGAGGGCCTGATGGTTACCGCCTTGCCAGTGCTGAATCAGCTTGCCGAACAGCTCGGGCACCTTGTCAAAGTCGTCGATGGTCTGGGTCAGTAGCTCCAGTTCGATGCTCTCCAGGCTGGACAGGGTGTGGATCTGCTCCGCTGGTGTTTCTAGGCTGACTATGCGCTTTTGCTGGTCGCTGGCGCGGTGGATAAAGTGCAGATCGAGCCCTTCACTGGCGCGATAACCGAGGCTCTTGATCTGCTGCATGCTAATTAGCATGGCCAGATACCAGGGCTGATAGGCTTGCAGCTGACCGCGCAGGCCTAACTGCTGGGCAATTTGCTGCAGCTGCTCAAGGCGGGCTTCACCCAACAAGGCTTGCAAGTCTTGGTCTGCGTCGGCGCGCACCAGGCTTAGCATCAGCTTTTGGTCTTCCGTGCTGAAGTTGCGCACGTCGGTTTCAATCACCAAACGGACGCTGGCATCAAACAAGTCGAGATAACGGCTCGGTAGTGGATAGATATCTGGCTTAGCCAGATGAACCGAGCCAAACAGGTAGAGCTGCTGTTGGCCCTTCTGTGCCAGCCAGAGCACCGGCTCCGCGTAACTGCTGGCGGAGCCGAAGATGTAGAACAGGGTCAGCAGCGATTTAAGGTAACGAGTCACGGTTAGCCCTTAACCAGTAGGTTGTCGAGCCGGCGAGTCGGCAGTATCCGGCGCAAAAAGGTAAACAAGTAAGTGGGAAAAGTGACGCAATAACGCGGCTTGGCGCGCTGGCTCAGCAGTGCCTTGAGCAGGCTTTGATGCACGGCCTCGGGCCCCAGGGTGAAGCGGTTGCTGTCGCCGGGCTTGGCCAAACGGTCGATGGTGCCCTGATAGGCCAAGCGGTGACGCGACGCCGCCGAGTCGATGGTTCGCTGGAACACCGACAGCGCATTTTGCCGGAACGCACTGCGGATCGGCCCCGGCTCAATCAAGCTTATCTGAATCGGGGTATCGGCCAGCTCCAGGCGTAGGGTATCGGTGTAACCTTCCAGCGCAAACTTGCTGGCGATGTAGGCGCCGCGATGGGGCATGGCCACCAAGCCAAGTACCGAGGAGTTTTGGATGATGCGTCCTTCGCCTTGCTCGAGCATATGCGCAATGGCGAGGCGGCTGAGATGATGCCAGCCGAAAAAGTTGCTCTCAAACTGTTGGCGTAGCGCCTGAGTGGGTAAATCCTCCAGCGCACCGCATTGGCCATAGGCACCGTTGTTAAACAGGGCGGATAGCTTACCGCCTGCCAGTTCCAAGGCGTGTTGCCAGCCTTGCTCGATACTCGCTTCATCGTCCAAATCTAACTGGACACACCTAATCCCTTGCTGATTGAGGCGAGCCACATCTTTTGGATTACGACAGCTGGCGATGACCGTAAAACGCTCATCTTGCTGCAACTGCTGGACGCTGTAGAGGCCAATTCCACTGGAACAGCCGGTAATAAGGATGGTCTGGGGTACTGAGCTTGGGACCGACGACATAAAGGCTACCGATGGCGAACACAGCTGTTAGTGTGACACGCCTTACAACGGGCTGACAATGACTAGTTGCTTATTTAATGGCCAGTTGGCAGAGTTGTTGAAAGCGCAGCTAAAGCGAGCAAAGCTCCTACTCGGGCGCTAAACTTATCGCTGGAGGTAGTATGATTTTTATGTCTGTAAAATGGACGATTGTTCTGGTCATATGGATATACCGCCGCCATAAAGCCAAAGCCCCTGAGTGATAGGGGCTTTGTTTTTTCTAAGAGTCCAAAGTGTTCAAGGCGCTCAGCGCCAAAACGGTTTGCTGGCCTCATTTATTGCATCAGCGCGGCTTAAGCCAATATCTTTTAGCTGATGAGGGCTGAGCCTGGCTAATGCTCGGCGACTGCGCTGCTTACGATAAGCCATCTGGATCTGTTTCAAATAATCCATTATCAGGTTAGTAAAGCTAATTTCACGACTTTGCTCAGCGGTTTTTCTGGCGACTGACATAAGCTCTCCCTTTATTTTGCTACCTTCATTGGTGCTGTATGCTCTTGACTAAGTTTGACCAGGAGGCGCTATACTGACAAACGCGGAATTTTGGCAATGAGTTAAGGAAAACTTATCTGATGGAACGTTTGCCGCCTTTGCAATCGCTGTATTACTTCTATGTCGCTGCCAGCCTGGGCAGCTTTAAGCAAGCCGCACAAGCGCTGTTTGTTAGCTCGGCTGCGGTCAGCCAGCAGATCCGCAGCCTCGAGAGCTGGCTGGATATGAGCTTATTTGAGCGCGGGCACCGTGAGGTAACGCTTACTGCGGTGGGGAAGCAGTTGCTGGCGCATACCGAAAAGGGCTTTCATCATATCGAGCGGGGTATCGCTGAGCTGCGCGGCGACCCGGAGCCCGGTAAGCTGGCGATCTCCACCCTTGCCTCGTTTGCCCATCAATGGCTGATCCCCCGTCTTGGCGAGTTCCAACAGCTCAACCCCGATCTACAGGTTCTGCTGCAAACCGCCGAGGAGAAGGTGGACTTCTCACGCCAGCCCATCGATCTCTGTGTTCGCTTTAGCCCTGCGCCAAGCACCGGCCTTTTTTGTGAAGAGTTGATGAACGATGTGCTCTACCCGGTGGCCCATCCTATGTACCTGCAGCAGCACGGTATTAAAGGCTTGGGCGATCTGGCGCGGGCAACCTTGCTGGAAGATACGCTACCGGATATGAGCTGGCAGGGCTGGTTTGATGCGGTAGGCGAGCGCTGTGGCCCGCCGCAGGCGAGCCTGCGCTATCAAGGTTCGCAGCTGCAAGTAGAGGGGGCACTCGCGGTGCAGGGGGTGGCGTTGGTGCGCCACTCACTGGCGTGGCGCTATGTGAAACAGGGGACCTTGGTGATTGTGGGCGATAAGATGGTGCGATCGCGCTATCGCTACTACATGGTGGCACCGGAGGTGGCGATGCGTAGGGACAAGAACCGCCGCTTTTGTGGCTGGTTGCAGCAGCAAGCTGATGCCTTCTGGAAAGACAGCAAACTCAGTCAATTAGACTTGGTTGACGCGCCAAGCCTATGAGCGGTCATCAGTGGATTTGCTGGTGAGCAAGATATCGTCGGCAATCTTTAAGTAGGTAGTCTCAAGGGTTGCCCAACTTTTGCCTTTGCGCACGATCTCCGCTTTTACCACCTGATAATCAAGCGCGGGGGCCAGCCATAAGTAGGTGACTCGGCTGTCGTTTTTGCGTTGCTCAACCTTGACCGTATCGAAGCTGCCTAGCTGGGTGGTGACTTGCTCGCTACCCAAGACCTCAAAGCGATGCTTATCCATCTCATCGAGGGTGTTGTAGTAGTAGGTAATGTCGGTCAGGCCGCGTTTGATATCGTGCTGCAGTTGCACTGAGAAGCTGGCAGCATCGAGTAGCTGGCTGGTTTGGTCTTCTTCAGGCGGGAAGTGCATGCGCTCTTTGTTATCGAACACTACGATCAAGCCGCCTTTGCGGTCGGGAAAGCCGCGGGCGCTGAGCTTTTTAAACGGCGCCGTTTGGGTGTGATGATAACCGAGGGATACGATCGTTTGCTGTTGGTACTCAAAGCGCGCGGTGACATCGTAGGTCATGCTGCCGCCAAGGGCACTGGCGCGATTCTCTAATTGATACTCACCACCGGGTAACAGGCTGAGGCGTCGCTCACCCGAGCCGATGGGCACCCCCTTAAACTTGGCCTGATAGCGGGCCTCAAAGGGTTGGATCTGGGCGTAGCTGGTGGCACTTAACAGCGGGCTCAAACACAGCAATACCAACAGAATACGTATCAATCTGGCCTCGGAGCTTGTCGATGAAGTGTTGCTCAAGTATGGCAAAGCGCTGTCTCCCTTTCCAAGTTAGGCCTGTTTAGCGGCTAATCGGTGAACTCAAGTCGGGTCAACTCAACGGTGCCCCAATGAATATTTCCTTTAACCACTTCGGCTTTTACCAGCTGATAGTCCAGCTCTGGGGCAAGCCACAGCTTGTTGTAACGGCCATCGCGCTTCCAGTGCTCGAACACCAGGGCGCGATAGCTACCTAGCGCCGTGTCGATGGTTTGCTCTTCGATAAAGCTTACCCGGTGCTGTTCGACTTTCTCCACATCGACTACCCAGTAGTGCATTTCAGTGTTGCCCTGCTTGATGTCGAGGTAGAGCTGCATCGCCATGGCGGCTGGGTCCAGCAGTTCGGAATAGGCTTGGAAGTCTTCGAGCTTGGGATGGGGCTTGTTGTTAAAGCGGATCTGAAACCGGCCATCACCATCGATAAAGCCCTTACAGGTGTTGCTGCCGAGTAAACGAGACTTCTGGCTGCTAAAGCGCTCAACCACAACTTTGTCGTCGACAATACGCATCTGCGAGCGATATTGGTTGCTGCGCCCGGCAAGCGCTGTGGAGCCATCGTCGCGCAGCTGGTAGTAGCCATCGCCTAGGTCGAGCAGCTCGCGGTGGGCTTTACCGAGGCTTACGCCTTTTAACGAAGCGACATAATCAGCCACAAAAGGGCGGGGAAGGGCGATGGCGTGAGTGGTTAACATCAACAGGCTCGAGAACAACAGATAACGAAGCATAATTCAGACTAACGATAAAAAGCCCGGGCAGTATGGCAAATCTGTTGCGCTGCGCCAAGCTGCGATGTGCGACTATCTGGCCCAGAGCGTGAATCAGAGCTTGAAGTAAGTCGGGTTGCAGTGGGATACAAGTATATATGCGGCAATAACTCCAATATGCAGCAGGGCTGACAGCCACAACACCACGCTAAAGCTGGGCTTGCGGGTCTTATGGCGCAGCCTTTGGCGAGCAAGCGCCGCGCCGGGCCAGCCCCCAAGCAAGGCAACCAAGTGGAGTCGTTGCTCGCTGACTCGCCAGCGCTTGAGTCTGGCCGCGCGCTTATCGATTGCGTACAGCAGGTAGGCGAGCAGGCTCAAACCAACACTCGCCAGTGCGTAGTAGTAGGGCAACAGGGTTTGCCAAGTCAGTATTAGGCAGAGGACCAGATACGCGGCGGCAAAGCGCGTTAACCATGAGTGATGTGCAGGAAGCATGTTGCTGATATATAGATGTGGTTGTTTGAACAGCATCCTAACCAATTCAAGCGCTTAATCAAAACACACAGCAGGTGTCGGCGTCATCTAAATGTCATATATTGAAGGCGGTGGGGCAGCCACCTGAGCTACTAAGGTATGCTGAGTACAGCAAAAGAGCCGGCTGCCCATTTCCGTTTCCCCATTCCCATAGGGACTTGCTTGATACGATAAGGACACCAAGTCGATGAAAAAAGCACTATCTTACCTCGCGGCCAGCGTGTTGCTGGCAGCCTCTGGCTCGAGCTTTGCGGGCACCGAAATCATTCAAACCAATGACTACACCGATATCACTGCAAAGGTTGCCGCCGAGCTTGAGCAGCATGCGGTGGCAGACACGCTGATTGTGTTGGATATCGACAATACCGTGCTTACCAGTAGCGTCGATCTAGGTGGCGATATCTGGTACCAGTGGCAGCGCGGCAAGCTGGCTGTGAAGCCCACCGACGAGCAGAAAGTCGCTTGCTTGTTCGAAGATGCCATCGGCCTGCTGTACGAGCTCAACCCGCAGGTATTGGTGGAAGTGTCGGTGCCCGAGACGATTCAGCGCTGGCAAAGCGATGGCTACACCATGATGGCGTTGACCTCTCGCTCGCCCAAGTACCGGGCTGCAACCGAGCGTGAGTTACTGAGCAAAGGCATAGACTTTGATGTGACGGCACTTGCTCCAGAAGGTGAGCCTACCCCCGAGTATCGGGAAGTGCCCAAGCGCGAGCTGAGCTATTCCCGCGGCGTGATGATGACCACCGGGATGGACAAAGGAGACATGCTCAAACTTATCTTGGCGCGAACTGAGCGTAGCTTCGATAAGATCGTGTTCGTCGATGACTCCCAGAAGAACATCGATAACGTCAATGCTGCCTATCAAGACGATGAGAGCGTTGATGTGACGCTGATTCATTAAACCCGCGTCGAGCATCTACGTGAGCAAGAGTTTGGAGCGGTGCTCACCCAAGCGCAGGCCGACAAGATGGCGGACGATTGGGATAGGCTAACTCAGACCCTGCAGACGGTATTTCCTGCCCGTATCAACGAGGGTAAGTGCCTGAGCATTAACTAGTGAGCGAGTGCCCCGCAGAACAGCCCACAACAGAGCCGCCTTGTAAGGCGGCTTTTTTATGCCAGCTAGAGCCTTGGTAACCGGGTCAAACTGCAGGCATAAAAAAGCCCCACTCGAAGGTGAGGCTCAGTGCTAATGTAAACCGACTAAGGCTTAGGCTTTAGCCGTTTTCTTGGCTGGCGCCTTTTTAGCAGGTGCTTTTTTAGCAGCCGCTTCTTCTTTAGCCGCTTTAGCACGACGTGCTTCTGCGTCGGCACTGTCATCAGCTTCTACATACGGACGGCCGTAGTAAGAGTCGATCAGTACTTGCTTCAGCTCGCTAATCAGTGGGTAACGTGGGTTAGCACCAGTACACTGATCATCGAATGCGTCTACAGCTAGCTCGTCAACCTTGGCCAGGAACTCAGCTTCGTTAACACCCGCTTCTTGGATAGACAGTGGGATGTTCAGCTCTTGCTTCAGCTCGTCCAACCAAGTCAGCAGTGCATCCAGCTTAGCTTGGGTGTTACCTTCACGGAAGCCCAGGTGCTCAGCAACTTCAGCGTAACGAGCACGTGCTTTAGGACGGTCGTACTGAGAGAATGCGGTTTGCTTGGTTGGGGTGTTGGTTGCGTTGAAGCGTACCACGTTGGTCAGCAGCAGGGCGTTCGCCAGGCCGTGAGGAATGTGGAACTCAGCACCCAGTTTGTGCGCCATTGAGTGACATACACCCAAGAATGAGTTAGCAAACGCGATACCAGCGATGGTTGCAGCGTTGTGTACTTTCTCACGAGCTACTGGGTCAGCTTTACCGTTCTGGTAAGAGCTTGGCAGGTACTCTTTCAGCATCTTAAGTGCTTGTAGAGCTTGGCCGTCTGAGTACTCGTTCGCCAGTACAGAAACGTAAGCTTCCATAGCGTGAGTTACTGCATCGTAACCACCGAAGGCACACAGTGACTTAGGCATATCCATAACCAGGTTGGCATCAACGATAGCCATGTTAGGAGTCAGCTCGTAGTCAGCCAGTGGGTATTTCTGACCGGTGGTGTCGTCGGTTACAACCGCGAAAGGAGTTACCTCTGAACCAGTACCTGAAGTGGTAGTGATACATACCAGCTCAGCTTTGCTGCCCATTTTAGGGAACTTGTAGATACGCTTACGGATGTCCATAAAGCGCATAGACAGGTCAGCGAAGTCAGTTTCTGGGTGCTCGTACATTACCCACATGATCTTCGCAGCATCCATTGGCGAACCACCACCTACAGCCAGAATCACGTCAGGCTGGTAGTTGTGACAAGCCTGGGCGCCTTTCTCTACGATGCTCAGAGTTGGATCAGCTTCTACGTCGTGGAATACTTCCACTTCCATGCCTTTCTCTTTCAAGATGGCACGCAGGTCATCGATGTAACCGTTGTTGAACAAGAAGTTATCGGTAACGATCATCGCACGCTTCTTGCCGTCCAGGTCGTCCATCGCTACTGGCAGAGAGCCACGACGGAAGTAGATTGACTTAGGTAGTTTATGCCACAGCATGTTCTCAGCTCGCTTCGCAACAATTTTCTTGTTAATCAGGTGTTTTGGACCCACGTTTTCAGAAATTGCGTTACCGCCCCAAGAGCCACAGCCCAGGGTCAGAGAAGGTGCAAGTTCGAAGTTGTACAGGTCACCGATACCACCGTGAGATGAAGGGGTGTTACACAGGATACGTGCAGTCTTCATCTTGTCGCCGAAGTAAGCGATACGGTCTGCGTTAGCGTCTTGGTCAGTGTAGAGTACTGAAGTGTGGCCTACACCGCCGATGTCTAGCACGATGCCCGCTTGGCGAACTGCGTCTTTGAAGTCTTTGGCTTTGTACACACCCAGAGTCGGAGACAGTTTCTCGTGAGAGAACTCGTCGTCGTAAGATGCTTCCAGACCTTCACCGATCAGGATCTTGGTCGCTTTAGGTACGGTTACGCCAGCCAGTTCTGCAATCTTGTAAGCAGGTTGACCTACGATCTTGGCGTTAAGCGCGCCGTTGATCATCAGTACTTTACGTACCTTGTCGGCGTCGGCTTTGCTCAGTACCGCAGCGCCATACTTAGCGAAGCGCTCGATGGTCTCGTCGTATACTGACTCAACGATGATGGCGGCCTGCTCAGATGCACAGATAACGCCGTTATCGAAGGTTTTAGACATCAGGATTGAAGAAACAGCACGTTTGATGTCGGCAGTTTCGTCGATAACTACTGGAGTGTTACCCGCGCCTACACCGATTGCTGGCTTACCAGACGAGTAAGCTGCTTTCACCATGCCTGGGCCACCGGTGGCCAGGATCAGAGCGATGTCGTCGTGCTTCATCAATGCGTTTGACAGCTCAACTGAAGGCGTGTCAATCCAACCGATGATGTCTTTTGGAGCACCGGCGGCAACTGCGGCGTCAAGGACTAACTTGGCAGCGAAGTTGGTAGCATTCTTAGCACGTGGGTGTGGCGAGAAGATACAACCGTTACGAGTCTTCAGCGAGATAAGCGCTTTAAAGATAGCGGTTGAGGTTGGGTTAGTGGTTGGAACGATTGCACAAACGATACCTACTGGCTCAGCGATAGTAATAGTACCGCCTTCGTCGTTACGCTCGATAACGCCACAGGTTAGTTCGTCTTTGTATTTGTTGTAGATGAACTCAGAAGCGAAGTGGTTTTTAATCACTTTGTCTTCCATGATGCCCATGCCAGATTCTTCGGCAGCCATACGGGCCAGTTCAATACGCGCAGTAGACGCCGCTAGCGATGCTGCACGGAAGATCTTGTCAACTTGCTCTTGGCTGTATGACGCAAACTCTTTTTGTGCGGCTTTGACGCGGGCAACGAGAGCATCAAGCTCTTCGATAGTACCTACAGGCATTTTTTTCTCCTCATTAATGTTAAAGCGAATAAGTTAAACATCCTTCGCACGGGCGTTTTTGACGGCTCATCTATGCAAAGTGGCGGATGCCTTACTTATTCCCTTTCACAGCAGAGATTATAGAGAGGTCAAAAAACTGATAAATTGATCTCGATCACATGTAACAGAAGCACAAATGTAAAAAAGCAACATTTTTGGCTGACTGCGCAGACATTGTTCAGGCGATTATGAGCAAAATATGTAATTTTATAACCGTATTGAGCAATTTGTTTTCTTTTTGGCTTTCAGTCTCCGCTAACATTTTTCCTACAAACCGTTTGAGAATCCATACGGCCTTAGTAGGTATACGTGTCCTCTCTGAGAAAGATTTTAGACCTAAAAATAGTCGCTTAAGCAATAACTTCCAGCAAATTCGGTCAGCGTTGGTAGCGTTATCTGAACATGCTAAATGCAGACTGTGTCATTCGCTTTACTCGCTGTCGATCGATGAAAACAAAGTGGGTCACTAACGCGAACGTGCATTGGGTATAGTCGTGGTGGTCGTCGATGTTAAGCGATTGGACACTTTTAAGTAACAGAGAGTGCGGCGGCCAGCCTTACAGGTGAGTAAACTCAAACGGTTAATACCTCACGGCAGATGTTAACTTTGTGCTATCAATTTGCGTCCGGTCAAAAGTGGAGGTGATGTTTCATACTAGTATGAGGTGTTGCTAAGTAACCGTTTTGCCTAAATAAAGGGCTGCAAAATCGGCCGTAATTAGCTTAATGTGTTGTTTTATTACTTGTCTATCAGTGACAGATCATGTCAAAGTGAAAGGGATTTGACGCATTTGACGGCTATTAGGGTGTTTGTCGGTAGATACCCCCGCCAAAGGCGCAAAACACATATATAGGACCCCACTCGCCAGCCAGTGCCGGTGAGTGAAAACATGGAGCGCATATCTCAATGAAGACCGCAAAGTCTCTTCTTAGTCTCGCCGTTGTGGCGACCCTCGGCTTAACCGCTTGTGAGCAAGCCAGCCAACCTGAAGCCAGTCAAGCAGCAGCGCCTGCCAGTGGTGAACCCACTTTGGCCGCGGTACAAGAGCTGGTGCGTGGTAACGGCACCGAGCCGGCTTCCCTCGACCCGCACAAAACCGAAGGTGTACCAGAGTCTCACCTGATCCGTGACCTGCTAGAAGGTCTGGTTAACCAAGATGGCGATGGCAACATCGTACCGGGTGTAGCCGAGTCGTGGGAAACCGAAGACAACCAAACCTTCGTATTCAAGCTACGTGAAGACGCTCGCTGGTCGAACGGCGACCCGGTAACCGCTGAAGATTTCGTGTATAGCTTTAAGCGCGCGGTTGATCCTGCCACTGCTGGCCCTTACAGCTGGTACTTGGAGATGACCGGTATGAAGAATGCCGCACAGATTATCGCCGGTGAGATGCCTGCCGACGAGCTAGGCGTGAAAGCACTGGATGCGCAAACCCTGCAAATCGAGCTTGAGCTGCCGCTGCCATACTTCATTCAAATGTCTGCGCACACCACCTTGAAGCCAGTGCACCGCGCCACCGTTGAGGCCCACGGCGACAAGTGGACCCAGCCTGCAAACTTCGTGGGCAATGGCGCTTACAAGATGAGCGAGTGGGTGGTTAACGAAAAGATCGTGATGGAGCGTAACGACCAGTACTGGGATAACGCCGATACCACCATCGACAAGGTGACCTTCCTGCCAATCGAAAACCAAGTCACCGATATGAACCGCTTCCTGGCGGGTGAGGTTGACCTGACTTACGAGATGGCCAACGAACACTTCGACCGTATTAAGAAAGACCAGCCTGAGTCACTCAAAGTGACCCCATACCTGTGTTCTTACTACTACGGCTTTAACACCAAGAAGCCACCGTTTGACGATGTGCGTGTTCGCCAAGCGCTGTCTTACGCCATCGACCGCGACGCCGTGGCCAACTTCATCGTCGGTAAGGGCGAGTACCCCGCTTACAACTTTGCCCACCAGAAAGTGGCTGGCCTGCAGGTGGATACCCCTGAGTACGCGACCTTGAGCCAAGAAGAGCGTAACGCCCGCGCTATGGCGCTGCTTAAAGAAGCTGGCTTCGATGAGAGCCACCCGCTTGAGTTTACCCTGCTGTACAACACCTCAGAGAACCACAAGAAAGTGGCCATCGCGATTGCCTCTATGTGGAAGCAGACTCTGGGTGTAGAAGCCAGCCTGGAAAACCAAGAGTGGAAGACCTTCCTGGATAACCGCCGCAACGGTAACTACGATGTGACCCGCGCCGGTTGGTGTGGCGACTACAACGAAGCGTCTACCTTCTTGTCGCTGATGCAGAGCAACAACGGTAACAACGACCAGTTCTACTACAGCGATGCCTACGACAGCTTTATGGAGCAGGCGATGCGTGCAACCAGCGATGCTGAGCGCAGCGACTTGTACCGTCAGGCGGAAGCCCAGCTGGCTGCCGATATGCCATTGGCGCCAATTTACCACTATGTAAATGCCCGTCTGGTGAACCCGAAAGTGGGTGGTTACCCGATGAATAACGCAGAAGACAAACTGTACACCAAAGATCTGTATATTCTTGAGTAACAACTAAGAGCACGGGAATATTCCCAACTCGCCCCACCGACACAGCGTGGTAGCCGGTAGCGGCTAGCTGTCAGGTGGGGCAGCTCGAACGGATTCACTATGTTTAAATTTATTCTGAAACGGAGTTTGGAAGCGATCCCGACTCTGTTGGTGTTAATCACCATTACCTTCTTTATGATGCGCTTTGCACCGGGAAGCCCATTTTCCAGTGAGCGCTCACTCCCACCTGAAGTGTTGGCCAACATCGAGGCGAAATACGGCCTGGATAAACCAGTGCATGAGCAGTACTTCTCGTATTTAGGTGGTTTGTTACAGGGCGATTTAGGCCCCTCGTTTAAGTACAAGGATTACACGGTGAACGAACTGGTTGCCCAAGCGCTGCCGGTTTCCGCCAAGATTGGCCTGTTCGCCTTTGCCTTCACTGTAGTGATGGGCGTGAGCGTAGGCACCATTGCCGCCTTGAAGCAGAACACCTGGATTGACTACAGCATTATGTCCACCGCGATGGCCGGGGTGGTGATGCCTTCCTTCGTGCTGGCACCGACCTTGGTGTATATCTTCTCGATTCAGCTGAAATGGCTGCCCGCGGGTGGCTGGAATGGCGGTCAGCTCCGCTTCATCATTTTGCCGATGCTTGGCATGTCGCTGTTGTATGTGGCCTCATTCGCCCGGATTATGCGCGGCTCGATGATTGAGGTGATGAACTCCAACTTTATCCGCACCGCCAAGGCTAAGGGACTGCCGTTTCGCCATATCGTGCTCAAGCACGCACTGCGCCCGGCAATGCTGCCGGTGGTCTCCTACATGGGCCCGGCCTTTGTGGGGATTATCACCGGCTCGGTGGTGATTGAGACCATCTTTGGCCTGCCCGGTCTGGGGCGCTTGTTCGTGAATGGCGCGCTAAACCGCGATTACTCGCTGGTGCTGGGCCTGACCATCTTGATTGGCAGCTTTACCATCTTGTTTAACGCCATCGTCGATATTGTTTATGCCTTTATCGACCCGAAAATCCGCTATTAGGAGTTGCAATGTTAGATAGAAAACTTAATAGCGAAACCATGGATGCGCTGGCCGAACAATTGGAAGTAGAAGGCCGCAGCCTGTGGCAAGACGCGCGCATGCGCTTTTTCCGCAACCGCGCGGCGATGGCGTCTCTGGCAATTCTCACCGTGATTACTTTGTTGGTGCTGTTTGGCGGCTATATCAGCCAGTACGCCTTCGATCAGACCGATTGGTCGGCGATGCACAGCGGCCCCTCGATTGCCTCTGGCCATTACTTTGGTACCGACTCGCTAGGGCGCGATATGTACGTGCGTACCTTGCTCGGTGGCCGGGTCTCACTCGGTGTGGGTGTGGCCGGTGCCTTTGTGGCGGTGTTGCTCGGCACTTTATACGGCGCGACCTCGGGCTTTTTGGGCGGCACCGTTGATAGGGTGATGATGCGTCTGCTGGAAATCCTCTACGGCATCCCATTTATGTTCTTCGTGATTCTGCTGGTGACCTTCTTTGGTCGAAACATCGTGCTGGTGTTTATCGCCATTGGTGCGGTGTCGTGGCTGGATATGGCGCGGATTGTGCGCGGCCAGACCTTAAGCCTGAAAAACAAAGAGTTTATCGAGGCCGCTGAGGTGTGTGGCGTGAGTAAAGGGCGGATTATCACTCGCCATATTATCCCTAACGTGCTGGGCATTGTGGTGGTATACGCCACACTGCTGGTGCCGCAGATGATCCTTACCGAATCCTTCTTAAGCTTCTTGGGGCTTGGGGTACAGGAGCCGAGCACCTCGTGGGGCGCGCTACTGCAAGACGGTTCGCAAACCATGGAGATCGCCATTTGGCAGTTACTGTTTCCGGCCGCCTTTATGGTGACCACACTGTTCTGCTTTAACTATGTGGGCGATGGCCTGCGTGATGCGCTCGACCCGAAAGATCGCTAGGAGGAAGGATGAAACTACTCGATGTACAAGATCTGCGGGTTGAATTTACCACTCCCGATGGCGTGGTCACCGCAGTTAACGATTTGAACTTCTCGCTGCAAGCCGGGGAAACCTTGGGCATTGTGGGCGAGTCAGGCTCGGGCAAGAGCCAAACCGCCTTTGCCTTGATGGGGCTGCTGGCCAAGAACGGCCAAACCAGCGGACAGGCGCTGTTTAACGGTGAGAGCATCTTGAATCTGCCGGAGGCTAAGCTTAACCGCATTCGCGCCGAGAAGATTGCGATGATCTTCCAGGACCCTATGACCTCGCTCAATCCTTATATGAAGGTGGGCGACCAGCTTATCGAGGTATTAAAGCTGCACAAAGGCATGAGCTCGAGCGATGCCTACCAAGCATCAATTGATATGCTGGATGCGGTGAAGATGCCAGAAGCGAAAAAGCGCATGGAGATGTATCCGCACGAGTTCTCCGGCGGGATGCGTCAGCGGGTGATGATTGCCATGGCGCTGTTGTGCCGCCCGCAGCTGTTGATTGCCGATGAGCCAACCACCGCGCTGGATGTGACGGTGCAGGCGCAGATCATGGAGCTGCTGAACGAGCTGAAGCGCGAGTTCAACACCGCCATTATTATGATTACTCACGACCTTGGCGTGGTGGCTGGGATCTGCGACAAGGTGCTGGTGATGTACGCCGGTCGCACCATGGAGTACGGTACTGCCCGCGAACTGTTCTACCAGCCAAGCCACCCATACACTGAAGGGCTGCTACAGGCGATACCACGCCTGGATACTGTGGGTGAGGTGTTACCGACCATTCCGGGCAATCCACCGAATCTGTTGAGCTTGCCGGCGGGCTGTCCGTTCTGCCAGCGTTGCCAGCGCGCCTCCGAGCGATGCTTGAGTGAGGCGCCAGTGTTGCAAGACTTTGCCAAGGGCCGTAAGCGAGCCTGCCACTCAGACTATTATCTTGATCAGAGCCTAGCCCAGAGCGGTCAGGCAGGAGGACAATAATGGCTGAGCAAAAACTGTTATTGGATGTGCAGGACCTGCAGGTTCACTTCAAGATCAAAGATAGCAAAGGCCTGCCATGGGCCAAGCCTAAGCTGCTAAAAGCAGTGGATGGGGTATCGCTCAAGTTATTTGAGGGCGAAACCCTTGGCGTAGTGGGGGAGTCGGGCTGTGGTAAGTCGACCTTTGCCCGCGCGGTGATTGGTCTGGTGCCCAGCGAAGCCGGTAAGGTGGTTTGGCTGGGGCAAGATCTCACCGAGCTGGATAAGGGCTCGCTGCGCGAGAAGCGCAAAGAGATCCAGATGATTTTCCAGGACCCGCTGGCCTCGCTAAACCCGCGCATGACCATCGGCGACATTATTGCCGAGCCGCTGCGTACCTTCTACCCACAGCTGGGCCGTGATGAGGTCAAACAGCGGGTGCAGGCGATGATGATTAAAGTCGGCCTGCTGCCCAACGTAATCAACCGCTATCCGCACGAGTTCTCGGGGGGACAGTGTCAGCGTATCGGGATTGCCCGGGCCTTGATTCTCGAACCTAAGTTGGTGATTTGTGATGAGCCGGTTTCGGCGCTGGATGTGTCGATTCAGGCGCAGGTGGTGAACCTACTCAAAGAGCTACAGCGCGAGATGGGGCTAAGCCTTATCTTTATTGCCCACGACCTGTCGGTAGTGAAGCATATCTCCGATCGGGTGTTGGTAATGTACCTAGGTAATGCGGTGGAGCTGGCCAGCAGTGAAGCGCTGTTTGCCAAGCCGACTCACCCTTACACCGAGGCCTTGCTATCGGCAGTGCCGATCCCCGACCCGGATATTGAGCAAAGCAAAACCATCCAGCTGCTGGAAGGGGAGCTACCATCACCGATCAACCCGCCCTCGGGTTGTGTGTTCCGCACTCGCTGCCCCTTGGCGCAAGCGCAATGCGCGCAGCATAAGCCGGAGCTGGCTGGTGGCGAGGAGCATCAGGTTAGCTGTTTGCTTCGTAGCTGCTAACTCTCTATTGAGTGTTAATTAATGCCACCTGCGGGTGGCATTGTTTTATCTGCAACAGAAGCGATTACCTCAAGCACTGACCGCTTTCCGTCAAAGTGTTGCGCTATCGTTAAGTTCACATGATTTGGCGGCCGACTTTTATTCGGCGAACACGTGTAAGCCCAGAGCCCGCCTGCCTTGAAGCGCTACTGTGAAGGTTGTTTAACTCCTCCAACCAGATCGCGAATTGCGTGAAAAAGCAGCGTTTTTGGCAAAAAGTTGCATGTAATTTGTCCGAGCGGACAAAACTTTGAAATGGGCTACTGACTTTCGATGGTCGGTTAGGATAATCTTTCGGCCGTTCACCACCGGGCAGAGTTTTTAGCTCGGATTCACTAATAAAAATGTGGTATTCAGGGCACTTAGCCTTGGATACCGCGGCAAAGTAGGCAGCTAACACTATGAACAAGTCGAACAAACCTTGGCTGGATAGCTATCCGGCAGATGTCCCAGAGTTTATTGATGCGGAGCAGTTTCCCAGCATCATGGATCTGTTTGAAGACAGTTGTTCCCGTCATGGTGCTAAATCGGCCTTTGTGAACATGGGCCACGAGCTGTCCTACCAAGACTTAGAGCAGCAAAGCCGCGCCTTCGCCGCTTACCTGCAAAACTACCTACGCATGAAGCCCGGCGAGCGCATCGCCCTGATGATGCCTAACCTGCTGCAGTACCCGATTGCGCTGTTTGGCGCGATTCGAGCCGGCCTGGTGGTGGTTAACGTTAACCCGCTGTATACCCCGCGCGAGCTTAAGCACCAACTGCGCGACTCTGGTGCAACCGCGATTGTGGCAGTGACCAACTTTGGTAACAGCCTGCAACAGGTGATCGACGAGACTTCGGTACGCCATATCATCCTCACCCATATCGGTGATTCACTGGCGCCGCATAAGCGCACTTTGGTGAACTTTGTGGTGAAGTATGTGAAGAAGATGGTGCCGAAGTACAATCTGCCGGGCGCCATCTCGCTGCGCCGCGCCATCACCGAAGGTAAGAAGCTGGAGTACCGTCGCCCCGAGCTTAAAGGCGACGATTTGGCCTACTTGCAATACACCGGCGGTACCACCGGTGTGGCCAAAGGCGCCATGCTGACCCATCGCAACGTAGTGGCTAACGTACTGCAAGTGTTCGCTCACTTCGGCCCGCGCACCCTGCATGATAAAGAGCATGCCGTAACGCCGCTGCCGCTATACCATATCTTCGCTAACACCGTGAGCATGATGATGATTATGTTCCTGGGTGGTAACAACCTGCTGATTACTAACCCGCGCGACCTAGACGGCTTTGTTAGCGACTTGGCGAAATACCCCTTCACCATGATTTTTGGCCTGAACACCCTGTTCAATGGTCTGCTTAACCATAAAGGCTTCTGTGCCCTCGACTTTAGCCGCGCTCGCTTCACCATCGCCGGTGGTATGGCGACCCAGCAGCACGTTGCGGAGAAGTGGCAGGAAGTGACCGGCATGCCGATTGTAGAGGGCTATGGCCTGACTGAGTGCTCGCCAGTGGTTGCGGCCAACATCCACACCACCCAAACCTTCGAGCCGACCATCGGCGTACCTATGCCGAGCACCGAGATGCGCGTAGTGGGTGAGAATGGCGGCGTATTGCCAGTGGGTGAAGCCGGTGAGCTACAGGTGAAAGGCCCGCAGGTGATGCTGGGCTACTGGAACAACCAAGCCGAAACCGACGCGATTATGTCTGCCGATGGCTGGATTGCTACCGGAGATATCTGCCGTATGGACCAGCGCGGTTACTTCAATATCGAAGACCGTAAGAAAGATATGATCCTGGTGTCGGGCTTTAACGTGTTCCCTAGCGAGATTGAAGAAGTGGCCACCTTGCATCCGAAGGTCATCGAAGCCGCAGCCGTGGGTGTAGCCGATGAGGTGGCAGGCGAGCGCGTGAAGCTGTTCGTTACCACCAAGGCGGATATGACCGAAGCCGAGCTAAAAGCCCACTGTAAGAAGCACCTGACCGGTTACAAGGTACCGAAGTTGTACGAGTTCCGCGATGAGCTGCCAAAGTCGAATGTGGGTAAAATCTTGCGCAAAGAGCTGCGCGATTAAGCGCGAACTCAACTGAACAAGGGCTGCGTTGGCAGCCCTTGTTGTATCTGCATGCATAAAAACGAAATAAGGTCTTATGCTGGCTAATGCCCACGTGTCTAGGTTTCTAAAGCGTTATAACCAACAATTGACATACTGCTCACCCCAAGGTAGAAAGCTTTATAATTCATGCAGTAAAGTTAGGAATGCGGTTTATGTCCAGCCCCTTTTTGGGCCCTCTCCCTCATGCTCTGATTGGAAAGTTTGCTCCCTCATTGCTTTTACTTGGGTTACTTACGGGGTGTACCAGTCAGTATCAGCCTTCAGAGTTAGAGTTTTATAAAGGACTATTGGTAAAAAAAAGAGGTCTGGAGGAGGGATATGTTGCTCCTATAACTGGCTGGGTGAATACCTACACAGACGAGTATGCTCGACTTGACTGGTATAAAGATGGTGCGTTGAGGCACCGTACCGACACTCAACATGGGGGCCGAAAGCTAATTGATCAGCGCCTTGATGCAACCGGGCTCCGAAATGGTTACAGCTTTTTTGAGGCGATAGGCGGCATGTCTGGCTATGAGGGTGATTATGTACACGGTGTGCTACATGGTGATCTGCGTCTATGGGATGAACATAACGGAGAGTATTTTAGTTCGGACTGGTCGTTTTACTTTGGTGCTAATCCAGGCTCAGATGAGGTATTGCGTTTGTTGATTCCTGAGCTGGTGACTATTCCAGAACGGTCACAGCTAGGTGCTGATGCGTTGGTGCTTCCTGAAAACTTTGATTTTGATGTTCAGCACAGTGAGATAACGACTGATTATAGTGGCTGGATTCGCCATCAAGCGAAGAATGGCTACTACTACCGTGGAGAAGTGGTAGATGGGCAGCTAGTGTCGCGTTGGGACTACGATGAGAATGGGATCCTGATCGAACTGCAACGCCGCTTAACCAATGGTAACCTGCGATCTTGTACCTTTACTAAGGGAACTCTACAGTTGTGCAGCCAGCATGACAGGGGGGGCCTGCTTCATGGAAGGCAAATAGCCTTGCTGGATAATGACGCCCGCTACTCGGTGGTAGATTACCAAAATGGCGTGCTGCAAGGTGCTGCTATGCGCTTCCGCTGTGCTTCTGGGTGTGAACTGCTTCCAAGCAATGGCCCAGCAAACTACCTTCATGGTGTCGATCTACGCGACTTGAATATCTTACAACGAGTGATACCGTTGGAAACCCACTGGTTGGACTTTACGGTAGCATCTGGAGATGTTCGTCATTTCAATGCGTTAGCTGATATACCCAAAGGGTTTGATGGAGTCGCGAGAGTCTACGACTCAGAGGGCTATCTGACTTACCAAGCTCTTTATAAAAGAGGAGCGCGGCTATCTTTGTGGCAGTACAACGGGGGGATGCTCAGTGCTTACTCCGAGCGAGCAAATGATGGCAGCACCCTAGAGGTCAAGTTGATACAAGGTCGTGTTAGCTACTTTGAGCAACTTGATGCTAACGGTAACAACCATGGTCGATTGATGCGACGACAAACTACCGCTGAGGGTGAGGTGCTGCATCACGTTAAATTCTTTGAGGGAGCTCAGTACGCTAACGTTGAAGTCTTTGTTCGTGACAACACACACTGGATTGCCGAACGGTGCATTCAGGAAGAGTTGAACTTTGGGGGGGTAAGGTGTTCAGGCAACCAGAGTCCCCAGTTAGATGACTCACCATCAAATGGTTAACCCAGCAACTTGATGGTGATGTTTGTCGTTGAGGGCTCGTTAAAAAAGCAATGACTGACAAATGGTGAAAAATCCTTCAGTTGATACGCTTTAAGTCAAAAATATCAATGCTATGTTTGCGAAATGCGAATTGGCCGCCCAATACTTGTCACTTGCATAGGTTTGTTCGGTGGCGGGATGTTCCCTCGGTGTTTTGCTTATTGGCTGCGTTTATTGGTGCTGCTTACCATAACCAGCTTTCCGGTTTTTGCTGATCACAGTGTACTGCTGATCCACTCCTACCATAGTGAACATGGTTGGACGCGTTTTCTTAAGCAGGGCTTTGATGAAGCCTTATCGATGGATGAAGATACGCAGATCCACCATGAATATCTGGATGCTAAACGCTACCCCGGCGGTGAGTATCGCCAAGTCTTTCTCGATTACCTCAAGCAAAAATACCGTTTACTGGATTTAGAGGTGATCGTTGTCTCCGATGACCCAGCATTCAACCTTATCAAACAACATCGCGCCGATTTTTTCCCCGAGGTGCCGCTGGTGTATCTGGGGATCAATAAAGTCGACCAAGCGGTGATTGATACTCCGGGTATGACCGGGGTGTTTGAAAATCGCGATCTAACCCAGACCGCCATTGATATCAGCCGCATAAGTGGCTCTGACCGCTTAGTGGTAGTGTCGGACAGCTCTTCTACGGGTCGCGCCAACCTCTCGAAGATCTTGCAAGCGCAGGAAGCTGATGGAGGGCCTTCTGAGTTAATCGTATTTGAAGATCTGCGCGATGACGAGGTGATAAAGAGCTTTAGTGAGGTTGACTCGCATGTTCCTGTGTTTCTGATAGGCCAGCTGGTTGCTTCTGAGCGCAACAATGCGCTGATCAGCTGGAATGGCGGGGTTGAGCTGCTCTATAAGTGGATACCCAATCCTTTATTTACCATCGCGATTACCACCATCGATCATGGCGCAGTGGGGGCGCACGAGCTAAGCGGTGTTGAGCATGCCAAGCAGGCTTCTGGCTTAATCAATCGTATCCTCCATGGCGATCCGGTAGACAGCATTGAGCCGATTACTTTGGTGGAGAGCATTTGGTATTTCGATGCGCTCAAGCTGGGGACTCATCGCCTGAATGTCGACAAGCTCCCGGGCGATGTGGTGCTGCTCAATCAAGAGCCCAGTTTCTACCAGAAATACCGACTGATGGTGTGGCTGGTCTCTACGGTGTTTGTGGTGGCGGTGGTGGTCATCATCTTGCTGATAGAGATCATCCGTCGTGGTAACCGTAACCGAAAGATCTTGGTGGAGAACGAGCATCGCTACCGAGACTTGGCGCTTGCCGGCGCCAATATCTTTTGGGAGACCTCGATTGATAATCGTTTCTCGTACATATCGGGGGATACTCGCCAGCCCTTTGGCCTCACGGTGGATTCAATCCTCGGCAAGACCTTCAGTGAGTTGGTGAAGGGGCGCTCCTCGGTCGATTTCCCGCTGCGCCGTTTGGAGCATCACTTGGCCCACCACAGTGCTTTTCATCACCTGCTGTTTAAGGTGCGCTTCGATGAGAATGACCTGCGGATCTACACCTTGGTGGGCAAGCCGGTGTTCAACAGCAGCCGCGAATATAAGGGCTTCCGCGGCATTACCAAGGAGATTACCCAAGAGTATCTGCTTTCGGAGAAAGTCGCTTATCAGGCGAACTTTGACTCACTGACCGGCTTGTTTAACCGTAACTTCTTCAATGAGAAGCTGGCCGACTATGTTAATCAGCAGTTCAACGAGGGCGACCATGCCTTTGTCTGCTTCCTGGACCTGGATCGTTTCAAGCTGGTGAACGATACCGTTGGCCATCTGATTGGCGATGCCATGTTGGCGGAGGTCGCAACCGTAATTAAAGGCTGTGTTACAGATGCTGACGTGCTGGGGCGTTTGGGCGGGGATGAGTTTGGCCTGCTGCAAATCGGTAAGGATGCTAAGCAGGCCATGGCCTGCTGTGAGTTGATCGTTAAGCGGGTTGGTGATTACAAGTTCCAGTGGCAGCAGCGCCATTTCGATGTGGGAGTGAGCATCGGCATGGTGCAGGTGAGCAGCCAGCTCAATGAGACCGAGCTACTGAGCAAGGCCGACCTCAGCTGTTACAAGGCCAAGGAGCGCGGGCGTGAGCAGGTGTATCTGGCCGATCCCGATAACGATGAACTGTACAACGATCAACTACAGATGGGCTACATCGCCAACATCGGACAGGCGCTGCAGCAGGGCAAGTTCTATCTGGCCAAGCAGGTGATTGTGCCGCTGCAGGAGCGGGGAGCCGGCCAAGCGCGTTGTGAGATCCTGCTGCGTTATCGCGATGAGCATGGCACTGAAGTGTCTCCGGCGGTGTTTGTGCCGGCAGCAGAGAAGCATGGGGTGATCAAGCTTATCGACAAGTGGGTGCTCAAATCGGTGTTTGAGAACTACTTCAACTTCTTCCCCGACGGCAATACCGTCGTGTCGATCAACCTCTCTGGTATCAGTTTAACCAACGAGGATTTGGTGGAAGAGGTACGCGATCTGCTCGCCCAATCGGGGGTAAATCCAGCGAACATCTGCTTTGAGATCACCGAAACAGCAGCAATCTCGCATATCTCTAAGGCCTTATCGTTTATCGGTCAGATGAAGAAACTAGGTATTCGCTTTGCGCTGGATGATTTTGGCAGTGGCACCTCATCGTTTGGCTACCTCAAACAGCTACCGGTCGACTATCTGAAGATTGATGGCTCGCTAGTACGCAACATCGTCACTGAGCCCTCTGATCGGGCGATTGTCGAATCGATTCATGCCATCGCTAGGCTCATGAATATGCAGACCACTGCTGAGTTTGTCGAGAACCAAGAGATTGAAGCCATCCTCAGGGAGATTGGGGTGGATTATGCGCAAGGCTACGGCTTAGGTCGCCCCGAACCCTGCGTGGCGCAAGCAAAATGATGTTCGGAGGTAGCGTTAGCGGGGCTTGTCATTAACTGGTCACAAACTGGATCTAGCCTATCCATCTCGTTAGTTTACCTTGTGGTAAAACACTCCTCTAATGGTGCAAGGATGACCAGTTTAATCGTTGTTTACTCTCTTTATCTCGCCGGTGTGCTCGGCATTGTTTGGCTGGCCAACAAAGGCTCATAAGCGAATGTCGGCTGAACAGCGTAGTTGTTCAACTCCACGTAGCGTTAGAAATATTTAGTGATGAATGCTTTATTTATATAGGTAATTGGTTCACCTGTTTTTACTCAGTCGCTATCATTGAACACCTAGAACAAGCGAGGTTGCTCGATCAAGGTGTCTAAGGAGTGGTAGATGAGTAAGACGTGGTACTTGTTTTGGTTCTCAGTAGGGCTGTGTGCCCCTTTAAGTAGTTTTGCCGGGGCGGGCAGTGATTCAGCAGATTACATCCAACGCTACGTCACTGAAAGCGGCCTTGAGTACAGCTACATTAGCTTCGACGATATTGCGCCAGCGGGCTACCAGCTTAATCAGTCATGGAATGGCATGGGCATGGATGACCGAGGGCGCATCTACATCGGCTGGACCAGTTTGCGTAGCGATGGGCTCGAAGACTTTGTCACATACTCCTATGACCCTCACACCGAGCAGCGCCGTCTTATTGGCAGCATGATGATGGCCTCCCAGCAAGCGGGCAATCTGCTGCCGGGTGAGGCCATTCCTAAAGGACACACCGAGATCGTTCAAGTGGGTAGCAAGATGTATATGGCCTCCCAGAGCTTCCATGATTTCAAGCGCGAGATCGATGAACTGCCTAACTATCGCGGCGCCCACCTCTATGAATACGACATGGAGACAGGCGTGTTCCGTGATGTTAGTGCCGTGATGTCCGGTGGCGTGGTGCTTGAGCATGAAGGGATTGTCGGACTCGCTTATGATGCGCCGTCAAAGCAGCTGGTCGGCATAAGCCATCCCCACTACAACATGGTGTTTCTCGATATCAACCAGCTCAATGAGCCTCGTATCGTTGAGGGCATCCCGTGGCAGTTGGGTAACCCGCTTAGTAGAGAGGTGATTGTCGATAAGCACGGCAAGGTCTATTTGTACCGCGGCACTGAACGTACCGAGGAGCGCAACCAGCGCTTCAATATGTGGGTCTATGACACCAAAAGCGGGACGCTGAGCGAGACCGACCAACAGTTTAATAACGGCTTTTGGGCCGGCCAAGCCCATACCAAAGCAGGCGATACCATCTATATCTCGACCGTAAATGGCGGGTTGTTCGCGTTGGACACCGCCAGTGGCAAGGTCAGTGACCTTGGCGATGTGATTGTAGCCAGCGCAGAGGTAGGAGAGAGCCTGCGTGCTCATTTCCTCTACGACATCATTCTTTCCCAAGATGAGAGGGCCATCTACGCGTTGCCAGCGGGCAAACATAGCGACTTGTTCCGCTACGATATCGAAAGCGCTGAGGTAACCCGGGTTGCGAGCTTGCCCGATGATGTCTATTCCGGCAATAACTTGATGGGAGAGAACGGGGACATCTACCTTGCCAAGTTTAAGGCGTGGTCTGGGGAGGCGCGCTTGATGATATTACATGGCGTGGGTAAGGAGTAACGCTCAGCGGATAGATGTTGTTAACGCCGCGTAGCTTGGCGCGGCGTCACCACTCAAGCCACTACCAAGGCACCGCCTTTCCTGAGTAATCCACAAAACTGCCAGATGTTTGCGGGGTAAGTTGCTCGATTTGCTGAGCCATGCCTTGGGCGGAGGTTTGGGTATCAATTAATGCGCGAGGTCCGCCCATCTCGGTTTGTACCCAGCCCGGGTGCAGGCATAGCAGCGAGATGCCCTGAGGGGCCAAGTCGATACTCAGGCTTTTCACCACCGAGTTCAGTGCGGCTTTGGACGAGCGGTAGATGTATGAACCACCGCTGCCGTTGTCCCCCATGCTTCCCATCTTGCTCGAGATCACCGCTATCTTGCTCGGGTTTGCCATTAGCGGCAGTAGATCGAGGGTGAGGGCGGTGGTGCCGAATAGGTTGGTTTGCATGGTCTGCTGCCAGGCGTCGAAGTCCAGCTCATCGAGGCTGTAGCCCTTCGGGCCATACACGCCTGCATTGTTGATCAGTAAATCTATCTGTTTGCCATGCAGCTGTGCGACAAACTGTTGGCGTGACGATGTATCGGTGATATCCAACGGCAGTATCTGCAGTTTGTCTTGAGGGGCCAGGTTATGCAGCTTGTGGGCGCTTTGTGGGGCGCGGCAGGTGGCCACTACTTGCCAGCCCTGTTGGAGGTAGTGACTGGTCAGGGCCAGGCCAATCCCACGGTTTGCACCTGTGATCACGACGGTTTGCATAATTAAGGCTCCTTGTACTTTGAAAGGTTAGTTATGCCGTGGACTACTGGCCAAGGCGCAGGTGTTTGAGGTTAAACCCGAGCTGTAGCTCGGTTTGCAGCCCCAGTAGTTGCTGCGCCAGTGCCAGCTGCTCTTGATGCTGGTGCACCTTCTTAACCAGTTTGTCCTCATCCGACGCTGCCAGAATGCCCTGACAGCTTTGGTAGGTTTGCAGCAAGGTTTTGGCTGACTTCGCACCAATGCCCGGCACGCCAGTAACGCCATCGCTGGTGTTGCCCACCAAGGCCCAGTAATCAGGAAGTTGGCCAAGGGCTAGCTCGAACTTCGCCTCCAGCTCGTTGAGCTGCAGGTACTCGCGCTTGAAATAATCATACTGAGCGATACGTGGCCCAAGAATCGGGTAGTAGCCTTGGTCGGTGGAGACGATGGTGCAGTTAAAGCCGCCTTGCGCGGCCTTAATCGCCAAGGTGGCGCATAAGTCGTCCGCCTCGTTGGGGCCGGACTCTGCCGAGTCAATGCCTATCTCTAGTAGTTCATCTTGAATCTGCGGCAGGTGAGCTTGCAGCTCACTGGGCATCGGTTTGCGCTTGGCCTTGTACTCCGGATGAAGCTGTTTGCGCCAGCTAGGGGCCTCGGGGCTATCGAACACCGCAATCACATGGCTGGGAGCGAGGTTTTTCAGCATGGCTCGACCGGCATTGCCGACCGCAGCGCGGGTGGCCACCACCAACTGCTGTGGATTATCGAGCTGGCGTTGTTGTACCGAGAAGATGCGGCGGATCAGATTAAGGGCGTCGATCACCAGCAGATGCTTGTGCACGTTGGCTCCGGGTCGTTGGATCTAAGCCCTTAATGATACACGTTTTTGTCGCTCTGCTGTCGATTAGGTGGCGATGCGATAGCAAGGCTCGTAGTGGGAGCCTGGCAGCTTCATCCGCTGCTGATCCACAAAGCTTTGCAACAGCTTATCCAGCAGCTTCATTATCTTTTTATCGCCATCAATCACAAAGGGGCCATGCTGCTCGATTTGCTTGATACCTTCCTCTTTGACGTTGCCGGCAACAATCGCAGAGAAGGCCCGCCGCAGGTTGGCGGCAAGCTCTTGCGGGGCTTGGTCTTTGTGCAGGTTGAGCGCTGCAACATCTTCATGCTTGGGCTCGAAGGGGTGCTGGAAGTCCTCTTCGATCTTTAGGCTCCAGTTAAACGAGTAGGCATCGCCAATCGCTTGGCGATAATGTTTCACTTTGGGCATGTTCTGCTTCACCACCTGCGCGGCACTGGCTGGATCGCCGATGATGATTTGGTAGCGGCTTTGCGCCTGATGCCCCAGAGTTGCACCGATAAATTCATCCAGCGCTTTAAAGTACGCCTCGCTGGATTTGGGGCCGGTGAGCACGATGGGCAGCGGCTGTCGGGTGTTCTCAGGATGGAGCATGATGCCGAGGATATACAGCAGCTCTTCGGCCGTTCCAGCGCCGCCGGGGAAGATGATAATGGCGTGACCAAGGCGAACAAAGGCCTCTAAGCGTTTTTCAATATCGGGTAGGATCACCAACTCGTTAACGATGGGGTTGGGCGGCTCGGCAGCAATGATGCTCGGCTCAGTCAGGCCGATGTAGCGGCCATCATTCACCCGCTGCTTGGCGTGGCCCACTGCCGCCCCTTTCATCGGCCCTTCCATGGCACCCGGTCCGCAGCCGGTGCAGATGTTTAGCTCGCGCAGGCCCAGCTGGCTGCCAACCTCGCGGGTGTATTGGTATTCCTCTGGACTAATGCTGTGACCACCCCAGCACACAACTAAGTTGGGGTTAACCCGCGGATGAATGACTCCAGCATTGCGCAGCATGGCAAATACCAAGCTGGTGATATGGCTGGATTGGCTGAGGTCGATGCGCTGGCGCTTCATCTGGCCAGATACATACAGAATATCGCGCAGTACGCTGAACAGGTGCTCTTGCAAACCGTAGATGATCTCGCCATCGACGAAGGCTTGCTCCGGCGCGTTGCTTAGCTCCAGCTTTACGCCACGTTCGCGGCTCAGCACGTTGATTTCGAAGTTTTGATAACGCTCCAGCATCTCGCGACTACTGTCGCTGTGGCTACCGGAGTTGAGCACCGCCAGGCTGCAGTTGCGATAGAGTTCATAGACGTCGCTGGCGGCGCGCTTGGTCAGTTGCTCGACTTCAAGTTGGGATAGCAGATTCATGCTGCCGACGGGGTTTATATGGGTAATCATGCTCACCTCATTGTTGTTATATCG
This sequence comes from Aliagarivorans marinus DSM 23064, assembly GCF_000429485.1. Classification (GTDB taxonomy): domain Bacteria; phylum Pseudomonadota; class Gammaproteobacteria; order Enterobacterales; family Celerinatantimonadaceae; genus Aliagarivorans; species Aliagarivorans marinus. The sequence goes on along the minus strand of NZ_AUBY01000008.1, from coordinate 95,243 downwards.
GTCGGAGTGATAGCAGCCGATGTTGTGGTGATGGCTGTAATGTCTGAATTATTGGGAACTTAGCAATATCCAGCATTCTGGAGATGCTTATGGCTTCCAGTATAGCTATAGCGAAGAGGAGATCTGTTAGCTGATTATCAGAAAGGTGAAATAACGCAGAGGACTTGCTCAGGGCCGCTAGATAAAGCGGCCCTGAGCAAGTGATATTAAGAAATAACGTTGAGGCGATCGCGGCCGCCGTTTTTCGATTCGTACAAGGCTTGGTCGGCGCGCTCAAAGGCATCCAGCGGCTTGTCACCATCTTTAAACAGGGTGGCACCGATGGAGATGGTGATAGACACCTGCTGGTCTTTAAAGCGGAACGGCAGCGCCTTGATTTGCTGACGCAGGTTATCCAGTGGTACTGCTAACGCGTCTGGCGAGGTGTTAGGCATCAGCAGTACGAACTCTTCGCCGCCGAAACGGGCCAAAAAGTCGGTATCACGCAGGCTGTTTTGCAGCGAGCGGGCAATTACCTTCAAGGCCTTATCGCCGGCCATATGGCCATACTGGTCGTTAATTGACTTAAAGTGGTCGATATCGATAATCGCCATCGCCAGGCTGTAGCCGTAGCGCTTCCAGCGTTTGAACTCGAGTTCCATCCGCTCGTCCAGTGCGGCACGGTTGTAGACCTGAGTCAGGCTATCGATAAACAGCTTGTGCTTGTGGGCGGAGAGGCGCTTTTTGTACTCGTTGGCCTCTTCGTTGACCACCCGCAGACGTTGCTCCATCTGCTGGAGACGCTCGATCAACTGTTCACTCTGATTCTCCAGTTGCTCTTTTTGACTGAAGATCTCGGCGATGTGGCTAAGGCGCTGCAAAATCGTGGATTTTAGTGCGGGCAGGTCTTCTTGCTGGCGCACATCGGCGCCGATTTCCAGCAGGGTAGAGCGGATCTCTTTGTCGCTGGTCTTGCGCTCGCTGATTACCCGCTTACCGTCGGTCACCGATTGATGCACGCTGTCGTGCACCCCTTCCAAGCTCTCATTTAGCGAGAACAGGAACTCTTGCGAAGCCTTGCGCTCTTCGCGGTTGCCTTCAATGATCAGCTGGATGGTATCGATACACAGGCTAGGCAAGTCGTTGGGCTCGATCCCCACCAATAGGTTCGAGCGGATCTCGGCCAGCTTGCTGCCAACATCGCCCTCGTAATTCATTTCGGTAATCAGTCGCTGCAGCTCATCACAGATGCGCTTGTGCTGGCGATTGTCCAGCAGCCGCTCTTTGGGCTTAACTTCCTGCTCGAGGATGGCGCCAGTGCGCGGCGCGGGCACAGAGGGCTTGTTCAGCAGCGCCTGATGGTAGAAGTTAAGTAGCTGCTCGATACGGCGCTGGGTTTCCAGCTGCGAGCTCGCGCCATCATTATCGAGGAAGTCACTGAGCTTACGGCGCAGCTGTGGGGGCAGGCCGTTAACCTTTTGCAGCGATTCAGCAGAGCTTTTAACAATGCGGTGGCCATGGGCCAATAAGTCACGCAGGGTATTGCTGTGGCCTTTGAGCAGACCATCCAACTCGTGATAGCGCCCTTGGAAGCGGACAGAAGCGCTGTTATCGAGGTCGTCACTGAGTTGTTTGAGTCGGGCGTCGAGCTGGGAGTCGATACCTTGGCAGGCTTGGGAGAGCAATGAGATGAGCTGGCTAGAGGCTTTCTTTTCCAGCTGCTGACCGATGTCACTTGATGCAGAGGTATCTGATGCGTCCAATTTGTTTCTCACAGTTGCAAGTTTCTTTTTAACACTCAAGACGTCACTCATGGAAAATGCTGTAGTTAGTTCAATTAATTAGTTAACGCTTACACAGCATAGCATGGCCGTCAGGCAGTCAACAGAGTTGTATGTCGCTCTCTTGAAGCTTACCAACTAATATTGCTTTTATCACCAGAACACGAAATTTTGACCAATCCTTTGGATATTGCTTGCTTCACATCCTGGTGAATATCCTTGCCGAAGAACGCCACTGGCGAGTCTTTCATGGCATTGAGCTCCAGCCACTCGCTTTGACCACTTTTTATCACCAACTGCTTGGCAGCTTCTTGGGCCAAAGAAGCGACTTCTACCAGTTCTATATCGTCAATCGCATCTCGAGCTTTAGTTAAAAATGGCATATTACAGCCACCACTGATAAGCACTACCTTGAGTTGATTCTCCACGGCGAACAGCTCTGCCTGACTCTGCCAATATTCAAACCATTGGGCGCAGTCACGTTCGTTCTTGGGCGCACAGATCAGCAAGGTGCGATGGGTGAGATGGCCAACCGCGATGTTGCTGTTGTCCGGTTGTAAGATCTTCTCTATCAGGTGTTTATAGAGCTCTTGGCGCTTGGCTTGGCCTAGCACGCGCTGTGGTTCGGCCTCCATCGCTTCAATGGTGAGCAGGGCCAGCACGTAGTCGTTATCCGGGTCCTCAAACAAGCTGGAGTTCTGCGCATAGCGCTTGAGCATATTGAGTGGATCGCTGCAGTGGTGCAGCTGGTAGTAGCCAGTTGCCGGGTTGCGCTCGAGCTGGTGGTTGAGCTTACGCATGCGATGCCCTTGGGCGATGCTGCGTTGACGCGAGCTGATATAGAGCATGATCAACAGCACAATAAGCACGGCACTTAGGGTGAGGATCAACTGCTGGAAGCTGGTTTTTTGCAGCAGCGCCGCTTTCTCTTGGGTCAGCTCTGAGAGCTGATGAGCTTGCTCGATGTATTGATAGTGCTGCTTGAACTGCTGGTCGCTGTATTTGGCGCGGATCTCCTGATACTGGGAGCTCAGCTGATGGAATAGCTTGTAGTGCTCCAGTGCCAGATCAAAGTTGCCGTTTTGCTCGTAGGCCTCGGCCAGTGTTTTAAACACCCGAGTGTGGCTGGGCGTCAGCCCCATAGTGTTGGCCAGCTGTTCGGCGCGCTCTAGCTGCAAAATCGCAAGACCCGCTTCGCCGTTGGCGATATGCAATAGGCCTAAATCAAGCAGCACATTGAGTTCAAGATCGGGCTGTTGCTGTCGTTGGTAGAGCTCGCGGGCCACTTCGAAATGCAGCAGGGCAGCGGTGTAGTCGTTAATCGCCTGATAGTTAAGCGCCAAGCGGTGTTCGATATCGGCAGATATCTCCCACAGCCGCGCTTGGTTGGCAAAGTCGCGGGCTACAAACAAGTGGGCGATGGCAACATTCTGCTGATTAGTGTGACTTGCCATATCCGCCAGTGTGGCGATTTGCCGAGCGAGCAGCTGAGGGCTGCCCAGTGCCTCGGCATGCTCAATGGCGTTTTCTTGGTACTGCTGGGCGATATCGGTCTCTTGCTGCTGCATGTAGATAGCGGCGACCTCTTCGTTGATCTCGCTTAGCAGCAGGCGCTCGGCATCGGATTGGGCGCTGCGAATAAAGTTCAGCGCTTCGTTGAAGTGACTCAGTGCCAGCTCAGGCTGATCATTGCGCACCGACAGGCGACCGAGTAAATCTTCGGCGCGGGCACGGAAGAAGGCACTTTGTGAGGCATAGGCCTCTTCTTTGGCGCGTAGCAGGTGGTTTTTGGCCTCGTTGAACTGCCCCATGCTCATATGGCGCAACCCTTGTAAGCGCTGGATCTGAAACTGCAGATTGGGCAATGGATAGTGCTTGAGGCTTTGCGCCATCTCGGTGGCGGCGTCGAGATGCTCTTGAGCATGGGTCGACTGGTTGGGATCTTGCGCGGCAATCAATGCGGCAATCAAGTTGCCCTGAAGCAGGTAGGCTTGGTGGGTTTGCGCCAGCTCTAGCGAGTGGTCGATGTATTGCTCCGCCAGTACCGGCTTGCCGGCGCGCTGGGCACACAAGGCGGCGATCTGTTGGGTCGCAACCTGTACTTTGACCGAGTAAAATGAGGCGTCGCCGCTTAACTGGCTGGCTGCATCCAGACCGTGTTCGATTTTCTCTAAGCACAGCAGTGGGCGAGTCAGCAGATCATGGCGCAGCGTTTCCACCGATTTGGGAACGCGCAGTATCCCGTATTCAAAGGCGATGCTATTGCCTGCGAAAAGCGTCAGTGAGACGCTGGCCAAGAGTAGAGTTAAGCGACCTATCACGTGGGTTACTGCCTCAACAAACGCCAGTTACCCAGTTGGGCAACAAAGTCTGGGTCGTTGCTACGCATCGGGTTAATGTCTAATCCGCCGCGGCGCGTGTAGCGGGCATAGATGGTGAGCTTATCGGGCTGACAAAAACGCATGATGTCGCAGAACACCCGCTCCACACATTGCTCGTGGAACTCATTGTGTTGGCGGAACGATATCAGGTAGCGCAGCAGTGCTTCGCGGTTGATTTGCTGCCCTTGATAATGAATCAAGATGCTGCCCCAGTCTGGCTGATTGGTCACCAGACAGTTGGATTTAAGTAAATGGCTGTGCAAGGTTTCGGTTACTTCCTCACCCGCTGCCGCTGCGCCGTCTAACAGATCAGGATTAAACGCGAAGTTATCTACTTCGATATCCAGCTCATCGATGCATTCACCGGGCATCGGGGAGGCGTCAAACTGGCTGTCGATGGCATGAATCTCAACGCTAACCGGGCCGCCAGCACAGGCCGACAGGTCTTTGCTCAGGGTCTGTTCGAGCTCTGTTTCGCTGGCTACCTTGGTTTGGTTGAAGCTGTTGAGATAGAGCTTAAACGATTTGGACTCCACCAGATTAGGTGTTTCGCAAGGCAGGCTGACACTGGCCACGGCCACTTGCGGCTTGCCTTTGGCGTTGAGCCAAGAGAGCTCATAGAGATTCCACAGATCGTAGCCTTCAAAGGGCAAGCCTTGCTCGCTGTCGAGATTTAACTCATCGCGATTAAGCTGGCGGGGAACCGCTTGCAATAACTCTGGGGTGTAGTGACTGATGTAGTCACTTTTCTTGCCCAAGCTTAAGGCTTGAATGGCAGGGCTGGTATCGTAAGAATTTGCCATAGTCGTGGTGGTAACGCTCAGATTTAGTTAGGCTTGTTATACCACAGATTAATGATTCGCAACTATGCTCCAACACGCCTTAGGGCCCATTGAACAGTTTTTTGAACGCCTTTCCAACAGCAGTCAACCTCTTGAAGACTATGACCCGCAATGGCTCTCCCCCTGTATCGAATTGAGCGACGCAGCAACACCGCAACACTGGCGCGCCCACAAGCGCCCGCAGGTAGGGGATTTCTCTGGGGTGGAATCGGCCCTGGAGCTGACCCTGCGCGCCGAGATTAAGCGCTACTACGGAAGCTATTTTGCAGGCGAGGTGGTCGGGCAATGGGCAGATAAACGGGTGGAGCTGGTGACCGTGTGGAACGAGCAGGACTTTGAATACTTGCTGGAGAACCTGATCGGCCACCTGCTGATGCAACAGCGCCTAAAACAGGCGCCGAGTGTATTTGTCGCCTCCACCGATGATGAGATGCAGGTTATCTCGGTGCTCAACAACACCGGAGAAGTGGTGCTGGAACAGCTTGGGCGAGGCGTGCTGGAAGTACTGGCTCCGTCCTTGGATGAGTTCCTGCAAAAGCTTCAGCTTACTTCTTAAAATCCCAACTCAGGTTGGAGACCAGCCGGCAGTTATCGCATCTAAAGTCGATGACATCATGTTGGCTTTCGTTTAGCGGCCAAGGTTCGCCACAACTTGGGCAACGGCGCTGCTGCTCCGACTCGAGGCTTTCGCCTCCCACCCTGTAGAGATATAAGTAGGTGGGGATCTTGGTGAGATACTCGATGCGTTTACACAGGTCCCAGCCGCGCCGATACAGGCGGGTCCCCGGTGAGCCCAATTGCTCCACCGCTTTGTGCTCAAGCACGCTGCCATTCATCTGCAACTGGTCGCAGGCGGCCCAGTCTTCTTGCCATTTAATCACTTGCTTATGATCGCCATTGGCGACCGCCGGAATGCGATACAGCGGGACCGGGGTGAAGTGTTCGCCACAGCGCAGCGGTGAGCAGGCTTGCAGGTAACTGGTATAGAGCACCTGCCAGGGGCGAGTGTCACAGGTGTCGATGTCATCGGAGTTGAGATCGCGACCCAGTACCTTTTGCTTGGGGCGTAGCACGCCGGCATCGCTGAGCTGGCTGAGGGCCTGATTCACTTGCGGGCTATTAAACTGCGGATGCAGGCTTTCTTGCTCAGGGCAGATAAGCCGACACTCAAATTGGGCCTGATTGAGGATAAGCGGTAACTCTCGCCCCAGTACCTGACCGTTGTAGCGCCAACAGTTTAACAGGTGGTTGATCGCACGTTCGGCTGCGCTAATGGTGGTATCACGAAAACACTCAAATACCAGCTCTACTTGATACATCGGCTATTGCTGCTCCAGTTTTTTTATACGTTCAACCATCTCGGCCAGTTGAGCTTCTAACTGGCTGACGCGCTGCGCTAGAACAGGCTCGTTGCTGTCACTGGCCGGTTGCTCGGCGGCTGCGGCGGGCAGCTGCTCGAGTACCTTCGGATTGCGCTTGTAGGCATTGAGCCCTTCGATAACCATTGGCATGGGCAGGCGTTTGGCCAGGCGAGATTTGACCAGCGCCAAGGTGGGTTGATGCCCATCATCGACCAGACTTTTGATCGCCTGTAATACCAGTTCCTGAGACATAGCTATACCTATTAATGTTGTTGAACGTGTTGCGTCATTTGCTGGATGGCGGCCTTGAGCGACGGGCTGATAGCGTTGTCGCGCAGCACTGCCAGCACAAAAGTGCGCAAGTCCGGCAGCGCCACCAGATCGCGAAATAGCGCATAAAACAGCGCCGGGTTATGTTGCTCGCTGAGCAGTTCCAGAAAACGCTTTAATCGAGCTGGCTGTTGTAAGGCTGGCCAAAGGCGCCCGGCCACTGCAATCAATAGCTCTTCTGAGCCTGTTTGGCTAAGCAGTTGATCGAGCGCTTGCTCGACCACGGCGGTCTCGCTGCTGCTGGCCATGGCGCGCAGCAGTAACACTTGCTTGCTGTGCGTTGCTTCGCTGGTTAAGCGCGCCGCCAGCGCTTGGGTGAGGGCGCTACCGATGGCTTGATGCTCAAGCAACACCACCAGTTGTTCGAACATCTGCTCGGGCAGGCGGGGCAGGGCATCCATTAGACTTTGCTCTATTTCGCTGCTGTCGAGTCTAACCACAAAATCGGCTAAACCTTGCAGTGGCAGGCTTTGCCATTGCTCAAAGCGGCCTGACTGAAAGTATTGCTGCACCCGCTCAAAGCCTTGGCTGGCGCTCATATCCAATTTACGGCTGTAGCTGGCGTGAAACAGCGCCATCTTCTCGGTGGAGGGCTTGAAGATATAGGGTGTGTTGGCGAGCTGTTGCTGCTCTTGCTCGGTGAGCTGGCGCTCTAGCTGTTGCCCCATCGCCTGCTTAAGCTGGTCGATAAACTGGTCACGGCAGCCCAAGTTGAGAAACCCTTGCTCATCCACCGGGAAGCGCAGAAACCAGATGTACGGCGTGCGACTCTGCACGCGCTGCCAAAAAGCCAAGGCAAAACTGGCATGCTGTTGGATAGGCGCTGGGTAGGGGCGTTCGGCGCGCTCGATTTGCAACAGCTCCTCAGGTTCAATCTCGCGAAACAGGCGGCCCATCTCATAGATGTGGATATCGCTGCCGGATTGCTGGAGTATCTCGGTCAAGCTGTGCTCTGGTGTAGAGGGCGGCATGTTGCTCGGCATGGTATTCCCTGACGGATGTTGAAACGCGCAAGTATCCAATTTTCTGTCAAACGGTGCAAACTATAGGGCAGGTTTGCTAACATCCGAGCTTTTTACGCCCATGCCAACAGCCATTCGCCTACAGATCCGCGCCATCGAAGCTGAGCTCAAACGCCTGCAGTTATGGCAACCCATGCCTCCTTCCGCGCAAGCGTTGGAGAGTGTCGCGCCATTTTGTGTCGACACTTTAAGCTTTCCCCAATGGTTACAGTTTGTGTTGATCCCACGTATGGACGCCATTTTGGATAGTGGCCAGGCCTTGCCCAGCAAGGTAGCCATTCATCCTTATGCTGAAGAAGCCTTAAAGCATAGCGAGGTGGACGTTAGCGAGCTGCTTGCGCTTATCTTATCCTTTGATCGGAGCTTCGCCGGTGAGTGATTTTACTGAGCAAAACTTGGTGGAGCCGATTGACGGCCCACTGCCGATTGTTTTTCAAGACGAGCATTATGTGGTGGTGTACAAGCCGGCGGGCTTGTTGGTGCATCGCAGCTGGATTGCTAAGCAGGCGACAGTGTTTGCGATGCAGCTGTTGCGCGACCAACTTGGCCAGTATGTCTATCCGGTACACCGGCTTGACCGTCCCACCTGCGGCTTGCTGGTGATGGCGCTTTCATCGGAAGCCGCCGCCAAACTCAGCGAGTGCTTTAGTAATCGCGAGGTGTCAAAATCTTACGTGGCGATTGTGCGTGGATATATAGAAGGGGAGCATCACCTTGATTACCCCTTGGTTGAGGAACAAGACCAAATGACCGATGCCTTGGCGCAGCAGGATAAAGACGCGCAGCCTGCGGTGACCGATTATCGCGGTTTAGCACTGGCTGAGATCTCATACTCCACCGGGCGATTCCCCACCTCTCGTTACAGCCTGCTAAGGCTGAACCCACTCACTGGGCGCAAGCACCAGTTGCGCCGCCATATGCATCATATCAGCCATCCGATTATTGGTGACACCACTCATGGCGATGGCAAGCACAATCGCTTATTCAGAGAATTGGGTCACCCGGGGCTTTGGTTGTTTGCTGACCAACTACGTTTTACTCACCCCTATAGTGGCGAAATTGTAAGCTGCAAGTCACCGCTTCCGCCCCGCTGGCAGCGTGTTTTAGAACAGCTGTCTTGGAATAGTTCCCTATTGCTGAGTGATTAAGATCACACTTTGTGCAAATGCCAATGTCATTGAAAACCCTTTCACCGCAAAGAAATATTCTTTCAGTGGCGGCCGGTCTGCAAGGGTTTTCAAGTAATCTATCGGTCTAAATGTAGTAAGTTTACACCTGAAAGCGTTTGCGAAACCCTTGAAAACATTTTCAAGTTGTTTCTTTGAGTTGATGTTATTTGTGATCGGTGTCTCTATATGGCAAATGCCATGGAACTTTTGTGCAAAACAGCGAAAGACAAAACGTGACCGACTTCAAGGAGTGCCAGCCCAACCCCTCCTTATAATCGTCCTCAGTTAACGGATACAAGCACTTACAAAACAAGCACCGTTAACTCTTACTGATCGGGTAAGGGATAATTAATCGAAAGGAAAAGGATTAGGATTATGAAATTAAAAGCACTGGCGCTAGCAGTGGCTGCAGCGACTGTTTCTACCTCTGCATTGAGCGTGGAATTTAATGGTTACTTCCGTTCTGGTGTTGGCGTTACTGCCGACGGCGGCAATCAGATTGCAACCAACAAGAACTTGGTAGGTCGCTTAGGTAATGAAACTGACCTATACGGTGAGTGGGGCCTGAGCCAAGAGTTGTTCGCTAAGGACCAAGTTAAGTGGAAACTTAACACCATGGTTGCTCTGTCTGCTGACCAAGCTGATGGTTGGGAGTCTATCAATGGCGAAGAAGCTGACCTTGCAGTAGTTCAGTTCAACGTAGAAGCAATGGGTCTGCTAGGCGGTACTGAAACTATTTGGGCCGGTAAGCGTTACTACCAGCGTCATGATATTCATATTACTGACCAATACTACTGGAACATCTCTGGTCCAGGTATCGGTATCGAAAACGTACAAGCTGGTCCTGGTCGTCTGTCTGCTGCTTGGGTTAAAACAAGCCGTAAGTGTGCCGGTGGTGATTGCCCAGCAGGTCTGAACGAAGACGAATACTTGGATGTAAACGTTCTTGACCTGCGTTACGCAGGTATCGACCTGTGGAACAACGCTTCTCTGGAACTAGGTATTGATTATGCAATCACCAACCCAGATGAAGATCAGAAAGACAACCGTGACGTAACTAACAAAAACGGTACCATGCTGACTGCTGTGCTGACTCAAGGTGGTCTACTGAACGGCTTTAACAAGTTTGTGCTTCAGTACGGTACAGAAGGTTACGCTAAGACTATGGCTTTCCAAGGTGATGGTTCATGGTACGGTGCAGAAGCTAAAGATGGTGCTGATGGTTGGCGTTTCTTCAACTGGGGTGTGATTTCTCCTAGCAAGTCTTTCGACCTTGGTTACACCTTCGGTTACTCAACTGGTTCTGACATGTGGGATGGTCAAAACAAAGATGTTGAGACTTGGCATGCTGTACTGCGTCCAGTTTACAAGTACAGTGACTACGGCAAAGTTATCGCTGAGCTAGGATACGCAAATCAAAAAGCGGATTGGTTGGACAATGTAGACCAAACCAAAGTTACTATTGCTCACGCTTGGGGCATGGGTAAAGGCTTCTGGGCTCGTCCAGAAATCCGCATCTTCGCAAGCTACCTAGACCAAGACAACTGGGATGATAGCGAAGTGACCTTCGGTGCTCAGGTTGAAGGTTGGTGGTAAGCCTCATTCGATGTTAATCGTTTGAAGTACTAGCAAAGACCCCTAAAAAGACATATTTTTGGGGTCTTTTCGTTTTTCTACAGGGAGATAACAGTGAGTCGGAATTGGTTTTGGATTCTGCTTGTGCCAGTAATTGTTTCAGGGTGCTCTGCTAGCCGCGGAACTCGCATGCTGGATTTAACATCTGACAGCAGTGTTGTGTATGTTTCCCCTTCTAAAGCTGATGGTATTTTGGCTGAGAGCGGGGTGTGTTGTTCTACTTTATCCGAGCTCACTTATAAAAGTGTCTCAGCGAACTATCATCAGGACGAGTTTTTAGACGAGAATCGTCAAAGCTTCGAGTTCGTCTCTGGAGCAAGCTTTGTACTGGCGTATCAGATTCCTGATGGTGCGGATAACTTACCTATTACTATATCCAGTTTAATTGACCAAACGACATTTGCCCCTCAAGCCGTGATGCTTAACGAGCAGTTTCAGGTAACTCGCATGGTACCAGGGGAGCATTTTATGTATCGAGAAGCCAAGGGCTTTGAGCCTAATCGTTTGGTTACCAGTTTTAATTTACGTCGGGTTGCCTTACCTGATGCTAAAGAGCGTTACTTGTTGATTTACACGACTGACCAGCTCAAATCCGGTAGCACTGAGGTAACCCACCCGGCAAGGATTGAGGCGAAGGCGACAAGTAAAGCTGACCCAGGAGTTCCTAACATTGATGTCCCGCACTCAGCAATGGGGGTGGTTGAGGTTAAGTTTGGCGCGCTGGAATCGCGTGAGTGGTTATCCGGTCCATTGTTTGGTGGAAGGAGTGACTCGGAAGCCAAGTCGGTGGCAATAGACGCCAATAATAAACAAGTAGCGGAGTCTGGTGTAACTGTTTTAGAAACCGCCTCCGCGCTAGCTCCGGTTGCTGCATCCGAGGTGGTAGCTGAGGCGTCCGATGAGCCCGTTATAAGCCCGGCACGGTTGACTGAAGCCGAGAGCTTCTACAATCAGCTGATCCAGCGTTACGTCGCGGAAGGGGACATTGCGAAGGCTTTGGCCCTAGTGGAAGAAGCTGAGGGTATTGGCTCGAAGAGTGCACGTGACACTTTCATTGAAGCTGTTAAAGCCAATTAAGCGCTAGATTCTGTGAAAACCCAAAAGGCCAAAGGTTATCTTTGGCCTTTTTGCTATATGTATCAATCTCTTACAAGGTAATACTCATTCGCTTCCTTTAGAAAATTTAGGATGCAATGGTTCAGTTTTCGTCACGAATGTAAGTGTAAGCGCCAATTAGCGAGCGAAGTCATAGTGCGGGGCTCAGAAAGAGGAGTTTCTTATTTTATCATCACCCATGAAACAAGTTTCATGGCGGGGCTTTAATTGGGTTGCGCTTAACAACAATTAGCTGAGCCCCTAGCCAAGCTAGCAGCAAAATTCTAGCTTGGGGAGTTAGTTTTTATTTAGTTAGGGAGATTGTAGTGAGTCGCAAATGGTTATGGATTGTGCTGGTTCCAGCGATTATTTCAGGATGTTCTTCAAAGCAAAATCAGCAGATACTCAGTTCCGTTCCCGGCGGCACCGAGTTGTTTGGGTTCCGAGTTCAAGATGAAAAGGCTTTGGCTGAGTCTGTTCCGTGTTGCACCTCGCTATCAGAGATAAATTACCTGGCTACGCCCGAGAGTTATTTTTTCAAAGAGACGGTAGGCAGCAGCAATCAGAGTTTCGAGTTTGCATCGGGTAAGAGCTTTTTATTGGCTTACGAGATCCCTCAAGGCAGCGTAGACCTGCCAGTGACGGTAACCAGTGAAATCAAGCAATCGGTGTTTGTGCCAAAAGTCGCCATGCTTAACGAAAACTTCGAAGTAACACGTGTGGTACCCGGTGAGAACTTCGACTACCTCGAGAAGACGCAATATCAGCCACACCGTTTATTGGCCAGCTTTAACCTTCGTCGAACCGGTTCGCCAGAAACCAATGAGAAGTACCTACTTGTCTACACCACCGATGAGCTAGTTGCAGGTACCAGCAATGTTTCTCACGTGGCAACGCTCGAGTCACGCTCGACCTCTGGGATGAACACCACGGGTTTGAAAGACCCGATTATCCCCCATGCCACACAAGGTGTGGTCGGTGTGCATTTTGGCCGAGGCGGACGAGCACTGGATGACAGCAAAGTGATTGCTGCGAATACCAGCGAGTTGGTGGATCCAAGCCGTCCAGTGCTAGTGGCCGCTCCCGTTGCTGCTGAGACGGTCGCGCCTGCGACCAAGCCTGCAGCTGAGCCAGCCGCGGCTACACAAACGACTAGCCCAAAAGCTAAGTCTACTGTTGCGACTGGCTCGATGTTGGAAGAGACCGAGGCCTTCTATAACCAGCTCATTCAGAAGTATGTGGAACAGGGCGATCTGAATCGTGCGCTGACCTTGGTTGAAGAAGCCGAGGCGGCGGGTTCGGCATCTGCGCGGAGCACCTTTATTAAAGCGTACTCAAACTACTAAACGCTTTATATTTCTAAAAAAGGCCGGCTAGCAATAGCTGGCCTTTTGTGTATCTGACGTAGCGTAAAACAACATTGTAATACGCAAATGCAGCTATGTAGCACGCCTGTTTAGGCGTGTTACAAAGCGTTACGAAATGAGAGGTTTAACTTGTCCTAGCTCGCATTTTTTTGACATTTATCGCCGTAAACTAGCGGCGAATATCTACAGAGGGTGGCTGGATATTACAAAAACAATCAAGCCGCCCTTTTTGGTCTAGGCTGTAAGCCAAAGACTTTCTAGATTGGACGTCCCTTTAGGAGCTCACTATGTCAAACAAACTGTTTGCCAACGCACAAAAAGTTGGTAAAGCACTAATGCTACCAGTATCGGTTATGCCGGTTGCTGGTATTTTGCTAGGGGTCGGTGCTGCCGGCTTCTCTTGGATGCCAGAGATTATCTCTGCACTGATGGTTGAAGCCGGTATGGCGGTATTCGGTCAAATGGCGCTACTGTTCGCTGTAGGTGTTGCACTTGGCTTCACTAACAACGACGGTGTAGCGGCACTGGCTGCGATCGTAGGCTTCGGTGTTGTACAAGGTACCCTGAGCGTAATGGCGGGTGTGATGGGCGTTGAAGCCATCGACACCGGTGTTCTTGGCGGCATCCTGGCCGGTGGTGTAGCTGCCTGGACCTTTAACCGCTTCTTCCGCATCCAGCTGCCTGCTTACTTGGGCTTCTTCGCTGGTAAGCGTTCAGTGCCAATTATCACTGCCTTCCTGAGCATCTTCCTGGGTATTATCCTGTCGTTCATCTGGCCACCAATTGGTTCAGTAATCGATAGCTTCTCTCACTGGGCCGCAGTACAAAGCCCACAGGTTGCTTTCGGTATCTACGGCGTAGTTGAGCGTGCACTGATTCCATTCGGTCTGCACCACATCTGGAACGTTCCATTCTTCTACCAAGCTGGTGAGTGTTTGAACGCTGCTGGTGAAGTACGTAACGGTATCCTACAGTGCTACATCGAATCTGATGCGGCTTCTCGTACTGCTGAAATGCACTACTTCGGCCAGCTGGCTGGTGGTTACATGTTCAAGATGTACGGTCTGCCTGCTGCTGCTGTTGCTATCTGGCACTCTGCTAAACCTGAGAACCGCGCCAAGATCGGTGGTGTGATGATCTCTGCTGCACTGACTTCATTCCTGACTGGTATCACCGAACCCATCGAGTTCGCATTCCTGTTCGCAGCACCAGTACTGTACGTAATCCACGCTCTGCTAGCGGGTACTGCTTTCGTAGTAACCAACACCCTGGGCATGGTACACGGTACTTCGTTCTCACACGGTCTGATTGACTTCATCGTTCTGTCTGCCAACTCACAGAAGATCTTCCTGTTCCCTGTAATTGGTCTGATTTACGCTGCAATCTACTACTCAGTGTTCCGCTTCGTAATCGCTAAGTTCGACCTGAAGACTCCGGGTCGTGAAGATGAAGAAGAAGAGACTGCACAAGTTCAAGGCGACGAGATGAGCAAGTCTCTGGTTGAAGCCTTTGGCGGTCGCGAAAACATCGTTAGCCTGGACGCTTGTATTACTCGTCTGCGCATCCAAGTTAAAGCGGTTGACGCAGTAGACCAAGCTAAGCTTAAGTCTCTGGGCGCAGCGGGTGTTGTGGTAGCTGGCCAAGGTGTACAAGCTATCTTCGGTACCAAGTCTGACAACCTGAAGACTGATATGGAAAACTTCCTGAAAACTAACTAAGTGGTTTTCATGAGTTGATGAGGAGGCCTAAGGCCTCCTTTTTTTATGCCTGAAGCCTGCCAAGGACTGTGATCGTGGCAGACTAATTGGTAAATATATCTGGCAGTTTATGCCACAAAATGTTGATATTGGTTAACCAGTAATGGAGAGCAAAAAGATACCAAGGGAGTAGTTGTGGAACATTCGAAGTTAATCGTGGCCATGTTTTCATTAGGGCTGGCAGCCTGTTCTTCATCGGTGGAGGATTTAAGGGTATTCGATCTGGACAAGGCGCTGGCGCCATTCAGCAACGAAGTTGACGAAGCGCGTGATAATCTGAGCAGTGCTAGCTTGTGCTGTTGGTCGCTATCTGAGCTTGAGTACATACCGCTTGAGGAAAAATCTCGGGTACGCCAAGCGCTCGACGAAGACACCCAAGTATTCCCATTTGTATCTGGCGACAGCTATACACTGGGTTATCAGTTACCTAAGGCCAGTGCACCTTACCTGCTGGCGATTGATAGCGTTGCAACCGACGGCGTGTTAGCGCCCACGGTCGCCATCCTGGATGCCAACCACCAAGTGATTCGTCAGATCCCTTTTAGCAGCTTCCGCTATGCCATCGCAGAAAAGAAACGCGATCCCAACCGTTATCGTGCGGTTATCCAGCTCGACCCCTCACTGGGAGATAGCTACCTGTTGGTGTACTCAACCGCCAACGATATGCAGGGCTCGGTGACCATGGTGCACCCGCGTCGCATCGAAGATATCAACAATGGTCGCAACGACCCAATGATGAACGATGTAGAGCTGCCGCACAGCGCGTTAGGCGCACTGGAGCTGTATGTGAACCCAACGGTTAAGGATGGGGTTATCGAGAAAAAGCCTTTGTTTGGCGAACGCAGCCAGAAGGTGGCGACCGCTGTAGACTACCAAGGCAAGAGTATCGTTGCCGACAAGCAAGCACGTGAGCTACGCCAGCCCGTGATTGAGGAACCTAAAACTACCACTGCTGCCACCATTGGCACTGATAATAGCTCGGCAAGTGTCGAGCCTGCCGCAGTCGGCTTTGCCAGCGATACGCCAGATACTAAGCGGCGCATGCTGGAGCAGACAGAGTCGATGTACAATCAATTGATCAGAGAGTCTATTCAGTCGGGCCAGATCGATACCGCGCTATCGCTGGTGGATGAGGCTGAAACTCTCGGCTCCAAGAGTGCTCGCAAAACCTTCTTTGATACCTTGAAAACCTACCAACCGTAGCATCAATCCGCTTGCTAAGCAGGGCAGTAAACACGGCCCTGCTTACCTTTCTACAAAATGCTATTCAAATAGCGTCAAAGCGCTGCTCATACCACCTCAAAACGCTGTTCATACTACCTCAAAGCGCTGCGCGAGGGTCTCTTGCTTCTGCGCCAGGCCGCTAAGTTGGCCACTGACTTCCAGTACTTGGCCAATCTCTTGGTAGTTGCTCGCCGAGCCACTAGATATCTCATTAAGGTTAAGAGATATCGCTTGTGAGGTTTGCCGCTGTTCGGTGGCGGCAACCGAGATCTGGGTGCCGAGCTCGGCAATCTCTTCCATCAATAGTTGAATTTGCTGTTGGCTTTGTTCGGTTTCATCGGACATGCGTACGCACTGGGTCATCTCTTGATGGCACTCGCCCATTTGGAGGGTAGCGCTTTTGATACTTTGCTGTAGCGCCTCGATCATCTCTTGGATCTTGCCGGTTGAGCTGCGGGTCTTCTGCGCTAAGCTACGCACCTCGTCGGAGACCACTGCAAAGCCACGGCCATGTTCGCCAGCCCGGGCCGCTTCGATGGCGGCGTTAAGCGCCAGCAGGTTGGTTTGTGAGGCAATATCTTCAATGACATCTAAGATCCCGGCGATGTCGGCACCCAAGCTTTCCACTTGTTCAACCACACTCGTGCTCTGGCTTATTCGCTCTGCCAACTGATCGATTAGCTGACGGTTTTGATCGGAAAGCTCAAGGCCCAGCGCACTCGCTGCTTTCACATCTTGAATTCGTTGCTGGGCATGGTCGACCGCATCGGACACCTGCACCGCTGATTGTTCCATCTCGGTCATGGCTGCTGCGACGCTCGCGGTACCTTGGCGTTCGCTGTCGAGCTTGTCGGTGACCCGCTCGGCGCTGGCCAGATTGCTTTGCGATACCTGCTTGATTTCGGCGGCGGTGGCGCTAAGTTCGCCCAATATGTGCTGCAGTTGGTCGATGACCTGGTTGATGTTGGTGCTTAACTCGCCGAACTCATCGGGTTTGGCGTAGCCAATCTTGCTGCGTAAATCCCCCCGAGTGAGCTGGTGTAATACCACCTTGATCTCCCGTAGTGGCGAGTTCACGCTGCGATAGATGCTGGCGCTAATAATAAGCACCACCAGCAATGAAACTGACAGCAACCCTACCAGTAGGGCACGCCCTTGCTGATAGGTACTCTCGGCCCGTTGGTTGGCGGCATCGGCGCGTGTTCTTGCGCTGTTTTGCACCTGTGCTAAGCCCGCAACCAGCTCATCGATGGCACTGGTTGCCAAGCTTAAGTCACGGCTCAGTTGCTGTTGGTGCTCGATGTATTGCAGCTGTTGCGAGAGCACTCCTTGCGGCTCCATAGTCTCTTGCAGCAGCTCTTTAATGCCATGGGCAATCGAACCGTTGGCCATATCTTGGACGCTGTCGACCAGGCTAACGATATCTTCGAAGTCCATCTCGATGTCATCGCGTTTCTTCTGGTTGGCCAACAGCGCTTTGCTGACCTCGCTGGGGTCGCTGGCATTGAGTGCCCGCAGGGTGTTGACCTCAACAAAGGAGAGGGAGGTATCGAGGTTGGCAAGTATCGACTTGAGGAAGGTGCTCGATTCGGTGGTAAAGGCCTGCAGATCACGCTGAATGGTGCCGGGCAGCCTTTGTACGCGGATACGTTTTTTGGCGATGGCCTGTTGCAGCTCGATGCTGCTTTGGTGATTACCTTGAATGCTCGCTGCATGACTCAGAAACTGCTCAATGGTAGCCACAGAAGCGGTTTTCTGCTCTGCTGGCAGCAGTTCATCAGGAATATCTAGTAGTTGCTGGTTGAGCTGCTCAGCGAGTGGCGCCAGCTCGTCCAATAACTCGGCGTGAGCGTTGTTGCGGTTTTCAAACAGGTAGTTGTTCAGGTGTTTCTCGAGCTGCAGGGCGGTAAGGCTGGCGTCTCCTGCCAGTTCAACCATCGGGGTAAAGCGCTGGCTGATCTGCTGCACATCATCGTGCAATGAGCGATTGCTGTACATGGAGTAACCTCCAAGTAGCAACATTGAAATACCAAGAATGGCGAAGCTGGTGATGACGCGGGATACGATGCCTAGACCCAAACGCATACATGACCTCCATGTGAGTGAATGCGGTGTTACATTTCCTCAATTAAAATGAAACCGGTTACATTTTTCAGCAGGCATCCAGCCAGAGTGTGCGGAGAGTCAAAACTCTATTGGCGGTAATTACTAAAACAGTGAGCTTAGCCTAGGTTTCAATCAGGTATTGCAGGATGGTTTGCTGAACAAAGCGGATTTTTTGCTTGTCATCGGCGCTGAACTTCAGGCCTACCTGATACTGCTCTGATTGCGGGTGGGTTCGGTTCTGATTGCAGAACTGAACTGGGATAGCAATGGGCTTATTGTCGTGGGTTTGCAGCTGTAATTGCCCATCGGGAACACCGGCTTTCACTAAGTGTTCGGTGATGACCGCACAGCCTTGCAAGGAGATATCACACAACTGCACCGAGGATTGGCTATCGCTGAAAATCAGTTTGGCTTGAGCCTGTACCGGATGACGGGCATGTTCTCGCAGGCTGATGTACTGCAACTGTTTGGGGTAGCCAATCACCAACCAGCGGCCCACCACGCTCATCATCTTGGTGATGGCATCGCGATAGGCGAAGATCGGGCCGTCGGGGTCGAGCGGGTTCATCACCCGTATCACCACGGTTTGGCCTTCACGAAGCAACTCTTTGGCAGCCTTCCAATTATGATCGCTGCCTTGGCTGAGCAATATGCACATATTGGGATCGATACCCACCAAACGGCTGCGCAGGCGAATTGGGGTGGTGGCGGTGGGAATTTGGATCTGCACTTCAGAGTTGCAGGGCAGGGCATCAAAGCGTTTTTTGAGTTCCGGACTGAGCAAATCCACAGGTTAATCCTTTAACTGTTGTGTGAGGTTTGGGGCGCATCCCGCGCCCCACCATTACACTACACCTTGAAGTGTTTCACCAGCTGGTCTTGGGTTTGCGCCAGCTCGCCCATCTCCTCACTGGTATGCGCCACCACCTCAATGCTGTGGTAGTTCTCATCGCTGATATTGGAGATGCGGTTAAGGTTGCTGGAGATCTCTGCGCCAGTCGCTTGCTGCTGCTCGGCGGCGGCGGCAATCTGGCTGCTCATGTCGGAGATCTGGGTGATAATGCCCTGGATCTCCTCCATCGCGCCGTTGGCATCAGAGGTTTGCGCAATACTCGATTGCATCTCGTTGGAGCACTGAGCCATCACCTCTACCGCGCGCTTGGCACTCTTCTGAAGATTCTCGATCATGGTCTGAATCTCAGAGGTTGAATCGGTGGTTTTCTGAGCCAACACCCTTACCTCATCAGCTACGACCGCAAAGCCTCGGCCTTGCTCGCCAGCACGGGCGGCTTCGATGGCCGCGTTAAGCGCCAACAGGTTAGTTTGATCGGCGATGCCACGGATCACATCGAGGATTGAGCCAATGTTGTTACTCATATCGCCCACTTCACCGATCACCTCACTGCTGTGCGCCAAGCGGTCGGACAGCTGATGGGTGGTGGTGATATTGTCGCTCATGATCTTACGGCCTGAGCTGGAGGCGTGCTCCACTTCCATCACCTTGTCCAGAGTGACGTTGGCGCTAGAGGCGACTTCGCGTACCGACTGCTCCATCTCGGTCATCGCGGCTGCCACTGAGGCGGTTTCCTGACGTTGATTGTCCAACTCGCTGCGCGCTTCGTTGAGGGTTTGCGAGTTGGAGCGCGACACATTGGCCAAGCTCTCGGCACCATCGAGGATGTCGTGCAGTAGCTTGCGCATCTGGCTGACCATCTGGTTGGCGGAGCTAGCCAGCTGACCGAATTCGTTGTTGCTGGTGTAATCAATCTCGCGGGTCAGGTCACCCTCGGCGGCCGCGCCAAAGTTATCCATCAGCAAACGCAGTGGGCGCTTGATGCCCTGAGCCACGCTCCAGGCGATGGCAATGGTCACTGGCACTGCAATCAGCATGGCGATAATCGCCTGCCAGCGGGTGGCGCTGATTCGCTGATGAGCCTCGGCTGCGGCATCGGCGGCGATCTGGTTGGCGATGCGGTTGATCTCGTTAAGTTGCTCCACAGCATCGCTAATCAGCACGGCTACCTCGGCGGTGCGCTGTTCGATGTTTTCGCGCTGGGTGACTAGCTCAAGGTGCCTAGAGAGGGCGCCATTGTCAGCGGTGGTATCACGCACAAACTGGTCGATCTGGTGGCCCATATCATTGCGCAGCTCTGGGATCTCATCTTCCAGGTTGCTGGTGGCCTCTTCAAAGGTCTTGAGTAGGTTCTTGTTGCGGGCGAGTGACTTGGCGATGTTTTCAGAATCATCGCGACTTAGCCCGTCCATGGTGTTCAACTCGATGGTCGCCATGGCATTGAGAAAGCTCTCGCTGGCCCAGCGGATGTAGTCATCGTCGAGCAGAATCACTTTATCAGACAGGTTCTTTTTCAGCTGAGGCAGCATGATCTGCAGTTGACTGGCGCTGCGTCGTACCTGTGTGACCTGTTCGCGGTAGCTGACGTTGTCGCGCATAACCTGAACTGCCACCTGAAAGTAATCACTCTCCAGCTGATTGAGCGCTTCAATCCGTTGGCGCAGCTCTGGATAAGGCTGGGTGCTTTGCAGCAGGTTGCCTATCTGTTGAACAAAATCGAGTTGGCTCTGCTCGAAGTTGTCTTGGCTGGATTGAATACTCTCTGGATTGACGCTGGTGAGTGCATCTTTGAAGTGCTTGTCGGCGGTGAGCAGGTCGACCGCAAACTGGCTGCTTTCTAACACCAATGGGTTGGCGTTGTTGGTCACTTCGTCGAGCTGGTTGGCGATAAGCCCGCCCGCTCGAATGTTTAACGCGCTGGCTATCAACATCATTAACACTAATAAAGCGAAGCCAATGTTTACCCGATGTACAATCGACAAATTGGCGAGCATCTGACCCACGCCACTTGCATTATTCACAATCTTTTTCATAGCCCCTCGACTATCCCTTTCCCAAACGTAGCTTTTTTGTTTTTGTGTTTTACTGTTACCAGGCTTACTTTATTTTGTTTTTAGCCGTTACCTCGATTATGCCGAGGCCGCGTCAATTATACTATCGACAGGATCACAACAAACTTCAGCTCAGCCGCCGAACTGCTCGTAATTTAGTCGATTGAACCTTGTGAAAGACAAAGATTTTATAAATGAGTAATCACTTACTTTAAGTGAAAGGCTTTTCACTGAACTTAAGGCTGTTACCGAATAACGCATTCTTGCATATACGTAGTTGCGCATAGTTGTGCATAGTTGTGCATTATCGTGCTGAGGTGCGCTGCCGAGTCATCTACGTTGAAGCTTTGGCTTAGTTTTTAATCGGCGAAAGGGAGTTTAAGTAAACTCGCGTAAAGGTGCTTTCTCCCTTGCTTAAGTTCTCGCATAATGTGGCTCCTGTTCACCCAAGAGCCTGCCATTCGTTCTGCACGGAGATTGTTGCTTGTTCTATCGCTCTACTCGTTTCGGTAATGCGCTTAAGCGCCGTGCCAAGCCGCTTAGCGTTGCGCTTTGCAGCATGCTGTTGGCGGCATGTTCGGCCACGTTCTATCAGCAGCTGTTGAGTAGCTACTCCGATCAGCTGAGTTGGTCGCGCAGCCTGGTTGCGCAAGGGCAGGCGAGCAAAGCTGCTGCGGCTTTCAAGGCCGGTGACTCTGGTACGGCTCAGTATTTGCGCTTGCTCGAACAAGGGCGCTTGGAGTATCTAAGCCCAGATAGCGAGCAGAGCCTGGCAAGCTTTAGCCAAGTCGATCAGCAGCTTCGCTGGCTAAGTACCCAGCCTAACTATCGGGTCTCTTCTGGTCTGCAGCAGACCGCCAGTTTAATTAGCAACGATAACTTTATCGAGTACACCATTCCGCCCTATGAGCAGGCGATGCTGCACTACTATCAGGCGCAGAACTACCTTGAGCAGCAGGGCCTGTCCGGTGCGCTGGTCGAGGTGCGCCGCGCCAACTGGCTCCAGCAACAGGCGCTTTCCGAGGCGCCGCGCGATCTCGAACAAGAGTTGCGAGAGTACCGCACCCAGTATCAGGCGGTGTTGGGGGAGTACCCACAAAGCGGTCTGTCTTCGACCCTTTCCGATCCCTATCAGCTGGCCTCGTCGCATGCTCTAGCTGGTGCCATGTTTGTGGCCGCCGGCGAGCCTAACGATGCTTATATCTCCTACCGTAAGGCTTTGTCATTGGCACCGGACAACCCCGATCTCAAAGCCGAGGTGGGGCGTTTAGGCAAACGTTTGGGGATGAGTGACGTTGAGCAATACAGCGGCGGCGCAGAGTTGGAGCTTGGCGAGGGGCAGGGGCTGGTGGTGCTGATTGCCGAGCAGGGGCTGGTGCAGGCGCGCCAAGAGGTGAAGTTTACCGTGCCAATCCCCGACGGCCGCCATTGGCGCTATTACTCGGTGGCCCTGCCGGTGATGACCGGGGTACGCAGCGCCGACAACTTGGCCTTCCAACTTGGTGACAAACATTATGTGGCTGCGCCGATGACCAATTTCAGCGCAGTGGCTCAGCGGCAACTACAGGAAGACCTGCCCGGGTTGATACTGCGCCAGGTGCTACGCTTAGCCACTAAGGATGGCTTGACCCGTGAGGCTGAGAAGTCGACCAAGGAAGAGGAGTTGGCGGGTGCTCTGATGAACATCTACAACATCGTCTCTGAGCGGGCAGATACCCGACACTGGCAGACCTTACCTGCGCAGGATAACATCGCCATCAAGGCCATCGACAGCGGTAGTCACCGCTTTTCTGTGCCGGGCTGGATGAACTCGGAATCGACCATTAACGTGAGTGCGGGCAGAGTCACACTGGTGTTTGCCGGTGAGTATACTGTCACGCGCAGTTTTCAACTGTAGGAGGCGCTTATGCGTAGCTTTTTGCTTTCAATGCTGATCGTGCTGGTGGCCGGGTGTTCCACCAATACCTCGGGGATATCGGCAAACTCTGAAGCCCGCGATAATAATCAGTGGCTGATTGTCGATAACTTTGGACTGGGTCGCCGCCTGACCATACTAGACGCGCGCACCGTGGAAGAGGGCGATCGCCTGCGTGGCTTCGCCACCGTGAAGTCCACCGCCTCCAGTACCCAGAAGCTGCAGTACCGCTTCTATTGGTTCGATGAGAAAGGTGTGCAGTTAGATCTGGCTAACACCCCATGGCATCCTCTGGCGCTGCATGGGCATCAAGAAATTCAAGTACAATCGGTCGCGCTCGACACCCGGGCCGACTCGTTCAAAGTCTATATACGCGAAGTAAAAAACTAGGAGTAGTGTATGAACAAATTGGTATGTGCCACCGCGTTGGCAGCAAGTCTGGTGCTGCTCGGCGGGTGTTCTAGCAAGGTAAGCTACGGCGACCCGCAGGAAGTGGAAACGGTTAACACCGAGTTCGGCTCCACCGATCTGCAAACCATTGCTGCGCAGATGACCGACTCGCTGATTGCATCGCCACTGCTAGATGAGATCACCGCCTCTGGCCGCCCGATCGTGTTTGTTGAGCGCATCAAGAACAAGACCACCGAGCATATCGATACTGAATCGATCACCGATTCCATCTCGACCCGCATGTTGCAATCGGGCAAGTTCCGCTTTGTGGATATGACTCGGGTTGAGTCGGTACGCGATCAGCTGAACTTCCAAAACGACGATGAACTGGTCGACCCGAGTAAAGCTATCGCCTTTGGTCAGATGGTCGGTGCCGAGTACATGCTCTATGGCAACCTGTCGAGTATCGTCAAGAAAGACAAGAAGGTGACCGATGTGTACTACAAGATGACCATGCGTCTGATGGACCTGCAAACGGGCATCGTGGAGTGGGCGGACGAGACCGAGATCCGCAAACAGCAAAGCAAAAAAACGCTGGGGTGGTAGACGATGGGGCAGTTGTTTATCGATCTTCAAGGGACCGAGCTTGACGCCGAAGAGCGAGAGCTACTGCAACATCCCACGGTGGCCGGGGTTATCCTGTTCACCCGCAACTACCAGCAACGGGACCAGCTTATGGAGTTGGTCCGTCAAGTTCGGGCAGCGGCCAGCCGGCCGCTGCTAATTAGCGTTGACCATGAAGGTGGCCGGGTGCAGCGTTTTCGCGAGCAGTTCTCTGCGATCCCCGCGATGGGGATGGTGGCCGAGCAAGCGCGCTTGCTTAAGCTAGAAGCCAATGACTGGGCCGCTCAGCTCGGTTGGCTAATGGCAGCGGAGCTGCGCGCCTGCGATATCGATTTGAGCTTTGCGCCGGTGCTCGACTTAGACCGTGGTAGCGATGTGATTGGCAGTCGAGCCTTCTCTAGTGACCCTGATGAGGTCAGCGAGCTGGCGAGCGGCTTTATCGACGGAATGCGAGTGGCGGGCATGAAAGCCACCGGTAAGCACTTTCCCGGCCATGGTTCGGTGGTGGCGGATACCCATTTCCATCAGGCCGATGATCCCCGGCCACTTAGCGATATTCAGATGTCGGATATGCAGCCTTTTGCGCAGCTTATCCGCCAGCGTAAGCTGGATGCAGTGATGCCGGCTCATGTGGTCTATTCATCGGTGGACGCCAACTCTGCGGGCTTCTCGCCATTGTGGCTGCAGCAGGTACTGCGCCAACAGCTTAGCTTTGATGGGCTGATCTTCAGTGATGACCTCAGTATGCAAGGCGCTTCTACCGCGGGCGGCTATCTGCAACGTGCCCAACAAGCCCTCGAAGCAGGCTGCCAGTTGTTGCTCGCTTGTAACGATCGCAAGGCTACAATAAGCTTGCTGGACGGCCTGCCCCAGCCAGTGCCGTCGTCTTCGAATGAGTTATTAATTGAGCCCCTGTTGGGCGGTTCTCACCCAGCCAGTTGGCGTGAGCTGGATAAACGTCAGGATTATCAGCGGATAAAACGCCAGCTTGAGGGCTTAGGACATGCTACTGTTTAATTGAGAACTGTCGTAACAATGTTGTATCAAGGAAAGAGCAATGATTATTTATCTGCATGGCTTTGATTCCACCAGCCCGGGGAACCACGAAAAGGTCTTGCAACTGCAATTTATCGATGAGGACGTACGTCCCATCAGCTACAGTACCATCCACCCCAAACACGATATGAGCCACTTGCTCAAAGAAGTGCATAAGCAACTCAGCTTCACCCCCGATGAGCCGAGCGTAATTTGCGGTGTGGGCTTGGGTGGTTACTGGAGTGAGCGCATCGGCTTTTTGTGTGGCATTCCGTCGGTGATTTTCAATCCTAACCTCAACCCCGAGCAAAACATGCAAGGCCGGATCGAGCGTCCGGAAGAGTATCAAGATATCGCCACCAAATGTGTCAGCGAGTTTCGCGAGAAAAACCGCGGCAACTGCCTGGTGGTGCTATCGCGGGACAACGATGTCCACGATAATCAACAAACCGAAGCGGCCTTATCGCCTTACTACGAGATAGTTTGGGACGACAAACAGGCCCATAAATTCGCTGATATCAGCGCCCATCTGCAGCGCATCAAAGCCCATCAACGGCGCCCACAAGCCTGATTTTTATGACGTAGATCAAATAACCCTGTTTGATCTACGTCAACTTTTGTATAATCACTCCCTATCTACTCAACCACCGTTTGTTGTCGCGTGAGTGTCGTTTCAGTCGGTTTAACTAAGTGCTAACTGCTCAAACTCTGGTGTTTTGCTCTGCTTCACCAGCGCTTGCCGTGTGTTTAGTTAAACAAATTGGATCAACCGAAATTATTAGGGAAGCATATGACTAACATCGTTGTTGTTGGAGGTGGCGCGGGCGGACTGGAGCTGGCCACTAAGCTCGGCCGCAAGCTTGGTAAAAAGGGTAAAGCGAATATCACCTTGGTCGACCGCAACCGCACCCACCTATGGAAACCGCTGCTGCATGAGGTGGCGACCGGCTCACTGGATGCGGGGATCGACGCCTTAAGCTACCGCACCCACGCCGCCAAACAAGGCTTCGAATTTCAGCTGGGCGAGATGCAAGGCATTGACCGTGAGCAGCGCAAGCTGATGCTGGCGCCGATGATGGCAGAAGGGCAAGAGGTATTGCCCGCTAGACAGCTCGATTACGACTATCTGGTGATTGCCATTGGCTCGGTCTCTAACGACTTCAACACTCCGGGCGTTAAGCAGCACTGTATCTTCTTGGACAACCCTGGGCGTGCTGAGCTGTTCCATACCCGGATGCTTAACCGCTTCCTGCAGTTCTCGCAAAACGATGAAGCCGAGAAAGGTGGCAAGGTCAAGGTGGCGATTGTCGGCGCAGGGGCAACCGGTGTTGAGCTCTCTGCTGAGCTCTACAACGCCGTCGACCAGATGCGTGCCTACGGGGTGCCGAAGGTATCGGCGCAGTGTCTGGAGGTGACGCTGGTGGAAGCTGGGCCGCGGATCTTGCCGGCACTACCAGAGCGGATCTCCGGCTCTGCCCATAGTGAGCTGACCAAGATGGGCGTCGATGTGCGCACCGCTACGCGTATCACCGAGGCCAATGAACAGGGCTTGATGACCGCTGATGGCGAGCTGATTGAGGCGGACCTAATGGTATGGGCTGCAGGGATTAAGTGCCCAAGCTTTATGCAGGATCTGGCTGGGCTGGAGAGCAACCGCATCAATCAGTTGGTGGTGAAGCCGAGTCTGCAGACCAGCAACGATGAGCGTATCTATGCGATTGGCGACTGCGCAGCCTGCGCCATGGGGGAAGGGTGGGTGCCACCGCGTGCCCAGTCGGCCCACCAGATGGCATCACTGGTCTATAAGAATCTGACCAAGCAGCTACAAAACAAACCACTGCAAGACTTTCACTACCACGACCACGGCTCCTTGGTGTCGCTAAGCAACTACTCCACTGTTGGTTCGCTGATGGGCAACCTGATGCGCGGTTCAATGAAGGTAGAAGGCCAACTGGCACGTCTTATCTATCTTTCGCTGTATCGCATGCACCATATCGCCTTACACGGCTATGTGAAGACCGGCTTGATGATCTTGGTTGGACGTATCAACCAGGTATTACGGCCGAAGATGAAGCTTCACTAGACATCTAAAACTGTGATTTATAGCCACATATTTGTTTGTGGCTATAAATATTCTTGTCAAATTAATTTGGCGTTTTGTCACTAGCGCGATTAAAGTAATCACTAGAAACCACGCAAGGAACGCGATTCAGTGACGAACTTCTGGCTAGTGCTCAGCGCCCTATGCCGACCTACGGTACTCCTGCTGCTGCTAAGCTTTTCTGCTTCAGCGCAGTACGCCATCGTATCTGCCACTCCCAGCCCGCCAGCCCAGCTTTCATTGACCAAGGCGAAGTTGGTGTTCTTGGGTAAATCGTCTTCCGTGAAGGGAATTGGTCGGGTACGACTTATCGATTTCCCCAGTGGTAATGCTGATCGCACGGCCTTCTACAAGGCCTTTCTCAACAAGAACGAAGCGGAGATGAACCGCATCTGGACCTCGCTGGCATTTTCCGGACGAGGCACCCCACCTGAAGAGAGCAGCAGCGAGGACTACTCAGCAATACGTGAATGGCTACAGCAAAACCCCGAAGGATTGGGTTACTTGCCCCTTGAGCATGTAGGAGACCTGAATGTCTTGCTTGAAGTTCACTAAACACACAGTGATAGCATGCACGCTGGGGATCGCGCCGGCGGCGTTGGCTGTGGACTTGCCCGATTGGTTAGGGGTGTCTGGATTCGCATCCACGGGAGCGGCTAAGAGTAACTCGGAGATCCCCTACTATTACTCTCGTAACATTCAAGACGAGTGGTGCTGGGATTGCGATACCATCGTCGGCCTGCAGGCGGATATTCGCCCGAACGACTGGCTGGCGGCCTCGTTGCAAGTGGTTAAGCGTCCGATCGATGACTTTAGCGATCCCGAGCTGGAATGGGCCTATTTGGCATTCAAGCCCACCTACAATATGACCCTACGCGGTGGCCGCCTGCGCGCGCCAAGCTTCCTTTACTCGCAGGTGGTGTTTGTGAATCAGGCCTTCCCATGGATGCGGCTACCCGCGGAGGTGTACGACACCACCAGTGGCTTTACCCGCTATGAAGGCTTTGATGCCGATGCCACCTTTGAGCTAACCGACAGCCTGCTGCTGAAAACTCAGCTCTACTATGGCTTTAACACCAAGATTAAGAACAACGAGCGCAACAACATCCTGTGGGATGTGGATATCGATAGCATCTACGGCGTTCGTTTTGACGTAGAGAGCTATAACTGGCTGGCCTATGTGCGGGTGGATCGCTCTGATGCGCGGATTGAGTCGGTGGACAGTTTCCCTGCGCCACCGTTTGATGCCTTCCCGCCAGTTTTCCAACCGATTGTGGTGGAGTTTGAGACAACCAGCTGGGCCTATGGCGGTTATTATGACTGGGATAACTGGAGCCTGATTGGTGAGGCGACTGTTAGCGAGGAGCAGCCCTGGAACGCCTATCTCTCGCTGGTCTACCGCTACAAACAGTGGGCGCCCTATGTGACTTACGGAATGCGCTACGCTCGGGGTGAGGATGACCTTGATGATGCGCAAAGTGTCAGTCTGGGCCTGCGCTATAGCTTACGCTCCAATTTGGCGTTAATCGGTGAGTGGCACTATTTCACTGTCGATCAAAACCGGGGCAGCTTTACGCCACCTACTTCGCAAGGTTTGTCCGGGCGTTCCGCCAGCATCGTGTCATTTGGTATTAGCTACAGTTTCAACTTGTAGCCTAAGCTCACCACGTTTAGCTAAACGCGCTTAGCTCACAAAGGGGTGTTCTAAGCTGGTACGGCTAAACAGCGCGCGCAGCAGCAGCCAAAGGCTCATCGCCGCCAGCCAAAGCAGCAACGCATTGCTCAAGTGAAAATCCCACGAGCTGGCTACCACCACCTTTAGCTGGTAGCCAATGTCTGCCAGAGTCATCAACGTGAGTATCGCCGCCTGCAAGCGCCACGGAACGCGCTGCCATGGCTTGACCACAATCAGCTTGGAAAAAGGAATGAGTCCGGCAATCAGGCTGAGGTAAAACCATTGGCGGTCGGGGTAGAACAGGGCGAGTAGTTCGGCGCCCTGATCGCGACTGGCGGCTGCGAAGATAAACAGCCACCAAGTTCGACTAAGCAGAACGCTGGCAAGCAGCAGCGTCGGTTGATGTGGATTCACGCGGCAGGTGAGGCGTTATCAGCAGTGGCCTCGTCGCTGGCCACTTCGTTAGCTAGTGGACTAGTTTGCTGGTTTTGCTGAGCGGTGTCGTCGCTGCTTTCGATGCCCTCATTAGATAAGGCCTGAACCTCACTCTCCGATTGGACGTCTTCTCCCTCAAGTTCGACTAACTGCTCAGCCGATGGCTCAAATGACGCGTCTGCGCTGGCTTCAGGGCTGCGACGGATCTGGATCAGCATGCCCATCAGCGGGTGGTCAAAGTAGTGAACCTCACCGGAACGAACTCGGCGACGCTGGTCAAAGCGGAAGCTCTGCAGCTGTTGCTGGTACTCACTTTGGCTGATTGACGAACTTGACTCCGCAGGCTCTACGTCATCCAAGCCGCCGATAAGCACCACTTCATTTGGCTCGTCAGTGATAGCCTCAGGGACCTCTGGCTCAGCCATTTCTGCTTCAGCCGCTTCAGTTACCACTTTAACTAGCTCTGGGCGGCGCAACAGGAACTGCGCGTCGATATACAAGTAGTGCTGCAGGTAGACCTGAATGCCACCGTCTAGCTCCCAGAGCGGATTAACTTGGGCTGGCTCGTCGGTGCTGGCGTCGCTCAGTAAATCGTTAAGCGCTAAATCCAAACTGGACTGCTCGTCATCTTGCAACTCGATGGGCTGTTGAATGCTTGGCAGCTCTGAGTCATCTGCTGCTGGCTCCAGTGGGTCTTGGCCATGCAACAGGCCGCTATCCGCGAAGCGGTCTGAGAAATCGCGGCCAGCAACCAGCTGGTAGTGCTTGGCGCGATTGCGTGGCGCAACCACTTCGCGCCAGCCGATGTGCATCAGCGGAGTATAGGCATCGTGGGCGTTTAGGCGGGCGAACTCGTCTTTTAGCTCCAGCTGCGCAGCACTTAGCATGCTGCGCTTGGTGGCGCCGCTAATCGGCCAGCCGCGGCCATCTATCTGGCTGGGCAGCTGGCGGAAGCTTGGCTGAGCACAGGGTTCGATACACTCGAACATCGGGGCCAGCAGGGCTTGCTGGGGCTTAATCGACAGCGACTGGGGCTGAGGCCAGTGCTCAGAGGTTTGCTCCAGCGCGACATCGCGCTTAAACACGATTACTTCGATATCAAACCAGCGCTCTTCCGCCTGACTTTGTGCCAATGGAAGAAGCAGCAACAGGCCGCTTAGCAGGGGCTTAAGACTCATGGTTAGACAGTTGCTCCAGTAATGTTTCCACCAAGTTTAAGCGTTCTTCATGCCCCTCGCTGGGGATGGTGAACTTAAGCTTGTTGGCGCCCTCTAGGCGATAAATTCTTGGTTGGGATTGTAACAGGCTTACCAGAAAAGCGGGATCGACTTTTGTCTGTTCCGCAAACTCAACGCTGCCGCCTTTCGGCCCGGCTTCTAGCCGTTTGATGCCCAGTTCGGTAGCATCAAGTTTTAGCTGCTGCACGCTGAACAGGTTCTTGGCCGCCTCTGGCAACAAGCCAA
Organism: Aliagarivorans marinus DSM 23064; assembly: GCF_000429485.1. Classification (GTDB taxonomy): domain Bacteria; phylum Pseudomonadota; class Gammaproteobacteria; order Enterobacterales; family Celerinatantimonadaceae; genus Aliagarivorans; species Aliagarivorans marinus. The sequence goes on along the minus strand of NZ_AUBY01000008.1, from coordinate 64,652 downwards.
AGCGGTCAATCAGCTCCACCTGTAGCTCGCGTAGCTCATGGCTGTCGCGGCAGTTTGCTAAACGTTTATACAGCGTAAGGCGGGTGGTGACGTCGAAGATATAATCTTCCGGCAGCAAGGCGGGCAGGCGCAGCTCCATATCGCATTGCTGGCTCTGGCTAAGATCCCAGTCCAGCTCCTCACCATTTTTCATGGCGGTGACCGCGCGCTCCAGCATCTCCATGTACAAGGTAAAACCGACCGCTTCAATCTGGCCGCTTTGCTCATCGCCGAGCAGTTCACCAGCGCCGCGGATCTCCAAGTCGTGGGTGGCCAGGGTAAAGCCAGCGCCAAGGTCTTCCAGTTGCGAGATGGCGTCGAGGCGCTTAACCGCATCCTTGGTCATCAGCTTCGGCGGTGGCGTTAACAAGTAAGCATAGGCTTGGTGGTGGGAGCGTCCCACCCGGCCGCGTAGCTGGTGTAACTGCGCCAGGCCGAAGTTGTCGGCGCGGTTGATAATGATGGTGTTGGCGCTTGGGATATCGATGCCGGTTTCGATAATGGTGGTACACACCAGCACGTTAAAGCGTTGGTGGTGGAAATCGCTCATGATCCGCTCTAGCTCGCGCTCACGCATCTGGCCGTGGGCCACGGTGATGCGCGCTTGCGGTAGCCACTCTTCCAGTTCTTGCGCGACACGGTCGATGGTCTCCACCTTGTTGTGCAGGAAGTAGACCTGACCACCGCGCATAATCTCCCGGCTGATGGCCTCTTTCACCAACGCCACTTCGTGCTGGCGAACAAAGGTTTTCACCGCTAAGCGCTTGGCGGGCGGGGTGGCGATAATCGATAGATCGCGCATCCCACTCATCGCCATATTCAGGGTACGTGGGATCGGTGTGGCGGTTAGGGTGAGGATGTCGACATCGGCGCGCATCGCTTTGATCTGCTCTTTGTGGCGCACCCCAAAGCGGTGCTCTTCGTCGACCACCAACAGGCCAAGATCAGCGAACTTGATCTCTTTGCTCAGCAGTTTGTGGGTACCGATGATGATATCCACCTGACCAGCCTCGATTTGCGCCAAGATCTCGCGCTGCTCTTTGGGCGTTTTAAAGCGCGACAGTACCGCGACATTTACCGGCCAGTTGGCGAAGCGGTCGCTGAAGTTGTCAAAGTGCTGCTGCGCCAGCAGGGTAGTGGGTACCAACACCGCCACCTGCTTGCCAGCGTTAACCGCAACAAACGCGGCGCGCATGGCCACTTCGGTCTTACCAAAGCCCACGTCACCACATACCAAGCGGTCCATGGCGTTGGGGCTGCGCATATCCTTGATCATGGCGTCAATGGCGTTGAGCTGATCGTCGGTTTCCTCAAACGGGAAGTCGGCGCAGAACTGCTGATAGGCGCTGTCATCGACAGTGAACTGATAGCCCGGCTTGGCGGCGCGTTTGGCGTACACTTCGAGAAGCTCAGCGGCCACATCGCGCACTCTCTCAGCGGCTTTTTGCTTGGCTTTCTGCCACTGGTCGTTGCCTAGTTTATGTAGCGGGGCGCTCTCTTCATTGGCTCCCGAGTAGCGGCTAATAAGGTGCAGCGCGCTTACTGGCACATACAGCTTGGCTTCGTTGGCGTATTCAAGCTGCAAGAACTCGGTGACGATGCCGCCATTTTCAAAGCTGGTCAGGCCGTGATAGCGACCCACCCCGTGTTCGATATGCACCACCGGTTGGCCAAGTGAGAGCTCGGCCAAGTTGCGGATCAGCGCATCGGCCTGAATGCCTTTGGCGGCTTCGCGATGCTTACGGGTGCGCACCTTGGCGCCGAGCAAGTCGGCCTCGGTCACCACCTGAATGGCCGGTTGGCTCAGCTCAAAGCCTTTCTCCAGCGGCGCGACCAGCAGGCCGAGCTCGAACTTACGCTCAACGAACTCGCCCAGTGAGTTTACCTCACGTAGCTTGAGTTTGAGTGGGCGCAGTAGCGCCTTAAGAGCCTCGCGGCGGCCATCGGTTTCTGCGACGAAACAGATCCGCGCCTGCGGGTGATGATCGATATAGTGCTGCAGCGCCTGCAAGGGTTGGTTGAGGCGGTGATTCACGCTCAGATCGGGCAGCGGATTAGCCGGGAAGTTCTGGCGGTTGCCGCTGGCACGGGTTTTTCCTACTTGCAGTTTGACCAAGCTAAACGGTTTTAGCGCGGCGAAGCACTCGTTGGTGTCGGCGTAGAGCTCTTGCGGCGGCAAGATAGGGCGCTGACGATCGTAGCGGCGGTTCTCATAGCGCTGCTCCAGCTCTTGCCAGAACAAGCGGCTGGCCGCTTCCAGATCGCCCACTCGCAGCACCACGGTATCGGGATGCAACTGTTCAGACAGTAGCTCAGTGTTTTGATGAAACAACGGCAGGTAGTATTCGATACCGGCTGGCATCACGCCCTTGGAGACCTGCTGGTAGATCGACTCCGGCTCGCGGCTGGTGTCGAAGCGCTCCCGCCACTGTTTGCGGAATTGCTCGATACCGGCGCTATCGCTGGGGAACTCGTGGGCTGGCAGCAGGGTTAGCTGCTGGTGGGTGTCCTGACTGCGCTGGGTGTCTGGGTCAAAGTCGCGGATGCTCTCCAACTCATCATCGAAGAAATCCAGCCGGTAGGGGCGGTCGCTGCCCATAGGAAACAAATCGAGTAAGCTGCCGCGCAGGGCAAACTCGCCGTGCTCCATCACCTGCTCAACATGCAGGTAACCGGCCTTAGCCAAGCGCTCTTTAAAGGCGCTGAGCGAGAGCTGCTGTCCGGCTTTGAGTTGCAGGCTGTGCTGGCTTAGAAACGAGGCCGGTGCGGCGCGCTGCAGCCAGGTGCTGATCGGCGCGATCACCACACTCTCGGGGTTCTGATTAAGCTGATTCAGGCTGAGAATGCGCTGGGAGATAATGTCCTGATGCGGCGAAAAGTTATCGTAGGGCAGGGTTTCCCAGTCGGGCAGCAGGTTAATACTGCGCTCGGGGTGCAGGCCGTTGACTTCGCGCTCTAGCTGCAAGGCGCTGCGGGTGTCTTCGGTGAGGATCAGCACCGGCTGTTTTAGCTGCTCGATGTACTGGGCAATCACCAGTGCCAGGGTGCTACCGGGCAGATTCGCTAAGTGCTGTTGATCACCGGCTCCCGCCGGCAGGGGTAAGTCAATCAGATTTGCCATGTTATTACTGGTCGTTTTGTTGGCTCTGTTGGCGCGCATTAGCGCGGTCTTTAAGTTGTTGAGTCTGAATGTGCAAGCTTGCACGTACCAGCAGTTCAATATCTTGTTCACGGATCCAGCGGTAAGAGACATGGATCTGTGAGCTGGCGTCGCTTTCATCTGGCGATTGGCTTGGGCGCGCTTCAACCCGCTCTACCTCACCGTAGCAGTAGATCGCAGCGTTTTCTTCCGGAACAAAGATTTTCACGCGCAGCGCCTGACCTACCTCGAAGGCACTGTCCCAGGCAAAGCTTAGCTCCGAGCCGCCAAAGCTGATGCTCTGACAGCGCTGCTCGGCGTTGTCGTGGTGCGACAGCACATAACTCAGTACTCGGTTCAGTTTGTTGGCTTGGCGATCAAGGTAGGCAAGCAGCAGCTCACCGGCTTCACCCAGTGGCTTTAGGCCGCGCAAGCTGGCCAGCTCTTCGGTGGTGTTTTCGCCGCTTAGCCGAAATGGCTCGGGGATCTCGGCCTCAAACTGTTGCTGGTCGAGAGGGAGCGCTTGTGGCTTGACCGCCTCTACATTGAGGTTAAGCGCGTGCTGCACGCTGAAATACTGCTGTTGCATGCCTGTCCTAGGGTAGCTGGGGTGTAACTTGGCATTAGACCAAGTTGCCAATTCGAATGCAAACGAATACAAGCGCTTGTCCCTACTGGTGTTTCTGTCACATAAGCTGGCTTGTTGCCGGGGTCAGCCTCAGGGTATGATGTGGCCTGTTTTTGAATGAATAGAAGAATAACAGTGAGCTCGCATTTTTGGCTGCACCGTTTTATCGCCTGGCGGTTCTCCCGCGGCGCCAAGCAGCAACGCTTTGCCTCCTTCGTTAGTTGGTTCTCCACATTAGGTATCACCCTTGGGGTTGCTGCGCTGATTACCGTGATTTCGGTGATGAATGGCTTTGAGGCCCAGCTCAAGCAGCGCATCCTCAACCTGGTTCCCCACCTTAGTGTCCCTGCAGAACAGGCGGTGCCCGAAGCGCTGCAGCCCTTGCCTTCCTCGCCATTAATCCTCAGTGAAGTGGTGCTGCAAAGTAGCAAAGGCCTGCAAGCGGGGCTGGCGCAGGGGATTGACCCGGCTGAGCAAGCAGATGCAAAAGCCTTGGATAAGGCCATGCTGGTGGGGCGCTTAGGCCAGCTGCAAGCTGGCAAGTATCAGATTGTGTTGGGCATTAATGTTGCCAACACGCTAGGTGTTCACGTTGGTGATACGGTGCGGGTAATGGCCACCGAGCGGCTGGTTTACACGCCACTCGGCGAGATGCCGGCCCAGAGAAACTTTACCGTGGCTGGGATCTTTCAGTTCGGCGCTGAGGTCGATAGCCAATATGCGCTGGTGCATATCGATGACCTTGCCCGCCTGCAGCGTAGCCGCCGGGCGGACTTGGAGCAGACCCGCTTCTTCCTCAATGATCCCTTTGATATTGATGTCTTCTCACCTGTACTCAATGCTGCCGGTGTTGAGTTTAGCGATTGGCGCAGCTACTACGGCGAACTGTTCCAAGCGGTACGCATGGAAAAGAATATGATGGGGCTGCTATTTTGCTTAATCATCGCGGTGGCAGCTTTTAACATTCTTTCGTCGCTGGTGATGATGGTTGGCGACAAACAGGGCGATGTGGCGATTCTGCAAACTCTTGGGCTGGAGCGGCGCCGGGTGGTGCATATCTTTGTGCTGCAGGGGGCGTGGAGTGGCTGCATCGGCGCGTTAGTGGGAGCCTTACTGGGATTCCTGCTGGCCACCTACATCAATCCGCTGATGTCTTTGATTGGCCTTAACTTTATCGCCAACCTTGGCGGTAGTGGTCTGCCGGTACTGTTCAAAACCGAGCAAATTCTTATTGTAACCATTGGTGCCATGCTGCTGAGCGTGGTGGCGACCATTTACCCCGCCTGGCGAGCTAGCCAGATCTTGCCAGCAGAGGTATTGCGACATGAATAATTCTTCCCAAGCTCCGGTACTTGAGGCCCGCGGCCTGACCAAGGTCTATCAAGATGGTGATATGCAAACCGAGGTATTGCACGGTGTGGATATGCGGGTGGAGCGCGGCGATGCCATCGCCATTGTAGGGGCCTCGGGCTCTGGCAAAAGCACCTTGCTGCACCTGCTGGGGGCGCTCGATAGCGTGACCGCCGGTGAGGTTGCCATTGATGGGCAGCGCTTAGCGGGGATGAGCAACAAGCAATTGGCTGCGCTGCGCAATCAAAAGCTGGGCTTTATCTACCAGTTCCACCACTTGCTTGGCGAGTTTACTGCGCAGGAAAACGTGGCGATGCCGCTGTTTATTGCAGGGGTAAAGCGCGCCGATGCGATGCAAAAAGCTGCTGAGTTATTGAAGCGGGTGGGCTTAGGTCACCGCTTAACGCATCGCCCTTCAGAGCTCTCCGGTGGTGAGCGCCAGCGTACTGCGATTGCTCGGGCACTGGTTAATCAGCCCTCACTGGTATTGGCTGATGAGCCCACCGGCAATCTGGACAGCAACAGTACTGCGTCGATCTACGAACTGCTGTTGGAACTTAACCGCGACTTGGGTACCGCCTTTGTGGTGGTGACACATGATTTGCAGCTGGCCGCGCGTTTCCCTCGCCAGATGCATATGCAGGACGGCCGCTTTCAAGACGGCCACTCTCAAGACGAAGCATTAACGGACAACACCCAAGAGGTGGGCGCGTGAGTTTGCCGCTGTCGACCTTAATCGGGCTGCGCTATCACCGAGCGCGCCACCGTAACGGCTTTATTTCGTTTATTTCAGCATCAAGCACCATCGGGATCTTGCTCGGGGTGGCAGTGTTGATCATTGGCCTATCGGTGATGAATGGCTTTGAGCGGGAGCTGCAGCAGCGCTTTTTAGCGATCATTAGCCACGGAGAGCTGGAAGCCGTAGAGCAGCCACTGGCCGATGGCGCTGGTTTGCTGGAAATCGCCACACAGCAAAGTGGCGTTGAAGCTGCTGCGCCCTACATTAGCCTGAGCGGCTTGCTGCAAAAAGGTAAGCAGATGAAGGCGATTGCGGTGAAGGGCATCGACCCGGATGCCGAGCGCCAGATCAGCCGCTTGCCAGAGTTTGTATCAAGCGAAGCCTGGCAGGCGCTCGAGCCCACACAAGCCAACATCATTATTGGTGTGGGCATTGCCGATGAGCTAGGGCTGGTAGCGGGTGATACTGCAACGCTGCTGCTACCCCAGCAAAGCACTGGCCAGCGCCTAAGTTCGCCACAGCGGGTGGCGGTGCGGGTGGTGGGGCTAATGCGCGCTGCCGGTCAGCTCGATAATCAGCTGGGTTTTGTACACATCGATCAGGCTCGCCAGCTCAATCAATGGGAGTCGGGCGTGAGTGGTATTAGCCTGCGCGTATCTCAGCCGCTGCAAGCCGATGAGCTGGTGCGCACCATTGGCATGCACTCCGAGCAGTTGGTGTATGTTCGCTCCTGGATGCGTACCCATGGCTTTTTGTATCAGGATATCCAGTTGGTACGCACCATCATGTACGCCATTATGCTGCTGATTGTGGCGGTGGCCAGCTTTAACATTGTCTCCACCCTGATTCTGGCGGTGACCGAGAAGCGCTCAGATATCGCGATCCTGAAAACCATGGGGGCGGAAGACGGCTTGTTGATCCGCGCCTTTGTGGTGTATGGCGCCTACAATGGCGTGCTCGGGTGCTTGTTGGGCGTGGTGTTGGGGCTGTTAGGCGTTTGGAGCCTGCCATCGTTGGTGGCTGGGGTTGAGCAGTTGCTCGGTCGCACCATCTTGTCGGCCGATATCTACTTTATTGACTTTCTGCCGGTGGAGCTGCTGTGGAGTGATGTGGCGCTGGTGGCGCTGGCTGCATTGAGCCTGAGCTTGCTGGCGACGCTGTGGCCTGCTTGGCAGGCAACCCGCATTCGCCCCGCCCAAGAGCTGGGCGGTTAAGCGCCGTTACTCGGGGTTCACCTTACTGCGACGTCGCAGATAACGGCGTCGCACTGAGGCTCGCCAAAGATTGGTCATAAACACGTAGCCAATAATCGCGAACACTACGCCACAAACTAAGCTGCCCAACAAAAACGCCGGGCCGAGGGCGGTTAGCAGGCTGCGTAGCCCTTCGATGCTGACATGAAAGCGGTAGTCTAGGGTTGCTTGGCCGAGCAGCTTGGTGCCCACCCAGTAGCAGCCGTAAAACATTGCCGGCCAGGTAATCGGGTTTGAGATCCACACCATTGCCACCGACAAAGGCAGATTAACCTTCAGCGCGATGGCTAACATGGCGGCCAGGATCATCTGCATCGGGATCGGCACAAAGGCGACAAAGATGCCGAGGGCGAATCCGCCTGCGGCTGAGCGCCGGTTTAAGTGCCAGATGCTGGGGCTATGCAGCCATTCACCCAGAAACTTCAGATGCTTATGCTGGCGCAATTCTTCAGTCTTAGGGATGAATCGCTGTATGGTACGTTTTGGCATATAGTTAGTTATTAACTCACTACTCGATAACTACTGCGTTGGTTTTTGTAAGCGCGTTTTTGTCTGTGGCCATCTCTTCACTATGGTGGCACTCTGTGCCGACTCTAGCAGTAATCTGTGGCGCTTTCATTGCGGGTATGCTCGCTTTGTTACTACGCTACCGATTTATCGCAGGCTTACTATTGGGTATTGCCTGGTTGGGGTTTCACGCCCACGGCTATCGTAGCTTGATCCAGCATGTTGAATCCTACCAGCAGCCAGTGCGCTTTTCAGGAACCATTACCCAGCTCGACGCGAAAAGCTACGGCTTGCAAATGCGGCTTAATTTACACCGAATCGAGGGCTATGAGCAATGCTGTAACGCTCTCATCAAGGCGGCGCTGATTATCTATGACAATCAAGTACGCGACTTTGAGGTGGGACAAGTCCTTGTCGCAACGGCCAAACTCAAACCCGCCCATGCACCGCTTAATCACTATGGCTTTAACTATACCCGTTGGTTGCTGGCCAAGCAGGTGGTCGCTAAAGGCCGCTTGATTGAGATTGAGAGCATAACAGGAGAGCGTGGCTGGCGAGAGCGCAGTGTCGCTTATCTAGCTGCTTCTCTTAGTAAGCTTGAGCAAGGAGGGGTTATCTTGGCGCTACTCTCCGGGGACAAGCGGTTATTGCCACCAGATCAGCTTACGCGCTTTCGTGAGGCGGGGCTAAGCCATCTGTTGGTGGTATCCGGCTTGCACATCGCCACGGTCGGCCTGTGGGTGTGGGGGGCGCTGAGCTTGCTATTGGCGGGCAACCGATTTCGGGCAAGCCGGTTGATACTATGCTTGGCGGCCACTCTTGGTTACGTGGCGCTGACCGGCTGGGCCTTGCCTGCTCTCAGGGCCTTACTGATGTTTAGTCTGGTGCTGCTGGGCGTCTTCTATCGACAGCTCTGGCGGCCGTGGCAAGGTTTGCTCCTATCGGCCTTGGTTATAGTGCTGGTCTTCCCGTTCAGCGTCTATGACAGTAGTTTTTACCTCTCTTTTGCGGCAACAGCGGCGGTGTTGCTGGCACTATGGTGGCAGCGCACTGGCAAACTCAAACAGCTGGTGGCGATACAGCTCGTTATCGGTGTGATGCTGTTGCCGCTCCAACTTGGTCTGTTCGGTGGCGTTGCCTTGTTCGCGCTGCCCATTAATCTAGTGATGGTGCCGCTGTTTACCTTGGTAGTGATTCCGGGGTGCATGATGGGGCTGTTGCTGTTGGGCGTCTCTGAGCCCTTGAGCATGCTGATTTGGCAAACCATGGGCGTGGTGATTGCTTATGTCGATAATGCCCTAGCCAGCTTATCAGAATTGTCGCCACTCAGTGCCCATGCTCCCGGTTGGCTCAGTGGTACGTGGTGGTTGATGTTATCCAGCCTTTTATTGTTGCGCTCCCGTTTGTCCAGATCTGCTGTGCTACTTGCTGTGTTGCTTGCGCCGAGTATCAACTTATTGCTGGTTGCGCCGCAGCGCGCCTCTCAATGGCGGGTAGTGGTGCTTGATGTTGGGCAGGGGCTGTCGGTGGTGGTGGAGCGAGCAGGCCATGTGTTGCTCTACGACACGGGCGCGCGTTATCCCAGCGGTTTTAGCTTTTTTGAGGCCAGCTTTCTGCCTTGGTGGCGCGGGAATGGCAGCCCGAGGGTTGAACATATAGTGCTTAGTCACGCCGATAATGACCACGCTGGCGCAGAGCTGCCACTGCTAAGCATGTTTCCCGATGCCGATGTTTACCGGGGGCGTGATCATCGCTGGTCATCAGCAAACTGCAACGATACGGTTGATTGGCACGGTTTACGGCTACGCTTGTTCCATGCCGAGCAGTTTAGTGGCAACAACGGCTCCTGCTTGTTGTTAGTTGAAGGCCCTGTGCATCGGGTTTTGATTAGTGGTGATGTTGAACGCTCGGCTGAAGAGGTGTTGGTCGAGAAAGGGCTGCCAAAGGTTGATGTTTTAGTGAGCCCCCACCATGGCAGTCGCAGCTCCTCGAGTCGCGCGTGGGTGAGGGCGCTCAAACCGCAGTATGTAGTGCATAGCGCTGGGTTCGCCAATCAATATGGCTTTCCCGCGATTGAGACGCTAGAGGCCTACCGGGGCGCTCAGCAGTACGTCACTGCTAGCAGTGGGGCGGTGGGGTTTCGGATATCGCAAAGCGGGGTTGAGGTGGTCAGCGAGCGCAGCCATCGACAGCGCTATTGGTATCATCGAAACACTAGTAGTGATTTGGCCCCCGACTGGGTAGAATAGCTCGGTTTTATGTGTAACAGATGACATTTTATGATTGAAGAAACGGCAACTGACAGCAAAGCCAATTTTAAGCGCCTGCTGAGCTATGTGAAGGATCGCAAGAGCGGTTTGATACTGGCTATTATCGGCATGATTGGTTACGGCATTGTCGATACTATTTTCGTCTACTCCATCAAGCCTCTGATTGATGACGGACTGACCGGGAACAATCCCAACGTTCTCAAATATATGCCGATCTTTGTGATGCTGATTGTGCTGTTCCGGGGCATCTGTAACTTTGCCTCATCCTATGGCATGGCGTGGGTGGGTAGCCACTTGGTGATGAAGATCCGCCGTCAGATCTTTACCCGACTGATGTCGATGCCTGTTTCGTTCTTCGATAAAAACCCCACGGGTGACCTGCTTTCTAAAATCACCTACGACTCGACCCAAGTTAGCTCTGCAGCTACCAACGCCTTGGTGAGCTTGGTGCGCGAGACGGCGACGATTATTGGCTTGCTCGGTTTGATGTTCTATCACAGCTGGCAGCTTTCTATGGTGTTCTTCTTGGTAGGGCCGGTTGTGGCCGTAGCAATCCGCATTGTGTCCAAGCGTTTTCGTAAGATCAGCCGCAACATCCAGACTGCGATGGGCAAGGTAACAACCTCTTCAGAGCAGATGCTCAATGGTCACCGTGAGATTTTGGCCTTTGGTGGGCAAAAACAGGAAGCCGATGAGTTTGATGTGGTGAGTAACAACATTCGCCGCCAGCAGATGAAGATGGCATCGGCCAGTGCCATCGCCAACCCGGCAGTGCAGATTATTGCCTCTTCAGGTTTAGCAATCGTGTTGTACATTGCCTCGTTCCCGGGCATCGTGGAACAGCTAACTCCCGGTACCTTCACCGTGATCGTTACATCGATCATGATGCTGTTGAAACCGCTCAAGGTTATCACTTCCATCAACAACGAAATCCAAAAAGCACTTGCGGCCTGTGGCAGCTTGTTTACCGTGCTGGATATGCCGGGTGAAGTGGATGAGGGCAGTGTAGAAGTTGAACGAGCTAAGGGCCGTGTTGAGCTTAAAGGTGTGAGCTTTTGCTACCCCTCTAAGCCGGATATCGAGGTGCTGAAGAACGTTGATTTAGAGATTCAAGCGGGTGAGACGGTTGCTTTTGTTGGCCGCTCCGGTAGCGGTAAGAGTACCATCGCATCGCTGATACCACGCTTTTACGATGTGGAGCATGGCAGCATTGAGCTCGATGGCATTCCGCTGTCGGATTACACCCTTAACAATCTGCGCCAGCAAATCGCCCAAGTGTCGCAATCAGTGCACCTGTTCAGCGGTAGTATCGCCAGCAATATCGCCTATGGTATGTCGGAGGCAAGCCACGAACAGATCGTAGCCGCCGCAGAGATGGCCAATGTGGCGGAATTTGTCAACGAGCTGGAAGATGGCTATGACACGCTGGTAGGTGAGAAAGGCGTCATGCTCTCCGGTGGTCAGCGTCAACGTATCGCCATTGCCCGCGCCCTGCTGCGAGACGCGCCTATCTTGATTATGGATGAAGCCACCTCTGCGCTGGATAGCGAATCGGAGCGCAAGATTCAACAGGCTGTCGACCGGGTGTGTAGCGATCGCACGGCCATCGTGATTGCCCACCGCCTCTCCACCATCGAACGTGCCGATAAGATTGTGGTTATCGATGAAGGCCGGGTCGTTGAGCAAGGTGACCACGAAACCCTGATGGCAGCCAAAGGCAGCTATTTCCAGCTACGCTCGATTCAATATGGGCAAGCTGAAGAGTGAGCCTTTGGTATGCCCCAAAGCTGTGGCAGTGGCCGTTAATTCTGCTGCTGTGGCCGCTGAGCCTGCTGTTCTCGCTGATAGCGGGGCTTAGGCGGCGCTCCTACCAGCGAAAAGGCGGCTACCGCGCTAAGGTTCCGGTGGTAGTGGTTGGTAATATCAGTGTTGGTGGCAATGGCAAAACCCCCTTAGTGGTGGCGCTGGTCGAGTACTTTCAGCAGCTAGGCCTCAATCCCGGGGTGCTGAGTCGCGGCTATGGCGGCAAGACTGACCATTATCCCTACCAAGTCACTCAGCAAAGTACGGCAAAGCAGTGCGGCGATGAGCCACTGCTTATCCACTGTCGCACCAAATGCCCGGTGGTCGTGGCACCCAAGCGCGCTGAGGCCGCGGCTCTTCTGGAGCAGCAAGGCGTGGATGTCATCATTAGCGACGATGGCATGCAGCACTACGCACTGGAGCGAGATATCGAGATTGCGGTGGTGGACAGTGAACGCGGCCACGGCAATGGCCTCTGTTTACCGGCTGGGCCACTGCGCGAGCCAGTAAGTCGCCTGCAGCAAGTCGATTTGCTGGTAGCGAATGGGGCAGGGCAGTGTTTCAACCAAGGCCACCAGATGTTATTAGATATCGCGCCGCTTAAGCGGGTTCGCGATGATCAAGCCTTGACGGATAGCGCTGACTATCTAAATACCAACTCAATCACGGCAGTCGCTGGCATTGGCCATCCGCCGCGTTTTTTTGCTAGCCTGGAGGCTCAAGGGGCGTCGCTACAAGAGCGCATCGCTGTGGCCGACCACCAAGCTCTGAGCGAGCAGGATGTATCGCGACTACAGGATCAACATGTGGTCATGACCGAAAAAGACGCATTGAAGTATCGTGACAGCGCAGGCGAACATTGGTACTACCAACCGGTCAGTGCCAAACTTCCGCAACAGTTTTACGATACGCTTAACGCTTTAATGAAGGAACACCTCAATGGCGCTAGATTATAACCTATTGGAAATCGTTGCTTGCCCGGTTTGTAAGGGAAAGCTCTACTACGACAAGCAACAAGATGAGCTTATCTGCAAATTTGATCGCTTGGCCTTCCCGGTGAACGATGGCATTCCGGTGCTGATTGAAGAACAGGCCCGCGAGATGGCCGCCAGTGAGTTGCCCAAATGAGTTTTGTTGTTGTTATTCCAGCCCGTTATCAGAGCACCCGCCTGCCGGGCAAACCACTGATTGATATCGCCGGTATGTCGATGATCGAGCGGGTCTACCGACAAGCGCTGCAATCCGGGGCGCAACGGGTGGTGATTGCTACAGACGATGCGCGTATCGAGCAGGTGGCAGAAGGCTTTGGTGCCGAGGTGGTGATGACCTCGCCAGACCATGAGTCGGGCACCGAGCGCTTAGGCGAGGTGTGTGACAAGCTGCAGTTGGCCGCCGATACGGTTGTGGTGAATGTGCAGGGCGACGAGCCTTTGATTCCACCGAGCGTAATTGCTCAGGTAGCGGAACTGCTTGAGGGCGATATTGCCCAAATGGCGACCTTAAGCGCGCCGATTGCCGAAGCGGATTTGAACGATCCTAATGTGGTCAAGGTCATCAGCGACAGCAATGGCCATGCTATCTACTTCAGCCGCAGCGCCATCCCGTTTCAACGCGATCCCCAGCAGGGCGACCAGTTCCCGTTTGCTCGCCATATCGGGATCTATGGCTATCGGGCTGGGTTTATCCGCCGTTATTTGAGCTGGCAGCCGTCGTTAATTGAGCAGGTCGAGAAGCTCGAGCAGCTAAGGGTGCTTTGGCATGGCGAGAAGATCCGTATCGCCGAAGCGCAAGAGACGCCGGCCCATGGTGTCGACACTCAGGAAGACCTCGAAAAGGTACGTGCTCTGCTCGGTGCCTAAACCTAACTGGAGTTAACAATGCAGATTGTCACCGATACGCATACCCACACGGTAGCCAGCGGGCACGCTTACAGTTCCCTGCAAGAGAACATCGCTGCGGCCAAGCAAACCGGCCTGAAGCTGATGGCCATGACCGATCACGCTTCGACCATGCCCGGCGCGCCGCACTACTGGCACTTTGAAAACCTGAAGGTGATCCCTCGGGTGGTCGATGGGGTGGGGGTATTGCGTGGAATTGAAGCCAATATTCTCAATCCTGAAGGTGAGCTGGATATCACCGAAAGCCTGGCGCAACGCCTGGACGTTGTGATTGCCAGCTTCCATGAACCGCTATTTAAGCCAGCCGATGCAGCGACCCATACCAAGGCCTTGCTGGCGGTGATCAAAGGCGGTAAGGCGGACATTCTTGGACACTTGGGCAATCCCAACTTCCCCTTCGATATCGATACCGTGGTTGCCGCTGCCGCCGAGCACAAGGTGATGATTGAGATTAACAACTCGTCGTTTGCCGGTTCTCGCCAGGGCAGTGATGTGAATTGTGAGAAGATCTTGCTGGCGGCTAAGCGATTGGGCGCGCAGCTCTCCTTTGGTAGTGATGCGCATATCTCCTATCAAGTAGGGCGTTTTCCCCACGCGTTGGCGTTGGCGAAAAAGCACGACTTTCCCGCAGAGCGCTTGGTTAGCACCAAGGCAGAGCGCCTGTTAGATGCGCTAGCGGCGAGGGGTAAACAGCTGCATCAGTACTATCAAGAGGTGCTGTAGCTAGCTTGCGTTAACCTCTACGTAAAGGTTATACCTTGCCAACAAAAAAGCCCGCTGATTAGCGGGCTTTTGCGTAATGGCTTCTAATGATTATTTGAAAGCGCGCTGGGCCTCACCAGTGTAACGCTGACGAGGGCGGCCGATACGCTGGGTATCTTCTTCCATCATCTCTTTCCAGTGAGCAATCCAGCCAACAGTACGAGAAATCGCGAAGATTACCGTAAACATCGAGGTTGGAATACCGATCGCTTTCATCACGATACCCGAGTAGAAATCCACGTTCGGGAACAGTTTCTTGTCGATGAAGTACGGGTCTGACAGTGCGATACGCTCGAGCTCCATGGCTACTTCAAGTAGCGGATCATCGATATTTAACTCGTTAAGTACCTCGTGACAACTCTCGCGCATTACTGTTGCGCGCGGATCGTAGTTTTTGTAAACACGGTGTCCGAAGCCCATCAAGCGGAATGGGTCATCTTTGTCCTTGGCGCGAGCAATAAACTCAGGAATACGATCCACCGAGCCGATCTCAGCCAGCATGGTCAAGCAGGCCTCATTGGCACCGCCGTGAGCGGGTCCCCACAGACAGGCAATACCTGCAGCGATACACGCAAATGGGTTAGCGCCAGAAGAGCCAGCCAAACGTACGGTAGAGGTAGAAGCGTTTTGCTCGTGATCCGCATGAAGGGTGAAGATGCGGTCCATAGCGCGCTCTACAACCGGGCTGATCTTGTACTCTTCGGTAGGTACCGAGAACATCATGTTGAGGAAGTTCGCGGCATAGCTTAGATCGTTTCGGGGGTAAACGAAGGGCTGGCCAATGGAGTACTTGTAGCTCATGGCTGCTAGAGTGGGCATCTTAGACAGCAAACGGAATGCAGCAATCTCGCGGTGACGCACGTTGCTGATATCCATTGCGTCATGATAGAACGCCGACAAGGCACCCACCACGCCCACCATGATCGCCATAGGGTGCGAGTCACGGCGGAAGCCTTGGAAAAAGTGAATCAACTGCTCGTGCACCATGGTGTGGCGCGTCACAGTGGTTTTAAATGTCTCGTATTGCTCAACGCTGGGACGTTCACCGAACAATAGGATGTAGCATACTTCGAGGTAGTCTGCATGTTTGGCCAACTCTTCAATAGAGTAGCCGCGGTGTAATAGGATACCTTTGTCGCCATCGATGAAGGTGATTTGGGACTCACAGGCCGCTGTGGCCAGGAAACCGGGGTCAAAGGTGAAGTAACCTTGTTTGCCTAAACTTCGAATATCGATTACATCTTGGCCCGCTGAGCTCTCTAGAATTGGAAGCTCTACGGCTTCTTTTCCAGGCAACAGCAGACTGGCTTTATTGTCAGCCATAACACGTCTCCCTGCTTATTGTATTTGTATTAATCCGGATACAAAGTGCACGTCATTCTGGATCACTTAGGGTAAAAATGTCAATTGACCATTGTTGTAACATATGGCTCATTGTTTAAATAATGTGAACAAAGGCTGTTTTGACAACAGCTTGAAATCGATAAATGTGGCCCAGATTGCGGAAATGTTAATTGTGTTTAAAAAAGCTGATGCTTATACTTAAAGCCGTTGTACAGCAGAGTTTGGCTTGTTGTTGTTGTGGTAAAAGGTAGTTTTTTAGACTTTAGTCTCATATTTAACGAAAACTCTACATAACTAACAAGTCATGGTTTTATTATCGGTCTGATCTGTGCATCAAATAAACATAATAAATGTTCAATGGAGCTGAGTGGACGGACCCGTGAAAAAAGACCAAAGACCCGTAAACCTCGACCTACGTACTGTTCAATTCCCTCCGACGGCGATCGCCTCAATCTTGCACCGCGTATCCGGTGTGCTGGTGTTCTTCTTTCTGGCAATCTTGCTTTGGCTCCTGGCGGAGTCCCTCTCTTCGCCTGTGGGGTTCGAGCGAGCCGCCGGGATTGTCGACAATTTTCTGGTTAAGTTGATCCTTTGGGGACTGCTCACCGCACTGATGTACCACATCGTCGGCGGTATTCGTCACCTGATCATGGATCTGGGCTACTGGGAAGAGCTCGAATCTGGCAACGCCAGCGCCAAGGTGAGTTTTATCATTACTGGCTTGTTAGCCATCGTCGTGGGAGTAATTGTATGGTAACTAATGCAGCAACCTTCGGCCGCAGTGGCGTTCATGATTACATCTTGATCCGCGTCACCGCCGTCATCCTAACCCTCTATACCTTCTACTTGTTGGGCTTCTTTGCCTTCAACGAGGTCAATTATCTGAGCTGGACAAGCTTTTTCTCTGGCATGTTCACCAAGATATTTACCCTGCTAGCCCTGCTGAGCATGTTAATCCATGCCTGGATCGGCCTGTGGCAAGTACTTACCGACTACGTTAAACCGGTAGGGCTGCGACTGGCTTGCCAGTTTGGGTTAATGCTAATTGCCTTCGTCTATCTGGCGGCGGGCTTGTCGATTATCTGGGGGTAAATATCTGTGACTATTATTACGCGAGAGTTTGATGCCGTGGTAGTCGGCGCAGGTGGTGCCGGTATGCGCGCTGCCTTGCAAATTTCCAAAGAGGGCAAATCTTGTGCCCTGATTTCCAAAGTATTTCCAACCCGATCTCACACCGTGTCTGCCCAAGGTGGGATTACTGTTGCGCTAGGCAACTCCCACCCAGACAACTGGCAGTGGCATATGTACGACACCGTGAAAGGCTCCGATTACATCGGTGACCAAGACGCCATCGAATACATGTGTAATGTGGGGCCGGAAGCGATTATCGAGCTGGAACAGATGGGCTTACCATTCTCCCGCTTTGATGACGGCAAGATCTACCAGCGCCCGTTCGGTGGCCAATCCAAAGAGTTTGGTGGCGAACAAGCTGCGCGCACCGCTGCTGCGGCCGACCGAACTGGCCATGCTCTGCTACACACCTTGTATCAGCAGAACGTGAAGAACCAAACCACCATCTTCTCCGAGTGGTATGCCCTTGATTTGGTGAAAAACGCCAACGGCGATGTGGTTGGCTGCACTGCCATGAATATGGAAGACGGCCAGATTGTGTACTTCAAGGCACGCGCTACTGTATTGGCGACCGGCGGTGCTGGACGTATCTTTGCCTCAACCACTAACGCTCACATCAACACCGGCGATGGTGTCGGTATGGCGAGCCGTGCCGGCGTACCCATCCAAGATATGGAGATGTGGCAGTTCCACCCAACCGGCATTGCCGGTGCCGGGGTACTGGTAACCGAAGGCTGTCGCGGTGAAGGTGGTTATCTGCTTAATAAAGATGGCGAGCGCTTTATGGAGCGTTACGCTCCCAACGCTAAAGACTTGGCTGGCCGCGACGTGGTTGCCCGCTCAATGATGACCGAGATCCGCGAAGGGCGTGGATGTGATGGTCCTTGGGGCACCCACATCAAACTTAAGCTTGACCACTTAGGCGAAGAGATCTTAGAGAGCCGCTTACCGGGTATCTGTGAGCTGAGCCGCACCTTTGCTCACGTTGATCCTGTGAAAGAACCCATCCCAGTTATCCCAACCTGCCACTATCAGATGGGGGGGATTCCTTGTAACGTGCATGGCCAGGCGATTCGCCAAAACGCGCAGGGCGAGGACGAAATTGTCAACGGCTTGTTCGCAGTCGGTGAGATTGCTTGTGTATCGGTCCATGGTGCCAACCGTTTGGGCGGCAATTCACTGCTCGACTTGGTGGTGTTTGGTCGCGCGGCAGGTAAGTTCCTGGGCGAATACCTCAACGACGACGTGTCTTACCAAGATGCCTCGGGCGATGACCTCGACGCCGCCATGGCGCGTTACCAGCGCTGGGAAGACTCGCCAAGTAATGGCGAAGACCCAGTACAAATCCGCAAAGACCTGCAAGAGTGCATGCAGCTTAACTTCTCGGTGTTCCGTGAAGGTGAAGCGATGGCAGAAGGCCTTAAACAGCTGCAAGAGATCCGTGAGCGCCTGGCCAACGCCAGCCTCCAAGACAAATCCCACGACTTTAATACCCAGCGCGTCGAGTGCTTGGAGCTCGATAACCTGATGGCGACAGCTATCGCGACTGCACATGCGGCGAATTTCCGTACAGAGAGTCGCGGCGCCCACTCACGTTTCGATTACCCCGAGCGCGATGATGCCAAGTGGTTGTGCCACAGCGTGTTTGACCCGGTCAGCGAGACCATGGGCCGACGCGAAGTAAACATGGAGCCTCAGTTACGTGAGCGCTTCGAACCGAAAGTCAGGACTTACTAAGGAGGCGGTGATGAAGGTGAATTTTTCTGTCTACCGCTACAACCCGGAAACAGACACAAAACCCTATATGAAGGCCTATCAACTTGACGTGCCGGAAGGCTCCGATATGATGGTGCTTGATGCGTTAATTTTGCTTAAAGAACAAGACCCTAGCATTGCGTTTCGACGTTCATGCCGGGAAGGGGTCTGTGGCTCCGACGGGATCAATATGAACGGTAAGAATGGGCTTGCCTGTATCACTCCACTGTCGGATTTATTGGGCAAGGGAGATATAGTGATTCGCCCGCTCCCCGGGTTGCCGGTTATCCGCGATCTGGTGGTGGACATGGCGCAGTTCTACGAGAACTACGCCAGAATTAAACCCTATCTTATCAACGACGGCTTACCGCCTGCTCGGGAAAACCTCCAGTCACCGGAAGAGCGCGAACAACTTGATGGCATGTACGAGTGTATCTTGTGCGCCTGTTGTTCCACGTCTTGCCCTTCCTTCTGGTGGAATCCAGACAAGTTTGTCGGACCTGCTGGCTTGCTGGCTGCTTATCGTTGGCTGGCCGACAGTCGCGATACTGCAACCGACGAACGCTTGGCAGAGCTCGACGATGCGTTCTCGGTCTTCCGTTGTCACGGCATTATGAACTGCGTCAGTGTGTGTCCTAAGGGACTCAACCCAACCAAGGCCATCGGCCACATCAAGTCGATGTTAATTAAGCGGGCTGTTTAGGCGCAGGAGTGACCTTCTGCAGTAACTAGATAGCCATGCTGCAAGGCAGGATGGCTATTTTTTGTATAACATCAATAAGCTGGTACGCGGGCTTATCGAATCTAGGATAGTGTTAATGCAAAATGGCGTGATGAAAGCCTGGCTGGAATCCTCTCATCTGGCTGGAGCCAACTCGACCTATGTCGAAGAACTCTACGAGTCTTTCCTGGAAGACCCTGAATCTGTGCCGCAGCAGTGGCAAGACGTGTTTGGCGAACTTCCTCCGGTTACTGGGATCGCTGAAGACACCCCCCATAGCCCGGTTCGCGACTATTTCCGTAACCTGGCGAAGCAAAGCAATCGCAGCTCAGGCGCGACCGAGGATCCGGTCCAGAGCGCGAAGCAGGTTAAAGTCCTGCAGTTAATTAACGCCTTTCGCTTCCGTGGACATCAACATGCACTGCTCGATCCGCTAGGTCTATGGGTGCAGGAGCGAGTGGCCGATCTCAGCCCTGAGTTCCACGCCCTCGACCAAGACGATTTCTCTGAAACCTTCAACGTCGGCTCCTACGCCATCGGTAAAGACACCATGGTGCTCAGCGAGCTCTACGATAGCTTGCAGAAAACCTACTGCGGCTCCATCGGTGCCGAGTACATGCACATCACTGATACCGACGAAAAACGTTGGATCCAAAGCCGCTTGGAATCAGTCGAAGGGCAGGGCAACTACGACGAGCAAGACCGACTGCGTTTTCTCAAAAGCCTGACCGCCGCCGAAGGTTTGGAAAAATACTTGGGGGCCAAGTTCCCCGGTGCCAAGCGCTTCTCGCTGGAAGGTGGCGATAGCCTGATTGTGATGCTCAAAGAGCTGATCCGCGGCGCCGGCGTCGCAGGCATGAAAGAAGTGGTGGTGGGTATGGCCCACCGTGGCCGCTTGAATGTACTGGTCAACGTGCTGGGTAAGACCCCCTCGGACTTGTTCGACGAGTTTGCTGGCAAGCACGATGACACTTGGGGCACCGGTGATGTGAAATACCACCAAGGCTTCAGCTCTGACTTTGCAACTCCCGGTGGCAATGTTCACTTGTCGCTGGCCTTTAACCCCTCTCACCTTGAGATTGTTAACCCAGTGGTGATGGGCTCGGTGCGCGCTCGCCAAGACCGCCGCCAGGTCGAAGACTGTATGCCGATTACCATCCACGGTGATTCGGCGATTGCTGGCCAAGGTGTGGTGCAAGAAACCTTTAATATGTCGCAGGCGCGTGGCTACAAGGTCGGCGGTACCATCCGTATCGTGATTAATAATCAAGTGGGCTTTACCACCTCTAATCCGCGTGACACCCGCTCTACTCAGTACTGTACCGATATCGCGAAGATGGTGCAGGCGCCGATCTTCCATGTGAACGGCGATGACCCAGAAGCGGTAGCCTTTGTTAGCTTGTTGGCGTTAGAGTTCCGCAACACCTTCAAGCGTGATGTGGTGATCGACTTAGTGTGCTATCGCCGTCACGGCCACAACGAGGCGGATGAGCCGAATGCGACTCAGCCGTTGATGTACCAGACCATCAAAAAACATCCAACTCCGCGTAAAGCCTACGCTGACGCGCTGGTGGGCAAAGGCCTGTTAGAAGACAGCCGCGCCACCGAGATCGTCAATGAGTACCGCGATGCGCTGGATGCCGGCGATTGCGTGGTCGAAGAGTGGCGACCAATGGAAGAGCATAGCGTCGATTGGCGACCGTTTATTGGCCACGATTGGGATATTGCCTACGACACCAAGCTTGAGATGGATAAGGTGCTTGATTTAGGTGAGCGGGTCACCCGTTACCCCAGCGAGCACAAGCTGCATCCGCGGGTGAAGAAAATCTATGACGACCGGGTGCTGATGGCGCGCGGCGACAAACCGATGGACTGGGGCTTTGCCGAGAACATGGCCTACGCCAGCTTGCTGGATGAGGGCATCAATGTGCGCCTGACCGGACAAGACTCCGGCCGTGGCACCTTCTTCCACCGCCATGCTGTATTACACAGTCAAGTAGACGCCTCGACCTACGTGCCGCTGAAGAACCTGAGCGAAGGGCAGGGCCACCTTGCACTGTTCGATTCAGTACTCTCTGAAGAAGCGGTAGTGGCCTTCGAGTACGGCTATTCCACCGCACAGCCTGCGTCCTTGGTGATTTGGGAGGCGCAGTTTGGTGACTTCGCAAACGGTGCCCAAGTCGTTTTCGATCAGTTCTTGTCATCAGGCGAGCAGAAGTGGGGGCGGATGTGTGGCCTGGTGTTGCTGCTGCCTCACGGCTATGAGGGCCAAGGCCCTGAGCACTCCTCAGCCCGTTTGGAGCGCTACCTACAGCTATGTGCCGAGCACAATATGCAGGTCTGTGTGCCAAGTACCCCGGCGCAGGTTTACCATATGTTACGCCGCCAACAGATCCGGCCGATGCGTCGTCCACTGGTGGTAATGTCGCCCAAATCCTTGCTACGTCACCCACTGGCGACCTCGTCGCTGGATGAGTTGGCCAATGGCCGCTTTGAGAATGTCATCAGCGAGCTTGATGAGCTCGATCCCAAGCAGGTTCGCCAGGTGGTGATGTGCTCCGGTAAGGTCTACTACGACTTGCTCGAGCAGCGACGTAAGAATGAACAAAGCGATGTGGCAATCATCCGCATCGAGCAGCTCTACCCCTTCCCTGAGGCCGACATGCAGCAGGTGCTGAGTGAGTATCAGCACGTCGAGCGCTTTGTCTGGTGTCAGGAGGAGCCGCAAAACCAAGGGGCTTGGTATTGTAGCCAGCACCACTTCCGTAACGCGATCCCCGAGGGTGCCAGTCTGCGCTATGCCGGTCGCCCTGCCTCAGCCTCACCGGCTGTCGGCTATATCTCGTTGCACTTGAAACAACAACGCGCGTTGGTGAATGACGCACTCAACGTAGAATAAAAGGACGTAAGGAAACCAATAATGAGCATTGAAATTAAAGTGCCTGATTTACCCGAATCCGTCGCAGATGCCAGTATCGCTACCTGGCACAAGCAGCCCGGCGATGCGATTGCGCGCGACGAAGTGATTGTTGAAATCGAGACCGATAAAGTGGTCTTGGAAGTCCCTGCTCAGGAAGACGGGGTATTGGAAGTGATTCACCACGGCGAGGGTGACACGGTGTTGGCGCAGCAAGTGATTGGTGTTATGAAGCCAGGTGCTGTGGCCGGCGAGGAGACCACCGCCAAGCCCGATAGCGGCGATGCCGAGCCAGCCGCTGATGCGAGCAACGACACTGCCGACCTCGAAGCCCTTTCTCCGTCAGTACGCCGCTTGGTGCAAGAGAAGGGCGTGGACGTTAGCCAGCTCAAAGGCACTGGCCCGGGTGGACGCATCGTTAAAGAAGACGTTGAAGCCTACCTGGCCGGCGGTGGTAAGCCTGCCACCGCGCAAGCGACTAGCCAACCTGCTGCTGCCCCTGTTGCGGCACCGCCGATTGGTGCGCGCAGCGAGAAACGGGTTGCCATGACCCGACTGCGTAAGCGTATTGCCGAGCGTCTGCTCGAAGCCAAGAATACTACCGCCATGTTGACTACTTTTAACGAAGTCAACATGAAGCCGATTATGGACCTGCGTAAGCAGTATCAGGAAACCTTCGAGAAGCGCCACGGTATCCGCTTGGGCTTTATGTCGTTCTACGTGAAAGCCGTGGTTGAGGCGCTCAAACGCTTCCCTGAGGTGAATGCATCGATTGATGGTGATGACATTGTTTATCACAACTTCTTCGATGTGAGCATCGCGGTCTCTACCCCGCGCGGCTTGGTGACCCCAGTGCTGCGCGATTGCGACACCTTGGGCATGGCAGAAATCGAAGGCGCGATTAAAGATCTGGCGATTAAAGGCCGCGACGGCAAGTTGACCGTGGATGAGCTGACCGGCGGTAACTTCACCATCACTAACGGTGGGGTGTTTGGCTCCTTGATGTCGACGCCAATTATCAACCCACCGCAAAGCGCAATCTTGGGCATGCACAAGATCCAAGACCGCCCCATGGCAGTGGATGGCAAGGTAGAGATCCTACCAATGATGTATTTGGCGCTGTCCTACGATCACCGCTTGATTGACGGCAAGGAATCAGTAAGCTTCTTGGTCACCATTAAGGAGCTGCTGGAAGATCCTACGCGCTTACTACTTGACGTATAAGACAAAATTGGGCCCACGAAGGGCCCATAATAACGAGTGTAGAACACTCATGTATCCCTCAAAACTATGGATAGAACAACATGAATTTGCATGAATATCAGGCTAAGCAACTGTTCGCCGAATACGGTTTGCCCGTGCCCGAAGGCTATGCCTGCGACACGCCACAGGAGGCTGCGGAAGCAGCTGGAAAGATTGATGGCGATCGTTGGGTTGTAAAATGCCAAGTTCACGCTGGCGGCCGTGGCAAAGCAGGAGGCGTAAAAGTCACCGCCGATAAGGAAGAGATCAAAGAGTTTGCCCAGCAGTGGCTGGGGAAAAACCTCGTTACCTACCAAACAGACGCGAACGGTCAGCCAGTATCGAAGATCCTGGTTGAAGAAGCCTCTGATATCGCCAACGAACTGTATCTCGGTGCGGTTGTAGACCGTGCGACCCGTCGAATCGTGTTTATGGCCTCAACCGAAGGCGGTATGGAAATCGAAAAGGTTGCCGAAGAGACGCCGGAGCTTATTCACACCATGGCGATCGACCCACTGGTTGGCCCACAGCCATACCAAGGGCGCGAGCTGGCGTTCAAGTTGGGCCTTGAAGGCAACCAAATCAAACAGTTCGTTAGAGTCTTCTCGGGTTTGGCCAATATGTTCAGCCAGTACGACTTGGCTCTACTAGAGATTAACCCGCTGGTTATCACTGGCTCAGGCGACTTATTGTGTCTCGATGGCAAGATCAATATCGACTCCAACGCGCTGTATCGCCAACCAAAACTGCGCGAGATGCACGATCCCACCCAAGAAGACGAGCGTGAGGCCCACGCTGCTCAATGGGAACTTAACTATGTGGCGCTAGATGGCAATATCGGCTGTATGGTGAACGGTGCCGGTCTGGCCATGGGCACCATGGACATCGTGCAACTGCACGGCGGCGCACCGGCCAACTTCCTGGATGTAGGCGGCGGCGCCACCAAAGAGCGCGTCACCGAAGCCTTCAAGATCATCCTCTCAGACGATGCGGTACAAGCCGTGCTGGTAAACATCTTCGGCGGTATCGTACGCTGTGACCTGATTGCAGAAGGTATTATCGGCGCTGTAGAAGAGGTGGGCGTTACCGTACCGGTCGTGGTGCGCTTGGAAGGCAATAACGCCGACATCGGTGCCAAGGTTTTGGCCGACTCAGGGTTGAATATTATTGCAGCGACCAGCCTGACGGATGCAGCTGTGCAAGTAGTAAAAGCTGCGGAGGGTAAATAATGAGTGTCCTAATCGATAAAAACACCAAGGTAATTTGTCAGGGCTTTACTGGCGGACAGGGCACCTTCCACTCCGAACAAGCGATTGCCTACGGCACCCAGATGGTGGGCGGTGTATCACCGGGTAAAGGTGGTCAAACCCACCTTGGCCTGCCGGTGTTCAATACCGTGCGTGAAGCGGTAGAGCAGACCGGTGCGACTGCGTCGGTTATCTATGTGCCTGCTCCGTTCTGTAAAGATGCCATCTTGGAGGCCGTGGCCGCCGGCATCAAGTTGATTGTCACCATCACTGAAGGTATTCCTACCTTGGATATGCTGGATGTAAAAGTACGTCTTGATGAAGCTGGCGTGCGTATGATTGGTCCGAACTGCCCGGGTGTGATTACTCCGGGAGAATGTAAGATCGGCATTATGCCCGGACACATTCACAAGCCCGGTAAAGTGGGCATCGTATCTCGCTCGGGTACCCTTACCTACGAAGCGGTTAAGCAAACCACCGATGAAGGCTTCGGCCAGTCCACCTGTGTGGGAATCGGCGGCGACCCGATTCCCGGCTCTAACTTTATCGACGTACTGGAGATGTTCCAGAATGACCCGCAGACTGAAGCGATTGTGATGATCGGTGAAATCGGTGGTAGCGCAGAGGAAGAAGCCGCGGCCTATATCAAGGCTAACGTAACCAAGCCTGTGGTGAGCTACATCGCTGGTGTGACTGCACCTCCGGGCAAGCGCATGGGCCATGCCGGTGCGATTATCGCTGGTGGTAAAGGCACCGCTGCGGATAAGTTTGCCGCACTGGAAGACGCTGGTGTGAAAACCGTACGCAGTCTGGCGGATATCGGTCAGGCGCTACGTGAGATTACCGGCTGGTAAGCAACTAGCAGCTAATTTGTGCGCAATCAAAAGGGGCTTTACAGCCCCTTTGTTGTATCTGAACGTTGAACATTTCTCAGCAGTTCATGTCTTAGTTGCTTATTGCTCAGTTGGCTGCGGTTAGCATGGCGGGCGAGCTGGGCAGCTGTTGAGAGCGGTAGTAGGCCAGTGTCTCCTCGGCGATATACACGCCCATGATGGCCGCCATCTCAAACAGGCTTTCGGCTTGTTGGTAGTTTTGCTCAACGCCGCGGCCATAGTGATACATCCGGCCTAGATTCCACAACCCGCGCGCGTCTCCGCGATTGGCTGCGGTTTGAAACAACTCCTTGGCTTTGGCGTAATCCTGAGGCACACCCGCACCATGGTAGTAGAGCAAGCCCAGTGCATTGGTCGCCTTGGCTGAACCAAGTTGGTGAGCTTGGCGATACCAGTTTGCACTCTCATTGAGCGCATCCGGGGTATCAATTGATAGTGCAGTCATTTTCCCCAGCCAGTAGGCAGACTCCGCTGAGCCTTGTTCAGCGAGCACCCGATGTTGCTGGATACAAGCAGGGGAGGTGTTAGACAAAGAGCAGTCAGCATGGCTTACCGCGGCTTGTAGCTGCGGGCTAAGTGCAGGGCCGAACAGTAACGCGATAGCCAATAGACGGTACAGTGATTTCAGCTTATTCATACTCGCTCCTGATGCGATAAAAGTGTGATCTAACACGCATATTTCGCGCCAACAGTACCTGCTGAAGTTTGCACTGATGTGACAAATTTGAAAAAGCTCATTAAGGAAGCGGGTTTTCTTTAACAAGCTCAATCTTGTCCCAGTCAAACGTGAACAGGGCAGCAGCTTCTCTGGTGGTATTTGCGCAATCCCTCAGCACAGCAGGCAAAATCTTGATTTTTTTAGGTAATTGATGAACGATGGGACGGCGACTCGCAACAATAATGACTAGCTTGCTAAGGAATACCTATGAAGGACTCACTGCCCGTAGAGCACCTCTACTTTACGGAAGCCAATCTGGACAAGATTCTGTCGAATCTCGATCAGGTCAGGCACAACATTTTCCCCGATTTAACCGAAGAGCAGAAACTGGTTGATCAGAGCTTCCCATCGGTTTGCTTGATTGGCCTGGGACGCTGTGGGTCCAATATTGCCTTGGAAGTGGCTACCTTGGTGTACAACTCGCGGGTTCACTACCTCAACGAGATTGAGTACCAAGAGAAGCTGGCCGAAGAGAGTGAGATCAAGCCGCTGCGCTGGATCCGCAATCACCTGTCTATGGATAAAGGCAATGGAAACAATCCGGTATTCCTTATCGAGCCTGTGGTACTGGTGGGTGACTTAGACAAAGACATCGCCGGGCGCATTAAGTATTCCTCAGAGCATGGCCGCCAAGAGTTTCTCGAGCAATACAAAAAGCTACAGATTATGGACCTCTCTGAGGTGCATGCCGGCGGTGCCGGTAACGCCCCAATCCTCGGTCAGTATCTGGCGAAGATTATCCTTAACAAAGACACCAGCAGCTTCCGCGATGAGAACTGGCGACATGTCCACTCCTATCTGGTGGACTCGTGCGGCATCAAGGCCAACCAGAGCCGCCTGTACTTCTATATCTTCTCGGCGGGCGGTGGTACTGGCTCGGGTATGGCGTCGGAGTTTGGTCTGGCGCAGCAGTTCTCCTATATGAGCAAGACCTTTGATTATCAGGTCGCCCAGTCGGTGCAGCCAGATAAGCGTGACTCGTTTGTGTTTGAGCCGATCTTCACCTCCGGGATCTGTATTTTGCCGAATATCTCCGGCAGCAGCATTGAGGTATCGGAAGCGCTGCATATTAACGCCGGCCGACTGCTATGTAAGTACCTCAGCGAAGAGTGGAACTTCTCCTACAACGAAGAGCGCGAGCAATCAGATACCTCAGATGAAGTGATGCGCCGGATCCGTCCATGGAACTCGATGATGCTGATTTCTAACGACATCATGCGCTATGTGGAGCACAGCGGCGGCGATGAGGTCAAAGACATCGACGTGAACACCATGGAGAAGTATGCCAACCAGTATATCTCCCAGCAGATCTTCAACATTCTGACCGCTCAAGCGGTGACCACCGACTACGACGAGAACTACTTCCGCCGCGCTGGTATCGACATCTCAGACACCATCCGCTTGGATGCCAACGACTTGTTTATGAGTATGGCGGGGCCGGTGGCGGTTGCCTACGCGGAAAGCGTTGTGGCCAACAGCGCCATTGAAGGTGTGGATATCGACGACCTGTTCTACCGCTCTATCGATCTGCCGCACTTCAATAAAGACACCCAAGCGATTGAGGGGATCAGTATCCTGCCGATAGAGTCGCAACGCTATAAGCGCGCGCTTGATAAGTACAAAGACAGCAACTACGGCCCTGAGCAGCTCAACCAGATGCACTTCTTCAAAAACTGTTCGTCGGTGGTGTCGATCATCTCGCTGCCGAAGGACTACAAGCTGTCGTTTATGGACCTGAACAAGCTCAAGGTCCATATCAACAAGCTGTTCCCGAATACCACCTTGAAGCGTTACGCACTGGTGATTGGTGCGTCGGCTAACCTGTCGCTGACCACCTTGGTGGCCAAGAGCCCATGTTTGAGCGACGATTTCCTCACCTTGGTGGTGGCCTACATCAAGCGCTGTTTCGCGCGCGATGAGTACCGCTACAACGATGAGATTGATCAGGCCATCTTGCGCTTTATCACTGAAGACAAGTTCGACGAAGAAGAGTTGGCGACCTACCTGCACGATTTTGAGAATCCCGCCAAGATCCTCGATACCAACTGGTATGCGATTAAGCCAATGTACGAGAAGAAGTATCGCGAGCTGATCAATGAAAGCGGCAAGTTTGTCTCGATCAACGATATCCGTCTGGAGCTGGGCAACGTGCAAAAGGCCATCAAGTACCTGCGTGAGATCTATCGCCACCGTATCAGCAAGACCAATATCCTGTCACTGGACAAAGAGGGGGCCTCGGGCGTACTGCACCTCTCCCCTGAGTTACATAACCTCGAAGAAGAGTCTTCTTAAAATCCGATGGGCTGGTTGCTTAGCGGTCAGCCCACGTTTTATTTGCCGAAGACATAACGAAAAATGCCGCTCAATTGAGCGGCATTTAAAATTCTTGCAATAAATCTTAGCGATACTGGGCTTCAGGCTTCTTAGATTCTTTTTTGTCTTTCAGGTAGTTACCGATAGCCTGACGGTTAGTGTTACGATTGCGTGCAATTGCTCTAGCCAGTTCTTGATTCATCGTATTCCTCATTTAAGCCATTTTTTACCGGCGGTGAAATTATCAATAACGCATGTTACATGAATGTTACTCGCGTGTGAAGCGTTGATTACAATGCGCAGGCAATTGTACTGGTAATAGGCATATCGTATATTCACTTATCGAGGCGTTGCTTACCGTCACTTTCGTGGTGTATTTTCTTGGACTTAGCTGCGTAATTGTTTCAGAATGTCGCGGTTTACTGATTCGCATCATGAAAAAATGCTGTATGCGTATGGCAGAATTAGCCCTAATTTTGGATCAGGACCTCAGCGTTGACAGGGTCAGGGCCACGGCGGTATAGCAGGATACCGCAACAGGATTTCAGGACGTTGGTAAATAACCGACTTCCGCGCTTTGCTTTAAATATCATTACAAATTCTCGAAAACTGAGAGGAAAACATGGTTAAGAAAATTGGTGTATTGACCAGTGGCGGTGACGCGCCAGGGATGAACGCCGCAGTTCGTGCAGTTGTACGCACCGCGCTTAAAAACGACATCGAAGTATGTGGTGTCTACGATGGATACCTGGGCTTGCATCAGGATCGCATCGAGCTGATGTCGCGCAAGAGCGTATCTGATGTGATTAACCGTGGCGGTACTTTCTTGGGCTCAGCACGTTTCCCTGAGTTTAAAGAGCTCTCAGTACGTGAAGAAGCCGTTGAGAACATGAAGAAGCACGGCATCGAAGCCTTGGTTGTTATCGGCGGTGACGGCTCTTACATGGGCGCCAAGAAACTGACCGAAATGGGCTTCCCATGTATCGGTCTGCCAGGCACCATCGACAACGATATCGCTGGTACCGACTACACCATCGGCTTCGACACTGCACTGAACGTTGTTATCGATGCTATCGACCGTATCCGCGATACTTCGTCTTCACACAACCGTATTTCGGTAATCGAAATCATGGGTCGCTACTGTGGCGATCTAGCCATGCAAGCAAGCATTGCCGGTGGCGCTGAGTACGTTATCCTGCCAGAGAAGGGCTTCGATAAGAATGCGCTACTGGAGAGCCTGAAAGAAGGCCAGAAACGCGGTAAGAAGCATGCCATCGTTGCTATCACCGAGCACATTACTAACGTGAACGAGCTGGCTGCAGGCATCGAGATGGCCACTGGCATGGAAACCCGTGCTACCATTCTTGGCCACATCCAGCGTGGTGGTTCACCAACTGGCCGTGACCGTGTAATGGCTAGCCGCATGGGTGCCTACGCTGTTGAGTTGCTGATGCAGGGCGAAGGCGGTCGTTGTGTAGGTATTCAGAACAACAAGATGGTGCACCACGACATCATCGATTGTATTGAGAACATGCGTCGTCCATTCAACGACGAAATGTACGCACTAAGCCAGAAGTTGTTCTAAGCATTGCTTTAGGACTTCTTGCTAAGTAAAAAGCCGGCGTCAGCCGGCTTTTTTGATCGCGCCGCTCTTCACCACTAGCCGGGGCAGCGGTTCAAAGCCCAGTCGTAGTCCAAGTAGCGGATGTTGGCTTCGCTGATTTGCTCTGGGGTGGCATCGAAAGATGCCGAGTAGTCGCTAAGGTATTGATTCAGGCTGGCACCAAAGTCTTGGCGGTACCAGCGGAAGATCGCCGACAGCTCCATACGCTTGGCATAATCCACATACAGATTCTTATCGCTGGCCAAGAAGTTCTCGAATACGGTCTGTAGCTGCGCCTCCAGCTGATCGCCTTGATAGGCAAAATCCTGCAGGGGAGGGCAGCCTTTGGCAGCGCACACCACCGCGGCATGAATATGCGGGTTTTGATACATCGGTCTTATTAGCTCGTGTTCGATATGGTCGAGATGCACCGGCTCCCCAAACAGCGCGAAACGTTTCTTTTTCCAAGGTGATTGAAACAGCGTGCCCAGCTCTTTGATGGAGTCCAGGTCGGGGTAACGGGTTAGGATAAGCTCAAGGGTGAAGGCATTGTAGGCGTTAATCAGAAAGGCCAGTTGCTCCGGCTTCGGCCACGCATCAAACTCGGCTTGTGAAATGGCCGAGAGGCTTTGGTTGTAGCGGTCTAAGGCGCCATCGTCGATCTGCCCATAGTTAACACAACTGGTGCTATTGGGCTCTAGCCACACCACGCTTTGTTTGAGGATCTGGTCAAACAATTGGTGGTCGAACTGGGCAATTGCGCTGCCGCTAGCCAATAATCCACCGCTAAAGCACAAAACCTGAGCAAACGACTTCATCTTCTCTCCTTTTTCTCCTGTATCCATTGCATTGGCAGAGCGCTTAAGGGAGAATAGCCCCGCTTCGCAAGAAGCCATCTATGGTGGCCTCATTGGTCCTCTCGCATTGATACCTCGTGAACCCGGTCAGGTCCGGAAGGAAGCAGCCGCAGCGAGCGACTCAAGTGCCGGGATGCGGCTGGTGAGGTCGCCACCCAATTGTAGCACTCCCCCTTATTAGTCAGCCTCGACTAACTAACACTACAACGATTCCCGATATCATTTCTGCGCTGTAAATCTGCGTTAGTCCCTTTTACATTTCACGCAAACCTTTATACCCCATTACGCTACGCTTGCGCATATGGAGCATTCGACCGGGTAACGGAAAAATAAATTCCAGCGACGCCGTCGATATGTTTTGGATTGCTTAAAGCTATCAAAATAATCATTATTAACAATTTAAAACTTTCAATTAGCTCAACTAAGCTAGTCCAATGTTAGTCAGCTCTATCGGGGGATGTGTGGAAAACGCACCATCAAACATTAATCATGCGCTTGTCGTGGAAGGTGGCGCAATGCGTGGGATCTTCGCCAGTGGCGTGCTCGATGCCTTTTTAAGCCACAACTACCAGCCCTTTGATGCGGCCTTTGGTGTCTCTTCGGGGGCAGCCAATGTGTTGGGCTATCTGGCCAAAGCGCCGCAGCGCAGTATGCAGGTGATCACCCAATTGGCCACCTCACGTCGTTTTTACAACCCCACTCGCTTTATTCGCGGCGGCCACTTGGTCGATGTCGGCTGGCTATGGCGCGAGTCCCAGCGGCAGATGCCGGTCGACCAGCAGGTGCTGTTCAATAATATCCCGTTTTACGCGGCGCTCACCGATATCGACAGCGGTAAGGCCAAGTACTACCGGGTGTCGCCCGATAACCTCGATGCGTTAATGGAAGCGACAGCCGCTTTGCCGGTGGTCTACAAACACACGCCATGTTTTTCTGAGGGCTGTTTTACCGATGGCGGCGTGACTGACTCGCTGCCGGTTAAGAAGGCCTACAAACTCGGGGCGAGCAAAATCACCGTAATCCTCTCACACCCCGATGGCTACAGCATGAAACCCAGCCGCTTTCCGTGGTTGGCGAAAGGCTTGTTGCGCGATCAGCCGCAAGTGAAAGACGCCTACTTGAAACGTGCAGAGGGTTACAACGCCTCTCTCGATTTTATCCGCAATCCGCCTGAGGGCCTTGAGATTGAGGTGATCGCTCCGCAACAGCCCTACGAGGTTGAGCGCTTTACCATGTCGAAAAGTGCGCTGCTGGACGGATACGTGATGGGGCTCAACAAAGGGGCAGAGCACTTATCTCACTAAGTAACGATTCTCGGATACGCTGCTGCGGTTGGGCAAAACGTTTAAATGGAGCGTACATATACCCGAGCAGCCTCAAGATGCTTGTTCAGCGAGATTTTAAAGGCCCTCAGGTAAGGCACTGCTGCGCCGGTCTAGTGGTCTAAATCAAGGAGCAGTAACGCAGCATGAGGGCCTGTAAAACTCGTCCTTCGGGAGGAGCTCAATGTCCATAGTTCTTCGTTGAAAGCACTTGAAATGGGTCACCATTCCTTCGTACTTTTGCCTCGTCCTATGGACATTGAGTTCCTCTGAATCCTGCGCCTTGAGGTTGTTCGGGTATAACGATGCAATCATCACAAGGAAGAGAGCTATGCAACAACGCGAATCAGTAGACAGTACAGGGGTCATCCCCCAAGAGGCCTTCGATTGGTACGACGAGTATGCCCACGGCCTGATTGACCGACGGGAGTTTCTCAATCGTCTGGCTGGCTTGGCGGTGCTAAAGCTGAGTGTGCCACTTATCACTGCGGCCCTTTCGCCAAACTATGCACAAGCCGAGCAGGTATCGTTTAACGACCCTGATATCTTGGCCACCTACCAAACCTTCCCCTCGCCCGATGGTCATGGAGAGGGGCGCGGCTATCTGGTGCAGCCAGCTAAGCTGCAAGGCAGTGCTCCGGTGGTGCTGGTGGTCCACGAGAATCGCGGACTGAATCCCTATATCAAGGATGTGGCACGGCGGGTTGCCAAGGCCGGCTTTATCGCCTTTGCCCCTGACGCGCTCTATCCCCTCGGCGGCTATCCCGGAAACGATGACCAAGGCCGGGCGATGCAAAAATCCCTCGACCGAGCCAAGATTGAGGCAGACTTTATCGCTGCTGCCAGCTTCTTAAAAAGCCACGAGCAGAGCAATGGCAAGCTGGGTGCGGTCGGATTCTGTTTCGGCGGCTATGTGGTGAATATGCTGGCGGCCAAGATGCCAGAACAACTCGATGCCGGCGTGCCTTTTTACGGAACCCCGGCCGCTGAGCAGTTACGAGCGAACGTTAAAGGCCCGCTACAGTTGCACTTCGCCAGCCTGGATAAACGTGTTAATGCCACCTGGCCAGACTATGAGGCGCAGCTCAAGGCCAACGCTGCAGACTTCCAGGCGCATATCTATGAAGGGGTGAATCACGGCTTTCATAACGATTCAACCGGTCGCTACGCCGAGGCAGAGGCGGAGCTTGCCTGGCAGCGCACTATTGCGTTTTTTCAGGAAAAGCTCGACTGAGGCCTGGTTCATCAACGATGAAGGCGGCCTAGGCCGCCTTTTTAGCGCGAGCCTCAGAACAGGAAGTTAAAGCCAAAGTAATACTGGTCGTAGCGGCGGCGCTCGTCGCCAAGTTTGGGCTTGGATTTTTTAAAGCCATAGTTAAACTGCAGGCGCTCGGCGAGGGTAATCCCGAACTCCAGGCCCCACAATAAGCCCCAACTGCTGTTGTTATGGTATTGGCTGTCGCCTTCAAAGGTGCTTCGACGTTTCTCATGGTAGTGATGAACACCAAACACCGGGCCGAAATGGAGCGGGCGCTGTTGGATTTCGAAGTGATATACCGGTTTGATGTTTAGCCCGTAGGAGTATGCCTCGCTGCGGCCACTGGCTCCCAACCAATGAAAGGTTTCGCTGCCAAAGTCGCGGTACTCAGCTTCGATGAACAAGCCAAATTCTGAGTCAATCCGGTAGTCATAACCGGCGAATAGCGAGTAAGAATCGTCGAAGATCGAGCCATCGCTGTCTACAAACGCAAAGTTCGCTCCCAAGTAAAAGGGCTTGCTGGCGGGGGAGTTGGATGAAGGAAGGGCATTTGCAGCCACGCTTAAGGGCAGCAAAAGCAGCCAAATTAGGTTTTTCATTTTATTTATCGTCGCTTTCAGTTAGTCATTTGGGCCTATATACCCGAACGACCTCAAGATGCTTGTTCAGCGAGAGTTTCCCGTCCCTCAGGCAAGGCATTGCTCCGCCGATCTAGTGGTCTAAATCAAGGAGCAGTAACGCAGTATGAGGGACGGGAAAACTCGCCCTATGGGAGGCGCTCAATGTCCATAGCTCTTCGTTGAAAACACTCGAAATGGGTCACCATTCCTTCGTGTTTTCGCCTCGCCCTATGGACATTGACCGCCTCTGAATCCAGCATCTTGAGGTTGTTCGGGTATATTGCTAAAGGCGGCGCAGTTATACCATTTACCAGCGCGCCGCTCTAGTCGCTAAGACTGTCTATGCCTTAATCGTTGGTGTAAAATTCTGCAGATAAGTAAAAACGGAAGATAAATAGTGAAACTGACTAAGACGCTTGCTTTGGCATTGCTAGGCACCTCTTTCGCCCCACTGGCAATGGCGAGTTCGTTGAACGTGATGCTCTATCATCATGTGGATGATCACACACCACACTCCACCTCGACCCGCTGGGATGATTTCATTGCCCAACTCGACCATTTTGAAGAGCAGGGCTATCAAGTGCTCGACTTAGCGGATGCCATTAAGCAGCTGCAAGCGGGTCAGGCCTTACCTGAGAAAAGCGTGGCGCTGACCTTTGATGATGCCTTTGTCTCGGTGTGTGAACGCGCTTACCCAGAGCTTAAGCGCCGCGGCATGCCTTTTACCGTATTTGTTGCCACCGATCCCATCGATAAGGGCTACCAGAACTACTGCAGTTGGGAGCAACTACGCGAGCTGGCCGATGATGGCGTGGTCATCGCCAACCACACCATGGATCATGACTATATGGTGCGCGATGCCTTCACCAACGAGGCGTGGTTTGAGCAAGCCAAAGCGAACGTTGAAGGCGCGCAACAGCGGATTAAACAGCAACTGGGCAGTGCGCCGATGCTGTTTGCCTATCCCTATGGCGAGTACAACGACCAACTGAAAGCGTGGATCGCCGAGCAGGGTTATATCGCCTTTGGTCAACAGTCTGGCTCGATTGGTGAAACGAGTGATTGGCAGGCGCTGCCACGCTTTAATGCGGCGGGCAATTACGCCAGCGTAAGCTCATTGCGCCTTAAGTTTACCGCAAGGCCGCTAGCACTCGATTACTCGGCCCTACCTGATCCGCTTACGCAGCAGCGTCAACCGCTGCTAAGCGTTGAACTGCAGCCCTCCAGCGAGGCCCATTACCCCCATCTACAGTGTTATCTGAACGGTCAGGCGCTGGAGCTTAACTGGCACTCGCCGCTACATTTTGACGTGACGCCGCCAGAGGCGCTTGGTAATGGTCGCCACCGGGTGAACTGTACCGCACCCCACCGCAACGGCTCGCCTTATTACTGGTTATCGCAGCAGTGGCTGGTGGTCGACGAACAGTAAAGCGCGTTTATTGAGCGGCTTCTCATATAACGTCGAGGTTGCCCACCAAAGGTTAACCAATGTCTCATATTGGTAAGGTGACTAAGGTGGGCGCTTGTCTCATTGCGTAGTCTAAGCACAGTTTATTCTTGCTGAGGTAACGTGATGGACAATGCACTAAGCAAGCAGCAATCGTTATTTATTGATTATGCAAAAGGCTTGGGGATACTGCTGGTTGTAATCGGCCATTACAACTGGCAGGCCGATGCGGTGTACACCCCGTATCTGTTTCATATGCCGCTGTTTTTTATTCTCGGCGGCTTAGTGCTGCGGCCCTATGCGGACGAGCGGCGTTGGGCGCGTAAGTGGCTACGTAGTTATCCGCTCTACTATGTGGTCTGGTACACAGTGATAGGCCTGATTACCTTAGCGCTGACCTCGCTGTTTGACACTAGAATTGTGCTCTATCTCGGTCAAGGCTGGGATATATTCGCGATGCCTTTGCGTGGTAATAGCCACGCTAACTCCTTATTTATGATTGGCTGGTTTTTGGTGAGCTATGCGCTGGTTTCGGGCGCGTTTCGTATCGTGGTTAGTCGCAGCCGGGGGCGAATCAACCGCTACTACTTGTTGTTAGCGACAGTTGTGCTGGCCTATCTGGCGACCGAATACCTGGCGCCCGCCTTCCATGCTGAGCGCCTGTGGTATCGCAATGTGCTGGTGCAGTTAGCTGTGGGCTCGATGTACATGGCCTTTGGCTATGCGCTGCGGCCTTGGCTGGATAAGCTGGCCAGCTTTAACCTGATGGCGAGTTGCTGGATTGTGCTTGCCACCATTGTGGCGCTCGGTTGGGTGACGCCGCTCGGCATGTCCTGGAGTGAGTACCCCGATGGTTTTGTGCTGCACACCCTTAGCGCGGTGCTAGGCAGTGTTGGTTTGCTAAGCCTTTGTTATCTGCTGAGCCAAGCCAAACCGCAGACAAGCCTGCAGCTGTTAGGGCGCTACTCCAAAGACATTATGACCCTGCACCTGCTGATGTTCGTGCTGCTGGACATCCTGTTTGCCTCGATGGGCTTGTTGCAGATGAGCTATATCTCGGCGTTGCACCATTGGGTGTCGCCGAAGGTCTGTTGGTTGTATATGCTGGTGGGTTGCGTGGCACCGATTGCGCTGCGAATGGCCATCGATAGCACCAAGAGGGCCATCAAGCAGCGCACTCAGCAAAGTGCTGAATGCGCGCTGAGTTCAGCCTAGTTCGGCAAACGCCTGCCAGCTATTGTGTGGCCAATAGCTGGCGCAGGGTCTCCCTTTCTTGCTCGGTCATCTCGGTTTTATTCATAAATGGCATGTCCGCCGAGTCGACTGCGCGGGCAATAATCCGCGGCGACCAGCGCTGCACATCCTGCCAGTTATCAAATGCAGCACCGCCCGGGGCGATGGTAAACACCTCGTCGGTGGGCTGTTGGCTGTGGCAGCTACTACAGCGCTTTTGCACGATATCCAGCGCTTGTTGAGCCTGTGGTGTGAGCACCTCTGCCGCCGGCTGGGAATGCTCATGACTATGGGCCAAAGGCTGTAGCTGGGTCTGCGGCCAGCTAAGTGCGATGGCCATCACCAACATCGCTGCGCAGCCGCTAATCAATACCTCTGGCTTGAACTGCCCCTGATGCTTGAGGTTGAAGAAGTGCCGCACCCAGGCGCTGATCAGCATCACCATCATCCCAACCAGCCAGTTGTGGGCGTGCTGGTAGATGATCGGATAGTGGTTGGAGATCATCAAAAACAAGATGGGTAGGGTGAAGTAGTTGTTGTGTATCGAGCGTCGCTTACCTTCTAGCCCCGGTCCCGGGTCAACATCCTCGCCAGCCGCGACCTGCGCCACCATCTTGCGTTGCCCGGGAATAATCTTATGCCACACGTTGTTCACCATAATCGAGCCGATTAGGGCACCCATATGGATAAACGCGCCCCGGCCGCTGTAGATGGAGCTGAACAGATAGAAGAAGCCACCGCCAATCACGATCAGGCTTAGCAAGAACAGCCAAGGCTTGGCAGAGAGTGGGCTGCGCACCAGCGCCTCGTAACAACACACGCCCAAAAAGATCCCCGCCATGCCAAACAGTACCGCTTGGTGGGTGCTCAGCGCCATTACCCGAGGGTCAATCAGGTAGGCTTGGGCGTTAAAGTAGTACATCCAGATCAGCAGGGCGGTGCCAGTGAGCCAGGTGGCGTAGGCCTCCCACTTAAACCAGTGCAGCTTTTCTGGCATTTGCTCGGGGCCGACTTGGTATTTGGCCACTTCGTAGAAGCCGCCACCGTGTACTGCCCAAAGATCGCCCTTGATGCCTTTTTTCTTCTTCCACTCCGGCGGGGTCTTTAGGCTGTTATCCAGCCAGGTGAAGTAGAAACTGGCGCCAATCCAGGCGATCCCACAGGTTATATGGAACCACTTGATAAAGAGGGCAATCCATTCGTAGAGCTGAGGCCACATACTTTACTTCCTTTTTGATAAACGAGTTTTCCGGCGACATAGGTTTTATCGACAAGGCGGTCGTCACCGAGGGTGGAGAGAGCGAATAGTTGTTCTGCTAGGCTCTTGCAGCGCAATAGCCGCTGTTGCAGAACCGGGTGGGCGCGAAAATCCAGCTCGATAAAGTCGGCTTCGCTGCCAGCATTCAGATTACCCACCTGCTGCTCTAGACCCATGGCTGCGGCAGCGCCTTGGGTACATAGGTAGAGCGATTCAAAGGGGTTGAGGCTAAGCCCCTGTAGCTGGCAAATCTTGTAGGCATCACTTTGGTTGGCGAACAGGCTCAGGCTGGTGCCCGCGCCCACATCTGAGGCCAGTGACAGGGCGATGCCCGCATCTTTGGCGCGGCCATAGTCAAACAAGCCACTACCCAAAAACAGGTTGGAGGAGGGGCAGAAACTGATGGTGGCACCAGAGCTTGCCAGCGCCTGATACTCGCGGTCCTTTAAGTGAACCGCATGGCCAAACAGTGCCCGTTCTCGCACCAGATCGTTAGCCTGATAAACCCCCAGATAATCGGGATGCTCCGGGTAGAGCTCTTTAATCCACGCTACTTCACCAATATTTTCACTCAAGTGGGTCTGGATAAAGGTATCCGGATGCTCATTGGCCAGTTGACCGGCTTTCGCCAGCTGCTCTGGGGTGCTGGTGGGGGCAAAGCGCGGAGTGATTGCGTAGAGCGAGCGGCCATTGCCGTGCCAGCGTTCAATTAGCTGTTTAGATTGGCGATAGCCCAGCTCGGGAGTGTCTTGCAGATCGTCTGGGCAGAAGCGGTCCATCAACACCTTGCCGCAGATCATCCGCGCATTGAGTTTGCTTGCCTCGCTAAAAAAGGCATCCACTGACTCGGGATGCACCGTGGCAAACACGCTGGCGGTGGTAGTGCCGTGGGCCATGAGCTGGCCGAGGAACCACTTAGCCTGGCGTTGGGCATAGGCGGCATTGGCAAACTGCGTCTCGGTGGGGAAGGTGTATTCATTCAGCCAGTCCAGTAGCTGCTTGCCATAGCTGGCAATCATCTCAATCTGTGGGAAGTGGACATGGCTGTCGATAAGCCCGGGCAGAATCAAGCCCTTGTGCTGCTCTACGCCGCCATAGTTCAGTAAGCGTTGGTTATCGGCCAGACTGAAGAAATCAGCGGCCTCACCGAAATAGGCAATCTTGCCGTTTTCCACCACCAATACGCCATCGGCGAAGTATTGGTGGTTGTTGGCCGGGTCGTTGGTGCTGCGTGGGAAGTGCAAGATGCTGCCGCGGTGCACGCGTCGCGCGTGAGAAGATACTGCCATGGTTAGCTGCCTCGATAGCTGGAGTAGGCGTAAGGAGAGAGCAGCAACGGCAGGTGGTAGTGGCGCTGCTCATTGACACTGAAATGCAGGTCGACTCGCGGGAAAAAGGCCTCGCCAAATTGCTGCTCACAGTAGTCGGCAGTGTGAAAGCGCAGGGTGTAGTGACCGGCATCCAGACTCAGGCCGTCAAAGCGAAAGCGGCCATCGGCGTCGGTGCGGCCTTCAGCTAACGGCTGCTGCGCATCGAGGTGAAGTACCTCCAATACGATACCTTCGGCGGGTTGACCGCGGCTAGTATCCAGTACATGACAGCTCAGGCTGCTGCTGAGCCTTTTGCTGTCCACTGTTTTGGTGTCGGTTGCTGTGCTTACGGTCATCGGTAAGCCTCCATTCTTAGTAAACTGATTTTGCGCTGCTCGGCAGCGGCGTTGGCCAATTCCTGTTGGCGGGTGTTGATGATGCGCGCCTCCAGCAGCGCCAGCATCTCGCTGGCTGACTTGCCGGTGGCAAATACGATAAAGATAAAGCCGAAGCGCTCGCGGTAGCATTGGTTCTGCTCCAGCAGTGCTTGCAAGGTCTGCTCGCTGGCCTCACTCACTTGGCTCTGCTCGGCCTCGCTGAGGTGTTTGCCATGGGCATACTTGGCACGCAGGCTGCTGATATCGCCGATCATGGGGTGGCCGGCGAAGGCCTCTAGCCAATCCTGCTCGCTTAGGCTGTCGAAGGCTTGGTCGGCGGCGCGGGTAAACTCAGCGAAGGCCTTAAATGGCCCGGCCGCGAGTACTAGGTTTTGCCATTGCTTGCTGGTGCAGATCTGAGCCAACTGGTGGCGGCCAATTTCATGTAAAGGCGTCTGGGGGCTCACTAGTTTGCCTCCTTAGAGAGTTGCTTCAATAGCGCGGTACTGCGTTTCCACTGACGGGCATGCTCTTCATTAGCCGTAACGGTATTTTCCGCAACGGACGGCGCTGCTAGCTGCTCAAAGCGCTCCATCAGCTGGGCAGCAATCGATACCGCGACCTGCATAGGCAGCTTGCCGCGGATATCCGGTTTACCGATGGGGCAGACCAAGTTTGCTGCCAGCTCAGGCGTTGTTAACTGCTCGCGCAGGCGATAGTCGAAGCGTTGCTGCTTGGTGCGCGAGCCAATCAGACCGACAAAGGGGAAGCAGTCGCGGGCCAAGGCGGCTTTAGCGATGTCGAAATCCAAGCCGTGGTCTTGGGTCATAATCACCAGGTGGCTATTTGCAGAGAGCGCTGCAACAACCTGTTCGGTACTGTTTGGTTGTGCCGAGTTCAAACGTTGAGTGTTTATGCCTTGCTCACTGAATGACGCCAGCCAATCGCTGCGGTTATCGATAACCTGCAGGTGGCAGTTCAGTCCCTGTAGGATTGGGCACAGCGCGCGTGCCACGTGACCGGCGCCAAACACCACCACCTTGGGCATATCCAGATTCAGGTACTCAAACATCACTTGAGTGGCACCGCCACAGCACTGACCTAGATCGGCTGCCAATGAGTAGCGCTCTAGCGCCACCTGCTTATCAGCGCTGGCCAAACCGGCGCGGGCGCTCTCGATAACCTGATATTCCAGGTTGCCACCGCCTAAGGTGTCGAATTGGTGGTGGCGGCTGATTACCATTTTGGCGCCACTGGCGCGGGGCAAAGAACCCGCCTCGGCGACCACGGTGGCGATACAGTAGGCTTCGCCCTGTTGTTCCAGCCATTGGCAGGCGGCTAACCAGTCTTTAGACGATGAGGCCTGCTTATCATTGGGCTTATACATGGGATGACTCCTTAGGCATTGTCCACCTCCTCGGCCACCTCAGTTGCATCGTTGAACGTCGCCCTTGCCTGAGTGACTGCGTTGCAGGCGCGTAAGATCTCTTCGCCAGTGGCCGGCGCGTTGAGCGGCACCGCCTGTTGGTGATCGGCCAGTGAGGCAATCGCATCGTAGATGGCGCACCATACGCTGATCGCATGCATAAACGGCGGCTCGCCGACTGCTTTAGAGCGGTAGATGCTGTGCTCGGGATTAGCCTTGTCGAACAGCGCGATGTTCATCGCCTTGGGGTAGTCGCCGATGGTGGGGATCTTGTAGTTCATCGGGCTATTGCTGAGCAGCTTGCCTTGCTCGTTCCACACCAACTCTTCGTTGGTGAGCCAGCCCATGCCCTGGATAAAGGCACCTTCAATCTGACCAAGGTCGATGGCCGGGTTCAAGCTGTTGCCAACATCGTGCAGGATATCGACGCGATCAACCACCATCTCGCCGGTTAGGGTATCAATGGTGACCTCTGAGCAGGCCGCGCCAATCGAGAAGTAGAAGAACGGGCGGCCTACCGACTTGGCTGGGTCATACCAAATCTTCGGGGTCTTGTAGAAGCCACTGGCCGATAACGATACCCGGTTCATATAGGCGTCTTGCACCAAGGTTTCCCAAGGGATCTGGCGCTCGCCACTAACGCCACTTAGTAGCTGGCCATCTTCGATATCCAGCTCGCCGCTTAGTTGGTAGTGCTCGCGGGCGAAGTCCAATAGACGTTGCTTGATGGATACCGCTGCATTGTGGGCGGCCATCCCGTTGAGGTCTGCGCCAGACGAGGCGGCAGTCGGTGAGGTGTTCGGCACCTTATCAGTGCGGGTTGAGGTTATCAGCACCGATTCAAAATCTAGCCCCAGGCTCTGCGCCACGATCTGTTGGATCTTGGTATGTAGGCCCTGGCCCATCTCAGTGCCGCCATGGGACACCTGAACACTACCGTCGGTATAGACATGCACCAGCGCACCCGCTTGGTTAAGGTGGGTGGCGGTAAAGGAGATGCCGAACTTCACCGGGGTTAGTGCCAGTCCTTTTTTCAGTACCGGGTTGGCGGCATTAAAGGCCTTAACCTGTTCGCGGCGAGCACGGTAACTGCAGCTTTCAGCCAAGGTGTCGATGACCGTTTTAATGGTATCGGTTTGCTCCACCTCCATCCCATAGTGGGTGGTGTTGTGACCTTCCCTGTAAAGGTTGCGCAGGCGCAGGTCGAGTGAGTCGATACCGGCGGCAATGCTCAAATCCTGCATTGCCCGCTCAATCGCCATCATCCCTTGCGGCCCGCCAAAGCCACGGAAGGCGGTGTGCGAGACCATATCGGTGCGCAGGCGATTACCGACCACCTCGGCGGCGCCCAGTGAGTAGGCGTTATCGCTATGGAACATCGCTCGGTCGACGATGGCACCGGAGAGATCGGCAGAGTGGCCACACAGGCCGTTCACCTCAATCTTGGCGCTCTCAATGACGCCTCGTTCATCTGCTGCCAGCTGGAAGCGGCTCACAAAGGGGTGACGCTTACCGGTGGCGGTCATATCCACCGCGCGCGGCAGGCGCAGCTTAACCGGCTTACGGGTGAGCCACGCCCCCAGGCTAGCCAGACAGGCCCACTGAGCCGCCTGAGTTTCTTTGCCACCAAAGCCGCCGCCCATACGGCGCATGTCCACGGTGACCTTACTAAACGGTACGTGCAGCACTTCTGCCACCAGGGTTTGTACCTCGGTGGGGTGCTGGCTGGAGCTGCGCAAGAAAATGCC
Source organism: Aliagarivorans marinus DSM 23064 (assembly GCF_000429485.1). Lineage (GTDB taxonomy): Bacteria > Pseudomonadota > Gammaproteobacteria > Enterobacterales > Celerinatantimonadaceae > Aliagarivorans > Aliagarivorans marinus. Next base: position 21,524 of record NZ_AUBY01000008.1, on the reverse strand, counting down.
GCCATCTTCAGTGAGTTCGGCCAACGAGATTTGCCCTTCCAGATAGAAGTGCTCTTGTCCGCCAACACTCAGCTCGCCGCTGACTTGCAAGGGAGATGTGGCCAACTGCTGTTGGCTCACCGCTTGGCCCATGTGATTGGGCGCTAGCACCGGCTCGATGGTTTGAGCATCTTCAAAGCTGACATGGGCGTGCTGTTGATTGATCGTTAACTTGGCCAGTGCGGCTGCTTGCCAGGCTTGGCGGTGGCTGCGTGCCAGTACCAGTGCCACGGGTTGGCCGTGGTATTTGATTTCGCCCTCGGCTAGCAGTGGATCGCCTTTAAAGATTGGGCCGATATCCTTCTCACCGGGGATCGCTTCATGGGTGTACGCCCCCACCACGCCGGGGGCTGCGGCGACCGCCGACAAGTCCACTTGCTCAAGCTGGCCCTTGACCACATCGCTTACTACCACCGCTGCATGCAGACAGCCGCGCGGGGTAGGGTAGTCATCGATAAACTGGGCTTCGCCACTCACTTGCTTGGCGGCGCTTTCGTGCTTGTGGGAGCGGCCAACGACTTGGTAATCGACCGGTGTTTCGCTCTGCTTGCGATGGCTGACTTGAGTGAGTTTACGCATAGTCGGTCAACCTCGTAGTAATTTGTTGGCTTTCCAGATAAAAGCGTTGCAACAGGTTTTGCACCAGCTGCACGCGGTATCCGGCGCTGCCGCGCACATCTGATAGTGGGGAGATATGCAGCGGTACTGCTGCCTTCAGCTTGTCGATACTGGCTTGGTTAAAAGGCTGACCTAGCAGCAGCGCTTCCAGCTCGCTAAGGCGCACGGATTTAGCCGCGATCCCGCCCGCCGAGATAATGCAGTGCTTGACCCGCTGCGCGTCATCCACGCGCAGGCGAACTGCTAACACTACGGTGGCGATATCGTCTTCAAAGCGCTTGCTGACCTTATAGATGGCATGTTGAGTGCCCGGTTGTGGGCGTGGTAGGTGGACGGCGCTGATCCACTGCTTGTTTTGCAGGCGGGTCTGCCGATAGCCGGTGATGTAGTCTTCGGGGGCGAATAGCTGGCGGGTTTTACCGTCATCAACCTCAATGTTGCCGCCAAGGCTAATCAGTAGCGGTGCGATATCGCCAATCGGCGAGGCATGACCGAGGCTGCCACCCAAGGTGCCGCGGCGGCGAATAGTCAGGCTGCCAAGGCGTTCAATGAGTTCATCGGTAGACGGGAAGTGCTCGCGCATAAAATCGTGGAAAATGTCCAACGGCAGGGCGGCGCCAATGCGCCAGCCTTGCTCGCTCTCGCTGATGCCTTGCAGATCGTCCACTGCCGACACATCGATAAGCTGCTCGATATCTTTTAGCTGCTGGGTGATCTCCAGCGCCAGATCGGTACCGCCAGCAATCAATTGCGCTTCGGGGTACTTGGCGCGTAGCTCGGCCAGTTCACTGCGGGTTTGTGGGCGGTGGTAAACACCGCTTTGCAGCGCGGCGCACTGCTGCTGCCAGGTTTTAACTGCGGCTTCATCGGGCTGTGCGGGGTCGAAATATTCAACGCCGGCCAGCTCGGCGACATCGTTAGCGGCTTCGATAAGTGGGCCGTAGCCGGTGCAGCGGCACAGGTTGCCGGCCAGATATTCCGCTGGATGGGCTGGGGCTTGGCGCTGTTTACTCAAAGCGTACAGCGACATAATGATGCCCGGAGTACAAAAACCGCACTGCGAGCCATGCTTGTCCACCACCGCCTGTTGTACCGGGTGTAGCTGATTAGCTTGCAGGTCTTTTAGTTGCTCAACGGTAATCACCTGCTTGCCATGTAGGGCATGCAGCGGGGTGATGCAGGCGTTGATCTGGCGATAGCGTAGCTGCTGCTGGTCGTCGAGTTCGACCACGACAACCGTGCAGGCGCCACAATCGCCGCTGGCACAGCCTTCCTTACTGCCGGTCAATTCCATCTGTTCGCGCAGGTAAGTCAGCAGCATGGTGTCGGCGCGCACATCGGCCACCGTTTCCAGCTGCTGGTTGATCATGATTTGTAACATCGCATCCTCGTTGTTATCGCTAAGCCTGTTGCAGTGGCTTAGTTAAAACCTGTCCATATGGTCAACTCTATGTCGAAAAAAAGACTCGCCTGCTACGGCATCGGCGAGTCTGACGACGGGAACGTTCGCGAGGTTCTGCTGAGTCTCTCCTGAGACTGTTCGTCCTTGAAGTCCAGCGAACCGTTCCGCATATCATTTGGCTCGGGTCTAGTTACCGCATGTTAGCCCCGTGCTCGAATCCAGCTTGTGTCTGCTTGAGTGAGTTACCCAAAGCTCACATGAGTATCCAAAGCTAAAGTGAGTTACCCAAAGCAGGAGCAAAAACCTGACCACTTGGTCGTGTTTTATTAAAATTATAGTTTTTGCGTGTTAATGTCATGTATCTTGCGATTCTTGTGGTGTTAATCAAAAGTTACAGGCTGCACTCGCGTGGCCAGTAAGCACTGACCTTGTTCTTTATTGGTGCGTAACATGGCGGTAACGTTTGATCTTGGTGCAATTGAGTCGCAGCATAGTGATTGCCTAAGCAACTTGACAGCCATAGGATAAATACGAAATAAAGAGCCGGGTTTTAATGAGGAATAGATTGGATGACGCAAACTACAGCCGCGCCAAACCAGATAACTGAGACAACCGAGTCTGCTTCTGCGCAGCAAAACACTGCTAACGCTGGGGGCAAAGCGAAAGGTAAGCGCCGCGGTGCAAAGCCAGTCGTAGCTAAACAGCTGGGCGGGGCAATTCGCCAGCGCAACGAAGAGCGCATCCTACGGGCTGCGGCAGAAGTGTTTGCCAGTGCCGGTTATAAAGGTACCTCGGTACAGGCGATCGCCGATAAGGTGGAGCTGCCCAAAGCTAATATCCTCTACTACTTCAAATCCAAAGCGGGCCTGTATACCGCAGTGCTCAATGACATCCTTGAGATGTGGAACCAAGGCTTTGATGAGCGGGCCATTGAGCGCGAACCTGCTGATGTGATCCGCGAGTACATCCTCGCTAAGATGCGCTACAGCCGCACCCGGCCGCAGGAGTCGAAGATCTTCGCCACCGAAATCATCCATGGCGCACCGGTTATCCGTGATGCCATCGACCTGCCAATGGTCGGCTGGACCAAGCAAAAGGCTTCGGTGATTCAGGCGTGGGTAGCGCAAGGCAAGATGAGAGCCATTGAGCCGCTGTATCTCCTGTTTATGATCTGGGGAACGACCCAGTTCTACGCCGACTTCGACAGCGAAATCACCATGATCAAAGGGCGTGCATTGAGCGACGAGGAGTTTAGTAAGGCGGAAGACTTTGTGGTTGAAACGGTGCTGCGCGGCTTAGCGCTGATATAGCGGTCAAAGCAATCTATTAGATACAAAAAAGGCAAGCTAAATAGCTTGCCTTTTTGCTCAGTAATCAGACTTAGATTACTTCGATGTTGTCTGCTTGAGGGCCTTTTTGGCCTTGAGACACGGTGAACTTCACTTGCTGACCTTCAGCCAGAGTTTTGAAGCCGTTGCCCACGATAGAACGGAAGTGAGCGAATACGTCAGGGCCGTTTTCTTGAGCGATAAAGCCGAAGCCTTTAGATTCGTTAAACCATTTTACGGTGCCGGTTACGGTGTTAGACATGATGTATATCCTGTATAAATTAAATTAGCCTTTTGCAGGCGTGAACAGCGGAAAACAAACGAGATTTAAAACTACAGGACGAGGAACAACTAGGTACAACGAAATGGAGAACTAAAAGGGGCTTACTTTCAAGCTGCGGGTAAAATATAGACGAACGAGAGCGTTGTCAAACGTTTTCTCAAATTAATCTCAGCCTGTTTGCGAGCGTTTTCAGATTGCAGTGGGTAGAGACAAGCATCCCTTGATGTCTCGAAAAGATGAATCTTTACTTGGCTTAGCTGAGCCCAGCTGAGACAATCCGCGCGAAATTCTTCCCACCTTATGGACTCCTATGAAACTTCTCGTTCGCAACCTGCCTCGCTCAACCACTGAAAATGACGTTCGCACCCTGTTTTCTGAACATGGCGCTGTCGCCGAGTGCACCTTGGTCTTTGACCAAGAGACCGGTAAGTCTAAGGGCTTCGGGTTTGTGGAAATGCCAGAAGACGCAGAGGCGAAGGCGGCTATCAAGGCGCTGCATATGAGCGACGTGGGTGGCCGAGCTATTCGCGTTAAGATTGCTCAAGGCTAAGCGGCTTTAGCTCGCTTAAGCGCCTCACTCTGGTGTAGCTCCTGCAAGGATATTGCTTCCTTGGCGAGTGTTGCTCCCCGCAAACAGCAAACTCGCTGCGGGAAGCTGGCCACACTTCAATCTAGACGCTTAGCGCTTCATCAAAAACACTTGATAACCAAACTCACTGGCGCACTGCTGGTAGATGGTTAACTCGCTCCCGATGTCCTCAAGGGCTTTGGAATCCGCCATGCTTGGTCGCAACTGCTCGACCCGTTGCGCCAGCGGCTGGTAGTAGTTTTGCCATGCCTGTTGGCTCAAGGTGAAGCTGCTGAGTAGCTGGTAGCCCGCCGCCTCAATTTGCTGCTCGCGCGTCGCCACTGTTTGCATGTCGGGGTACTCTTGGCTCCAGAATGCCACTGCCTGCTCGCTTGGGCTATTGGTTAGCCAGACCAAATCACTAAGCATTAATATGCCTTGGTCCTTAAGTAGTGGCCGCCACTGCTGCAAGGCGTTCTCTACGCCCATGATATAGGCACAGCCTTCGGCCCAAATCAGCTCGAAGCTAGCGGGCTTAAACGGCAGCTCCGTCATACTGGCATTAACGGCGGATATGCGCTCACTCAAGCCTTGCTTGCGTGCTCGTTGATTGAGGGCATCCACAGCGCTCTGCTCGTTGTCTATGGCGGTTATCTGGGCATTGCTGTGCTGGGCCAATAGGGCAGTTGTGAGCCCTTTGCCGCAGCCTATCTCTAGGATAGTGGCAGGCGCGCCGGGGACTTGCTCAAAGGCGCGCAGGGTGTCGTTTTCGCTGCCCGGGCCCCAACGTTCGAGTGTTTCAAAGACCGTCATAAAGTCGGCCATATATTGATCGTGTTCGTTCATATCTTTCGATAACCATTTCAGTCGTAGGGCATCTTTTTCACTAAAGCCCTGTTTTATTAACCAATCCAGATGGGCATCTGGTGCCAGTTCATTGCTGGTCTGATGCCATGCCTTGAGATCGCCTTCGCCGAGCAGCGCCGCGAGTAACTGACGGGATTGCTGTTTTTGGGCAATCTCACCGTCCAGCGCCTGTAGCCGATTGCGCAGTAGCTTGCGGTCAACCTTGGCTTCCAGGCAGGCTTTGCATTCTTTGAGGGTTAGCCCACCCGCCTGCAACTGTTGGAGAAGGCGGACCCGCTGCAGATCATGCTCGCTATATACGCGGTAGCCGTTGCTTTGCCGCTTACCTTGAATCAGCTGCTGTTTTTCGTAGTAGAGCAAGGCGGTGCGGGACAGCCCCACGGCAGCCGCCAGCTCGGATATGCGATAGGCCATAGGGCTCCTGCATTCGGGAGAATGGAAGACACTGTAAACTATAGAGCTGTAGACAGGTCAACGGATAATTTTGCTGAAAAGTCATTACGGCGACACCGAACAGGCGAGAGCTGCGAATGGCTTGCTGTGGGATGATGCTTGGAAGCTTATATGCTCGGTGATTGAGCTGCAGGGCCAGTTGCTTCGTTTACATGAGGCTGACTCAATTGATAGGAACGACGCAATGGCTGTTACCGACCCACTTCAAACTCACCGGACGAGCATTTCGTCTGCTCGATTGCCGCTGGCCTGCTTGGCCATGTTTACTTCATTGGCTCTGAGCGCAGCAGAGCGCCCCGATAAGGCGCTGCTAATCAGCTTTAATGAGTCGGCACCCAAAGACCTGTTTGTTATCCAAAACAATACCCAGTGCGAGCTTGGCGGCAGCCAGTTAACCATCGAGCTGAATGAAAGCGCAGGTCAGCTCTACTTTGATACCACGGCGGCGGGGGCTGGGGTTGAGGTATACCAACCGTTTGAGGTGGTCAGTGGTGATGTCGGTTTGTATCAGGCCGAGCGTGTGGCCGATGGCCAGACCCGACTGGCGTTAGACCTCAATCAGCTCGCACAAGACCAACGCTTAGTGTTCAGCATCGATGTGGATGATCAAGTTGAAAGTCATCGCTCTCGAATGACCATGATTACCGGCTCTGAGATTGCAGGGGCGCAGGTGTGGTTGTCTCAGCCCGGCGTCGCACCGGTAAGCGCCAACTTTGGTACCGATAGTACCGCCAGCCTTTTATTACCCGGTTGCTAGGGCCTGTTTATCTATCCTGTTCTGACAAGCCACAAGGACCTGAGGGGAAGCCATCAGGTCCTTGTGCGTTAATCAGGTCTTAGGCTTTGTCCGAGGCCTTCCACACCAAGATACCTTTTTTCGCCTTGTTAGATTTTGGCTTTTCACCATCGGGCTTGCGACCGCTAAATTTGCCACCGCGTGACGCGTTGCCGGATTTCCCACTACCCGGCTTGCGCGGGCCCTTAAACTTCCCGTCACCTTTTGCCTTGCTTGAGGGGGCGTTACTCTGCGCTTGCCCATCGGTTTGCGCGGGTTTCTCACCGCGGCGGGTCTTGGCCAAACCGTTCAAGAAGTTACGCAGCAGTTGGTCGCCACACTCTTGGTAGTTGCGGTGATCCGGACGGCGGAACAGCGCCGACAGCTCGCCCTTGCTGATGCGAAAATCTTCTTTGGCACAGATGGCGATAATATCGTCGTCGCGCAGGGTCAGGGCGATGCGGATCTTGCGCAGCACTTCGTTGTTCGACAAGCGCTCTTTGGGGCCAAGTTTCACCGGCTCCTTCCCTGGTTGCTTGCCGCGGTTTTTGATGATCAGGCCATCGAGGAACAACGACAGTACGCTATCACGGCAGCGCTGGAAGCCGGGTTCGTCTTCCTTTTTCATGATGCTGGCGAGGTAGGGAAGCTCAATATCATAGTCGACCAGCGCAAAAACCTGTTGGATTTGGCGGTCATTCAGCTTCAGTGCGTAGCGCAGGCGGCGCAGGATGTCGTTGTGGATCATGGCGGTTCCGGTGTGGTTGCGGGCGCGTAGGGTAACAGGCGCCCGGGTAAATGTCAGCGATAATTGCAGGCCACAAGCCGCCAGCTGTCAATGATGGTGTTTATAAAGCTCTTCCAGCGCCACCGACAGGCCATTATCGGCTACCACCCGAATGTGTTTTGGGGCAAGTTCGCGTACGTGCCGCACCCCACAGCTATGGGCCAGCAGCCCAATGCCGTAGTGGATGTATTTGTTGTAATGGGCCACTCGCTCGGTTTTATTGGCAACATTCAGGCCTTTTTGCAGGCGTGGATTATGGGTGGTGATACCGGTGGGGCAGGTATCTTTGTTGCATTGCAGCGCCTGAATACAACCCAGCGCAAACATATAACCGCGCGCCGACACCACAAAGTCGGCGCCCAAGGCGACGGCCCACGCCACCTTAGAGGGGGTAATTAACTTGCCAGAGGCGATCACCTTCACGCGTTCGCGCAGTTGCTGTTGCTCTAACATTTTTACCACCAGTGGCAGGCTCTCTTTCAGCGGCAGGCCAACGTAATCCATCAGCGGCTGTGGGGCTGCGCCTGTGCCACCATCGGCGCTGTCCACGGTAATGAAGTCGGGGGCGCTGTCTGGCCCGCGCAGGGCGATGGCTTTGAACAGCGCCTGCAGCCAATCTTGCGAGCCAACCACCGCTTTAAAGCCTACCGGTTTACCGGTGACCTTGCGCACCCGTGCGATCATATCCAACAAGTCTTCGACGCTGCGAATATCCGGGTGGCCGTTGGGGCTTATTGAATCTTCACCCTCAGGGATGCCTCGTATCTCCGCAATTTCGGCGGTCACCTTACGACCGGGTAAGATCCCGCCTTTGCCGGGCTTGGCTCCCTGGCTAATCTTGATTTCGAACATCTTGACCTGCGGGTGAGCGGCCACTTGCTGCAGCTTTTCATCGCTTAAGCGGCCTTGCTCGTCGCGTACGCCATACTTGGCGGTGCCGATCTGGAACACGATATCGGCGCCACTGGCCAAATGATAGGGGCTTAGCCCGCCCTCGCCGGTGTTCATCCAGCAGCCTGCTTTGGCTGCGCCGCCCGCCAGGGCCTCAACTGCGGGGCGCGACAGGGCGCCAAAGCTCATCCCGGAGATGTTAAAGATACTTTTGGCGGTGTAAGGCTGGGCGCAATCTGGCCCGATGGTGACCGGCTCTGGCGGTACCGCATCTTCATCCAACGTGGGGAAGGCGCAGTTCATAAACATAATTGTGCCGGTAGGGTCGAGGTTGCGGGTGGAGCCAAAGGCGATGGTGCGGTCAACATTCTTGGCGGCGCGATACACCCAGCTGCGCTCAGCGCGGTTAAATGGCAGCTCTTCGCGGTCCATGGCGAAGAAGTATTGGCGGAAGAACTCGCCCTGTTTTTCGAAGAAGTAACGGAAGCGGCCAATCACTGGATAGTTATGGCGAATGGCGTGGTGGTGTTGGCTTTTGTCGCTGATGTACATGTAGACGATGGCCAGCGTGACAATGCCGACCACCAGAATAAACAGCCCCGAGAGCAGATCCAGCCCCCAAATCAGTAGTTCGTTCATCTCCGTTCCCCGTATCGCTTAGCTTGGAATTAGCGTGAACCATATGAAACGGATTGCGCGCAGAATCTTTCAGCGTAAGCGAGAGGGGAGCAAAAAATGTGGCCTTAGCCCGCCGCTTGGTGGATTTCGATAAAGAAGCGGTAGATGCCTTCTAACAGGCTGCTCATGGCAACCGCCGCCAGTACTAGCCCCATTATGCGGCTAATCAGCGCCGCGCCAGCGTTACCGATGACCCGTTGAATCGGGCGGGCCAGCCATAACAGCCCAAGCGTACACAGCAGTACCAGCAGCATAATCCCAGCGGTGACCGCTTGTTGGCTGATGGCATAGCGTGAGTTATCGGTGAGCATTACGATTGCCAGAATTGCACCCGGTGAGGCTATGGAGGGAATCGCCAGCGGAAACACCGCTTGGCTCCACAAGTCCACTTCGCCCAGCTTCATTTCTTGCTCTGGCTTACTCTCGCCGAAGATCATGGTCAGCGCGAACAATAGCAGCACTAGGCCACCGGCAGCTTGGAAGGCGGGGAGGGGGACTTGCATCTCTTCGAGCAAGATCTGCCCGAATACCAGGAAAAACAGCAGTGTCATGGTGGAGATAAACACCGCTTTGATGGCCACCATATGCTGTTGTTTTTTACTGAGGCCAACGGTTTGAGACAAGTAGACCGGGATCGAACCAAAGGGGTCGATAACCGCCCAAAGCAATACAAACTGTGTGAGTACCAGATCGAGCATTCGCTGCCTTATTCGCTAGAGAGAGCGCTATCTTAACAGATACTTAGCATAGGACGAGTTCAGCGGGCTGTTAATCTGCTCGCTTGATATTTACGTCTGCAAATCTGTGAGGAGTTGGGAATAATCGCCAAAATCGCCGTTATTATGTGCAGTTGGGATGAGCGGCACTCGCACAACAAAAAACGGCGCTCCTAAAAGGAACGCAGTTGGCTTTCATAGCGTGTTCACTGGCGGTATTAGTGCAACTTGGCCGTTTGCTCATCGCGCAGGGTGGCAATATGCGCCAACAGGTATTTCACCTGAGAGGGACGCTGCTCACAGCAGGTGGGCAGCCAGTAACCCAGCATGCGCTCAAAGGGGTAGAAGTGTTCGCCGTCTTGCATGCAGCGAAGCTGGTTACACAAATCATCAAAGGCGGCGGCTTGTTCTCCGTTGTCGGGCAGTGAGCCAATCTCTTCAACCTTGCTGGTGAAGATGTCGCTAACGGTTTGCAGGTGCTCATCGGCACTATCCATCCCGCGCTGATAAAAGCGGTATTCGCCGTGCACCATAAATAGCTGTTTGAGCATCTTTGGCTGGCCTTCTTGGGTTAGTACCCCAAAGCTCTCACCGTAGTCCTGCATGTTGTTTAGCCAGCGCTCGAAGAACAATTTGAGGAAATCTTCGGTGTTACCGGGCTGCATATCGGCGAACACCATGCTGTAGAGGCTGTACTCTTCGATGGCGAAGATCACCGACTTGCCTTCAACCTGTTGTACGTCGATTAACCATTGAGAAAGCTCTACCTCACTACCATCAAGATTGGTTAAGTGGGCGCTGTCGTCCTCGCGATTTGCCGACGGGGCCTGGCTAACAACGAGGCGTTCGGCGCTGCGGCCATGGTTAAAGAATGCGGTGGCGTTATCACTGCAGTTAAAAATTATCATCAGGTTATCCGGAACTACTTACGACCGAAGTCGTTGGATTGGGCAGGAAAGGCGCTAGTTTTATCATAATTTACTAATGAAAACTATCTGGGCAGGGGAAGCCACTAGGCAAACAACACTTGGCAACTGAATGTAATTTGTGCAAAATCCACGGCTTTGTTGTAAAAGTGGAAAGCTGAGTTTTGTTGTTTAAGCGTACCCGTTTCGTTGCTATATGTTTGATTCCTATGTTTTTGTTCTCGTGCTCTGAGCCGCACAAGCCGTCGGTAAATAAAGCCGATGCACAGGTGATGGGCGAGCTACCTAATTTTGCCGCCATTGAAGAAGTCGGTGAAAAGAAGACCCAGTTCTTTGACTACCTGCGAGTGGGCATCGACCTGGAAAATCAACGGATTGAACAAGAGCGCACTGAGCTAAGCGCGATGCGCCAACAACTTGCCGATGGCGCGCTATCCAACCCACAGCTAAACAAGCTGGCAGAATTGGCCGAGCGCTACAAGGTAAGCATCGACCAAGAGCAGGTAAATATTGCTGTTATCGATGAGCTGCTCAACCGGGTGAATGTGATCCCTCCGGCACTGGTGCTGGTGCAGGCGGCCAACGAGTCGGCATGGGGCACCTCACGCTTTGCCACCGAGGGCAACAACCTGTTCGGACAATGGTGTTATCGCGAGGGCTGTGGCTTGGTGCCGCTGTCACGCGTCGAGGGGATGACCCACGAAGTGGCCAAGTTCGATAGCGTGCAGCACTCGATTCATGCCTACTTTATGAACATCAACACCAACCGTGCCTATCGGGCGGTACGCGAGCAGCGCGACCAGTTGGTAGATGCCGGTGATGACCTGCTGGGGATTGAAGCGGCCGAGGCGATGAGCCTGGGTTTGCGCAGCTACTCAGAGCGCGGCGAAGAGTACGTGCTGGAGCTGCAGACCATGATGCGCCACAACAGCCGTTACCTATAAGCAGATATTGTTCTTTAGGATCCCTTCTGGCTGGCTCAACGCTCTGAGCCTGCCAACGCCGCCATTTTCTCACCGAATACGCCTAATCTATTAATAATTCTAACATTAATATGCGCTCTATACTTGCTATAGGTCTGCCCTAAGGAAAGCAACTTTTCCTTTGGTTTAAGTAAGATAGAGAGGAATGTAATGAACAATGTGAGCTTGCGGATTAAGTTCTCGGTTGTGTTGATCATCAGCGCAATTTTGTTATTAGTAGTCGCAGCAACCGGCTACTTTATGGGCAAGCAAACCGCCCGAAGCCTTGATGTGGTTAACTACAATATTTTGCCGGCGATGAACGATGTGCTCAATGCCGACCGAGATCTCTATCAGGCGCGAGTCGCAGAGCTCGAAGCCATCGAGGCTCTGGAGAGCGGCTCGGATCACCGCAAGTACCACGCAGTCTTTGTGGAGAATACCCAGCAAGCCTACGACCGCATGCAGGCCTTCAAGAAGGATTTGGTGGACTTTCCCAGCGCTACCCGCGGCCTAGAAGATTTTGACCGCCGTTTTAACATCTGGAAGGATTCCTCGCAGAAAGTCTTCGACTTATTGGACCAAGGTGAGCTGTATGAAGCGATTACCGTGAGTATCGATGAAGTGCACGATACCTTTGGCGATCTGCGTGAGCTCTATAACGTCGCCACCGAGTCGGCTGAGGCCATAGCCGCGCAGGTCAACGAAGACAGTGACAGCCTACTGGCCAAGCAAAACACCATCTTGATTATTGTGTCTGCCATCGGCTTTGTGTTTGCGCTGGTGATTGCCTTCTTCCTGCCTAAGGTGGTGGTTGAGGGGATTACGGCGGTGAGTGACCGCATCAAAGACATTGCTCAAGGTGATGGTGACCTTACCCAACGTGTAGAGGTCAAATCGCAAGATGAGCTGGGCGAGCTAGGCACTAACTTCAACCAGTTTGTTGAGCAGCTTGAGTCGCTGATCCGCTCGGTGCGTGAGTATGCTGATGAGCTTAATACGGTCGTGGTCGATTTAACCGGTAAGGCGGCCCAGTCCACCGAGATTGGCACTGAGCAGAACCAATCGGTGGAGATGATTGCCACCGCGGTGAATCAGATGGCAGCCGCGATTCGCGAGGTGGCCAACAACGCAACCCATACCGCCGAAGAGATCAACGTGGTAAACACCCAAACCGAGCAGGGGCAGATGATTACCCAAGAGTCGGTCGCGCAAATCAACCGCTTGTCGGGCTCGGTGCAGGACGCATCGGATGTGATCGCTCGCCTCTCGGAAGACTCTGAGAAGATTGCCTCGGTACTGGATGTGATCCGTGGGATTGCTGAGCAAACCAACCTGCTGGCGCTGAATGCGGCTATTGAAGCGGCCCGTGCTGGTGAGCAGGGCAGAGGCTTTGCGGTGGTGGCCGATGAGGTGCGCACCTTAGCCAGTAAGACCCAGCAGTCAACCGAAGACATTCAGAAGATGATTGAAACCCTGCAAAACGGGGTGACCCGGGCGGTGAGTGCCATCGAGCAAGGCAGCGGGATGGCGGCAGAAACGGTGCAATTAGCCGATCAAACCCAGCAGTCATTGGCCTTGATTCTGGACTCCACCTCCAAGGTCTCCGAGGTGTCGGTAGCCACAGCGGCTTCCACCGAGCAGCAAAGCCATGTGACTGAAGATATCAACCGCAATCTGACCGAACTCTCGGACAAAACCCGCATCAACCTGGAGACGGCAGAGCAAACCCAGTCACACTCCAATTTGGCGCTGCAAACCGCCCAAGAGCTCTCCAACGTGTTGTCGCGCTTTAAGGTCAGCTAAGCGGCTTAAGCCACTCCAGCGTGTTGTCGCGCTTTAAGGTCAGCTAAGTGGCTTAAGCCACTCCAACAGCAGGGTTAGCGCCTGACGCCATTCGTTCTCTATCGGAATGGCGTGGCCGGCCCCCTCAACAAAGGCGCAATCCCGCTGGTGGAACTCGGCGGTTTGGCGCACTTGTTGAGGGCTCACCAAGCGATCCTCACTGGCACCTATCACCAACATCGGCAGAGACCCGGGCAGCGGCGTTTTAAGCTCGGTCTGCTCGGTAAAGATGCTCAGCGCTTCGGCTTTCACGCTGCGGCGCAGCTCATTGAGCTGGCTGTGGCTGGGTTGTCCGGCAAACAGCATTTGCTGAGCCGCCAGCAGGTAGAAGGGGTTAAACAGGGCTAAGCCGGGGAACAGCATGAGTTGTGACAGGGCGGTGGCCAAAATCGGCTCGCGAATCATTAAATCCATACTCAAGCGCTCCAAGCCCTGCGGCGGGGCCGAGGCCATCAAGGCCAAGCCTTGGAGTTTATCCGGATGGTTATGGGCGTAGTGCTGGGCAATCAATCCGCCTAGGGAAAAACCCACCACCACCGGTTTGACCTGATAGCGCTGCTCGGCCCAAGCGACCGTCTGCTCTACATCATTTAAGTAGGCCTTGAGGCCGCTTAAGCCATCGCTGACCCGGCTTCGCCCGTGGCCGCGCAGGCTGAGCGCGATGGCCGGATAGCCGGCTTCGGCCAGTGCTGGGAGCAGGTGATAGGTAAACAGGCGCGCATCGCTAAGCACGCCATGTAGCAAAATAACCGGTGGCCTGACGATTTGCTGAGGCTCTGCCAGGTAGTACTCCAGCTGGCCACCACTGTGGCGCAGCTGCTGGTGTTGAATAGCCGTTTCCATTTCCGTTGCGAGCAAAAACTGAGTCATGATATCGCCCTCGGGAGTTCAAAACTAAGCATGGTAAGTTGGTGTTCATCGCTGGTTTGCATAAACACCTGTCCGTTTTGCGCTTCAGCCAGCTGCTTCATCGAGTAGGTGCCAAGGCCGGTACCGCCCTGTTTGTCCTGACTGATGTACTTATCCCAGAAGCGGTGACGGATAGCCTGTGGCACCACCCCTGAGTTGATGATCTCTATCTTGACCAGCTGTGGGGTCACGATCTGTTTGACCTGCAGCGTGGTTTGTTCGGGCGCCGCTTCGAAGGCATTCTTCATCGCATTGAATAGCATCGAATAGCTTAGCGAAGGGTCGCCAAGCGCCGTGATGGCCTGATCCTCGACCAGCACCTGCAGCTCCAGTTGTTTGTCTCTAAAGGTGTTGCTCAAGGCGTCGCAGATCTTAGAGACCGTTTCGGCCGGCGAGAAGGGCGTTGGCTGGAGTTCGAAATCGCCGCGCTCGATCTTGGCCAACTCCTGCGATTGGTTGATATGGTCGAGGCTACTCATGCTTAACTCTTCGATAAGGTTGGCCTGCTCTTCCACAATCGGGTGGTCACCACTGTGTAAGCGGATCTCTTCAGCCAGGCCCGCAATCGCGGCTAAGGGGCCTTTTAGGTCATGGCGTAGCAGTTGGTCGACTTGCTCTTTAAGGCGCTGGTTTTCCAGCATATTGTCGTAGTCCGCCTGCAGGTTTAGCCGCACATTCACGTAGTCGAGTTGGTTCTTGACTCGCAGCTTTAGCAGCTCCGCATTAATCGGCTTGGTGATGTAGTCGATGGCGCCGCCGTCGAGGCCGCGGCTTTGATACTTAACCTCTGATAAGGCGCTAACAAAGATCACCGGAATCATCTGCGAGCGCGGATCGCTGCGCAGCCGCTTGAGTACCTCAAAGCCATCCATAACGGGCATCATTACATCAAGCAAGATCAAATCGGGCGGGGTATCGGATTGGCACAACCCCAAGGCCCGCGGGCCATCTTTCGCCAGTTGTACGCGGTAGCTTGGTTTTAACAGCTCACTGAGTAGGGCGAGGTTGTCGGGGCTGTCGTCCACCACTAACACCGTGTTGCGCTTGCCGGCACTGCTGTTACCTGAGTTGGTATTTTCGGCACCGGGGCGGGATTGCGCCATCGCGCGGTTGCGCACTTGCCCACTGATTGCTGCTTGCACCCGGTTTTGCAGGATCTGGCTGTTAAAGGGTTTGATGATCAAATCGCTCACACCGCTTTGGATAGCCTGCTGTACCCGTTGCCGTTCAGATTCGGCAGTAATCAGGATAAACGGTATGTGGCTCAGTTGGGCGTGCTTCTTGACCTCTTCTAACAGCTCTATGCCGGTCATTATCGGCATATTCCAGTCTGCGAGGATGATGTCCACCGATTGGTGGGTAAGCGCTTTTAGCGCCTGTCTACCATTCTCGGCCTGCAATACTTGTGAAAAACCAAAGCGGCGCAGCTGCTCGGAGGTGATCTTGCGAATGGCCTGCATATCGTCGACCACCAAGGCTGTTTTACCGCTTAGATCCATAAACTACTTATTTCCAAAACATTTAGATGATTTGAATGTAGTTAAGGCGCGACGAAATAGACAGTTTTGAAGAGCTTCACATTATTGAGCCAGGCAAAATATCACGCTAAATATGTTTAGACTGCGAACTAATGTTCTGATTTGGCGTCTCAATGTAGCAATAAATACCGTTAGAAACGGTTCATTTTCGGAGATTTATTATGACACTACTTCAGGCCTTCAAGTCATCTTACCGTTTGAGGTCCCTATGGCTTACAGGCATCGTAGCATTAACCCTCGTGAACCCCGCATTCGCTTCGCTCGAGCACAAACAGCATGCTCAACCCGCACGAGACAACGATATACTGCTGTTTCATTCGCCTTTTTGCCCCCCCTGTAAGCGTATCTCACCGTTGGTAGAGGAAGCTGCACAGAATGAGCTGGCGGGATTGACCTTAATCCCTGTGCTCGGTGGCCCTGATGTTGAACTGCTCTACCGCGCTTACGCGATAGCAGAGCTAGAAGGGGTCGAGCGAGAGTTTAACGAGCTATTGAGCAATGCAGTGCTGAGAAGACGCTATGACGGCCCTACAACCGTTTTGAGTATTCTTGAGCAGGTAGGGGTCGATAGTGCGTCTTTGGACAGCAGGAGTGCGGAAACAAAACCGTTGGTCCAGCGGTACATTGCGCTTAGCGATGGCTACCGGATCTCCGCAACGCCTACCATCATTGTTAATGGGACGCACGAGATTAACCTGCGCGCCATTAACTCTGCAGACCAGTTACTCGCCGAAATAGCAAAGCTACTTAACTCGTGACGAGCCGTAACGACGTATTCTGTCTGGTGATCCGCGTAGCGATACGCTTTACCCCGGCAATCATCCAAGCATTGGTTCTTCACTAAAAGCTAATATTAGACAAATCTAATGTAAATGGTATAGTGCCCCTTAGCGAATGCTCAGAGCTGAGCAAACCAAGTTATTGGAGAGAAGCATGACTAAGATTGTGATTGTGGGTGGTGTGGCTGGTGGCGCGTCTGCCGCGGCCCGTGCACGGCGTTTAAGTGAAGATGCGCAGATCATTATGTTTGAACGTGGCGAGCACGTCTCTTTTGCCAACTGCGGACTGCCCTACCATATCGGAGGGGATATCCAAGACCGCAGCAAACTGTTGCTGCAAACCCCGCAAAGCTTCTTAGCACGCTTTAACGTCGATGTACGGGTGATGAGTGAGGTAGTAGCGATTGACCGCGCCGCCAAGTCTGTCACGGTGAGAAACCAGCTCGATGGTACTCAGTATCAAGAGAGCTACGATGTGCTGCTGTTAAGTCCAGGCGCCGCACCGATAACGCCTCCGATCCCGGGGCTGGACAATCCGCTGACTCATTCACTGCGCAATATCCCTGATATGGATCGGATCATCCAAAGCCTGCAATCGCGTCAGGTTAAGCATGCCACGGTCGTGGGCGGCGGCTTTATCGGGCTGGAGATGATGGAGGCCTTCCATCAGCTTGGCATTCAAACCACCTTGCTGGAGTTAGGTGAGCAGGTGATGGCGCCGGTGGACCGGGAGATGGCGGGCTTTGCCCATCATACAATCCGCGAACAGGGCGTTGATCTGCGCCTCAACACCGCTTTAAGCAGTGTCGAGTATGTGGCCGAGCAGGGGCAATTGCTGCTATCACTGAGCAGCAACCAGCAGCTACAAGCCGAGCAGCTTCAAACCGACTTGCTGATCATGGCAATCGGCGTACGTCCAGAGACCGCGTTGGCCGAGCAAGCGGGACTGCAGCTGGGAGAGACCGGTGGCATTTGGGTGAATTCGCAGATGCAAACCAGTGACCCAGCCATCTATGCGGTGGGTGATGCGGTTGAGGAGCGCGACTTTGTCACCGATACGCCAAGTCTGGTACCGCTGGCAGGTCCGGCAAACCGCCAAGGACGTATGGCGGCCGACAACATGCTGGGGCGCAATCAGCACTACCAAGGCACTCAAGGCACCGCGATTTGCAAGATTTTTGATTTGGCTATTGCCTCTACCGGGCGCAACGAAAAGCAGCTGCGGGCAGCCGGCACCCATTATCAAAAGGTGTATGTACATACCGCTAGTCATGCCAGCTATTATCCCGGCGCCGAAACCGTATCGTTCAAGCTGTTGTTCGAGCCTGAAACGGGCAAGATCTTGGGCGCTCAAGCGGCCGGTAAAGATGGCGTTGATAAGCGCATCGACATTATTGCGGTGGCCCAACGCGCCGGGATGACCGTGGAGCAGTTGCAGCACCTTGAGCTTACCTATGCACCGCCGTTCGGCTCTGCCAAGGATGTGATCAATCAGGCTGCTTTTGTCGCCCATAACCTGATGGTGGGTGACAGCCATGCCATTCACTTAGATGAGATAGATTCGCTGAGCGACGACCAGCTGCTGCTGGATGTGCGCAATCCCGGCGAGTTGGATTCGCAAGGCTTTATCGATGGCGCCATTAACATCCCAGTGGACCAACTGCGTGAGCGGATGGACGAGCTGCCCAAGGACAAGGAGATCATCATCTATTGTCAGGTGGGGCTGCGCGGCAATGTGGCCTACCGCCAGTTGGTCAATCGTGGCTACAAGGCGCGTAACTTACTCGGGGGCTATCGCACCTATCGCTTTGCTACGGCCTAAGCACGCCTGACTGCGGGTTATTCGCGAACACTTACCTCAGCCACGATAGCGGCATGGTCGGAGCATTGGCGGTCGAGCTCGCTGTGGGGGTTGAGTAAGTGCCTGTCGGCCACCCATACGTGCTCCACCTGGCCATGGCTGCCATCTTCTCCGGCATCAAAGGCGCCGTTGAGCAGGATATGATCGATACGGGAGCCGTGTGGCCCCCAGTAGTGGCTGGGGACTGGCGGACTCTCTTGCAGGGCGAGATCATAGGCATGCTGGAAGCGCAGCTCATTGGCCAGCTTTTGCGCCTGTTGTTCGCTGAACGCGCTGCCTTCAGGCAATCTTGGCAGGCGTTTTTCAGCCTGAAACAGGCGGGCGACCAACGAGTCCGGCCCGTCGTTAAAATCGCCCATAATGGCGGTGGGAGGCGGCGCTGTCTGGCTTAGATAATCGCCCAGTAGGTGCGTGCCTTCCCGGCAGCGCTGCTGCGCCGATAACCATCCTCCCAGCTTGGGGTAGAGGCAAAGCTGTTCGATAAGGCTTTGCTCGGCATCGGCTTCAATGCTGGGGCGCTGGGACTTAAAGTGCACCACATAGACCTGGATTAAGCCAAACTCGGGCACTCTGATCTTGACCCTGAGCGGTCCGCGACTGTAGGCAAAGTCGCTATCTTCAAGCAGCTCGCTAACCTTGGCGATTGGCTCGAGCAATACCACCTCTTCAATGGGAAAGCGCGACGCCAGCGCAACCGGGGGAGAGGAGTGGATGTATCCCTCTTCCACATCGGCCTTGCCCAAACAGCAAAAGTGCCCATAGCCTAGCTGTTGCATCTGCGCTTTTAGCGCGTCGGGGCTGAAGATCTCTTGAAAGGCGATAATGTCGGCGTCGAGCTCTTTGAGATAGTTATCCATCCAGCGCTGCTTATCACGCCACTGATTGCCGTCGTAGATGTTTTCTGCTTGGTAGTAGGCGCCGGGCGGAGCCAGATAGTTGAGGGTATTAAAGCTGGCCAAACGAAAGCGAGTCGGCATGTGAATTCCAAGTGCAGTGACAACTAGCTGTCATTATATGTAGTTTTCGCGGGTTCTGCCGTGCGCTAAGTCTTCTCTACTGTGCACTCTTCTCCTCTGTCTCTGTCTCTGTCTTTGTCATAGCGGTCTGCTGGCGTTTCGGCGTTAACGCTTCGAGGGTTTTCTGCCAATAGCGCAGTCGGCCAGCAAAGTAGTCTTGCTGCTTAGGGCTAGCGCTGCGCAGTATCGCCACTAACGCTAGCTGCCAGCGTTGCCGGTTTGCGTCCAGCTTGTCCTGATAGTCTTGCGGAAACAGGTATTCAGCTTGGGTGATCACTCGGTGGAAGCCTTCCCGTAATTGCTCGGGATTGTCTTTGCGCCAGTACAAATAACTCAGGGTCTGGCTGACTTTACGGCGGTGGGCGATCCACTCTTCCGTCGTATCATGCAGCGCAAGAGTGAGCTCGCCGATGACCTGTTTCTGGGCAGGCGAGACGGACCCAAGCCAGCGTTTGATGAACTTCTCGATGCGCTTTTTCCGTTTGCTTAGGCGCTGCTCCGGGCTGAGCTTTTGATAGCTTTCCAACTGCTCGATGTTCTCTTTTTCGGCAACCGCTAACATGGCTCTGAATTGCTGGTGGCTGAGTTGTTCGCCTATGGCAAAAAGGTGTGGCTCCATCTCCTCGATCAGCCGTTGCCAGTGCGCCCGGAATGCTTGGCTGTGCTGAGCAACCTGGTCTTGGGTGACCTGGGTGAGATCCAGTGATTGTAGCTGCTGCAAGTGGGACAGATAACGGGGCAGCTCTCGCTCGCGATGCCATTGCCAAAGCTCGTCAAAGGCTTGGTCGTAGTAAATCTGTTGCTCGGGGCTCAGCTCAACATAGTCATCCACATACATCTGGCTGAACCAATCGAGGTGGTTGTAGACAAACTTGGCACCGCAGCCACTGAGACCGATACATAGTAAACCGATTAATAGGGCTCTCGGCATGGCTCATTCTCCTTCTGGTCATGGTTAGACTACGGGAATGAGCGGGAGTTTGATTGAATTAATCGTCGGTGTGTTGTTTGGGTAGATATAATGCGGTTACTTAAGTTGAAAAACGTCGGACTTACAGGAGTAACTGCGCTAAAAGTGGGTACCTAACTTAGGCAGGTTCCCCGGTTCCGGTCGGCAGGCGACTTGATTTCGGCCACGCCGCTTAGCGCAATAAAGTTGGTTGTCGGCGGCGCTAATAACCCCATCGATGCTTTCTTCTGCGCGTCGTTCCGCTACCCCGATGCTGGCTGTAATTGCATGTTGCTCCCATTTTAGCTGTTCTTCTATGTAACCGCGTATTCTCTCTGCAACCAGTAACGCTTTGTCTATATGGGTGTTTGGTAGCAGGATCAGAAACTCCTCGCCACCCCAGCGAAATACCGAGTCTACGTCGCGCAAAACGGTGCTGAGCTGTTTTACCAGGTTCTTTAGAACGTGATCTCCAGCGCTGTGGCCGAAGTTATCGTTGACCGATTTAAAGTGGTCGACATCGATGAGTAACACGCTAATCGGTAAACTGTAACGCTGACTGCGTTGATACTCTTGTTGGGCAACAATCTCGAATTTTCGCCGATTCCCAGCGCCGGTAAGCGCGTCGTGAAGCGACGCTTGCTCTGCTTGATTCTTGAGTTGTTCGGTCAAACTGTTGGCTATCTCCAGTTGAGCTGCGCGCGCTTTAAGTTTGTGTTCCAGCATCAATTGCCAAATCCACAAAAAGCCGATTGCCAAGCCGACATTGCTGGCGATATGTACGATCAGTGGGTACTGCTGGATGGTACTTAGTGCAATGTAGTTCTGGGGAACTTGATGAAAGTAGGCCTGTATCAACCTGATGATATGGGAGCATAGAAAAATACTCAGGTTGATAGCAACAAACGTGATCGCCGGTTTTAAGTGTTGAACACGTATGCTTCGGGTTAGGTGATAGAGCCCGCCGATGGAGAGGTATACAGTCATCGATGAAAGTAGAGCATCACGCGGCGTTGTTGCCTAAATAGAATTGAACCTATTCGCTCATCTGCGATCTGATCGTTAAACCCTACTATCAGGTCGCACTATGGGCACCGCCAAGGGCAAAATCACCAATTGGAAACAGTACAATCACACCTTAACTCAAAGAGGCTCGTTAACCTTTTGGATGGACGATGCGGCTATCAAGCATTGGTACAACCAACACCCTTCTGGTCGCCGAGGTCGTAGCAATACGTACAGTGACTCAGCCATCAGCACCGCGCTCATGATTAAGGGCGTGTTTAAGCTACCTCTGCGAGCGCTGGAAGGATTTATCAACTCGATATTTCGTC
>NZ_KE386909.1:260370-436498 GCF_000429485.1 Aliagarivorans marinus DSM 23064 | reverse complement strand
AACATCCATCAGACGAAATATCGAGTTGATAAATCCTTCCAGCGCTCGCAGAGGTAGCTTAAACACGCCCTTAATCATGAGCGCGGTGCTGATGGCTGAGTCACTGTACGTATTGCTACGACCTCGGCGACCAGAAGGGTGTTGGTTGTACCAATGCTTGATAGCCGCATCGTCCATCCAAAAGGTTAACGAGCCTCTTTGAGTTAAGGTGTGATTGTACTGTTTCCAATTGGTGATTTTGCCCTTGGCGGTGCCCATAGTGCGACCTGATAGTAGGGTTTAACGATCAGATCGCAGATGAGCGAATAGGTTCAATTCTATTTAGGCAACAACGCCCCTTGAAGCTCTACCGACGGCCCAACTTCGCCGCCGAGCCCAAGGCCGGCTCTTCCCCTTACAGAAAATGAGACTCTCTCTTTCATCCTATCCAAAAGCCTCTTGGAACCCTCTTGCTCATTAAACAAGTTGGCCAAAGCCCCGGTCTGAGCCCCATTCCTAAAAGAACCGCCCGCAAAATGACTCAACGCACCACCCGCTAACGCGGCTACCTCGACATTCCCAAAATCAATGCCTGCAGCTTCAAAGCCCCATCCGCTAAGGCCAATAACTCTCCGCCGAGTAAAGTCATTTTCATCATGAGAAGATTGGAGTAGATAGCACCGGCCATTGCCAAACTAAAACACAAATGGTACACACAATTAGAGATACAAGAAGGAAAAGTCTTTCAGCTTTATGCTCTCGGCCCAGAGAAGACGCACCTATACCAATAGGCAAACCAAAAGCCATCTCGACTAAAACCACAGACACACCACTTAAGCAAATAACCACCCCCATCAAATCATCATCTAAGTTATAAAACTGAGAGAATAAAATGTGGTAAATCGTTAAAAAAAACGCCAAAGAAAAAAACTTAACAATATAGTTCAAAATTAAAACCTTTAGTGATCATCAATAATAATCCCACCAATTGAATTGGTAAGGCCACCTGCCTCAATTGCCCAGTCAGCTTTGCTCATATGGTAAAACTTTCGATCAGGAAGAATCACCTTTCCACTCTGAATCATAATCTTTCCTGTAGCCGCTCTGACTGAGGTACCCATGTCAACTACTGCGGACGTAACCTTAGCCCCTTCTTCTGACATACTAGCGTATTGAAGGCTTCCCTCTAACCAATTAGATTCGGTAATGGCTGTTTGCATATTGTCAATACCTTTAGCCATCAACACCATGCCGCCCTTACATGCAAGCCCAAGGGAGACTTTACACATTGCTGCTCCTGCTAGCATTTGCGAGCCTCCGTCAATAAAAGTCATTACTCTTGGACCATAACCAGTAACGAAATCGCCAACAGAGATCGCGAAGTCGGACAATTTGGAGATGCCTTCTTGCTCATTAAACAAATTAGCCAAGGCCCCGTTTGAGCCCCATTCCTAAACGAGCCGCCCGCAAAGTGACTCGACGCACCACCCGCTAACGCGGCTACCGCGACGTTCCCAAAATTCACACCTGCCGCTTCAAAGCCCCGGCCTTTACCTAGGCCGTTGTCACCGGTAGTAAGGCCTTTCGCGAAGGCACTACTCAAAAACCAGCCCCAAAACTGTCGCCCTTCATCACAGTCAGGCTCCCCCCGTCATGCCATGCACGAACGAGCGCCCCCACGGCGAGCCACCGAACGTCTTACCGATATAGCCCGAGCTATTGCCTAGCGCCTGACCTACACCCGCAAACACACAGGATGTCAGACCCGTAAAAATAGTCGCGCTCGAGCATGTGCAGCTCAGGACAGGTCACCTCTACTGGCTTTTTGAATCAGTCTGAGATTCACCCACTTGAGTGATCGAGATAGGTATTATGGATATCCTGCTAACTTGATTTCATATCACGCTTATGTAGCAAGTAACGCTCTCTTTAGGTTCAAAGTTATGTGTGGCGTGATATGGTTGCTCGTCATCACACCCTCAAGCTCTGAGATGTAAAGCTCTTTTGCAGCCTAAGTAAAACAAAATACTAATCAATAACGCGGAAAAAACTCCAGAAACCGCAATTGCAGAGAAAACAACCAATGAGTAAAATAGATAATGAGGTGTATTTTTATGATTTATAAATCTCGCCAAGAAAAAATACAAGCCACCCACAAATAGTATAACAGCGGGTCGTAGTACTAGAAGATTAAAAGTCACCCTTCGCTGAACATCAGGGCTTTGAGTGCTTTCAATATAGGCATCATTTAGCTGTTTCATTTTTTCAAATTGCTGTTCAGTCACTAATCCACCAGATGCAAGACTTTCATAGTACTCATTATAGTTCACCCCCTCCTCAGTTCGCATAGTACCTAATTCAACCTCAACACTGTTCAATACTTTGCCAACAGCAAAAGATAATAAACCAACAAAAATAATTCTGGAAAATTCGCGCAAGTAGCTGGACATATTCTAAATCCTGTAGTTTTTGTTTTAACTCCTCGACTTGCCTCAATACTTTGGAGCCAGTAGGAGCAATATCAATATCACCAATAATAGTAGAGCTAAAATCGTTCATGTTAACTCGGTATTCCGCAGTAATAGGAGCCTCTTCCTTTAACTCACAACGACTGAATGTAGTTATTTCCAACTGAAAGTCGACGGACAAAGACTGCCGTCCCAGACGCGTAGCTACTGCGTCTAAATGATATGTGGATATCCTGCTAGCTAGCTTCTATTCTACAGCGCCTAACTTAAATGGAGCGACCAACTCATGCCAATAGTAAATTGTCAACACAGCCGCCAAAAAAACATAATAACAACCATAAACCACCTTGCTCCACCTGCACCTGGTGGGATTTTTCCTGCACCAAACCCCATGCTCTTGCCTGACAGCAATTCATAAATTAGTTTAAATAACACACCCCATATAAAAATAATAAAAAAAGGACGGTTGTTATCATAAAATAAAATAGTTACATATAAAGCCAACGCACAGTATATGAAATAAACTATAACAATCACAAACACCTACAAATACTTACGCCAATTACACAACACGTTTAAACAAGCTAACATTTCGCCGCTCAACGGCAAATCAAACCACAGCCAACACCGCAATAAATTGCAGAAATCCAAAAATACTAATGACATAAAAAGTAGAAGACCTTTATTTTTTTTGATAGCTCTTGGTTGCTCTCAACTTCACATGAACCATTTTGTCAAATCAACCAGCTTGCTGCTATTTGTGACTAAGTGTGGTTTCCCTAACAATCTCCAAAAAAGTCTTCCAAAAACTGCCTTGCCTCACCAGAGTAGATCACCAAGTAATCTGGATTTATGGAAATTTGATAAACAATCTCATCATTGTGAAGGAGCTCGTAAACATACGCCCCCCTTATACAGCCAACTCTATTGCCAAGCCCCTCATTTTCAGCGCGCCCCTGACTAAAGAAGAAGAGGACGGACCCTGTGCTTTTCTTTTTCATTGCGTAGACATCAAGCAGTTCGCTATTGTCAATAACAACTAGCTGTGAGGTTGGGGATTCTTGATTTAAAAATACTTGATAGCCATCAGGTATTGGCCAAGTACCATCGCTCCACGCATACTCATTTGCAACCCCATTCAGAGCAACCATCAATAGCAAAAAACCAAGATATTTCATTACATTAACATTCATAACCGCTAAAAATTTAGTACGAACCACACACGATTTACGAGTATCATATGCAAGTCTCCATGCGAAGCTACGTGCTTTTAGGTTTCAGTATCCTGATCCGTCTTAAAGTCACCAACAGATACAATACCTCGATGTAAAGTCATACATGTCAACCCCAATCAACTCGCATCCAACTCACTAATAACAAATGGAATCAGCACCAGTACAGCAACAATCAAAAAGAGGCTTGAATAGAAAGTTTTCGAGCACGCATAAGCTAGCTTAGACAAACGCGTATCTTCAAGTTTACCTACTCGTCCGCGATCATGAACAAACTCCATGAATTGGTCTGCAACCTTGGAGTAATCAGGGCCTCGAAACTCATCTAATCGCAACGCTTTCCAATGATTAAAATGCTTATTTTTTTTAAGCCGAGATTTGACAGCAATCAGAAGAGCTACATGCAAGCCTGCAGACAACACCCCTAAAAAAAACATGAAAATAAAAAGAGACTGAAAAACCAACATACTCCTGATCAACAATCTCCTCACTCATAACCAAACAAAAACATATACAATAAGAAAATTCAAAGCAATAAACGAGACCATGGATACTTTATAAAGCGTCCAGCAACGGCGAATAATCTTCAACAAGTGCTCATCATCTATACCATTGCCATCGTTCTTTAGAAATTTTAAAAAACTTCCGTTGTTTGATATGGTGTTATTTTTAATAAAGTGCGGACTACCTAAATCCCGCCAGCATTCAAAGTGCTGTTCCTCCAAGCGCCTTTCCACCTTCCAAATCATCAATAAATACAGTAGTATCGTTAAGGTAACGAAAGGTATAAGCATGCAAATTAGAGTAGCAAGAATCATCTCCAACATTAAATCGCCTCACGTTCAAACATTAAAATCATCATAAATACCATTCTATCGCTTAAGCAACAAGCGTTACGCCCTTCCCAAATCTAGGGTTAAACAGTAAGGATTAAGCTGAACCTAAATATCCCACCTCTGTAATCGGCACTTATAGAAAACTATCAGCAGCTCACTAAGAAATGAACTTATAAACGAACACAGAGCCCACCAATAAAAACGTCACCAAATAATAAACCTTTATAGCAGCTTTAAGATCACCAAATAACTTGATACTATGTTGAGAAGTCAACTCACACCCTAAACTCTGCTCGAACCCCATCGCAAAGCTCTGGATGCAGGCATAAAGATGGGCGGTGCCTTTTTCATAGTTCTCTAAGGCTGCAATTTTATAGGACAATCTCAGCGCATAAATCGCATATACAACTGAGAATGCCAATTGGAAAAACATTACGTAAATAATCATTCGCCACACTTATCAATCAATAATTATTATGCTTACTTTATTTATCAGTCAGCTAAGCCATAGTCAAAACTAGGAAGAAACCTCATTGAAGCGTACCTAACCCCCTTTCCTTTTACGTAGCGTGCCACTATTTCTCAGTGCATAGTTACCGACATAGATAGAGAAAACCATCATTCCGATTCCACTTGAAACCCCAAGCCCGCTTACAACAAGAAAGACAGAAGTAATAAACACCCAAATCGCTAAAGAGATCGAGATTATTTTCATTAGCATCTTCATTTTAAGTAACTCACTAAGTGATTTTAAAAGCATTAGACTAGAGGCCAGCCAGCCCAAGCTTAAGGCTTAACCTAGAAGCTCCAGCCTTGAGCTGCTTTCCAATATGAGCTTCAGTGCCCTAGCGCACCAACTAAGGCGCGTTTCAGCTGTAAGACCAACAGTAAAAAGCGCGGATTTTATACCCATTCCCCTCGTCATTCCACCGAAGATAATCCCACCAAAACCTAAGCAGATAGGGCCGATACCACAAATAACCCTGCACACCAAGATGATTCACTAGCCATCCTTTTGATAACTAGAGAAAAGTTGCCGCTAAGGTCATTTTTACATAGATATTCAGCACTATGGGTATAGTGATTTTGATTCGGCTCATTTTTCTACGCTAGCTCCAACAGTTAGGCGTTTCTGGTGGTCACAACTGTCGGTTAGTACACGCTCGCATTCGTATTGATAGGTCTTACATCTGCAGTGAATTCATACCTGACAAATCCGAATATAGTTAAGTCCATCAGCATCAACCTCGCTGACATAGGGGTGCACCTGAATTACCAAGTACTTACTCCCTGTAAGATAAACCCTATCTCTTCGAGTACTCGCCCCTTTGCTTTCTCAACTGAGTTGAATGCGGACTAGAAAAATGGTGATTCTCGTAGAAATACTCATAGGGAGTACTTTCCTTATATATTTTCAGTGAATTATTCAGTGTAAATCACCCAGTTATTAGTGGCAGTAACTGATTGATATAGATAGCTTAATATCTTGATTGACCAAAAACATAAAGATAGTATTGGAGACAATATGAACACTTATCTTCACTTCAACCGTTGGCCTTCATTCTTGCCTGTAGCTTGGTAGGATGAGGTATGCCTGGCTACGAGAATCGTAGCCACAGTGAATCGTTCTCGTAGTCCAGCTTTTTTAAGGATTAGAGAATGGCTTCACACAACCTATATCAGATCAGCAAACGCCTTTTTCACGACAGCCAGCTCAAAGGGCTGATGTTTGCACTGCTCGGTGCAGCGCTGATGTCACTCAAACCCATACTGGTTAAAATCGCCTATCAGTTTGGCGGTGATACCCAGTCGGTTATGTTGCTGCGCGCGCTTAGCGCACTACCTGTTTATCTCGCCATATTGTGCATATTGTTGGCTCGCCCACATAACCGCAAAGTAGTAAAACAACAAGGTTGGAAAGCCGCTTTACTCGGGGTGGCAGGTTACTATTTGGCCGTATATTTTGATCTGACCTCGCTCAACTATATATCCGCTCAGTTGGAGCGCCTGATACTCTTCCTCTACCCCAGTATCGTGATATTCCTTTCATGGCTTATCTATAAAAAGGCCCCCACACCTAGCATGATCATTGCGGTTGTTTTGGGCTATTTCGGTGTTGCGGCCATTGCACTGAGTGATGTTTCGCTAGGAAGCGCCGATGTACTATTTGGTAGCAGCCTTGCTGCTGCTTCAGCGTTTGTGTTCGCCTGTTACCTGTTGTCCAGCAAACCATTAATCGGCAAGATGGGAAGCTCGCTGTTTACCAGTTTAGGCATGGCAAGTGCGAGTATCGCCATACTGCTACATTTTTCTCTATTCGGTAACGATGTAAGCACGTGGAGCAACGAGTTGATTGTGCTAGGCATAACATTGGGCCTGGTGTGCACCGTACTGCCCGCCTACCTGCTCTCTGCCGGAATGCAAATACTCTCACCTGCCGAGATTGGTATCACATCAAACATAGGCCCACTTATCACTACTGTTGCTGCGGTGTATTTTCTTGGAGAAGCGTTTACGATTCTCCATGGCTTAGGGCTGGTGTTAGTGGTGGTATCGATGGCTTTTCTACGTTCTAAGTAAGGGCGGAACCACTGGATAGGACTTAGGCACGCATAAAAAAGGAACCAAGCGATGTCGACTTGATTCCCGAAAATCACAAAAGTATGGGTGTTTGCCACTAGCCCCGGTTCCCCGGTGCCAGTGGCAAACGAGCGGAGTCTTAGCTGGGTTTACAAGAACACTTCAAAGTAGGTACCCACAGATAGCGCATCGGCTGTACCGAGCTTGGCGCCGGAGTTGGCGACAACTTCGGTATCCAGTCCACCGGTTGATACGTAGAAGTGAACGATAGGACGAGACATCAGATGATTACCCAAGGAGAAGTTCTGTGACAGGGTCAGCTTCCATGATGAGTTATTGCCATCATAGAAGTCGATATAGTCGTAGGCCGCTTCTAACCAGGTACTGATATGGGTGGTGTAGTAGTAGCCGCCACGGAACACTGCCTGACTCCACTTTTCGGTTTCACCATCGCGGTTGGTCGACATATCGTTATGCTCATGGCTCAGGGCATACATGATGGAGAACTTAGGTGACAATCGTTCTTGGCCATAAACAAACAGGCCCAGCGAACCACCGTCTTCCGCCACAACATTGCGTACAATGTTCTCTTTCACGCCTCGGCCATAGCGCACCATGTACTTGGTCCAGCCATCTTTGCGATTGTTGTTATAGAGCACGCCCAGTTGATAGGCATCTTCGTCGTAATCAAACTTTTCGCCGTTACCATTAAAGTGATCGCGGCTATCACCAAAGCCATAGTTGGCGAAAAAATCCAAGGTATGGCCATCAGTGATCCGCACACCTTTTAGGCTGGTCATCAAGGCGTAGCGACCATTGCTATCGGTAGCCCAACCATTTTTGGTCAGGCCTGAGATGGCACTAACGCTTAGCTTGCCAAATCCCAGGTCGATGTTGTCGATGCCGCCACCGGTGCCATCGTTTTGCAAAGGCTTGTAGTTGTTCAATAGCATCTGAACACGCTGGGCATAGCGTTGGCCAGCCCAAGGCATCGCTGATGGATTCGACTTGATTACGTTGTCACCGCCAGCCCACGCCTGAGCGGAACGCCAAGGATCGGAGTTGTAGTTATCGGTGGCCATAAACAGGGCGCGCCAATTGGAACCATTAGCCTTCCATTTCTTTTCAAAACCAATCTCGATGCCCATTGCCTGGTTGGCCAGGTGTCCGGTCAGGGCATACTGACTGCCAGCAGTCTTGATAACGTTAATCCCGTTACGGATGGAGTTACGGTACAACGGATCATCGTCGGTATAGGCTGCGCCAAAACGGGCATAACCGGTAAATCTAAAATTATCATCAGCAACAGTCGCTGCGGAGAGCAGCAACGAAGACATTACAATACTAGGTAGCAACTTATTCACTGAGAACATCCCTCATTATTATATATATTTTCCGTTAATAATTAGTCTCCCATGCGATACCACTTTGTCAGCTCTGTAAGTCATATGGTTAAACTATTAAATCCGACAATCACAAGGGGTAAGCAGCTGGATTAATTAATCGTGAGCAATTATCACACTGCAATTATTTATCAGCAATTAACAACATCGCTATTTTGGATTATTCCCATATAGCGGGAAGTTGAGCAGCAATTTTATTTATGAGAAATAACAGATTGGGCTTATACTAAGCTGGCGATCGCTTGTTATATCTAGCGATGACATGGAAACATATAAACGGAGAACGAAATTGAAAAGTGCAGTCAAGTGTCACAACACTAAAACAGCTAGCTTATTGCTATTTAGTTTTCTTTTGGGATGCAGCTCACAACATGAGCCTGTGGTACATCAACCAACAAAAAAGAATGAGATTAAAGACATTTCTCAAATATGGCAGTCTATTAACTCAAATAGTGCTGAAGGTACTAATACCCCAGCCTCAATTGAGTCCATATCGGTAATCGACGGCCAGCTTGATGCCCTAACCACCTATACCATCGACAACAGTGATGCCTTGGTGAGCCTGTATGGTAGATACCGAGCAGTCAAACTCATATCCATCCCTCAAGGAACAGCAGAAGCCCACTTATACAGCTATGCAAACAGTGAGTATGTATTCACTCCGCTGTATCAACTGTTAGATGAAAACTTCCTCCCTGTGGGCCAAGAAACACCAAGCAACTGGGTCGAACATGGCAGCATCAACCTCACTGACTATTTCTATACCCACTTGAATGATGCTAAAGCACTCAGCTCATCGGCCTACCTCGCGGTATATGCTAATCGTGATGACATTGGCAACACCTATTTCATGTTCGATCCTGAATATCAATACCATCATGACAATGGTACCGATTATCCCAGGAATATAATGCTTAAAGTAACCAGCACCGGTTTTGGTGTACTTGGCGCACAGTTTTACAAATAAGATCGTAGGGAAATAGTTAATTATGGCAACTGCCATAAATAGCTACATGAAGCTTAGGCAGAATCAAAGCCACGACAGATTGAATTAGCCTTGTCGTTTATAACAATATATAAGTGTTACTAACATGGAGTAAGTAATGACAGTTCGTGCTTTGAACAAAAAGACAATTAAACCCATAAGCCTAAGCTTGCTAATTGCGGGCTTTATGGGAAGCGCTTATGCAGCAACACCAATGCCACATACTGCCCAACCGGGTGAGCAATGGGTATTACAAGAAGACCGCTCAGATGAATTTGCAACAAAAGACTACGACAAATGGAATTTTGAGCCAATGTCGTTCGGAGTGTGGACTTGGGACGAAAGCAACGTCACCGTAGAAGACGGCATCATGAAGCTAAGCGCCGTTCACGAAGAACATACCAGAAAGTTCTGGGATGGCTGTAACAAGCAAGCGGTTGACGACTTCCCACTTTACTTCAAATCCGGTATCGCCAAGTCTAAGGTAAAAGGCACCTATGGCTATTACGAAGCCAAAGTGAAGGGCGCAGATCTTCACCCGGGCGTATCTCCGGCCTTTTGGCTCTACAGCGACTTTGACCGTTCACTGAAAGAAGATGGCGACGTGCAATATGCCGAGATCGACGTAGTAGAGCTGCAGCAAGACAATGAAGATGTTACCCACAGCGACCACAACCTACACAACGTGATCGTAGAGGACGGCAAACCCAAATGGATGCGTCCAAAGCCGTTCCCAGAGACTAACCAGAATCTACACAACCTTGGCTTTGATCCCCGTGAAGATTTCCACATCTATGCGGTTAACGTCACTCCCGACGATATCACCTGGTATGTAGATGGCGAGCAGGTTGGCTATAAGAAAAACCTGTATTGGCATGCTGATATGTCGGTAACCCTGTCATTAGGTATGCGCGGTGAACAGTTCACCCGCTGGGATTGCAACCAGTTCTACCCTGTCGATCTTGAAGGTGAAACCGGCCTGCCAACAACGATGGAAGTGGAATATGTGCGTGTTTGGGTACAGGAGGATTAATCAAGTTTTAAACCAGTATTGTTAGCTTATCGTTCCCTATCCGTTTCGCTGGCATCACTCTTGATGTCAGCTTTTTTATTTAACCCCCTCGCCAAATAAAATATTAAAATATCTTTTAAATACCACCATATGAAACAATAATCCCATATTCACGCCACTAAAAACTTAAATTATCAAGAAAAAAGAAACCCAGAAAGAAACCGCTATACCATTGTTTTTATTGCAATAATGAAAATCAATAAACGGCATATCGACGACGATTGATAAATAAATAAGCAATTCAATATATTTACTCTATACTCCGCTTGCATACCCACCATGTTTCAAAGTAGGAGAGAGCAATGAGAACAATCAGTATGTTATGCCTAATACTGTTTACTTTACCGGCCGCTTCGCACAGTGAAAGTACCACCGCTCCGGAGGTCCCTTGCTATAACGAACAGGGCGAGTTAATCGGTAGCAATGTTCCTGTCACTGAGTGTGAACACTTAACAGCCAAGTAGTCGTATAAGTGACAAAGCTACAGCGGGAGAAAAGAAAAGCCCTATACCAAATAGGCTCCGGTATAGGGCTTTTTGACGGGTAGAAGGTACTAGTCAATCAAAGTAATCGGGGTTTCGTTTGAGTAAACATCGGAACCGTTCGACGAACTAAACGAGGCGACCAACGCATAGTAGTGCCCTTGCGGCAGCTCATCAGATAACACGCTGTTTTCAGCTACCAGCTGCAACATACTGCTACCGGCATACTTGTAGTCATCGCCGAGCGCCTGCGTATCACTAACCATCGCGATGGTCTTCTCCACCCCTTGGGCATTTTTCTCCACTAGTTGCACTGTCAACCCCTGATAACTGGCAGCCACCAGGTGATAGTCACTACCGGCGTGGTATCCCACCTCAACGTCCAAGGGCTTTTGCCGTGAATAGACATTGGCCTGTACTGCAGCGGCGCCCTCAAACCAAATTGATGGCTGCGCCTTCCAGGTTTTCACGTATTCAACCTGCATACGCGCCTGCTCAGGGAAGCCCGCAGTGATCACGTTATCAGGGTTGGGATCGGCGCGTTGGCAGCCCGGATTGTACTTAATCAGATGGCGGCGCAGCCCCTGCGACAGGGTCAAACGCATTGGTCGGTGCCACCATTTGTTGGGCTTGGAACCCACCTTCACGCCATCCACATACCAGGTGATACGGTCAGGACGATTCTCAACCGCATAGGTATGAAAGCCCTTGCCGGGATCGAACGGCGCACGGTAGTGCAGCAATTGGTCTTCGGGATGGGCTTTGGGGCGCTTCCATACCAGCCTGCCGTTTTCTTCCACCCGCGCGTGCAGGTTGTGGTCCATATCGTACTGGTCGTCGACATCGTTTGGCGCGCGCCAATCGGCTTGCTGTAGCTCAACGATATCGATCTCACTGTAATCCACGTACTGCTGTTCACTGTTACCCCGGTCGGGATAAGGGTGGCCATCGCTATAGAGCCAAAACGCCGGGCTCAGCCCGGGAAACAGCTCAACGCCTTTAATACGCGCCTCGTAAAAGCCGTATACCGTCTCGGTTTTCATGCGAACCGCACCCGACTTGTAGTAGAAGGTACGGTCGACAAACTGTGGCTTACCGCCGGCGACGCCATCTCGGCAGCTATCAGCAAAGCGGCGAGTGTGGGTGTCTTGGGTGGTTTCGATAACCAGCAGGCCGTCCTTGATATAGGCATTGTTGGGGTCGAACGACCACGCCCCCACATTCAGTGAACGCGGGGCATTGTCCCACTTATCGCTGTCGAGTTGCTCAGCGTTAAACTCATCGCTGAGCGGTGAGAAGAGCTTCCACTGGATCGCCGACTCTGCAAAGCCATTGGGCAGGTTGTCGTGCCGGCTGTCAGGCGTAGCGGCCTGAGCCACCCCAGAGGCTATCAGGGTTGCAAGTACTAAGGTGTATTTCATGAAGTACCAATCAGATTCGTGTTCAGAGCAAAGCCGGAACCTTGCTGGGCCGTGAGGGTAAATGGGCCTTGGTAGGCCCGACGAACGCCGGACCTACCAAGTGCTTGCTAGGCGCGCGGCAGCCACACGCTCATATCCTGCTCTTCGCGGTTAGCCCAGGCAAAGTAAGGTATAAAGCGCACATTGACTCGCTGCTCGGCATCTTCGGTCATCGGGAAGTACAGCGTATCGCCTTTCGGGCGATGGATAAGCTCAGCGCTCAAGCCCACCATGTTGTGTGGCAGCTCGTCGATGGCCAGCTCTTTAAAGCTCACATTGGTTGGAATGGCCAAATCATCGATGGTGTAGCCCTCCTCGATATCGCTGCCCTCCAGGCAGTACACCACTGGACCACGTTTTACGGCCAGCATGCCATTGGCTTGCTCCAGCATCGGGTTGGCGGCATACAGACGCGGCTGCATCGGCAACACAAGGGTTAGTACATCGCCTTTGGCCACTTCCAATACGTGCATGCCTTTGGCAATCGCTTCACCATTGAGGGTAGCGCCCTCACACCATGAAGGAATACGGTAGTTAAGGCTTAGCCCACCTTGCGGCGCGTCGAGCACCTCGATGGTGACAGTCTCATCCCACGGGTAGTTGGTTTGCATATCGATGTTCACCGGTGAGCCACAAGGCAATACGGTATCGAGCTTGGCACCAGCAAACAGGTTAATCGATACTGCTTTGTCAGCCACCGAGTAGATCCACTTAGGCATGCCAGTAAAGGTGCGCAGCAGTTGCGGCGGGCAGCACCAGCAGTCGAAGGTAAAGAAGCGCTCGTTGGGCACGTGGGAGTACTGGCCAAAGCTTGGCTCAATATGATGATTGGCGCGATGCGCCAGTGGGTTCGCGTAGAAATAACGCGTCATATGTAGGTTTGAGCCCGAGATACCGGCGTTAAATAGAATGGTCTCCATCCAGTCGCCATACTCGGCCTTATTGGTCACCTGCAGCATGCGCTTGGCCCACATCGCCACGGCAATGTTGGCACAGGTTTCGTTGTAGGCCACCCGGTGCGGCAAGTCGTATTCAGCAGCGAAAGACTCGTAGATAGGGTCACCACGGTCTGACACGCCCACATACTGTGGCCCCACCCCACCGGTAATGTAGATGCGACGTTTGATCAGGTCCTGCCAGATGCGCTCTACCGCCTCGATCAGCTTGGCTTCACCGGTATGTGCGTAAACATCAACAGCACCGGCGTAGAGGTAAGCACCTGTTACCGCATGGCCAATCGGCTGGGTCTCTTCACGCAGGGCAACCCGGTTTTGGTTACAGTCACCGCCAATCTCGGGGTTTTCACCGCGCATATGGGTGAAAATATCCGCAAGCTCCAGATACTTAGGTTCCTTGGTGAGTTGGTACAGCTCTACCAAACCCATAATCTGGCTGGGGTTAAAGCCGAAGTGGCACAGGGCAAAGTCGCGGGTGGAGAAGGTTTCCCACAGGTAGTCGGCGGCGCGAATAGCAACGTTTAGCAGGCGTTTTTCACCGGTAACATCATGGTGAACACAGGCAGCGGTAAGCAGGTGGCCCATGTTGTATAGCTCATGGTTTTCCGTGTCGGTCCAGCGCTCTTGCTCAGTGAGTAAGGTTTGGGTACCGATGTAGCCGTCGTCTTCCTGGGCTGCTTCAATCCATGGAATGTACTTGTTCACCACTGCCAGAATCCGCTCATCGCGGGTCACCGCGTACTGATTCATACAGCCTTCAATAAACTTGTAGCAGTCACCGTCAGACCACTCGTTCATAAAGAACTTGCCTTCAACCTCGCCGGCAGCAATACCAAAGTTGAGCATACGGGCAGCGTTGTCTTCCGACAGCAGCGCGCCTTCCAGGTTTTCGATAATGCTCATGTAATCATTAACTCGATTAGCCCAAAAGCCATTGGTTAATGTTGCTTCACCCGTTTTAAGAGAAGTGAACTTGAAGTACTTTTCCATGTAAACACCTATTACGCTAAATCTAAACAAAGCTAGTTTACTAATTAATGAAGGCGCGAAATACTAAAACCACGCTAAACCTTAGTTAATTAAATTAACACAACCACCAACTCATTTAAGGTTAAATAAAGCCCGTTATTTAAAGTCCCACATACTGGAACAATCATCGCCACCCTAATGGCAATTAAAAATAGCGCGCAATAATGCGCGCCGCTTACCAGCAATTAATTAAGCAAATGAAATAAAAACAGTTAATTAAATAGCTTCACTCACCCGTGTTAAGTATAAATAATCATCGAGCGCGAACTTGGAGCAATCACAGCCAATTCCCGACTGCTTAATGCCCACGTGTGGCAGCTCAATGCTGTAGCTCACGCCATTGATTTGCACCTCACCGAACTCCAGTTGCTCCGATACACGCTGTGCCTTGGCCTTATCTTGGGTGAAGACATACGAGGCTAGGCCGGTGTCGGTATTGTTTGCTTGCTCGATCACCGACTGCTCGTCGTCAAACATGATAAGGCTGATAACCGGACCGAAGATCTCTTCGTGGTAGATGGTCATGGTGCTATTCACGCCACTGACAATCGTGGGTGGATAGAACGCGCCCTTGGCATCGCCATCGAAGCTTCCGCCAGCCAGTACCGTGGCACCTTTGTTAACCGCATCAGCCACCAGCGCATGGATCCGGGTGCGCGACTGCTTGTCGATCACCGGCCCCATGACAATGTCTGCATCACGGTCAAAGCCCATGGTCACGGCTCGGGTTGCACTCACCAAAGCCTCTACAAACGCAGGTTTGATCTGGCTTTGCACAAACACCCTATTGGGCGCCACACACACTTGGCCACTGTTGCCGTACTTGAGGGATATCAAGGTGGCAACGGCCTTATCGATGTCCGCATCGTTGTAGACAATAAAGGGGGTATTGCCACCGAGCTCCATGGAGTAACGCTTGATCGACGAGGCACCAGCCTGCATCACCTTGACGCCGGTATTAATGGAGCCGATTAGGGTTAACAGCGAGGGAATGGTCGAAGCCGACAAGAAGTTACCGATCTCGTTATCACTGCCGGCAATCACGTTCACACACCCTGCAGGCAGGCCGACTTGCTCGCAGATCTCACCAACCAGATAGGCCGATAAAGGCGCTTTCAGGCTGGGTTTTAGTACCACCGGACAACCCGATGCCATGGCCGGGCCCAGCTTGAAGCCAAGATTGAGCAATGGGAAGTTCCATGAGAGATAAGCCACCACAACGCCCACAGGCCGGTACTTTAGGGTGTGCTTATGGGTAGCCGCAGTCCCTTCTATCTGGGGCGGCGTAAAACGTTTGATCTCCTCGGCATAGAAGCTAAGGCTATCCACCAGCTTTTGGAAATCTTCACCGGTACTTGCCCAACTTTTACCTGTTTCGATATGGACCGCCATGCGCAAGCGTTCTTCATTCTCAATAAAAGCGCCACGTAGCTTGTGCATCCATTCAACACGCTCATCGACAGGTAGGGTGGACCAGCTGCGCTCAGCCGCTTTAGCAGCATTGAGGGCTTCGTTAGCTATCGCTCGATCGGCTATAGAAATCACTGCAACTTTTTCATCAGTGGCCGGATTGATAACATCAAACTTACTGGAAGACTCTACTGATCGACCATCTATATACATCCTTGAACTAATCATCTTAAATCTCTATCAAAACAGTAATTAATTAAAACTTAAAGCATCCACTTAATAGGGGATCGCATAAACACGCTATATACCCGAACAACCTCAAGATACTTGTTCAGCGAGATTTTCCAGTCCCTCAGGCAAGGCACTGCTCCGCCGATATAGTGGCCTAAATCAAGGAGCAGTAACGCAGCATGAGGGGCTGGAAAACTCGCCCTTTGGGAGGCGCTCAATATTCATAGTTCTTCGTTGAAAACACTCGAAATGAGTCACCATTCCTTCGTATTTTCGCCTCGCCCTATGGATATTGAGCGCCTCTGAATCCTGCATCTTGAGATTGCTCGGGTATATACATCTAAGCATTAGCAATGCACTTAACCTAAATGTAAATCTATTCACCTCAACTTCCACAGCAACGTTTATATTTCAATCCACTACCACATACGCAAGGTGAGTTTCTTCCTAAAGGCTTTAAACCACTTTTTAATAGTGCACCCTGCCGCTCTTGCTTAAGTAAAGGCATCACCTCAGTAGCGGGATGGCCATTTGTCAGTAGCTCGCACATCAGCTTCATCGCCCGTTCAGTGTGAGAAAAATACTGGTAATACCCCTCGCACAAGTAGTTATGGTCGGGCTTACCCACACCGGTACCGACAAAACGGTGTTTGGGGCAGCCGCCATAACAGGCCGACAGATACTTACAGCCCTTGCACTTGTCATTTAAGCTGGCGGACTTCTGCTCACCAAATGCGCGCGCTTCCGAGCTTTGGTTCATTTGGGCAATGGTAGACTGATGAATATTGCCTAGCCGATAGTCGGGATAGACGTAGTGATCGCATTGGTAAAGATCACCATTAGCCTCCAGTGCAAAGGAGTGGCCACAACGCTCGGCGAAGTAACACACACCCGGCGGCCTGCCCAACCAACTGGCCAGTGTCGAATCGAAGGTTTGAACGAACACCTCGCCAACATCGCTTGCCACCCAGACATCAAAGATGGCATTCAAAAACGCCCCGTAGTCCTTGGCCAATACCGACTCAGGGGTAACTTGGTTGGTCACTTGCTCGGGGCTGGCAAAACTCAGCACGGTCTCCGCATCGCTCACGACCCGCTCTACCAGTGGGATAAACTGGATATACTTCGCGCCCAAGGATTTCAGGTACTGATAAACCGCTACCGGGTGCTGGGCATTCAGCGCGTTCACCACGGTCAACACGTTAAACTCGACCTGATGCTTCTTAAATAATGCCAAGGCCCCAATGACCTTGTCATGGCTGCCCTTGCCACCAGCAGTAACTCGATAGTGATCGTGCAGCTCTTTAGGGCCATCGATGGAAATCCCTACTAAAAACTGATGCTTGGCAAAGAACTCGCACCAGGCATCGTCGAGCAGCACACCATTGGTTTGAAACGCGTGACCAACGGTTTTGCCCTGCGAGTGCTTGTCACACAGCGCCACCACCTTTTGGTAGAAGCCAAGACCAAGCAAGGTGGGCTCGCCCCCTTGCCAGGCAAACTCTACATACTCGCCGGGCTGGGCATCGATGTATTGACGGATAAACCGCTCCAGCGTGTCATCCGACATCCGCCAGTCCGCTTTGCGTTCTGGGTAAAGCTGTTCCTTCTCTAGATAGAAGCAGTAGTCGCAAGCTAGATTGCACATCGCCCCAGAAGGCTTAGCCATCACATGGCAAGGGGTCGAGTGAGTGTTTGAAAGCGTGTTGTTCATGTTGTGCGGCTCAGCCTTGTTTAGTTGTCGACTAGGGTCTTGCGGTACTGCGACAAGCCTTCCAAACTGGATGGCTTCGGCTTGCGGCTGTTCACATCGAGGATCCCTTCTGCCTTAAGGGTTTTACAAAAGCGGATCACCGTGGTGGTGTCGGTACCGCTATGCTCACCTATCTCCCGGTAGGTCCAGGGGTAGTCGGGGTAAAACTTGAAGACATAGTAAATGGTGTCGATGATCCGCTTCTTGGAGCTAAAAGAGTTAAATTGCAGCAAGCGTTT
Source organism: Aliagarivorans marinus DSM 23064 (assembly GCF_000429485.1). Taxonomy (GTDB): domain Bacteria; phylum Pseudomonadota; class Gammaproteobacteria; order Enterobacterales; family Celerinatantimonadaceae; genus Aliagarivorans; species Aliagarivorans marinus. Next base: position 418,383 of record NZ_KE386909.1, on the reverse strand, counting down.
TTCAGCCTCGCCCAGCTCAGAACACACCTCTTTCATCAGGTAACTGGTCAACTCCGGCGCTAGCATTTCTAGCGACTTGTAATCATTGATTCTTGCTTTAACGATCTTGCTGTTAGACATCGCCCTTGCCGTAGAGGGGTAACACTGATTGGTGAACAGCGTTCTATAGCCAAAATAGGAACCCGGCCCATACAGCCGTAATAGTGACTCTTTACCGCTTTCCGACACCTGATATAAACCAATTAGCCCTTCCTCAATGTAATAAATCCCCTTGGCTGGAAAACCGCTTCGATAAAGGCTTTCCTTTGCCTTTATGAATATCGTCTCTAGTTCATTTGCAATGTAGTGTCGTATGTCTTTTGGCATTTTCTCAGTCGTCTTAGCTGCAACTTTTTCACTAGCAACCTTACCGCTATCAAATGCGGATCAATATGGCTGGCGCCATAAAGGGAGGCTGAAAAACTAGAGTAAAGTCACATTATCGTAAACGTTTACCCTTTTATTACGATTTGTTGACTTGTGGAGGTTGCTAGTGGAGTTTACGGCGCTGTTTGCCGAGCTAATCGCAGCGGAGGCTCTGATGCTAAAGCTGTTTCTCGGAGGTATATTTGGCTTATGTTTAGGGCTGACTGGAGTCGGTGGTGGCGTGCTACTGATCCCAATGCTTCAGCGCTGTTGCGATATGCCGCCAGTGCTTGCGGTGGGCACCGCCAGCCTGATTGCCACCATGGTGAAAGTGAATGCTTCGATAGCCCATGTGAAGGCAAAAAACGTCTCGTGGAAGACGGTGAGCATGCTGTTTGTTGGGGCCTTACCTCTGACCTATTCGGTCACTCAATTAGTGGTCTACTTCAATAGCCATCACCTCTACGCAAATATCACTCAGCAAGTGGTAACTACCCTAATCTTGCTAATTATGGTCGTATCGCTGATATCGGTATTGTTAAAATCACGAAAAAATAAAACCCAGTCACTAATTCATATCGAGCAACCTTTGGCATCAAAAAAAGCACTACTCTCAGGGGTGTTTTGTGGGTCGATTATTGGCTCAACCGGAGTGGGTGGTGGCGTGCTATTAATCCCCATCTTAAACAGCGTATTGAATGTAAATATTAAAAAATCCATTGGCTCATCGGTGATATTGGCTTTATTTTTGTCGGGTGTCACAGCACTGGGTTATGCCAAAGGTGGACAGACCGATGTCACCACTGCGCTGATCTTTCTCACCGGCTCGTTTCTGGGTGTGCCTGTCGCATCGCACCTAATGAAGAAGCTGTCAGACAACTCCATCTACAAGATCACCATTAGCGTAATCTTTGTCAGCCTGTTGTTTTATACACTGACCTAGATATACGCAAGCCTAGACACTCTTGAGCACTTGCAAGCTATCACTCATATACCGTAAGTTGTTGCTATTCAGTCGTTTTGACAGCTCTCGAGGCGGTATCCAAGGAGGTTATACCGATGCGATTTAACAGGCCCAGACGCGCATGGCGCTCTCAAGGCACCCCGCCGGATTATCGCTTCTCGTTGGCTAACGAGAGGACCTATCTAGCGTGGATCCGCACCGCCTTGGCGCTGCTGGCGGCGGCCATCGGCATCGACCAGCTAACGCCGGAGCTGGCCAACCCGCAGGTGCGTATCGCAATATCATCGTTTTTGTGTTTCTTTTCTGGCTCGCTGGCGGTGTTTGCCTATCGGCGCTGGGCGCGCAATGAGGATGCGATGCGCAAGGGCTCGGAGATTAAATACACCAAGTTCTTAAAAACAGTCAGTGTGGTGATGGTGTTTCTGACCCTAACCATCACCATCGTTATCGTGCTATGAAACGTGACCCCGGTCTACAGCCCGAGCGAACTTCGCTGTCTTGGCTGCGCACCCAACTGGTGCTGTTCGGTGTGGGCTTAGCTGAGGTGGTGCTGCTGGATATCCATGGCTTTAGCTGGCTCGCCTTAATAGCGATTTTCTCGATAACCTTGGCGCTTGTTGGTAGCGGCTATTTTCATTACCGCTTCTCGGGCTTTTTTCGCCACTCGCAGGCAGTCGCCGCACAAGAGTACTGGGTGAAGATCGCCGTCTCAGCAATAGTCGCAATATTAGCGGCTTGTTACTTAGTATTTATGCTGCTTAGTGTATATATTCCGTGAGTATACCCAAGCAACCTCAATCTAGAGCAGTAGCTGACAATACTCAGAGTCCCTCTCATTACAGTTCTCCGCGTGATACCCACCAGGCTCGCTGGCTATCAATCCACAAATACCGAGTGAAGTAGACATAATGAACTACTTGTTAAACGGCACACCACAACAACATCCCGCCATCTGGAACAAACATTCCACCTTTAACTTGATCACAGTTTTAACTGAATTCGGCTGAATATAATTTAACCACCTTGGGAGCACGTCGCCAGGATTGGTCTAATGGATATGGGAAAGACGAGTGGATATAGCGAACTAATAGACTTTGGCTCGAAACACTCACGGTTTAATCCCACTGCGGGTCAAAACACGGCTGATAGATCGCTAGCTGAGAAAAATCAGTTTGTTGATACCCTAGCACAGGCGTAAGAACTGATACTCAGTGGACATTTGGATAGCAATGAGCCAAGGGCATTCTATCCAAGCATGATTCTCGATGGTCTGCATGAACGAATAAAGACTCTCCACCAACGGCGCTTCGGCTCAGCACCCCGTATGCGCAGCATTGATGGTGAACAGCATGTCATCGATGTCAAAAGCAATACGAGCTTTGGTTTCGCGTTTTAGCCGTTCGCCTACAACTGGCATGTGGCATGTGGCATGCAATAGTGCTGATCAACACTGTTTGGAGAAATGCAGGACAACAGCCTCTAGTAAGGCAGCCACCTTTCTCCCGTAGGCATCAAGCAACCTGAAATTGGTTGTGATAGCTCGGGCTGCACTCTGAGCTATCACCTCTGCCTGGTACGAGAAACCACAAGCATTCTTCTAATCAAGAAAGGAAGCTGACCATGAGTACTCACACCCTAGCAATGACGAAGGAAAAAAGCCCGACACTGGTGGTTTTTTCTGCTGGCGCGTTTTTTTTCTACAGCTTTATTCAAATGACTCTACTTGGCACAGAAACCATGAAAGCATTCTTTATGGACAACCTGGCCTTAAGCTCGGCGGCAGAGTTTGGTAACTTTGCTGGCGCATTTTTGTATGGCACGGTACTGATGCTTATCCCTGCCGGGGTCATTCTCGATAAGTACTCAGTCAAGAAGAGCTTACTGGCAACATTACTGTTAATGATTGCTTGTAGCTTTGGCTTATCTATCACCACCGACGTGTTTAGCGCATCGCTACTGCGCTTCTTAATGGGCGCTGCACATTGCATCGCATTTATGGCTCCATTTCGTCTGGCACCTCGTTGGTTCCCCTCGGAAAAGTTAGCGCTCGTCGCGGGTAGCTTGGTGGCATTTGCAGTGTTCGGAGGCTTTGTATCAGGCGCGCCATTGTTGGCAATTATTAACGCCACTAGCGTACAGATAGCAATGGTGTTGAATACTCTACTCGGTGGCATCATCCTGCTGATGGTGCTGTTGTTTGTGCAAGATTCTCCCGATGGAGAAGTAGAGGCACAAGGCCTACAGATCTCACTCATCGAGGGCCTAAAGCTCGCCGCAAAGAACAAGCAAAATTGGCTGGCAGGCACCTTTATTGGCATGCTTAATTTGTCAGTGTTACTACTCGGTGCAGTATGGGGAACCACCTATCTGCGCTTCATTAACCCCGAGTTTACTGAAGCGACCTACACCGGCATTATCGGCATGATTTTTATCGGTACCATGCTCGGCTCACCAGTAACCGGACTCATTTCTGATAAGTTGCAATCACGAAAAAAAGCCATGTTAGGCGGCGCGATTATTTCATTGGCCATCATGCTACTAATCATGTTCCCGCCCTCAACCAGCGCCGGATTCTTTTATGTGATGTTCTTACTTTTGGGGATACTGACCTCAGCGCAAAGCATTGGCTACCCGGTGATTGGAGAGTCCAATCAGGACAAGGTGCTGGGTACTGCCAACGGTTTATCCGCGGTAATTCTTATGGGAATTGGCGCTATCGGGCAACCGTTCTTTGGTAAGTTAGTGTCGAGCTTTGGCGGTACCAGCTCCGCGAGCCCTCTTCAGATGCAAGCAGCCTTACAATCAGCCATCTGGATCATGCCTATCGCCTTTGTCATCTCAATTGTCTGTGTATTGTTTTTGGATGAGACCTTTAACCACAACCATTAGGTGATTGGCGAACTGCTACAAAACGCCGCTTTCAAGCGGCGTTTTGCTGGTGTCACTACAGCGCTAGCTCCAGCAGCACTGGGCAATGGTCAGAGCCCATCACTTCGTTAAGGATGTCGGCGCGGCTTAGCTGGTCTTGCAAGGCGGGCGAGCTGAGGAAGTAATCGATTCTCCATCCAATGTTCTTGCCACGGGCACCAGCGCGGTAACTCCACCAGCTGTACTTCACCTCGTCGCCATTGAGGTGGCGGAAGGTATCGATAAAGCCCGCTTCGGTGAGGTTATCCAAGCCGTCGATTTCAGCCTGAGTATACCCGGCGCTTTTGTTGTAGTTCGGCTTAGGACGAGCCAAGTCGATATCGCGGTGCGCCACGTTTAGATCGCCACACACCACCACTGGCTTGCGCTGCTCCAGCTGTTGCAGGTAAGTAAGGAAGTCAGCATCCCACTGCTGGCGGTACTCCAAACGCTTAAGCTCGCTGCCAGAATTCGGGGTGTACACGGTAACCAAGATAAACTCCGGGTACTCGGCGGCAATCACCCGGCCTTCCTGATCGTGCTCTTCGATGCCCATATCGTATTCCACCGAGATTGGCTCGCTGCGACTAAGGATGGCGGTGCCCGAATAGCCCTTGCGCTCGGCCGAGTTGGAGTAGATGTGGTAGCCCTCAAGCTCGGCCAGTGCCGCGCTCACCTGATCATCCTGAGCCTTGGTTTCTTGCAAACACAACACATCGGTATCCATGTCGATAAGCGACTGCATAAAGTCTTTTTTCATCACCGCACGGATACCATTTACATTCCACGACACTAAACGCATAACGAGAGCTTTCCTTTAGTTCATTTAACTTACTGTTAACTCGGCAAGTGTAAGGGAAGCGGCTGGCTAAGCCTAGGGGCTATTGACCTTTTGGGGGCAAAGTTTGTTTAAACAGCATCAGAGCAAGCAAACGCAGAAAAAAGCTACAGCACCCGGCGGGCGCGCCAGTAGTTCTTGCGCCAGTAGGGGTTGCTTAGCTCAGAGATGATCACCCCTTTGCTGTAGGAAGCGTGCAAAAAGCGCTGGCTGTCGAGCATCATGCCGACATGGCGCTGATTGCGGCCGGTTTTAAAGAACACCAGATCCCCGGCTTGTAGCTGCTGTTTAGACACGGCAGTCCCCACCGATGATTGCTCTTGGGTAGTGCGTGGCAGTTGTAGCGAGAAGTGCTGCTGATAGGTCAGTTGCACCAGCGCCGAACAGTCGACCCCCGACTTACTTTGTCCGCCCCAACGATGCGGCACGCCGTGCCAGTCGGCATGTTGCGCCACCAGCTTGTCGTGGATGGAAAGCACGGCAGGGTCGATATTGCCTAGGTGTTTAGTAGGCTTGGTGTGTGAAGGCTGTGGCGACGACGCACTGGGAGCAGAAGGTCGGTGGCTACACGCGCCTAAACTGAACACCGCCACCAATAACCCTACTAACTGGAGATTCTTCATAAACAATCGAACTGGACCTGATAAGTTCCGCTGCCCTATACCAAACCAGGTAAGTAATAGGCGCTGTTGCAAATACTGAAATGCCCGGCAAAAACGGGCATTTCAGTGTTACCTGAGGTAACAGAGTATCAGGTAATCAACAGCTTGCCAGCCAGATTACGTGAAGCGGCTCTAACTGCTGATTAAAGCACCACGCCGCCAATCAGGAAGCCAAGCGCCACCGAGGTTGAGATGGTTACTACACCCGGAATAAAGAAGGGGTGGTTAAACACCAACTTGCCAATCCGAGTCGAGCCAGTGTCATCCATCTCCACGGCGGCCAACAGGGTTGGGTAGGTCGGCAATACAAACAGCGCAGACACTGCAGCAAAAGCAGCAATCGCGGCAACCGGGCTGACCCCCATCGCCAAGGCAGCAGGCATTAGCGCCACGGTAGTCGCCGCTTGTGAGTAAAGCAGCATCGATGCAAAGAACAGCAACACCGCCAGCATCCACGGGTAGTCTTGCAGTACGCTGCCAGAGATCTCTTTGATGCTCTCGATATGGCCAGAGACGAAGGTATCGCCCAACCACGCCACACCCAGCACACAGATACACGCGCTCATACCCGACTTAAACGTCGCGGCACTAAGCACATCGCTGGTATCTATCTTACAGGTCAGCGCAATCGCGCCTGCCGCGGTCAGCATAAACACCATAATCGCTTCATCGCGGCCCAGAGTCGGGTTGGCAATCAAGCCTACGTTGTCGCTAATCGCGGTGGCATAACCGACCACGGCAGCAATGGCGATAACGAAGATCAGTACTGAGCGACCGGCGGTCGCTGGCAGCTCAGCCACCTTGGTCTTGTCACGCAGCGAAACCAAGCCTTTGGCCAAACGCTCTTGGTAGACCTCGTCGTCTGCCAGCTCTTTACCGAGGAACTGAGCGACAAAGGCACCGGCCATACAGGCCATAAAGGTAGCCGGAATACAGATAGCCAGCAGCGTTAGATACCCCACGCCCTTGCCTTCCAGCATGCCACTGAAGGCCACCACAGCGGCTGAAATAGGCGATGCGGTAATCGCAATCTGCGATGCCACCACCGCGATGCTCAAAGGACGCGAAGGACGAATGCCCTGCTCTTTTGCCACCTCGGCAATCACCGGCAAGGTTGAAAAAGCGGTGTGGCCGGTACCCGCCAGCAAGGTCATGATGTAGGTAACAATCGGTGCCAGAAAGGTCACTTGCTTAGGGTTGCTGCGCAGCACCCGCTCGGCAATGTTAACCAGATACTGCATCCCACCAGCCACCTGCATCGCAGCAATGGCGGCAATCACTGACATAATGATTAGGATCACCGATACCGGGATGCTGCCCGGAGCCATTCCTAGTACCAGTGTCAGGATCAGTACCCCGATACCACCGGCATAACCGATACCGATGCCGCTTAAGCGGGCACCCAAGAAAATGGCACCCAGTACCACTAATAATTGAACAAGAACCATGGTTCCTCTGCGTAAGTATGTTGTTGGTTGAGCGAGGAGTCTTTAGCAGCAAGGTCACACTAAGATTAACTTCGCGTGACTTTTTTAATACCTCAAAATCATGTGCGAATGATGCTGCAAGCTAAGATCTTAATCAAGCACCACAGGAGCAACATTTAGATAATATGTTCATATAAATGACCTTTGTTAGTGCTTTTCGTTGGGCTAACCATTTTGCGCAGTAGATAAAACCACCCAAGCATCATATAGCTTCAGTGCTAGTGGCTTGTTTTGATTGCGATTTGTAGTCCTACAGCGTTTCGCAGTTTGTCTTGTATCCCTGTGCAGTTGGAACGAGCAGGGTCAAGCGCGCCTGAGTCGTTTGTTTGCTGAGAATCGCTTAGATAATGTTGCTAGTTTATGGATTAAACGGGTTACCATTTAAGCGGGCTACACTCCGTTCAGGCAACCACCGGAAGAACCGTGAAAATAGAAACAGCCAAGGTCGACGACCCTTTTTACTACCTGCAAAACCTGCAAACCCTGCTGGGCTTTGTCACCGACCGCTATTGGGCGCTGTTCTCACCAGAAGAGCAGCAACAGCTCACGGCCATCGACTCACTGACCCAGCCTGCACAGGCAGTGCTGTGTAGGATGGTGATGCGCAAGGGCGAGCTATTTCGAGAGAGCAAGCTGCAGTACCCAGAGATTGCCGACACCGCCGCCGCGCTTAACGAGCTCGGCGCCAAAGGCTTGGTCACCACCTGCGCTAAGGTGAACAGCGAACAGCTGGCATCACTACTTACCAAAGCAGAGCTGTTAAGCTTTGCCCGGCACACTTACCCGGAGCTGCCGTGGCCGGCTTCGCTAAGCAAGCCAAAGTTAACCGAGCAGCTACAACGGCAAATACCCGCAGAGCCTAGCTTCCCACTGGTTGAAGCCCTACACGTCGCCACAGGCACTAAGGAGATAGGCGTTCAACTACTAGTCGATGCGCTGTTTGTTCGGGTTCGGCTGCTGTTTTTTGGCAACCTCTATCAAGACTGGAGCGAATTTGTCACCACCGAGCTTGGCCATCGCCAGTATGAGCGCGTCGACCTTACCGACACGCCCGCCACCTTTGACTCACGTGAGGTACTTGAGGCCTACATCGAGATGCATCAGCTAGCCGAGCAACTGGAGCAAGCCGACGATGTACTCACGCTCTGGCCACAGCTGCCATGGCAAGCGCCAAAGCATACTTGGCTGGACCGCCGGCGCAGTAAGCTGCTGTTTCAGGCCGGTCGTCAGGCCGAGCGCCAACAGCAATATGCCCACGCTATCGAGGCTTATCGAGAGAGCCGCTACCCCGAGGCGGCGGTGCGTTGGTGCCGGGTGAGCGAGCTAAGCGAGAGCCAAGAGCAGTGCTACCAGTTTGCCGAGGAGCAACTAGCGCAGGCCAGCGCAGCCATCGATAAGCTGCGCATCTCGCGGATCTATCAGCGCAGCGCGCGCAAGCTCAAACAAGCGACGCCGCTGCTGTTTACCCTAGCCCGCCCAAACACTTGGCAGCTAGATCTTCCCCAAGCGCCAGTTGAGCAGCTAGAGCGAAGCTGCGCCGCTGCCATTGGCGAGCCCGACGCGCCTTGTGTCTATGTGGAGAACCTGCTGTTCAATGGCCTGTTCGGTCTGTTGTTTTGGCCAGCCATCTTCGCACCCGTGCGCGATGCGTTTTTTCATCCGTTTCAGGCCGCCCCAGCGGATATGTACAGCCGCAGCTTTAGTCGCAAGCGCCAGTCCATCATCGACGACTGCTTTGCCCTGCTAGAGCAAGGCCAGCATGGTGATGCGATGCATGCGACCTTGAAAGATAAGCAGGGTCTGGCCAATCACTTTATCTACTGGGAGGGGCTCAGTCCTGAGTTGCTGGATATGGCGCTGCGCTGTATTCCCGCACCACAGCTCGAGCTTATCTTCCGGCGCATGCTGCAGGATCTGCGACAACACCGCAGTGGTTTTCCTGATTTGATTCAGTTCTACCCCGCCAGCCAAACCTATCGTCTCATCGAGATCAAAGGCCCCAACGATCGCCCGCAAGACAACCAACGGCTATGGCTCGACCTGTTCGCCCGCGAGGGCATCGACGCCAGTGTGTGTAATGTGAGCTGGCCCGAATAACGTTAGCTGGCCCCGATATTTCACCCGCGCTGCTTGCTTGGTCATTTTTACAGCAATAACATGCACTTCAAGCACTAACAACAGGAAGCAGCAAGTGCAATTCCCCCTACAGCGGCGCTATCAATCACAAGCTTCACCGCTTATCGAGCATCTCTATCAACACCGGTTTCGTTATACCCAAGCGATGCTGGGGCTGTTGTTATTGATTGTCCTCGCCTTGCACCTGCAACAGCCCAATACCTCCCTCACCAGCGTATTGCTCTCTAGCGAGCAATCGGCTCATCAGCAGCTATTAAGGGAGCATCTCTCCCAAGAGCAGTGGGCCAGCCTGACCTTAGTCCTCGGCTTGCTAGGGCTGCTATGGCTACTGGTGTGGACGCGCACTCACCTCTGCTACCAAGTGGATTTGCTCGGCTATAACCAACAGGGGCAGCCCGAAGGCGCGCTTACCATTGAGCTAGGCTGGTATCGCAAAAGCTACTCGCTACACGAGCTGCTGTTATCCGAACAGGTAGAACGGTGGTGGCCTGCGCCGGCCCTAAGCAAACAGCGCCTTAAGCTGCAGTTTACTCAGAGAACCCTTGAACTCTCCCCCGACAACAGCAGCGACTTTCTCACCCATGTAGGTCAAGAACGCGAACAGCTGGAGCTGCGCAAACTGCGCCACCAAGAAGGCCAAAGCAGCGCTTTGCAGTTTCCTAAATTGAAGGTGGCCTTCTCCGGCTGGAGCAAAGAGTTTGTTGGCGGCAAACGTAACAGCTACTTAATGCACCTAACCTCGGAGAGCCTCGACCCCTTATCACTGCTGCACTACAGCGAAGATCTGTTTACCAACCAATGCTTTAAACACGGCGACTACGACTTTCCCGCCGATCAACCTCCCACCCATAAGCAATCGCAGATCCTGCAAGAGCTCAACTACATCGCCAACGAGTTTCCCTTCCGCATCAACGCCCCGGCACCGGGCTATATCATCCACTCCAAAGCCCACGGGCCATGCATCACCGTTTGCTGGCAGCATGGCGGTTTAAGTGAGCTGGTGTGTTGGCATGATGTGGGGTGAGCGAGCTAGTGGAAATAAGTAAATAATCTAAAGCAATTACTTCCACGTTGGAGAAAACTCCAGCTGACGAGGCCCAAGCAACTGGTTATGCGAGCAAGGGCGTAATCATTAACCACTCTGAAGTAGTTCAGCAGCAAAAAGCCACCCTAACGGATGGCTTTTTAGTCACTCGACACAAGCCTATTTACTGTTTTACATCGCCATATTGATACAGAACAGCGCTAAACCAAAGGTGCAGCCAAGGTCAGCAATGCTTGGCACAAGCAGTACAGTATTTACGCATCCACATACAGCACTTGACCACTGATAAACCCATCCACTGAACGCTCAAAGGCTTTGCCAACCAGTGTGCTAGGCACCGGCTCGAAGCCCGGCATCATCTCGCCATAGACATCCCATGCTTCTTTAAGCACGGTGGGGTTAATCACGTTGATACGGATCCCACGAGGCATCTCATGGGCGACACATTTTGCAAAGGTGTCGATTGCGCCACTGGTGGTTGCATCTGCGATGGCAAGCGGGATGGGTTTAACATTCAAGATGCCGCTGATCAGCGTGAAGGAACCGCCATCCGCAATGTACTTCTGGCCAATGCGTACCAGATTAATTTGCCCCATCATCTTGCTCATCACTGTGGTCATCCACTGTGACTCACTCATCTCGGTAAACGGTGCGTATTCACACACGCCAACCGTGTTCACCACCGCATCAAAATGACCGACCTTCTGATACAGCGCTTCGATCGACTGCTCGTCGGTGATATCGACAATATGATCGACATCGCCCGATAAGCCCGCAGTGATAACCTTGTGCTTACCTAAACCCGTGAGTGCCGCCTGGCCCATTTTTCCGCGAGCTCCGATTAAAATGACTGTTTTCATGTTGTTCTCCGACAGTTGAATTGACGGGGAGAACTCTAAACCTCGGGAAAAACAATTAGAAACAGATGTTTTTTGTTAGTGATACAAGATTTTCTTGTGTACCTGTATAGTTGCACAACCCCTTTCCCATAGGTCACGTTATGCACCGGCTAGAACGTTTAGATATCAAGCAACTTAGGGTCTTTCAGGCCTTGCTCCGCGAAGAGAGTGCCTCTAAAGCTGCCACCCAACTTGGGTTGACTCAGCAGGCGGTCAGTGACCATTTGCGAAAGCTTAGGGATGTATTTAACGACAGGCTGTTCGTCAGAAAGACCAACGGCTTTGTCCCCACACCCTTTGCTGAAGCACTCGCAGTGAAGGTGGACAAGCTGCTCATTGACTTCAACTCGTTGCTATCTGTGGGGAGCTTTACCCCCAGCACAGCAAGTGGCAGCTATGTAATTGCAGCCACCGACTATGCCCAACAAGTCGTCTTACCCGCCTTGCTTACTCAACTGCGAAAGCAAGCACCGGGGCTAAAGGTCATCGTCAGAGATTTTGAGTTAGACAGGCTGCACGAGCTAATGGAGAGCGGCAAAGTGCACTTAGCGCTCGCCTTCCCCGACTATATTCCCGAGAGCTACCGAGTGCTTACGCTGTTTGAAGAGCAGCATGTATGTGTTACTTCAAAGCACTCCTCGATTGCTAACACAACGCCATCAATGGCAGATATCGCCGCGTACCCAACCATTATCACCTCACCATCCCGCCCCAACTTTAAAGGCTCGATTGATGACTGGTTTTCCCAGCAAGGGCTCAAGCGAAACGTAGTGATCTCTGCGCCCTGCTTTTCAGTGGTGCCGATGTATCTAGAGACTACCGACTCCATCGCCTTTCTGCCTTCAAGAGCCATCGCCAATCTCGATGTACACACCATCCAATTGCAGCACTCACCAAACAGCTTTGATGTAATTGCCGCTTGGCACCCTCGCTACAACGACGACCCGCTGCAGCAATGGGTTACATCGTTGCTAGAGGCCACCCACGTATAACGCAAAAAGCCATCCTCTCGGATGGCTTTTTAGTCACGCTACACGACCTTACTTACCGCTTTGCATCGCCTTATTGATGCAAAGCAGCGCTCCACCCCAGGTGAAGCCGAGGCCCAGTACCATCATGATAATTGCACTGATGTCCATATTACGCCTCCTCGTTGGTGGTTTGTGCGGTGGGTAGTTTGCGAACGATAACCGCCATTACGATCATCATGGCAATCAAGCCCCAGCCAAAGGTCATCATATCGAACTGGCTGTAATCACCGTAACCGTCGCGGATCAGGGTAATCAGATTGGTGCCAACGATGATAATCAGCAGCGCAGGGCTTAAGAAGCGCAGGCAAAACTCGAACCAAGCGCCGATGCGGAACTCAGACAGATTGTTAGCACGCTCACGCAGCTCAGGCAGGATTTTCACCATCCAACCAACAATCAGCAGTTGTGCCAGACAGCTACCCAAAATGCCCACGTTATTCATAAAGTGGTCCACTACGTCCAGCAGCAGCAAGCCGCCGTTGCGGGTGAACGACAAGGAGATAATCAAGGCGATACCACACACAATCGAGGCCGCTTTGCGACGGCTCCAACCGCTCTTATCGATAACTGCAGAGGTCACCGCTTCGACGATGGAAATCATCGAGCTCAAGCCTGCAACTGTCAGAGCCAAGAAGAACAATGGACCAAGAATATACGGCGCAGGCAGCAGGTTAATCGCAGTAGGAATAGTGATAAACGCCAGGCCAACACCGGCCGAGACCACTTCGGTAATCTCTTTGCCGCTTGAGTGCGCCATGTAGCCAAGAATGCCGAAGATCATCATACCCGCCATGATCGAGAAGCCGCAGTTAATCAGTACGGTCATAAAGGCGTTGTTGTTGATGTCGGACTCTTTTGGCAGGTAGCTTGAGTAGGCCAGCATAATGGCAAAGCCCACACTCAGGGTGAAGAAGATCTGCCCGTAAGCCGCCGACCACACCTTGGCGTCCAAGATCTTGCTGAAGTCAGGTTTGAACAGGTAGTTCAAGCCATCAAGCGCGCCAGGCAGGAAGGCCATGCGCACGATAAGACCCAACACCATGATGAATAGCAGTGGCATCATGATCTTGCTGGCGCGTTCAATCCCACCTTTCACACCGGTAAACACCGCCGAGAAGGTGATAAGCCAAGCAATCACCACGGGTACCACGATATGGCTTTGCAGAGCGCCCAAGTTGCTCGGTGCGCTGCCATCAACCAACTGCAGGTACTCAGTGAAGAAGAAGGCGTTTGGATCAGCGCCCCAACTTTGGGTAAACGAGAAGCCCAAGTAGGAGATTGACCAGCCAATCACCGCCACGTAGTAGACCGCGATGGCAAAAGCGACAAACACCTGGAACCAACCCAGCCACTCCAAACGACGCCCTAAGCGCGCAAACACCTGTGGTGCTGCGCCACGCATCTTGTGGCCAAGTGAGAATTCCATGATCATAAATGGGATGCCTGCGGTGAGCATGGCAAACAGGTAGGGAATGAAGAAAGCGCCGCCGCCATTTTCATACGCCATATACGGGAAGCGCCAGATGTTACCCAGGCCGATTGCTGAGCCCACTGCCGCTAGGATGAACCCCAGACGGGATCCCCATTGTTCACGTTGCATTTTATTACCTCCATATACTGCAACCGCGATGGCTTCCTTTTTTGAGCCATCGACATCTACCCGGAACAACAGCCTAAGCTGCTGATAAATAACTATTTACCTAGTCGGGTATAACAGGATCAAATGTTAGCTCAAGAGAAAATTTGGCCAAAGCAACAATCCACTGTTATATGTTCTAGATCATGTGATCTGAATCATCAATTTCAGTATTAACTGCCGCTTTCCTCCTTTCGGAGAAGAGATGATAAAGCCGGCTGGTTAAATAGGCGCAGATTCTATCCCAAAGCCACACGAATTGGGATAGAATGCCCGCTCTTTTTTCACCGTTACGTCAAATTTCTTTGATATAAGGTTTGCTCCTTTTCTGTACTGAGGTTGTTACATGTACAAACTACTCGCCCTGGATATGGACGGTACCCTGCTCAACTCTGAAAAAACCATCTCACCGCGCACCTTCGACGCCCTGCAAGCGGCCAAAGCACAAGGTGTACATGTGGTGCTGGCTTCAGGTCGTCCAATTAATGGCCTACAGCGCTACTTGCAAGAGCTGGGCTTGACCAGCGATGAGCACTTTGTGGTGAGCTACAACGGCTCGTTGGTACAACGGGTAGGTAATGGCGAGGTGATCCACCAAACCATGATGAGCGGCCGCGACACCAAGGATATCTTCGCCGAGTCGCAGCGTTTGGGCGTGTACATCCATGCCTTCTGCGCCGAGCGAGGCCTGCTAACCCATGAAGACAACCCCTACTCGCGCCTTGAAGCCGAGATCAACGGCGTAGAGCTGAAAGTGACCGACTTCAACCAGCTGGGCGATGACGACCAGTTCATCAAGGTGATGATGGTGGCTGAAGAGAACATCCTCAATCAGGCAGAAATCGCCGCCACCGAGAGCATGCAGCAGCGCTTTACCATCGCTCGCAGCTACCCGGTGTTCTTAGAGTTCCTGCACCCCGAGGCCAACAAAGGCATCGGCGTTGCCAAGCTGGCTGAGCTACTAGACATTGAGCAAGCAGAAGTGATGTGTGTGGGCGATGCCGACAACGATCGCCATATGCTCGAGTACGCTGGCCTTGCTGTGGTGATGGACAACGCCGAAGAGCGGGTAAAAGCACTGGCAGATGTGATCACCGCTAGCAACAACGACGATGGCGTTGCGCTGGCAGTAGAACAGCACATCTTGGCGGCTGAAGCGCTAACCGCGTAACGCCCACTATTGACTCGGAGCCTGTCTCCGAGTCAACAACTCCCCAACAAACTTGGCCCGCTCGGCCCAACTCTCGCTGCGTACCGCCATACGCTGAAAGGCGCTTTGTCTGTGCAGCAAACTCACCGGTGTTTGCAGGCTTTCCTCTAGCGCATTAGCAAAGGCCTCGACCCCGCGGGCTGTTGTCACCAAGCCGGAATACTCCTGCAATGCCGGAAACGGCGTACTCACCACCGGCCGCCCTGCCGCCAAGTACTCGCGCAGCTTTAATGGGTTACAGGCATCGATCTGCGAGCAGCGACGAAACGGCAGCATTGATACTGTCCAGTGCTGGGAAAAGCCGGGCAGGCAATGGTGTGGCACCGCATCCACAAATTGAATGTTTGGGATACCGTCGAGGCGGCTGATATCGGTCTCGATCTTGCCGACAAACAGGAAGGTCCAGTGCGGCAGCAAGCGGGCAACCCGCGCCAGCAGGTCCATATCCAGCCACGCCGCGATACTGCCGTAGTAACCGGCAATCGGTCGCTGACTGGGCAAATCCCCCGAAGGGGTCGCAGGCTTCACAAACAGCGGGAAATCCACCCCATGGGGCAGCACGGCGATTTTCTCTAACACCTCTTGCTGCTCATGCCACTTGTCACGCAGCCGCTCGCTGGCAACCAGGATATGGTCGGCCTGTTGCACCAGCCGCTGCTCACAGGCTTCGACCTGCTCATGGTCTACCCCGGCCAACGCACCGAAATCGTCGCCGCAGTAGTACACCACCTGCTCAAACGGCAGCCGCCCAAGCACTTCGACCGCCGTGGGTAAGGCCAGCCAGGCGTTGGCCTTGGTCATACCCAACTTGCGCATGGCCCGGCCCACCTGCCACGACAATAGCACGCGGTTAACCCAACGTAGCGCCTTAGAGCGTGGAGCGGGAAAGGCAAACGGCGAAATCACTTGCACGCTCGATGGCGTAAGGCCCGGTTGCTCGGCGCTGCGCGGCATGACCATCTTCAACAGCTTCTCGCC
Source organism: Aliagarivorans marinus DSM 23064 (assembly GCF_000429485.1). Lineage (GTDB taxonomy): Bacteria > Pseudomonadota > Gammaproteobacteria > Enterobacterales > Celerinatantimonadaceae > Aliagarivorans > Aliagarivorans marinus. Next base: position 402,185 of record NZ_KE386909.1, on the reverse strand, counting down.
CACCCGCTTCAAGTCGCGCAGATTCAGGCGCGGGCGACGCAGGCCAATCGAGTTAACCCATAGCACCCGGTTATCAGCAGCTAGCTGGCGAACGATGTGTTGGCTGCTGCTGGGGTGGCGCAGCCAGTCTTCGGCGAATACGACAATATTGGAATTCATGGCTTAACCCTCTACATCAACAATCTGTTTAACTACTTTGGCTGGCACGCCCGCGGCTAACACGCCAGCGGGAATATCTTTGGTGACCACTGAACCTGCAGCAATCACCGAGCCTTGGCCAATCGTGACTCCAGCCATCACCGATACGCCGCTGGCCAGCCACACATCCCGCTCCAGCACGATATCGCCGACTTGGTGGTCATCTTCCGGTTCTCCGGCAGCGCGGCGGCGCGCATCCATGGGATGGCCCGGATAGCCCGCCAACATGCAGCGCCCGGCCAGGCGTACGTTGTCGCCCAACACCACCCGCCGGCCAACAGCAATCGAGCACTGCCAGCCGATATCCACGTTGTCGCCCACGCTCAAGCGAGGGCGCTCAGCGCCACAGCTGCGGCCACTGAAGGTAGTCTGTCCGGAGATCCGGCAGCGCTCACCAACGGAGATATCCAAGGCCCCAAGGATCTGCGGCATACCGGTATAGAGGTTAAGCTTTGGCGCTGGGCCGCTTAGCTGAGAGCGAAACAGCGGGCTATACCATAGGGTTTGGCTGAGGCTATGCCACAGCTGACTGATTGAGAGGTGCAAGCCATAAAGGCCGCGAGTGAGCATCGGTAGTACTGGAACCTGCCAATCCCGGATTGCCAGCAGCAGGGTTTTCAGGCTCCGTGCCAGCGGTGATGGGCTGTGTTTCAGCCACATCCTTGGGGAATCGAGTCGTTGCATGTTATCTCTCCCAACTCATCAGGTAGTTGTTTAAAGCTATTGCGATTTGGGAGAGCTACAGCAGGCTTTATGCCAATATTGTAAAGCCTTTATTTTCATGCAGTTAAGCTGCAGTTGAAATGGCCTTCGCATTCTGCGAAGGGTGGCTAGCCACAGCTGCTATCGCGCCAGACTTGCGCCATTGGTAGTAAGCCCATGCTGCTAGCCAGAGTAAATTAGTGAGCGCCAGCGGTGCGCTGTTCACATCTAGACCAATCAGCGCCAACACGCCCAACACCATCATCGGAGGCACCAGACACGCCAGCAGCGCTTTGGGCTGATAGTCCAAGGGGCACAAGCGCAGGCTCAGCCAGCTAAAGGCCGCTAAACGCAGGCCGTAGACCAGCATCAGGGTTGCCAACAGCCCTGCCACACCAAACTGGGGGATAAGCAGCAGATACAGCGCCAGTGCCAGCACCGCCGCCATGCCATTAATCTTGGGCAGCCAACCGGGACTTTTCGGCAAATAGCAGCCGATATCGAGCACCGAAGTCGCCAGCTTGGCGGTTAATGCCAGCAGCAGCATCGGTAGCCATACCAAACCCTCGGCGTAAGCCTCAGGCAGCAAGCGGGTTATCACCCACGGCGCCAACAGCGCGCAGCCACTAACTAGGGCAAGGATCACCATTAGCAACCACTGGTGCACTTTGGCAACAGTGACGGCGCCATTTTCCTGCGCCAAGATGGTAAAGCGCTTAGGCAGCCACCACGCCTCGAAGATACCGAAGACCAATGCCACCGCCTCCACCAGCTTGATCATCACGCCATAGCGGGCCAAGGTCTCCGGCCCTAGGTGAGAAGCCAGTAGCAGACGATCCAGCCCGTGCAATACAAACAGGCTTAGCGAGGCCAGCACCAGGCAGCTTTGATAACGCAGGGTCTGCTTAAGCAGCGACCACGAACAGCGCAGTACCAGTTGCTGTCGGCAGCACAGCAGCGCCAAGCTCATCGCGACCACGCTGCTTGTTGTGCTGGCGCTCAGGATGGCATTGAGCTGCCAGCCTTGTTTTAGGCCATACACCGCCAGCGAAAACTGCAGCGCGGTCTGCACGCTCACCACCAGTAGGTAGGCTGCAGCCCGCCCTTCGATACGCAGCCACATGTATAAGGGCTGGGCCACCACAATCGACCAGACGATCACCGCCACCATCACTTGCTGTAATAGCGTTAGCGGTTCGAACAGGCTGATTGGCAGATAGCGCAGCGTGCTGAACACCAGCAAGGCCAAGGCCGCGCCATAGGCACAGCTCAGCAGCAGTGATGATGACAATAGCGTCTGCTTGTCACGGTGATGACTGCATTCAGGATAAAAGCGCGGCAGCGCCCCGGCGCTCATCTCTAACAAGGAGCACAGCGAGAACACCACCAGCAAGCTCTCTAGCAGCCCATAGCTTTCCAGGCTCAAATAGCGGGTGCTGATGGGAATAAGCAGCAGGCCAGCGCCTTTTTGCACCACCGTGAGCAAGCCATAACAGCTCAGCTCTTTTAGCGAAGAGGCACGTTTCACCAACTGGCTAGCGCGCTGCCACAGGCTAGATTCAAATGCACTCATGCTTGAGCCCTCCGGCTGCGTTGCTGAAGCAGCCACAAGGCGGGCAGCTTGTTATGCCAGCGAAAATAGCGACTCACAAAGTAGTTGTCTTTAAGCTGCTCACGCGCAGATGCTAGCTGATACTTAGCGATAAGGTGATCGGTAAAGCGAAAATAGGCCTGCAGCTGTGGCCAACTAATCGACGATTGCAGTTGCATCCAGGCATGGCGACAGAGCAGCTCTAGGCAATGCTCGGCAAAACGGTCATGCAACTGCTTGCTGGCCATGCCACGCATAAACGCGGCCACACTGCTGCGGCGACCATGTAGTCGTTGCACTGCTTTACCGCTGGATCGGCAGATTCCCTCTGGATTCATTCGATAGAAGTACAAAGCGGCATTCAGGCTCAATACCCGATTGGCCAGCAGCAGGGCTTGATAGCTGAACAGCTCGTCTTCAAACCATTCACCACGGGGAAAGGCTAGCTGCTGACGCTCCACCAACGCGCGGGCGATCAGCTTATTACAGGCCATGGTGTTCTCCGCCATACTCTCGGGGAACACGCTTTGGCTGTGCTGCGCGCTAAAGGTCTTCCAGCCGCAGCACACCACCTCGGCATCCCCCTGCTCGGCCAGCTCAAATAGGCGGGCAAACATCTGCGGGTCGGCATAATCGTCGCTATCCACAAAGCCTAGATACTTACCGCTGGCCGCGCGCATACCAATGTTGCGCGCCTCTGCCAGCCCGACATTCTGCGGCAAGTGGATCACTCGAAGTTGGCGATGGGTTTGCGCCTGCAAGCGCGCCACCACATCGCTAACCCCATCAGGGCTGGCATCGATCACCACCACAATCTCCAGCGATGGCAAGGTTTGGGCGAACAGGCTTTGCAAACACTCTTCGATATACGCTTCGGTGTTATACGCCGGGACGATAACGCTCACATCGACGCTGTCAGTGCTGGCCATCAGCTCACCTCCTGAATCGGGTTAGTCGCAGCAGTGCTGCGCAACGTTGGCAATCGGGCGGGCATGCCTTGTCGGGCTTTTACCCAGCGCGCTAGCAGCAGGATTTGCCAGTCGCTGTGGCGATAGCGTAGAAAACGGCTTATGCAGTAGCTGTTGCTCACCAAACCGCTTTGCTCGGTGAGCCGATATTTGTCGTCTAGATAGGCCATGCAGTGCCAAAAGCTCAGCAAGTCGGTACGGTCAACCGGATAGTACAAGGCACTGAGCGCCGAGTTCGCCAGACAAGCCAGTACTGACTTGGCGTTACTCTGTAGCAGGCCGCGCGCTTGGGCATCGGCCACAAATTGACTAAGAGTTAGCTGTTTTTCGATGATATTGAAGCGGGCCTTGAGCGGGTCGCGACACAGGCTCTCATCGTGCAGCCGGTAGAAGTAGCCGTGGTAATCACAGCGCGCCACCTTGGTTGCCAGATAGCGAGCCAAGTAGAGAAAGGGCTGGTCTTCAAAGATCATTCGCGGATAAAAGCGCAAGCCGTTCTCTTCTAGCCAGCCGCGGTTAAACAGGTGGCTGGTGACGAATACATTCTGGAAATCTTGGTCGGTGGGGATCAGCGTGGCGCTGTCGCAGTGCTCTTCAAACTGCAGGCGTTGGCAGCTCACCACCTCGGCTTGCTCGGTCACCGCGCAGTGATATAGCTTACGGTACATATCTGGAGCGACGATATCATCGGCATCGACAAAGCCAATGTAATCGCCTTTGGCCTGAATCATTCCCAGATTGCGTGCTTGCGATACGCCGACGTTGTCTTTAAGTAGCAGCAGACGAAAGCGCTCGGGGTAGCGCTGGACAAACTGTTCAACGATATCAGCGCTGCTATCGGGCGATGCATCCACCACCACGATCACTTCCAGATCCTGCATGCGCTGCTTAGCCAGCGACTCTAAACATGCAGCTAGGTAACGCTCGGCCTTGTAGGCGGGGACAATAACACTGACTTTACTCATCTTGTTCGACCTTGCAGTTTGTTGTGCTTAAGCGGTTTACTGCAAGGTCGAGGCCAGAGTTTTTTATTCTTTATTTTTCATATAGATAAGTCAATTAATCAGCTGCTTTTTGCAGCTTGCAACTGACGCACTAAGATGGCGTGCAGGGCCACGATCAGGGCCGCCAAGATATAAAACGGCCAGGTAAAGCCCTGGGTTAAGAAGGTGCCCGACACCGAGGTGCCGAGCAGACCAATAAAGATCCCCTCGGCGGTCGCGTATAACGGCCCGCTGCGCATGCCCAGCTCCGCCAGCGCAATCAGGTTCGCTTGTGCCAAGCGCGCCAGCTTATAGATGGCAGTGGTAAATAGCCCGAGGCCGACAAAGCCAGTCTCACCCAATACGCCAAACCAGGTGCTGTGCACCGCATGGTTCTTACCATCCCAGTGCTTACTAAAGAAGAAGTAGTTGGAATAGAAGTTGTCCAGCCCTACCCCGGTAAAGGGATTGCGCAGCGCCATATAGAAGGCCGCCTCCCAGGCATATAGCCGGCCCATCGAGGATTCATCAATGCCCGACTCTGCCGCCCCGCCAGAGCTGCGGTCCGAGATCCCCGCCACGACAAACAGTATCGGCATCGCGATGGCACCGGCACCAATCAGCAAGGCTTTGTTCTCAACCCGTCGCCATGCCAATACCCCAGATAGGGTCAGCACACCCAGCAAGCCGCCACGGCTTTGGGTGGCCAGCAAGGCCATAAACAGGCAGACAAAGCCGATGATCGCCACCCAGCGCCGTAACCCCAGGGTGCGGTCCATAGCCCACGCCGCCGCAAAACCCATAGGGAACATTAAAGTCAGCGCCAAATCATTAGGGTCTCCCAGCACCGAGCCAAAGGAGCGACCGATGGTCACCCGAGTGCCCTCCACCATCTCCAGCCCATGTTGGGCGTTATAGAGCGCCACATAGGCCACAGCAATCCCGCTGACAATACAGGCAAGCGCCGCTTTAGCTAAGTCTTCAGGCTTACGCACCAGCCATGCAATGGCAAAGGTCATAATAATGATCTTGCTAAACACCCCGTTAAAGTAGGCAATCGCCAGGCCACGGTTGGATGCCATGACCACCGTCACCAAGCACCAGAAAAAGAATGCCCCCAGCCAGGTGAGCTCCCTACACCAGAAGATTCGCAATTTGCGAGTGATTCCCAAATGCCAGGCCAAGGTCGCCAGTGACGCTAGTGCCAGCAGTTGCGGAATGCGAAGTGGATAGAGCTGCGGATAGGCCTCGTGCAGGCGGAAAAATGAAAACAATACAAAGCCCATCACCATCAAAAAGGGAAAGCGAAAAACACTGACCAAAGCCACAGGCAAGATAGCAAAGGCGATGGGAATCAGAGGGTTAGGGACAAGGTACCAAAGTGCGAACGGCACCAAGCAGCAGCCCAGAGCAATCAAGCTCTGGTTCAGTTGTGGATGAAGAAAGGTGCTGTTTGTCATTGGCAATCTCGTTATGGCATGGCTTCTGCTTCTTCCCTTACAAAGCAACCACAATGCCAAAGGTGAAATGATGAATGAAACTAAGCCTAAACCTGCACTCCAGCCTAAACACCAAGAGCCACTCTGCTCGGTGGTTATCCCCAGCTACAACTGTTTGGGCTATCTCAAGCAAGCACTGAAAAGTGTGCAAGCCCAAAGCCTGCAGGCTATTGAGATTATCGTGGTCGACGATGGCTCGACCGATGGCACCTGGCAGTGGCTAGAACAGCAGCAACAAAGCGAATCACGACTGGTTGCCATTAAAGGGGAAGGACGCGGCCCAGCTCGCGCCCGCAACCTGGGAATAGCCCACAGCAGCACCGAGATTATTGCCCTACTAGATGCCGACGATACCTGGCGCCCCGACAAACTCAGCGAACAACTGAGCGTGCACCTAAGTCACCCGGAGATGGGCTTTAGCTTTACCGACTACCGCCACATCGGCGAGAACGGCGAAGACCGCGGCACCTGCTTTGAGTACTGGCCTAGCTTCCAACAGTTCGTTGAAGCACGTGCCGGTTACCGCGTGGTGCCCAGTGCAGCCGCTACTATCTTTGCAGAGAACGTGGTGGGCACCTCCACGGTGATGTTCAGCAAGACCGCCTTTAACGCAGTAGGCGGCTTCGACTGCGAGCTGGTGTCCGCTGAAGATTGGGATTTGTGGCTGAAACTGGCCTTACACGCCCCGGTGGCCTTTCTCAATCGCAGCCATACCCACTATTTAATGCGTAGCGACTCAGAAAGCAGCAAGGCCGAAGCGCGCTTGCAGGCGCTCGGCGAGATCTATCTTCGTCACCAACAAGCGGTAGCCCAGCAATCTCGTCCTGCGCTGCGAGTTGCCCGCTCTCGCATCCAAACCCTGCAGGCTGAGCTGGCCGAGCAACAGGACCAGTTCAAACAGGCTTTCTCTTACCGCCTGCGAGCCCTGTTCCTTAATCCTCACCGACGCGAGCTTAAACAGACTTTGAGCGCGATGAAACTGGCGTGGCGCTAAACCCACACCATCGCGCCGGCTCACAAATGCGTTAACAAAATAGGCACGGATGCCTTCCCTCAAGCGTAGAGGTCAGTTAACACTTCCATACTGTCATTAATCGCTTACACTATAATGTAACTGCTCGCTGGTACTCGCTTCGAAAGGAATCGGACGGACTGCATGGCTCTACTCAACACCTTCTCAATCAGGTTGCGGGTATTACTGTTGGTGATACTCCCACTGCTCATCGGCCTGGCGCTCTCTGCGCAAGATATCTTCAAACAGTACCTACGTATCAATCGCTTACACACGATCAACAGTGTGGTTGAGACCCAGATCGAGCTCCAACAGCTGCTGCAAGTTGCGGTCACTCGTCGCCAAGCCCTGCTTGATAGCCAATCCATCGATAATACCCGCGACACGCTGCCCACCTTTGCCAGCGCCCGCCAGCACCTTCCGAGCAGCGTGGTGGTTCAACTTGATGAGCTGATCTGGTTAGTCAACGAGCTCGCCACCTTTGGCCGCGATGAGTTGGTTGACTGGGAAACCCTGCTGATGGACTCGCTGGCGCCGATTGCCATGGAGCTGGAGAAGCAAACTCCACTGAGCCAAGTCAACGCCATCGACCAACAAGCGCAAGTACTTCATCAGCTTTCGTGGCTGCGCCTGTGGGCACTGCAAGAGAGCTGGGTGCTGGAGAGCTACGGCTCAACCGAGATGTCGCTGGACCTAGCGCGCTTTAACGCCGCCATTGCTAACCAGCAGCAGTTGGTGGATCGCTTTATCAATATCTTTGCCACGGACGCCCAGATCACCCGCTTGATGGAAGAGTTCTCCGCCCCCGCCTTCCAGCGCTCGTTTGCCCTGCGCGAGGCGCTGATCTACCAACAGTTGGAACATCAGCAACTGATCGACAACCTGCCTGCCCTGCGCGAGCGCCAACAGATCATCAATGGGGTAATCGGCGATTTTGCGGAGCAGCTAGAAGCCGAGGCAAAAATCAACATCCGCCATGCTGAGTGGCGCGCGCTGACGCTGATTGCGCTTACCGTGCTGGCACTGTTGGCCTTGGTGAGTTTGGGCAGCAATGTCTATCGTCGGGTGACCCGGGTACTGAGCCGGGTGGTACATACCATGAGCAACCTCGACAACACCGCCGACAGCCAACGCAGCATCAAGATCGATGGCAAAGACGAGTTCACCGAGTTTGCTGAGCAGCTCAATCGCATTTTGGAAGAGCGCGTGCAAAGCCGCGCGCGCATCATTCAATCCAAAGAGCAAGCCGAGCAAGCCAACCGCGCTAAAAGTACCTTTTTGGCGAACATGTCCCATGAGATCCGCACGCCGCTGAATGGCATCATCGGCATGTCATCGATCCTCTCAAAGACCAAGCTCTCGCCCAGCCAGAATGATTATCTGCAGACCATTGAGACCTCCTCCCATGCCCTGCTGATCCTGATTAACGACATCCTCGATCTGTCTAAGATTGAATCGGGTAACCTGGTACTCGCGCCCGTCTCCTGCAGCCTGCGCGAGCTGGTATTCGACAGCCTGACCTTGGTACTGCCTAAGGCCTCAGAAGCCAAGCTGCAGCTTAAAACTCATATTCAAGACGGTCTGCCTGAGTCGGTGCTGCTCGATGACCATCGCCTCCGTCAGGTACTGATGAATCTGCTATCTAACGCCGTTAAGTTCACTGAGAAAGGTTCCATCAGCGTATCGCTCAAGTATCGCCAGCTAGACCATGAGCAGCTGGCCTTAGATTTCGCGGTAATTGATACCGGTATTGGCATCGACGAAGACAAGAAGCAGCAGATCTTCCAACTGTTCAGTCAGGAAGACTCCTCGATTACCCGCCGCTTTGGCGGCACCGGGCTTGGCCTTGCCATCTGTAAGGAGCTGGTCGAGATGATGGGCGGTGAGCTGGAGGTGGAATCTACCAAAGGCCTAGGCAGTCGTTTCTTCTTTACCCTGACCACCCGCATCGTAGACAGCGCAAGCCGCACCATGCAGCTTGACCGGCGCAAGCTGGCCATCGTTGCCGATAATCCCCAGCAGCAAATCGAGTTAGTCGACGAAGCCGCCTACTGGGGCGCGCAGGCCCAAGCGCTTGACAAGCTGGACCGCCGCTCACTGAGTGATATTGAAGCGCTTATAATCTGCAGCGACAACGAGCAGTATGCCGCCTCACAAATGACCCTCGCTAAAACGCTCAAACCAAGCATCAGTTGCGTACTGGCCCGTCACTACAGCTATCAAGAGCTGGAACTGCCAGCCAATTTTGATGGCGTGATTACCCTGCCCCTGCTCGGTGAGCGCTTTGCCAAAGCCATCAACCAAGCATTGAACTGGCGGCAAACCAGCGAAACCAAGGTCACGCCTTTGCCCTCTGTCAGCCATAAAGTGCTGATTGTGGAAGACAACGGCACCAACCAAAAAGTCGCCTCGCTAATCCTCAAAAAAGCTGGCTACCGCCTGGCCGTCGCCAACAATGGCCAAGAAGCGGTCGACGCGGTCAAAGCCGGCGATGACATCGACCTGGTGCTAATGGATTGCATGATGCCGGTGATGGACGGCTTTACCGCAACCCAGCAGATCCGCGAGTTGGAAGAGCAGCAACAGCGCAAACGTACCCCCATCATCGCCCTCACCGCCAGCGTACTGGATGAGGATATCGAGAGATGCTACGAGTCAGGCATGGATGATTATTCGGCCAAGCCGTTTAAATCGGATGTGTTGCTGGCAAAGATTAATCAGTTGATTGAGGAAACTGCATAAGATGTTTAGGTGAGCGAGAGCTTATCTTTCAGTTTATTGGAGCTAAGTATCTACAACACGCTTTTGCGCCAAACGAGAGCGTACTTAAGATTCTGTCTATGAGCTCACATACAGAAATACTCCTTCAAGACTCATGCTCTGCACGCTGTATCCATTGTCCTGTATAATTTTGTCCCTCGAACTGAAGGTACAAAAAATGCTGATAGATGTTGCTCTGGTTAAAAAACTCATTCGCTCACAGTTCCCACAATGGAGAGACGAGGTTATTGCTCCTGTCGAAAGCTCTGGTTGGGACAACAGAACCTTTCATCTAGGTAAGGAGCTACTAGTTAGGCTTCCAAGTGCTGACGATTACATTTCACAAGTTGAGAAGGAACAAGAGTGGCTACCAATCATTGCCGAGCAAGTTACATTACCTATCCCAACACCAGTCGCAAAAGGTCGAAGTGATGAGTTGTTTCCACGGCCATGGTCAGTATATAGGTGGCTCGATGGGGAAACACTAATTAACAATTATGATGGTGATCTGACCACAATAGCCCGCGACCTAGCAAGTTTTCTTAATTCTCTGGACTTGGTTTCAATTAAGGGTGCGCCCGCCGCAGGAAAACACAACTTTTTTAGAGGTTGCAGTTTGAAACACTATGAAGATGACGTGCAAAAATCACTCGTTATTTTAGGTGGTATTGTTGATGAAGCTGCTATTAGATCTATCTGGGAAGCGGCTACCACTCATGAGTGGACGGATAAACCAGTTTGGTTTCATGGAGATGTAAGCCTAGGTAATCTTCTGGTTAACAATGGAAACCTTGTTGCGGTTATAGACTTTGGCTGTAGTGCTATCGGTGACCCTGCCTGTGATCTAGCTATAGCATGGACGCTATTTAGTGGAAATTCCCGTAAGGAGTTCAAAAAGCATAGAAATGTAGACTCGCACACATGGGCTAGAGGTCGAGGCTGGGCTCTGTGGAAGGCATTGATTGTTTGGTCAGGAGTTGACTCTAACCAAAGTGATAGACATCTAGTAGAAAACATTGTTCGAGAGTTAATTGCAGACTATGAACTTGAACAAGCTAACAATTAGTCACCTAGCGTTGTAGCTAGTGAACGGGATTGTTGCGATGCTTGTTGTTAAACACTCACTTCTGTTTTTAGCAAAGTCACTGGTATGGAACTCTCCAAAAACAAGTCAGTTAATACCACCTCACAACCGCTCGCTTGACTGATTCGGTTTTGCTAGGGTATTCCAGCCCCCTAGAATATTGAGTTGCGACTATGGACTACCCACAACTAAAGAAATACCTGCTTAGCCGCCCTGAATCAGTACTAGAGCTGCCCTTTACCCCCGATGCGCCGGTGTTTAAGGTGCGTGGAAAGATGTTTGCCTTGGTATTTTGGCGAGAGCAAGAGATGTACATCAATCTCAAGTGTCAGCCTGAGCAGCTGGATGCCTTGCTCGACATCTATCCGGCCATCAGCCGTGGCTACCATATGAATAAGCGCCACTGGCTGACCCTGCATTTTGATGGCTCAGACGCCGAGCAGCAGGCGCTTCGGCTGATTGATAACTCCTACTCGCTGGTTGTGGGCGGCCTTAGCAAAAAGGTGCGCGAATTATTACTGGCTCAGTTAGAGTCTTCCAGCGCATAAAACTGCAAGAACATCGCAACGCTTTGCTCCACCAGCGTATCCAGTCGCTCTTGGCTGGGCGCGGGTAAGTGCGCCAATACCTGCGGCCAAAACGCTTCGGTTTTAAGTAGCGAGTAGAACTGGTTGGCGGCTAACTTTGCGTCGCAGGCTTTGATGCGTCCATCCTTACTCGCCGCATTCAACCATAGCTCTAGCGCTCCCTCACTGTTTGCTAAGCGGTGCATCGCCTGCTGGGCCATCTCGGGCTGCTGCATATAGGCGGCCATGACACAGCGCGACAGCGCGATATGTTCCGGGTCGAGCATCAGCGCGACTTTAGCCTCGGCGAAGGCGTTTAGCTGCTCACTCAGCGGCTGCTCTGAGCTGTAGCTGAGCTCGATCCGCTCCAACCAAAGCTGAGCAGTAATCTGCTCGAACAGCCCTTCTTTACTGGCAAAGTGGTTGTACAAAGTGCGCTTAGACACATCGGCGCGCGCACTCACTGCATCCATATTGGCTGCTTGATAGCCGTTCTCTGAGAATTCAATCACAGCCGCATCTAGGATGGCTTGGCGCTTACGCTCACTGCGAGAAGACATAACTGTAGCCTTTCGTTAACAGGTGGATTTTTGTAAATTTTACACTTGCTAGTTTACTTTTTCCAGAACAGTCACTATAACTACACTCACAAGTTTACTTTTAGATGGTTCCCTATTGAACCTGATCAACCTCAGCAAGTTTGGAGTAATCGTAATGTCGTTAACCATGATGTCCTGCGTGAATAAACCTGAGCAATGGCAATCTGAGCAGTTCGATGGCAAAACCTTTAACAACCAAGCAACCTCACTGAACGACGGGAGTGAAAACATGGCTAACATCTTCTACCGCTTTATGTTCGAAGACCGCAAACAGCGCGTTCCTCAGCAAGCCTTGCCCATGCAGCCATTGGATCTGCAACTGTGGCAGCAAAGTCAGCAGGATCTGGTTGCCCGTTTGGGCCACTCCAGCGTGCTACTAAAACTGGATGGTGGCTTTTGGCTAACCGATCCGGTGTTCTCTAAGCGCGCATCCCCAGTGCAGTGGGCTGGGCCTAAGCGTTTCCACCAACCGCCTGTCACTCTCGAACAGTTACCCGAGCTGACCGCCATTGTTATCTCGCATGACCACTACGACCACCTCGACAAACACAGCGTATTGGCACTGGCCGACAAGACCGAGCGCTTTATTGCCCCGCTAGGTGTCGGACAACGTTTGATTGACTGGGGCGTTCCGGCAGACAAAGTCACCGAGCTGGACTGGTGGCAAGAGTACCAACATGCAGGCGTCACCGTGGCCGCAACCCCAGCCCAACACTTTAGTGGTCGCAGCTTGAGAGACCGTAACCAAACCCTGTGGGCGTCGTTCGTATTGCAAGGGCAGCAAAGCAAGGTGTTCTTCAGTGGCGATGGCGGCTACTTCGGCGGCTTTAAGGAGATTGGCGAGCGCTACGGCCCGTTTGATCTGACCTTGATGGAAACCGGTGCCTATGATGAAAGCTGGGCTAGCGTGCATATGCTGCCAGAGCAAAGCGTTCAAGCCCACTTGGATGTGCGTGGCGAAGTGTTGCTGCCTATCCACAACAGTACCTTTAACCTGGCATTTCACCCTTGGCAGGAGCCGCTGCAGCGCGTGCAACATCAGGCTGAGCGCTCGGGTGTATCGCTATGGATCCCTATGATTGGCGAAACTCGCACCATCGGCGGTGCATACAGCAACAACTCCTGGTGGGAGCAAAGTGCCGAGACACTGACCCAACTCACTGCAGTTGACGGGAATTCCTGAGCTAGATCATAACTTAATGACATTATGATCAATTGAGTTTGTAGGGCGCTATATTGAGAGTTAGCGTCGATATAGTTTCCTGCGAGCAAACTCATGGATGAGAGACAAGCAAATGTAGTGGACCGGGAAGTCACCTTTGCCAATGGTGAGCAACTGGTATCCACCACCGATCTCGATGGGGTGATTCAATATGCTAACCCCCAATTCTGCAAGGTTTCTGGTTATTCTAACCAGGAGCTACAAGGCAAAAACCACCATATCGTGCGCCACCCCAGTATGCCTAAACCGGCCTTTACCGACCTCTGGCAGCATCTGAAAACCGGTGACCATTGGCGCGGCATGGTGAAAAACCGCTGCAAGAATGGCGAGTACTACTGGGTCGATGCCTATGTCACGCCTATCTATCAGGGCAACAAGGTGGTGGGCTATCAGTCGGTACGCGCCTGCCCGGATGCCGAGCAAAAGCGCCAAGCCAACGCCTTGTATCAGCAAATTAACCAAGGGAAAATGCAGCGCCCATGGGCTGAGCGACGCGCCTTGCGCCTTGGTTTAGCCGCACTCGCAGGACTTGGGCTCTGTAGCTGGTTGGCTTTTAGTGCGGGCTTTAGTGTGGCATTGCCAGCCGCGCTGGTATTCGTGCTTATCGCAGTCTTGCTCAACCAAGAGCTGGCGGTCACCCCGCGCTACTTTGCCAAACTGCGTGCCCGCTATGACAGCGTTAGCCGCTTTATCTACTCGGGCAAAGACAGCCATGCCATCGCCGATTATCACATCAAGATGGAGCAAGCGAAGGTGCGGACCATCTTGGGGCGCACCCAGGATGACTGCAACAATATCGAGAGCAACGCCGATAATCTTCATCAACGCTTTGAGTCTGTAAATACCGATATCCGCCAGCAAGCCAGCGAAGTGGAGCTAATCGCCACCGCGGTCACACAGATGAGTAGCACAATTACTGAAGTGTCTGGCAACGTGCAGCGCACCGCCGATTCAGCCTCTACAGTGAGTGAGGAGTGCGCGAACGCTCTCACTGAAATGGGCGGTACAGTCGGCAGTATCAACCAACTATCCAACCAATTGCACCACTCCTCAGAAACTGCCGAAGCGCTGGTTCGCGAAGCGCAAAGCATCAACGATTTTATGGGCGAGATTCAAGGCATAGCTGAGCAGATCAATCTGCTAGCGCTGAACGCCTCCATTGAGGCTGCCCGGGCGGGTGAGTTTGGTCGCGGATTCTCGGTAGTGGCCGATGAAGTGCGCGCGCTAAGCAGCCGAACCCACGCATCGACCCAGCAGATCGCCGATTCAGTGGCCACCATCAATCAGCGCCTGAGCAACTTTAGCCAAACTTTTAAGCAAGGGGTCGATGCTGTCGGCACCACCTTGGAGAGCAGCGCGTCTACCCAACAACGCATCGATGAGATCAACCGCAAGATGCGACACATCAATGAGATGGCCGCACAAAGTGCCACTGCCGTCGAGCAGCAGACACTGGTGGTTGGCGAGCTAGACAGCAATATCAACCGCGTTAGCCTGCTCACCCAAGACACCGCCGATCTCACCCATCAAGCCGAACAAGAGCTCGAAGAGATGCGCGGCAGTATCGCTAAGTTGCGCAGCCTGCCCAGCACCTTCGCTTGACGCTAGTATGTAGATATAAAAAAGCCCTCGCAGGTTATCCCACGAGGGCTTTTTATTGGGCGGCAATCAACGCGCTGCCATCGCCGTTTGATAAACCGATAGTACCTCAGGCAACACCGCGCGGGGCGAGTACTGCTCGACAATGGTGTTTCGGGCATTATCGGCCAGCTTGGAACGGGTTTGATAGTCGCTATGCGCCCACCATTGCAGCTGCTCCACCCACGGATCCAGCTCTTCACCTTGCAGGCTAAGCCCGTTATGGCGATCTTGCACCAAGTGGCTCAAGCCGCCCACTGGCGTGGCACACACCGGAATACCGTAAGACATGGCTTCCAGCGCGGCCATCGGCAGGCCTTCTCGAAGGGAGGGCATTATCAGCAAGTCGATCTGCGGCCAGAACACCTGCATATCCTGCTCGCCCATCAGGCTCAGGTTGCTGGGGCGCGATTGCTCTATCTCGGCGCGCAGCGGGCCGTCACCGAAGATCATAAAGTCCAGCTCCGGCATAGCGCGCGCCAACTCAACCACCCGCTGTGGTGCTTTCGCCTCAACCAAGCGCCCGACGAAGGCCACCCGTTTGGCCTGAGAGGCCACCGGGGCGGGTTGCTGGCTTGGGCTAACAAAGTTGTTAATCACCCGACAACCGGCAGCCACCCGGTCGGCAATCGCCTGACTCACTGCGATCCGTCCTTGGCTCATGCGCGCACTGAATCGGTCAACCCAATCATACAAGGCTAAGCGTCCTCGGCAACGCTCGCCAGCATGGAAGGTGGTGACATGGGGCGTACCAACACTGAGGTTTGTCAGGCGGGTCAGCAAACTGGCTTTGTAGCCGTGGGTATGGACCAGCGACACATCGCACAGTTGCTGACGCAGCGCCTGCAGGCTCCCCGCCAAGTCGACTACGCTGACCTGATTTTCAATCAGCGCGCGCACCATGGGGTGGGCGCCGCCTTGATAGTCACTCCACAGCAGTACCCGTGGCGACAATCCTTGGCGTTTCAGTGACACTGCCAGGTTCAGTACATGGCTCTCAATGCCACCCACGGCGCGGGTGTCGATAAACAGTGCGATGTGTTTCATAGTGACTCCTGCAAACTGCTGCTAAAAGTGGTCTTAAAGGCTGCTCTAAAAACTAAAGCTAATCGAGCCGCTGTCTGACAGCATTTCTGTCAGTTGGATGCGCTGGCTGTCGCCACTTCCTAGAAGCCATAGCTCAGCATTCAGTTGCGTGGCGTGACCCGGTAAGGTCACCGTCAGCTCAGTCACATCTGTTGCCAGCGGGCCTTGCCACACACAGCTGGCATAATCGACGCCACCATAGCTGTCTTGCTCGGTACACAGGTTAAGGAACACCCGCTCCGCGCTGGCTAGGTTGGCTTGTACACTGACCTGCCAGTCGCCCTGCATGGCGAAATCAAAGTCTTCGCTTACCGAGATGTCGGCGAAATCACCTGCCACATAGGGCTCATCGTTGTCTTCTTCGATAACTGGAGCTGGCTCTGGCGTTACTTCCACCGGTTGCTCAACCACTTCTTCAGGTACCGTTTCAACCGGCGCTGGCTGGGTGGTGGTCTGCTCGTTATCAGCGGCGCTGCTGTCACCGCCGCCTCCCCCGCCACCACAGGCTGTTAGTGCAAAGGTGGCCAAAATTGCGATTAGGTTTAACTGTTTCATGGGAATATCCTCAGTCCGGCTTAGTCTTGATACAAAAATTCAGGGTTCGCGTTTTCCAGCAGATACCAGTCGGCCGCCTGCTCACCTTCGCTGTTGCTGTAGAGATAGAAGCCCGGGTAAGCGCTCAAGATGTTGACCCGCTCCAGAGGGTGGCGCCAGTTGTAGGGCAGGATGATGGCCCATGGCAACCCTTGGGCATCTTGATAGTAGTTACCACTTTGCGGCTGAGACACATCTTGATACATCCCCCAGAACTGCTCGCTGGCCATGTCGCTAGGTGCGGTGTTCTTGGTGTGGATCTCCAGGTCACGACCGGGCGATTGAGCAAATACCGGTTCCCGCTGATGTTCGGTGGCAAAGATAAATGGATGATAAGGGGCTGCTGGCAGCTGTTGCTCAGGCAGCGCTGCCGATACAGGCAGGAACACCTTGAAGTTAAGTTGGCCAACACCGGCACAGTCGCTTTGGGTACGGTAGAAGTTGCATTCGCCCAGTGGGTTGATGTACTCGCGCACATCTTCGCTTATCACCACCACCAGCTCAGAACTGGCGCTCTCAATCGGGCTCGCGCTGAGCTGCTCGCCGTTGATTTCGTAGCGAATTGCCTGCTCATCAATTTGGGCAGCGCTCATACCCGGCAGGCGGATCGCCAAACCGTTATGGAAGCTAGCGCCTACGGCTTTAACTTCACCACGCAGCTCGATGCGCTCAACCTGATTGTCATCGCTCATCACCCGGGTTTGCAGGTTAATCACCAAGTCGTTCAGGTCGTAGTCGCCTGCGGCAGGCCAGTTGTCTTCAAAGGCTACCGTGGCATAGTCCTGACAGTTTGGATAACAGCTGATGCTCACCGACGATTGGCTGATGTAGACTTCGTAGTCTTCCACCTCACCATCGGGCGCACCGCCGCTGGCACCAGAGCCGGTCACTGAAGAGACACGGAAGCGAGCCCAGCTATCGCCTTCGGCGGCATCGGCCGGGGCAGCAATCAGCAGGCTGTGATTTCCTTCGGTCAGCCAGTTATCGGTAACGACCTGTTCGTTGTCATCAAACACGCCGTTGCGGTTGAAGTCGACCCAGCCATTGAGGTAGCCAGCACCGCTTACCTGCGCTTGTACCACAAAGTCCAGACCAGCCTGAATACCGGTGACAAAGGCGATACCGTCTTCATCATCGCTGAGGCCGCGGTTGTCATCGCTGTTAGGGTATTGCCAGGCATCGGCCTCACCATCCACGTCTTGACCTAAGCGCACCGCGCCATCGACCAGTTGGTGACGGGCACCGTTATCATCGAGTAGCGAACCATAGCTGGCTGGCGCATCGCCAAAATCGATGTTGGCGCTGTCATCGGCAATCGGCGCCATGGCGCAGCGGGCACCGTCGTTGTTGCTCGACGAAGGCCCTTGAGCAAACTGCTCGGCTTGTGGCGAGGCGGCTGCTACATCGATGCGGAACACCAGGCCATCGCTGTTGCGGCTGATGTAGAGTGTACCGTTAAGGTCGAAGTAGACCGCACCAAAGGTGCCGCTAACGCCAACGTTGCCGAGGTTTTGATAGCTCAAGCTTTGTGGGTCAACCTGCCACAGCACGCCATTACGGTCGACGCTGTAGAGCATGCCGTTGTCAGGGTGGAAGGCCAAATCGAAGATGTTCAGGCTTAGGCTGTCGCCATCAATCAGACGCTCAACCTGCAAGTAGTCGCTGGCACCTTCATCGAGCGGTACTCGATACAGGCCGTGGGTCGCACCTTTGCGGTAAAGGTAATGGGCGTTGTCGCTGAGGGAGATATCGCCCACATAAAACGATGAGTGGCTCATTGAGCCCCAATCCAAGGTCAACGGCTCCACTTGGTAGTCATTGCCGATCCGAGCCAAGGTGTTGAACTCGTAGCTCCAAGCGTAGAGATAGTCGTCATGAAAGTTATAGGCCATGGCATTGAGCTTACCGGTGGTGCCCATATCGCTAGACAGCGATTCGTAGAAGCCGGTGGCCAGGTTTACCCCGTAGAGGTGCGCCGTACCCTGCTGAACCAAAAAAGCCTGCGTCGGACAGGAAGAAAACGCTGCACTGTAAGCTAACTGAGGCGTGGCGATTGCTGCCGCCAACATTGCGTACTTGATATTCATATTCGCTCCGAGAGTGTGACTGTAGGCCTACTAGAGCAAAAGCCGAACCAAGATTTATAAGCTATTGATAAAGAATAATATTACGCGAGGAAATAGGTGCTTTTTTGCGATTTGCAACGGGGGATTTTCACGGCGATTGCAGAACGCCTTCTCGCATTCTGCAACCACCACTCAAAGCAGCTGTTTGCTAGTCGTATAAGTCGACATTGTTCGACCACTGGTGCGCGCCATAATGGCTCAAGGTCTCACGAGCCAGCGTGGCACCAGCCTTCAGCGCCCGGGGAATATCGCGATTGCGCAGGTAGTGGATGCTAAAGGCCGCCTGAAAGGCATCGCCGCAGCCGGTGGTATCCACCACTTTATCGACCGCCAGTGCCGGCTGAAAATAGCTACGGCCAGCCACCATGGCGCAAGAACCGCCCGCGCCCATGGTCAACACGATCACCGTTTGATGCTCGCGACTGAGCGCTTGTAGCTCGGGCTGCAGCCCTGCTTCACCGGCGACATAGGCAATGTCGACCCGGTTTATAGTTTGCGCCAATAAAGAGAAATCAGGGAGGTGTTGATAGTCCACCAACAGACGCTGGTTGGGCCCTTTACACAAGCAGGCTTGCAAAAAGTCAGGCCAATCAGCATGGGTACACCACAGCGGGAACTGTTTAAGCTGTTGCCAGTGGTCGCTCGACAAGCGATAGATGTCATACACACCCGCTCGCCAGGCACCAGGCACGCCATGGCGCTCGCCCCACTGATCGTTGTCGATGCGGTTGTGCGGCGTTTGTCCGGGCATACTGGCCAGGTAGCGGCAATCCACATTGCCATTGCTGAGTAACAGCCGTAGCGCCCTACTCGCCCGGTCATTGCCGGTGGCGCCGAACAAGCCCACCTCACAGCCTAAGTTCGCTGCGTGCAGCGCTTGATTGAGGGCATTGCCTCCGGGTAGATATCGCTGGGCCTGCTCAAAGTAGTCCACTGTCGCAGCGCCAAGAAAAGCCATCTTCATATGCAACAACTCCGTAACCAGCTGATTCGCCCGAGCCTAGAGCTCGTTAACCTTACTAATAATAAGGCTTTGTGGGTGTGAAGGCGAGCGGCGGCGTATTGGCGACCAGCGGTGCTTGCAGATGTAATACTTAAAAAGAGTGTAAAGACCAGATCTGATTAACATTTTCTGACTGCACAACCCAGCAAATTGATTAAACTCATAGTAAACACTGAGTCTTAGAGAGAGTCATGCACACCGCCAGCACTCCCCACAAGCAAGGACCGCTTTCCTGGAGCATCAACCTGTCGCAGGGCAGCTTTAACTGTGATGCTCGAATGCTAAAGCTACTCGGACTGCATGCCCAACCAAGATCCCTCAACGACATTCTCCATGTTCTCGACCCACAGCAGCAGGGGCTGTTCAAACAGGCCCTTATCGATGCTACCCACCGTAAGGCGCCTCGCGAGTTCAGTGCCATCTTGCTACTTGAGCAACGTCGCCACCTTGTCGATGTAGCGATCATTCCCAGTACTGAGCACAGCGAATGGGTGGACGGAACCCTCAAGGTACGTGAGATTTTTCCTTCCATCGAGAAAGAGCGCGCACTGCTGACCTCGCTGTTTAAAAAGTCCAACAACGGCCTGCTTATCACCGACAGCCGTCATCGTATCCTGATGGTAAACGATGAGTTTTGCCGTGCCACCCTCTACAGCGAAGCGCAATTACTGGGGAAGAAGGCGGCGATACTGAAGTCCGGACACTACAACAAGCGCTTCTACAAAAAACTGTGGGACTATATTGACCACCATAAACTGTGGGAAGGTGAACTCCTGTGCATGGATGCCAAAGGCGATGTATTCGCGCAAGATACGCAGATCCAGCGCATTGACCTACGCGGTGAGCACTTTTATATCTCCTCCACCCGCAAACTCGATGTCAGCGCCGAGCTGTGGAAGGACGATGCTTCCTTAATCAGGCAATCGGGCATGCTGCGCAACAAACAGCAGCTGCTGGAGGCGGTAGAGCAGCAATACCAACAGCTGCCGGCGCAAAAAACCATGATATGCGCCGCCTTCGACGTCTCGGTGAACCGCAAAACCAGCCACCATGCCCTTAGCTGGCTGGTCGCCAGACAGATGGCCCAACTGACCCATCCTCACTACGTGGCACTGCTGGACAACAGCGTGTTCGCAGTGTGTTGGGAGCAAGAAAAAAATATTTTGGCGATTGATAATCAGGTTCGCAAACTGCTCGACACCCTAAGCCGCCCCGGTGAAGACGACAAGCTACAGCTAAAGACACTGGTCACCATGGGCGTGTCGGTGCTGCTGGTCGATGCCCGCTCGCCGGAGCTGATGATAAGCCACGCGCTACAAAGCCTGCTGACCCAAAGCAAGCAGGGCCTGTCGTCGGTCCACTATTTCAGCGCGAAGCTGGCCAAGCGCTTTGACCACAAACGCAACTTGGCCCGCCTGTTAGAAACCGCCATCGACAGCGCGCTGATTCAGGTGGCCTATCAGCCTATCTACAGCCTGCCGGATCTCAAACTCGCCAAGCTCGAAGCGCTGTGTCGTATCAAGCTCGATACGCGGCTACCCTACACCACTCAAGAGCTGATCAATATCGCGGAGGAGTTTGACTGGGTCGACCGGCTCGACTCGCTCGTCACCGAGAAGGCACTGCGCGCCCTGCCACGGATCCAGCAACGTATGGCGCTACCCGAGCTGCAGCTAACGGTAAATCGCTCGCTCTCCAGCGATACCTTAAGCAAAAGCTGCCTTGAACAAACCTTAACGCTGTTTCAACAGGCCAAGCTGAGTTTGGATCAAGTAACCCTCGAGCTGACTGAGTCCTCGTTCTTTGAGAGTACCGAGCACCAACAAACCTGGCTGAACAAGATGCGTGAGGCGGGAGTGAAGATTGCCTTGGACGACTTCGGCACCGGCTTCTCCTCCCTCTCCTACCTGCGCGAGCTGCCCATCGATATGATTAAGATTGACCGCAGCTTTGTCAGCAACCTGAGCGAGCAATCGATGGAGCTGGAGATGATCCGCATGCTGTGCAAGCTGATGAAACAGCTCGGCGGCTATGTGATTGCAGAGGGCGTGGAAACCCAGCAGCAACTTTGCCTGCTGCAACAAGCCGGCGTCTCGATGGTACAGGGCTATCTGTTTAGCAAACCCCTTAGCGAAGGGGATCTCTACAAACAGCCAGTGATTGAGTTTCCAGAGATTGCTCGCCAGCTGCCACCGCAGCCAGGCGGCCTGCGGGCGCGCGATATTATGTCGCGGGACTTCCCTCGTCTTACCGCTGATGACTCGCTGGCCTCGGCTCGGCCGATTTTTAGCGGTGAGGGCTATAACCATATTGCGGTGATGGAAGGGGCGAGCTGTTTAGGCGTGCTCTATCAAAGCGGCTACAGCCAAGCAGTCAGCCCTCATATCGGCACCCCGGCAGAGCGCAGCAAAGACCTTGCTACGCTGCAAAAACGGGTCCATCTGGCAATGGACCATCAGCCCCAGCATATCGATATCGACTGCCCGATTGAGGATCTGGTTCCGCTGCTTATCGCCGCCCCCGAGCAGGTTTTGGTCGTCGATGGTCATCAAGGACACTGCATGGGGATCATCGGCTTTGAGCGTATCCGCAGCTACCTGACCTTAGAGAGCTAGCCTTGGAGAGCTAACCAGAGGAAGCTAAACGCTCTCCACTCTTGCTACTCTAGCTCCCTCCTACCGAACTAAGACTCCATCGCCTCCCAGCTCTGTTTCTTGCGATAGATAGTCGATGGGCTGACCTCCAGCAGGTCTGCCGCCTTGGGAATATTACCTTGGCAGTAATCGATGGCGTACTCGATCGCTTCTTTCTCAGTTTTCCAGAGCGCTTGTAGGCAGTAGCCCTGCGCCACCGGCTCTGCAGGCTGGGTTGCCTCTGGCTCAGCGGCAGACTCCAGTTCGCTCAGCGGTGGTTGGTTGGTCGGCTCGGTGGCGCCTGCTGGAATGTGTCGCTGCAGCACCGGTGGCAGTTGCTCGAGCATCACCCGTTCGCCGTCGTGTAACACGGTGATATTGCGGATAACGTTTTGCAGCTCGCGCACATTACCCGGCCAGGTGTACTCCAAGATGACCTGAGCACTTAGCTCCGAGAACTGTCTAAAGCGTTTGCCTTCTTCCTTGGCGAACTGCTTGAGCAAGCTCTGGGCGATGGCCAATACGTCTTGCTGGCGCTCGCGCAGCGGCGGCAGGTGGATGGGCAGCACGTACAGGCGATAGTAGAGGTCTTCACGGAAGCGCCCTGCCTGCACCTCCTCCCAAGGGTCGCGGTTGGTGGCACACAAAAAACGCACATCCACCTGCTCTTCCTTGCTGCCACCCACTTTTTGGAAGCGACCGGTTTGGATAAAGCGCAGCAGCTTGGTTTGCAGTTCCATATCCATCTCGCCAATCTCGTCGAGGAACAAGGTGCCCCCATGGGCTTGGCTGGCCGCGCCCTGGCGCTGGGAAGATGCCCCAGTGAAGGCCCCTTTTTCATGGCCGAAGATCTCACTCTCCATCAAGTCTTTGGGAATAGCGCCGCAGTTAAGTGCGACAAAGGGCTTACCGGCGCGCGGCCCTTGCTTGTGAATGGCCTCGGCGCAAACCTCTTTACCAGTGCCGCTTTCGCCGGTGATAAATACCGTGGCACGGCTCGGGGCAACCGCTTCAATCATCCGATAGACGCTTTGCATCTCAAGGCTGGCGCCGATAAAGCCATGGAAGCGCTCGCGGTCGGCATGCTCTTGGAAGTCGGCCACCATGCGGTTGAGCTGCTGCAAGCGCAGCGCGTTGGCGACGGTGACCCGTAAGCGCTGGGCATCAAAGGGTTTTTCCAGAAAATCCACCACTCCCAAACGCATTGAATCTACGGCTATATCCACGGTGCCATAGGCGGTGATGATAATCACCGAGGTGGGAATGCGCTGCTCAACCATCCACTCCAGCACCTGCATGCCATCCATATCGGGCAGTTTTAGGTCGAGCAGCATTACACTAGGGTTAAAGCTAGCCAGCAGGTCCTTGGCCTCTTGGCCATTGCTTGCTCGAACCAGCTCAATCTCTTCTTTTGACAGATAGGCCTGATAGGTCATTGCCAAGGTATCGCTGTCTTCCACCAACAGTACGCGGTTTACGCTCATGCTCGCTCCCTGCTTAAGCATTAGTATTAGGCTTAGGGCTTAATTAAAACAAAGGCTTGAGTTACACGTTCTGGATGAACGAGGTTACACCATCATCTGTTCAGCACTTTCTGTTATTGCCGCTAAGGTTGTTTCTACGTATTCCATCAATAAATGTACTTGAGACAGCACCGCTTCGCCATCCCCCTGCCGCGCCGCAAGTTCAAGGGTGTAACTTAGCGCCTGCATCTTACTGGCACCAAAGGTGGCCACATTGCCTTTTATGGCATGGGCTTCGGCCGCGACCTCGGGCCAGTTGCACTGCTCCGCCATGGCCAGCAAACGCTCACTGCGCTCGGGGATCTCTTTACTTAGCAACCCCAGCATAATCGGCATCGCTTCGCTGCCCGCATCGTCACACAAGCGCTGCAGCACCGCCACATCGAGCCAAGGAATGTCTTGATATTTGGCGCAGGCAGGGTCGCTGCTGTCGGCCTTGTTAGCCGCTACGGCATTCTCTTCTGGGTTAGGCGTTGCTGGAGCCAACGACTCAGTAAGTGTGGGCTTTTGCGAAAAATCTTCCGCGCTCGCTTCACTGCCTGAGTACCAGCGCTGCAGGGTACTGCGCAGCAGCGCGATATCGATGGGCTTACTCAGAAAATCATTCATGCCCGCCTCGAAGCAGGCCTGCTTGTCCTCGACAAAGGCATTGGCGGTCATGGCGATAATCGGTATCTGCTGGTTGATACCCGCCTGCTCACGAATACGACGGGTGGCTTCCAGCCCATCCATTACCGGCATCGCCATATCCATCAGGATCAGATCATACTTCTCGCGCTGTGCTTGCTCAAAGCCCAGCTTGCCGTTCTCGGCGCAGTCGAGCTGGCGACAGTGGTTACGCAGTACTTGAGTCACTACCGCACGATTCATCTCGCTATCATCAATCAACAATACCTTGGGCAAGTCGGTGGGTAACAAGGGCTGTTCTTCATTGGCGTAAGCACTGGTTCTGCGCGCTTTCCTGCCTTTAAATGGCAGCACCAGAGTAAAGGTTGTGCCTTTACCCAACTCACTGCTGACTTGAATACTGCCGTCCATGCGCTGCACCAGCTGCTTAGTTATCGCCAAGCCCAAGCCCGTTCCCGAGTACCCGCGAGTGCTATCGTTATCGACCTGGAAGAACTCCTCGAACAAGTGGCGCTGCGCTTCAGGGTCGATGCCTATTCCGGTGTCGGCCACCGTCAACATAAATCCCTGCTCAGCATGGGGGGCCAAATGAAGGCTCACCCCACCCTCTTCGGTGAATTTGATGGCGTTGCCGAGTAGATTAAATACCACCTGGCGAAAACGTAGCGGCTCACCGTAATACTCATCATTCACCCCATCAGCTACATCCATGGTAATAGTAAGCATCTTTTTGGAGGCACTGCCTTCAAATAGCGCGGCGATACTTTGTAAGGTCTGTCGAGCCGAGAACCATTCATAGTTGAACTCAATCCGCTCAGCTTCGATGCGAGAGAAATCCAACACGTTGTTGACCAAGGCCATCAAGGTATGGCCAGCCTCGTTGGCTGCGTTCACGAAGTTGCGCTGCTCTTCATCGAGGGTAGTTTCTTGGAGGATCTGGTTCATATTGATGATGGCATTGAGCGGCGTTCGGATCTCGTGGCTCATGGTTGCCAAGAAGCGACTCTTCGCTTCACTGGCCGATTCGGCCTCGCGACGCGCTTGAGTGAGCGAGGCCTCCACTGCCTTTTGCTCACTGAGATCGGTAAAGTGGGCGACAAAGTGGGTCGCCTCCCCCTGCTCATTGGCCACCGACGAGATGCTCAATAGCTCTGGCAGCAACTCACCATTCTTGCGCTTATTGGTAATCTCGCCACTCCAACGTCCTTGCTCGGTAAGGCTTCGCCACATCGACTCAAAGAAGGCCTTGTCATGTAAACCCGATGAGAGAATGGTCGGCTGCTTGCCTAGTGCTTCTTGCTCACTAAAACCAGTAATCCGGG
Source organism: Aliagarivorans marinus DSM 23064 (assembly GCF_000429485.1). Lineage (GTDB taxonomy): Bacteria > Pseudomonadota > Gammaproteobacteria > Enterobacterales > Celerinatantimonadaceae > Aliagarivorans > Aliagarivorans marinus. The sequence continues at coordinate 376,449 of NZ_KE386909.1, read as the reverse complement.
TGAAGGCTTGATTAACTCGTAGGATCCGAGCATCGGCATCGGTAATAAAAATGGCTTCATTGGCATCAAAAGCATGGGCGGCTAAGAGCAGTTCTTGGGCCTGCTGTTTTTGCTCGGTAATGTCACGCATGTAGGCAGTAAACAGAGTTTCGTCCCCGACCTCCACCGAGCTGATCGTCAACTCAGACAAAAACTCATGCCCATCTTTATGCAGCGCCGGAATCTCCAAACGCTGCCCCAGAACTGGCGCTTCGCCGCTTTGGCGAAATTTGGCCATACCACCACGATGGGCCTCACGAAATGCCTCGGGTACTAGAAACTCGGCCAATTCCTTGCCCATCACCTCTTCCCGACTAAAGCCGAAGATCCGCTCTGCACTGTCGCTGTACTCTAAGACATGGCCATGGCGGTCGATGGTAATCACCGCGTCCATCGCAGCACTTAAGGTGGCCTTGAGCAACTGGCGGTGGCGCTCCACATCACTGGCCAGTTGGCGCTGAGCATCGATAGAGTCTTCGAACTCACGATGGGCCTTGGCCAAGGCGCTCGACATTTGGTTAAACGCTTTCGACGCTTGCGCGACTTCATCACCACCAGTTTGCTGGATCTGCACCCCCGGACCTACCGTAGCGATACGCTCTGCCGCTTCACTAAGTCGAGTGAGGCGACGGGTCACCAAGGTGCCGATCAGTAAGGAGAAGCAGGCCACCAAGCCAATCTCCATCGCTGCCAGACTAAAAATCGACGAGCGGGCTTCACCAATTAAGGACTCAAAGCGGTCGATACTCACCGCAATCTCGACAAGGCCATAGTGCACGCCGCCCAGTTCAATGGTGGCAATGCTGTGATAAAAACCATCATGGGAGCGCGAGGGAGGCAGTGAGACATGGTGATGTTCGAGATTGCTGGCATCACCGGCGGAGGCCAGCACCGTGTGGTTAGCATCTTCGATACGGGCATAAGCAACGTCTGGCTGCTTGGTCAGCGCCTGTAAGATACTATCAAGGGTGGCTAAATCGGTGGCTAACAGCGCATCTTGGCTACTCACCGCCACCATTTGCGCGAGCGAATCGCCGTATTGAATCAGCTGTTGCTCATTGGATTTACGTAGCCAGCCCAAGCTGTTAAACAACAACAGCGCCAACACCGCCACTTGGATCAGAGCGATGCCCAAGACAATCTTTGCCCTGAAACTACGTATCATGGTTTAGCTTCCTGCTAGTAATTGGCCAATCCCAAAGCTCGAATGTCGTCCCAGTCGCTATCTTGGGCAGCAACAAACTCGCCGATGCGAATGGCGTTGAGCAACTGGCGCTGCTCGGTACTTGTCATATTAACTAATGATTCTTGTATCAGTGTAGCAAGTTGTGGGTCAAGATTGGGGCTTACTGCCACCGCATGAGGAGAATAGCCCTTTGATTCCCAGAGTACTTTCAACTCACTACGCAAGGCTTCATCAACATTGGCAAAGGTTTGCGGCACACCGCCTCCCGCGGGATAGAGGCCAGACTCAACCGAGCGGTAAACCGAATCATGACTGCCCACGTACTTGGCACTGAAATTGACAGCCAAACGATCCAGTTCGGCGCGAGTTACCACACTGGCAGCAAACGCCTTGGGTGCAGGAAAGGCCAGTACTTGCCCCTCCAGCTCGGCAAGCGACTCGATACCGCTATCCCGACGCACCACGATAATGCCATGCAGGAACAAGTCTCTAGCCTTAGCGATGGCCTTATAACCCGGCGAGTGTGCGGCCACCTGATAGTGGTAGGGATTCATATACGCCACATCGTACTCGCCTTGTGCCAAGCGCCGCTCAAACTCAGGAATGTTGGGCGCGGTTTTAAACTCCACCTTGAGTCCGGTTTGCTCACTCAGCGCTTGTAGTAACGGAGTCCACAGGGTAGCAAGGCGCGAGGCCGACTGCTGGGGCACAATGCCAAAGCTGATGGTTTCGGCCCACACAGGCTGTGAGAAAAGCACTAACAGCGCTCCAGCGACCTTATAAAACTCCTTACATTTCATCACTATATCCTTATAGATAACCATTTAGACTGTAGTAAACCCATTCCCATTTTGCGAAACGGCTTGGGGAAGAATCGGGAAACCTTAGCGCCCTGTCGCATTAATTCGCTGCGCAGGCTGGGATTAAAGCGATCGTTGACCACCAACCCCAGCACCACTGCATCGGTGCGATTGAGATCTTCGAGGCAATCGCGCAACTCATTGCCGGGAGTACGCCCAGCCAGGTAACACAACAAGGTTTGGTCGGCGGCCACCAAGGCGCGCAGCGCGGGTAGGTTGCCGGCGTTGGCCCGGGTCAGTGATGAGCAGTCCAGCAGCACCAGCTGGTAGGACTGTTTCCACTGCTCAATCCACTTTTCCAGATAGCCGGGTTCTTTGAGTTTGATCAGCGAGGTCCGATCCGCCGGTGGTGGCAAGTAATCCAGCCCCGCCGCCGAGCGATTGATCTCTGGCTCACCTTGCTGCCAGCCACTGCAGCCGATCAAGCTGTGTTGTACCCGTGGGCGGTGCAGGTTGAGATCGACCACCAACACCCGGTGACCGGCCAGTTGTGCCCGCCGCGCCAGTGCGTCCACCAAGGTAGAAACGCCTTCACCAGAGCGGGTAGCGCTGACCCCGATACAGCTGGCTTGCGCCAGTGGCAGGCGCTGGTAGACGGCTTCCAGCTCCTGATAATCTTCCGGCAAGAATGCTAATTGTGTCATCGGATAACCCTCCAATCGCTCAATTACAGTAGCAGTGCAGTTAATGCGACTACTTTGAAGACATCTTCCAAACCTTGGCGCGCCTTGGACCAGTTCGAGTCGGCCTTGTTCGGTACGTAGACGGTGTCGCCGGCGCGGATCACCGGCAGCATTGAGAAATCACCGGTCTGAGCGAACTCTTTTAGGTTGAAGGTCTGGGCCTGATCTTTACAGCACGACAGGTTCACCACGGTAATCTTCTCCGGGTAGCCTTCGTTATCCAGACCGCCCGCCTCGGCTAGTAAGTCCAGCAAGGTCATATCATCGGCAAAGCGATAACGACCTGGCTTGCGCACCGCGCCCAACACTCGTACGGTTTGCTCTTTTTTCTCTGACAGCCAATCGCGGTTCTTCTCTGGGATGTAGATTGAATCCCCCGGTACTACCTTAGGCAGCAGGTTCTCGTCGCCAGTCTCGAAGTACAGCGCCAGGTCAAGCTTGGTCACCTCCGAGTGCTCGCCGTTGCGGTGGCTGATGCGCACATTGCGGATATCGGCATCGCGCGATGGGCCATCGGCAGCTGCCAGGATATCGAGGAAGTGCATTTTCGGGTCGAAACGATAACGGCCTGGGGCAACCACCTGACCAAACACATAGATAGAGTCCTCTGAGCGCTGGCGTACCCACTGCGATTTGTTGTCGCTTGGGTCATCGGGCAGCTCTGGCACCATGATGGTGGTACCCGCTACGATGCGCGGCAATGGCTGGCCAGAGGTTTCACCCGATACATAGGCCTGTAAATCAAAGTTGACCGAGCGTGTTTGGTTACCCGCACCTTGATAAACAATCTTGATTTTGGCGGTATCGCCGCTCGATTTTGGTCCACCGGCGTGGGCCAGCAGGTCCATCAGGTTCATCTCATCGGCCCACTCGAAGCGGCCCGGACGTACTACCTCACCAATCACCATCACTGCGCGCTCTGGGGCAACCTTAACCCATGACTTCTCGTTGAGGTCAGTTTTCTCAGGTACAAACAGCGCATCACCGGCAGCCATTTTTGGCAGGGTGCTGATGCGCCCTTCGGTGAAGGCTGCCAAGTCGAAGCGCTCTACCCCGCCATCTTGGCGGATGATGCGGATCTGGCGGGTCTCGGCAAAGCGGGTTGGACCACCAGCGTTAGCCAGAATGTCCAGGAAGGTGGCGCTGCTGCCGCCCTCAAAAGCGCCGGGTTTAAACACTTCGCCCATCACGAATACGGTGTTTGAGCCGGTCTTAATCTCCACCTCTTGCTTGGGAACAAACACGGTGGCGCCCGGTTGGATATTCGGTACCAAGCTAGCATCGCCCGAGTCAAGATAGGCGGTCAGGTTAAACAGCTGAGGCTCACCATCGACAATCACACGAATTTGCTCAACACTGGCGTAGCGGGTCACGCCGCCGGCGCGCATCAACATGTCCACCACCGAGGCATTCTGGCGATAAGAGAAGCTACCCGGGCTGTATACCTCGCCGAACACCTTCACCGCGCTGCGATCTTCTGCCGCATCGCCCTTGTCGCTGAGCGCTTTCGGGTCAAACTCTACCGCCACGTTACCAATCTTCGGCGAGGCAGGGATAAACAGTACATCCAGGGTCTGCAGTCGTGGCAAGGCGGAGATATCGCCGCTGTCGAGGTAGCGTTTGTAGTTAAACACCAGCGGCTCGGCCAGGCCTTCACGGCGCAATAGCATGCGGTCAAGCTGGGCACCGGGGCGCAAGCCACCGGCTTGTTCGATGGCCAACTGCACACCACTGGTGGCATCGGCTGCGGCCAAGGTAATCTCACCGGGCTCTTTGACATAGCCCAGCACACTCACGCGCAGGCGACGTTCGGCCAGCTCTACCTTGAGGCTTTCCAGGTCGCGAAAGGCTACCGAAAGTTTTTTCTCAATCTGGCGTTGCAGCTGTGCTTCGTTGAAGCCAGATACCATCACCGGGCCCACCTCTGGTAGCAACAGCTGCCCCTTGCGGTCCACTTCGTAGTTACCTTCCAAGGTGGCTTCACCGGGTAGTACGATACGTACGATGTCGCCGGGGTGAACCTGTTGATTGGCGCGAGCCTCAGCGCTGCCCAATAAAATTGAGACGAACAGGGTGACAATCAGGCTGATATTAACCATGGTTTTCATCGCCGCCTCCTATTGGGCATCGGTAAGTTGAATGGTGACCCGGCGATTTGAGTGGCGCACATCGGCGCTCTCGCCCGGCTCATAAGGCTGTTGGTCGGCAACCGCAAACACACTAACGAGTTCGTCGTCCAGGCCGTGTTCGCGCATAAAGCGGGCAACGGTGTTGGCGCGCTGCTGAGAAATCTTTTGCTTGTGGCTGTCGTTGCCGAAGGCATCGCTGTGACCGGTGATTTGCACCGCCAGCTTGGAAGAGATCAACAGCGGCATCAGGCTTTTCAGTTGGTCGCGATAGGCTGGCGTCAGCTCACTGGAGTCGAAGGCAAACTGGTTGTTGCTGTTTAGCGCTTCACTCAAGCCCTGTACCAAGCCGTTTTGCTGGCCGATACCGGCAACCCGGCAGGCGCCGCCTGATTTAGCGATGTCCAAGCGCTTCTCCAGCATGTTCAGGAACTGTACTTGCACCTCTAGATCAGTGGCCGCATCAACGGTAAGGCCGCCTTCCAGCTCTCTCACAATGCGATTTTGCTGCAAGCGTGCTTGTTCTACTGAGGCCGGAAAGCACAGCTCTGCACCTTCCAGTACCAATACATCAAGGTGGTTTTTGCTTACCGCCACCTCAAAGCGCAGTCCATGCTCGGGGCCAAGCTCGCGATTGTCATCGGTGTCCATCCACGCCAGCAGGTTTAGTTCGTTTTCGGCAAAACCACCGCGACCTTCAGGTGCCCAAGCGGTACACCCAGTCACACAACAGATTGCCAGCACAACACCAAGCTTTTTCATAATTAGCCTCGTCTCTAAGCCGCAGTCTGCAGCGATGGTTGGTCGAACGAAACGTCGTCGAACATCGGAATGACATGATGGATACGCAACATGGTCAGTAGCTTGCGCGGTTGGCCGATAGCGCCGCGCAGTAGCAACTTGGCGCCTTTCGCTGCCAGCTGTTTAAAGCTGCGAACCAAGGACGCAATGGCAAAGGAGTCCAGCGAGGTGGTCGCGCTCAAGTCCACTACCAAGGTGTGTGAACGCGCCGCCAGACAAAGCTGATTCAAGCGAGTGCTCATTGGCAGGGTTTCACTCTGGCAGAATTCACCAGAGACATAGACTGTCATCACGCCGTTTGCGGTTTGTTTGGCTTGAATTTGCATAATTAACTCCAGTGCGTAATTGCGTTGATACACTGACAAAGCCATTTGCATGCCAATGTTTATTTATTCTTTTTATACAATAAGATAGAAGCTTTTTTGGTGGGCATTTGCATTCTGCAAGAAGGGGTCCGTTGAAAACTGCAGGTTGAGGGTTGAAAGACGAAAGACGAAAGACGAAAGAGAAGAATCAAATTGCAATCCACCTGCCGAGCAGGTGGATTGTTGGACACTCAGTGCTGACCCCCATAGAAGAACGCTGTTAGCAAAGACCTACCAGATCTGCAGGCGGCGTCCCCGGCCTGCGCTCATCAGTTTGTTTTTGATATAGAACAGACTGCCCAAGAAGCTCGCCATATGTCCCTCAACCAAGTAGTTGAGACTAAGCAGCGCACCGGGCCAGCGACGCTTAGGAAACAGCCTTGGTAGCATCGCCAGGCTGTAACCAAGGAGCTGTCCGGCCGCCAGTACGCGAAAGACTTCATAGCCACACTCAGGGCACAGCAGCAAACTGCCAATCAGCGCCACGCCCATCCACAATGGCATGGTCACCCGTAGCGCCTTACCAGAGATAAAGGCAAAGGCAACGCCACCAAATTTCGGCATACACAGACTGCGCAGGCGAGAGAACTGCTGCAGGTTACCGGCACCAATACGCTGGCGGCGACGGTGGTCCAACTCGCTGCTGGCGTGCTCTAGCTCGAGCGCACACATCGCTGGCTCATACACCGAGCGGTAGCCCTTCGCGACGATGTTCATAGGAATCACAAAATCATCGTTGATGGTATCGGCGGGCAGCGCTTCAAACAGCTCACTGCGTAGGCAGTAGAGCGCGCCGTGCGCCCCCAACGGCGCGCCTAAACTCGCCTCGCCCACTTTGATCTTACGTTGATAATCCCAGTACACCGCCTCGCCTTTGCTACCTGGCGACAGCAAATGATAGTGGGCACATACCACACCCACCTTAGGGTCGGCGAAATGCGCTGCCGCGACTTTCAATGCATCGATGGAGATCAGCGCCGATACATCACTCAGCACCAGAACATCGGCCGGACAGGCGGCGATGTATTGATTGAGGATCGCTACCTTGCCGCGGTTCTCAGTATGCTCTTCAACGATGAATTCAAAGCCACAGAAATCGATTTGTGCAATGGTTTGGCGCGCCAGCTCAGCGGTATTATCGCTACAGCCATCGCAAGCGATCCGCACGGTTAATAGCTCGGCCGGGTAATCCAGCGTGGCCACATTCATCAGCTTGGCGGCGATAAACTCTTGTTCGTTATAGGCCGGAATAAGCAGCTCTAGCTTAGGCAGCGTGCTGGCATCGGTCGTATCCGCCACCGGCGTGCTCTGGTTATTGCTGGCCCTGCGGCTGACATAGCTGAGCATCATCGGATAGAACAGGTGGTGATAGACCACCAAGAAGATCGCCAGAGCGGTAATAGTTGCAAGTACCCACATGTTAACCTCCTTTCAGGTAACGATGGCGCAGAGCGGAATAGTTCTTAGCGGTGGTGCGCAGATCGCCCACCTGCTTAACAAACTGGCGCGGGCTAAAGCTGCGCTTGTTGTCGAGTGTCTTCTCCAGTGCCTGAGCTAAGCCAAAGGCCGAGCCGGGCTCGACCAAGCTGCCACTGCGTGGGCATAGCGCCTCGCTGGAGGCACCAACGTTGGTGGCCACGGTAGGAATTTGGCAGGCCTGAGCCTCGAGCAGCACCAGTGATAACCCTTCAAACAGTGAAGGCAGGCAGAACACATCCAGCGCGCGGTAGAAGTTAGGCATATCATCCAGACAACCGAGGAAATGTACCCGTTCGGTAATACCCAGCTGCTCAGCTTGACGCTGTAGATTACCCAGCTCATTCCCCTTGCCTGCTAGAGCCAAGTGGCAATCCCCGGGCAAGTAGGCTAGCGCATCCAGCAAGGTGGATTGCCCCTTCTCTAGCTCTAGGCGGCCGGCGCAGCCGATGATGCGCGCATCTTTAGGCAGGCCCAACTCATGGCGAGCGGCTTGCGCATTACCCGGGCTGAAGTAGTGGGTGTCGATACCGTTTTTGATCACCTGCACCTGATGCTGGTCGAGGCGCATGGAGCGGCGCAGCTCGCCAGCAACTAAATCGGCGTCGGCCACCAGCAGAGGGTTAACCCAATCGATGATGCGTTGTTGCAAAAAGCGACGACGGAACTGACGCAGGTGCCAGGCGTCATGCTCGGTGTGGATCACCACAGGCACCCCAGCCAAGCGCGCTGCGATGCCGCCGTAGATCAGCGGGCCAATATGGTGGGTGTGTACCACCGGTACCGCCCACTTGCGAAACAAGGCCGCCAGCTTGAGAATGGTGCCAATCCGCCAGCCGGGCTTTTTGTTTAAAAACATCAGTCGGTTGGCATAAGGGCGCAGGCGTGGCCAGGCCTCTAACGCCTGCTCTTTATCGCCTTCTAACGAGACGATAATCCCGCGTTCACCCCGCTCCTCCATGCGCTGCAAGTCAAGCGCCATGGTCTCAATGCCGCCGGGTTGCAGGTGTTGTACAACTTGGATCCAAATATTCATAGTACGCTCCAAAGATGTTCTGAAATTAGTTAAGTGGAGGAATACGGGTAATCACCGGCAGTCCTGTTAATGCTTCTAAATCGGCGGCGCTGCGCAAGGTGGGGTTGCTCAGCTCCGCCAGTAAACACAGGCCCAGCCCCAATCCCAGACCGCCGACAAAGCCGGCGATAACAAACACCCATCCGGGAAAACCCAGTGGTGTGCTTGGGGTGTAAGGCTTGTCGATAATCTTGATCCGCTCGCCTTGTTCAAACAGGCCCAGCGCGCCAGTTACCTGTGCCATCTCGTAGCGAGTCAGCAGGTCTTCATAGAGGCGGCGCTTCACTTTGAGGTCGCGACTTAGCACCAGTAGCTGCTGCTCTTGGCTACCCAACTGAGTGACCTGCTGCACTAACTGATCCTCAAGATGTTGCAGTTGACGAACCTCTTCACGCAACTGTTCAACCCGCTGACGCGCTTCCATCAGCGCCTCGGCCTGGATGACCAGCATTTCGCCTTTTGATTCGCTGGTAGAAAGCTGACGTTCTACGGCATTGACCAATGTGCCAGCCTCGGAAATATCCATACCGGCCAATGCTTGCTGGCGCTCAGACTCGAGGCGGCGCAAGGTACGGCGCACTGCCAGTACGCTGGAGTGGCCCTCGGTATAGCGAGCCAGCAAAGTGGCCAACTCGGCTTGGTTCTGCACGATCTGCTGCTCAATCTGTAGCAGCAGTGGATTGGTTCTTGAGAGTTGCTGGTCAATGCTACCCAAGCTGCGCTCGGCCCCCGCCAGCTCAGCTTGGCGCTCAATTAGCTGCTGGCGCAACTGACCAAGCCGCTGGGCATTAGCAGAATGCAACTCCGGCAAACTATCGGCGTTCAATGAACGAAAGTCGGCCAAGGCCTGCTCTGCTTTATGCAGCTCATCACTGCTATCGAGCAGGTGTTGGTAGAGAAAACGCTGAGACTCTTGGATGGAAGAGCGCTCTGGTGCCAGCAGCTGTTCAACAAAGTGGTTGGTTACCGAGCCGAGCAGCTCAGCCATGCCCTGTGGGTTGTCAGCACGATAGTCGATGCGAATTAGATCCTTGCCGACTTTACGTACGGTCAGGGCTGAAGACAGGCGTCCGATAACCTCATCGAGTCGCTCAGGGGAATCGGTCGGCGCTAACAGGCCTTGCTCGATGGCCACCTCAGTGAGGATGTGGCGGCTGTGCAGCAAGGTCGTCAAAGCCTCCATCCGCGCGTCAAGGTTGGCCGAAACCGCTAAGTCCTCTAAGAAGGGGTTGAGCTTGGCGGTTTCCTGCACCAACAGGCTGGTGTGCGACTGATAATACTTGGGCGCATGCTTGGCTACGAACACGCCTGCCAGCGGCATCAGCAGCGCTGGCAGCACGATCAGATAGCGCTGACGCCACAGGGCTTGCAGGATAATGTAAAAACGGGACATCAGTTCAAGCATATCGCCTCCTCAATTCAAGGAGGCTTCAGCAAGAACCAGTCCAACTAGGTTTTAGTGCTATTTTTCAGATAGTTAAAAGTCTCTAATTAAGAGTAATTGCAGAATGCGAGTGGGTCTGCGCGGCCAGCAAATGGTCGAGGGTTTGCTTCAGCAATTGCTCCATATGCTCGAACGGCAGGTTTGGGCTAGCCCCCAGTCTATCGGCAATCTGCTTGGCGAAGAACTGACAGTTGAGTAAGGCTTGGGCAATGCTATGGTCATTTTGATCGGCGTAGCACAGCGTTAGAGTGGTGTTCCAAGTATCCCCAAGCCAGCGCTCGACAAAGCGACCGTCGTACCAGGTGTCCACCTGGCCATTTTGCTCGCGCAGCACTACCTGCTCGAGCAGCGCCAGCATCTGCCACTGCAGGTTGGCATTACAGCCTTGTAGGGCCAGCCAGGATTCGCCGCGACGCAGCTTCTTGGCGTAATTAAGGCAATAGAACATCAGCTCGCTCAGCGCATTCTCGCACCACTCGATGGACTCCATCCGACTTGGTAACTGTTGTTGCAACACCCGAGAAAAGCGCCCGGTCAGGCCATCTTTATCGAGGATAAACTGATGACCACGCTTAAGCATGCTAACCACTTTTTCATCGGCTTGAGTCACACTGGTGCTCAACACCAATTCTGCGGGCAGCATTGGGAAGTCCACCGCCAAGCCATCCTCATACACCACCCGCACTTCGGGAGTGTTGGTATCGGGGTCATACTCGACAAAGGAGATAAGAGGGGTGCCAAACTGCGCCAGCCAGGTGTCAGATTGCTCGAAAGGCGCGAAGTTACTAACTACAAATAGAATATCAATATCGGAATACTCGTCGGCGGGAAGGTAGCTTCTGGCATGTGAACCGACTACGATAATTGCTCGAATATTGTCTTGTTGCTTTCCCCACTCCAGCAGGGCTTGCTCAAACTGTTTGAAACGCGGTGGTAGTACCATATCCGCTTGCTCCTGAAACCATCCATGAAAGGTATAAACCTCATTGATTGAGACATTAATAGTGCTAGATGTCAATATAACCATTTAGTTATAGATGCTGTTGATTAGACATTTTGGTGTTTTTTTATTAAACATTGTGTTGTGAATTCAAGGACTTCCCACATTATGAAAGGTTTCATAGGCTCGCTTATCGCTCTCATTTGGTTGCCAACCGCCTTGGCAAGCACCGTAAAAGACACGCTAGTTCTCGACTCAGGAGAGCTGCTAATTGGCGAGCTACTGCAGATCCACCAAGAACACATCCTGTTCGATAGCGACGTACTTGGCGAACTGGAGATAGACTTGGAGGACGTAGCGCAGCTCACCAGCGAGCAGCGCTATCAAATCAACCTTGATGAACAAGGGGTGATTGAGGGCACTATCAGCCTCGAGAAGCCGTGGCTGGTGATCCAGAGCAAGCACCAGATCACCGTCGCCACCGATGCGCTGATTGCGCTCTACCCGCTTGAGGAGCTGGAGAGCCAACCCTGGGAGCAGAAGGCCACCCTGAGCGCCTCCTTCTCTGGCGGCAACAGTCATAGCCGCGATCTGAATGGCAAGTACCAGGGGATACGGCTGAGCGCCTTGAGACGCACCTCGGTAGATTATCTGGTAAACATCAGCGCCAGTGACGAGCAGCGCAACACCGATAACCATCGCCTCACCGCCAGCCACGATATCTACCGCTCGCAGCGCTGGTTCTTTCGTCCAGTTCAGCTCGAGCTCTATCATGCCCCTTTGCAGAACATTCGCCTGCAAACCCAGCTGAGCCCACAGCTGGGTTATATTGCGCTGGATAATGACATCGTTCGTTGGGAGCTGGCAGCGGGACCGAGTTGGCAACAGACTCGCTTTAAAAACACCGCCGAAGGCCAGAGCGATCGCGAGTCCAGCTTGGGGGCCGCGATGGGCTCGCGTTTTAGTTGGGAGCTGAGCGACAGCATCGAGCTCAAGCACGATTTCTCGATGTCGCTTAGCAATGCCGATACCGGTGGTTATCAGCACCACAGCCTGCTGGGCGTAGCCGTAGAGCTGGCGGAAGACTTCGACCTTGATGTCGACTTTATCTGGGACTACATCGAGCAACCAGCGCTGGACAGTAACAATCAGCGCCCTAAATCCAGCGATTACCGCACGGTGGTGGGTTTAGGGCTATCGTTCTAGGGACATGTTCGAGAATGAACTAAAAGAATACCGTGGTGAGCTCGGAGAACAGCAGCTGAATTAAAATAAAGGTGCTCATCTTAGCGACCATCACCATCACCAACAGTTCAGGGAAGCTGACGCTGAGCCGTCGCCAAAGCAGGAACATCAGCGCCACCCACGATAGGCCCCAGCCTAAGTAGGGGATCAAGTTAAACAGCGTAGAGATTGCGGCCACTTGAATTAATGCGCCCGCAGAGCAATAACGATGGCTAACGCCCACGCCGGCGACCACCGCCGACAAGCGCATGCCTAACCATAGAAAACCACTGGTAAGTGTCAGATCAACCAGCAAAAACCAAAAGCTGTACCACAAATCCATTCATCCAATCCTTGGGATGCATATTCTAATTGAGTCTATTATTAACCAATTGGTTATATAGCTACCCGGGGTCAGATCAATAAACGGCAGCAATAAAAAAGCCCGCTTGCGCGGGCTTTTGAGGCTTAGGCCGCTTCGGCCAGAATATCTTCGAACAACATATCGATACGCTCGATATAGTCTTGATATTCGGTGGTATTTTCCTTCGCGTAATGGAAGTTACGGAAGTAACGGGTCATCGATACGAAGTACTTACGAGCCGCATCTTTATTGGCAAAGTTGTAAGCCTGGCGGATGATCTTCACCACCTTACCGAACACAAAGCGTTGGCGCTCGAAGCTACACGATGAGTCCACCTTATCGAAGGCGTCCTGCTGCAAGTAAACCATGTCGAGGAACAGCGCTTTTTGGTAGACCACATAGTCTTCCAGCGAGATACCCTCTTCACCGGTTACCTGCATCATCTGACCGATACTATCGCCTTCTGCAAGTAACTGCTGCATCTCGCGAACGGTCGGTACCCAATCTTCACTGATGTTTTCGCTATACCAGCCTTCCAGCTGCTCGAGGTAACGCGACCAAGAGATCAGCGGGTCAATCGCAGGATAGAAACGCTTGTAGGCGCGGTCATAGCTCAGACCCAGGAAGGTCTTCACGGTGCCCAGAGTTGCCTGCGTTACCGGCTCTTCGAAGTTACCACCAGCTGGTGATACGGTACCAATCATGGTCAGCGAGCCTTCAGAGCCTTCTTCGTTGCTGATTACGCCGCAACGCTCGTACACACCTTTGATTGATGAGTCCATGTAGGCTGGGAAGCCCTCTTCACCTGGGATCTCTTCCAAACGGTTCGAAGTTTCACGCATTGCCTGTGCCCAACGCGAGGTTGAATCGGCAATCAGCAGTACGTTGTAGCCCATCTGACGGTAGTACTCACCCAGCGTAAGACCGGTGTAGATAGACGCTTCACGCGCCGCTACCGGCATTGACGAGGTGTTACAGATAATCACGGTACGGTCAATCAGGGTGCCACCGTGGCGTGGATCGGGCAGTACTGGGAACTCTTCGATGGTCTCTACCACCTCACCAGCGCGCTCACCACAGGCCACAACGATTACGATGTCAGCATCACAGTAACGCGAGATAGAGTGCTGCAGTACCGTCTTACCGGAACCAAATGGGCCCGGTACACAACCGGTGCCACCACGGGCGATTGGGAAGAAGGTATCCACGGTACGCATGGTGGTGATCAGTGGTTCATTCGGGTAACGGCGTTCGGTCTTACCGCCTTTTGCCAGGTTGTTGGCAATCGACTGACGCACTGGCCATTTCTGCACCATGGTCACTTTAAGTTCTTTGCCGCGGCTGTCTTTTAGGTGGGCAATCACGGTATCTACCGAGAAGGTGCCTTCCTGAATCCAGGTCACTTCGGCTTCGCCGCGCAGGTTGAACGGCGCCATGATTTGGTGTTCAAAACGGCCTTCCTGAGTGCTACCCAGCGGCTGTCCGGCGCGTACCTTGTCGCCTTGGCGTACCTTGGCGGTAAAGGCCCAAGTATCAGCGCGCTCCAGCGCCTCTACCTGAACACCCCGTTTTAGGAACTTACCGTGAATCTGTGCCAGACGCTCCAGCGGGTTTTGCAGACCATCGTAGATCTGCGCCAGGATGCCCGGGCCCAAATCAACGGTCAGCATCTCACCGGTTTGGATAACATCGTCACCCACTGAGATACCGCGAGTATCTTCGTAAACCTGAATGTCGGCGGTATCGCCACGTACCCGCAGCACCTCGGCCATCAGGTATTCCGTCAAGCCATCGGTCTGGGCGCGCGATGGGATCACATACACCACTTCGTTCTTGGTGATTGAGCCCTTTTGCTCGGGATTGAGGCGGATACTCAAGGTATCGCCAATCACCGAGGTCACGTGCGCAGTTGGCTTGGTATTAGTTAAATCCGTGCTCATAAACAAGCTACCTTATTATTGATCGGGCAGCGCGCTGGCAAACTCGCCCAACGCGCCCTCCACTAATTGGTCGAATCGAACAATCGCTTGCTCGCGGTCATAGGTGGTCCAGCGCAGCACCAGATTCCAGCGCAATACGTAGATCACCACCGCCTCAAAGCTAAAGCGTTGTTTGCTGGCCATGGTGGTCAAATGTTGCCACACGGCGCCAAGCAGTATTTTTTCCGCTTCAAAGCTCTGCCCTTCTTCCATTGCCCTGGCGATATCGGGAAGCCAAGGGAAGGTGTGCTGAAGGTTGAAGTACGGCACATTCCAGTTACGACGAATAAACTCGTAACGGGTACCGAAGCTCCACTGGGGCTCACTCGGGGCTTTTTGACCAGCGCGTTTACGGCGCAACGCGGCAATCGCGGTACGCATGTCCAAACGCCAGTTGATCAGCTCCTTGAGCGCCGGGCTATTCACCCGGCCAAGAATCCGATTGGTGTGGCGAATTAACTCCGCCTCACCCATCTGCTCTTTCTCTTCGTTGTCCCAGTGCATCAGCTTTTCAATGTCATCCAGCAATGCCCGCTCATCAAAATTCAGGGCACTTAGGCGCCGCTCCAGCTGGAAGCGGGAGATCGGCGTCTGCTTGCTATCGAACAGCGAGTCTATGTGCGGCAGTGATGCCAGCAAACTATGGTAGGCTTTATCGGCCATAACGACTCCTCAACAGATGACAGTGACTACTTAACGATGCCTTCAAGCAAGGCGCGGAAACGCGGTTGCAAGTGGTTAAGCAGCATCTGGCTCACGGTATCCGAGCCCAGGCTCACCTCGATGTCCTTGTCTTTCAGACGGAACACCAAATCGTTGCCGTTCTCTTCATCTACCGAGAAGCTCACGCCTTCGCGCAGCATCTCAGCCGCTTCGGCGGCGACAAAGTGCATCAGCGTGCCTTCCGCCAGCTCTTCTGGCTTGGTACGCAGATCGCTCACACCCACCACTTTGGCTGGCAGCAACACGTCTACCTGCTCATCATCGGCCAAGGCGTTTTGACCGGCCACTTCCACGATCATCTGCTTAAGCAGCGCTTCATCTTCCAGCGCTTTGCCTACGGTCGCTTTAATCTGCTCCGCGAACTGCTCTTGCAGGTAGCTCTTCAGATTCAAGGTCGCGTTGCGCTCAGCCAGCTCGAAGGCTTGCTGACCGGCTTGCGAGATAAAGTCAGCTTCTTTGCGGGCATTGCCCAAAATTTGGCTGGCTTTGTCACGCGCTTCGCTGACGATAATCGAGGCTTCTTCTTTGGCTGCAGCAATCAGCTTGTCAGCTTCCAGTTGGCCCGCTTCTACACCTTCTTGGCGCAGCGTCTGCGCTAGTGCATCAATGCCCTTAGATACCGGGGCTTGGTTAACTTCTGCCATAGTAATCTCCGATCCTTAGCCGCCAACACTCGCGCCCAGAACCAGGGCGAATACGAATGCGAATACCGCGAAGCCTTCTACAATAGCTGCAGGTGCAATCGACAGACCGAATACTTCAGGCTTGTTTTTAGAGGCGTTAATCGCCGCAGATACCGCTTGGCCTTGGTACATTGCAGAGTACAGCAGCGCCACACCGGTCAGCAGACCAATACCGAATAGTGCGCCAGCGGTTGACTCGTCAACACCTACGCCCATCAGGGTGAACATAATTACGATACCGTAAATTACCTGCGATGAAGGCATCGCCGACAGACCCACGAACTTACCGTAACCTGATTCCACATCCAGCATTGCACCACAAGCCGCTTGGCCTGCCAGTGAACAACCGATAGCCGAACCTACCGCACCCAATGCCACTGGAGCAAACGTGCCCAACCAACCTAGAGCAATAACAAATGAATCCATGATTTAGTCCTCTTTCTTACGAAATGCGTTGAATGGGTATCCTTCGTCGGATAGTCCCCAGTTAACAAATTCAATGACGTTGAGTCGCATGCCATGTACCACACCACTCATGATACAAAGCGCAAAGTTAAGCAGATGGCCGAGCAGTAGAATTAAGCCACCGAACAACACCCCGCTTACTGGAGAGCTGTCGACCACCTGGGCGGCTAAACTGTTAAAGGTCATCGCCAGTGAGGCGCCGGACAGCCCCAGCGCAAACAAGCGCATGTAGCTGAGCACGTCACCAAAGGCACCGGTGATGTTATAGATTGCCTTGGCCCCATCGAGTGCACGCAGTGCAGCCGTTTTCGGCGAGTCAACCTTACGATCAGAGCTGAACACACAGACCAGACCGGCACCGCCCAACATGGCGATACTGCCCAGACCGGTTCCCAGCCAGCTAGGTAGTGGACCATCGGCCCCAAACCACAGCATCATCCCGCCGAACATCAAGGCCGCCCAGCCCACCGGCGCCAGCGCCTTCAAGTTGGGTCGATTGATGTACGCCGTCATTAGGTTGGCCGCCATCAGGTGAGCCACACCAATAAACACCGAGATCTTCATCATCGCCGGGTAGTTGTTGAGATCGAGGAAGGCCAACCAGGCCAGCGGCCCAGAGCTTGGGCTTACGCCGAAGTAGGAGCCAACCATGACACCCCAAACAATCCCCAGCAGGGACATAAACATCCCCAGGTTCATCAAACGCACACCCTTCTCAGAGCTGCGCAGGCGCTTGCGATACATCCAGATGATGCCGCCGAATAGTGCCGAGTACATGGCGTCCGACATGATCATCGCGAAGAACAGCGAGAACGAGAAGAACACCAGTTTGCCCGGGTCCCAAGCGCGGTAGTTGGGCGTTTGGAAGAAGCTCATCGCTTCGGCGCCGCCACCGGTTTGGTCGTCGTTTTCCAGCAGCGTTGGCGGCTGGTCATCGGCAGTTGGGTCTTCCAGCAAGATGGCTGCAGCGTGTTGCTCAGACAACTCAACCAGCGCTTCCTCTTGGTCGGCGGGTACCCAGCCTTGCATTAAGAAGAACTCGTTTTCGTCGCGCACACCGGAGCTAGCCATCAGCAGCGACGCAGTATCGTGTCGCGCCGCCAAACTCTGGCTGAGCGGGTAGATCCAGCGGGTAAACGCTTCGCGCTCGGCGCGTAGGTCTTCCAGATGCTGCTCGCAGATCTCAATCATCTGCTCGATTTGGCTCATGGTGTGACGGCCAATACGGCTGCGTTCCACCGGCATCGCATCTTCTGCAGGCTCTTCTTTCGACACCACCACGATCCAGGCGCGTTTCTGGTCGCGATGGATCTCCTGACAAGGCAGCTCCGATTGATGCACCGCATCAAGGTCTTTCAGCGGTACCACATAGAACCAGAAACGACGATTGTTGGTGGTTTCCAGCGGCGGTAGCGTGAACTCGCCCCACGGTTTTAGTGCAGCCAGATGTTGCTTGAGGTGATCGCGGCGGTCAGCTTCGGCGCGGATTGCACGCTTGTTCTGCAGTACCTGTTCAATCAACTCATCCACATCGACCAAGTCTTTGTCGGTCACCGGACGACGACGGCGCTCAGCACGCCCCAACCAGGCCAAGGCCTCGCTGGCGTCATTTGGCTGTTGCATCGCCAACGCGCGGTTAGCCTGGGCGTTGTCTTCACTAAGCGGAATAAGGTGGGTACAACCTAAGCCCTGCAGGGCACTCAACAGCTCGCGCTGCTGGCGGGTGCTACCACCTAAGGTCAGGCGTTTAAGCGAACGAATACTCATGCTTCGCCTCCCTTATTTTGCTGGGCCAACACCTTCTCTTTGGAGAGCTTGGCGTTCATTACCGCAGCACGGTCTTGATCCGACAGGTAGATACCAATCCGACGGATAGCATCTTGGGTGTTGGGGATCAGCACCTTGGAGAATAGATTCACCCGCTGACTGGTAGTGCGAGTGGCATGGCTAATTAGCTCGTAGCGCTTCTCGTATACCGAGAGCTCTACCCGCAACCGCACCATCTCTTTGAGCTGCTCCAGCACCGCGTCCACCCAGTGGGGACGGGCCAGGTAGCTATAAGGCATCACCTCAAGCTCAATGTCGTCAACGATAGGAACCTTACAGCCGACAATGTTCTGGGTGCCAAGTCGTACTAACTTGACCTCCACTAACTTGTCGACACTGATATCTTGGCACGCCAACATCGGGAGGTTCTCTTCCACCACCCGGCGCAGCTCTGCGACCCGTTCCCTGGCATCAGCCAGGGCGATTTCTGCTTTACGCTTTTCCAGCATCAGCTGCTGGCGTTTTAGCTCCAGCGCTGGCAGATAACGCTTGTAGGTCTTGAGACTGCGCTTTTGCTTGTTAAGCGAGCTTTTATTTAGCGCAATCTTGGCCATGCCCTTACTCCTCAGCCGCAGCAGCTACTTCTTCGCGACCGACTTGCTTGGCGTCGGGCCAGTATTTCTCCAACAGGCTGTCTTTAATCAGGGTCTCTTCAGGGTCGAAACACTCAGCCAGGATCTTCCAGCTTTCATCCAGTGCATCTTCCAGAGTCATGTCCACGTCCAGGTTCATAAAGTTCTCTTTGAAGAACTTACCGAACTTAAGCGTCTTCTCGTCGTACTCAGACAACTCAAAGGCCATCGCCTGTTTCTGAGCGGCTTCAACCGAGTCGGAGTAGAAGCGAATCATCACGCTCATGATCGAGCTGTGATCCTCACGGGTCTCTTTACCGATTACCATCTGCTTGAGACGCGACAGGGAACCGAATGGGTCGAGTACACCGTTGTGCAGGTAGAACTGTCCTTCGGTGATGTAGCCGGTGTTATCAGGTACAGGGTGGGTTACGTCATCACCTGGCATGGTGGTTACCGCCAAAATGGTTACCGAACCCGCACCTTTGTACGAGCAAGCCTTTTCATAGCGCTTGGCCAGTTGCGAGTACAGGTCGCCCATGTAACCCCGGTTGGCTGGGATCTTATCGGATGCAACCCCGATCTCTTTCATCGCATCGGCGTAAGAGGTCATATCGGTTAGCAGTACCAGCACCTTCTTGCCCTCTTCTACCGCGAAGTGTTCCGCGACCGACAAGGCCATATCAGGGGTTAGAATACGCTCTACCGTTGGGTCAGAGGCTTGGTTTACGAACATCACGGTACGTGAGCCCACACCCGCTTCTTCAAACTGGGTCTTAAAGAAGTGGTAATCATCGTAGATCAGACCCATACCGGCGAAGACCACCACATCGGCCTCGGCCTGAATCGCAATCCGCGACAGGAATTTGTTGTAGGGCTCACCGGCCACCGAGAAGATCGGGATCTTCTGCGATTCAACCAAGGTGTTAAACAAATCGATCATCGGTACGTTGGTACGCACCATGCGTGAAGCCAGAGTACGACGAACTGGGTTGACCGATGGACCATCGATCTCCACCTTCGGGTCATGTTCCAAATCTGGGCCATTATCCAAAGGCTGACCGGAACCGGTGAAAATACGCCCCAGAACATTTGGCGAGTAAGTCACGTTCATCGGCTGGTCGAGGAAGCTCACGGCCGCTTGGGTCGACAGGCCTTTACAACCAGCAAACACCTGTAGCGACACTTCGTCGTTATCGATTTTAATGATTTGAGCGAGAGAATAGGGTTCGCCATCTTGTTCGATGACAGCGAGATCCCCGTACTTGGGGCGAATGGAGTTATCGCCAAGAGCGGGTACTTGCACCCGTATCAAGTCGCCAACAATGCTGAGAATGTTGGTAAAACGGAGTAGGTTCTGTGACATCCCGGTTATCCTTGAGACTGTTAGAAACTGCCTGGTATCTACGCACGAATAGGCGTTCTTGGCGAGGAAAGCACGGTTTTCCATGCGTTCCCCACCCGCTGCATTTAACACAGGCTAAAAACAACTTTATGTGAACTGCATTACAGCCAAACTAAGTTATTTTTAATCTGCGCTATTTAGTGATCTCGTCAACGAAAATTATTTGCGGATTTGTTATGACAGCGGCGTAAGCCAGCATACTATTCCGCAGAATTATAAAAATAAAGATTGATATTTAACTTTATCTTAAAAACTCGCGACATTGGTCAAACTTTTATTTAACCTTGATTAACTTGTGCCTTTAAGTGACCAGTAATTGACTACAAGTTCACAAAACACAACATAGGGTTAGTCGACCAAATTACACGAAAGTTCACTAAATACGTTCAAATAAGTAGCAAATACCTCGGAAAATCACCATTTCCCCAGAGGAAAGAACCGTTAGCTGGTTTGATATTGCTCGATTAAGGAGGCGCTGTGGTCTAATCCCTGCCTTAGCAGCCCGGGCAAACGCTCCAACTCCAGATTATCCAACAGATTCTTGATCTCCAGACCCAGCTCGGTGTCACCCTCGATGCTTAGACGACGCTGAAAAAACAGTGTGTCGGGGTCCACCTTTCGCCCTGCCAGCAGCACAAACTGATTCCACTCACCGGCAAAGCGCAGGTCGAAATCTGGCTGACAGGCCGACACACACAACTGCTCACCACTGAGGGTGAGATCCCAAGCGACATCCAAGTCGCTTATCTCCAGCTTGACCCGGCGCTGGTCGAGAAAATCGAAATCGCCTTCTGCCAACTCTTCTTTAAATGCTTGATTGAATGCAAGGTTGAGAACCTTAAGTTGGACGGCACTAGGGGTAAGCTTGGCTAGCTGTTTGAGGGCGCGGGGCATCTGTGCCACCAGCAGCTGTTGGATCGAGTCGAGCACGCATCTTCCTTATTGCTTAAAAATACATCGCTCAGTCTAGGCCTCGAATAGCGCCATTGTTGTGCGCTAAATCAAAGTGCAGTCCGCTCAGTGTCAATAATCGTTAACAGTTTCGCTAAAGCCACAGTTAAAAGCCGGTTTTTGCCTAAAATCGCCCTTAGACAAGCTATCACTGTACTAGCCGCCGCAATTACAGGTTTCTGGCTTGATCGCAGCGAGTTTAAACCGCATACTCGATAACCCATCAGCGATCCCGATTTATGGAGAAGTTGGCCCAAGCCAACCTGGGAACTGCCCGTAGCACCGCGCACGCAGATCTGCTCCCCTCCAGCATTCACTTCGCTCGATACCAAAACAAGCTCGGCCCGGAGAGGCTTTAAATAATTGTAGGAACACAATATGGCAGCATTTGGCACGGTTTTTATGCCACAGATGGCATTAGCTAAATACGAAGAGCAACAATGGAGTGACAGCGAGATTGTCGCCTCCGACAGCATATCTCTGCACCCCGGTGCACACGTACTTCACTACTCCAGCACCTGTTTCGAGGGCCTGAAAGCCTTCCGCCATGCCGATGGTAGCGTCGCAATCTTCCGTATGGATGCCAATGTCAGCCGTATGGCCCAGTCTGCCAAACTGCTTAGCCTGCCAGCATTCGAGCCACAATTGCTAAACCAAATGGTCACTGACATCGTCAACCAGTTTGCCGATGAGGTACCAGAGCCTCCCGGCTCGATGTATATCCGCCCGACCTTTATCGGCACCGAGCCTGCCATTGGCAAAGCCGCTGCGCCAAGTAATAGCGCGCTACTCTATGTACTGCTATCGCCGGTGGGCGACTACTTTGCCGCCGGTGCTAAACCACTGCGCCTGCTATTGGAAGAGCACGGCATGCGCTGCGCCCCACATATGGGAATGGTGAAATCCGGCGGTAACTACGCCAGCGCCCTGGAGCCAATTAACCAAGCCCGCGCCAGCGTCGATGCTGACCAAGTGCTGTTCTGCCCGAACAGCGATGTGCAAGAGACCGGCGCCGCCAACTTTATCCTTATAGATGGCAACGAGGTAATCACCAAGGCGCTGGATAGCAGCTTCCTGCACGGCGTAACCCGCGACTCCATCCTGACCATCGCCCGCGATATGGGCATGACCGTCAGCGAGCGCGAACTAAGCGTGAGCGAACTGTTAGAGCGCGCCGCCAAGCCCGGCTGTGAAGCGGCACTTTCCGGCACCGCCGCGGTACTGACCCCAGTGGGCACCTTGATCCACAACGGCAAAGAGCACACCGTCGGCAACGGCGAAGCCGGCGAGACCACCATGAAGCTGCGCCAAGCACTGAACGATATCCAGTGGGGCAAGGCCGAAGATAAGCATGGCTGGCTGACTAAGCTGTAATTGCGAATAAGCTTCTAGACTCAAAAGCCCGGCAATTGCCGGGCTTTTTGTTGCTTCTGATTGTGTCGATGCGATATACGCTCAACCTGCTAGCTCGGCAGCACTGTGCCAATCACTCAACAGCTGCATAATCTGCCGCGAGTCCTCCCATCCGGCTGCAGGGCGCGCTAGCTGTTTGTTCCCAGCGCGCAGCGCCGCCAGTATTGCTCGCACTTGATAGAGAAAGCCATCGCCCTCAGCGTCCACACAAATCTCGCGCGCAGGCTGCTCATAGTGGCGCACCCGCAAGCGATTCTCTTTACTCGGTAGCCATGGGTTATTTAACAGCTCGATGCTGCCTTTGTCGCCCAGCACGCTAAAGCTGGCATGCAGACCGTAATCCTCGGCGGTGTGTAGCTGGGCGGTGATGCCATTGGCAAACTGAATAGTGGCGGCGCTGTCGCAGATATTGCCATCGGCGCCGCGTCGGCCAGTGGCTTGGAGCTGGTAGTCGCTAAGATTTCCGCTTTGCTGGAGCAGCAGGTGCACAAGCGATGCCGGGTAGCAGCCGAGATTAAACAGCGCGCCTTTGCTGCCCGGATTAACAAACTGGCTGATCGCGGCAGTGTATTGAGCGGAGATAGCGCGCAGCGTGCCAATCTCACCGCTGTTTACCAGCTCGCACAGCGTGGCAATCAAGGGATGGTTGAGATACATCAGCCCTTCAGCGAAGAACACCTGATGTTGCTCGACTGCCGCCAAGGCCAGCTCGGTTTTGGGCATATCCACCGAGAGCGACTTTTCGCAGAGGATTGCCTTGCCCGCTTGCGCGGCTTTGACCACATAGTCGTGATGCACATGGTTGGGCAGCGCGATATAGACGATATCCACCTGCGGATCGTCGATAAGCGCCTGATAGTCGTCATGCTGAACCGGAATGCCATACTGCTTAGCCATCGCTTGGCGCGGCTCGGGGCTGCGCCCGGCAATCGCGTAAAGCTCGCTGCTACCATCGAGCTGTATGGCCTCGGCCATTACGCCGGAGATAAAGCTGGTGCCGAGGATGCCCCAGCGGAGAGTGTGACTCATTGTACGTCCTTGTTGCGCTGAGCTGCAGGGTCGCATAGGGCGTCATCTGCAGCCACCTTCAATTTAATCGAGGCTTGATATAGTGTTGACGGAATATATAGCTTTTCAGGCAGCGATACCATCACACACCTCTACTCACACGCAGGCATCTCGCTTATCGAATATCGCAGCAGCTACGCCGCCAAGGCCGTGGCCATGTGGCGCGCCAGCAAGCAGCGCGCCTTAGGGATCGTCGACACCCTGCATAGCCCTGCACAACACCAACAGTTTCTCGACCAGCACCTTGCCAAGCAATGCCGGGTAACACTGGCCATCGACAAACAAAACGATGAGGTGCTCGGGCTTATTGCCTATGACAGCATGTGGGTGCACCAGCTCTACATCCATGTGGATTATCAACATCGCGGGATCGGCAGCCGCTTACTCGGTCTTGCCAAGCAGCACAGTGAGGGTTCGCTGCAACTGCATAACTTTGAGTGCAACCAAGGCGCGCAGCGATTTTATGAGAAGCACGGTTTCGTACTGTTAGAACAAGGCAGCTGCGATAACGAGGAGCAGCTGCCGGCTAGGTTGTATCTGTGGTTAAAGCGCTAAAGGGTTAAAAGGTTAAAGGGCTAATGGGTTAAAACGCTAAAGCGTTAAAGGGTAAACACGCTAGCTAGGCAAAACTAACCCACTGCGGACGATGATCGCTGGGCAGCTTTTCTCGCGAGCCAGGCAGCGTGTTATCCACGCCCAAGGCAAAGGCTTGGTGGTCGATGGTGCCATCACGTAGCTTCCAGTAAAGCCCCGGTGAAACCAGAATATGGTCGAGCAGCACCTTGCGCCCATTAACCTCATCAATAAAGTCATCAAAGATCGCCGTGAAGTTCTCTCGCTTATCGACTCTGTCGGCAAAGCCGTGGCGGAACATTCGCCGCGGCGCGCAGGGGTTTCCGGCAATCGTCGCTACCAGGTTATGGGTGAGGTACTGTCGCTCAAAAAAGTCGGTACCCGGCCCATCGTTGAAATCGCCGCAGACCACCACCCGCATCTCATCGTCTTGTTCCATTAGCTCGTTAAGGTACTCGCGTATCCGCATCGCCTCCGCGGAGATACGTCGACGCACTTTAACCGCTTCCACGATAAACGCCGGGCGGGTTTCTGGGTTGCTCCACATTCGTTGCCCTTTGTGAATGTATTTCGACTTGAGGTGCAGATTGATCACTCGGATGGTGTGCTTGCCATCGAAGATATCCAGCATGAGTGGAGCACGGGTAAACTGGTACTCTTCCAACTGTAAGCGGCCATCCAAGATAGTGCCGTCTATGCCCACCCTCCACGACGCATCCAAATCTATCTCACCGCTTGAATAGGCCCGCTCAAAACTCACCACCGCACCGCCTTTGCGAATTAAGGCATAGAGCTTTTGCTGACCGCTGCCCGATGGGCCAACGATGTCATAATCGCCGTTAAGGTAGTCATCGACGAACAGCGCTAACTCGGCTTTGCGACTTGGGCCCTCTTGGATCAGCAACACATCGGCAGCCATGCTTTGAATCACCGCAGCCACTCGCTGAGCCAGACTATCGATATCAGACACACCACGGATCTGCGCAGCGCTGCGCCACTGCGCCGGCCCACTATCGCCAGTAAACCAGTGGTTCATCCACTCTATGTTCCAGCTAGCTATCTTCATCATGCTCTCCTTGACTGCCGATGCGCTCAGCGCGTCCATTACATCTCTATCGGCCTGTAGCCGCCCTCAAAATGACGTGCTATTCGCTTATCTGAAAACTCACTTGCCCAAGCTTGTCTTGCCCTATCGAATAGCTGGCAAGGTACTCCCCGGGCTTAGCGGGCAGCATCTTACCCAGTGCCCCGGTCAGCAATAGGCTACCGGCTGGCAGCTCACCGTATTGCGCCAGCAAGGTGTTGGCCAGCCACCACGCAGCCTGCCACTGATCGCCCATGGCATCGCTGGCGTGGCCATGGTTAATCGCCTGATCGTTCATCATTAGCGACACGCTAAGCTGGTTAAGCTGCTCGCTATCAACCGCCAAGGGCTCGCCCACAATAAAGCGCCGCGCCGATACATTGGCCGCCACGATATCCACGCCGCTAAGTTGCTTAAGGTCGGCAAAGCCCAGATCCGGCAGCTCAATCACCGGCACCACCGCCGCCACCGCACTCTTCAAAGCAGCCATGTCCTCAAGCGGATGGCGCAGAGGTTTCGCCAGAAGCAAACCGAGCTCGGTCTCGATCATCAGTTGGCCAAAGTCGGAACGCGCGATCCGCGCATTGTTTGCCAAGCGCCCAGACGCAAACAGCACGCCCGCCACCGGCTCACTCAGGCCAAAGCGCTGCTGCCCCGGCTTGGCGGTCAGCCCCGCTTTGAAGCCAGCCAAGGTGTCACTTTGAAGCCGGTGGGCCACATAAGCCTGCTGTACTTGATAGGCCTTGGCGAGGTCCATCTCAGGCTCGCTCACACTTAACACCGGAATCGCGGTTTGCTGCCGCTCTGCCACCAGCAACTGCTCTGCAAGTTGTCCAGGTTCAGCGGCACCAAGCGGTAAGGCGCTTAAAAGTGGCACTAAAGCGGCGAGGTAAAGTGCGATACAGCAACGACGTTGTCTTTTCATCAGGGTCCTTCCCGTTTAGTTGCTCGATAGAGGGCTAAATTAGCTACTTGCTCTCTGGCTCTCAGCTCTCTGTCTCTATGGCTCTCTGCCATGCCAGCACCAGCACATACAACACCATGCCCGCCGCGCCGCTGAGGTAGCAGAACTTATGAAGCGTGGCGACAGACACCAGACCCAGCAATCCATTGGCCTCGCTTAAGGGATAAAAGGGCAGCATATCTGAGTGCATCACGCTATCGAGCAGAATATGGCTATAGCTGCCGATAAACGCGCTAACGAAGCAGGTTCGCCAGCTAATTGGGGTGAACGATGACAGCTCCAGCAGGCGCAGACCGAACTCTGAGAGGTGCTTGCCACTTAAGGCCGCCAGCGGCGCCAACAGCGTGGCGCCTAGCCAAGTATGGCTGCTGCCGTGCAAGGCACC
Organism: Aliagarivorans marinus DSM 23064; assembly: GCF_000429485.1. Lineage (GTDB taxonomy): Bacteria > Pseudomonadota > Gammaproteobacteria > Enterobacterales > Celerinatantimonadaceae > Aliagarivorans > Aliagarivorans marinus. The sequence goes on along the minus strand of NZ_KE386909.1, from coordinate 349,774 downwards.
TTCGCCACTAATTAGTACCCACAGCGGCTGGATATCCATCACGATTTGGGTCCAACCAAAGATCATCAGGCTAAAGCTGCCCTGCAGTAGTGCTTTGATAAGGATGCCCGGTCCCATATGGACGGGTGTGAATGGCATACGCCCTCCAGCGATTGCCGAAAATGAGTCTATTGATTGTATGCGTATTTACTTACCAAACCAATCCAGCTTCTGCTGCAAGCTAGTGACGCTGCCCACCACGATCAATGCCGGGCTTTTGGCTTGCGCCGCAAGGTTGCCCAGCTCTGAGAGCGGGCCGCTGAATACTCGCTGGCTGTCGCGGGTGCCATTTTCGATGATTGCGCAGGCGGTATCATCGGCCAGGCCATGGCTAATTAACTGTTGGCTGATGTAGGGGCTTTGTTTAAGGCCCATGTAGAACACCAGGGTGGTGCCGCTTTGGGCCACCGACTGCCAGTTGATCTCCTGACCGTCTTTTTGAATATGGCCGGTAATAAACTGCACGCTTTGGGCGTGGTCGCGGTGAGTAAGGGGAATACCGGCGTAGGCCGATGCGCCGGTGGCAGCGGTAATCCCGGGCACCACTTCATAGGCGATGTTGTTCTCGGCCAGCACTTCCAGCTCTTCACCGCCGCGACCGAAGATAAAGGCATCGCCGCCTTTAAGGCGCACCACCCGCTTACCTTCGCGCGCCTTATCGACCAAGATTTGGTTGATTTTATCCTGTGGCACATAGTGAAAGTCCAGCTTCTTACCCACATAGATACGCTCAGCATCATCGCTTGCTAACGCCAAGATCTCATCGGACACCAAGCGGTCATAAACCAACACCTCGGCCTGCTCAATCGCGCGCATCCCTTTTACCGTGAGCAAGTCAGGATCGCCCGGGCCTGCGCCAACCAACGACACCAAGCCGGGTTTGCTACTACTGGCGACAACGGAGGAAGAGTCAGACATGGTAAGGTCCTTTTACGCGAATACACTTGCTAATCATAGGGTTGCTAGCATAACAGTGACTTAGGAGCTTGAGTACAACCAGCTACTTCTAAGATATGCTCAAACTCTTAGGTGAGTCGGCTGCAATACGCAGTGAACGCTAGAAAGAAACAGCCCCGAGCTTGGGACCCCGGGGCTGTTGTTGCCAAACGCGTCAGCGACGCGTTTACATGCTCAGTGTGCGGTTACTTACCACCCAGCGCCGGCGAGAAGTCGGCTTGCTCTTCAACGCCCTGCTCATTTGCAGAAAGTGATGGCGCGGTCTTAGCGTGGGTCAGGTACAGCGGGATACAGGTGAACAGCAGGCCACCGACGATGTTGCCCAAGATGGTTGGGATCAGGTTGAAGTTCAACCAGGTCGCAATACCAAAGTCTGCGCCAAGCAGCATGCCCAGTGGGAACAGGAACATGTTCACAACCGTGTGCTCGAACACCAACACGAAGAAGATGAAGATCGGGAACCACATCGCTAGTACTTTGCCGGTTACGCGGCGCGCAGTCATGTTGCCGATGACCCCCAAGCACACCATCAGATTACAGAAGATGCCGCGCACAAAGCAGGTGATCCAGCCATTGGCGCCGAGGTTTTCAAAACCAACGGTGCGCGCAGTCGAGACCGCAATAAACTTCTGCGCCACTGCATTTGGTTCAATCGCGAAGTTCATGGTTAGCGACACCGCCACCAAATAGGCCACCAGCAACGAGCCGATCAGGTTACCCAGACCAACTAAGCCCCAGCAACGCAGCACCCGTTTCCAGCTTACGCCCGGGCGGTTCTCCAGCTTGGCTAGAGGTGCCAGGCCAAACACACCAGTCACCAGGTCGTAGCCCATTAGGCTTAGGATCACAAAGCCCACTGGGAACACCAGAGCGCCCGCCACACCGGAGCCGGTTTGGGTGATCGTGGTAATCGCTACAACAACAGCGAGAGAGAGGATGACCCCAGCCATGGTGCCACGTAGGATCAGGTCACGGGTGCTGGTGTTTACTTTAGCTTCGCCTACGTCGATCATGGTTTGAACGAACTCGGCCGGTTTTAAATCAGACATCAATGTCACTCCCAAATTTTAATAAAAAGAAAAGTTAATAGGGAAAGGCTCCCTCGCATCGCCACGCTACTGTCGATTCCTGCATCTCAAGTAACCCATCAACGCTTCCTCCCGTGTCTCACTTCGGTCGGCAAGAAGCCTTTAATCTATTAACTCTCCGTCATCCTTGACCTAGCTCTTAAACGCGAGCCCACGTTATGCTTGTACCGCCACCTCACCATTGCGCAGCTCTACCGCGTAGCTGGCTACCGCCACGCTGGTATCGTCCAGGCAGCGGCCGTCTTGCAGGTTAAAGCGTTGTTTCTTGAGTGGGCTGGCCACCCATAGCTCACCTTGGTGCTCGGCAATTAGTCCGCGCGATAACACATTGGCTTTGCCGAAAGGACACATATTGTCGAGGGCAAACACCTGCTCATCGCGGCTTGGGCGAAACAGCGCCACTTGCTTGCCATTAACCCATGCACATACACCAGTGCCGGGGGTGATATCGTCGATATGGCAGACAGTTTCAAAGCTCATAATTATGCCTCCAGCTCTAGGTGTAAGATGTCGCCTTTAGCTTGCAGCGTGCGTTGCTTCTCTTCGAAGCTGGCCGGGCGATGTTGCTCGCGCTCGTCAACAAACATCAGGTTGTCGTCGCGCTTATCTGAGTTGATAAAGTGGTTAAAGCGTTTTAGCTGTCGCTCGCTCTCGAGGGTGTCGGCCCACTCACAGCGGTACTCGGCCACTAGCTTGGCGAGGTCACTTTCCAATTGGGTGTTAAAGCCCAGCTTGTCGTTAACAATCACCTCGCGCAGGTAGTCGATACCCCCTTCCATGTTCTCGAGCCATACCGAGGTGCGCTGCAGTGGTGCGGCGGTGCGAATGTAGAACATCATAAAGCGGTCGATGTACTGGATAAGGGTCGTCTCAGAAAGGTCAGAGGCGAGCAAATCGGCATGGCGAGGCTTCATCCCACCGTTACCACACACGTACATGTTCCAGCCCGCATCGGTGGCGATAATCCCTAAATCTTTGCCTTGGGCTTCGGCGCACTCGCGGGTACAGCCCGACACACCAAACTTCATCTTGTGTGGGGTGCGAATGCCCTTGTAGCGATTCTCGATCTTCACGCCCAAACCCACCGAGTCTTGCACGCCATAGCGACACCAGGTGGAGCCGACACAGGTTTTCGCCATACGCAGCGCCTTGGCATAGGCCTGACCGGTTTCAAAGCCCGCATCAATCAGCCGCTGCCAGATAGCTGGCAGGTCATCTTTTTGCGCGCCAAACAGGCCGATGCGCTGAGCGCCGGTAACCTTGGTGTACAGCGAGTAGTCTTCTGCCACCTGCGCCAGCGCTGCCAGCGCTTGCGGGGTGACCTCACCACCGGCCATCCGCGGGATCACCGAGTAGCTGCCGTCTTTTTGCATATTGCCGAGGAAGTTGTCGTTGGTGTCGTGCAGCTTCACCAGCTCGGGTTTAAGGATGTGCTCACCCCATACCGAGGCTAGAATCGAGCCCACCGCCGGTTTACACACTTCACAGCCATAGCCTTGACCGTATTTCTCTAGCAGCGCGTCAAAGCTCTTGATCTCTTCGATGCGGATAAGGTGCAGCAGCTCTTGGCGCGAGTAAGCAAAGTGCTCACACAGGTGGTTAGTGACTTCCACTCCAGCCTTGGCCAGCTCCGCGTTTAGCACTGAGCCAAGCAGCGGCAGGCAACCGCCACAGCCAGTACCCGCGCCGGTTGCCGCCTTCAACTCAGCGACCGTGTGGTGCCCCTCGCTTACTGCTTGGGCGATCTTGCCCTTGGTGACATCGAAGCAAGAGCAGATCACCGCGCTATCGGGCAGCGCATCGGCGCCCAAGGCCGGTTTCTCGCCGCCCGCGTGGGCAGGCAGAATCAGTGCATCCGGGTGCTCTGGCAGGTCAATTTCATTGAGGGCCAGTTGCAGCAAGTCGCCGTAGTCGGAGGTGTCGCCCACCAACACCGCACCCAGCAGTTTTTTGTTGTCTTCTGACACAATCAGGCGCTTGTAGACTTCGGCCTCTTCGTTTTGGTAGACATAGCTTTTGCAGCCCGGCGTGCGGCCATTGGCATCGCCAATCGAACCTACTTTCACACCCAGCAGCTTGAGCTTGGCGCTCATATCGGCCCCCTCAAACTGGCTGTTTGGCGCAGCGCCATCGGCCAGCAGGTGGTCCACCGCCACGGTAGCCATCTTGTAGCCCGGTGCCACCAGACCAAAGAAGCTGTTATTCCATGAGGCACACTCGCCAATGGCGTAGATGTTGTCATCAGAGCTTTGGCAGAAATCGTTGATCACAATGCCGCCGCGCGGCGCGATCTCCAGCCCCATCTGCTTGGCCAGCTTGTCTTGCGGGCGGATACCGGCGGAGAATACGATAAAGTCGGTTTCTAAGTGGCTGCCATCGGCAAAGTGCATGGTGTTACGGCAGCTCTCGCCTTCGGCGGCAATCTCTAGGGTGTTCTTGCTGGTGTGAACCTGCACGCCCATGCGCTCAATCTTACGGCGCAGTTGATCACCGCCGGCCTGGTCGAGCTGTTCGGCCATCAGCTTGGGGGCGAACTCCACCACATGGGTGTCGATACCCAGCGCTTTGAGCGCACCGGCCGCTTCCAGACCGAGCAGGCCGCCACCAATCACTACACCGCGCTTGCTGTGCTTGGCGCATAGCTCAATGGCTTTCAGGTCTTCAATGGTGCGGTAGACAAAGCAACCTTTACTGTCGTTGCCTTGAATGGGGGGAACAAAGGGGTAGGCGCCGGTGGCCATAATCAGCTTGTCATAGGCGACTTCGCGGCCCGAGGCAGAGTAGACGATCTGCTTGTGGCGGTCGACGTTGATGGCGCGCTCACCCAGCAACACCTCAATGGCATGTTTCTGGTAGAAATCAGGCTTAACCAGAGAAAGCTCTTCCGCAGTGTGATGAGAGAAATACGAAGAGAGATGCACCCGATCGTAAGCGACCCGCGGCTCCTCACAGAAGACGGTTATTTGATAATTTTCGCCGCCGGCCTTTTCCACCATATCTTCGATAAAGCGGTGACCGACCATACCGTTACCAACTACTACCAAGCGTTGCTTGCTCATATCATTCCTACGACGTTGTTTCCTGTTACAAACCGCATTGTAATTGTTAACAACTGTCAAAGAATGATGTAAATCAATCAAAACCTTAAACTACCCTAAAGAGGTATATCGTTATATATCAGGCATTTATATACCCCTTTAGGGGTATTACTTGGGTGAGGTTGTTACATTTTGTAGTATTTTGATCATCATTTGCCAAAAGCCATTCCCAGAGAAAATCACCATTAACTGGCAATATGTAAGTCGATTGAGGAACTCAATCGTCGCGCTTTTGGGCAAACACCAGATTTGCATCTTCGCATCGAGCAATCAACTTATCACTCAACAAAATGCCTTTTTGTTGATTAATTGAGCACCAAATGACCGCCTATCTCAGTGAAAGACGCAGCAGAAAAAGCCGCAACGCGATCGGTAAAAATGTCTACCCACTGCACATTTCTCAACTTACACGGCGAAGACGTGCTGATTTATTCGCCTCCTTTGGATTTTTCTTAGCCAAGATCAAGCCGCTGAGCCCAGCTCACTTGCATGCTAGGTTGAACAGTAATCTCACGCACAAGGAAGACTATGGAATTACTCTGTCCGGCTGGCTCACTTCCCGCCGTGAAAGCCGCAGTGGACAATGGCGCGGACGCCGTATATATCGGCTTTAAAGACGCAACCAACGCCCGCCACTTCGCCGGGCTCAACTTTACCGGTCGAAAGCTGGATAAAGCGGTCAACTACGTGGCGCAGCATCGCCGCCAACTGCATGTGGCCATCAACACCTTTGCCCATCCGCAGGAAAGCCAGCGTTGGTTCGATGCGGTCGACAAAGCGGTCGACATGGGCGCCAAGGCGCTGATCCTCGCCGATATTGCCCTGCTCGATTACGCCAGCGAGCGCTACCCCGACCAAGAATTGCACCTCTCCGTTCAGGCCTCTGCCACCAACACCGCATCGATTGCCTTCTATACCCGTAACTTCAATGTAAAGCGGGTGGTGTTGCCAAGGGTGCTATCGATTCATCAAGTTAAACAGCTAGCGCGCGCCAATCCCGATGTGGAGCTGGAAGTGTTTGCCTTCGGCAGTTTGTGTGTGATGGCCGAAGGGCGCTGTTACCTCTCTTCCTATCTAACCGGTGAGTCGCCCAACACCGTAGGCGCCTGCTCACCCGCCAGCTTTGTGCGCTGGCAAGAGACGCCACAAGGGCTGGAGTCGCGCCTTAACGACATCCTGATTGACCGCTATCAAGCCAATGAAACTGCGGGCTACCCGACCCTGTGCAAGGGCCGCTTTGAGGTAGACGGTAAGCTCGGTCATGTGTTGGAGCAGCCCACCAGCTTGAACACCTTAGAGCTGCTCCCCGAGCTGTTCGCCGCCAATATCGCGGCAGTGAAAATCGAGGGTCGCCAACGCAGCCCAGCTTATGTGGAGCAGGTGACCCGAGTGTGGCGTCAGGCCATCGACGCCTATCAGCAATCTGAATCGACATTCCAGCCAAAGCAGCAATGGATGGAACAACTGGCTAAGCTTTCAGAGGGGAGCCAAACCACCCTCGGCGCGTACGCCAAGTCATGGCAATAGGAGATCCTCATGAAATATGCACTAGGTCCCATCCTCTATTACTGGCCGAAAAAGCAAGTTGAGGAGTTCTATCAGCTGGCCAAAGCCAGCAACGCCGACGTGATTTATATGGGCGAAACCGTCTGCTCGAAACGGCGCATGCTACGCAACGGGCAATGGCTCGATCTTGCCAAAGAGGTTGCCCAAACCGGCAAGCAGGTGGTGCTATCCACCATGGCATTGATTGAGTCCCCCTCCGAGCTGCGCAATATGCAGGCCTTGGTCGATAACGGCGACTTTATCGTTGAGGCCAACGACTTCAGCGCCATCGATCTGGCCAAGCAGGCCAAGGTGCCGTTTGTCTGTGGCCCCTCGGTGAATATCTATAACGGCTCAGCCCTTAAGCTATTGGTCAAGCAAGGCATGCAACGCTGGGTGATGCCGGTGGAACTGGGCCGCGACTGGCTGATTCGACTACTCGATGAGTGCAGCAACCTTGGTATTCGCGAGCAGTTCGAGGTGGAAGTGTTCGCCTTCGGCCACCTGCCACTGGCCTACTCCGCCCGCTGTTTTACCGCCCAGTCTGAAGGCCGCACCAAGGATGAATGCGAGACCTGCTGCATTAAATACCCGCAAGGTCGCCCAATCGTCAGCCAAGAGCAACAGCGGCTATTCCGGCTAAACGGCATCCAAACCCTCTCCAATGACTGCTACGACCTGATCAACGACCAAGCCAGCATGGGGGGATTAGTGGATGTGCTGCGACTCAGCCCCATCGGCATCGACACCATCGAGCATCTAGAGGCCTTCCGCCAGCAAAACGACAAAGACCGCCCCTTCCCCACACCCGATACGGTGAACGGTTATTGGCATAAGCTGGCGGGGATTAGACAGAGTGAGGATGAGGCCTAGCAGATTTAGGCACCGGAGAGCTAGCCATCGTCATTGCCAGAGTTTACGTTTAAGCCCTATAGTCAAACCACAGGGCTTGTACTCTAACGAAGCAGTTACTGGCTCAATGTTCGAAGAGCTGACCGAGACATGGTAGTAGAACGAAGACGATCATCAATGACTACGCCAGCTTCAAGCTCTTCCATCGAGCGACTAATCTCCAGACCGTTACCACAAAAGGCTGTAGCACTCGTATGACCAAAGCTATAGATAGCCACCGACTTGATGGTTAAACAGTGCTCTTCCGCCAGAATTACCCGTGCGAACTCAGTGAGTAGTTCTCTGCGCTTATCGTCGCCATTGGCTGAGCGGGTAATCTCTCCTTCCAGCGAAAACAGCCGCCAGTCGTTACCATCAGCCGCTAGGTTGGCTTGCTCACCATACAGCGGCTCAAGTTGATGGGCTTGATAAACACTCCAAGTTGCTCGAACAAAGCGTTCATTCAGCTCAGCCACCTGCACACCATATTCCAGGTCAGCACTCCTAGTTGGATAAAATACCGTGGAGGTGCTGATGCCACGAGGCGCATCATTTGGCACCTCCCGCAAGCGCAACGGCCTTGAAAGGTCGATATCAAATCGAGTGACGAGTTCCTGAATAGCCTGTTGGCGCGCCGCATACTCTTGGTCACTCTCTATATTAACCATAATATCTGACGTACTTGGCTCCTCAATAGGGGTTGCCGAAACGAGCTGATACTGGGTTTCGGTAGCATAAGCCAGAATAGTTAGGGAGCTCAGCACTACGCCGAGCAAGGTAATGGGAGCAGGTTTAAACAGCGAAGGCATTGGCTTTCCTTTGGTAAGAGACTGGGATTGATGACTCTCTATCCGTAATTAACGACTTGATCAATAGAATCATCTACTTTCAGCTCAGAATGCAGACTAAACTACTAAAACATAGCAATTTAATCAACGTAAGCACTTGTTTATACGGCAATTACTTCTCTAATGCCACAACCCGGCATGCACATGTATCAGGCTCAATTCACTTCTCACTGAAATGGCGAAGCTTAAGCTAGAAAGGCTGCCCTTTAGCTTTTATCCCTATCATTCTGAGGCTCCCCCAGACCACGCTGTCGCCTGTAAATCCGATAGCCACGCCCCATCACTCTAGCAAAGCCTGACTTTTCCTAACGACACAACGACAACACCAACGTTTGCTGACGAAATGCACGATGGCAACTCGAGTCGGCCGCATGCTTATTACCACGCGACTATAGATAAAAATTAGAGACTAATTTCACTAACCAATCCGTTACTTCGAAGGCATAATCGCGTCAACTACATATAGCTACTTGTTTATCTTAATGTTTTCTCGAAGTTATCCTCGTTATTTTCGCTTATTTCCAGCCATTATTCTTGCCAGCTTTATCTCACTGACAACGTCGGTTTTTGCCCAGAGCACCTTTGAGCCTAAGGCCCTTGATTTGGCCAGACTTAGATATGTCGCGAACGAACACCCTGTCCTAGCCCTTTTGCTGGAAGAGGACCTTGCAGGCCTACAACAAGCGCTCACTGAGGATGGAGTGGATCCCGATCGCCTTTACTCGTTGGGTGACCAGTTCGGACTGAGTCCGCGCCTTCAAGGCCTTTACTCGGATACCGGAAGCTTACTCCACTTCATTGCGCGCTTTTCCAACAACCCGGCATTGATTGATGTCGTACTGGACGCCGGTGCCGATATCGAAAGATATAGTCGTTATTCCCTGAGGCCTCACTCACCGTTGGTCGCTGCCGCCATCGCAGGTAACTTAACCATCGCCCAGCATTTGATCGCCAAAGGGGCCGATAGCGATAAGCTCGCCGAACTCCTCCACTACTACTTTGACAAAAAAACACTGCAAGACAACTTGGACGTCGTCGAAAACGTACTTGAGATAGGTGTTCCGCTAGACTTTGTACACGCGGGTTCTTGGGGGCCTAATAGCCGGTCACTGCTTTCTAGATCGCTGAGGTATAAAGACTATGATCTAACCGGTAAATTACTTGAGCATGGAGCCAGTTTCGAGCCAGGCAATGGTCATAGCATTCTCTACACTGCACAACAATACGAATCTAAATACGTCGCACAACTGTACCACGCAGGCGCTAGACTAAGCCCTGATGATCCCGCAGGTAGCCTCTATAATCAGATCAACTCGCCAATGGAAGGCGTCGACCCAGCGTGGTTTCTGACACCTGACACCGCCAACTATCGAAGCGACTACGGCACCGCCCTAGCCTTAGCATTTGCCAAACAGCACCCGCTGCTAGATGACATCTTAGCCTTGGCCGATCACGAAGCACTGCGCGCCCTGTACGCCGCGGTGTTATACGGTGACGAGCAACGGGCGCTGAAACTTCTGGAAACCACCACCGATGTTAACCAGGAGTCGCGCCAAAATGGACACGACCTCAATGGCGCTCAACACTTGTGGGGCGACACCCCGCTAATGGCAGCCACCAAAAACAATAACTACCGGCTAGCAAAAGCGCTACTTGCAGCCGGTGCAGACCCGAACCATGCCAATGGCTACGGCTTGGCCCCTTTGCATCACTCGGTCAGCGCAGAAGATAGCGCAGTAACCCAATTGCTGCTGGCTCACGGAGCAGATCCCAACATCATAGAATACACTGAGCGCGGGACAGGTCGACGCCTTCAACCGGCAAACTACGCATCTGAAGCAAACCTTAGGCTGCTGCTAGCTGCAGGAGCAGAGCTGAACCCAGTCGATCACGACTCAGCGTTGATTGGCGAAGTTAGATACGGTGACGAAGTGTTTATCAGACGGCTTGTTAACGCTGGCGCTAATGTAAATCATATCGTCAGCTCAAGCCGCAGTCCGCTTAGGGTAGCGATTGAGAATAATGATATGGACAAGGTGAAGCTACTGATCGAGCTCGGAGCCGATCTAAATCTACAGAATGAGCAGGAGCACACCCCAGCAATCTCTGCAATTCATAAGGTAACTTCATCAACTCTGCAGCAACTTTTTGAGCTAGGTTTGGACCCGCATCTCGTTGGCCGGTGGGGCCTTCCGCTAATCGCGGAACTGGCATTAAATAACGACACCAACCTGTTGCGCGAGACCTTACAACAGTTTCCTGAACAGCTAGACCTTGCTGATGACAAAGGCCAAACCCCTTTAGCACTAGCCTTATTAAACGGCCGTTACGAGCAAGCGCAGATACTACTGCAAGCAGGGGCCGATGTGAACGTCCGCAACCATAAGCACAGCAGCCTACTGGACATGTCGCTAAGTGCTCGTAGAAACCACTCGCAAATGTGGACCTTGCTGCATCAGTACGGCTATGACTTTATGCAAGCCCACGACGAGCACGCCAACAGCTATCAATATCTATTAGCTGAAGAGTCTGATTTGCTAACCGCTTGGCTGTTCGGTGCATTCTCCAGCAAGCGCTCGGAGCTTCTCAAACAAGCTTGGCCTGCTCTTAAACAGCGCCAGGCTGAAAATGACAGTGATGACCCGCTAAATAAGCTTTGGCAACGGATGTTTAAGCGCAGTTTGAGTGGAGAAGGGAAAAAACTTAGCCTGCTAATAGAGCTAGGGCTAGATCCTAACACCCGCATGCCGGAGCCGAGTTCACGCAGTGATCAAGGTCCGCAAGAGAGCTTGCTACACCACTTGCTGCGCCAGAGGTGCAATAACACGATTCCCTTGGCAACATTGCTAGAAGCGGGTGCCAGCCTCACTGCCACCAATCATCAAAGACAAACGCCACTTGTCTTTGCCAGCGAGAAAAGCTACCGCTGTGCCGAGCATGTAGCAGCGTTACTTGAGGCAGGTGCAGATCCCACGCCAATAATGAACGATATGCCACTTCTAAAGCAGGTTTATCAACTGCAGCCAGCACTACGTGAGCCCATCGACCTCCATCGCAAGCGCTATGCAAACACTCTCTACCGCTGGTACTACAACGCGGTTTACGTTCACCCTACAGATAGCGCATTGATGTTAGGCTTTATAATCTTTCTCATCATTTTCGGGATCTATATAAGAGGGGGAGATTCCAAAGCTACGCCAAAAGACTAGATGAGTTAAAAGAAGAAGCAGCCTGCTCCTCCCTTGTCCCAAGCAAATAACTACGTTTGCAAGATGAGCGTTGGGCAGCCACTAGCTTGAGGAGCCCTGCCACTGTTGGTTAGCTTCGCTATTGTTCGGGTATGAAAAACGAAGCAGTATTGCGGCCCGTTTCTGGGATCAGCTAATCTTCGCCACCGCCTACGCGCTTAACCTCCGCGCGTGGGTGGCAGGCAGCTCTCTAGCGCGTTGTCAATGCAGATCCCATTACTTGATACAGCTCGCCACACCTTTCGATATCGAGCGGAAAAGCACCACCATCATGGCCAAAGCCAGAAACTCGTAAAGCCCTATCAGCAGCCAATCCGGAAGTCGTAGAAAAGGATCGATACTGTACAAAACTATCAATCCGGTCCAGAACGCAACAACGGAGCGAATGTACGCAGGGAACCCTAGCACCCCTAAGTTATCGAGCACTGAAGGGCCTGCCAACGCCCGACTTTTGCAATAGACATCAAAGACACCCCAGCAGTAGACAGCAATCAGTAACAGGGTACGGGCTAGCGACAGATAAATGACCTGAGAGCCGATGTAATACCCTAAATAACCATTGTACAAGGTGACAATAACCAATGTTGCCAGGTAGTACTTGGCTTTGGTTGCTTCATTGATCTTCCCATCGTTTAGCTCTCTTGCTAGTCGTTTTACATCCCAAAAAATCAAACCACTTCTTCCTATACTGCATACTTAATCGACTGTTTTAGCGGGGAAATATTCATGTGGATACGCGAAAACAGAATCCGGAAATAGTGGCAAATCTGCCAAGAATAATCCATGACCATTTGCAGCTTCTGCAAATAGTTCAAATTACATACACACTTGTTGGAGTGGCTGATTATTAGCCAAACTCCACACATACCAATGGCTATAATTTGGCCAATCGTTTGCTCTAATTTTTACCCTAACCTTTGCCCCAATAAAGATTCGTCCAGAATTAGATTTCATCCATTACTGGCAATGGTAAAATGGCTGTCTTAATTAGAATGAAAATTAAGCGTTTTTATTTCATTTAGATAATGTTATTCGCCAGTCAAAGAAAGCATAGGTTTTGCTCTCTTGGCGGCTTTAGAAAAACAACAAAAAACTATAACTCTCTACCAATCTCTATACCTCACCATGAACTTAAAAAAATACAAACTTCATATATTTGGTTTTTTAGTCACCACCTACTACATCATTTGGTCAAGACTGGGTGACCTGCATACCGCATCCACCATCTTTGTCACCGTTGCTACCATCGTTGCCGGTATCTCAATATGGATCCAACTAAAACGCGACTGCGATCTGAAAGAAGCGGAGTTCCTACTCGGATATAACAGCAAATTTATCTTCGACTCCAACCTGACCGATGTGCAACAGATACTCGAGCAGCATCGCAACGGTGTGATTCCCGACTCGGCAGTTGAAGACATGGACCGACAGCAGCTCATTAACTACATCGTATACCTTGAGGCGCTTTCACCCTTAGTGAAAAACTCGATACTCAATATAGAGACCATGGACAACCTCTACTCCTATCGTTTCTTCTTAGCGGTTAACAACCCAGTAGTGCAGAGAATAGAGCTGGTGCCAGAGGCCGAGTATTACAAAGGCTGCTTTAACCTTCACAAACAGTGGGAGCTGTTTAAAAAGAAAAACAACATGCCTATCTTGATGGAAAGCTCATCACTGCGGTACACCGAAGTCTATGAACAGATGTCCAAATAATATGAGCGAAAGCAGAATAAAAATCAGACACGCTAACTCCAGTGACAACCTGTTGGACATCGCTGAGCTAGTCTACGACACAGACCCCATCATCTACCCTGAAATCGCAAGCTGCAGAGATACAGCGATCGCCATTCTTGCAGCGTTGATCCGCGTAGACTGCGGCCCCTATTGCCTGTCAAACATCCTGGTGGCAGACATCGATGGGCAAATCGCCGGTATATCAGTGTGCTTAATCGAACAGCGCCCTTGGGTTAAGGAGCTTGTCGCATCCGCCTACCAAGCCCAAGGGGTGCCTTTTACAGACACAGAAAAGTACGTGTTTAACGAGTACTTTTACTCGCTCAACGAGTACTTCGATGACCAAACAATCTACATATCGAATGTTTGTACCAAGCCTGAGTACCGAGGGTGTGGTGTCGCTTCAAACTTACTGAATTATATCAATCGCTTGAAAGGATCAAGCGCGCTACACGTGTTAGATGACAACGCCAACGCGATACGCGTTTATAAGAGCCTTGGCTTTAAGATAAGCAAGCACGAGGATGGGTTTGCCGCCTCAGGTCAGCCCCGGCCTACATGTTATTTGAAGCAGTATTCTGCGACCTAGTTGATGCAAACATATACAGCATCTACACCTCCAAACAACGCTCACTCTTAGTAGTTAGAGCAACCACGAAAACACAAGAATCAAGGCTTACTATGGATTATAAGAATTGGATAATACTGATCCTTTTGGCGATTATCATCAGCACTTTGCATACCGTTGATATGCTATTTATGGAATGTCCAAGCTACATAACCAACCTCTTATCAGACTTCGAAGTATGCTATATCCATGGGTTGGTTCCAGTGACCTATTTCAAAGTACCGGAACATACCTTTGTTCAATCCTTCGAGCACATCATGTTGGTGATACAAGAGACTGGCACGGCAAGCTACCAGAATGTTACCGGCCTCATAGACGCGGTTCTCGCTTACGACCCATCAGCCTCAAGGCGTCAATCAACTTACCAGTGGCATCAATCGAAAGCGCCGTTAGATCAGATTTTTATGTCTATGTTCTACAGCTTGTACACCAAGGTGTTTGGCAGCATTTTTCCCATGTTACTTTATGTCGTTGAGTTTATCGCGAAAGTGATTACCTTCTCTTTGATAGCCCTCGTCCACTTGTTTGTTGTCATCAAGACCACCATTGCAGTAACACGCCTAGGGTTTTACATTCATGCCATAACGTCAATGTTGCTGTGCGTGCTACTGCTGTTGTTTCTAGAACGATCGGCGATCTTTTATACCAACCCTTGGATTATCTTGGTGACTGCCATCTTCACCGGCTATGTGTGCTGTTATACCCGGGAAGATAAAAAGACCTGAGCGCTCAGGAAAGGCTACGCAAACTTACTGAGTATCGCTTGCATCCATAAAGACACCGAGTGTCCAAAGAGAACTGCAGCGGGGAAGTAAGTCATCACATGGAGGTAGCGGACATTTTTCGTCGCGGCCTCCTCACTCTTGGCATTTCCTACGGCTTTGAGCGCATACACATTCAGCAGGCGCATCAGGATGTAAGCAATCACCAACAGCACAAGCAGAGGTAATGCTAATTCACACAGATAGGCGAGCAGCGCTTCGCCAAACTTACTGATAAAGCCCTTAGACTGAGCATATCGATTAAAGAAAAAGTGAGAGAGAAGGTTGAATGTATAAGGGTAAACTTTCAGCCAAACGATCGCGGTAATAAATACCGAGCTAATCATCACAGTTGAAGTGTGAATACAATTGAGCAGGTAGGTCGTATCTGGCGCATCATCTCTTGCATAGAACGCCTTGGGAAAGAACTTCTCCAGCGCAATGAAAAAGAGCATGGGGTAGATTAACCTTCCCGACAAAGGTCCGGTTAGATTGGGTATTTCAATTCCTAGCTGCGGAGAAAAGAAAGAGAGCAGCCCTGATAAGATTGCGGCCACATAAGCAATATGTCTGAGTTTCATTTGAGGTATCGAGCGGTGTAGGTGTTGAGGTTATTTATTAGTCGCCGTTATTTAATATGCGATAACGTGCACTGCATATTACACTGCGACCAAGCCCGCGTCCAAGCTTATGCCCTGTTTAGATTCTGCCCATTACAGCTATCGGGTATCATTGTTGAGTCGAATATTTTAGAAGCACCTGAGAAGAATTAATCACATTAAATGAACAGCGTTACCCCTTACTTGTGTCGCCGCATCTCAGTTGCGCTCGCATACCCTTTCCCCAAGTTAAAGTAATCACCCACTTATGGACTATTTTCACATAACGCTCATCAGATTTGTCTGCTCACTGTTTGTAAACGGAGGGGTGGCACTTGCGACCTTCGCCATTACAGGGGCGGCCGCTTGGCAAACAGAGTCATGGTTGTTTGATACCATCCGCGGCCTAAAGAGAGGCAACTCCTCCATAACTGCGATTGCCAACACAGCCCTTGTATTGCGAGTATTGCAAGTTGCCGCTATTTGCGCGCTCATTCTGTTAACGCTGGCTTTGTTTAGGCGCTGGCTTACGACCTCAATTTGGTGGTGGTTAGATGCAACAATCGTGATCTTTTGGCTGGTTCAGTTCTATCAAGCATCTCAGCGCGCATTCAACAGAAAAGGCGGCCTAAAGCGCTGGTATGGCGACCCAGAGTTTTGGAATGGCCGGAAATAGTATCAGACGCAGAGCTAGTCCCCAGTTTGTCGCAAACCGCTGTTAATACCCACGTAAATCAGCAAAAACCACCCACTTTCAGCGCCTGACACAGCTCATCACCAATTCATAAACAATTGATTTGAATATGGTTATAGCTACAAGGAGAATGGCTATCCGCGAGTAAATAGACCAAAGAAAATCCATGGAATTCATTATCTTTTTATTGAACCTGCTCATCGTGATTGGGTGGATCAGCAGGTTCTTTTCCAACCGCTCTGTTGAGAAAGACAACCAACGTATCCTAGAGGGGATTGCCCAAGGCACCCAGGCAGAGCCCCATAGAACTATCACCGAGCAAGAACAGCATGTCATCAACGAGCTGTTCAACTTTCCCTATGATGAAGACTTTGGCGTACGCGAAGTATCCGGCGAGGCCCATGCAGAGCAAAGTGGCGATGACGTGTTGGTGTTCATCAACGACGTTGCGGTATTAATTTTAACCCCAAGCTTGGCTGAAGCAGTGCAGGCTGAAGGAACCAACATCATTGAAGTGATGAAGCTGCGTGGTCAGGATCTCCCCGTCGCGTTATCCGTGAACTACCAAGCCCATCTCAGTAACGCGCTTGAAGAGCTCGAGATTGACCACGCACAGGATGACGCTAGCGCAACAGTAGACGCTGTATCTACCGATACCAGTGACACACATCCGGTCATTTCGCAGGATTCGGCGCAGGATTCGGCGCAAGCTGCCGAGGAAGCTACGCCCCCCAGCCGCCAGTTGGGTAAACGCGAGCTAAGCGATACTGAGAGCAACTTGCTAACTAAGAGGCTGGAGGCATGGACATTCTGCCTGCCTACGCTTATTGCCGCGCTCGTGATCATGACGATCGGGCACTCACGCGAGATGAGCTTTAGCCTGTTATACACGCTACTGGCGCTCAGCGGCATCGCCATCGCGGCATCTGGGGTGCTGTTCTACCTGGCCAAACGCCCGGTCAAAATGAGCGGTGAGGTCATCCGTATTCAGGCCACCGTTATGGAGGTGAGCAACCTTGGAGACAGGCTATTAGTTGAGATGCCGGGCCTTAACGGCGTACAACGCCTGCGACTTACCGCCGACAAGCGCTGGCTGCATCACCTGCCATGTGGTGTCGCAAACCACTTCGAGTATCACTCGCCGAGCCACACCCTGCTGCAAGTAAGAAACACCCACCTCGATGGACTCGGCGCACCACCAGCCGCTCAGGATAAAGCCAAGTATCAGTATCTTGCCGGGGGCTTGCTGGGCTTAGCCTTTGGTGTGGCAACCTTGGTTAGCTGGCCACAACTTGAAACCAACGGCTTGGTCGTCAGCCTTGACCAACAGCTAACGATTGGCGATGACGACAGCTGGCCCGACAGCATGCCGATAGGCTTGCAGCTAGCGCTGGCGCAACCGCGAAAGTGCGTCGACCCATTAGAAAACAGCAGCAATGCCCAAGTCTTTTGCCAGCGCAGCGTGGTCGACCCTGCCCATGAATACCAGACGATGACGCCTGAGATAGCTGCTGTAGCGGAACTGATTGATACGAAGACATTTAGACCAGAGCCCAATCGCGAGCAGCGCAGCCATTTGCGCTTTCTGGAGATGCAAGCCACCATCACTGGCCAAAGGTTTAGCGCGAGTGATGTGAACTATTACTGGGAAGGTAGAGACCTACATCAAGCTGTCATCCGCTTGAACCAGTGGTGTGAGCTTTCTCTCGATGAGTGCCAAACCATTAAAGAAGGTCTTATCACGCTCTATCCCAAGCTCTCAGGGCACTCCTGTGGTGACGATAACGCTGCATGCTGGCAGCATATGAGCGAACTCTCCGAGCAGAGCTACGACGAGTTCAAACATATCTACTTAAGACTTCCCTATTCGAGCACCGTTGTTGGTAACTTCCTATCGAATATCTTGAACAAGTTTACGCACACACAGTTCGCCGACTACCCCACAGCGAGTAACCCTGAGGGGCATAACGGCACTGAAACTAAAGGCGCAGAAAACAGCACAGAGGTCACCCTGCACTATCTAAGCAATGCGCCGCAGGCCGACACCGCGCGCAAGCGAATCAATGATGATCGCATGGGGCGCTTACGTAATTTCACTAGCTGGTATAACCATATGCTGGAGATGTTTGAAGCCTACCAACGTCAACCGCTGCACGGCGTGGTGATCGACTATCAAAACCACGATGGTAACATCGAGTTGTGGCTAGATGGCGACCTCAGCGTTGAGCATGCTAGCAAGCAGCTAGCGTTGGCGAGCTTGGTGTTGTTGAGCCTGCTGATTGCGGCGTGGGCAGGTTGGCGCGTGTATGCAGAGGGCCAAGCGAACATCCCGGTACGTTAACAAGCCATCGGCAAACGGGGCTGAGTGTTCGGCCAGCCCCTCTCCCGGCTACTCAACTTGTTCAACCTACCCAACCTCTCCAACCAACTCTACAGCGATATTGTAGGGGCCAACTATTCCCGGACTGTGAATACAAGTCGGTGTTCAGTTCTATCAAGCAACTCAGCGTGTATTCATCAGAAAGCTGGCCTAGGTGCTGGTATGACAACCCAGAGGTTTGGATTGGCCGGAAGTAGTATCAAATGCAGTGGTGGTCACCTGTATACCGCAAACCGCCTCGTATACCTTTGAAAATCGGCAAAAACCACCAACTTTTAGCTCCGAGCACGTTCATCACAAAATCATAAACAATTGATTTGAATATATTTATATCGGGAAAGAGAATGTGCACCCGCAAGTAAATAGACCAAAATAATCCATGGAAATCATCTTCATCTTGCTAAACCTAGCCATCCTCATTAGCTGGATAGCTAGGCTCTATTACAACCACGCTATAAAGAAGGGTAACCAACGGATCCTTGAGGGGATCGCCACCGGTACCCAGCAAGCTCCCCACCGAACCATCACTGAACAAGAACAGCATGTCATCAATGAAGTGTTCAACTTCCCCTATGATGCCGACTTTGGTGTGCGCAAGGTCTCGGGCGAGGCCCGTGTAGAGCAAGACGACAACGATGTGTCGGTGTTCATCGATGATGTCGTGATGCTACTGATTGCACCGAGTATGGCTGCGGCGGTAAAGGCCGAAGGGCAAAACGTCGTTGAGGTGATCAAGCTGCAAGGCCAAGAGCTCCCCATCGCGCTATCGGTCAACGACCAAGCCTACCTCGCAAACGCACTCGAGGAGCTGGAGGTTGACCCCGCATACGGTGAAGAGCACGCCGACGTAGGCAGCGACAGCGCCGATAGCCCCGACACGATTCAGGCAATTTCACAGGGTGCAGAGCCAGACAGCATTGAACCCAGCGCAAGCGCGGCGCCCAAGCCCAGCAGCCGCCTGTTAGGCAAGCGCGAACTGAGCGATGCTGAGAGCAACACGCTAGCAAAGAGGCTGGAGGCAAAGGCATTCTGTCTGCCTACACTTACTGCAGCTCTATTGATCATAACGATCGGACACTCATTCGAGATGAGCTTTAGCCTGTTGTACCTGCTGTTGGCACTCAGCGGCATCGCCATCGTAGCCTCAGGGGGGCTGTTCTACCTGGTCAAGCGCCCTGGCAAAACGAGCGGTGAAGTGATCCGTATTCAGGCCACCGTTACGGAAGTGAGCAAGCTCGCGGACTGCCTATTAGTAGATATGCCCGGCCTTAACGGTGATCAACGCCTGCGACTTAACGCCGATAAACGCTGGCTGCATCATCTGCCGTGTGGCGTCTCAATCTACTTTGAATATCATTCGCCGAGTCATACCCTTCTGCAAGTGAGAAACACCCACCTCGATGGGCTGGGTGCCCCACCAGCCTCTAAGGACAAAGCCAGATATCGGTATCTTGCCAAGGGTATGCTAGGCTTGGCCTTTGCCGTAACCACCTTAGTTAGCTGGCCACAACTTAAAATCAACGGCCTGATCGCCAGCCTAGACCAACAGTTAACGATTGCCGGTGACGATAGCTGGCCCGAGAGCATGCCGGTTGGTTTGCAACTAAAGATGGCGCAACCGCGAAAATGCATCGACCCCTTAGAAAATAGCAACAATGCCCAAACCTTTTGTCGGAGCAGCGTGGTCGACCCCAGCCACGAATACCAAGAAATGGTCCCTGAGTTAGTTGCTTTGGGAGAACTGCTTGATTCAAGGCCATTTAGACCAAAGCCAAATGACGAGCAACTCGACCGTCTACGCTTTCTGGAGATGCAAGCCACCGTCACGGGCCAAAACTTTCGCGCGAGCGATGCGAGATATTACTGGGAAGGCGCTGAACTTTATCATGCTGTCACTACCTTGAACGAATGGTGCGAGTTCGCTTTAGAGAAGTGCCAAGTAATTAAAGAGGGGCTTATCGAGCTCTACCCCAAACTCTCAGGAAATGCCTGTGGCGATGATAACGCCGCTTGCTGGAAGCACATGAGCGGGCTTTCCAAACAGAGCTATGAAGAGTTCCAATACATCTACGTAGACTTACCTTACTCTACCTGGATTGACGGTCAGTTCAAATCAAGTATCTATGACAAGCTTAGGCACCTGCAGTTCGCGGACTATCCTACTGCTACAAACCCGGAATCCCCAAGTTCTGAAATCCTAAGCCTTGAAAAAAGTGCAAAGGTCACCCTGCACTTTCTCAGCAAAGAGACACAGGCCGACGATGCGCGCAAACGAATTAATAGCGACAACGTTGGCTTCAAAACTTATTTCACTCATTGGTATAACGGCATGCTAGAGAGATTTGAAGCCTACCAGCGTCAATCGCTGCACGGGGTGGTGATCGACTATCAAAACCACGATGGCAACATCGAACTGTGGCTAG
Organism: Aliagarivorans marinus DSM 23064; assembly: GCF_000429485.1. Lineage (GTDB taxonomy): Bacteria > Pseudomonadota > Gammaproteobacteria > Enterobacterales > Celerinatantimonadaceae > Aliagarivorans > Aliagarivorans marinus. Next base: position 328,838 of record NZ_KE386909.1, on the reverse strand, counting down.
ATGGTGACCTTAGCTATGAGCAGGCCAGCAAGCAACTTGCCTTGGCAGGCATAGTGTTATTAAGCCTGCTGATTTCCGCTTGGGCCGCTTGGCGTATGCGCCCCGAGGGCTAAGCGAATATTCCGGCACGCTAACAAGCCATCAGCAAATAGGGCTGTGACTTCAGCCCGTTACTTCGACTGATAGCCAGCAGCTCTTGCTGGCTATCTTGCACAACCCTTAGCTCGCTTAGCTAGGCTGGTGTTCGCTGGAAACACCGCCAACAGTTGCATGTGGGCTTTACCTGCCACAGCCTCTACTCGCACAGCCTAGCGCTAGCTTTCGACACGCTTTAACTCCCTTGCTATCAGTATCTTAAGGCCCATCGTATAGGCCAACTGCCGCCCCATTCTCAGGCAAGCTCGCGCTGATCTAGTGCAACAGCCCACGGCTGATTCAGCCAAGCCGAGCCACGCCTTCCCACCCTCCCCACAAACTGTGCATGTGGTACATTTTTAGCAGTACAAAATTCACCCACTGCACAACGCATTCGCAGCAATACTCATAGGCGTGGTTGGCACAGCATTTGGAGAGCAATACGGCAGTAACAAGGACTACAACATCGCACCGTGTGACAACTCGCTCTATCGCTTGTCGCCGCAACTAAATGGAGTTAACAACATGAGTCAAACCAACGACTACCCCCTCTCGGCGGTACCGCAGCAGGCCCGCAAGGGCTTCTGGTCCACCGCTGTGGTATTGCTCGGCTTTACCTTTTTCACCTCCACCATGTGGGCAGGTGGCACAATTGGAACCTCGTTTAGCTTTGGCGAGCTGCTGTGGATTATCTTGATTGGCAACCTGTTGCTGGGCAGCTATGCCGCAGGGCTTGGCTATGTGGCATCAAAAACCGGCTTAAACTCGGTATTGCTCGGCCGTTATTGCTTTGGCGAACAGGGCAGCAAGCTGGCTGATTTTGTGTTGGGCTTTACCCAGATTGGTTGGTACGCCTGGGGCACCGCCACCATCGCCATCATCTTGGTGAAGCTGCTGGGCCTGCCAGAGGGCTATACCACCGCCTTGATAGTCTTCTTTGGCTTTGCCTTTTGTGTGACCGCCTTTATCGGCTATCAAGCGTTGGCGCTGCTCTCCAAGGTCTCGGTGCCGGCGATGCTGGCGTTTATCGGTATCTCAATCTACCAAGGCAGTGTCGACATTGGCGGCCTCGCGCAGCTCAGTAATATCGAGCCCACTGACGGTATGGCCTTGTCGGCAGCGATTACCATGGTGTTTGGTACCTTTGTTAGCGGCGGCACCCAAGCCACCAACTGGAGCCGCTTTGCCAAGAGCGGGCGTATCGCGGTGATCGCTACCCTACTGGCCTTCTTTATCGGTAATGGCCTGATGGTGTTTGTCGGCGCCTTTGGCGCGATGATCTACCAGCAAGCCGACATCGTGGATGTTTTGGTAGCCCAAGGCTTTATGCTGGTTGCCGTGCTGATGCTATTCGCCAACATCTGGACCACTCAGGACAACACTATCTACAACTTTGCCGCCGCCGGTTGTAACCTGCTGCGCACCGACAAGCGCCGTACCATCACCATTGCGGGCGCAGGCATTGGCACCTTGCTGGCGGTGTTCGGCATGTACAACATGCTGATCCCCTTCCTTATCTTGCTGGGTACCTTTATCCCGCCGATTGGCGCGATCATCATGGCCGACTTTTGGATTAAGCACCGCGGCAATCCGCCTGCGCTTGAGAGCATTAAGCTGCCGGCCTTCGATGGCTGTGGCTTAAGTGCCTATGCGGTCGGCTCTGCGGCGGCCTACTTCTCTCCATGGATTGCGCCACTGGTGGGGATTGCGGTATCAGCCAGCTTCTATGTGCTACTGCTGTACATCCGCTCTGCTCAACCCGCGGCCAAGCCTTCAGTCAGTTAGGAGTCCCCTTGACCTTACGCGCTCGTGACATCCCTCTTATCGCCGGTTTAGGCAGCATCAAGCTGCTCACCGGCGAGCAGTCCCAACAAGCGATCCGCTGGCCATACTTGGCTGAGAATCGCGAACTGGCGCCTTGGCTGGTAGGTGGTGAGTTGGTGTTCGTCACTGGCATCAATCTACAACGCAGCGAGGCGGAGTATTGCCAGCTTATCGATGAGGCGATGGAGAAATCAGCCGCCGGAATCGTAATCCTGACCGACTCAGAGTTTATCGAGAGCATCCCTGCGAGCGTGCTCGACTATGCCAAGGCTAAGGGTTTTGCGATTCTAGAGCAGCCCTATTCCTTGCCGATGGTGAGGGTGACCGAGCTCATCTGCAACGCCCTGATCCAAGACAACCTCTCCAGCCACTCGCTCCAGCACTTTGCTAGCGAGGTGGTGAACAGCCCCAGCTCACTCTCGGCGCTGTCGCAGCAGCGTGCCCGCGATCTGGGCATCGAGCTTGACCAGCCCATGGCGATAGCCCTAATCCAGCCAGAGCAGCATAGTGAGAGCAAGCTCAGCGCCTGGCTGTTCCAGCTAAAACAGTGGCTACAGGCTGTTCACAGCCCCTACCCGCCGCTGGAATATCACCACGGTTGGTACCTGCTACTGCCGCTAGCAGAACATGATTCTATCGAGCAGCAGCGCAGCCACTGGCAAGGACTGCGCCAGCATCTAAAGTTGCAACAGCTCAGCTTTCACCTCGGGATTAGCGCCAACTTGAGCGGATGGGTCCAGCTCGGACAAGCCGCCCAGCAAGCCAAACAAGCCGCCGAGTTCGCTCAACTGCAGCAACACAACGCGATTGTTCACTACCTCGACTTGGGCATTAGCCGGGTCTTCGCAGCAGTAGAAGACAGCCAACTATTGGTAGACTTTTGCCGCCTGCGATTAGGCCCGTTGTTTGCCAACCAACAATCCGACATCAACCAGCTCAAGCACACCTTGCGCTGCTATTTCGACAACTTGGGCTCGCTCAGACAAACCGCCCAAGAGCTGAATATTCACCGCAACACGCTGCATAACCGTTTGAGCAAGGTACAAGCGCTGACCGGATGCCAGCTCAACCACGCTCAGCAACGCCTAGAGTTGCACAACGCCCTGTTGATGGAGCCCCTCGCCATCCAGCGCCAGCGTAGTTAACGAATAAGGATAATTATGAACATCATTAACGCCCGCCTTCGCGGCCAACCATCGCTCTATAGCCTCACCGTTGAACAAGGCTGCTTTAGCGCCATTGAGCCGCAGAGCGACACGCTAACCGCCACGCCAGAAAGCGACACCATCAGCAACACCATAGACGCCCAAGGCAACCTGCTCAGCGCCCCCTTTGTGGAGCCGCATATTCACTTGGACGCAGTGCTCACCGCCGGCCAACCCAATTGGAACCAAAGCGGCACCTTGTTCGAGGGCATCGAACGCTGGGCCGAGCGCAAGCCCATGCTCACCGCCGAAGATATCGAGCAGCGGGTGCTGAAAACCGTGCAGCTGCTGGTTGAGAACGGCGTGCAATACATCCGCACCCACGTCGACGTAACCGACCCATCGCTCACCGCCCTAAAAACCATCGCCGGTTTAAAGGAAAAGCTCTCTAAAGCGGTCGAGCTGCAAATCGTCGCCTTTCCTCAAGAAGGGATCTGCTCCTTCCCCAACGGTAAGCAGTTGATGGAACAAGCGGTTGAGCATGGCGCCGACGTGATCGGTGGCATTCCCCACTTCGAATACACCCGCGAGTATGGGGTCGAGTCGATGCACTGGGTGGTCGCGCTGGCCAAAAAACATGGCCTGTTGGTTGATGTGCACTGCGACGAAATCGACGACGAAGCCTCGCGCTTTTTAGAGGTGCTCGCCACCGCCGCGCTGGAGCAAGACATGGGCGAGCGCGTCACTGCCAGCCACACCACCGCCATGCATTCGTACAACAACGCCTACTGCTCTAAGCTGTTCCGCTTGCTCAAGAAATCGAAGATCAACTTCGTTTCCTGCCCCACCGAAAGCATTCACCTACAAGGCCGCTTCGACACCTTCCCCAAGCGCCGCGGCATCACCCGCGTCAAAGAGCTACGCGAAGCCGGTATGAACGTGTGCCTGGCCCAAGACTCCATCCAAGACCCGTGGTACACCCTCGGCAATGGCAAGCTGCTGCGAGTACTCGATGCCGGACTGCATATCTGCCATATGATGGGCTACCGCGACCTATCCACCGCACTGGATCTCATCACCCAGAACGGCGCTAAAACCCTGCAAGTCGAAGAACAGTACGGCATCGAAGTCGGCAAACCCGCCAACTTCATTATTCTGCAAGGCAGCGATGATTTGTCAGTGATTCAACAGCAAGGTGAGGTGTTGTATTCGGTGCGTAAGGGGGAGGTGTTGGTGCAGCGCGAACCTGCGTATTTGGTGAAGACTGCAACGTTGAGTTAGGACACAACACAGTCATTATCGACGGAGCACTGCGATCCAACGCCCGAGGTTTAGCAAGCTGGCCAGCGAGGCAGCGACATAGGTCAGCGCCGCTGCTTTGAGGATTTTCTCTGCGTGCACCTGGTCACCATCATGCAGGTAGCCGCCTTCTATCAGGATAGGCAGTGCCTTGCCATAACTGGCATCAAACTCAACCGGGAGGGTCACAAGGTGCACCAGGGTAGCCAGCGCCATAGACGCTGCGCCAATCAGTATCATCAGCCCGCCAGCATGCGGAAGGCGGGTTAGCACCAAGATAAGCGGAGCCGCCACCAGTAATATGCCAGCTAAACGCTCACCGACCATGGCTGCCTTAACCAGTTTCTGCCGCGCTAAAAACAAAGACTCACCTCGCGAGTCCTGGATGGCATGCCCTACCTCATGGGCGGCCACAGTCACGGCTGTTAACGAGTGGCCCGAGTAGTTGTCAGGCGTCAGACGCACCGCCTTGGCAACCGGATCGTAATGATCCCCAACCGCCGTCTCCTCGACGCTAACGCCTTGCAGGCCATAGCGGTCCAGCAAGTGGCGCGCAAGCTCACCACCACTCCCCTGCTCACGGTAACGATCAGCAGGCTGCTTGTACTTGTTCATCACATGCTTGACCCAAAACCCCGGCAGGAAAACGCATAATGTGATGAAGAGAAATAAGATTATCCACAACATGCAAATCAGTATGCCATGAGCAATCGTGCGACGGCTAACGATTCTACATGTAGAGACGGGCAGTGGAAGTTTGCCGATAGTAGCGCAGCGTGAGAGTGCTGCATAACGACAGAAGTACTCAGGTCGGTAGTCGATGGGAGAAACGATATGACATCACTGGGTGCTATCAATTAGCCTATGTGGCTTTTGCCATATCTCAGTTTGCGGTTTGGGCTAATGTCCTCTAGGAGCGATTTCTGGACATTAACCAAATATCATATGTTGGCAGAAATGAGATAGCTCAGAGCTATCGCATTCGTTGTCAATCGTAACTGTTAATAAATAAGCGCATCTGGAGCTGCTGTTTTAAGGTACCATTAACTTGGATCGTCCTCTTTTCAGCTCAGGAAATTGCTAACTCATTGGTAAGCCAAGCTTGTCGAAGAATGCCTTATTGCGCTCTTTCGCCATGTTAACTAAACGGTCAAACGAAATAACTTCGATATATGCTTTAAATCCTTTGTTGTAACCGAAGTAGCCTAGATGGTCATGAGTGACTTGCAGGTCTAGCATCTTACATCTCTTAAGCAAAGATGGAGTGAGGTCAGCAATAACATAGCAATAACCCGGAATGTCACTAGCATGTGGAATAGGACGACCTTGGGGTGTTTTCGTTTCACCATTTCTCACTCGCTCTAGGTATCCAAGTGCTTGCTCAATAGGGTCCTTATCTTCTCCAGCCTTAACATCATTACGCATCGGGCGTTTTACTTCGACCACAGTGATTGAAGCAAGCGGCATCGACTTGTTATCCGATACTAACATTGGATTATCGTAGATTTTCATCGCTAGTAAATCGGGTTCTTTACCGCTGTCAGTATCTACTATAGGCATAGTAGAAAGAGGTTTATCGGATGCTAGATAGTTGTGAAATGCTAGTCGCTCATCAACTAGCCATAGGTTACAAGAGTCTAAGAAGACTTCACTCGAGTCTTTCCTCATCGGCATGATTAGCTCATGGATGATTTCTTCTTTGGCATACTTACCATCAGAAGTACGCTTGATAGACTTTTCTAGTAAATCGATAATCACTTTACGATGCGATACGTAGTTAGCTAGGTCAGACTTTTTCAAGTCTTCTACTTTTTGTAAATAGCTCTGAACACGTTCTTCATACTCTTCCGCTTGCTCATTGCACTTCGGAGTCATGATTTGCTGACCTTCGCACAGTAACTGACGTTCTACTGCATACCACTGCTCATGAAGATGTAACTCAACATCTTTATCAGACTTATCTGGATCAATAATCAGGTCTTTTTCTTCGATGTAGTTGGTAATTGGACGATAACGAGGAGCTTGGGTCACGATGTACTCATCAACTCTACGCTTACCCGCAGAGATATTCTTTTCTAAGACATCTTCTAGGTAAGCCTGTGCTCTCTTAAGAACATCTTCACGAATTACCTTTAGTGAAAGTTCTTGGTCAGCAAAGAGACCATCAAAGCTTTCCGCTATTTCAAATGACGTTCGTTCTGCCCGAACGTTGTCATCCAAGAACTTAGACGATACGTAACAGGTATAAACAAACTCTCCAGAGTCATCAGAAATTTTCTGATAAAGACCAGGAAGTTTGCCTTGAATCCCCTCTTCTTTTACCAAGCGGTTAGCAGCACATAAAGACAGTTGGTGCTTCTTGTTAACCGAAGCCCTAAACTTAATGTGTGTAAGCTCAAACGTCTCACCAATAATTTCAATCTGTTCATGCGCAGCTTGTGAGTGCATGTGAGTATCAAACAACTGATATAGACTGACGGATTCTGAACCATCTTCAACAAAGATCTGAGGCACACCACCTTCACGAACAAAGTACCACAAACAGTGCTCTAGCAACGCATTGGCAATTGTTGCAGTACCTGATGGGACTGCTTTTCTATACGCCTTATCAAAATCATCAAGTGTTATTACAGAGCCAGTTTGATTCTGCCCTGATGACGTAACCTTATCGCCATGTACGCCGTTGCTACTGTTAAATGCGAACTCACGGTGGCTAAAGTTTCCTTGCTCAGAAAAAATGCTTGATACACTTACTTGGTCAAATGCCTTAAGCCACAGTAAGCGACCAACACCACGACACCCTTTATCTATCTTGTGATCAGAGTCTAAGGTCTGGAAGGAGTTAAAGTTTACGTTGTTGAAGCCACAGCCATTGTCTGCGACCTTGAACCCAAGAATAGGCGCACAAGACCCACCACCAATATCCATCTCCTCTTGTGGTTCACGAATAATGGTTAGAGTGATTTTGCCTTGGTCTATGTTGCCTTTTTCTTCAATAGAATGAATAGAATTAACAACCGCTTCAAAAACAGGCATCAAGCCGTGATTCCTTGGCAAAGAGGTATTTCTAAGTCGACCTCTAAGATTCGTGTGCAAGCTCATCGCTAACCTCTTGAATTCAATGCAATAACTTATAATTGGGAAAGCATGTTATTACATAATTGGTTATAGATTAAGTGAAATCCTCAAACTCGCCAGACTTCATTTTCATTTTGGTAGCTAGCTTATCAATAGTAAACTTTATCTAGCTGCCTCAGCTTGAAAACAAGTGTATATGGTAAAATTTATCTGCTATTCCTCGTGCCTTAACTGTTTAATCCTTCATCAATGGTACTAAGGAATACTATCAGAGGGCTGTCTGTTCAAAATAGTAACTGAAAGGTTGTAACTCGTAACGGGGAGATCGCTTCATAGGTCCATGCAGCGATCTCCCCGGTCCCTCTGGGCTGCGACGAGTACCGGAAGCGTAGGGCGGATAAGGTCGAATTGCTGTCTGAGCGAAGCGAGTTCAATTCGGGCCCGCCTGGAGTGCGGAACGCAGTAAGCAAGCAGCCCCGAGGTTGCCTTTCTCTTTGCCTACTTTCTCTTTGGCCAAAGCAAAGAGAAAGTAGGTCGCCGTCAGGGCGAAACGCAGACCAACAACACCAAAGAAAAATAAACCCCAATCCCCCCATCAACACACACAAAACCAAACAGCCAGCACAGCTAACTGCCCACAACTACATGACATTTTCACTTCTTTACAATTCTTGACAGCACCAACCCCGCCACCCAAGTACAATACTCCAGCATTCACTTTAAGCGGTTCAAACTATGTGGTTACGATTTGCCATCCCGCCAGTTCTGGCGCTCTCACTTATTGCCTTACTTTGGTACAACGCCGACTCTGAGGCTGCGCCGCAGCGTCGTCAAGCGCGGGTACTCAATGTGCTGACCGAAGAGGTGCAAAGCCACCAACTCAACCAGCAGCTCAACCTGATCGGCACGCTTGATGCGGCCCGTTCGGTGGAGATTGCCGCTGAGGTGAATGCCAAGGTCGAAGCGCTGCCGCTCACATCGAATCAGAGCGCCCAAAAAGGCGAGCTGTTGATTCAGTTGGATGCCACCAAGGCGATGGCTCAGCTCAATGAGGCGCGCGCCTTCCACCAAGACGAACAACGTAAGCTGGGGGAATACCAGTTGCTGCTAAGCCGTAAAGCGATCTCGCAAGCGGAATATGATGCCCAAAAAGCCGCAACTGATATTGCCCTGGCGCGTTTGGATGTAGCTCAAGCCGAGCTTGAAGACTATAGCCTGCGTGCGCCCTTCGATGGCGTGATTGGCCTGATTGATATCAGCGAAGGCAGCTTGGTTAATGCCAACCAAGGGCTGCTGAGCTTCGATGACCTGTCCAAACTGCACCTCGACCTCAACGTCCCCGAGCGCTACCTGAGCCAACTACATATCGGTATGCCGATTCAGGCTACCAGCAGTGCATGGCCAGGCCGCCACTTTAGCGGCGAGCTGCAAGCCATCGACCCACGCGTCGACAGCGACAGCCTGAACCTGCGCGTACGTATTGCCTTTGATAACCCAGAGCAGCTTCTCAAACCGGGTATGCTGCTCTCTGCTACGCTGGCGCTCCCCACCGCCGAGCAACCGATGGTGCCGGTGCAAGCAATTGAGTACTCGGGTACCCGCCGCTATGTGTATGTGATTGACCAGCAGCAGACTGCGTTACGCACCGAGGTGGAACTGGGCCAGCGGATTGACAACGCGGTACTTATTCAACAAGGCCTGCAAGGCGGCGAGCGGATTGTGGTGCAAGGCTTGGTGAATATCCGTGATGGCGCGAAGGTCGACGACTTGGCACTAGCCGCTGAAGGCGAGCCAAGCGAGCGCCAACGCCCAGCACAAGGAGCGCGAGGCTAATGCTGCTTTCCGATATTTCGGTTAAACGCCCGGTTGTTGCCATCGTACTCAGCCTGCTGCTGTGTGTGTTTGGCTTGGTCTCGTTTAGCCAACTGCCGGTTCGGGAGATGCCCGATGTGGAAAACCCGGTGGTCACCATTACCACCCGCTACAGCGGCGTGGCCGCGAGCATTATCGACAGCCAGATCACCTCGGTGATTGAAGATCAGCTCACCGGTATCTCCGGCATCGATAAGCTAGAGTCCACCTCTCGCCCCGGTATGTCGCGCACCACCGTGACCTTTGAGATGGATTATCCGCTGACCGAGGGCCTGAGCGATGTACGTGACGCGGTCGCGCGGGCGCAGAACCGCCTGCCGGATCAAGCCGACAACCCCGTGGTGTCCAAAGACAACGGCAGCGGTGAGCCCTCGATTTACCTGAACCTCAACTCCACCCTACTCGATCGCCAGGAGCTGACCGATTACGCCAACCGTATCCTGATTGACCGCTTAAGTCTGGTCAGCGGGGTCAGCTCGGTGGAGCTAAGCGGCGCGCTTAACCAAGTGATGTATGTGGAGCTGGACCCCATCCAGATGGCTGGCCGAGGCATTACCCCTAGCGATATCGTCAGCGCCCTGAATCGCGAGAACATCGAGCAGCCCGGTGGCGAGATCCGCAACGACGCTACCTCGATGTCGGTGCGTACCGATCGCCTGTACAACCAAAGCGTCGACTTTGAATACCTGCAGATTAATAACGATGGCCGCCAACCGATCTACCTGCGCGATGTAGCGCGGATCTTTGTCGGTGCCGAGAACGAGAACTCCACCTACAAAAGCGATGGCATCCTTAACTTAAGTTTGGGGATCGTTACCCAGCTCGACGCCAACCCGCTGGATGTGGCCAAAGACATCACCCAAGAGGTGGAGAACTTCCAAGAGTTCCTGCCTGCGGGCACTGAGCTGTACATCGATTACGACTCCACGGTGTTTATCGAACAGGCGGTGACCGAGGTCTATCAAACCCTGGCGATGACCGGCGCACTGGTGGTGCTAATCCTCTATGTCTTCTTGGGCCAAGCGCGCATCACCCTGATCCCGGCGGTCACCGTGCCGGTATCACTGATTGCCGCCTTTATCGCCGCGCAAAGCTTTGGCTTCTCGGTCAACCTTATTACCTTAATGGCGCTGATTCTGGCGATTGGTTTGGTGGTGGACGATGCCATCGTAGTGGTGGAGAACATCTATCACCATATCGAGCAGGGCCAGCCGCCGCTGCTGGCCGCCTACTACGGCACCCGCGAGGTGGGCTTTGCAGTAATTGCCACCACCTTAGTGCTGGTGATGGTGTTCCTGCCGATTGCCTACATGGATGGCATGGTGGGTAAGATCTTTACCGAGTTTGCCGTATTGCTCTCGGTGGCGGTGCTGTTCTCCTCACTGATAGCGCTTACCCTCACACCGGTGCTGGGCAGCAAGCTGCTGAAAGGCAAATCGCGCCCCAACCCCATCACGTCGGCGGTGGACAAAGCCTTCGCCTGGCTGCTACCGCGCTACCAGCGTCTGCTGCGTTGGGTGATTGGCTGGAAGACCCTGGCGCCGAGTATTCTGGTGCTGTGCATCGTGGGAAGTGCCTATCTGGCGCAGCAAGTCCCCGCCCAGCTGGCCCCGGAAGAAGACCGCGGCGTGGTGTTTATCTTTGTAAAAGGCGCCGAGGGTACCTCTTACGATCGTATGAACCACAATATGGAAGCGGTGGAGCAGCGGCTGATGCCACTACTTGGCCAAGGGGTTATCCGCTCGTTCAATATGCAGGCGCCCGCCTTTGGTGGCCGCGCCGGCGATAACACCGGCTTTATCATTGTGCAGCTGGAGGATTGGACTCAGCGCACCATGAGCGCCCAACAAGCCATGGCGATGCTGAACAAGCAGCTCACCGGCATGCCGGATATCTTCTTTAGGGTATTGCCACCGGGCTTTCGAGGTGGCTCCAGCGAGGCGATCCAGTTTGTATTGGGCGGACCAGACTACAGCCGGATCAACGAGTGGGCGGAGAAGCTGATGCTGGAGGCCGAGCAGCTACCAGCCATTGAAAGCCTGGAGCTAAGCTATTCCGAGAAAACCCCCGAGTTGGTAGTGAGTATCGACCGTGCCCGCGCCGCCGAGCTGGGGGTAAGTATTAGCGAAGTCTCCACCACCTTAGAGGTGATGCTGGGCGGTCGCACCGAGACCACCTATGTGGACCGCGGCGAGGAGTACGATGTGTACCTGCGCGGCTCGGAGCGCAACTTCAACAACGCCAATGACCTGAGCAAGATCTACCTGCGCGCCAACAACGGCACCCTGCTGACCTTAGACAGCGTTGCCCAAGTAGAAGAAGTGGCCAGCTCGCGCCGCCTTGAGCGCCTTAACAAACAGCGGGCAATCACCCTAAAAGGCAATGTGGCCAGCGGTCATACCCTAGGTCAAGCGCTGGATGGCTTGGAAGCACTGGCCGTGGAGATGCTGCCCAACGATATCAGCATCGACTACAACGGCGAGTCCAAGGACTTCCGTGATAATCAGAGCAACACCGTATTGGTGTTTGGCTTAGCACTACTGGTGGCTTACTTGGTATTGGCAGCCCAGTTCGAGAGCTTTATCAACCCACTGGTGGTGATGTTCACCGTACCGATGGGGCTGCTCGGTGGCCTGGCCGGGTTGATGATTATGGGCGAGAGCCTGAATATCTACAGCCAGATCGGCATGCTAATGCTGATCGGCATGGTGACCAAGAACGGCATCTTGATTGTGGAATACGCCAACCAGTTGCGCGACCGTGGTATCGACTTTAATGAGGCGATTGTGCAAGCTTCATCGCGCCGCCTGCGGCCGATTCTGATGACCGCCTTTACCACCATCGCCGGTTCGATCCCGCTGCTGCTCAGCACCGGTGCAGGCGCAGAGAGCCGGATGGCAGTGGGTGTGGTTATCCTGTTCGGTATGGCCTTCTCCACCGTGGTGACCTTGGTGGTGATCCCAGCTATCTACCAACTGCTGGCACGCCATACCCATAGCCCGGGCTTTGTGAGTGAGCAATTGGCAAAGCTGCATTCTCAACAAGAGCAGCCTAAACACGATCGGCCATCACCAGCGATGGATTAACAGCAAGCGCGTTTTGCTATAGAGTTTGAAAGGTGGCTGATGGCCACCTTTTTGTTTCTCTGAGCGATGTTAAGGATAACGCTATGCTCAAGCTGCTTGCGCGCCTCGCCATGTCTGGTTCGGTGCTGATTGCACTACTGATTCTGATTCAAGGCTGGCTGCCCGATCTGCTGCCCGGCATCGTGATTAGCTATGCGCTGGTCTATGGCCCGCGCTGGATTTGGCTGCTACCAGCACTATTGGCGCTGCTGCTGATTGTCAAACTCAAGCCGCCGGCACGTATTCTTAGCGTGTTGAGTCTGGCGGTGATTATCCGCTTTCAGGACCTACAGCTTTCCTTTCCCAGCCCCGGCTCTCCGCAGCTGCGGGTGATCACCTTTAATGCCGGTCAAGGCTCCTTCGCACCCTTCCTTAAAGACTTGGTGGACTGGCATGATGCCGATGTGGTGCTGCTGCAAGAAGCCGGAGAAAGCTTTACCAAGCGCGCCTTTGGCGATGAGTGGTTCACCCACTGCCATTTCTGGAAGTGTGTGGCCAGCCGCTACCCGCTAGAGCACACCGGCTTGCTGCACCTTAATGCCGAGGCAGAATGGGGCCACTTTGCCGCGATGTACCAGATCCAATGGCAAGACCAGATAGTTAATCTTGCCAACGTTCACCTGGCCACCCCGCGCCCGGTGTTGGAGACCCTGCTAAACCTCAGCCCCGACCCACAGATGGCCAGCTCACACCACGAGAAGCGCCGCCTGCAAGCCTCGTTTCTATCAAGTTGGGCCAAGCAGAATCAGCCTGTGATTGTCGGTGGTGATTTTAATATGAGCGAGCAAGACCCGCTGTATGGCGAATTCTTTAGCGGCTTTGGCAATGCCATCGACCAAGCCGGCAGTGCGGTGAACTATACCAAGTACACCTCATGGCACGGCACGCGTATCGATCATGTATTGTTCGGCGAAGATTTTCGCGCCAATCAGGCAGAGGCCTTAGAGGAAATTGGTGGCGACCACCGGGCGGTGCTCGCCGCGTTGAGTTTGCAATAGCTTGAAAAAAGCCTCCGAACGAGGAGGCTATTCAGTGATGAACCTTCAGCCAGCGTTTTCCAGCAGGTTTTGCTCGTAGCGGTACAGCTCCAACAGCGCTAAGCGATGCTCAACAAAGTCGAACACATTATTGGCCAGTGACAGCTTGAAGTAGCTGGCCGCCAAATCATACTGCTGGGCACGTTGCGCTTGCTTGGCCAAGTAGAAGTAGGCTTCACACAGGCGCTCTGCCAACTGGCGGTTGTCGCCGCCCATCATCGCTGCCAGCTCCAAGAACTCGGTTTGGGTTAGCTCACCGGCGTACATCGCCACAATCTGCCAGCCCCAGTCGTCGGTTTGGAAGGCGCGCAGGCTGCTTTGTAGCTGCTCTAAGGCCGCCGCATCATCCACATCACGGTGAATCAGATAGCGCCATAGCACCCGGTAGGGGTCGCCGAGGTCTTGCTCAGCGTAGGTGTCGATATCGGTCAGGGCCAGTTGCGGTTTCATCGCATAGCTCAGCGCGACCGAGCGATAGAAGTAGGCAAAGCCGTAATCGGGGTAAAGCTCGATGGCCGAATCAAAAGATTCAAAGGCCGACTCGAAGTCTTCTTGCAAGATAAAGTAGACACCGAGGAAGTTATACACCTCGGCAAAGTCGGGCTTAAGCTGCAGGGCGCGATTAAAATCGAGCCGCGCCAGTGAGCGCAGACCGACCCGGTCAAACACCAGCGCGCGCTCGTAGTAAAGCTGAGCGGTTTCCTCCTGGTCATACTCGCCCGAGTTGAGCATCTGGCCCAGTCGCGCCAGCGCCACTTCCGATTGCTGATTAACCTGCAGAGGCGTTGCGAGTACCACCGGCGGAGATTCTTCTTGTCCAGTTAATGTACAGCCTGCTAGCCCCAGCATGACCAAGGCAATGAACAGCCCTTTAAATGGAAGTTGATACATATATCTCCGCTAAATCCCTAAAAGCTTGAATGGTCTTGGCACTACCCTAGCAAGAGCAAGGGCGAAGTGGAACACCCACTTCGCCCCTGACCAAGTAAAATAGCGCTTTTGTTAGTTTGGACCGGATTGAGCCGACCAGCCGTCTCTTGATGCAGCCACTCGCCTCGACAGCGATCCTATGCGCGTTTAATAGTTTGCCGTGTCCAGATCGTCGAAGGACTTCACCATATCGTCCAGTGCTTTGATCTGCTTAAGGAAGGGCTCCAACTTGCTCAGTGGCAGCGCACTTGGGCCGTCACACTTGGCGTTATCTGGGTCTGGGTGAGCTTCCAAGAACAGACCTGCCAAGCCAGTCGCCATACCGGCGCGGGCCAGATCCACCACCTGATCACGGCGGCCACCCGAGGCCGCACCCAGCGGATCGCGACACTGCAGCGCGTGGGTCACATCGAAGATAACTGGCGCGCCGCCGCTTACTTTCTTCATTACGCCCATACCCAGCATGTCTACCACCAGGTTGTCGTAGCCGAAGTTTGTTCCGCGATCACACAGGATGATCTGGTCATTACCGCACTCTTTGAACTTATCCACGATATTGCCCATTTGGTGCGGGCTTAAGAACTGTGGCTTTTTCACGTTGATAACTGCGCCGGTGCGCGCCATCGCTTCCACCAGATCAGTTTGACGCGCCAAGAAGGCAGGCAACTGAATCACATCAACCACCTCGGCCACTGGAGCGGCTTGGGCAACTTCGTGTACGTCGGTGATGATTGGCATGCCGAAGGTGGCTTTCAGCTCTTCGAAGATCTTCATGCCCTCTTCCAGGCCCGGGCCACGGTATGAGTGGATCGACGAACGGTTAGCTTTGTCGAACGAGGCCTTGAATACGTAGGGGATGCCCAGTTTGTTGGTAACTTCCACATAGTGCTCGGCAATCTGCATCGCCAGATCGCGCGACTCCAGCACGTTCATGCCAGCGAACAGGGTAAAAGGGGCATCGTTGGCGACCTTGATGTCGCCAATAGTAATGACTTGCTGCATAGCTTATCTCTTAATGTAAGGTGGCAGGGCTGGAATCCAGAGAGCTTATCTGCGCTTTTAACAGCTTCGATAGCGGATCATCCGGGCACTGCTCTATAAAATATTCAAAGTCGTTGACCGCAACGCTGTTACATTCTAACTGCTGATAGATAAAACCGCGATCCCGCATTTCGTGTGGGTCGCCGGGTTTAATCTCCAGTAAGCGCTGACTCACTCTCAGCGCTAGCTCATAGTTAGACTCGCGCAGGTAAGCCAGCTTAAGCTCTTCCAGCCAGCGTTGGGAGATTTGCTTGTTGTTCAGGGTGGTCAGGCTTTGATTTTCCAGCCGTGCGGCGTTGCCTTCGTGGCCGCGATAGAGCGATTCAAGCTGCTCATAGCCCAGCTCTTTATTGCTGAAGGGATCGAAGTAGACGACTTTCAGGTCCAATTCGAAGCGCAGCAGGGTTTGTCCGGGAAAGTTGCTGAACTCGCAGGGAATGTCTAACTTGGCGGCAAAGTAGCGCAGCAGCAGTGCCAGGCTAGTCGCGTTGCCACTTTTGCTTGAGAACAGTTGGGTGGGCAGCATACATTGGCTCTGGTAGTGCTGCTGCCAGTCGCCGCGAAAGCCCATATCTTGATAGAACAGGCGGCGCAGCAACTCAAAGCGCTGCGTGATATCGTCGGGGATCGGGTTGAGCTTGATCCAATCCAGCCACATTCGTTGTAGCGCCTGTTTGGCCTTCGCTCCATCGCTTGCCGTCAGCTCTTGTTCAATGCCAAGAATAGTGAACAACACAATAACTACCTCACCTGATTGAGCTCAGGGCTTGGGCCACCACTGAGCACCTGTAACGCGGTCTAATCCGGCATAGTCCTGGCTCGTAAAGCACTGAACAAACCCAGCTTTTTCCAGCAAACTTTGTACCGCTTGCGCTTGTTGGTAGCCATGTTCGAACAGTAGCCAGCCTCCGGGGCGCAGATAATCGGGTGCCGTTGCTATAATCGCACGAATATCTGCCAGACCGTGTTCTTCCGCCACCAGTGCCGTTAAGGGCTCGAAGCGCACATCACCTTCCCCAAGGTGGACATCCTGTGCGTCGATATAGGGCGGATTACTTACAATAACGTTGAACTGCAGACCGGCGAAGGGGGCCAGCCATGAACCTTGGCGGATATCCACCCGCTCTAAGCCATGGCGTTTAGCGTTGCGTGTTGCCAACTCAACCGCCTGTGCCTGCAGCTCTCCTGCATACACCTTGGCTTTGGGCAACTCACTCGCTAAAGCCAGGGCGATGGCCCCGGTTCCAGTCCCGAGATCCACAATAGAACTATCGGCAGGATCCTCGACTCGCTTTAGCGTTTCTTCAACTAATACTTCGGTATCGGGACGGGGTATCAAGGTGGTGGGGTTTACCTCCAACAGCATCGACCAAAACTCGCGCAATCCGGTTAGGTGAGCCACCGGATGACCTTGCAGGCGCTGTTCGATAAGTTGTTGAAAAGTATGCCACTGGGCGGGCGTTAATTCGCGTTCAGGCCAGGTAAGCAGGTAGCTTTGCTCGCAATCGAGTACGTGTTGCAGTAGCACTCGGGCGTCGACGGCGGGAGACTCGCCCCCTTGGAGTTGTTGGCGTGCCCAGGCTTGCGCCTGGGCGATAGACGGCTTACTCGTCATTGGCAGCCAGGGCCGCCAATTGGTCCGCCTGGAATTCTTGCAAGATAGGGTCAAGCAGTGCGTTTAGCTCGCCTTCCATCACCTCATTCAGGCGGTACAAGGTCAGGTTGATGCGGTGGTCGCTGACGCGGCCCTGCGGGTAGTTGTAGGTACGAATACGCTCACTACGGTCACCACTGGCCACCAGCTCACGGCGCATCGAGGTCTCTTCGGCGCGGCGCTTCTCATCTTCAGCCGCTTGCAGGCGCGCAGCCAGTACCGACATCGCCTTGGCGCGGTTTTTGTGCTGCGAACGTTCTTCCTGACACTCCACCACAACGCCAGATGGCAAGTGGGTAATACGAATGGCTGAGTCGGTTTTGTTTACGTGCTGACCACCAGCACCCGAGGCGCGGAAGGTATCGATACGCAGGTCGGCCGAGTTAATCTCGATCTGCTCCGCCTCTGGGATCTCAGGCAGTACCGCCACAGTACAGGCCGAGGTATGGATACGGCCCTGAGATTCGGTCTCTGGTACACGTTGAACTCGGTGACCGCCAGATTCGAACTTCATCAGGCGGAACACGTCTTCGCCGTCGATCTTCGCGATAAGCTCTTTGTAGCCGCCCATGTCGCTTTCGTTGCAGCTAACAATAGAAATCTTCCAGCTTTGCGATTCGGCGTACTTGCTGTACATGCGGAACAGGTCACCGGCAAAAATCGCCGCTTCATCGCCGCCAGCTCCGGCACGAATTTCCAGGTAAACACTGCGCGAGTCGTTCGGGTCGCGCGGCAGTAGCAACAGTTGCAGGTCGTCGGCCAGCTGTACCAGCTTCTCTTCGGCTTCAGAGACTTCCATCTGGGCCATCTCTTTCATCTCTGGATCGTCGTCTTGCAGCATCTCTTTGGCCGCTTCCAGATCGCCTTGAGTTTCGCGGTAGTCGCTAAAGCATTTCACCACTTCTTCCAACTGAGAGTACTCTTTGGTCAGGGCGCGGAAGCGGTCCTGATCAGAGATAATTTCTGGCTCTCCGAGCAAGGCTTGCACTTCTTCGTAACGCTCTTCAAGGGTTTCGAGCTTGGTTATAATCGACGCTTTCATTATTACTCTCTGTCAGGACGCCAGTGGGGGCGCTAAGTCTACTGCTGTTTGTTGCGAAGGCCAATGGCTTTACGGATTACGTCCAGCTCATCATGTTTGCCGTCACGACCAGCTTGATTGATCGCCTCGGTAGGGGCGTGAATCAGCTTGTTGGTTAGCTTAAAGGCTAGCTCACGGACGACCGCTTCGGGGTCTTTGCCGGTGCTTAAGGCTTCTTGCGCCTTGGCAACCAGGTCATCGCGGATTCGTTCACTGTGGCTACGATAGTCGCGGATGGTAGCGACTGAGGCCAGAGAACGCAACCAAGCAATAAAGGCCTGACTGTGTTCATTGACGATGGCCTCGGCTTCGATGGCCGCTTCACGGCGCGAGGCTTTGTTCTGCTCGACGATGCCTTGTAGGTCATCCACCGAGTATAAATAGGCGTCACGCAGCTCATCGACCTGCGCTTCGATATCGCGCGGCACCGCAATGTCGACCAGGAACATCGGCTGACGACGGCGCTGCTTCAGTGCCGATTCGACCATCCCTTTACCGATGATCGGCAGCGGGCTAGCGGTGGAGCTGATCACGATATCGCAGCTGGCCAGCACCTCAGGAATGTCGTTAAGGGTCATGGCAGTGCCACCGAACTCATCGGCCAGCAGCCGTGCGCGGGCGATGGTGCGGTTGGCGACTCTGAGCTTGGTTACACCTTGGTCGCGCAGGTGCTTGGCCACCAGCTCGATGGTCTCCCCTGCCCCCACCAGCAATACCGACGACTCACTGAGATCACCAAAGATCTGCTTAGCCAAGGTAACGGCGGCAAAGGCCACCGAGATGGCATTGGCTCCGATATCGGTCTCGGTACGCACCTGCTTGGCCACCGAGAAGGCTTTTTGGAACAGCCGCTCCATCACGCTGGAGACTGCGCCAGCCTCGCGGGCTTCGGTATAGGCTTGCTTGACTTGGCCCAAGATCTGCGGCTCGCCCAGCACCAACGAGTCGAGGCCACTGGCCACGCTCATCAAATGCCCGACGGCTTGCTGCTGTTGATAGGTATAGATGCTATCGAGCAGCTCGCCACGGGAGAGCTGTTTGTGCTCGACCAACCACTCCACCAGCTGTTCTGGGGCGTAGTCTTTGGGCAGGTGGGCGTAGATCTCGGTGCGATTACAGGTAGAGACGATCACCGTTTCCAACTGCTGGTTGGCAGCCAAGGAGGTCATCGCTTCGGCGCTTTGCTCCGGCGAGAATGCCACCTGCTCTCGCAGGGCGACAGAAGCCGTGTTGTGATTGATCCCTATTACCAGCAAGCTCATCTTGATGCTGTACGTACCCGTAAACGCCTATTCATAAAATCGGAAGAATTGTAAGGTAATCTGAGGTCAAATAAAAGAAAGCCGCACACCCGCAGGGCTTGTCAACGGATTGCGACACAGGGATACTTGGCCTTTAAAATGGATTCACATTGAGTAGTAAGTTGCGTTTCTTCCCCATCTTGATCACCGTGCTCCTGCTGGCCAGTTGCGCCACCCCGCCGCCGATTACCGAAGAGTCGACCCAATGGGATAGCTACCAGCAGCAACTGGCAGCGCTGGAGCGCTGGAGTCTGCGCGCTCAAATCGCCTTTATTTCCCCCGAGCAACGCCAAAAGGCCAACCTGTGGTGGCAGCAAGATCAGCAGCAAAGCCATACCCGCCTGACCGGCCCGCTTGGGGTAGAGGTGTTCGAGCTGCGCTACCAGCCCGGCCAGGTGTGGCTCAAAGATGACAAGAAGAACGAGTACCGCGGCAACGACGCACAAGCCTTATTGCAGCGCCTGACCGGTTGGCAACTGCCGGTTGAGCAGCTTCCCCGCATCTTAATCGGCTTACCAGCCAGTGACCTGTATCAATTAAATGACGCTGATCGCCTCGCCGCACAGCAAATTGCCCAGCAATGGCAGATTGACTACCTAAACTATGCCAATTACTCCGGACGAGTGCTGCCTCGGCAGATGCAGCTGGTACGCAATGAGATTACCATCAAGATTAATATTGTAGATTGGCAGATAAATGATTAACCAAGTCCCCAGTGGCCCCTGGCTGTCGCCGGCTAAGCTCAACCTGTTCCTATATATCTGCGGACGCAGGAAAGATGGCTACCACGAGCTGCAAACCCTATTTCAGTTTATCGATTGCTGCGACCAGCTCTATTTCACCGTGCGCAAAGACACCGAGATAACCCTCAGCAGCAACATCGACAACGTCGACCCGGAAGACAACTTGGTGGTAAAAGCCGCCCGCCTACTGCAGCAACACTGCCTGTTTAAGTGTGGCGCCGACATCCAGCTGGAAAAGCAACTGCCGATGGGCGGCGGGATCGGCGGCGGCTCGTCCAATGCTGCCACCACCCTGCTGGTGCTCAACCGCTTATGGAAGTGTGGCTTGAGTCTGGAGCAGCTAGCGGATCTAGGGCTGCGCTTAGGCGCGGATGTACCCATCTTTATCCAAGGCGTGGCGGCCTTTGCCGAAGGCGTGGGCGAGAAGCTCTACCCGGTTAAGATTGCCCAGCCTTGGTATGTGGTGCTGCACCCCGATGCACATATCTCCACCGCCGAGGTGTTTGGCCATCCCGAGCTGCCCAGAGATACTGCCAAACGTAACTGGACCGAGCTAGAAAATGCCAATTGGCACAATGATTGTCAGGATATTGTGGCGAAACTTTATCCCGAGGTTGCTAACGCATTGAGCTGGTTGCTAGAATACGCGCCGTCGCAAATGACCGGAACCGGTAGCTGCGTATTTGCAGCCTTCGATTCAGAGCAACAAGCACGGGATGTGCTCGAAAACTGCCCTGAACATTGGGCCGGGTTTGTCAGCCAAGGGCTTAATCGCTCGCCACTGCACAAACAACTCGCGGAATTTGCCACCTATTAGCATGGATAGTGAAGGCCTGACTTTTGTCCAGCTTCAACTATTCTGTTTACGACCAACGCTCTTTTACCTGTTAAAAATCTGAGGTTTTCATCGTGCCAGACATGAAACTTTTCGCCGGCAATGCCACGCCAGAACTCGCCCAGCGTATCGCAGATCGCTTGTACACCAGCCTTGGTGACATCGCTGTAGGTCGCTTCAGCGACGGCGAAATTAGCGTACAAATCAACGAGAATGTACGCGGCGGCGACATCTTTGTAATCCAATCAACCTGTGCCCCTACTAACGACAACGTCATGGAGTTGATTGTGATGGTAGACGCGTTGCGTCGTGCCTCAGCTGGTCGTATTACTGCGGTAATCCCTTACTTCGGTTATGCCCGTCAGGACCGTCGTCCTCGTAGTGCCCGTGTGCCAATTACTGCACGTGTTGTTGCAGACTTCCTGTCTAGCGTAGGTGTTGACCGCGTTCTGACCGTTGACCTGCACGCCGAGCAGATCCAAGGCTTCTTCGACGTACCAGTAGATAACGCCTTCGGTAGCCCAGTGCTGCTGCAAGACATGCTGGACAAAGACCTGGAAGCGCCGGTTGTGGTATCTCCAGACATCGGCGGCGTAGTACGTGCCCGTGCGGTAGCGAAGATGCTAAACGATGCTGATCTGGCAATCATCGACAAACGTCGTCCACGCGCCAACGTGGCTCAGGTGATGAACATCATCGGTGACGTTGAAGGCCGTGACTGCATTATGGTTGATGACATGATCGATACCGGCGGTACCCTGTGTCAGGCAGCGGCTGCCCTTAAAGAGCGTGGCGCCAAGCGTGTATTCGCTTACGCAACCCACCCAGTATTCTCTGGCAACGCCGTAGAAAACATCCGTAACTCAGCGCTGGACGAAGTGATCATCACCGACTCTATCCCACTGAGCGAAGAGATGAAGAAACTAGACAAAGTGAAGCTGCTATCACTGGCACCGATGCTGGCTGAAGCCATTCGCCGCGTGAGCAACGAAGAGTCTATCTCTGCGATGTTCTAAGATGCTTTAAGCATTCAGCAAAAAGCGCTGCCGAGGCAGCGCTTTTTTTATACCCGTAACTTGGCCTTCAATTAGGCTCCACCCGTCAGGATGTACTAGCACCGCGCGGCTTAAACGCTCGCTGAGCAAGGAACATCGCCACTGCCAGACCAATACCGATAAGGTCGGTCACCAAGCCTCCGGATATCATCAACAGCGCCGCAACCACCAGCACGCCGCGGATCAGCAGATTAGCGCGAGCGCCGACAAACCAGCCCTGCACCGCAGAGGCTAATAAGAAGATCCCAAACACCGCGGTAATGCCAGCGCGCAGCACCGATACGGTGTCGCCGTCCATCAGCAAGGTTGAGTTATAGAAGAACATAAACGGCACCACAAAGGCGGCGATGCCAATCTTAAACGAGGTGATGGAGGTGCCCAGCGGGTTGGAGCCGGAGATCCCAGCCGCCGCAAACGAGGCCAACGCCACCGGTGGGGTGATCGCCGAGACCACTGCAAAATAGAACACAAAGAAGTGCGCGGTGAGCAATGGAACGCCCAAATCTATCAAGCCCGGTGCCACCACCGAGGCGGCAACCGCATAGGCCGCAGTTGTGGGCATGCCCATCCCCAACAAGATGGCGATACACATGGCAAAGAACATCGCCAGTAGCTGCGAGGCGGCAGCCAGATTAAGCAAGACATTGGAGAAGCGTGCGCCAACCCCGGTGAGTGAGATTACCCCTACGATAATCCCGGCGCAGGCACACACGGCGATAATCTGGATCGACATATGCCCGGCAATCTCGAAGGCATCGAAGATCCGCCGTAGGTTCATCCGATAGGGAGTAAACCAGCTCACCACCGCAGCCGCTGCGGTGGCCAAGGTGCCAGCTCGAATCACCGAGTAGCCCATAAACAACGCCACAATCAGGATCAGGATGGGAACAAACAGGTAGATCTGTTTGATCATCGCCGCCACCTTCGGCAGCTCTTCTTCGCGCATCCCTTTCATGCCCATCTTGGCGGCTTCGAAGTCCACCATAAAGTAGATGGAGACAAAGTAGAGCACCGCCGGAATAATCGCCGCCACCGCAATCTCGGTGTAGGGAATCCCCGTCACCTCAGCCATGATAAAGGCCCCTGCCCCCATAATCGGCGGCATGATCTGCCCACCGGTCGAGGCGGCAGCTTCAATCGCCCCTGCGGTATTCTTCTCGTAGCCGACCTTTTTCATCAGCGGAATGGTCAGCGAGCCTGTGGCCACTACGTTACCGGCTGAAGTGCCGTTGATCATACCCATCAGTCCCGAGGCGAAGATCGCCACCTTGGCTGGTCCCCCGCGGGCGCGCCCTGCTACCGCGAAGGCGAAGTTCACAAAGTACTCGCCCACCTTGGAGGCCTGCAAGAACGCCGCAAAGATAATAAACAGGATGATGTAGGTCGACGATACCGCGGTGGTTGGCCCAAGCACCCCGGCATCGGTATAGACCTGACTAAAAAAGCGCTGCCAGGTAATCGCCGGCGAATTCAAAAAGCCTGGTAGGTGCTGCCCGGCAAATACATAACCCAAGAACACGATGGCAATCACCACCAAGGCCAAGCCAGTCAACCTGCGAGTCAGTTCTAAAATCAGCACCGTGCCCGCCACCGCCGCCATGGAGATGCCAATCGGCGCAAACGGCGTGCCGGTGGAGTTGCGCATCAGGGTGCCGTAGATGGTGATGAGATAAGTGGCCACCGCAAGCGCCGCCACCGCCAGCACAAAGTCATGGGGCGCAAAGCGTTGCCGGCTTTGCTTATCGACCCACGACA
Organism: Aliagarivorans marinus DSM 23064; assembly: GCF_000429485.1. Lineage (GTDB taxonomy): Bacteria > Pseudomonadota > Gammaproteobacteria > Enterobacterales > Celerinatantimonadaceae > Aliagarivorans > Aliagarivorans marinus. The sequence goes on along the minus strand of NZ_KE386909.1, from coordinate 304,928 downwards.
ACACCACCGAGCAGCCGGTGGCAATCCACAGCGGTAGTCCAAACAGCCAGATCTCATTAAAGCGGATGCCCTTGTCCATGCCATTCCACATCTTGCCGGCTGCGATCTCCCAAGCAAAAAAGACTGCCATCCCTAAGGAGAACAGCGCACAGGCTAACAGGGGGTAGGCGGAGTAGCGCACCAGCTTAGAGCGAGGCTCGCTGGTCTCGTTAAAGGATGTCGCCGAGAACATCAAAAAGCCCAGCACCAAGGCGCCGGCTACGTGCGAGATGCGAAAATTCCAGGTTTCCAGCGGGAAGTTAGGCAGAAAATCGATGTCGAGCAGGCCAAAGGTGATGGCCTGAATGCCCACGCCATTCAGCGCCAGCATATGAAAGGCGGCATAGGCGGCGGCAAACACCGTCACTATCACCAAGGCAGAGCCGGTATAGAGGCGACGATTCGACTCAACCTGCTCGTCGTCCACACCCGCTGCGATAAGGTTCGCATCATCAGGATGGGTGGTTTTGTTCTCTGTCATAAAAGCTCCCTGTCCTTACTCTTTCAGCCCTGCTTACTATTACCGTGTTTACTAATGCAGCGTTTGCCGGTCCAGCCGCTTATAAACGCACACAGCGATCTACCCTGTCGGTAAGATCGCTGTGTGATTACCTGCAATACCGTTTACTGATGGATCAGATCGCTGGGAATGCTCGCGCCGTTCTCGTTAAACCAGCGAGCGGCACCTGGGTGCCAAGGCATAAAGTTGTTCTTATCCCAGTTCTCAATCAGCGTGCTGCGGGCCGCTTTATGGGCTTTCACCATCCGCTCGTTATCGCCCATTACCGCTTTTACCGCTTCGTAAACAAAGGATTCAGGCAAGTCGCAGTTGGCAATGGCGAAGTTCCACATGGATACCGAACGCGCTGGCGCATCCAGGGTTGAGTAGATGCTCGCGTCGATATCAAACTTAGATACCGGGAAGGCAGCCAGGATTTTCGCCTGCTCTTCTTCAGTAAACTCAATGATGTTGATGTCGGTTTGCACCTCAAGCTGGCTCACTGCAGGCACCGGCACCCCAGCAGCGAAGGCAATCACATCCAGCAGGCCGTCTTGTAGCTGGCCGCCTAAATCAGACCAACCGCCATTACGACGCTCAAAGTCCACCCCTAGCGCTTCTGCCATCATCCGTGGGAAGTAGGTATCGGAGGTCGAGCCCGCCGGGCCAAAACCGATCTTGGCGCCTGCTGGGATATCGGAGATAGAAGCAATGCCGGAGGATTTGAGTGCTGTGACCGAAAACGGCGTTTGATACATCGGGAACATGGCACAGGCACCAGTCATCTGTAGGCCCGGTGCAATCGGGTTAGTGCCATCCATCGACTCGCGTGCAGGGCCCAAGGTGGTCATGCCAAAGGCGTTATCACCGGTGTGTACCAGCGCCATATTCTGCATTGGACCGCCGGTGACTTCCGCTCCGCCAGTAACCCCAGTCGCTTCGGCCACAATGTTGGCCCACGCGGTGCCATAGCCAAAGTAGGTGCCCCCCTGCGACGCCGTGCCAACAGTAAAGCTCGATGGCCAACCGGCCTTGTCATCGGCGCTCACCGACATCGATACGGCCAATGCCACAGATAGACTAACTGCCTTTATTGCTTTCATACTCGCCTCCAAAAAAGCGTGCTAATTGCGGGGCTTACCCCTGTTCCCTGGCCCGATGGAGGGCCTGCATGTCGCTGAATAATAGACAATAAATGTCTGAAAAGAGGCGTTCTGGATACTAGACCAAAGTACTAGGAACGGCTGGAATCAGCCTTGTGTTTTGCAAGGGGATCTTGGCTAAAAGCAAAAAACCAACATGTTAACAAAAGGTTAACAGTGCGCTGTTGCACTCATTGGTGTTGAATACGAGGAGTTCCGATCGGGCGGGTTGAGCCGAAAACTGTGAGCGCGCTCCGCTAGAGGCAGACTTTCATCGCGGACCGCGCCCTGTTGCAGGGTGGTCAGTAAAGGCTTGAATACGCGCTTGAAGATGCTATCTTGCCAGCGCCTAAAAGAGGCGCTGTTTATTCCACCATTTCGTTTGGCAACGACGGCCAGCAATGGTAGAATGCCGCGCCTTTTTCGACCAAGTGGATTATTTCACTGGTGTTAAATGGTTCCAAACCCGCATCTGGTCGCAAGTTGCGGGGACATTCATTTTTTGGAGATTACCATGTCTACTATCAAACTAAACGCTGAACTGCGTACCGACCTAGGGAAAGGTGCGAGCCGCCGCCTACGTCACGCAGAAAAAGTTCCTGCAATTGTATACGGTGCTGACAAAGAGCCAGTTTCTATCACCCTAGCTCACAACGAAGTGATCAAGGCGCAAGAAGTTGAAGCTTTCTACTCAAGCATCATCACTTTGGTTATCGACGGTAACGAAGAGCAAGTTCTTGTAAAAGACATGCAGCGTCACGCGTTCAAGCCAAAAGTACAACACATTGACTTTCAGCGTGTAGATAACTCTCACGAGATCCACAAGAACGTACCTCTACACTTCGTAAACGAAGACACTGCTCCTGCTGTTAAAGAGCAAGGCGGTAAGGTACACCACTTGGCTTCAGAAATTGAAGTAAGCTGTCTGCCAAAAGATCTTCCAGAGTTCGTTGAAGTTGACGTAGCTAAAGTTGAGCTGGGCCAAACTCTGCACTTGTCAGATCTGACCCTGCCTGCTGGCGTTACTTCAGTAGAGCTTGCTAAAGGCGAATCTCACGACCAAGCAGTAGTGTCTATCACTGCAGCTAAAGGTGGTGCTGACGATGCTGAAGGCGAAGCTGAAGGCGAAGAAGCTGCTGAATAATCACAGTGGCTGACATTCGCTTACTCGTGGGCCTGGGTAATCCAGGCCCCGAATATGAAAAAACCCGTCATAATGCCGGTGCTTGGTTAGTCGAACAGCTAGCCGCTAATCACCACACCCCTCTGAAAGCTGATCCGAAACACTTCGGTAAGACCGCCCGCATTCAAGCGAACGGTCAGGAAATGCGCCTGCTTATCCCCACAACGTACATGAATCTAAGCGGCAAAGCCGTTGCCAGTCTTGCACGTTTCTACCGCATTGAGCCTGAGCAGATCATGCTGGCCCACGATGAGTTGGACCTTCCTCCCGGTGTCGCCCGTTTTAAACAAGGCGGCGGACACGGTGGTCACAACGGCCTGCGCGATACCATTTCCAAGCTGGGGAACAACAAGAATTTCTACCGCTGCCGCATTGGCATCGGTCATCCAGGGCACAAAGACCGGGTCTCCGGCTTCGTTCTGGGCAAAGCACCTAAAAATGAGCAAGAATTGATCGACGCCGCCGTTGACGAAGCGGTTCGCAGCATCGATATTCTGCTAACTGACGGTTTGAGCAAGGCGATGAATCGCCTGCATACGTTTAAAGCCTAAGCCAAGCAGCGCTTGGCCCGACTACAGGTAAGATTATGGGATTCAAATGTGGCATCGTTGGTTTGCCTAACGTAGGTAAATCCACCCTATTTAATGCACTGACCCAAGCGGGTATTGAAGCAGCAAACTTCCCTTTTTGTACTATTGAGCCAAATACCGGCGTAGTACCTGTGCCAGATCCACGCCTCGACGCGCTGGCCGCCATCGTAAACCCGCAACGCGTACTGCCAACCACCATGGAGTTCGTCGACATTGCCGGTTTGGTTGCGGGCGCCTCTAAAGGTGAAGGTCTGGGTAACAAGTTCCTGGCGAACATCCGTGAGACCGACGCCATCGGCCATGTAGTGCGCTGCTTCGAGAACGACAACATCGTTCACGTTGCCGGTCAGGTTGACCCGGCCGCCGACATCGAGGTGATCAACACCGAGCTGGCACTGGCTGACATGGAAACCTGTGAAAAAGCCATCATCCGCGTAGGCAAAAAAGCCAAAGGCGGTGATAAAGACGCCAAGTTCGAGCAACCGGTTCTACAAAAGATCCTGGCTCACTTGGAAGAAGGTGAGATGATCCGCAGCCTGGAGCTGAGCAAAGAAGAGCTGGCCGCCATCGGCTACATGAACTTCCTGACCCTCAAGCCAACCATGTACATCGCCAACGTGAATGACGATGGCTTCGACAACAACCCCTACCTCGAGACAGTAAAAGAGATTGCTGCCAACGAGAATGCGGTGGTTGTGGCGGTATGTGCCGAGATTGAAGGCGAGATCGCCGAACTCGACGCCGACGAAAAAGCCGAGTTTATGGAAGAGATGGGGCTGGAAGAGCCTGGCCTTAACCGGGTGATTCGCGCCGGTTACGAGCTGCTTACTCTACAAACCTACTTCACAGCGGGCGTAAAAGAAGTACGCGCCTGGACCATTCCGGTAGGTGCAACAGCCCCACAAGCGGCCGGTAAGATCCACACCGACTTCGAACGCGGCTTTATTCGCGCCGAAGTGATTGGCTACGACGACTACATCGAGTTCAACGGTGAGTCGGGCGCCAAAGAAAACGGTAAGTGGCGCCAGGAAGGTAAAGGCTACGTGGTCTCTGACGGCGACGTTATCCACTTCTTGTTTAACGTTTAATCGCTAAACCTTGAGAGAAAACCGGTGCTTGCACCGGTTTTTTGTATTTGGCGTGGCCAACTGCCACTTATATAGAGAAATCGCGGCGCATTTATAGAGAACTCGCTGCGCCTATATAGAGGTACCGCTGCGCTAGGCAGCCGAATCACCACTCAGCCCTGGCGCAATTACGGCTTTAGCGGCTAAACGCCAAGCCTCGCTAAGCACGCTTTTTAGCCACATAGCTAAGGCATTGCTCAACGCGTAAGCAAACCCGCTTTGATAAAGGCGATAAATTTGCAGCGACAACGCCCTCGGCCAAGGTAATTATACCAATCCACATAAGTAACTGATCACTCTTGCTGGTTAAAATCATTGATGACTGCGTCAGCGCTTTTGTAATTAGTCCACTAGTTACGGCAAGCACTTCCTCGTCCTCAATGTTTTTTCCTGCGCAATACCTGACCACTTACTTATCCAGATTGGTATTACAATAAAAACAGTAGGCTAGCGCATCCGCTGCAATAGAAAAATCTGGGGGAGTTAGCGAGTTTTTGGCCAATCTTTGGTTAAGGTCACAGCAGTTTGTACAGGCTTTAAGCAAACAAACCAATTTGCACTTTTTTGGCAAAAAAACGGTTGACGCTCTAGGGGCGGATAAGCATAATACGCGCCGCAGCAACGGAACAGGGGCTGCTTCTTACGAGAGCATTGATTGCCTTGTAAGAGTATTGCAAGAGCAATGCAAGATGGCTATGTAGCTCAGCTGGTTAGAGCACAGCACTCATAATGCTGGGGTCGCAGGTTCAAGTCCCGCCATAGCCACCATCTTCTCTTAAGGTGTAAACCCTAAGCGAAGTGCTCAGTAAGTCGCGGGAGTGGCGGAATTGGTAGACGCGCTAGATTTAGGTTCTAGTATCGCAAGGTGTGAGAGTTCAAGTCTCTCCTCCCGCACCATTCTTACTGTGATTGTAAAAACACTTGCATGAGTGTGACTCACTCATAAAATAACAGGTCGACGCTGTAGGGGTATCGCCAAGCGGTAAGGCAGCGGCTTTTGATGCCGCCATTCGTTGGTTCAAATCCAGCTACCCCTGCCACTTTTATTTAGCTTCGGCTAAATGGCTATGTAGCTCAGCCGGTTAGAGCACAGCACCCTTAATGTCGGGGTCAACGCGCAAGAGCAATGCAAGATGGCTATGTAGCTCAGCTGGTTAGAGCACAGCACTCATAATGCTGGGGTCGCAGGTTCAAGTCCCGCCATAGCCACCATTCTCTTGTTATGAGAGAATTAAAACTACCTTTGCGGGAGTGGCGGAATTGGTAGACGCGCTAGATTTAGGTTCTAGTATCGCAAGGTGTGAGAGTTCAAGTCTCTCCTCCCGCACCATCTTCTCTTGAAGATTGAGTTTAATCTGACTCACTAAACACAGGTTACGCTGTAGGGGTATCGCCAAGCGGTAAGGCAGCGGCTTTTGATGCCGCCATTCGTTGGTTCAAATCCAGCTACCCCTGCCACCTTAGAAAAGCCCGATAATCGCAAGATTGTCGGGCTTTTTGCTTTTCGGCGATCCACTGTTTGGCTTGCATCTGCCTATCAGCATCAGCTGCGACATAAGCGACAGCCGTCACAGCCACCAGCATTTACAGCCCGCCTACTGACATGTTATTTGTTGCCTTTGCTTTTCACCTAGGACAACACCATGGAACTTCAAATCTGGCTCACCTTTGTCGCCGCTTGCATCATCTTCAGCTTCGCCCCCGGCGCAGGCATGGTAGCCACCGTTAGCAATGCCCTGAATCGCGGAATGAAGGTAGCCCTGGTGAATATCGTTGGCCTACAGCTTGCCTTGGTGGTGCACCTACTGATTGTCAGCCTTGGCCTTGGAGCCCTACTCGCGCAATCCGCCACCGCCTTTACCGTGGTGAAATACTGCGGCGCCGCTTACTTAATCTATCTGGGTATCACCCAGTGGTTTAGCAAAGCCCCCGCCGCGCAAACCGACACCGACAACGGCCAGCACGCCTTGCTGCCCATCATGCGCCAGAGCCTGTTAATCAACCTCAGCAACCCTAAATCCATCGTATTCTTGGCCGCCTTCCTGCCACAGTTTATCGACCCCACTGCTGCAGCGACCAACCAATATCTGATTTTGGGTAGCACCGTGGTGGTGATCGATTGTTTGGTGATGGTGGTATATGCCCTGTTGGCAACCGTGATTCGACCGCTGTTGAGTAAGCCACGGTTTGTGGCGATGCAGAATAAGGTGTTTGCGAGTTTGTTTGTCAGCTTGGGTGTCGCTCTGGCGAAAGCAGAAAGATAGCCCTTGTAACCCGCAGGCGACTTCGCGAACACACCAGCAAGCGAAGTCGGTTGCTGTGACCCATCCAATGCTCAGGTTTACGCCCATGTGGCCAAGTCAGGAGAAGCCGATGTTTAAACACCCTACCTCCCTGCGGTGCCTGCCTAGCGCAGCTCTGCTAGCGCTAGCATTTAACGCATTCGCAGATACCACCTGCCACGAAGCGCGCACAACGGTAACCGACCTAGTCAATGAGCGCCAGATGCTGGAACTTGAGATAGATGAGCTGCAAACCCGAATTACCCAAGGTCAGGCTGAGCTGGCGCAAGTCTAGCCGGAAAGTATCGCTTATCAGCAGCTAAGCGCCGACATCAAATATTTCAAAGAGAGCCACAGCGCCAAACTTCCTTACTATCAGCATATTAATGGCCTGCATAGCGATGCGGTTGTTAGTTATCAAGCGTTTTGCTTGGAGGAGACTCAATAGGGTTGGGGGGAAGCCTGACGGCTGGTTTTTGATCTTGTTGCTGTTGGATTGGCGTTTGGGGTTTTCTTTTCTATTTGTTGAACGTTCGTGTTTCGCCCTGACGGCACCGTCGCGTACGCACCTACTTTCTCTTTCCATTGCCTAAGCGACAAGGAGGCAAAGAACAAGACTAACCTATTGCACAGGCCGCTGGCTTCACCGCGAAGATAATACTCCCCTCGGTCACGCTCCAAAGTTTGGGGCTCTCTAACCATACGGGTGGTGTTTACATCGAACATAGCGAGCCATCGAATAATATGCTGAGGCTGAAATAATCAAAACAACCAACCATGTAAAGACGCCTTTATAGCGCAATCAGCCACATAACCTTGACTTGACGGAGTGTTACCCTGAAAATCGCGCAAAATTCAACTAGCTGATTTGCGCCTTAATCAATGAGACTACTACTTCTATTACCATCACTTATCCTAATGGGTTGTAACACCGAAGGAAGGACTTCAGTTCCCCAGCCAGAGATCACGGGTATCAAAGTAAGCGGAAACTGGTTACCCAATGAAACACTGCTCGCTGAAGTCGAGTGTGATGGCTGCGAAGGGGCAATGGTTGACTACACCTGGCATCGAGACCATATGATTCTAAGTAGTAGCGACTACTATCAACTGGGTGAAGATCAAGACGACATCTTGCTTATCGTTCGAGTACACAACAGCAGCTATGAAGACTCGCGAGTATTTACGCTAACAAAGAACAAAGCAACATATTTGTATTCAGAAGAGTTTTCCCTCGATCACAACAACTCATGGAATGATAACTACTTCTCTCACAAACTAGAAAGATCGGGCTTACCACGACATAGAGAAGGAGTGTCCGGTTTAGGCACAGGTTCAATAACTGAAGTGCCCGAGGTTCTAAAAACCATTACATCTACTCTCCCGATCAATAGCAAGCTTCTATCGAATGGCCGAAGTGTCGTTTATTTAGAAAAACCCTTCCATGCTTGGGGAGATCCAGAAGCAGGAGGGATCTTGCCACCAATAACACCAACGCATGAGATCACTTCATGGCACGTTCCAACCCAAAATGGCTTCTACACGCTTGCAGGTAGGAGTTATAGCTCTGCCCCAAGCTCGACCATTTTGCTCAACTGGAACGAGCAACTCAATACGGATTATGTAAACCACTTAAGAAGACACTACAACATAAGCTCTGTCGATATGGGAAATGTAGTCGGCAACACCTATGGTTACGCACAAGCAATCAGGCCTGATATCGACAACGGCCCTACAGTGCATACATGGGGCGACTTCTCGATACCCTACGAAGAATTTGAGATTAATAATATCGTTACCGGGCGCGCTTCCGGCACACGAGTTTTTGCATCTAAAACTGGTTTCGCTGCAACGATTACCTACGGAGATACAGCTAATACCTCAAAGCTTGTATCGTGGGGGAAGCTTCCCACAGACAGTTTCGTTTTGGAGGTTCAAGCGAAAATATCAAGTGTTTACTCACATCCTCGAGGCTCGTCTTACGCAGCAGTCATATCACCAACGCATGGAGATCACGCCCCCGAAAGAGCAGTAGTAACTTGGGGGGACACACTAAGCGGTGGAGACAGCTCTTCCGTTCAGGGGGAGTTGGCGGAGTCGCACATTCACACCATTGTAAGCAATGGTAATGCGATGGTCGCACTAAACGCAGAACGCAACGTTATTGCATGGGGTAATCCCAACAAAGGCGGTACTATTCCAGCAGAAATAACTGACATCTTAGAGGGTAATGTGTCCAAAGTAGAGACCGTTGGTATGGACGGTTTCTTAGTCACGCTGAAAAACAATAATCACATGGTTTACTGGACTGGCGACGGTAGAACCGGTGAAATCCAGTTAACCTGGGAAGAAAAACTTAAATATCGCTGCGAGACTCTGGGCGCCTTTGTATCTATAACAGACAAGGGGAGGTTGCTTGTCATTGGTGCTTCCGATCAAGGAGGTGTAATACCCGATATGATTTATGCTGACCCACGCTTCAAAAATCCAAAAGATATATACTGTATGGCCAACTCCGTCGCAGTGCGCACGAGCGATAACACACTCTTTTACTGGTCAGACGCAAACTCCTATGAAATACACGAAGACGCCTTTCGAGTAGCTTCAGGTGAGAACTCTATAGTATGGCTGGATTCGCACCGAAGGATTAACGAGATTGGAGTTCATATTAGCGATGAGCAGCGCAAGCAAGCAAACCCCACGGCATGGGTTACTCACTCAAGGCCCAACTAACACCTAATCCTCGACACCAATGCAAAGCTATTGATACCAAGTGGCTAGCAGGCAACACCCGCTAGCCCTCCCCCCTCCGAAAAGCCTGTTCAGCCGAATCCACCTTCTGCAAATACCGCCGCGATTCAGCAGCCGGATGCTGGGTCGTCAACTTCTGATACACCGAAGCCGGACTCATCCCATTAATCGCCTCCGGCGCCCTATCGCGATTCGAGTGAAAGGTCTTAAACACATTCCCCGCCCCACCGTTGTAGGCCGAGATCACCGAGTAATGCCGCGAGGTGGGATTATCAATCGCCTTCAGATAGCGGGTCTCCAGCAAGTGCAGGTAGGCGGTGCCGACATCGATATTGTTCTCGGCAACAAACAGGTACTGCTGGGTTGGCTGGCCATGTTTCCCTTTCACCTTGTCAAACACATCTCGCCCGGCGGTGCTTGGCACCACCTGCATCAGGCCAAAGGCGCCAGCGTGGCTGACTGCATAGGGGTTAAAGCTGCTCTCGGTTTTCATTACCGCGTAGATCAAACTCTCGGGTACGTCGTAGTGCTTGGCGTACTTCTCAATCAGCGATTGATAGCGATACTCACGCAGTTGCTCATGCTGGCTGACTAGTGGGAATTGCACCGCCAAGAGCGGGAATTTACCCACTGTCTTTCGTTCAAGACGATGCTCGCTTAAATAGCTGGCATAGCGCTTGGCACGCCACTCCCAGCGGATCGGCTCGCCTTGATCATCCACCACTTGTTGGTAGAGAAATGGCTCGCCTTGGCTGGGGCCGAGGGGCTTGTCGGAGAAGATATCGACCTTGGCCGGGTCGTCGGGGGTGAGCAAGGTGGTGACAATCGCCTCTTCCAGCTTGGCGATTTCGCTTTCGCCAGCGAGGGTTTCGACCCGTACCCAGCCCTCTTCAAAGTTAATCTCGGCGCGGCTGCGATAGTTGTCCCAGTACTTCACAAACACCTTGGTGCTGGGGTACTTGGCGTCTTCCTCCCAAGTTTTGTCCACCGCTTGGCGCAACTTGCTAATCAGCTCGGCAATGCCCTTTAGGTCGGTTTCTAGCTTGCCGGGATTGGTGGCATATTCCGTGGCTTTGCCCTTGGCCCAACCCTCGGCGGCGGCGGAAGGGTCGCCTGCGGTAACCACCTTGGCCAGTTGATGGACATCGTTGCTGGTACATGCGATCAGTGCGGCGCTTAACGTAAGCCCGAGCATCAGCGCCTTCCACATCCTTGTCATTGCTACTTCTATTTGCTGCTGTTGATGGGCTCATTATCTTCGCCCGGCTTGGCTCAAGGCAAGTGTCTGTTTTACTTAACAGCATGCAATTTTGCCTTTTGCGGGTGTTATTGATGCGTCGCCTGAAGGAGCTATGCTGGACAGGCTCTGTCACTTTTCAAGGAAGATCAATGAATAATCCAGTCGCGTGGTTTGAGATTTATGTAGATGACTTAGATAAGGCGAGAGCCTTCTATCAAACGGTGTTTGCCGTGGAGCTGATGCAACTTAGCGATGGCTCCGATGGCAAACCAGAAATGTGGGCCTTTCCGTGGCAAGAGGACGGGGCCGGTGCTGCTGGTGCGATTTGCAAGATGCGCGGGGTCGAGCCGGGAGGCAACTCGACCATGGTGTACTTTAGTTGTGAGGACTGTGCGGTAGAGGAAGCTCGCGTTAACGGTGCTGGGGGCAAAGTGATTAATCCCAAAATGAGCATTAGCGAGTACGGATTCATCAGTATTGCCACCGATCCCGATGGTAACTGTATCGGCCTGCACTCTCAGGCGTAAAGCTAGTTACTGCGAGGCATTCCCAAGGCATAGCGCAGGGCCCAGTCTTTCAGCTTACCGCTGTTCTGGGCCGCTTTTAGCCCTAATCCGCGTAGCATCTTCAGCGGTGCAATATCGTTAGAAAAGCCCAGATAGAAGGCATCCATGGCACCTTGCATCAGCAAGTTGTCGGGCATGCGTTTGGCTTGGAAGGCCTTAAGCGCGGCGCTTGGGTCGCGCAGGCTGTCTTGCGCCGCCAGAATAGTCAGCAGCGTTGCCACATCCCGATAGCCCAGATTCACGCCCTGCCCGGCTAGGGGATTAATGGTATGGGCGGCATCGCCGATTACCACCGCGCGACCTTTGTGATAGCTCAGGGCATGCCGGCGACGCAGCGGGAAGGCGGCGCGTGCGATAATCGTGAAATCCCCGGGCAAGGGCGGGAAGTTATCGATAATCGCTTGTTTGAGCTGGGCATCGCTGAGTGCCTGCAGGCGCTTGGTGGTTGCGGCGCTGTCGTACCAAATCAGTGCCGCGTGCTGCTCGGCCAGCGGCAACAAGGCGCGTGGTCCGCTAGGGGTGAACTGCTGCCAGGTAATGTCTTGCTGCTCGGCGTCGAGCTGGATATTGATGGCAAAGCAGCGCTGGCGATAGTCCCAGGCCGAGATGCCGATGCCCAAGGCCTCGCGCATCTTGGACTCGCCGCCATCGGCCACTACCAGTAGCTCAGCCGTAATACTCTGTTGTTGCCAGCGCAGTTCGACCTGCTCGTCTTTATTCTCCAACACGTTATTCGCCACTAACTGAGGCGCATCGCCCACCGCCACGGTAACACCGGCTTGTTCGCAGGCCTGCCACAGACCGAGCTGAACCACGCGGTTCTCCAGCATAAAGCCCAGCTCTGGCAGACCAAGCTGCTCGGCGCTAAAGCGTAGCTTGTTGTCGGGCTGCTCCCAGGTGTGTAACTCGCGATAGGGGCACAGGCGCATCGCTTCGATATATTGCCAGCCGCCCAGCTCGCGTAGCAGCGACACGCTGGCCATACTCAAGGCACTGACTCGCAGGTCGATGGCTTGCTCGGGGGCAAAGGCCTTGGGGTGGTGGGTTTCGAACATCACTCCCCGCTTGCCCTGCTTGGCAAGCCCTAATGCCGCGGCTGCGCCCACCATACCGCCACCTACTATGGCTACGTCAAAGTGGGTGCTATCAAGGCCTTGGGCTTGCTCTAAGTTATCCATGAAATTCAGCCGGTTATTGTTCCTGTGGGCAGTGTAAACCAAAGCGTGTCGAGAGGCGATGCCACAAGGCCTTGGCTGTGATTCGCGTGCCCTTACAGCGGCGGTGAAAAAAGCGTCATGCGCCATCTGGTAAGCGACAGGCAAAACCGATAAAATACGCCACCTTTTGAAACTTGAAGTAAGCACACGAGACCTACATGGCGAACAAACTGCATATTAAAACCTGGGGCTGTCAGATGAATGAGTACGACTCATCGAAGATGGCAGACCTGCTAGATGCAACCCACGGCTACCAAGAAACCGAGAATGCCGATGAGGCCGATGTGCTGCTATTGAATACCTGCTCGATCCGCGAAAAAGCGCAAGAGAAGGTGTTTCACCAGCTGGGGCGCTGGAAGACCCTCAAGCAGAAAAAACCAGGCCTGGTGATTGGCGTCGGCGGCTGTGTAGCCTCGCAAGAAGGTGATGCGATCCGCCAGCGTGCGCCATACGTTGATATCGTATTCGGCCCGCAAACCCTGCATCGCCTGCCAGAGATGATCAAGCAGGTGCAAAGCGGCGAGAAAGCCGTGGTGGATGTGAGCTTCCCAGAGATCGAAAAATTCGACCGCCTACCCGACCCACGTGCCGAAGGCGCTACCGCCTTCGTATCGATTATGGAAGGCTGTAACAAGTACTGTACCTTCTGTGTGGTGCCTTACACCCGTGGTGAAGAGATCAGCCGCCCGCTCGACGATGTACTCTACGAGATTGCCACCTTGGCCGAGCAAGGCGTACGCGAAGTGAACCTGCTGGGTCAGAACGTAAACGCCTACCGTGGCGAGACCCACGATGGCGAGATCTGCCGCTTCTCGGAGCTGTTGCGCTATGTGGCCAGCATCAACGGCATCGATCGCATTCGCTTCACCACCAGCCACCCGATTGAGTTCACCGACGACATCGTTGCAGTGTACGAAGACACCCCTGAGCTGGTGAGCTTCCTGCACCTTCCGGTACAAAGCGGCAGCGACCGGGTGCTGAACATGATGAAGCGCGGCCACACTGCCATCGAGTACAAATCGATTATCCGCAAGCTGAAAAAAGCCCGCCCAGATATCGAGATCAGCTCTGACTTTATCGTTGGCTACCCGGGCGAGACCGAAGAGGACTTCCTCGATACCATGAAGCTTATCGAGCAGGTTAACTTCGATATGAGCTTCAGCTTTATCTACAGTGCCCGCCCCGGCACCCCGGCGGCCGACTTGCCGGATGATGTGAGCGAAGAGGCTAAAAAGCAGCGTCTGTACGTACTGCAAGAGCGCATCAACCAACAAGCCATGCAGGTGAGCCGCCGCATGCTCGATACCGAACAGCGTATCTTGGTGGAAGGCCCATCCAAGAAGGACCCGATGGAGATGCGTGGCCGTACCGAGAACAACCGCGTGGTGAACTTTATGGGTCGCCCCGATATGGTCGGCAAGTTTGTTGACGTGAAGGTTGTTGAGGTATTCCCGAACTCGCTACGCGGCGAAGTGGTGCGCGAAGAAGCCGAGATGGGATTGCGTGTTGCAGTAGCACCGAATACCATTTTAGATAATACCGACGGACAAGCGAACGAACTGGGAGTGGCGACCTTTACCCCCTAGTTCACCCTAACTGAATAAGGAGCCGGGCTGGCCCTGCCAGCCCCACATTACTTTGAGTCAAAAAATCACCTCTATTGAAATCTATCTTGAGCCTGCCTCAAGCCAACGTTTGGCCAGCCTATGTGGCCCCTTCGACGACAACCTGAAGCAACTTGAACGCCGTATGGGCGTCGAGATCACCCACCGCGATAACTACTTTCAGATCACCGGCCGTCACGCCCTGTGTCTGGCGGTAAGCAAGATCCTGCGCAGCCTGTACGTGGAAACCGCGCCGGTTAAAGGCGGCAGCATCCCTGACCTGGAGCCCGAGCAGGTGCACTTGGCAATCCAGGAGAGCAACGCGCTGGAGCAGGACGCCGAAGACCAGCCGGTTTACGGCAAAGAGGTCAACATTCGCACCAAGCGTGGTGTTATCAAGCCGCGCACGCCGAACCAAGCCAGCTACATCGCCAATATGCTGGGCCACGATGTGACCTTTGGTATTGGCCCGGCCGGTACCGGTAAGACTTATCTGGCCGTTGCCGCAGCGGTCGATGCGCTGGAGCGCCAAGAAGTGCGCCGCATTTTGCTCACCCGCCCAGCGGTGGAAGCCGGTGAAAAGCTTGGTTTCTTGCCCGGTGATCTCAGCCAGAAGGTCGACCCTTATCTGCGCCCGCTCTACGATGCGCTGTTCGAGATGCTCGGCTTTGAGAAGGTGGAGCGCTTAATCGAGCGTAACGTGATTGAGGTAGCGCCGCTGGCCTATATGCGTGGCCGTACCCTAAACGATGCCTACATCATCCTCGATGAGAGCCAGAACACCACGGTGGAGCAGATGAAGATGTTCCTGACCCGTATTGGCTTTAACTCGCGCGCAGTGATCACCGGTGATATCACCCAGATTGACCTGCCCCGTCATCAAAAGTCGGGCCTGCGCCATGCCATCGAAGTACTCTCTGAGGTCGAAGCGCTAAGTTTTAACTTTTTCCAGGCCGCCGACGTGGTGCGTCATCCTGTTGTAGCAGCCATCGTGCAAGCTTACGAAGTACAGGATGAGAAAGACCGCGCCGAGGAAGCCCAGCGCAAGGCCGCCCGTGATGCGAGTCGCGAAGCTGCCGCTGGCGACAACGCTGCCAAAAGCAGCTAACGCGATGATGGCACTGAAACGAAGGTAGAACTGTAACAATGGTAGAACTTGATCTACAGATTGCTTGTGAGTCCAGCGAGGGGCTACCCGCGCAGGACGTTCTGCAACAGGTACTGGACACCGCATTGAGCGAGCTCAAGCCCGAGGCTGAGCTAACGGTGCGGATTGTAGACGAGGCTGAAAGCCAGTCGCTCAATCATCAGTACCGCGACAAGGACAAGCCCACCAATGTGTTGAGCTTTCCCTTTGAAGGGCCTCCGGGCATTGAACTGCCGCTGATTGGCGACCTAGTGATTTGTCGTCAAGTGGTTGAAAGGGAAGCAGAACAGCAGGGAAAAACCGCCCTAGACCATTGGTCGCATATGCTTGTGCATGGCGCCTTACATCTGCTAGGTTATGATCATATCGATGATCAGCAGGCAGAGCAGATGGAAAGCATGGAAATCGCGTTGCTGGCCAAGCTTGGCATAGCGGATCCTTATAATTAACTTAACTAAAAGACAATGAGCGACGACAACCCCCACTCGAGCAACGGCTCGGCTAAAAAAGGCTGGATCAGTAGACTGATGCAGCTAGTACAAGGCGAGCCGCAATCCAAAGAAGAGCTAGTCGAAGTGATCCAGGAAGCCAACGAGCGCTCCCTTATCGATCACAACACCAAAGAGATGATTGAAGGCGTATTAGACGTCTCTAACCAGCGAGTGCGCGACATCATGATCCCGCGCTCGCAAATGGTCACCGTCGATGTCAATCAAACCATCGAAGAAACCGTCCCTTTACTTATCCAAGCCCGTCACTCACGCTTCCCAGTGATCAACGAGGACAAAGACCATATCGAAGGGGTCTTGCTGGCCAAAGACCTGCTGCCCTACGCCTTTAATCAAGATGATGCCACCAAGCCACTGAGCGAGATATTGCGCCCGGCGGTGGTGGTGCCAGAAAGCAAGCGCATCGACAAGCTACTCAAAGAGTTTCGCTCCGAGCGCTACCACATGGCGATTGTGGTAGACGAGTTTGGCGGGGTATCGGGGCTGGTGACCATTGAGGATATTCTGGAGCTGATCGTTGGCGATATCGAAGACGAGTTCGCCAA
The DNA here is from genome assembly GCF_000429485.1 of Aliagarivorans marinus DSM 23064. Lineage (GTDB taxonomy): Bacteria > Pseudomonadota > Gammaproteobacteria > Enterobacterales > Celerinatantimonadaceae > Aliagarivorans > Aliagarivorans marinus. The sequence goes on along the minus strand of NZ_KE386909.1, from coordinate 288,490 downwards.
AGAGAGCAGCTTGCAGGAAGATATCCGCAAGATCACCGAGAAGACCTTTGCGGTGAACGCCCTCACCGAGATCGACGACTTCAACGACTACTTCGGCTGTGAACTCAGCGACGAAGAAGTCGACACCGTAGGCGGGTTGGTCACCTTGGCCTTTGGCCATCTGCCCGATGCTGGTGAAACCATCACCATCGATTCATTTCAATTCAAGGTTCGGTCTGCCAGTCGGCGACGTTTGCTGCAGCTGCAGGTAACCGTTGACGAGGCAAATATTCCGGGTCTGCACGTTCAGGAATAACCCACCCTATGTCTGCTAGCATGTTCGGCCGTAAGCCGCGTAAGCCCATGGCGCCTTTGCTTCTGGCGCTATTGCTGGGGTTGATGGCGCCCTTTGCCTTTGCCCCCTATGGCTACTGGCCGTTGATGCTGCTCTCCTTTGCTGGACTGTCGGCGCTGATGCTTCGCTCTCAGCGCCCCTTCTTGCTGGGCTTTTGTTACGGCCTCGGTTGGTTTGGCTATGGCATCAACTGGGTGCATGTGTCGATGGCGCAGTTTGGCGGTATGCCGCTGATTGCCAGCTTGGCACTAATGGCGCTATTGGCGGCCTACCTGTCGCTCTATCCGGCGCTGGCCTGCTGGCTGGCAGCGCGCTGGCGTGGACCGCGTAAGACGCTGTTCTTATTGGTTTGGTTGCCCGGCTGTTGGTTGTTCGCAGAATGGCTGCGCTCGTGGGTACTCACGGGCTTCCCGTGGCTGCAGTTTGGCTACAGTCAAATCGACTCGCCCCTCTCAGGCGTAGCGGCGATCGGCGGGGTATTTTTGGTTACCTGGCTGGTGATGCTGCTGGCCAATAGCCTTGTGCTGCTGGCGGTTGGCAGCAACGCTAAGCGGCTGCTGGCAGCGCTGGTGATTGCCGCCACTCTGCTCGGTGGCCACCAGCTCAAAGGCATTGATTGGACCGAAGACCAAGAAGCCATTGAGGTGGCCTTGGTGCAGGGCAATATCGACTTAAACATCAAGTGGCTACCGGAGTACCGCTGGCCAACTCTCAATCTCTACCAGCAGGCCACCTTCGCCTTCCCCGAGGCCGATGTGATCATCTGGCCGGAGTCGGCGATTGCTGCATTGGAGTACGAGGTGCTGGACTTCCTCCATCCGCTCAATGAGGAGCTGCTGGCCAATCAGCAGGCGCTGATTACTGGCGTTATCAGCCACGACCTGCAAAGCGATGAGTACTACAACGCCTTGATCACACTTGGTCGCTTCAACGATGACGACCCACGTGGCTATGTGTTTGAAAGCCCCAATCGCTACTACAAGAATCACCTGCTGCCGATTGGCGAGTTTGTTCCCTTTGAGGATTTGCTCAGACCGCTGGCACCCTTCTTCAACCTGCCGATGTCATCGTTTGACCGTGGCAGCGCAACCCAGCCCAACCTGCAGGTTAACGGCCACGCCTGGCTGGCTGCCATCTGCTACGAGATCGCCTTTGGTGAGCTGCTGCGCGGTCAGTTTAGCGAGCAGACCGATGCGATTATCACCGTCAGTAACGATGGCTGGTTTGGCACCTCCATCGGCCCATGGCAGCATCTGGAGATTGCCCAGATGCGCGCGGTGGAGTTCGGGCGGCCGATTGCCCGCGCCACCAACACCGGCATGAGCGTAATCATTAACAAATGGGGTGAAATTGACATGCTGCTGGAGCCTTACACTCAGGTAAGTGGCTCAGCTAGCCTAACGCCTGCCACCGGTAGCACGCCCTACCAGCAATTCGGTCGTTGGCCGCTGTGGCTACTGATGGCGCTCGCCGCCTCCAGTTTGCTGTTAGGCGGGCGAAAGCAAACTCGCCTGTTTCGCTAAAACGACAACGAGCGGGCAAGCCCGCTCGTTGACTGTCACTCATCGTTTTCTGCTATTCCTACAATTACTCCTGCATCGGCTCGGCTGAAGGTGGCAGACGATAGAACTGGGTACCGCCGCAGTTGCTGCAGGCAGCCAGTAACTCTGGGTGCCACACAGCCCGTTTGGTCCCGCACTCGGTGCACTCCACCGTGCCCAGCCCCACCAGCTCGCCTTGCTGGTAGACCCCTTGATGCTGTAAATCGCCGAGTAGCTCGTGCCACTCCACCCGAGTGGTATCGCTCATCTTGGCCAGCCAGTGCCAGATGCTGTCGCTAAGTAGCCGCATTCCCGGTGAGCCTTCAAAGGCGCGGCGGTTGTCGTCTTGCCAATCACTGAGGTCACGCCGCACATAGTTGGCGATCATCTGCCACTCGTCCTTGGTCAGATCGCTGGCCGCCTGCATGTACTTTTGGGTGGTGTCGATAAGGTGAGATAACTCTTCTTGGCTGATCTTACCGGCTTGCTGCAGACGCTTAGACAGGTCCTCAACAAACGCTTGATAGGCTTTAATCCGTTTGGGCATCGCTTCCTCCTGACTGCGCCTTACCTTCTCAAGAATAGCTGCCAGCCGAGTATTGTGCTGTGCGCTGTCCAACAAGTTATACCAATCTGGATAAGTTAATGATTCAGATATTGCGCAGAGAAAATCATTGAGGACAAGGAGGCGCTTGCCGTAACTAGTGGACTAATTACAAGAGGGTTGACGCTGTCATCAATGATTTTAACCAGCAAGAATGATCAGTTACTTATGTAGATTGGTATCACTAGCGATGCTGGTCGATTAGCCCCTGAGCAACCTGCCGATTCTCCTCCACTAAGGCGATAAAGGCCTGCAACTGCGGCTCAGTCAAGGCCTCGCCAATCGCTGCATCCACCACCTCACTGGCGCAGTGGCTGAGGTAGTCGAGGGCGAAGTTACCAGCGCTGCCTTTAATCGAGTGGGCGATGCGATGTAGCAGCTCCCAATCGCGCTGCTCGAATGCAGGCTCTAGTTGGCCTAGATACTCGTCGAAGCTGATAACAATCGCCTCAGCCAGCTCAAGCGCGATATCGGCCTCTTGATCGGCGATGTCCATGAGCACCTGCCAGGTAAGCTGGTCCTCGGGAAGCGGCTCGCTGTCATCGTTTGGTGCGCTTTGCTGCGTTTCACTGTCTAGCAGCACGTTGTTGTCTACCTGGGCGTCGCTATCAACTAAGTCCCCATTACTAAAGAACGCATCCTCATCAGCGAAGCTATCAAGCGCTGCGATATCATCTTTGCTGAGACTCTCTGCCTCAGGTTGCTCATCGCTGTCCGCCAAGACCGGCAAGTCTTCATTGCTGGGCAGCCGGTCGCTAAATAGCGCCAGCGCCTCACTAAAGGCCGTTTCTTGCAGCGGTTTGGTCAGGATATGGTTGGCGCCGGCCTCAATAAACTCATCGCGGGCTTGCTCAAACACATCGGCGGTACACGCGAAAATGAGGATGTCCAAGCCCAGTTGCTGGCGAATCGCGCGTGTGGCATCGACGCCATTCATCTCCGGCATATGGTTGTCCATGATGATCAAGTCAAAGGGCCGCTCTGCCAGTATCTCCAGCGCCAAGCGGCCGTTCTCGACCACCGAGCAGCGATGGCCGAGACGCTGGCAGAACTTGGTCATCACCATGGCATTTACCCGATTATCTTCTACCACCAGTATCGACAGCCCTTGCGGCAGCACCTGCACATCTAAACTGCGCTGCTGCAGTTGCTCTTTGGGCAGTTCGGGTAGTGCCACCGAGAAGTGGAACTCACTGCCTACGCCCGGCTCACTGGTCACGCTTATCTCGCCGTTCATCATCACTATCAGGCGGCGCACAATCGCTAGCCCCAGCCCGGTGCCACCAAAGCGGCGGGTAGTGGAGCCTTCAGCCTGTACGAAGGGGTCGAAGATAGAATCCAGTCGGTCGCTTGGGATGCCAATGCCGCTGTCTTTAATCACAAAGTTCAACGTGCGCTTATTCCCAACCATTACCCCAGACGATACCGTAAACAGCACTTCGCCCCGTTCAGTAAACTTGATGGCGTTGCTCAGCAGGTTGTAGACCACTTGGCGCAGCCGCGCCGCATCGCCGAGGTAGCAATACTGCTCATCTACATCCACGTTGAACTGCAGGGTCAAATGCTTCTCTTCAGCCAGCGAGCTAAAGGTGCTGTGGATGGGCGATAGCAGCGCCTTAAGGGTAAACGGCACCTGTTCTAACTCGAGACGATTTTGCTCCACTTTCGAGAAGTCGAGGATGTCGTTGAGGATAGCCATAAGATGGTTGCCCGACTCCAGGATCACATCCAGATACTCGCGCTGCTGCTTAGCACTGCACTCGCCGGAGGCCATCACCTGAGCGATACCCAGCACGCCATTGAGCGGGGTGCGCAGTTCATGACTCATCGAGGCCAAGAACAGCGACTTGGCCTCGTTAGCAGCATCGGCCTCTTTAGTGCGCTGCTCTAGTTTGCCCAGGGTGCCGCTAATCAGCAGCAGCCGCTCGCGGTTGTCGACCAGCAGGTAGATGAACAGCATTAATAAAGTTAGCGCTAGGGCTAAGTCCACATCGTTGGAGGAACTCGCCACTATATCGAACCAGAAGTGCTCGTTTTCATCTATCAAGCGAACCAGGTTTTCGCTGAGCAAGATTTGATTGCTGTCACTTTGGGATTGCTTCAGCTGCTGATACAACCCGACATAGCGCTGCAGCGTTTGCGCGGAATCATCACCTTGATTGCCCGCAGTGTGTTGCAACATCTCGGTGAGCATGGGGATATCAGCTAACTTGCCGTCGGGTTTGGCTGAGTCTACCAACAGTAGGTTATGAATATTCCGCTCTAAAAAAGTGCGGGCAACATTGAGACGAATATTGTTCTCCATCTCCTCCAGCAGCTTGTAGGTCTCGCCGTAGTAGGTTTGCTTGATACGATGCCACTGATGTTCATCGAACAAGAGCCTACCAAAGCGCGAATTGATGACCTTCTCCAGGTGCTGCTTGGCTTCACGGGCACGCAGCTGGATTGCCACCAGGTTGCTGGAAAGCTCAAGGGCCGGAGTGGAAGCTTCTATTTGATGCGCTAGGATACGGTCTCGCTCACTGAGTAGGGCATGACCGATTTCGACACTAGCGCTCTGGTAGGTAATCGCGAGCCGCCGTTTTAAGTCGGCTGCGCCAATCGCCAGCAGACAAAGGCTGATAGCCAATATCAACAGCATCTTGAGCTGGCTGAACTTACCCGCCATTTTCTAACACCTCCAAAATGGCCGGACGCTCCGAGTTGAGGGCGTGCAAAAAGGCGCTCAGCTCAACCACCACCAGTGGCTGCAACTCCATGCCCAGCTGCACCCGCGCCATAATTCGAATGGCCTCTTCCAGCTCGGTGACGGTGCCGTCGTGAAAATACGGCGCGGTCTTTGCCACATTGCGTAGGCTGGGCACCCGAAACACAAAACGGTCACTCTCCAGCCCGGTCTCGTTGAAGCGCCCCAAATCAGAGCCAATGGCATCGTCGTTGTAATAGCCAAAGCGCTGCAGCATCGAGCCGCCGATGTTCTCGCCTTGATGGCAGACCACACAGCCAAGCTCCTGGAAGTGCTGCCAGCCTTGCTTAGCGGCAACCGTTAGCGCCTGCTCGTCGCCCAGCAGGTAGCGGTCGAAGGCCGAAGGCGGGGTAATCAGCGCCTCCATAAAGCGCGTTAGGGCCAGCTTCACTGAGGCCTCATCGATATCGGCGAGGTCGGCTTGAGCAAAGGCTTGCTTCATCTCGGGCGAGCTAGACAGGTACTCAACTATCTCAGCCCAGCTGCTGTCCATCTCCTTGGGGTGGTGGACCGGCCCATCCATCTGGTCTTGCAGCGTCAAGGCGCGGCCATCCCAGAAAAAGCGATGGTTGTTACTAACGTTAAATACGGTGAGCGAGTTGCGCTCCCCGAGCCCACCCACACCTACCGATAGCGGCAGCGGATCGGAGCCATGGGAGTCCAGATGGTGGCAATTGGCGCAGCTCACCGCGCCATTGGAAGAGAGCTTTGGGTCGTTGAACAGGCGCCAGCCTAGGCGCACCAAGGGCGAGCTTTCTACAGCCACCGGATGCAGCGGTTTAACCAGTGCAGAGGTGATGACTGCCGAGTGATCTGTGCCGTTGTGGTGGACATCGTCATGCTCAGCATGGTCATCGTAGGCATGCTCATCATGATGATGGTGGTCAGAGTGCAAAGGGGGAAAACTAGAGACATAGGCGTGCTGCTGGTAGAAGCGCAGCGCATAGCCGAACCCGACGAGTACCATAATCGCCATTATTGCGGTCCATCGAGCCAGAGTCGGCATTCCCTAGTTCCTTGTTTTATCGGGACTATTAATAACATATGAGACAATAGAAATTGTAGCAAACTCCCTGTTCAATTCTGTCGGCAACGTCAAGATGCTGGCTCGGGTCAATTTAAGCGCCATAAGCGGCCGCTAATCCGCCCGCCGCAGTTGTCGTCCGTGGCCCATCTGGTATGCTATGCGGATCTTAGTGGCGCGTGGTCGCCAAAGTCCCCTTTAATTGATGCTTGGTTGGAAGTAAGCCTACATGCAAGAGCAATATAACCCGAAAGAGATTGAGTCGAAGGTGCAACAGCACTGGGAAGACACCGAAGCGTTTAAAGTTGTCGAGCAGCCTGGAAAAGAGAAGTTCTACTGCCTGTCGATGTTCCCCTACCCAAGTGGCCGTCTCCACATGGGTCACGTGCGCAACTACACCATCGGTGATGTAGTTAGCCGCTACCAGCGCATGCAGGGTAAAAACGTTTTGCAACCAATGGGTTGGGATGCTTTCGGCCTGCCAGCTGAAAACGCAGCGATTGCCAATAAAACCGCGCCAGCCAACTGGACCTATCAAAACATCGAATACATGAAAGGCCAGCTCAAGCAGCTGGGCTTTGGCTACGACTGGAGCCGCGAGCTGGCCACCTGTCGTCCTGAATACTACCGCTGGGAGCAGTGGTTCTTCACCAAGCTGTACGAAAAAGGCTTGGTCTACAAGAAGATGTCTACCGTGAACTGGGACCCGGTTGATCAAACCGTACTGGCTAACGAGCAGGTTATCGACGGCCGCGGCTGGCGCTCAGGTGCGCTGGTTGAGCAAAAAGAGATCCCGCAGTGGTTCATCAAGATCACCGACTACGCCCAAGAGCTGCTGGATGACCTGGACCAACTGGACGATTGGCCAGAGCAGGTGAAAACCATGCAACGCAACTGGATCGGCCGCTCTGAAGGCGTCGAGATGCAGTTTGGCCTGGCTGACTCGGATGAGAGCTTCACCATCTACACCACCCGCCCAGATACCGTAATGGGTGTTACCTACGTGGGTATCGCCGCCCAGCACCCGCTGGCTTTGAAAGCTGCCGAGACCAACCCTGAGCTGGCCGCCTTCATCGAAGAGTGTAAGAACACCAAGGTGGCTGAGGCCGATATGGCGACCATGGAGAAAAAAGGCGTGGCCACTGGCCTGTACGCCATTCACCCAATCACTGGCAAGCAAGTGCCTATCTGGGCTGCTAACTTCGTGCTGATGGATTACGGCTCCGGCGCGGTAATGGCAGTACCGGGTCACGACCAACGCGACTACGAGTTTGCCACCGCTTACGGCCTTGAGATCAAGGGCGTTATCCTGCCAAGCGATGGCGAGCTGGATATCAGCGAGCAAGCCTACACCGAGAAAGGCGTACTGTTTAACTCTGGCGAGTTCGACGGGCTAGACTTCCAAGCGGCAGTCGATGCCATCTCTGCCAAGCTGGAGAGCGAAGGCAAAGGCGAGAAGAAAGTGAACTTCCGTCTGCGCGACTGGGGCGTAAGCCGTCAGCGTTACTGGGGCACGCCAATCCCAATGCTGAATCTGGAGAACGGCGACGTGGTCGCAGTGCCTGAAGATCAACTGCCAGTGCGTCTGCCAGAAGACGTGGTAATGGATGGCGTAACCTCGCCAATCAAAGCCGATCCTGAGTGGGCTAAAACCACCTACAACGGCGAAGCGGCGTTCCACGAGACTGACACCTTCGACACCTTTATGGAGTCGAGCTGGTACTACGCGCGTTACTGCTCAAACAACGACGATATGATGCTCGACCCAGAGCAAGCCAACTACTGGCTGCCGGTTGATCAATACATCGGTGGTATCGAACACGCGATCTTGCACCTGCTGTACGCACGCTTCTTCCACAAGCTGCTGCGAGACACCGGTCTGGTTGATTCTGACGAGCCGTTCAAGCGCCTGCTGACCCAAGGCATGGTGCTGGCCGATGCGTTCTACTACGAGAACGAGAAAGGCGGCAAGGTATGGGTATCGCCACTGGACGCGGTATGCGAGAAAGATGAGAAAGGCCGCATCACCAGCGCCAAGACCGCCGATGGCCAAGAGCTGGTCTATGCCGGTATGAGCAAGATGTCGAAGTCGAAGAACAACGGTATCGACCCACAGGTGATGGTAGACAAATTCGGTGCCGACACCGTGCGCCTGTTTATGATGTTCGCCGCCCCTGCCGAGCAAACCTTGGAATGGCAAGACAGCGCGGTTGAAGGCTCGCTACGCTTCCTGCGCCGGGTATGGAAATTCGCTGCCGAGCATATCGCACTGGGCGATGCCGCTGCGCTTGATGTGGCCAGCTTGAGCCCAGCACTGAAAGATCTGCGCCGCGAAGTGCACAAGACCATCGCCAAGGTCAGCGATGACATCGGCCGCCGTCAGACCTTCAACACTGCGATTGCCGCGGTGATGGAGCTGATGAACAAGCTGGTGAAAGCCGACCAAAGCATTGATCAAGGCCGCGCCGTGGTGCGTGAAGCATTGAACGCCATCGTGCTGATGCTAAACCCAATCACCCCGCACATCTGTAACCAGCTGTGGGCGGCGCTGGGTAACGACACCGACGTTGAGCAAAGCCCATGGCCAGTGGCCGATGAAGCAGCCATGGTGGAAGACAGCAAGCTGATCATCGTACAGGTTAACGGCAAGCTGCGCGCCAAGCTGACTGTAGCGGCAGACGCGGGCAAAGACGAAGTTGAAGCACTGGCGCTGGGCGACGAAAACGTGAGTAAGTTCACCGACGGCAAAACCGTGCGCAAAGTCATCTTTGTTCCCGGCAAACTGCTGAATATTGTCGCCAACTAAGGGCAATAACCAGTAAGCTAGTAGCCGTATTGTATGACGGCTACATAGATTGAACAGGGCGCGTCATTCGCGCCCTTTATTTATCGGAAATGGAATATGAGCAACGCCTGCAAGCTGCTACTGACTTCACTGCTTAGCGTACTGATTCTCAGTGCATGTGGCTTTAAGCCCCGTGGCAGCTACCTGATTGATGAACAGCTGAATCAGATTTATGTCTCCTCTTACGATGAGTTCAGCCCGCTCACCCGTGAGGTGGTACGGCGACTAAAGCTCAGCCACATTGAAGTGTTGGACCAAGCTCGCGAGGGGGTACCGACACTACAGCTGGGCCGTGAGAACCTCACCAAGCGCACCCTGTCGCTATTCTCCAACGGTCAAACCGCCGAGTACGAGATGAGCTATCGGGTGGAGAGCTTCCTGCTGGTCGCCGAGCAAGAGAGCCAGCCGATCACCGTACAGCTGCACCGCGACTTTCAGGACAACCCCTTGGCGGCATTGGCCAAACAACGTGAGAGTGAACAGCTCTATGACGAGCTGCGCGTAATGGCCGCCGATCAGATCCTGCGCCAGCTGGCCACGGTTCGCCTTGAATGAAGATCTATCCTGAGCGCCTAAGCGGCCAGGCGGTAGAAGGCATCAACTGCTTTCTGCTGTGGGGCGATGAGCCCCTCATCAAGCAAGAATCCACCGACTGGATCCGCCAGCAGCTGCAGCAAAAACAATGCATTGAAGAGCGCCGCCGCTTTGCGGTGGACAACGAGCTAAGCTGGGCCGAGGTAAACGACTGCTTTCAGGCCTTATCATTATTTAGCCAAAGCCAACTGGTCGAGCTGCACTTCGACAAATTGCCCGACAAAGCCCAACAGCAACAACTGGAGGCCTTGCTGCCCATGGTCAGCGAGGAGACTCGCCTGTTGCTTAGCATGCCCAAGTTAGGCAAGCCGCAGGAGCGGCAAAAGTGGTATCAGCAGCTGGAAAAGCAAGGGCTGGTGGTAGCCATCTACCCGCCCGAGGGGCGTCATCTGCAGCAGTGGGTAAGCCAGCGGCTACGGCGCTATCAGCTTAGCCACAGCGCCGATCATGTCTCCCTGCTTATCCACTACTTTGAGGGCAACCTGCTGGCGCTGGATCAGGCGATTCAGATCGTCCGCCTGCGCTGGCCCGATCAGCAGCCTTCGGTGGAGCAGTTTGAAAGCTGCCTCAGTCATGCCAACCGCTTTAGCGCCTTCCAACTGGCCGATGCCATGTTGGCCTTCGACCTCAAGCGCTGCCTGTTAATCCTTGAGCAGCTAAGGCTCGAGGGCGATGAGCCAACCCTGATCAACTGGACCATTGAGCGCGACCTCAAGGTGCTGCAAGCGCTACAACAAGGCGGCCCGCAGCAGCAAGCTGCGGTGTTCAAGAAACATGGGATCTGGGCCAAGCGGCAAAACCTGTTTAATCAGGCCCTACCGCGCTGCAGCGACGCCAAGCTCACCCGCGCGCGGCTGCAAGTGGCCGAGGTCGACAAGGCGATCAAAAGCTTCGACAGCGCCTTTGCCTGGCTGGAGCTGGAGCGCCTGCTACTCAACCTGATGTCGAGATAACTATGCAGCTGATATTTGGCGGCTCCTTCGACCCAATCCACCAAGGACATATTCAAAGCGCGTTGGCCTTGTTAGCGCACCTAAACGCCAGCAGCGTGAGCTTTATTCCCAATGCCCTCTCGCCGCTTAAGCAGCGCCAAAGCCTCAGCCCCGAATCGCGTCGCGCGCTGCTGGAGCTAAGCCTTGCCCCCTACCCCGCCCTCAGCCTCGATTGGCGCGAGGTGCAGCGTGGTGGTAGCTCCTACACCGTGGATACGCTGCGCCAACTTAGGCGCGAGCAGCCCCAGCAAAGCCTGGTGTTCGTGATGGGCCAAGACTCATTTAATCAGCTGCGCCGCTGGCGTGAGTGGCAGCAGTTAACCGATTACGCCCACTTACTGGTGATGGCGCGTCCCGGCTATCAGCCAGACTATCCTGAGCCTTTGGCGCAGTGGCTGGCACCACGCAAGGTGGAACAAGCCGACAGCCTGCGAGACAGTGAAGCCGGTAAGGTCTATTTCTGCCAACTACCGCCTTACCCGGTCTCTTCCACCGAACTTCGCGAGGCTTGCGCGGCGGGTAACTGGCAATGGGCAAGCGATTACCTCTCCGCCGAGGTCGTCAACTATATTCAACAACAGGGCTTGTATCAGGGCAGTGCTTAACCTTGTCAATCAGGCCATGTTACAATCAATATTGAACCGCAATTATTAACCGCGTTACAGGAAGGCTTTGTTGCAAAACAGCACACTGATCGACTTTGTAGTCGATAAAATTGAAGATATGAAAGGCCGGGATATTATCCGCCTTGATGTAAGTGAACTCTCCTCCGTCACCGATACCATGGTGATCTGCAGTGGCAACTCTAAGCGCCACGTGAAATCCATCGCTGACAACCTGCGCGAGCAAGCCAAGCACGAAGAGCTTGAAGTTCTCGGCGTAGAAGGCGACGACGAAGCCCAATGGGTGTTGGTTGACCTGGGCGATGTGGTAGTACACGTGATGCAGGATGATGCCCGAGACTTCTACCAATTGGAGAAACTGTGGTCTGAGCCAGTGGCTGAGTCTAAAGTCGGATGAAGATCCAGTTACTCGCCGTCGGTACCAAGATGCCCGGTTGGGTGGAACAAGGGTACCAGGAGTATGCACGCCGCTTCCCCAAGGACATGAGCCTGGAGCTGGTCGAGATTGCCGCCGGTAAGCGCGGTAAAAATGCCGACATCAAGCGCATTCTCGACAAAGAGGGCGAAGCCACTCTGGCTGCCATCCCCAAAGGCAACCGCATTGTGACCCTCGAAGTCACCGGTAAGCCCTGGACCACCCCGCAACTGGCCAAGCAGCTAGATGGCTGGAAGATGGACGGGCGCGATGTCAGCCTGCTTATCGGCGGCCCGGAAGGACTGGCTCCTTCTTGTATTCAGGCCTCAGAGCAGCGCTGGTCACTGTCGCCGCTGACCCTGCCCCACCCATTGGTGCGGGTTATCGTGGCCGAGAGCCTATACCGGGCCTGGAGCATCACCGCTAACCACCCCTATCACCGAGAATAAGCACGAAGCATGGCAAAGCAAAGGGTTGCATTAAGGGATCACCATGCAGAGGCGGCGTTGTTTATGCGCCGCTCTGTGGTATCGCTAACCATTGTGATGGTGATTGTGGCGATACTGCTGGGAAACCTCTACTACCTGCAGGTTAAACAGTTCGAGAACTACGCCACACGCTCCAACGATAACCGCATTCGAGTCGTGCCCATCGCTCCTCCGCGCGGGCTGGTCTACGACCGCAATGGGGTGCTGCTGGCAGAGAACATTCCCAACTTCACCCTGGAAATCATCCCCGAGAACACCGACAACCTCGAGCAGCTGTTGAGTGATTTGGCTGAGCTACTCGAGCTTACGCCCAACGATATCGAACGCTTCCAAACCCAGCGTAAGCAGATCCGCCGCTTTAACCCGGTACCACTGAAAAGCCAGCTCAACGAGCAGCAAGTAGCGCTGTTTAGTGTTAACCAGCACCGCTTCCCCGGCGCCAGTATCGACGCCAGCCTAAGCCGCTACTACCCCTATGGCGCCGCCCTCACCCATGTGCTCGGCTATGTTGCGCGGATCAACACCCGCGATGTGGCGCGCCTTGAAGAGCAAGGGATCCGCGCCAACTATGCGGCCACCCGTAATATCGGCAAACTCGGCATTGAGCGCTACTACGAAGACATTCTGCACGGTCAAGCGGGCTACCAAGAGGTGGAGGTTAACAACCGTGGGCGGGTACTGCGAACCATGAAGGTGGTACCGCCGATCCCGGGCAAAGATTTGCACCTCAACATCGACATCAACCTGCAGCTCAAGGCCAAACAGCTACTCGATGGCCGACGCGGCTCAGCGGTGGTGCTCGACCCAGTCGACAGCGGTGTGCTGGCGATGGTATCCAGCCCTAGCTACGATCCGAACCTGTTCGTGAATGGTATCAGCAGCAAGGACTACTCCGCCCTGCTAGAGTCCCCGCACCGCCCGCTGATCAACCGTGCCACCCAAGGTGTCTACCCGCCAGCATCAACCATCAAGCCGCAACTGGCGGTGATGGGGCTGGAGCTGGGCTTGGTCACCCCCCAAGAGCGCATCTGGGATCCCGGCTGGTTCCAGATCCCTAACACCGAACGGCGCTTCCGCGATTGGAAACGCTGGGGCCATGGCTGGGTGGATGTCTACAAAGCCATCGAGCAAAGTGTCGACACCTATTACTACAAGCTGGCCTATGAGGCGGGCATTAACAACATCCACCAGTACATGAGTGAGTTCGGCTTTGGCGAGTACAGTGGCATCGACATCCACGAAGAGAGCAAGGCCAACATGCCGAGCCGCGAGTGGAAGCGCCAACGCCACAAAGAGCCATGGTGGCAAGGCGATACCATCTCGGTGGGCATCGGTCAGGGCTATTGGACCTCTACCCCACTGCAGCTCACCCAAGCGACCAATATCTTGGTCAATCGCGGTAAGCGCACCCAACCTAAGCTGCTGCGCGCTGTGGACGACGGCGAGCACTTCGAGAAGATGCCGCCGCCAGACCAAGAACCGATTGAGCTAAACAACCCGGTTAACTGGGATGTCGCGCTAAAAGGTATGTGGGGCGTGACCAACAAGCAAAACGGCACCTCCTGGAAGGCCTTCGATGGCACCCCTTACGTGGTAGCCGGTAAGTCCGGTACCGCTCAGGTATTCTCGCTGGGCGAAGATGAAGAGTACGATGCCGACAGTCTGGACGAGCGACTACGCGACAACGCGATGTTTGTTGCCTATGCCCCCTACGATGACCCAAAACTGGTCACCACCGTGGTACTGGAGAACGCCGGTGGTGGTAGCTCCAACTCAGCCCCGGTGATCCGGGAGCTATTCGATTACTATTTTCTTGGCGAAGACGCCGGCCAAAGCGCGGGGGCTAGCGAGGAGTAGCCATGAATTACAAACAACAACAACAGTCATTATGGTGGCGCTTCCACATCGATTGGCCGCTGCTACTTGGGCTGCTGGCACTAATGGGCCTGAGCCTAGTGGTGCTCTACAGCGCCAGTGGCGAGAGCATGGCCATGGTACAACGACAGCTGATCCGCTTTGGCGTGGCCTTTTTCGCCATGCTGGTGCTGGCGCAGATCCCACCTGATGTGTACCAGCGCTGGGCACCACTGGCCTATGGCGTAGGCCTGGCCTTGCTGGTTGCGGTATTGGTGATGGGAGAAGTTGGTAAAGGCGCGCAGCGTTGGCTGAACCTGGGCTTTGTGACCTTCCAGCCCTCGGAGATCATGAAACTGGCCGTCCCGTTGATGGTCGCCCGTTATATCAGTGCCCAACCACTACCGCCGCGCTTTAAGTACGTGGCCATTGGCGTGATGATCGCCATGGCCCCGGCGCTGCTGATCGCCAAACAGCCCGACTTAGGCACCTGTCTACTGGTTGCTTGCTCTGGGATTTTCGCCCTGTTTCTGGCGGGCATGAGCTGGAAGCTTGTGGGGCTGGCAGCAGCGTTAGTCTCAGGCTTTGTGCCCATTCTGTGGTTCTTCCTGATGCGCGATTACCAGCGCCAGCGGGTACTGACCCTGCTTAATCCCGAAAGCGATCCGCTTGGGGCTGGCTACCATATTATCCAGTCGAAGATTGCCATCGGCTCCGGCGGCTTCGGCGGCAAGGGCTGGCTGCATGGCACCCAGTCGCAGCTCGACTTCCTGCCCGAGCGACACACCGACTTTATCTTTGCAGTACTGGCTGAAGAGTTCGGCTTTATCGGGGTTGCAGCGATGTTCTGCCTGTACCTGTATGTCACCGGGCGCGGCATGTTTATCGCGGCTCAAGCGCAAACAGCCTTTGGTCGCCTGCTGGCCGGTTGTATCACCCTGACTTTCTTCGTGTACGTGTTTGTTAACGTGGGCATGGTGAGTGGCCTGCTACCGGTGGTAGGGGTTCCGCTGCCATTAATCTCCTATGGCGGCACTTCTATCGTGACACTGATGGCAGGATTTGGCATTCTCATGTCAGTTCATACTCACAAACGGCTCTACGCCCAATAAGGAAGATTATGCGGTATTTGCTTGCTTTGGTGTTTTTTGTCGGCGTCGCGCACGCCAAGCCTCTCGATGACCAAGGGCTGCAACGCCTCGAGCAGCTCAGTGAGGAGTTTGCTATCGACATCGCTACCCTGCAACAGGCCACCGAACAAGCCACCTACCAGCAGAGCATTATCGATGCCATCACCCGCCCGTGGGAGTCGCGCCCCTGGCATCAGTACCGCAACCTGTTTCTGACCGAAGAGCGGCTGGCGGCTGGTCTGGCGTTCTGGGAAGAGCACCAGCAAACGCTGGAGAAAGCCGAGCAGGAGTTTCAGGTACCGGCTGAGATCATCGTGGCGATCATCGGTGTCGAAACCTACTATGGCCGCCACACCGGTCGCTACAAGGTGCTGGATGCGCTCTACACCTTAGGCTTTTTCTACCCCAAGCGTAGCGAGTTCTTCAGCAAGGAGTTCGCTCACTACCTGAATCTGGTTGAGCAGCAAGGCTGGGAGCTGGATTACATGAAAGGCTCTTATGCCGGTGCCATGGGGCTGGGCCAGTTTATTCCTTCCAGTTACCTGCACTACGGCGTCGATTTTAGCGATACCGGCAAGGTGGATATGCTCAATGACAAGGTCGATGCCATCGGCAGTGTCGCCAACTACTTCCGCCAGCACCGCTGGCGCTACGGTGAGCCGGTGGTACATCTCGTGTCACTTAGCGATGAGCAAGCTGAGCCGTGGCTAAGCAAGGGGCTGGAGCTGCCCCATCAAGCGCAACAGTTGGCAGAGGCTGGCGTGGCTGAGGCGGGCGAGCTGCCGGATGACGCCAAGGTGAAGCTGCTTGGCCTCGAGCAAGCCGATCACACCGAATACTGGTTAGTAAGGGATAACTTCTATGTGATTACCCGCTATAATCGCAGCCCACTCTACGCCATGGCGGTACACCAGTTCAGCCAACAATTAAAACAAGCACGTAATGACAGTTAAGACCCTATTACAAGGGGCAGCGGTGCTCACCACTGCTGCCCTGCTCGCTGCCTGCTCCGGCTCCTCCTCTCGCTATTCGATGCGCAATGACACCGCGCCCACCCAGATCCCCGATCTGCAACATGTCGAATCGCTGACTCCGCGCGACGAGCCGATGAGCGCGCAGGGTAATCGCGACTACAAGGTGCGCGGCAAAAGCTATCAGGTATGGCGCGATATCGAGGAGTACCAGCAGCAAGGCGAGGCCTCATGGTATGGCAAGAAGTTCCATGGCCATCTCACCTCCAACGGTGAGATCTACGACATGTACTCGCTCTCGGCCGCCCACAAGAACCTGCCACTGCCAAGCTATGTGCAGGTGACTAATCTGGCCAACGGCAAATCGGTGGTGGTGCGGGTGAATGACCGTGGCCCCTTCCATGGCGATCGGATTATCGACCTGAGTTATGCCGCGGCCCACAAGCTCGACATGCTGAAAAGCGGCGTTGGCAGGGTTGAGGTCAAATTGCTGCGTGCAGATCAGAATAACTCCCCTGCCGCACTAGCCTTTATCGAACAACATCAATACTATGTGCAGTTAATGGCAAGCCGCCAGCAGGACAGCCTGCTGGCTCACCAATTGCAACTAGAACAGCTGGGCTTAACCAGCGAAATAATCGAACAAAATGGCTGGCAGAAGCTGCGCCTGGGCCCCTATAACAGCCGTCGACAGGCTGAACAAGACCTTGCTCTGATGCATCAGGGAGAATACGGGCAGGCCTTCATCGTCCAGCAGGATCTGAATTAGTTTGCTTTCGACGAAACCGTGAGGTTTTTGGATCGGGAGTTTAAGTTCACGTTTAACAGCCAAAGAGCGAACAATGAACAAAAGTTTTCTTAAACGGGTTATCGGCGCTTCTGCACTAATCATTAGTGTTTCCAGCGTTGCAGCACCGACACCTCAAGTAATCCCCAATGCACCGCTGATCTCTGCCAAAGCCTATTATCTTATCGACTTCGACTCGGGTCGTGTATTGGCAGCGCAAAACGAACAAGACCGCCTGGCCCCAGCCAGCCTGACCAAGATCATGACCAGCTACATCATCGGCCATGAAGTCAAATCAGGTAACCTCGGTCTGGACGATACCGTGACTATCTCCAAGAACGCTTGGTCGCGTAACTTCCCAGATTCTTCCAAGATGTTTATCGAGGTGGGCAAACAGGTCAAAGTGTCTGATCTAAACCGCGGCATCATGGTGCAATCGGGCAACGACGCCTGTGTGGCCATGGCCGAGCACATCGCCGGTAGCGAAGATGCCTTCACCTCCTTGATGAACTCGTGGGCCGAGCACCTAGGCATGGCGAATACTCGTTTTGCCAACAGCCACGGCTTGGATGACGACGACCAATACACCACTGCAGAAGACTTGGCGATCCTAGCCAAGGCGATGATCGGCAACCTGCCAGAGCAGTACGCGGTATACAGCGAGAAGTCGTTCACCTTTAATGGCATCACCCAGCACAACCGTAACTCGCTGCTGTGGGACCAAAGCCTGAACGTGGATGGCATGAAGACCGGCCACACCAGCAACGCCGGCTACAACTTGGTGTCGTCTGCCACCCAAGATGAGATGCGCTTGATCTCCATCGTATTGGGTGCCGCCTCGCCAAACGCCCGCGCCGCAGAGAGCAAGAAGCTGTTTAACTGGGGCTTCCGCTTCTTTGAAACCGTTAAGCCATACAGCGCTGGCGACAGCCTGGCTCAACAGCGCATCTGGATGGGCGATCAAGAACAGGTCACGCTGGGCTTGGGCGAAGATGTTGCGGTGACCATTCCGCGTGGTCAGGCCGAGAACCTAAAAGCCTCGTTTGAGCTGACCGAAGAGCTAAAAGCACCGCTGGCCCAAGGCAGCACCGTGGGTAAGGTGTTTATCCAGCTAGGCGATGAAGATATCGCTGAATATCCGCTGATCACCTTGAACGAAGTGGAGCAAGGCGGCATATTCTCTCGCCTGATGGACTACATCAAGATGTTCTTCGCCAACTTGTTTGGTTAATAGCAGATATTGCTATTATCAAACGGTGAGATAGCAACGCTTAGTTTTAGAATAATTGCGAAAAACGCGTTAAAATAACGCGTTTTTTGTTACATCCCGACGCAATCACTGCGTCTTACTAGGATCGACTATGCAACATAAGTTTGATGAGCTGATGGAGTTCCCTTGTGACTTCACGCTAAAGATCATGGGCGTCAACAACGACACCCTTGAGCAACAGGTTCTGGAAGTGATTCAGCGACTGGCTCCTGGTGATTACTCACCGAAAAGCAAACCTAGCAGCAAAGGTAACTACGTATCGCTGACCCTGTCAGTACGGGTTACCAACGCAGAGCAGGTAGAAAGCCTCTACCGCGAGGTTGGCGCCATCGAAGACGTGAGGCACGTACTCTAAGATGGCACCACTGATCGTCCGCCATCTCGGCTTACAGGCGTATCTGCCCACTCAGGCAGCAATGAAGGATTACACAGAGCAGCGCGACGATCACAGCCCCGACGAGCTTTGGGTGGTCGAGCACCCACCGGTGTTCACCCAAGGCCAAGCGGGCAAGCCGGAACACCTGCTACAAAGCAGCGATATTCCGGTGGTTCAGACCGAACGGGGCGGCCAAGTCACCTACCACGGCCCCGGCCAACTGGTGGTCTACACCCTGATAGACCTGAAGCGCGCCAACATTGGCGTACGCGAGCTGGTCAGCCATATCGAGAACTGCTTAATTGCGGTGCTTGGCGACTACGGCATCAAGACCGCCGCCAAGAAAGACGCCCCCGGCGTCTACGTGGATGGGCAGAAGATCGCATCGCTAGGTCTGAAGATCCGCAAGGGTCGCTCCTTCCATGGACTGGCGCTGAATGTCGCCATGGATTTAAACCCGTTTTTGCTGATCAACCCCTGCGGCTACGCCGGGTTGGTCATGACACAAACCAGTGTGCTCGGTGGCCCCACTTCGGTAGAAGAAGCCGCCCAGCGAGTTGCCGCGCAGTTTGCCAAGCAACTCAACTACAGTGACGTAACTGAACAGAGAGGATTTCAATGACCGAAACCAAGAAAAAACCTCGCCTTGAGCCCGGAGTCAAACTCCGCGATGCCGACAAAATGGCGTTTATTCCCGTCAAGGTTATCCCCTCGGAAAAAGAGACCATGCTGCGTAAGCCGGATTGGATGAAGATCAAACTGCCTTCAGACAACACCCGGATTAACGAGATTAAAGCAGCAATGCGCAAGCACAAGCTGCACTCGGTGTGTGAAGAGGCCTCCTGCCCTAACCTGGCAGAGTGCTTTAACCACGGCACCGCGACCTTTATGATCATGGGTGATATCTGCACCCGCCGCTGCCCCTTCTGTGACGTTGGCCATGGCAAACCGCTACCACTGGACCCCGACGAGCCGAAGAAACTGGCTGCCACCATTGCCGATATGAAGCTGCGCTATGTGGTGATCACCTCGGTGGACCGCGATGACTTGCGCGATGGCGGTGCCTCGCACTTTGCCGAGTGTATCCGTGAGATCCGCGCGGCCAGCCCGGGCATTCAGATTGAGATCCTGGTGCCTGACTTTAAGGGCCGGATGGAGCGTGCGCTGGAAGCCTTTATCGACTGCCCACCAGATGTGTTCAACCACAACCTAGAGACCGCCCCGCACTTCTACAAGCAAGTGCGCCCCGGTGCCGACTACAAGTGGTCACTCAAGCTGCTGGAGCGCTTTAAAGAGATGCACCCAGATGTGCCGACCAAGTCAGGCCTGATGATGGGCTTGGGCGAAACTAACGAAGATATCGTTGAAGTGCTGCACGACCTGCGCGAGCACCGTGTGACCATGCTAACCCTTGGTCAGTATCTACAGCCAAGCCGTCACCACCTAGCAGTCGACCGTTATGTGCCGCCCGAAGAGTTCGACCAACTCAAAGAGCAGGCCGAAGCCCTGGGCTTTAGCCATGCCGCCTGTGGCCCACTGGTGCGCTCGAGCTACCATGCCGATCTGCAAGCCAAAGGTGTTGAAGTAAAGTAAGCACCGCCACTCATTAAAAAAGCGCCTTTGTGGCGCTTTTTTAAGTTTTATTGACCGCACAAACTATGCGGCACTGGCTTGGGCCTGCTCCACGATAGCCATATCCCGCCAACGACCGGTGCGCCAACGCCACAGGTTAATCGAGCCACGGATTACCTCATCCATGGCAAAGCACCACCACAGCCCCAACACACCGTACTGCCACTCAATCCCCACCAGATAGGCCACCGGCATCATCGCCCACATAAAGCCCATGCCAACAATGGCCGGGAACTTGGCATCACCGACTGCTTTGAGTGCCCGCCCCAACACGATATTCAGTTGACGGAAAGGCTCCATCAGCAGGCAGATCAAAATTAGTTGGTAGGACACCGCCACCACCTCAGGGTCGCTGGTAAACAGCCCCAGCACCTGGCGATAGAACAGCAGCACCAGCAGCATGTTGAACAGAGCGAAACAACAAGACACCTTGAGTGCCCGGTACAGCGTCTGCTCGGCTCGCTCATGCTCGCGCGCGCCAGCAAAATGCCCCAGCATGATCTGTGCAGCAGTCGCCAGCGACGCCCCCAACGCAATCTCGATAAAGTGCAAACGCAACACAAAGGTGTTGGCCGCCATGGCGGTTGCGCCGAGTAAGGCCACCAAGCTCATCACCACCATCTGCTGAAACACATAGCTAAACGGCTCTAACATGGTGGGCACACCGATGGAGACAAACGGCCGCAACAAGCCGCGTTGCTTAGCAAAATCATCGCGGCTGAAGCGAATGCCTTCGAGCTTGTGCAGCACATAAAAGTTGAGCAGCAAGCCAACCGAGAAGGCGATGATCGACGCCAGCGCGACCCCTTTAATGCCCATCGGCTCAATGCCAAACCAGCCAAACACAAACACCGCATCCAAGAAGATGTTCAGCACGTTGGAGGTCACCGCGATATACATGTTCCAGCGAGTCTTACCCCGTACTGCCAAAATGGCGCCATACGCAAAGCTCACGCCGAGTAACACAAAGGCCGGGGCAAACACCAACAGGTAGTCACTTACATAGCGATTGACTTCATGGCTTAGGTTAAACCACAGGCCAATCTGTTGATGGAACAACACCGTCAGCGCAAAAAACAGCAGGCCAAACAGGCTGCAAATCAGCAGGTTCAGCAAGTAACTGGGACTGATGAACTGCTTCTGCCCTGCCCCGGTGTACTGGGCAGCCACAGTAATTCCCACCGTCGAGAGGATCGGCAAAATCACAAATGCAATCAGCAGATATGGGGTAACGATCCCCACCGCGCCGGCAGCTTCCTCGTTGATCTGACTGATAAATGCGATATCGACAAAGCCGACCAAGCCCCCGGCTACTTGGGAGACAAACACTGGCCATGCTAGCCGATAAAGGTTGAACTGATGAGGGGACATGACAACTCTCAAATGAATACTTCAGCTAACACTCTAACGCGCTGAATAAGAAATATTTTGCAAATCTTGCGATCCTCAGCGGCGACTTCACGCTATCGAGCGAAACCTGCAAAAACTGCATTCGACAGCGCATTCCCATTCTCAATCACTTAACTGGTTGCCGGCGCCTGCTCGATAATCGCCATCTCGTGCCAGCGGCCGCTGCGCCAACGCCACAGGTTCACCGAGCCACGCAAGATCTCATCGCCAAGGAATGCCGCCCACACGCCGAGCAGGCCATACTCCCAGCGAATGCCAATCATATACGCCACCGGCACTACAAATATCATCGCACCAATTCCCACCGCAGCCGAGAAGGTCGCGTCACCGACCGCCTTTAGGGCTCGGCCAACGATAATATTGATCTGACGAAACGGCTCCATAATCAGGCACATTAGCAGCAGCTGGAAGCCAAGGTTGATAACCTCCGGCTGGGAAGTAAAAAGGCCCAAGAGCTGGTCGCGAAATACGATCAACAGCACCACATTGCCCAGCGCAAAGCTGCAGCCAAGCTTGAGGCTGCGAGAGAGGGTGTCATAGGCCAAGGAGTAGTCGCGCGAGCCAGCGTAGTGACCCAGCATAATCTGCGCAGCAGTAGCCAAGGCGCCCCCCACGGCCAGCTCCACAAACAACAGCCGCCAAACAAAGGTATTGGCCGCCATGGCGGTGACGCCCAGATAGGCGACCATCGCCATCACCACCATCTGTTGAATCACGTAGCTCATAGGCTCCACCATGGTGGCTGGACCCACCTTCACCCACAGCAAGAACACCCGTTTTTGCTTGACCAGATCGTCGCGAGTAAAACGGATCCGCTCCACACCGTGCACCAAGTAGACATTGAGCAGCAATCCCAGCAGGTAGGCAATGAGCGAGGCAATCGCAATCCCTTTAATGCCCATCGGTTCGATGCCGAACCAGCCGAACACCAGTACCGCATCAAGGAAGATGTTAAGCACGTTACCTGCCATGGCAACATACATATTCCAGACGGTCTTGCCCTTCACCGCGATGATCGCCGCATAGGCCGAGCTAACCGCTAGCAGCAAGTACGAGCCGCTCATCCACAACAGGTACTCAGAGATATAGTGGTTGAGCTCATCGCTTAGCTGAAACCACAGGCCAATCTGATCGGCATTGAACCAGGTAAAGACCCCTAGCACCGCACCAATGATGGTACACAGTAAGATATTGCCAAAGTATGCCGCCGACACCAGCTGAGTCTGGCGCGCCCCGGTGAGCTGCGCCGCCACGGTAATGCCCACCGTGGCCAAAATCGGTAACAGCATAAAAGCAATCAACAAATAGGGGAAAACAATCCCCACCGCGCCCGCGGCGTCTTCGTTGACCTGGCTGAAAAAGGCCACGTCGACAAAACCCACCAAGCCTGCGGATATCTGAGAGATAAACACCGGCCAGGCCAACTTATACAGATTGAACTTATGATTCGACATACAACACTCACAATTAGCTTGCCTGCGCTGGCAGCAGCGAGGCGGTTAAACTGAATACTGTCTGATCATGCTAGCGATGTTACCCAAGCGCGGCGGACGCGCGCTTGGGTAAGTCGACGCACCTTTTAGTGCGTCGATAGGGCGTGAGAGAGGTTACTTAGAACTGAAAAATTCGCGGGTCAGCTTAAATACCACCGGGCTCAACAGCGCCAGAGCAATCAGGTTAGGAATTGCCATCATTGCGTTCATGGTATCGGCCAACAGCCAGATAAAGTCGAGCGATGCGATGGTACCCACCGGTACTACCAGGATGAAGATCACCCGGAACACCTTAATCGACTTCACGCCAAACAGGTACTGGACACACTTCTCACAGTAGTAGCTCCAGCCCAGAATGGTGGTAAAGCCAAATACTGCCAGCGCGATGGCCACAATCGGCTCACCCAAGCCAGGTAGCACACTACCAAAGGCCAATGCTGTCAGCGGGGCGCCGTTAACACCCGAATCCCAAGCACCTGAAACCACAATCGCCAGGCCTGTGATGCTACAAACGATGATGGTATCGATGAAGGTACCCAGCATGGCAACCAAGCCCTGCTCTACCGGGTTGTTGGTTTTGGCCGCTGCGTGTGCAATCGGCGCGCTACCCAGACCGGCTTCGTTTGAGAACACACCACGGGCAACACCAAAGCGGATCGCCAGCCACATTGTGACACCAGCAGCTCCACCCAGCGCGGCTTCAGGGTTGAACGCAGAGTGAACAATCAGGGCGATGGCTGATGGGATTTCGGTGATGTTCAAAGCCAGAACAATCAATCCCGCCGCCACATAAGAGATCGCCATAAATGGAACCAGCTTACCGGCCACTTCAGCGATGCGCTTAACGCCACCAATTAACACCAGACCTACCAATACCATAATCACTAGACCAGATACTAGAGGTGGTACACCAAAAGTAGCATTAATTGCGTCGGCGACTGAATTGGTCTGAACAGTGTTGCCGATACCAAAGCCAGCAATGGTGCCAAACACGGCAAATGCGGTACCTAGCCACATCCAGTTTTTACCCAAGCCATTTTTGATGTAGTACATTGGTCCACCAATGTGGTTGCCTTGGTCGTCAGTTTCACGGAATTTAACCGCACAAACCGCCTCGGCATACTTGGTAGCCATACCCACCAGCGCCGTACACCACATCCAGAACAGCGCACCCGGGCCACCAAGGAAGATGGCCGTTGCTACACCGGCAATGTTACCGGTACCGATGGTCGCCGACAGCGAGGTCATCAGGGCGTTGAAGGGGGAGATCTCACCCGCACGCTCGCCGTCAGGATTACGGCCAGACCACAGTAAGCGGAAGGCGGTGGGAATATTGAGAACAGACATAAAGCGTAGGCCAATGGTCAGGAACAGACCGACGCCAAGTATGCCAACCAGCATGGGGACACCCCATACGAAACCATTGACCGCTCCAACCCAATCGCTGAGAGTGGCCAGTATTTGTTGCATCGTTTCCATGTGTTTGCTTAATCCTTTTATTATCGCAGCTTGCTTTCGCTAGATTTTAGCTGCCTGCCAATAGCAAATTCTGAGGGGCCTGTTTCCACAGGGGGCACGCCTAAAACCCGTTATAGCGCAGTAAGTTGCGGAAAAAACCGCCACCGGCACTGGTCGCAAAACGGGAAAGGATAGATCTGCCCATTCGATCTGCATCTTGCAGTAGCGCACCTATAGTATCAGCAAGGGATGAAAAATAGTATGACTAAGCTTATGTTTTGATTACATTTATTAATGCACAAAACCCAGCATGACCAAGTCAGGGAAGACCTAGTTTATAGAAGAGAAAAGCGTGACCTAATTAAGACAAAGTCTATCGGTGCTGGCGCAATTCTAACACGCGCAAGCCCATCAACAATGCCACACTAACCACGATATATAGACCAACTGCCAACCACATACCTCACTCCTTAGCAGCGTACCTACAAACTATTGTGCTACTGAAAAGCCCCACCATTGTGACAGTGCAATGACAATTTAATGAACCCGTTTCACTCTCTGATCTCCATCAAAATCCCAAGCGAGCTGCGTTAACAGCCGCCCGCTTGGGGTCTTCATCCGGCTTAGAGCGCTACAGCGCCATCAAGTAGTCAAGCAACTGCTGACGCTGAGTCGCTGACGCGCCAAAGTAGTTCTCCGACTCCTGCTGCGCCTCGCCGCCATGACGTTGCATCACCGCATCCAAGGTTGCCGCCTCACCGTCATGCATCAAGGCCAGGTCGTTGATACTTCCGGTACGCACGTACCCGGTCAATCCCAGCCCCCATAGCGGCGCAGTGCGGAAGTAGCCCTCGCCCAAATCATGCAACAGCAGGTCGGTATAGGGGTGGATCAGCTGGTTGCTGAGCTCAGGGAAGTCAGGGTCAACCCCGGTCTGCACGCTGGTTTTATGACAGCCATCGCAACCGAGCTGGGCAAACAGCTGATGCCCGGGCATTTGGGTCAGATTCGCGCGCGGAGTGGGCACCGCAATCAGCTTGTTGTAGACCTCCAGCTCATCGAGCTGCGCATCTGGCAGTACCGCCGGGCCAAAGCCCTCAAAACTGGTGCCGATCCCCATATCATCGTGCAGTGCCTTGGCAACCTGATGACGCACACTCATGGTCTGGGCACGCCAACCGAAGCGGCCGATATGCTGCTGGCCATCGACCGTGACATAGTTAACCGTGCCGCCATTCTCCGCCGCCCAGGCTTCAATGGTGGCGGCTGGGATCGCTTCAAGTAAGCCCATGCCGATGATCTTCGGTGGCGTCACATCTTGCCTTTGCTGTATCAGCCCACTGCCATTCATGTTGTGACACTGGGTGCAACTCGGTTGGATAGGATCCACCGCCAAGCCCGCCATCTCGGGATAAGGAAGATTACCACCAATCGCCTGCGGGCCAGGTAGCAACTCCTCCACATGATTACCGGTATTAAAATCGGTGTGTACCAAGCGGCGCCCTTGCAGCCAGCTCTGAATATGCTCTGGGCTGAGGTTGTAGGCATGCTGCATAAAGGCTAAACGCTGCTGCTCACCGCCACTTTGCGCTAGCTGGGGCACGGTGGTAGCGCCACCAAGATGGGCGAAGCTGTCGTTAACCCCTAGCGGTCCGACTATGGCATCGCGATTGTTCACCACAAAGCCTTGCCCCAAGACATAGCGGAAGGTTTGCCCGTAGTAGTTAACATTATCGCCGGTGAGTTGGGCGCGGTCGAAGCTAATGGTGGTTTCGAACTCAATCTGCTCACCATACTCGAAGGGGCGTTGAATATGCTGCCAACGCTGCATCACCGCTCGCCAAGTGGTGGCGCTGGCACGCTGCTCGCGGGTGGCCTGACAGGCAGGCACCACCGAGCCATCGCTCAGCACCAGGTCCATCACATAGCCGGAGTAAAAGTTAGTCTCATCCCCGTAGATCTTGTGATAACGCCAGTTCGGGGTCTGCTGGTTGCAGTCCTTCTCGTTGCCAAACACATCGGTCATGGCTATCGGTACCGCCGAGTTTAGCGTGACCACCACACAGGGCTCAGTGGTACCGCAAGCGGCTTGACGATAACTCTCCGCATCAGGCGCGGTATAGTCGTCGAGGGTGAAGTAACCAAAGCGCGCCACCCAGTACTCGACATTGAAGTTGTTGAAGTCGTTAAAGGAGAGCTCATGCCTGACCCGGTAGCGCTCAGCAACGGTGGTGCTCAACGCACCTTGCTGCTCGCCACCTTGAGCGGCGACAAACAGGTTGCTGTAAGCGTCGCTACTCACGCCCTGATCGTCGCTGGCCCGCGCGCGAAAGCTATGGCTGCCAGCAGCTAGATTGCTTAGCTGCCAGCTATATGGCGCATCGCTCAAACTGGCGACCAACTGCTCTGGCGCGCCCGGCGCACTGTGATAAAGGCTGACGCTGGCAACTGCAACATCATCGCTGGCATCCACCTGCAAGCTAACACTGTCGCCCTCCGTCACACCGCTTGGCAAGTTGATAAAGGCGACTTGTGGCGCTTGGTTGGTATCACCGCCGCCATCTCCTCCACTGCCGTCGCCGCTGTTATCTCCGCCACTGCCGTCACTGACCGTGACCAGTAGCGCTGGCGAGATATACTGGCTCAGCGCATCATCTTGCACCTTCAGCTGAATGCTGTACTGCTCACCCAGCGAGACAATGCGCTCGGTAACCTCCCGCACCCACTGGCCCGACTGTAGGCTAGCCTGTGCACAATAGTCTTGCACACACAGGTAACTCCAATCACCCGTCCAGCCTTCATCATCAAAATAGACTTGAGCACTGCCACCACTTAGCACGATCCCCTGATCGGCCAAAACAGCGGTGCTCATACTCCCCAGCAATAACGCTGAGCTAACCGCAAGAGTTAGTTGAGATTTCATCCATAAATCTCCACATTCATGGGCTTAAACACAGCCCTGAAACCGGTTACATTTAAAGTCGGTAAAAAACCTCTCTGTCGCAACCCGGATAACTAGAGAGGTTTCAGTATGCTGCAGCACAAACACTCATATCGCGCTACATCTTGTTAACAATACCAATATTTGTAGAGGTGTCCGTTAACAAGGGGCAAATATGCCAAGGAAAACGTGAGCAACTGCTGTTTTTGCTAGAAAGGTCAAATAACGGAGGAAAAGGCGCTTATACCAATCCAGATAAGTAAGTGATCAGAGATTGCGCAGGGAAAATCATTGAGGACGAGGAAGCGCTTGCCGTGACTAGTGGGCTAATTACAAAAGTGTTGACGCTGTCATCCATGATTTTAACCAGCAAGAATGAGCAGTTACTTATGTGGATTGGTATTAAGATTATTGAGTGCTAAACGTGTGGTAACAGAGAGGGAATAGCAGATACAAAAAAACCAAATCTTTCGATTTGGCCTCAGTGCTGTGACAAACTGTTTATTGCGTATCGCTGGCGGAGTGGACGGGACTCGAACCCGCGACCCCCGGCGTGACAGGCCGGTATTCTAACCAACTGAACTACCACTCC
>NZ_KE386909.1:73270-260005 GCF_000429485.1 Aliagarivorans marinus DSM 23064 | reverse complement strand
TGGCGGAGTGGACGGGACTCGAACCCGCGACCCCCGGCGTGACAGGCCGGTATTCTAACCAACTGAACTACCACTCCGCTGTGCCATCTCGTCTGATGCGGCGCAGATAATACGGTTCTGCCTAAAGTGAGTCAACAAAGTTTTTCAGATTTCTGTAAAATTTGGTTCAAGCGCCTGACTTTTAGGCAATTGGCTGTTTATTCAAGCGATTTGACTCTACATTCAGGCTAATTTCGCTGTTGTGCTACCCACTTGCTTGCGCAAATAGCAGTGCCAACTTAGCAAGATCTAGGCTCAGCGACCCACCTCCCAAAGCGCGTTTGCTGCTTTATCAACCACATAGGCCTTTTGAGCCAGCAAGCCCTGCTTAAGAAGTGCGCACCGCCATTAAACGTGCAGTCAACTTAACCACTGTCGCCGGCACCAATACCGCGAAAGTAGCCTTGGCGAGCATGCTCACCAACATCGGCTGCAGCCCCTCATTGCCCATAATCCGCTCGAACGGCACGCTGAACAGCAGCCACCATAACATGGGAGTAAACAGGCACATGCTTAGCCTGAGCAATACGGGGGAATAAAGGGGGGAGAGCTCACGTAACACTTGGCGCGTAATCAGCACACACAAGCACACCGCCACCACCGCAGAGAGCGACAGTGACAGATACATTAAGTATTCCATCTGATTTACCGTTTATATCTTTATTATTTGAATATATCCAAACAACCCCAAGATGCAGGATTAAGAGGTTGCTTGGATATAAAGATATTGCTTGCAGGGAAGAAAAGCTACTACTGACTACTAATAGCGATTCACATGAAAGGAGAGCCACTCCTTTTGACTTCCTCTATCGCCCTGTGGCATTGAACTCCGCTTAATCGCGCGCATAAGGAAGTTCAGCTATAGCGGCGTGCTTAACGTTGGTAAATAGCCAATAAAAAAGCCCTAAGGGTATGCTTAGGGCTTTAAAGTCAGTCAGCGAAGTTAGGCACTGGCGTTAATCAACTTCTTCAACTCACGCATCGGCGTAGGCTCATCATCAAAGAAGTTCTGCATCCGCAGCAAGGTGAGTCCGTCATAGCCAGGTGATTGGTTAAGCGCCCGAGCCATTTGCGCCCAGCCCTGCGGGTTATAGAGCTCGCCCGCCAAGGCATTCTCACCCATCAGTGACACTTGGCACTCACTGGCCGCTTGTGCCATCCAATCAACCAAGTCGGCGGCCCGCGAATAGCCTTCGTAGTCTTTGTTGATCATCTCCAGGCACGTGAAGTGCACCGCCATACGGCTACTCTCCGCCTCCGGCAGCAATCCATTGAGTAGGTTTAGATACTCATTCTGGTTGCTGCTGTTCAAGCAAGGATGCACCGCAATCAGCCCCGCGGTCACCTCGGCGGCCCGTGGTTGCTCGGGGGAGCTGACCACCCAGTGGATCCCCGGGATCTTGACCCCAATCGCCACCGCGCTCATCGCTTCGTCGTTGAACACATCCAACGCGAGCTTATAGATGCGGCGGCCATGGCCCACCAACGCATGGTGATACCAGTTAAGGAACTCCCTCGCCCAGGCATTATGAATATAACGCTTGTGGGAGAAGATCCATTCGGCATCGGGTATCACCGCTTGCTCAAAACGCTCATGGGTGAAACCGAAGTGGCCGTTAAGCTCACCGATGGTGTGAAAGCTGCGCTTAAGGTGATTCACCCAATCGCGCTTGGCCAGCTCGCTGTAGCATTGCAGAGTGCCGCGGTTGGGATAGTTACCCCAATCGTGAGCGTTGTAGCTCGGGTAGCGTAGCTCCCCGGCAGGCCCCAGGCTGACGTTGATTTCATCCATCATGCCCGCGTGGTTAGCGTAGTGCTGCTTAAAGGCCTCCATAAAGCGCTGGTAGTAGGGCAACACATAGTCATCGGCCCATAGCGATACGTACTCCATCGAGGCATCGCCGGTCTCTGATACATATTGCAGATCCTGCACCCGACTCAGCTCGTCATGGCTCTCCAGCAGCCGCCCCCACAGCCATAGTGGGATCGCCTGCATGTAGTCGTCGTTGACGTTGCCACCGGCCTGATGGAAGGAAAGGATGGGCACCCAATGCATGCCCTGGCGCGCCAGCACCTCAACCACCCGGTCGTAATAGCTCCAATCGAAGCGGCCCGGCTTTTCGCCTTCCACCAGTCCCCACCAGATATCGGTAGAGATGGCCGTCACCCCGGTGCGGCGTAGCTCTTTCAGCTCGGCCTCAAATTCAATCCAGTTCTCTTCTTCCAGCAGCTGCTTTTGGTTGGCAACCTTTAAGTGCAATGGCCCCATCACCCTAAACTGCTTACCGCCCAAAGACTTGCTCTGGCTTTGCTGGTATTTGAACTTGTTGAGCTGCTGCAGGCGGCTTTTAACCACTGCTTGCTGGCCCAGCTGGGCTAAGTCGTTAAACACCCAGCCGCTGAACTCCTGATGCTGAATCACCGCGTGATAGAGCTGATCCCAAGCTGGATGGTTGGCCAGCGATTGCGGGCGACTGTTTTGCGCCAAACAATCCAACTTGAGCTGGCTCACCGCCGCCAACAGCAAGGGCTTGGCACGAAGTACCTGAGATGACTCCAGGCCATTGATGATCACCTGCAGACGCTGGCTACTGGCTTGCTGCCAGCTTTCAAGCTGCTGGGCCTGATAGGCCACTTGCAGCTCGTGGCCCTCGGCATAGTGGGGATTCAAGCCACTCATCACATTTTGCAGAGCCTGCTCGCCATGCATCTTCTCGATAGACGGCAGCAGCAGCGCCAACTTGCTCTCTTGCCACGGGCCGGTAAACACCTTGTTGGCGGTGCTTAGCATCTCTGCAATGTAGGCCTGCCACTGCACGCAGTACCAGCTTGCCACATCGCTCAGCCAACGCGGCTGTTCGCCATTAGCATCGAGCGTCATCACTCGGCGCTGTAGGGCCGCTTGCCAGTTCTCCTCGGGCTCTAACTGCCAGGCCGCGTGCCAGTCTTGGCGCTGTTGGTATTTTTCCAACATGGCAGCCTCAAGACTTGCCAGTGCCGCAGGCGCAAAGCAGAACAGGCGAAACTGCTCAGACTTGTACGGCAGGCACGCCTCGCCCCGCTCACCCAGACCCAGTAGCACGGTCTGGCTGGCCGGAGCAAACTCTGCTAATTGCTCGGCGAAGGCCTGCATCCAGCCGCCAAACAGCTCAACCATCTGGCTGCGGCACCATACGCCCGGCACGGTGGAGGTATCTACACCCCGCTGGTCGATAAGTTTGCTACTGCCAAGGCCTGCCTCGGGCGGCGTCTTTTGCTTGATGTGGCCCCAAAACCAATCCGGCAAGGCCTGCTCATCGAAGGCCGCACCAAACTGCAGTTGGAACTGCAACTTAAATCCATGTTTTTGCAAGCGCTGGCAAAGCGCTTTTACGCCTTGCCAAGAAGCATCTTGTTTGATTTGCTCTGGAGCCAGCGGCGCAATGCGACGCCAATGAATAGGGATGAGTACAGCATCTACGCCACTTTGGCGTAGCTTTCTTAAACTGGGTGCCAATGCATCCAATTGTTCCGTCAATGTAACAGGACAAGGGGTAGCGACAAGCTCAGCCATTGTTTGGCAACCCGTAACCCAAGCGGTACGTGCTTTCATTACCGTTCCTCTAGATGAAATTGCTGCTAGTTAGCCGAATTAACCTATGACTCGACAAGTTTGCAAAGCATTTCAGCTGGCAAAAATGTGAGGTAAGTCACACTGATATTTAGCAAAGGTTAGTTCCTGCCCATTAGTTTCGCCATGTAATGGGGACGCGGCCCCCCCTCAACTGACAAACCCTTCATTACAATTCACGGAGTTATGCACACCTCAAGGGTTTAGCAAATATTAGCGAAACAAAATATGTAAAGATGGGGATTTATGACAACAGTGTTACGAATAATTAACTAGCCCTAGTCACATACCCACACCACCGAGGTAACAGGCTATGTTCACTGACGTGATCAGCCTCCATAAATGAAAGAAAGTTACCTAAGTAAATGATCCATCAATAGCGAAGGAAAAATCTCTTTCCCTTTCATTGGCTTAGCACGTAGTTTAATGACCAAAGGATCGCGGGATCCGCGCCAACTGGGGCGCGCCACGGATCATCGTAGTGGAGGGATTCATAGCGCGAAGGGAAGTAAGTTAGCAAGGGGAGGTGTCAATACAATTACAGGTAAAACCGATAAAAAAGAATTTTTTACTAATTTTTGGTGACTATATTGACGGCAAAACCACCATTTTCCCAAGCCGCACAGTTGCTCGCCTTCAGAGTTTTATCCACAGGTTTGTGCACTGTTTTTGTGGGAAACTTCCCCTACGGTGGATAGCCAGTTGGCAGAGGATCCTTCGGCGGCAGAATGGTTCTCGCCGGGAATGCACTAAATGAGAGATTTAACACAAAACTTCATTGAGTCAGCCCCGCTAACTTTCGAAATTGAAAGAAAAAAAACAGGAGGTAAATAAACTCTCCTGTTCTCTCAGTTCGTTTCGTGACCGGAGCTTAGCAACACTATCCCAACATCTTCTGGATGGTATTGGCCAAGGCCTCAAACTTATGTCGGCGGCTATCACCCAATAACTTAATGCTGGCCTCTCGGGCGGCATCCACATCGCCTTCGACAATGGCATCACACACCTCGCGGTGAAAGGCAATATTGGCGTTCCCCAAATTGGAGGAGTGC
Source organism: Aliagarivorans marinus DSM 23064 (assembly GCF_000429485.1). Taxonomy (GTDB): domain Bacteria; phylum Pseudomonadota; class Gammaproteobacteria; order Enterobacterales; family Celerinatantimonadaceae; genus Aliagarivorans; species Aliagarivorans marinus. The sequence continues at coordinate 255,304 of NZ_KE386909.1, read as the reverse complement.
TTGGGGAAGGTAGTAAACATGGTGCGCAATACGTTGGCGAAGGGGATGAAAAAGTGGTTGCCGGTGGCCAGGAAGATCTGGCGGTGGAACTCCATATCGGTTTCCAGCCAATCAACGCTAGGGTCGCCATTGACCAATGCTTCCATACGCTCCATGGTTTCGCACAGCTGCTTTTTTTGCTCCGGGGTGCCATTCTGTGCAGCCAGAATGGCCGCTTCAGGCTCGATACTGCGACGCAACGCTAGAAAGTCGTGATACACCTGGGTGGCATTACTCAGGCCGTTCATCCATTCGAGCAGTTGAACATCCAGAAAATTCCAATGCTCGCGCGCCCGTACCCGGGTGCCGATTTTCGGGCGTGACTCCAGCAAGCCCTTGGCATTGAGTAGCTTGATCGCTTCTCGAAGGGCTGTTCGGCTGACTTTATACCGCTCGCATAACTCCATCTCACCGGGGATAATCCGCCCCACCGACCACTTGCCGGAGAGGATCTTGCGCGCCACATCTTTGGCGACAAATAGGTGGACACTGCGTTTGCGAGAGGTGTTAGTCTTTGTTTCTTCTGCCATTACCATCAAAAAGCCAGCTAATACTAGTTCCGGATTTTACCCCTGAGAGCGACACTCAGGAAGTCTTTTATTTTACCGCGCTGCGATGCACCATAGAGTGATAGCAGATACCAACCTAACTCCAGTATAAAACAGATGCTCAACCTCCCCAGTCCAGTCACCTCCTTCGAGTGGCAAAACCGGCGCTTCTATATCAAACGCGATGAGCTGATCCACCCGCACTTCTCTGGCAACAAAGCCCGTAAGTTTATGCAACTACTTGCAGAGCCGGCATCCCGATACCAAGGCTTAGTCGGCTTTGGCTCGGCCCAGGCAAACTCCCTGTATAGCCTGGCCGCGCTGTGCCACCTCAAGGGTTGGCGATTGGACTACTACGTTGACCACATCGCCAGTTACCTTAAGCAGCAGCCAAGCGGCAACTGCGCCGCTGCGCTGGAGCTGGGGGCAAACATCATTGACTGTGGCGCAGCACGCCGAGCCAGCGGCTTGACGATGCAAGAGTACCTGCAACAAACGATATTACTCGATGAAGGCCAACTGCTAATTCCCGAAGGGGGTCGCTGTAGCCTAGCCAAGCCCGGCGTAGTGCAACTAGCCAAGGAGATAAATAGCTGGCGTAACGATGAAGGCTTTGAGCAACTGATAGTGATGCTCCCCAGCGGCACCGGCACCACGGCGGTCTATCTTGCTCAGCACTTTGCCCTGCATTGCCCGGGGGTTCAGGTGTGGACCTGCGCCTGTGTCGGTGGCAGCGACTATCTAAAACAGCAGTTCACAGAGCTGGTGAGCAATCCACAGCAGCACCCAAGGGTGTTGCCGTTGGCCAAACCCCACCATTTCGGCAAGCTATATCCCGAGCAATACCGCCTGTGGCAAACGCTGCTGGCAGAGACTGGCATCGAGTTTGATTTGCTCTATGACCCGCTGGGTTGGCAATGCCTGCTGGCAACGCTTAAGCAACAATCGGTAAGCACTCCGATACTGTATCTTCATCAAGGTGGGCTGGCGGGCAATCCGAGCATGCAGGCGCGCTACCAGCGCAAGCTTGCTCGGGATAAGCACTAGCTCATAGGGGCAGCTCACTAGTGCCAGTCTTCCCCGTATGGGTAGTGATGGTACTGGCTGCTGCTAAGTGCCTGCCGATACTGCTTAGTTGGCTGCGCCAGACACTGGGTACCGGTAAATTCGGGCTCACTCCAGTCATCGCCTCCCAGATACTCACGCACATAGCCCCAGCTGCCACAACCCACAATGCTGTCGATATCGCCGCGGCGTTGGCAGACCACACAGGTTTCAAACTGCACCCAGATATCTTCACCGCTTACGCCGTAGGCATCGGTAACAAAGGGCGTATCGTAAATCCCCACCGTTGAGATCCGCTCTACCCGGCCTTGCCAAGGCTTGTCGCGATCATCTTGGGGAGTGAGGTGGGTGCCCCTGCCATGTTCCAGGTTAGCGCTGTCGTAGAAGGGTTCGCGGGCATTCGCGGGTGCATCGATTTGGCTGGCGGTTTCGCCCTTGCTCAGGGTGCGGTTGGTATTGCGGACTTGCAGCATCCGATACTGGTCGCACTGGGCGATGTTATCCAGATCCAACTCGCCCGCGCGATTAGCAAACAGGTGGATCTCCAAGCCCACCCCCGTGGCGTTATCCCGTGCGGTATAGGAGGCCTCATAGCGGCTGCTGTGATACCAGGGCTGCGAGAATACCAGCACACCTATGGCCGTACGCTCATAGCTGACCGGGCATACCTTGTTGACCAGCAGCTCCTCGGCATTGGCCACATAGGCCAGACTCAAACCACACGCGATTGCTCCAAACCAGTACTGCATGGGCAGCCCTCCTGTCGCACACTATTCACTAAAGTGTAGTCAGAAGTTCATGAGCAGCTGCTATTGCACCGTGCTGGCTGTATGGCTTTAGCAACACGCCTTGCTGTATCGCCTTGAAGTATTGGGATAAAAAAACACCGGCGAGTGCCGGTGTGTTCGATGTTTTGAGATTTACTTGCTGAGTAGCTCGCGCATTCGCTGCTGCACCACATCCACCAGCAGATCAGGCTGGAACTTGGAGATAAAGCGGTCACAGCCCACCTTTTTCACCATCGCTTCGTTAAAGCTGCCGCTTAGCGAGGTGTTAAGGGTGATAAACATCTTGGACAGGCGTGGGTCATCGCGGATCTCTGCGGTCAGGCGATAGCCGTCCATCTCTGGCATCTCAGCATCGGTGATCATCAACAGCAGCTCTTGGTCGATATCCTTGCCCTCGTCCGCCACCTGCTTGAGGAAGTCGAGCGCCTGTCGGCCGTTTTCCGCCTCGATAAACTCCATTCCCAGTTGGCCAAGGGTTGCTTTTACCTGTTGGCGGGCGGTGGAAGAGTCGTCCACCACCAGCACCTTTTTGCCGGCGAGATGCGAGGCAACGTCATGGTCGAGTACCTCTTCTGAGATGGTGGCATCGTAATCGACAATCTCGGCAAGCACCTTCTCCACGTCGATGATCTCAACCAACTGCTCGCCATCGCCATCTGTAATCTTGGTGATTGCGGTGAGGTAGTTGCCACGTCCAGCGGTATTCGGGGGCGGCAGCACGTCTTTCCAGGAGGTGTTCACGATATGCGCCACCTCGCCCACCCAGAACCCCTGCACAGTGCGGTTGTACTCGGTAATGATCAGATTGGCGGAGTCGACGTCTTGCTTACCGGGCATGCCTATCGCCGCGCGCAGGTCGATAACCGGGATCGACGTGCCACGCAAAGTGGCCACACCGGTGATGCTGCTGTGGGATCCCGGCAGCCGATTAAGCTTGGGAAGCTTCACCACTTCCTTCACTTTGAACACGTTGATAGCAAACAGCTGACGAGAATTCAGCTTAAAAATCAACAACTCTAAGCGGTTCTCACCAACCAGGTTGGTACGCTGGTCAACCGAGTCCAACATCCCTGACATAATCGTTTCTCAGTGGCTAAAGCTAAAGGCTAAGTCTAACACTCATAAAGGAAAACCCGCAAAGCGCCGGAGCAATTGGAAGGCTAGATTTAGACCGACTTCTCGGTATAATCCCCGCGTTTTAGATATTTCGCGGAGAATAAAGGGTGAGCAACGACAAAGGCTATGCCTGTATTGGCCTGATTAACCCCAAAAATGCCGACAACGTAGGCTCGGTGATGCGCGCAGCCGGCTGCTATGGCGCTAACTCGGTGTTCTACACTGGCCGCCGTTACGGCTATGCCCGCGAATTTGCCACCGATACCAAGAACGCCAGCCACAACCTGCCGTTAATCGGTGTCGAGGACCTCAAGCAGGTCATCCCCCTCGACTGCACCCCCGTAGCTGTGGAGCTGGTCGATGATGCCCAGCCCCTCACCGACTACAAACACCCGGAGCGGGCCTTTTACATCTTCGGCCCCGAAGATGGCTCGGTGCCTAAAGAGGTGCTGAAGTGGTGCCAAGAAGTGGTCTACATCCCCACCAAGGGCTGCATGAACCTCGCGGCCACCGCCAATGTGGTGTTGTACGATCGCATGCTAAAGGGCACCGTGCACGGTAAGCCTTGGGGGCTAAAGCAAGACCAGCAAGAGCAGCCCGACGCGGACAGCAAGCAGGACTAGTGGCGCTTCACCACGTGGATCGCACCTTCTGCTTTTAACGCGGTTATGAATTCACTATCGAAGTAAATGGGCTCCTCACTGTAGTAGCTATCACTGAGCGCCTTTTTACTGTCGATGTCTTCCACCACCCCTTCCGCTTTGTTATACACCATCTCACTAATCTGCAGCGCCAGCTGATCACCTTCGATGGCCGCCACCCGCATCGCGCCGTATTGGTAGTCTGGGTCGACGTTGTATACCCAAACTACCTCAAGATGCAGGATTCAGAGGAACTCAATGCCCATAGAGCGAGGCGAAAGTACAAAGGAATGCTCACCCATTTCTAGTGCTTTCAACGAAGAACTATGGGCATTGAGCTCCTCCCTATGGGCGAGTTTCCCAGGCCCCCATGCCGCGTTACTGCTCCTTGATTTAGACCACTAGATCAGCGCAGCAGTGCCTTGCCTGGGGGCCTGGAAAATCTCGCTGAACAAGCATCTTGAGGTGGTTTGGGTATAATCCACCTTATCGAAGTCCACAACATAGATATCGTTAACCGCAGGCGCTGCGATTTAGCTGTCGGTATTTCGATCTTCACTGGCGACACCCACCGTCGACACACCAATCACCGCAGCAATCAACAGCAACCCCGTGAACATCGGTAAGACATTGCGCTTGGTAAAGCAACCCGCACGCACCTTTTGCGCTAACTCCATCGGCAACTCTTTGGCGCTCATGGTCCGTTTACAGTGGCTGCACTCAAGGAGTACATCCCGGCCAATCAGGAACATCGGGATCCAATAGATGTGAAAGTAGCGCAGCACACCGAAAGAGATGAACTGGCTAGGGCCTGTTTAACTCTCGTGTTCGAGTTTTGTTCATTTTAAACGGGATCTGAGCAAGGAGTGAGTGACGCGGCATAGTTATCCTATGTGAGAAACGAAGGACGCCGCGCAGATGCCGTTTAAATGAACCCGGAGGGCTGCGTTTCTAGGCCAATCATTCAGCGTCAAAGGCTGCTTATGTAGATGACTACACGGCACAGCCTTTTCCTCGCCTGATTGGCCTAGAACTCGCTGCAAAAGTGAACACGAGAGTCAAACAGGCCCTACTCGACAGTGCGGGCACACAGGGCCTTGCACCATTTGTTCATTACAGGTTTTCGAGCGGGTTCCCCAAACAATCATCTCATCTCCCTATGAGTTTTTATTGATGTTTGAGCACTAGGTTTACATAGGTATCTGGGTGAAGAATATCTTTAAGATCAAAGCGATAAACGATGTAATGACTGGATAGTGAGTTTTGCAATCTGGCGAGCAGTTTGACGGCGGGCAAACGCCCACCGTCTTTGACAAAAGGCCTAGTCGACGCTTACACCGCTGTAGGGGATCCCGGCAAGCTTAGCTAACTCGCGATGCCAAGTGGCGATATCGGCCAACTCAAACTGGCTGAGTGAGTCATGACCACAAGCCCGCGCCATTACCTGCATCAGCTGCACCGACGATTGCAGGTAGCGCTGCAGGTTGGCCGCTGCCACATCCACATCCAGCAACTTACGCAGGTCAGGGTCTTGGGTGGCAATACCCGAGGGGCACTGGTTGCTATTGCACATCCGCGCCGCCACACAGCCGATCGCCTGCATCGCCGAGTTAGCCAGCGCCACACCATCAGCCCCCAGCGCTAAGGCTTTAACAAAGTCCATGGGCATGCGCAGCCCACCAGTCACTATCAACGTCACCTTACCGCTGGCGCCCTGTTGGTCCAGGTAGCGGCGGGCCCGTGCTAAGGCTGGTATGGTGGGCACGCTGATATGGTCACGGAAGATCTCCGGCGCCGCCCCAGTACCACCGCCGCGACCATCGAGGATGATGTAGTCGGCGCCGGCATCAAGGGCAAACTGCACATCGGCTTCAATGCGATTGGCACTGAGTTTAAAGCCCACCGGAATGCCGCCGGTAATCTCTCTGACCCGCCCGGCAAAGCGCTCGAAGTCCTTCACGCTGTGCAAATCGGTAAAGGTGGCAGGTGAGATGGCGGCCTCACCGACATTCAGGCCGCGTGTCTTAGCGATCTTCTCGGTCACCTTGTTGCCCGGAAGGTGGCCGCCGGTGCCGGTTTTCGCCGCTTGCCCACCTTTAAAGTGAAAGGCTTGAACCTGTTTGAGCAAGCCCTCCTGATAACCAAACTGGGCACTGGCCAGCTCATAGAAGTAGCGCGAGTTAGCCGCTTGCTCTTCTACCAACATGCCGCCCTCACCCGAGCAGATACCGGTACCCGCCAGCTCCGCACCTTTTGCCATCGCGACCTTGGCCTCTTGGGATAGCGCGCCAAAGCTCATATCGGAGACAAACAGCGGAATCGCTAGCTCCAGCGGCTTTTTCGCCTCGGGGCCGATGACCAAACGGGTATCCACTTCGCTGCCATCTTGCAGCGGTTTGCTGGCGAGCTGGGCCACCATCACCTGGATATCGTTCCAGTCAGGCAGCTGGCTGCGCGGTACCCCCATCGACACCATCGCACCATGCTTGGAGTTCAGCCCTTGCTTCGCCAACTGATGAATCGCCGCCACTGTGGGCTCTTCTGGAGTGGCCTGCACCGCCGGGCCTGCAGCGCTGGCTTTGTCACTCTCGATCTCGGGAGCTGGCTCCGGGGCCTTGCCCACCATATCTGCGCTAAACTGCTTGTGGGTGCCATCGCAGTAGGGCTGGTTGCCACTTTGCTTACAGGCGCATAGATAGGCTTCGCCATCGGCTTTTGCGGTAAAGGCCTGCGGCGTGATACCCGAGCCGGCATGGGAGCCATCGCAAAACGGCTGTTTCTTGGAGAGGCCGCAGCGACAGAAGTAGTACTCCTTGCCCGCTTCCAGTTCGACCCCTATTGGCTTGTTATCTGCAATAATCGGTGTAGTCATATCTCTCTCCAGATAATATTTATAGTGCGAGTCAAATGACGTTGTTTAAAGATGGAAGGCAATCGTCAAAACTACAATCCGTGTGGTTGATTAGATCAGTCAAAGGGAAGGAAACCATGAAACGAGTCATCGCACTGCTAAGCCTGAGCCTGCTGGCGCCCGCCGGCATGGCCCAGCAACAAGCTGACCAACACGCACCGGAGCTGGCCAGTGCACTGCAAGACAAAACCACCGCGACCGCCAAGCAATTCATGGTGTCCGCCGCCAACCCCTTAGCGGTGGAGGCGGGCTATCAGATCCTCAAACAAGGCGGTAGCGCGGTTGATGCCATGGTGGCGGTGCAAGCCATGCTGGGACTGGTAGAGCCCCAATCTTCAGGAATAGGTGGCGGCGCCTTTGTGCTCTATTTCGATGCCGAGAACAAGCAGTTACTGAGCTTTGATGCCCGTGAAACCGCCCCACTAAAGGCCAGCGAGTCACTGTTTCTCGATGAGCAACAGCAGCCGCTGGCATTCTTCGATGCGGTGGTGGGCGGCCGTTCAGTCGGCACACCCGGCGTGGTCAAGTTGATGGAAGTGATGCACCAGCAATACGGCATCTTGCCCTGGCCTGCGCTGTTTCGCAGTGCCATCGAGCGCGCCGAGCAAGGCTTTGTAGTGAGTCCACGTCTGGCTACCTTGGTGGCGGGCGATCAGGCGCGCCTCTCCAGCCAGCCCAGCAGTGCCGACTACTTCTACCCTTCAGGAAAAGCCATCGCCGAAGGAGACCTGCTCAAAAACCCTGACTACGCGACCAGCCTGAGTATGATTGCCGAGCAAGGCGCCAAGGCCTTTTATCAAGGTGCGATTGCCGAACAAATCGTGGCCGCGGTGCAAGATGCCGCCAAACCCGGTCTGCTAAGTCAACAAGACCTGGCTAATTATCAGGTCAAACAGCGCGAACCGGTCTGTGCGCCCTATCGCCAGTATCAGGTGTGTGGCATGGGCCCGCCGAGCTCAGGTGGCATCACCAGCCTGCAGATCCTCGGGATCTTAAGTCACTTCCCACTGGGTGAGCTGGGCCCCGATGCCCTCGATAGCTGGCGCTTGTTCGCCGATGCCTCACGGCTGGCCTTTGCCGACCGAGGCCGCTACATCGCCGATGAAGACTTCATCGAGGTGCCCACGAGCGCGCTGTTAGACCCAGACTACCTGGCCGCACGCGCCAAGCTGTTGGAGCGGCGCCAAGCCTTAGACAAGGCAGAGCCCGGCCAACTGGCGTTTAACTATCTCTCGGCGGCTAGCCCCGAGCGCCCTTCCACCACCCATATCAGCATCGTCGATGCGCAGGGTAATGTGCTGAGCATGACCAGCAGCGTGGAGAGCGCCTTTGGCTCGCGCATTATGGCGGGTGGCTTTATCTTGAACAATCAGCTGACCGACTTCTCTTTCGTGCCAAGCAAAGGTGGCGAAGCGGTGGCCAACCGGGTTCAGCCGGGCAAGCGCCCACGCTCCTCCATGGCCCCCACTATTGTGCTGGAGCAGCAGCAACCGATTATCGCCCTAGGATCCCCGGGTGGCTCAAGCATTATCGGCTACGTGACCCAAGCGCTGATAGCCCACCTCGATTGGGGGCTCAGCCTGCAACAAGCGGTGGAATTGCCGCACTTTAACAACCGCTTTGGCACCTTTGAGCTGGAACAAGACACCGTTGCCGCCGAGCGAATGGCTGAGCTAGAAGCCCTCGGCTATGAGGTGAAAGTCAAGGCCATGACCTCCGGCCTGCAGGGGATCCGTATTTACGATGATTACTTGGAAGGTGCGGCAGACCCACGCCGGGAGGGGATCGCGTTGGGCGATTGAGCCCCTAGCCCCCAACTTCTAGCTAGGTAAAAACGGGAAAAGCTTGGCACTGCCAAGCTTTCCGAAAATACCCGCTATTTCTGATTTAGCGGCTAACGCCCTAGAAACGGTAGTCCAGATACAGGCCCACTTGTTGGGTGTCTTCTAGCTTCACGCCGCGCTCATTGTAGTCTTGATCAAGGTAGCGATAGGCTAGCTCCACTGACACTTGCTCGGTAAAGCGATAGCCAGCGCCTACCTGTCCGCCCCACACGAAATCGGTTGAGCTGTTACCGTATAGTTTTGAGTCGGATAGGCCCATCGTTGCGCCACCGAACACATAGATGTCTTGATTCACCGGGTACAGATAGTCATAAGAGACCAGGAACATATGCTGTTCGAGCTTGGTGCCGTCGAACTTGTTCTCGGCATAGCCGTAGGTACCGGTGAAACGGTGATTGTCGTTGACAATCGCACCACCGCGCAGTTGGTAGGTGGCATCTTCGCTGTCTTTCTTATAGCTGTCACCTTTGATGGAGTCATTTTGGTAACCCACACCACCACCCACGAACCAATCAACCGATGCCGCAGCGGGACCACTCAAAAGTAAAGCCAAAGAAAGCGCAGCAACTGATTTCTTAGCAACAGAATTGTTCTTCAACATAATTAATACCTCACTAAACACCTAATTTGAGAAGGGCATCCTGTGCCGATGTTGTCATCCTGAATCTTCGGAAAGTGTTTTGTCTCCTCCCGACTTGCTAAGCAGTGTATACAAGCTTGTTCGACTTGATTAGAGGGACAAAACAGATATCAAAGTCACGTTTTTTATGACAAATATACTCATGCTTGAGCAGAGCGGACCGCGACGCTGGCAGAGTGTGAGTTCGAAAGTGAGGATAGAAAAGAAGGTGGGGGAAAGGATATAAAAAAGGCGGCTCCCGCCGCCCTGTCCAGTGATTCCGTTTAGGCGTTGGCCTCATCGGCCTGATTAAACTCAATCACTTGTTGCTCCTGCTCTTCAGGCAGGGTTTGACCGAACAACTTACCACCCCGTTCGATACTCAGATCGTTGGTGTGGATAGTGCCGCTCACCTGACCTTCGGCAAGGATGTCGATACGTTTTGCGAAGCAGTTACCCTCTAACTCGCCATTGACGATGATACGCTCAGCACGAATATCGCCGCTGACTCGACCATCTTTACTCACCACCAGAGAGCGTTCGCAGTGCAAGCGCCCCTCGATAATGCCGTCAATCTGGATATCGCAGCTTAGCTGGAACTCTCCGGAGATGTTGCAGCCTTTTGCGATGACAGTTGTAGATGAGGATGGAGCCTTTGCTCCAGTCTGTTTACCAAGAATTCCCATCGGATACCTTTTTCTTTTTCGAATATTGTTTCAAAGTTGTCTAAATCCCAATCCACAAAGGGACGAGGATCCAAGGCACGGCCTACAAAGCGCACCTCGTAATGTAAATGGGGCCCTGAGCTTAACCCGGTGTTACCCGAGCGCGCAATCAACTGGCCTTTTTTTACAAACTCACCTTGTTTCACATCAAAGCGATGCAGGTGGGAATACGATGAAGAAAACCCAAAGGCATGTTGAATTTTAAGGAAGTTGCCCGAGCCTTCCCGACTAGGTCGCACCACCTCAACCACCCCATCAGCTGGGGCATAGACCTTGGTGCCGGTGTTGACCGCAAAATCCAGACCGCGATGCACGGTGCTGCGCCCGGTTACCGGGTGCACCCGGCGGCCAAAGCCCGACGAGATCCGCGCCCCTGTCACCGGTGCGCCACTGGGCAGCTCCTGGAGCATGGTGCGCCGCACCGCCGAGGTTAGCGTGGCCACATCCAGTCGAGACTCCAGCTCTTGCGGCTCCTCGCTATCTACGTTGAGGATGCCTTCGATATCTCGCAGCCGGTCAGAGACATTGGATAGGCGATGTTCGCGCTCATCCAGATCAGACTCCAGATCGAGCTTGAGCTGCTGCAGGGTCTTAAGCTCCTCGCTCAAGGTCAGCGATTCAGTTTCCAACTCCTGCTGACGATGCTTGGCAAAGTCCACCTGACTGAGCAGGTAGTAGACACAGACACCGGTGCTGAGGGCGACAAAGAAAACGGTCCACAACGCACCGCGAATACTGCGCTGGGTTTTGGTGCCCAAATGGAAGTGACGAGAACCATGGACGGTTGATACTGAGACGGTAATTCGTTCTTTCATAATACTGCTTGAAGAAACCTGGCCCACCACTGCATGGCAGCATAGGGCGAAAACGATAAAGCCAAGAACGCCACTTACCAGCGGCTGAAGAGAGGAAAACTAACGCGAAGAAGACACTGAAAAGACACTAGTTATTGTGCGTAACATATTGTTTTAGTTTTACCTTTCCTAAAAGGCTTCAGCTATCTTGCTACATCTAGGTGACAAGAGGAAGTCAGCTAAAGCTGGAACAGCAAAAATTGTGAGCTAATTAGTCATTGGTGGTGAAATCTTCAACAAATCCCACACTGTAGTGTGTCTAAACGCCCTTTGCTGCAGTTAAGGTGTCGGCCAATTGCTCACATTCTTGAATAAACCAACGCAGTGCTGGCTCGAAACGGTAGATGGGATGGCAGGCCAGACAATAACCGACACGCAGTTGCGCATCCAGCTCGGTGACGGCCAAGTGGGTTTGTTGAGCATACAGGCGACCAATACCTTCAGGGATTACCGCCAGCAAGTCATGTTGCTCTAGTAGCTTGGGTAGTGCCATAAACGAAGGCACCCGCAACGCAATCGAGCGCTGCATCCCCTGCTGCGCCAGCCAGTCATCGGTGAGGGACTGGCTATGGCCCCAGCTTGAGGTATAGACATGCGACCGCGACAGCAGCGACTGTGCCGAATTCTCTTCCAAGGCATGATCGGCGCGGTGCAGGCAGACCAATGACTCACTCAACCACGGCGCAATATCCAGTTGTGCGGAGAGGTGCTCGCCTTTGCCAATACCCACCACCAAATCCAGCTCCCGGCGATTCAGGCTCTGCCAATAGTCTCCCTCACGCAGCTCAAACACTTCCAAACGGAGCCCCGGCCCCGCCTGCTGGAGGATGTCATAAAGCATCGGTACAAAGGCATATTCCACCGACGAGCTGACCGCAATCTTAAACTGTCGCTCGCTACTGGCGGGGTCAAAGTCGGTTACCTGGGTTAGCCCCAACTCCAGCGTTTGCCAGGCCTGCTCTATGGTCGGCTGCAGCAGCAAGGCCTTACTGGTGGGCTGCATCTCGCGCCCTACCTGCACGAACAAGGGGTCTTGGAACACCTCGCGCAGACGCTTTAAGGAGTGGCTTAAGGCAGGTTGACTCAGGTGCAGTCGCTGAGCAGCGCGAGAGACTTGGCGCTCTTCGAGCAGTAATTTAAAGATCTTAATCAGGTTTAAATCTAGGCGTTGCAGGTCCATTCAGGTATCTCTTTAACGTTCGGGTATTTCCGTAGTAATCGGGCATCTTCACAGCATGCTGGTGATTACATAAACAAAACGAATGCATCTATGCGAATAATTCATTTAAATCATAGCTTACTTTTACCTATTCTCCGTCTACCAAGTGACTTGCCACAAACGCCGCATTAACCATGTCGAGGCTGAGTAAGCAAGATTGACCAAAACCTGTTCACATAACGACAGTACCTCAATGAATATCATTTAGGTCAATAACTTAACGATTCCTAGCGCGAGTGAGCCTGGGGGGCTTAGGCCCCTTGGGCTTATTCTGCTTTGCTCGAGAATGCTAGTTGCCGGCCGACAACCTAGGATTAAAGGAACCTTTCGCTAGCGAGTGAGAATTTTATTTATATTTTACTCACCGCTTTTTGCGCTGCAGGATAGCCGACCCACTGATAACAAGGAAGCTAAGTGGACTTCGCCAAATTCGATCTTAATTTGCTTCGAACCCTGTTGGTATTGCTACAGGAAAAGAACACGCATAAAGCGGCAGAAAAACTGCAAACCAGCCAACCGGCTGTTAGCCGTTCGCTGGCAAAGTTGCGTGAAGAATTGGACGACCCACTGTTCTTACGACACAGCCGTGGCCTCAAGCTAACCGAACGCGCGGAAGAGCTGGCGCGCACCCTGCCCAAAGCCATCCACGAGCTGCAGCGCAGCCTGGAAGGCGAAGTATTCAACCCTCGCGGATTCAAAGGTCACTGCCGGATTGCGCTCAACGCCTATCTGGCGGAAACCCATGGCTATGCCATCTATGCCTTTCTGCACGAACACTGCCCTGAACTGCAAGTAGAGCTGCATGCCTATTCGAGTAATACCCGCGAGCGCCTGTTGAGCGGAGAGCTGGATTTTGCGCTGAGTTATTCACCCAAGAAAATCAGTAAAGACCTGTGCTACGCAACGGTAGCCACCCAGCCACATGGCGCCATATGCCGAGCCGACTTTAACCCGCAGATCAACAGTTTGAATGTGGAACAGATGGCAATGCTAAACCTGGCAGCATTGATTATCCCCGAGTTCAACGACGAGCAGCTATTTGTGCAGGCGATCAGTGGCATCCACTACCACCCGCTGTTTCGCGCCCAGCATCTCAACTTGGTGCTACGTGCAGTGCAGCAGCAAAACCTGGTGCTGACCGCACCCGCCAGCCTGCTCGATAAACTCGACCCAAAGCACTACCGCTTTGTGCCCATTTACCACAAACAAGCCCAGCTCACTGCCGAGCTCAGCTTGATGTTCGACACCTCCCACTATCGCTCACCTAAGTACCTATGGCTGGAGCAGAGCCTGCGCCAGTTACTAGCCGAGCAAGCGTGAATGGGGGGCGCTTAGTAAAGTGCCTCGCTCAAGAGCCAGTTCACCATGACCGGTTGACGTGGCTCACGGTACTTCATTCGCTTGTAGATGAGGGTTCCCAGCATCAACACGTTCGCCGTCAATACTAAAGAGCTGGTCACCATCAGCATGGGGTCACCGACCACCAGTACCGTATAGCTCCAGCCGAGGATGGCGTTGCATTGGAACATGCTCCAGCTGACCAAAGAGATATCGTTAGCCGCGCTCTTGGTACGCATCAAACGGATAATCTGCGGGGTGAATGAGGCTAAGGCCACCAACCAGCTAAAGGGATAGAGAAATAAGATCAGATTTTCCACGGAGACCTCCAAAGTACAAAGTACGCGGCCGTCCGGGGCAAGCGAATTGATAGAATGAGCAAAAAACAGGCGATAAATTATGCCCACTTAGGAAAATTGTAAATTGATCCAGATCACACTTTATCCGCTCACTATTTAATCACACCCAAAGCTGACAAAACTGCAATCTCTCCAGTACTTCTTCCCTCTCCTAAGCGCCAGTGGCTTAATGTGTCTAGACCGTCCCACCGACAAAAAAAGGAGCCATCAGGCTCCCTTTCTCGAACAGCAACATAGTCTTCGCTTAGTTGTCTTCGTCGTCTTCGTAAGGCCAGTAGTGGTGGCCGATGCGGATGATCATGGTCGAGGCAGCTAGCACAAACGCCGCCAGTGACAGCCAGATGATGTACACCCCATCGAGCTCTTTCATGCCCAAGGTGATGTAACGGGCAATCGCCATAATCGCGATGTACAGCGGGTAACGTACTGGAATTTTCCCGTAGGCGACAAAGTGATGCACCATCGCCAAGACTTCCAGATAGATGAACATCAACAAGATGTCTGACAACAAGATGTCACGGTAGATGATGATGTTGTAGACCTCGTTCACCATCGCCACCAAGGTAGCAATGGTAATCGCGACACAAATCGCGGCTTCCATAATGTTAAACAAGCCAATGAACGGCTTTTTCAGGGTTTTAGGAAACTCGGATGGCATGATAAAGCAGCGCCCCTTTCAAGATTAAGTTATGACGGAGTGTTACAAATGAGGCGCGATTTTAACAAATGATTACAGAACACTCTATCGGTTTCGCATAGCCTAACGGAATATATAACTACCTAAACGGTATTTACCACCATTTCACATTAATCTTAGCCCCTTGTTAGAAGATGGCTTTTTTTCTAGCAACTGTCTCAAGCTATGGTAGAATCCCGCCCCCGCGGCCAAAAGCGCGGCTACACTGCAAAATAAAGCTCACTGATTACCAACAAGCGATCGCTGCAATGAGATTTCCAGGTCAACGTAAGTCGAAACACTACTTCCCAGTAGAAGCCCGTCAGCCCATCAACCCACAAAGCGCCCCAGTGAAGGCACCGGTTCGCACCCATATCTGTGGTGTCGAGCAGACCCTGGTTGATATTGAAGCCAAAGTCGATGAGCAATTTATTGCCCGGCATAATCTGGTGAAGGGCAACTCCCTACTGATCGACGATGAGGCAGCCCACCGCCTCTACAGCGAGCTCAAAGAGCACAACCTGATCAGCGCTGAGCATGCCGGAGGCACCATCGGCAATACCCTGCACAACTACTCCACCCTGGCCGATGGTCGCTCGGTGATGTTTGGGGTGATGAGTGAGAATATTCAGGTGGGCGGCTATGCCTATCGCTACCTGTGCAATACCTCATCGCGGGTCGACCTTAACCAGCTACAAGCGGTAGACGGCCCAATTGGTCGCTGTTTTACCCTGATTAGCGGCTGTGGTGAGCGTACCTTCGCCATCTCTAAAGGGGCGATGGACAAGCTCAAGCCCGAGGCCATCGATAAAGCGTTGGTCCAAGAGGGCTCTGCACTGGTGGTATCGGCCTACCTGATGCGCTCTGGCGGAGACCCGATCTCCGAGGCGGCCATGCAGGCCATCGAATACGCCAACGCAGCTAACGTGCCGGTAGTGCTGACCCTTGGCACCCGTTTCTTGATTGAATCTGACCCGCAGTTCTGGCGTGACTTTATCACCCAGCACGTAAGTGTACTGGCGATGAACGAAGAAGAAGCCGAAGCGCTGACCGGTGAGAAGCATCCGCTGAAAGCCTGTGAGCAAACCCTACAATGGTGTGATTTGATCCTATGTACCGCAGGCCCAGAGGGACTGTATATGGCAGGCTACACCGATCAGCAAAACGCCCGCGAGACCACCCACGACCTGCAAAGCAACGGCGTTGCCGACTACAATCGCTTCGAGTTCTCACGCCCGATGCGCCAAGCCGACTGCGAGCAGCCGCTCAAGGTCTACTCGCACATCTCGCCGTACATGGGTGGCCCGGAGAAGATCCACAATACCAATGGCGCGGGCGATGGCGCCCTCTCAGCGCTGCTTCATGATATTGCTGCCAACACCTTCCATGCTGAGAACCTGCCTGCCTCGGTGAAGCACAACTTCCCTTGTCTGTGCTACTCCTCGTTCTCACAAATTTGTAAATACGCGAACCGGGTTAGCTATGAGGTGTTGAACCAACACAGCCCCCGTTTATCTCGTGGCTTGCCCGAGCGTGAAGACAGCCTCGAAGAGGCCTATTGGGAACGTTAATCGGCAAAACACCGCTCGCGCAAAATGTAACTCCAAGCTATTGATTGATATTAGTCATTACCACTAATCAATAAGTTATCACCGCTAACAGGGTCAAGATCTCATGCTTGGCCCTCACCTCCAAAGAGATGGGCTTTCAGAACAGAAAATTGATCCAGATCAAGCCAAAAAAAGCTCAAATGGAGAGAATATCGCCAGCATCATATTCTGCTATCGCGTTACCAAGATGGAATTTTGTTTGAAAGAAGGCGCTTTCTGACCGATTCAGATAAAAACAACCACCATCGAGAGTAACAATATGAGTAACTCCACTGACCGTAAGGTCTCCATCGGCGCCTATATCGCTCTGGCGGCCGCGATTATCTTCTTCTCTGGCTTGCTTCAGGGTAAAGGCGCACTTAGCGTATTCGATTTCAACACCCTGAACGGTAGCTTCGGTACCATGGCTAACGCTGTCACCGAATCTGCAGACGGCATCAACGTCACCACCACCACCATGCGTGGCGCAGGCGGTTTCGGTGCACGTGACGGCTTCATGTTCGCCCTGACTCTGGTTCCTACCGTTATGTTCGCAATGGGCATGATCGCGGTATTCGAACACTACGGTGCCCTGGAAGCGGCTCGTAAGCTGCTGACTCCTCTGCTACGCCCTCTGGCTTCTATTCCAGGCTCGACCGGTATGGCGCTGATCGCATCTCTGCAAAGCACCGATGCAGGCTCTGCAATGACTCGCCAGCTCGCTGACGACGGTGAGTTGACCAAACGCGAAACTGACATCTTTGCGATGTTCCAGTTCACCGCAGGTGCAACCATCGTAAACGCCTTCTCTTCAGGCGCGGTACTGTACACCCTGACCAACTCTGCGGGTGAGTCTGTAGTACCTACCTCTATCGCATTTGCTGTAGGCATCATGTTCATCTTCAAATTTGTAGGTGCCAACCTGTTCAAGCTGTACCTGAACCTGACCGAAGGTAAAGCAGGTAAGAAAGCTGTTGAAACTGCTATCGAAGGGGAGAAAGCCTAATGTCTACCGCTAAAAAACCAATGATTACCGATATCTTCGTTGCTGGCGCTAAGAAAGGCTGGATCATCGCAAGTACCTCTACCGTACCAAACGTACTGATGGCCTTCGTGATCATCGCAGCACTTCAGCTGACCGGTGCACTGGAGCTGATGGGTAACGTGTTCTCTCCAGTTATGGCTGTGTTTGGCCTGCCGGGTGAAGCTGCCGCAGTTCTGATCGGTGCGTGGATGTCTATGGGCGGCGCAGTGGGTGTTGCTATCTCACTATTCGACGCTGGCATCATGACCGGTGAGCACATCGCAATTATGGTTCCTGCCATCTACCTGATGGGCTCACAGGTTCAGTACCTGGGCCGTATCCTTGGTCCTATCGGTACCGAAGGTCGCTACATTCCAGTGATGATCGTTATCTCTGTGATTAACGCCTTCGCTTCTATGTTGCTGATGAACATCATCATCTAAGCGAACGCCTCGCTTACACCAATGATTACAGGGGGTAGTACTACGGTGCTGCCCTTTTTTTCCAGACCTCTACTGGAGTATTAAGAATGAACTTTTCGTTGAATGAATACCTGGACGAGCTGCGTCCACTGATTAACGTAGACTGCGGTACCTTCACCGTTGAAGGCATCGAGGTTATCGCTAACCTGATGGCGGGCAAATACCAAGACCTGGGCTGGGATGTAAAACGCATCGACTGTGGCCCTGCCGGTACCGGCCTTGAAGTACGCAACAAGCCTGAAGCTGACCACGTTGACATCATGTTCATCGGTCACATGGACACCGTATTCCCAGTGGGCACCGCCGCTGAGCGTCCAATGAGCGTTGAAGGCGATCGCGCCTTTGGCCCGGGTGTTGCCGACATGAAATCTGGCCTGCTGAACGTGGTTTACGCCCTACGTAACCTCGACGCTAGCGTGCTAGACAAGCTGTCTATCGCAGTATGCATGAACCCAGATGAAGAAACCGGTTCTGCTCACTCTGCTGAGTGGCTGGCTGGCGTGGCGAAAACCGCCAAGCAAGTACTAGTAGCAGAAGCGGCGCGCGCTGACGGCTCACTGGTTAAAGCCCGTAAAGGCATGGCGCGCTACCGCATTAGCTTCCACGGTAAAGCAGCGCACGCAGGTAACGATCCAACCGCAGGTCGCAGCGCAATCACTGAGATGGCGAACTGGGTACTGGCGATCAACGATATGACCGATCTAACCACCGGTACCACCTTCAACACCGGCGTAGTAAAAGGCGGTGAAGGTGCCAACATCGTGGCTGATTTCTGTGAGATCTTTGTTGACGCCCGCTACTGGGACAACGACGAGTTCAACGGTCGTGACGCCCTGCTGCGCGCGATGACCGAGAAGCCATTCGTAGACGGTGTACGCATCGAGCTAGACCGCGAAGCCTACAAGCCGTCGATGGTTCCTTCTGAGCAAACTGAAGCGCTGATGGAAACCGTAGTCGCTGCTGGTAGCGAAATGGGTCTGGACATCACTTTCCAAGAAGTAGGCGGTGGCTCTGACGCTAACCTGACCGCTTCTATGGGCATCCCTACCCTTGATGGCCTTGGCCCAGCAGGCGGCGCTATGCACAGCGCAGACGAGTTCCTGGAGCTGAACACCATCGAAGAGCGTATCAACCTACTGATGCGCGTTGTGACCAAGCTGGCCGGCTAAGCGCTGCTAGTTATCGTGTCCTAATGCAAAAAGCGGCCAGTGGCCGCTTTTTTTACACCTTGCGCTCTGCTAGTCCACATCTCCCGCAACACCCTCATGGGAGAGGTCGCCAGAGAGCTCTGCTTGCACCTCAGCCAAACTCTCTTGTTCCGCCGCAACGATCTTGCCGCTGGCCGCATCCACCTCAACCTCATAGGCGTTGTCGCCGAGTTTGATAAACACATCCCACTGGGTATCGGGCTCGTCAAAGCGAACGCCCAGCACCTCCACGCCTAGCTCAGCCAATGCCGCTTCTACCGCTTGCTGCTCGGTGATCAGTGCGTGGTCAGCCGCATAGGCAGTGCTGTTGAACACTCCAAGGGTCAGTCCGGCTGCGGTAAGTAGTAAGGGGGTTCTCATGGGGTTCTCCTCTCTTGGGTTTGGCCTCTCCTGGGTTTGGCCTCTGGTTTTAGCCCCCTGTTTTAGCTAGGGCAATCGCGTGAACCAGAAAGTCTAGTAGAGGCCGCCAAAAACGCTTAGCGCTTGCGGCCTCAACCCGCCATTGAGTGCTTACCATTAAGTGCTCAATAGTTGAAAACCAAACGCGCCATCAGCTCCGGTGCCGACTCTTTAGAGGCAAACCACAGATGGCTTTGATCTGACCAGGCACTGCTGACCGAGACACACAGCGACAACAGCGATGTGTCTGCTGCGTTTTGTGCCAGCGCAGTGATATCTAACTCCACCCATTGCTCGCTGTGATCGGTAGTCACCTCGCTTACGCTGCGCCCAGCGCTGCTTACCCCAGGGCGAGTCAGCCAAGTCAGGCTCTGTTCATCCCAACCGGTCGATGCCTGAGAGACCGAGACATCGCGGCTAGCGTCTCTGCCCACTTGTACCACATACAAACGCAGCAACAGTTGGCGTACCGAGGCAAGCTTCTCATTGCTTACATCGAACTTGAGGTAGGCCTCGCGCTGGTAGTCAATGGCGCCACTTTTGACCATCAGGTTCTCCCCGTCATAGTTCTGCTCACTGTACTGGCCATTTCGGACAAAGCAGTCTTCCAACACCAGCACGGTGGACGAGGGCAATCCCTCACCGAGGAAGCCCAGATAGCGACTCGGGAAGGGGTTATCGTTGTCCGGGTGCAGCGCCGGAAACAGCAGGTCGATACTGGTCTCGGAGAGGCCCAGCCAACTACAAAGCGTGGCTGCCATCTGCTCGCTGGAAAGCGCTGGGATAAACTTGTTATCGCGGGCATCCACCCCATCGCGCACAAACTCGGGGTAGCGGCCAAAGGCCTTGCCGGGTCGATTGAGCGGCCCGCCCCACACCAGCTGGTTACCGCCCCAGCCATGGTCGGTACCGAGGTTGCCGTTGTTTTGGATGGTGCGGCCAAACTCGGACAGGGTAAAACTGACCACCTGCTGCTCTAAACCGGCTTGCGCCAGGCTATCGTAGAATGCGGCCAGCGCTTCATCGATGCGCGCCAGTCGATCCTCATGACCGGGGCGCTGGTCGCTATGGGTATCGAAGCCGCCCATCTTGACGCAAAATACTTGCCGCTGATGGCCCAGCGCGGTGGCCGCATCCACCATTCGCTTCACCGTGCGCATCTGCCGCCCGATATCAGTATCGGGGATCGATTCATCCTCGGGGAAGGCGGCAAACAGCGCATCCAGCTCAGACTGAAAATCGACAATCTCTTGGACCACCGACAAATACTCTTGGTAGAACGCCGAGCCCCATGGCTTATCCAGCATCTGTTGGATATTGTCTTTGATGGTGTTCGATTGAGCGCTCGCCTCTATCGCGCCAACCTCGCCATCGCTTAGCTCCAGTGGCGTCACTCGCTGGCCCTGCAAGATCACATCGTTACGCACCGCCAAGCTGTTCGATAGCACCGGCTGGTCCACACCATTAAGCAGGTCCAAAGCCATCCCCAGCCAGCCAAAATCATGGTAGCCACTGCCATTCCAGCTTCGTTGCCAGACATCTTGCTGGCTGTTATGCGCCCCCAGACCGGGCGGCCGGAGCACCGAATCAAAGTTGTCTTTATCGGTGGGCTCAATCAGTGTGCCCACGTTAAGTAGCGCGGTGGCCCGCCCCTGAGCAATCATTTGCGCCAGCTTAGGCATGGCTGAGGTCAGACGAACGAGTTGCCCCTGCTCATCAGTAAATCCGGGGATGTCGAGGATCTCAGAGGCGGTGAGATGCACATTCGGCCGCTCCAACACGTAGTTGTCGTAGTTCGGCCCCTCAGCGGGTAGCAGCATATTGAACGAGTCGCTACCGCCGGGAAGAAACACACACACCAGAGCCTTGTAATCATCGCCCTCTGCGGCCAACGCACCGGCGGGCAAGGTGAGCGCAAACGGCGCTATGGAGTAACCAGACAGGGCAGCGGCCCTTTTTAGAAAGCTGCGACGAGAAATATCCATAGCCATCACTCCATCACCATAAATTCTGGCGAGAAAACGGTAAAAAAGATGATCTTCCAGACCGCATCTTGTCGCCGATTCTCCGAGTGGGCCTCGCAGATTGCCTGCAGCCGCTCGGTGAGCTGGCTACTCATCTCTCCATTTAAAAAGGTTGCCGCTAGCAGCTGGAAGGCATCCGCTAAGCGCCACTCTTCAATGGCGTTCTCCAGCTCCAACGGCGCAATGTACAACTCGGTTTTGCTGTTGCTCTTGTTGCGGTCTTGGCCATAGGTTCGGGCCAGTTTGTAGAACACATTGGACAGCTTGATGCTTTGCGACCAGTTAACAATCTTAAACTCTGGGGCTGCCAAGCCATTATCCGCCAAGTCGCCCTGCGGGCTGTCGTCGGGTTGGTAGAAGTTAAACACCGAGTCGGCCCCCAGCGGGTACTGCTGGCAGCTCTCGGTGTAGTTCATGCTGTTATAGACGATATCGCCACCGCCTTTGGGAAAGGCCTCCAAGGCACGATATACGTAACACAGCGCCAAAATCGGTTCGCGCAGCTTGGCCACATGCAGGTCATGCTCAAGCAAGGTCTCGGGATCGGTCAAAATCGCTCTGACCACCGCCTCCAAGTCGCCACGGGTGTTGGTAAACACCTCGGCAACCCGCTGCACATAGGCCGGCCGTGGGTTGGAACTAACCAAACGCTGGATCAGCAAACGGCTAATGTTCGGCGCGGTGTTGGGGTGGTCGAGCAAGATCTCCAACACAACATCCAGCTCCTCATCGGCCCCCAAGTTCGCCGATACCATCTTGCCTAGCACCTGCTTCTCGCCCATATCGTGCCAGGCATCATGGGCAACCATCGGTGCGGTCATGCTATCGCCATCGGCGAACCAGCCGGTAAAGGTGCGTGACAGCGCTTCTATGTCGTTGTCGTCGTAACTGGGGATGGGTTTGCCATTGCCGTCCAGCTGTTGGCTGCCATCGGGGTTGAGGCGATACAAGCCAATGCTGAACAGCTGCATCACTTCCCGGGCATAGTTTTGGTCCGGGTCGACGCCACTGGCCTGCTTCGACAGGTTGCCAACAAAGGTGAGGTAGTGGCCCATCACCGGTGAGCGACTTACATGGTAGAGCAAGCTTTTGTAATCGCTAAAGGCGTGCTCTGAGAGCAAATCGTAATAATGTGCTAAGGCCAAAGGGTGGGCGGCCAGGTTGGCATCTTTATCACTCACCACCAGAATCTGACTGAGTGCAAAGGCCACCCGTTGGCGCAGCTGCGCACTGCCCCACAGGGCGATATCGAACCAGGCGCAGACCCGCATATCTTGACTTGCTTGGGCCTCGCCACGCTGCTGCTGTTGGTATTGGGTGCGCTCGACATGGCGCTGGTAGTCAATACTGACCTGCTCAGAAATCCACGCCTGTCGGTCGTCCAGGCTGAGCAAGTCTTCCAGCTCTTGCGGCTTCACCCCCATGGTGGCCATATCGAGAAATCGGGCTGCCTGCCGAGTGGTTAGTCCTTCCATAAGATCCTCTCTAGTTATGACGGTTACATCCTTGAACGTCAGATATCTTTAATGCGCGGTTGTCGAACAAAATTCGATCCCGAAAGATAATCGACGCCTTGCTAACTATAGAAAGAGCAGACCTGATAAAGATGATTTATCGGTTAAGAATTCATTGGTACTGACAATATTATTGATACATTTCTCATTTCAGACCACGTAGCCACTTCAAACACTGGCGCTCAGTTGCTGTTTCAGCCACTCACTCAGCCGGGCCAGCGTCGAGTTGCTGCGCCGATACTTAGGTACCAACAAGTAGTAGCCATAGCCGCTGGCAAAGGACAGCTCCAGCGGGTTGATCAGCTCGCCACTCTCCAAACACTCCTTCACCAAAAAGCGCGGTAGCAACCCCAAACCCTGCTGCTTGCGGATCGCCTCCAAGGAGAGGAAGAAGTGCTCGAAGCCATTGCCATAGCGCGGAGGGTGCGGCAGGCTCTCACCGCTAAAATAGGTGGCCCAGAACTGCATCCACAGCTGCGGGCGGGTGATGTGGCGCAGCAGCGGAAACTCGAAGATATCGCTGACCTGCTGCAAACGGTTGTGGCTAACTAGCGCCGGGTGGGCCACCAGCACCAGCTCTTCCTCGCACAATAGCTCGGCGCTTTGGTAGTGCTTGGCCATGGGCAGGCAGCGGATCACCGCATCGGCCTCGCTGTCTTCAAAGGAGAACGGGCCATCCCCCATCTTCAGGTTGATGTCCAAGGCGGGAAAGCTGGCCTTGAGCGCGTTCAAGCGCGGGATCAGCCACAGCGAACTTAGCGAGGGGATGGCATCGATGTTCAGCAGTTGTCGGCTCCCCGCCTCTTGGATCAGCCCGGCGCTGGCATCCTCAATCAGCCGCATCGCCTGTGAGATATTGGGCAAGTAGTTGTGGCCGGCTTCGGTTAGCGCCAAACCCTTACTCTTGCGCTCAAACAAGCGCTGCTCAAGAAAGCTCTCCAGTACGGCGATCTGCTTACTCACCGCGCCCTGAGTGACATGCAGCTCTTGCGCGGCCTTAGAAAAACTCTGGTGACGCGCCGCCGCTTCAAACACCCGGAGTGCATTTAAGGGAGGAACCCTGGACTTCATCGACTCTATCCATGAGCAAAAGGAATACCACTGAGAATAAATCACTTGTTCCCAGCGCTCAAGCAACGGTAAAACAAAGCCTTAACGCGTAACGGAGCTTTTTGCGATGAGTCATGTATTCCAACGACACTGCCACCACGCCCTGCCGATTGCCAGCCAAGGCGATGGCATCTATCTGATTGACTCACAAGGTAAGCGCTACTTAGACGCCTGCGGCGGCGCAGCGGTGTCCAGCCTCGGCCATAGCCATCCGGCAATCCGCGAAGCACTGCATAAGCAGATAGACCAACTGGCCTTTGCCCATACCGGCTTTTTCAGCAATCACCCCGCCGAAGCGCTGGCGGAGTTTCTGGCCGACAAAGCGCCCGGCCAGCTTGAGTATTGCTACTTTGTCAGTGGCGGCTCAGAGGCGATGGAGAGCGCGCTAAAGCTGGCCCGACAATACTTTGTGGAACGTGGCGAGACCCAACGCAAACGCTTTATCGCCCGTCGCCAGAGCTACCACGGCAACACTTTGGGCGCTTTGGCCGTTGGTGGCAACCAGTGGAGACGCGCCCCGTTCTCGCCGCTGCTGATGGAAGCGGAACATATCGCCCCCTGTTATGCCTATCGCGACAAGCTCCCCGATGAGAGCGATAGCCAGTACGGCAAACGGGTGGCTAATGAGCTGGAGCAGCGCCTATTAGAAGTCGGCCCGGAGAGCGTGATTGCCTTTGTTGCCGAACCCGTGGTGGGCGCGACCGCCGGCGCCCTGCCGGCTGTTGAAGGCTACTTTAAACGGGTGCGTGAGATCTGCGATCACTACGGCATCTTACTGATTCTCGATGAGGTGATGTGTGGCATGGGCCGCTGCGGTGAGTGGTTTACCCACGCCGCAGAGGGAGTTGAGGCTGATATCGTCGCGGTAGCCAAGGGCTTAGGGGCGGGCTACCAGCCGGTGGGGGCAACCATTGTCAGCCGCGATATCTACCATACCGTGGCCAGTGGCACGGGCTACTTCCAGCACGGCCATACCTATCTAGCCCATGCCTGCGCCATGCAAGCCTCGCTGGCGGTGATGCAAACCATTGAGCAGCAAAACCTGCTGGATGCGGTGAAACAGCAAGGCGAGTACCTGCAGCAGCAACTGAGCAAGGCCTTTAGCGACCACCCCCACGTGGGCGATATTCGCGGGCGCGGGCTATTTTGGGGCCTTGAGCTGGTAGCCGAACGGGCCAATAAAACCCCCTTCCCAGCAAGCAGCGGATTGGACAAAAAGATCAAGGCAAGCGCCTTTGCCAAAGGGCTGATGTGTTACCCCAATGCTGGCACCATCGATGGCCAAAACGGCCACCATATCCTGCTAGCACCGCCGTTTATTATCGAGCAGGCACAGATCGACGCGGTAGTGGCCACCTTAAGCGAATGCATCGACCAGCAAACCCGTATGGCAGCCGCCGAGAAGGTGGCCTGATGAACCAGCCAATTGCGATTATCGTCGCCCCCAATGGCGCGCGGCTCGACAAACAGACTCAACCGGCGGTACCCATCAGCCCACAGGAAATCGCCAATGAGGTGCAAGCCTGTACAGCAGCAGGCGCTGCAATGGTGCATCTGCATGCCCGCGACAGCGCCGGACTACACAGTCTGGAGGTTGCCGACAATCAGCACGTGATTGAGGCGGTCAGGCAGCAAGATGGCGAGGTTATCATTCAACTGACCACTGAAGCGGTCGGCCGCTATCAGCCGGAGCAGCAGCGCCATCTCATCGAGACACTCAAACCCGAGGCCGCCTCAGTGGCGCTGCGCGAGTTGCTGCCCGACGCCAGCTATCAAGATAGCTTCGGGCAGTTCTGCGCGTGGGCCCTGCAGCAACGGATCTTCTTACAGTTCATCCTCTACAGCGAGCAGGATATCCAGCACTATCTGGCCTTGCGTAGCGATGGCATCATTCCTGCAAACGGTCATCACCTTTTGTTGGTACTGGGCCGCAGCAACGAGGGCCTGCAACCTCAATCGCAGCAGCTAGAGCAGATTCAGCCTTTGATTAAGCAGTTTGGCGACATCCGCTGGGCGGTATGTGCCTTTGGCCTACAAGAGCTGCCATGCTTGCTGGCCGCCGCCAAACTGGGCGGCGATGTGCGTATTGGCTTTGAAAACAACATCTATCAGCAAGGCGGTGAGTTAGCGCTCTCTAACGCCAGCCAGATAGTGACGCTGCAGGATCAGCTGGCAAAGGCAGATATCGCAGTCCTTACCAGCTGTCAAATGCGAGAGCTAATTGCTTGTTCTTGGTCATAAAAATAGGATTGATCACAGACTTGACCATGAAAATATGCAGCAAATATCGTACAAAGTAGGCAGGCAAACTATTCTTGAATACTATGGCGGTCGATTAGCCTTTAATTGACCTATCCGTTAGTAGTTAATGGCATTGCCGGGTCACTATTTTTGTGTGACTTACTAGGAGTAAAAATAAGGGATTAATTATGCGAACATTTAAGAGTTACGTAACTGCAGCAAGTCTTGGCGCCCTATTCAGTTTGGGTGTTGCAGCTCCATCGCAAGCTAATGATTTCATTACCATCGGTACCGGCGGTGTTACCGGTGTCTATTACCCCACTGGCGGCGCAATCTGTCGCTTGGTGAACAAAGACCGCAAAGAGCACGGCATCCGCTGTTCAGTAGAAAGTACTGGTGGCTCGGTTTACAACATCAATACCATTCGCGCTGGCGAGCTAGACATGGCGGTAGCCCAATCTGACTGGCAGTACCACGCCTATAACGGCACCAGCAAGTTTGCTGACGCGGGCGCTTTTAAAGAGCTGCGTTCAGTCTTCTCTATCCACCCAGAACCCTTCACCGTGGTTGCCCGTGCCGACTCTGGCATCAAAACCTTCGACGACCTGAAAGGTAAGCGCGTTAACATCGGTAACCCTGGCTCTGGTCAGCGCGGTACCATCGAAGTATTGATGGCTGCCAAAGGCTGGACCAACGACGACTTCGCTCTGGCCTCTGAGCTGAAAGCTGCCGAGCAAGCCAAAGCGCTGTGTGATAACAAAATCGACGCGATGGTATACGTAGTGGGTCACCCAAGTGGCGCCATTAAAGAAGCCACCACCTCGTGTGATAGCGTGATCGTAGAAGTATCAGGCCCAGAAGTAGACAAGCTGGTTGGCGATAACGACTTCTACCGTAAGGTAGCGGTACCTGGCGGTATGTACCGTGGCAGTGATGAAGATGTGATGACCTACGGTGTGGGTGCGACCTTCGTTTCTTCTACTGCTGTTGATGACGAGCTGATTTACCAAGTCGTTAAAGCGGTATTCGAAAACTTCGATTCCTTCAAGAAGCTACACCCAGCCTTTGCCCATCTGAAAAAAGAACAGATGGTTAAAGACTCGCTAAGTGCCCCTCTACACCCCGGCGCACTGAAATACTACAAAGAAGCAGGATTGCTTTAATCCTCTTGCACCACACGGCGGCTAGTCCGCCGTGCCTCTTTGGGCCTGATCTTCAGGCCCTTCCACTTATTTAAGCTAGCGGGATCGACTGATGAGTAATTCCGAACCCTCCCAACAGCCTGCCAACAACGACAACGAGGTTGAAGAGCTACTTAGCTCGGAAACTGGTAGTCGTCAGTTGACCGGCCCAATGGGCAAGCTGATTGTCGGCTTGTTGATCGCGTGGTCAGCCTTTCAGCTTTGGTACGCTTCGCCCCTGCCATTTATGTTGGACTTTGCCAAGTTCAACGAGGATCAGGCGAAGTTTATCCACTTGGCCTTTGCCACCTTCTTAACCTTTTCTCTGTTTCCAGCCAGCAAACGGGCCAACCATAACAGCATCAGTATTCTCGATATGCTGCTAGCCATTGGCGCGTCTGGCTCGTGTTTGTACCTGTTGATCTTCCGCAACGAGCTGGCCCTGCGTATCGGTATCCCCAGCACTGGCGATTTAGTCTGTGCGGTGGTGGGTATGGTCTGCCTGCTGGAAGCGGCGCGCCGGGCGCTCGGTCCACCGTTGGTGGTGGTCGCCGTAGTGTTCCTCACCTACACCTTCGCCGGCCAGCACATGCCGGATGTGATTGCCCACAAGGGCGCTAGCCTCAACAAGGTGGCCTCGCACCAATGGCTGACCACCGAAGGGGTATTTGGTGTTGCCTTGGGAGTATCCACCGCCTTTGTATTCCTGTTTGTACTGCTGGGGTCGCTACTTGACCGGGCAGGTGCAGGTAACTACCTGATTAAGCTGTCGTTCTCGCTGCTTGGCCACATGCGCGGCGGCCCGGCGAAAGCAGCGGTAGTCTCCTCGGGCCTGAGCGGGATTATCTCTGGCTCATCGATTGCCAACGTGGTGACCACCGGTACCTTCACCATTCCACTGATGAAGCGAGTCGGCTTTCCGGCCTCCAAAGCCGGAGCGGTAGAGGTTGCGGCCTCCACCAACGGCCAGCTCACCCCACCGATTATGGGCGCAGCCGCGTTCTTGATGGTGGAGTATGTGGGCATCCCCTATATCGAGGTGATCCGCCATGCCATCTTGCCATCGCTGATCTCCTACGTGGCACTGTTCTACATCGTGCACCTCGAGGCCTGCAAGCTGAACATGAAGGGCATTCAGCGCCTGAATCGCCCCACCATCGCCCAGCGTATGCTCTCGTGGTGTAGCTCCACCCTCATCATGTTCGCCTTAGGCGCAGTGGTCTACTACGGCTCGACCTTCCTGGAAGATACCCTCGGCGGCACTGGCTACCTGATTATGATGGTGGTGATGCTAGTGGGCTACGTACTGCTGGTGCGCCTGTCGGCCAAGTACCCAGATCTAGCCGAAGACGACGACAGCATCGAGCTAGACCACCTGCCAGAGCCCAAGCCAACCATCTGCTCAGGCCTGTATTTTGGCCTGCCGATTGTGGTGCTGCTGTGGGCGCTGGCGGTAAAACAGTACTCGCCGCAAACCTCGGCTTTTTATGCCGTGGTCTCGCTGATTGCCGTGGTGCTAACCCACAAACCGCTTAAGTCTTGGTTCCGCAACGAGACCGAGTGGCTGGCGCAGTTTAAGGTGTGCTGGGACGACTTTATCGACGGCATGATTCAAGCCGCGCGCAATATGGTCGGTATCGGTATTGCCACCGCCACCGCTGGCATCGTGGTTGGCACCGTGACCCTCACCGGTCTGGGCCAGATGATGACCGAGTTTGTGGAGCTTATCTCCGGCGGTAACCTGCTGCTGATCCTGATCTTCACCGCGATGATCTGTATCGTGCTGGGGATGGGTCTGCCAACGACCGCCAACTATATCGTGGTCTCGACCCTGATGGCGCCGGTGATTGTGTCTTTGGGCGCGCAAAACGGGCTGATCGTGCCACTAATTGCAGTGCATCTGTTTGTGTTCTACTTCGGGATCCTCGCCGATGACACGCCCCCGGTGGGGCTGGCGGCGTTTGCCGCCGCAGCCATTGGTCGAGCCGACCCGATTAAAACCGGTATCCAGGGCTTTACCTACGATATCCGTACCGCCATCCTGCCGTTTATGTTTATCTTCAACACCCAGTTGCTGTTGATTGATATCGTCTCGTTCTGGCACCTGATTATCACCATCTTTAGCGCCACAGCGGCGATTCTCTGCTTCTCGGCCGCCACCCAAGGCTACTGGTTTGTGAAGAGCCGTTGGTGGGAGTCACTGGCGCTACTGCTGATTGCCTTTAGCCTGTTCCGCCCCGATTTTTGGTGGGATCAGATCTATCCGCCATCGCAGCAATTGCCGCCGAGTGCCATTACCACCGAGGTGGAAAAACTCAACAAGGGCCAGTTTATTCAGCTGAAGTTCGAGGGTGAAACCTTGGAGGGCGCCGAGGTCAAACGTACGGTATCGCTGCAGCTGGAAGAGGAAGTCGGCAACGCCGAACAGCGCCTCGAACAGATGGGGCTGATTTTACGTCAGGAAGAGGAAAGCTGGCTGGTCGACTTAGTGGTGTTTGGCAGCGCCGCCGAGAAATCCGGTGTGGATTTCGACTGGATCCTGACCGGCATCGAAAAGAAAGCGGATCGGCCAGACAAAGAGTGGGTGTTTATCCCCACCCTACTCATCTTGTTCTTGCTGGCGTTTAACCAACGCCGCCGCATGCAACCCGAACCAGCATAAGGAGCTAACCATGTACCGTACAATTCTGGTTCCGGTAGACCTGTCGGAGGATGGCTTCTCCGACAAGGTGATTAAGCAAGCCGCACAACTGCTCGATAACGATGGGCAACTGTGGCTGCTTAATGTGGTACCCGGGTATCAAATGCCAATGGTGGGGTCGTTCTTCCCCAAAGGCAGCTTTGAGCATTTTGGCAAGGTGGCCAAAAAGCAACTCAAGGAGTTTGCCGACAAACACCTTGGCGACAGCGGGCTCAACTACAGCATGCTTGTCAAAGAAGGTAAGCCTGCCGATGTGATCCTCAAGTACGCGGCTAAGCACAAGGTAGAGCTTATCGCCTTGGCCAGCCACAAGCACTCGCGCGTCAGCGAAGGGATGCTCGGCTCGGTCGCCAACAAGGTGGTATCGCGCGCACCGATACCGGTGTTGGTAGTCAAATAAATTGTGGGGTAGCGAAAACTTCGCTACCCCCATCACATTTTTTTTCGATAGAATAAATAACATATCTGTAATTTATCAATTAGTGAAAAGTTCTGAGTAATCAGCTCATTACTGTTCGAGTCTAGAAAATGCGTACCGAAAGTTTAAGCCTGTTTATAAGTGTGGTGGAACATGGCAGTTTCTCCGCGGTCGCAAAAATCTTGGAGCTTCCCCGCGCCAACGTTAGTCGCCGTATTGCTGAACTAGAGCAAGAGCTGGGTGTAACGCTATTCAACCGCACAACCCGCCACCTTAGCCTGACACCGCTAGGACAGCTTTACTATAACGACGTTACAGTGGCGATGAACGCCTTAACCCAAGCGCAGAGCAATCTAACCCAAGCCACTCAGGCTCCTTCAGGTCGGGTTAAGTGGGGGCTTCCACCAACCGCAGATATACGCACCACTCAGTTGGTTGCTGACTTCCAAGCCCTCTACCCCGACATTGATGTAGAGATGTTTGTCACCTCCGACAGCTACAGTAATTTCTTTCGACTTGGCCTCGACGTTGCCATCCATGCCGGTGAGCTTACTCCTTCTGACTTGGTGGTACACAAAATCGCCGAGTCATCCAACCGGATTGTCGCTAGCCCCGAGTTTATCGAGTCCCACGGCCGCCCACTCGACCTCAACAGCCTCCAAGCGCTACCCTGTGTTTGCATACGCTGGCCACAAGGTGTATTGGAAGATGTCTGGGTCACACAGAATGGACAAGTGAAGGTAAGACCTACACTTGCCACCAACAGCCTGGAACTGCTGTTGAAGATAGTGCTTCAAGGACGAGCAATTGGTTTTCTTCCTGAGCTACTTGCCCTTCCCCACATCCAGCAAGGTGAGCTAATAGATGTGCTTCCCGCCTATGTATCGACACCGATGGATGCCTACTTGGTCTATCCCAAGCGCGATGGACTGCCTCTAGCCAATCAACTTTTTATTGATTTCCTGAAGACCGAACTACCGAAACAATTGTAATTGTCACGAAAATAGTGACGCTGAATATCAATTTGTTTGTCTAATAATGACAAAACGCTTGCTCTACACTACATCCAAAATTACGGAGGTATTGAAGTATGGCTGTAGATCGTGTTCACCTAAGCGTACTTGCAACCGCACTGCTGGCACTGGCTGGCTGCGAAAATTCAGTTGAAGTGGTCGAGAAAACACCTCGACCAGTTCAAGTGTTAACCATTAGTCAAAATAACCTTGCCTTGTCGCGCAGCTTTTCTGGGATTGTCGAATCGCAGAAGCAGGCCTCGCTGGCTTTTCGCGTACCCGGCACCCTAACCGAAGTGCTGGTCAGCATGGGCGACCATGTGGAACAGGGCCAGCTACTGGCACGCCTCGACCCCCACGACTACCAAGTGACTCTGGCAGAACTTAATGCCCGTTTGAGCGAAGCCGAATCGAGCAAACGCTTGGCAAAGATCGAGCTGGATCGCGTAACCCAAGCTAACCAAGCCGACGCTGTCGCCGAGGTCAATCTTGATCGCGCGCGAAGTGGCTATGAGCGTGCCAGCGCTGCGGTTGAAGTGGTTAAGCGCAATATTCAAAAAAGCGAAGACGCCCTCACCTACACCGAACTACGAGCGCCTTTTGCTGGTGTAATCGCTCATCAAGGTATTGAAAACCATGAGCAAGTCGCCCCCGGCATTGCGGTGTTTGAACTGCACCAGCCAGAGCGTCTGCAAGTTGAAATCGATGTACCAGAAAACCTGATCACCGCATTTAGCGCAGGCATGCATGCCCAAGTGAATCAATCACGTAGCAGCAGCAGCGATCAAGCCGAAGTAAGCGAAGTGGCCAGCAGACCTAACCGTTTGAAGCGTAGCTTCCCGGTTAAACTGCAACTGCACAGCAACAACTTGGCGCTCGTGCCCGGGCAAGCCGTCGACATCAGCCTGGAGCTACCTCAGCAAAGCCAGCAGTACTGCCTGCCTTACTCTGCGATTAGCAGCCAGCACGACCAGCAAGTGATCTACATCGCTGAACGCAACCAAGCGGTACCAGTCCCTGTAGAAAAGCTAGAGATGCGTGCCAAGCAGGCCTGTGTCGAAGCGCAGTTAGCACCCGGTCAACAAGTCATCGTCGCGGGTGTTGACTACCTCAAGCCATACAGTGAGCTTGGTCCATTGTTGGAGACTGAGTTATGAAAATCGTAGAGTTGCTGTTAAAGCAGCGCACCTTCATAGCCTTCTTTAGCGTGCTGTGCGTCATTGCCGGCCTAGTTTCCTATCATCAACTAGGCAAGCTGGAAGACCCCTCGTTTACCGTTAAAACCGCGGTGGTGGTGACGCTCTATCCGGGGGCTAGCGCCGAAGAAGTGGAGCAGCATGTCACCGATAATGTAGAGATTGAGCTGCAAACGCTGGAAAATCTTTACCGCCTGCGCTCGTTGTCGCGCCCGGGTGTATCAATGATCTTCGTCGATCTCAAATCCAACCTGACCAACGACGACCTACCGCAAGAGTGGGACTTACTGCGTCGTAAGGTCAACGACGTTAAGTTCAAGCTACCACCCAGTGCCCAAGTGAGCATTGTGCAAGACGAGTTCTCCGAAGTGTACGGCATGCTCTTCGCCGTTACCGGTGATCGCATCGACAACCGTCAGCTGCGCGAGTACTCCAAAGAGTTGCAGCGTCGCTTTAATACCATCGACGGTATTCGCAAGGTCGAGCTACATGGCATCACTCAGCCAGTGGTCAACATAGACATCGACAAAGAGCGCCTGATAGATCTAGGCCTATCTCCTTTGCAGCTGATCACCCAGCTTCAAGCACAAGATGCGCGTCTCAATGCCGGTTCTCTCGCCATCGACGGTCAGCGCTTTCGAATCGACCACCCTAGCGCCTTACATAGCGTCCAAGACATCGAAGAGCTAACCGTACAAGGCGGTATCAATGTGCTGGGCAGCAATCTGGTTCGCTTGGGTGATCTTGCCAGCTTTACCTTGGACGAGCAGGTTACCGGCTCGGTAACCACCCGCTTTAATGGCAAAGATGCAGTGGTACTCGCAGTGAGCCCGGCTGGTGGGATCAACGTGGTCTCACTCGGTGACCAACTCAAAGACATGATCGCCGAGTACCAACAGACCCTACCTGTGGGTATTGATATCGATATCGTCGCGTTTCAGCCTGATGAAGTGAACGACGCCATCAACGACTTCCTAATTAACCTGGCGCAAAGCCTGGGGATTGTGGTGGTCGTGCTGTGGCTGTTTATGGGCTATCGAAGCGCGGCCATTGTCGGCGCCAGTCTGCTAATGTCGATTCTGCTAACGCTGATCTATATGAATTTCACCGGCGTCGATCTGCAGCGAGTTTCGCTGGGCTCCTTCATTCTCGCCTTGGGGATCTTGGTCGATAACGCCATTGTGATCACCGACCTATTTTCGAACAAGTGCAAGCAAGGCTTGTCTCCCTATCAAGCAGCTGCCTCAGCCGTAAGTGAAATGGCCGTCCCGCTATTGGGCGCAACCGTAATCGCTATTATGGGTGTACTACCGGTGCTGCTCGCGTCTACTGAGGTGGCCGAGTTCTCGATCTCGGTATGGCAAGTGATGAGCTCATCGTTGCTGTTCTCATGGGGTGTTGCAATGGTGCTCACGCCAGTGATGTGCATCTGGTGGCTAAGCCCTAAAGACGGCGAGCACAACACCAGCAACGACAAGCGCAACTCACCCTATCGCCAAGCAGTAGCCTGGACGGTGGCGAATCCAATGAAAGCGCTGGCGGGGCTGATTCCGCTACTGGTTGCCACTGCAATCGCCATCCCGCATGTGCCGGTTAACTTTATGCCCGGCTCAGCTCGCCCCATCGTGTTTCTCGATTATTGGCTGCCCAATGGCTCAGACAATCAGCAAACCTCCGCCGATATGCGTGAGATTGAAAACTGGCTGATGGCGCAACCGGAAGTAGAGCACATCTCCAGCTATGTCGGTGCCAGTGCACCTCGCTTCGCGGTAACCGTTGAGCCAGAGCCTAACGATCCGGCCTATGGGCAGATCTTGATCAGCACCGTAGACTTTGAGTCGATCCGCCCCTTGGTTGAACGAGGCGATGAATGGTTGGCCCAGCATTTCCCACAAGCCGAGCCACGCTTCCGTCCACTTAAGATGGCCACTGCTGATAAGTTCAGTATCGAAGCACGCTTTATCGGCCCCGATCCTCAGGTGCTGCGCGCCTTGACCGAGCAGGCCAAAGACATCATGGCTGCTCACCCTAATACCAAGTACATCCGCGATGATTGGCGCAAGCCAAGCAAACAGATCCACCCACATATTAACTTGGAGGCCGCACGCCGAGCAGGTATCAGCCGCAGCGATATCGCAGCCGCGATGCGCGCAATAGATGAAGGCTTGCCCGTCGCCATGCTGCACATCGACAACCGACAGGTTCCGATCAACCTGCGAGTTGCCAACGTAGATATGGACTCGCTAAGTAGCTTGCCAATCTCGTCCATACTGGGGCAGCACAGCGTACCCTTGGGCCAGGTGGTCGATAGCTTCGAGCTGCGTAACGAGCAAAGCATTATCTATCGTCGCGACCGTCTACCCACCATCACCGCCCAAGCGGATATATTCGGTGCCACCGCCTCCGATGTACGTAAAGAACTGGCTCCCATGCTCGAAGCCATTGAGTTGCCAAGCGGCTACCGCATGGTCTGGGGCGGCGAGTACTACGATGAGCATCGAGTAGTGAAGGACGTGATTGATCAGCTGCCAGTCGCCGGATTGGTGATGGTCATCATTATGGTGGCACTGTTTAACGGACTGCGTCAGCCGCTGATCATTCTGGTCACCTTGCCGTTGGCCGCCACTGGTGCGACCTTCTCACTGCTGGCCTTTGGCAAACCCTTCGGCTTTATGGCACTGACTGGTGCGATCTGCCTAAGTGGCATGATCATTAAAAATGGCATTGTCCTGATGGACCAGATTGGTCTTGAGCGGAAAAATGGCAAAGGCCTGTTCGAAGCCATCCAAGACGCCACACTCAATCGTACCCTGGCAATTTCTATGGGCGCGCTTACCACTGCGCTAGGCATGATCCCGCTGCTCAGTGACACACTGTTCGACCAGATGGCAGCGACCATCATTGGCGGACTGATGGCTGCCACCATCCTGTCACTGTTTATTATGCCGGCCTTGTACAGCCTGGCATTTCGAACCTGGCGAAAACCCCAAGCGTCAGAGCAACCCACCTTATCTGAGGAGGCACAACATGATGCGTAATACCTTGAGTGCGATAGCCATCGCAGCGCTACTTAGCGCCTGCTCCATGACACCAGAAGCGCCTCAGTCGGAGCTGGGCTTACACAGTGAGTTTCTCTATCAGTGCGAGCTAGCAACACAAGCCAGTCAGCAACTGCATTGGTGGAGTGGGTTCGAGGACCCAATGCTGAATGAGCTGGTAGAGCAAGCCCAACAGCAAAACATCACCTTGCAGGTGGCAGCTGAGCGGGTGAAAGCCGCTCAGGCCTATCAGCAAGCCGTGAACTCGCTGAAAGTCCCGACAATCTCACTAGGTGGTGGCTACAGTTCATTCCGCCTTAGCGAAAATGAAGCCTTAGCAGGACCAATCGTGGGGGCATCAGTGATGGGGCAACCTTTGGTTGATAACCAATCCGGTAACTTCTTCCTCGGCGCTGGCATCGTGTGGGAAGCCGACTTGTTCGGGAAGATTGATGCCATGAGCCAAGCTGCTGCAATACGCTCTGAGCAGGTTACGCTCATGCAGGATGGCTTACAGATAGCTATTTCAGGCGAGCTGATTAGCAACTACTTTCATATGCGCGGAGCTCAGCAGCGTCAGTTAATTGTTGAAAAGTCTATTGACGATCAACTACGTGCAATTTCTCTGATTGAGACTCTGGTCGATACCGGGATCGCATCGCAGCTCGATTTGGCGCGCTCCAAAGCCATGCTCGCCAGCACCAAGGCACTGATGCCACAACTCGCCAGCGCAGAGACGGTACATAAGCAGCGCATCGCCATCATCCTTGGCGACAACAGCCGAGAGTTACAGCAGCGTTTGTCAGAAGTAGACGCACTTCCTGACTTTGCTGGAGTCATTCCGGTTGGCCTGCCTTCAGAGCTGCTGCAACGCCGCCCTGACATCAAGGCTCAAGAGCTGGAAATGGTGGCACAAAACCACGAGCTGGGTGCAGCCATTGCCGCACGTTACCCTAGCTTTTATCTAAGCGGTTCGCCGGGCCTGCTGGCCAAAGACTTTGATAAGCTATTTGAGAGCGATTCAGGGGCCTGGTTGGCGACGGTAGGCCTAAAGTGGAACGTGTTCGACGGAGGTCGCTCAGAGGCCCAAGTTGCGCTAAAAGAAGCGCAACTGCAATCGGCGGTACTCGGTTATCAAGACTCAGTAAACACTGCGATTGCTGAAGTAGAGATGCTACTCAAGGCCTATGGGGATAATCATCTGTATCATGAAAAAGCCAGCGAAGCCCAGCACTACGGCGAAACAGCCTTGGCGCGCGCCAACACCTTGTATCAGGCCGGCTTGATTGATCAGTTAGAGCTTATCGATGCCCAGCGCCAGCAGCTCGCTCTGGATGAGCAAGAGCTTAGTGCGCGCATGCAAACAGCTCAATTAGTGGTTAATCTGCACAAAGCGCTCGGGGGAGACTGGACAGCCAGCGAGAGCAATACAGATTTAACCAACTAAGGGTATACCTGAACAAACATTCTTGAGGTTGTTCAGGTATATAGCTAAATAAGACAAGACTCACTTCGCGCTACCGCTTGTAGGTAGCGCTCTATATCTTAATTTTGGGGAAGCCACATGGAAATCGATGGAAATCTGATCCACATCAGCTCCTTTTTTGCGTTTAATTTGGGGATTGTTGTGCTGTTTATTGGTCGCCGTTTGACCAAGCAAATCAACTTTCTTAGCCACTTTAATATTCCGGAGCCGGTGAGTGGTGGCTTGTTGGTTTCGGTGCTGATCGCACTGGTCTATGCCGCCAGCGGCTATGAAATCAGCTTCGATCTCACCAGTCGCGATATCTTGTTGGTGTACTTTTTTACCACCATTGGTATCAACGCCAGCCTCGGCGATCTGCTAAAGGGCGGCAAGCCGCTGGTTATCTTGCTGGTGATTACCATCAGTTACATGTTCCTACAAAACTTCACTGGCATCGGCGTGGCCAGCCTGTTTGACCTGCCGCATTCGGTAGGGCTACTTGGCGGCAGCGTGTCCTTGATCGGCGGTCACGGTACCGCGATTGCCTGGGCGCCACGGATCAGCGAAAACTTTGGCGTAACCAACGCGATGGAGATCGGCATCGCCTGTGCCACCTTCGGACTTATCTTGGCTAGCTTGATGGGCGGCCCCATCGCCCAGTTCCTGATCAAACGCCACAACCTGAGCCCCAGCCACGACGAACCGCTGGATGTAGGGGTAGATGAAAGCGATGACGCGCAGAGAATTACTGCACTGGGTTTTCTCGATGCCCTGCTAGCACTGCACGCCTGTATGCTGGTCGGCTTTATCCTCAATGAATCGCTGGAAGCGGCGGGCCTACAGTTGCCGCTGTTCGTCACCTGCTTGTTCGCTGGTATCCTTATCACCAACTTTGTGCCTAAGTCTCTGCCGCGCATTACCGGCACCGAATGGCCAGCACGCCAACCTGCAATTGCGCTAATCTCCGAGATTGCGCTAGGTACCTTCCTGGCAATGTCACTAATGAGTATGCAGCTTTGGACGCTGATTGACTTGGCAGGCCCTATCTTTGCCATTCTCACCGCTCAGTTCGTGATTGCTGTTGCCGTTAATCTGCTCATCGTGTTCCCCGCGATGGGTAAAAACTACGACGCAGCAGTAGTGTGTGCAGGCTTTGGCGGTATCTCGCTGGGCTCTACCCCCACTGCGATGGCCAATATGTCGGCGGTAGCACAGCGTTATGGCAACTCGCACTTGGCCTTTATCGTGGTACCGTTGGTGTGTGCCTTCTTTATTGATATTGCCAACGCATTCATTATTCCTTGGCTGTTGGGGTAGCGATGATGAAACCAGTAATGTTCGGCCAGTTAACTTTGGTGAGGCCCCCCAATCTGTGCGCAATGATGCGAGCACTGTTGGTGGTTAGCCTGTTGATATTGAGTGGTTGCTCTAGTAGCCCGCAAAGAAATGCCTCACAAGAGTCAGAGTCGATGAATCCTCTCGCGACACAAGGATTGCGTTACTGGGACGGTGACCATCAAAATCCTTCGGACCACGCGATTTACCGCGAGATGCTAGAGCTCATTGGTAACAAGGACGAAGATTACCACTTTCAACACTTAGCGCTATCCGGCGGTGGCCTTGATGGTGCGTTCTCTGCGGGTATTCTCAACGCGTGGAGTGATGCGGGGAACCGACCAGAGTTTGATGTGGTAAGTGGCATCTCCACTGGCGCCATTGTCTCAGTGTTTGCCTACCTCGGTAGTGATTACGATGAGGATCTTCGCCGCTACTATACCGACACCCCGCCGGCTGAGATGTTCAAGCTCAACTCCTTGTTTAAGGTGTTTTCGCGCAATGCCCTTATCAATACCGAAGGCTTTGAGCTCAAAGTGCGCACGGCAATAGATGCTGACATGATCGAGAGGCTGGCGCACGAGCGAGAAAAAGGACGATTACTACTGATCGGTACCACCAGCCTTGATAATGAGAAGATGGCACTATGGGACATCGGCCGGATAGCGCAAGTCGGCAGCGAGGATGCACAAACCCTGATTCAGGATATTGTCATCGCCAGCAGCTCGATTCCCGGCGCGTTCCCAGCAAAGCTGATCAATATCGACGATGGTGAGCAGCAGTTTGATGAACTGCATGTCGATGGTGGCGTGTCGCGTCAGGTATTTCTCATTCCGCAATGGCTGAGATTTGACAGTGCTAGTGGTCACTTAGGACAGACCATTTACGTCATTCGCAATGGCAGCTTGGTGCCCCGTTATCAGGTCACCGAAAACGACCTCGGCGAAGTTTCTCGCCGCTCCTTATCGACGATAATTCGTAATCAAGGGATTGGCGATGTGGAGTTTATCTACTTTTACTCTCAGCACCACGGCCTGGACTTTCAGCTTGCGCATATCGGCCCAGACTTCGATCGTGACGAGCTAGACCCGCACGACTTGGAGTACATGCGCCAGTTATACCAATATGGCTACGACAAGGCCTCTGACGAGCAGCTATGGCTGACCGAACCTCCGAGTATCATGCGATAACAAGACCGCTGCTCAAGGCGATACAGAGAGCCCACGGCAATACCGGCTGACCCTCGAGGTCGGCCTTTTTATGCCGCTAAGAATAAGTAATACCAGTCCGAATAAGTAGATGTTCAGATGTTGCGCAGGAAATCATTGAGGCAGGATCGCGCCTTTGAATCGCAGATACAAAAAAGGCCCGCGTTAGCGAGCCTTTGATGTTTGGTGGAGCTACGCGGGATCGAACCGCGGACCTCTTGCATGCCATGCAAGCGCTCTCCCAGCTGAGCTATAGCCCCGAAATCTCGGAAGTGTATTTGGTGGAGCTACGCGGGATCGAACCGCGGACCTCTTGCATGCCATGCAAGCGCTCTCCCAGCTGAGCTATAGCCCCGAAATCTCGGAAGTGTATTTGGTGGAGCTACGCGGGATCGAACCGCGGACCTCTTGCATGCCATGCAAGCGCTCTCCCAGCTGAGCTATAGCCCCAAACACACTGGCTGCTTTAGGGCTGTGCCCTGAAAGCGATGCGAATAATACGAATGCCGGTTTAGTGAGTCAACTCTTTTTGTAAAAAGGCTGATTGTTTGCACACTTTCTACTCATTGCAGCGGTAATTGCAGGTTTTCAGTTTGCGCGGCAGTGAAATTAAGCACTTAGACCGCCTGCGTTGCTTAGCCGTGATCGTCCAATCGGAACTGCGCTACCACCCGCTTGCCTTCATCGAAATACTCCACCGACGAACACAGGGCCTGCACGAGCTGGATCCCGCGCCCACTCAGATCGCCAGAGCCCGGCTCATCCAAGGACTCGGGCTCGAAGCCCTTACCGTTATGGCTCAGCTCCACGCTAAAGCCCGGTTCCGGTAACTTGGTAAACTCCAACTTGATATGGATCTTGGCCTTGGTCAGCTCATTCAGCGCCTGCTCGCGTAGCTGATAGTAGTGGGCAAAGCCCAGCTCGTCTTGCTTCACCGAGGAGTCCAGCTCCAACAGGCCATGCTCCAAGGCATTGCTAAACAGGTCGCTAACCACCGCCGCTAACAGCCCTGAGTTAGTCTCGCCAATCCCCAGCTCTTCGAGTACCGGCATCATCAGTGACACTGGCGATGCCTTGGCCAAGCTGCGCCCCTGCAAGGTCATCTGCCATTGCCAGTCATCGAGGTCAAACACCTCCGGCTCGCTGTGTTTGGGCGGTGGTGAGTCGTTGCTCAAGGTAATCGGCACGTGCACCAAGGACTGGTCATCGGCCTGAGGCACATCTTCGCAGAACTGCGCCAAGGATTGCTCGATGGCCGGGATCAGGTTGCTTAAGTCCTCGCCGCCATGCAAGCACGCGAGCAAGCGCTCTTCGCCAAAGGCATGCTCGCGCTCGTTAACCGCTTCTACCACCCCATCGCTAAACAGCAACAGGTGCTGCAGCTTGTTTACCGAGACTTGGCTGAACTCAATGTTGATCTCGCGGCTGATCCCCAGCGCTATCGACTCCGCCGCAAAGCGCTGGCTGACTTGGCCATTTTCGAACAACCACGCATCAGGCATACCAGCATTAAACACCCGCAGCATATTGGTATTACGCGAGATCACCACCATAGTACAGGCCATAAACATATGAATCGGCAGTACCTGATGTAGCCGCTTGTTGATTCGCCGAATAATCTGTTTGGCGCTAAAGCCGCGCCGGGTCAGCCCGTGGAACAGCTCCGCCACCGGAGTGCTAGCAATCGCTGCTTGCAAGCCGTGGCCGGTGAAATCGCCCAACAAGATATGCTGGTCGCCATTGGGGCTGTATTCGGTAAACACCACGTCACCGGAGAAGATAGCGGCGCTTTTAATCGAGAAGTTAATATCGGCAAGGGCATGGGGCGAGCTGGCAATCATGCCGCTGAATACCCGCTGCGCCATCCGCTCGTCTTGTTGCATCTGCTTGTGCAGCTCGGCCAGCTCGTTGTGCAGGCGGCGGGTGCGCTCGAAGCCCAGCGCCTTGGCTTTGAGTACTGACTGATTGACCGGCTTAAACAGAATGTCGTCGCCGCCACAGGCGATACAGCTCACCAGCGCTTCGACTTCGTTTAGGGAGGTCACAAACAGTACCGGTACAAAACGTTCACCGGCGAGGGTTTTGATCTGACGGGTTGCCGCAAAGCCATCCAGCTCGGGCATCATCACGTCCATAAAGACGATATCGACGGTTTGTGCGGCAAACATCTCCACCGCCACCAAGCCATTCTCCGCCTCCAGCACGTCGTAGCCCATCTGCACCAGCACACGACACAGCAGGGTGCGGTTGATTTTGGTGTCGTCGACCACCAATGCCACTCCCTTGGCTGGACGCTCTAAGAAGGAGAGGACATTGGGTTCCAAAGTTAGCTCTCGATTTTGATTAACTTATCGAAATTGGCAACTTCTAATACCTTGAGGATGGCTGGCGAGGGCCGGCGGATCACCAGATCGCGGGCTTGGGATTTTTCGGCATGTTCTTTAAGCAGCAGCATCATGCCCAGCGCAGAGCTGTCCATGTATTCGGCAGCGCTAAGATCGAGCACCAACAGCATGCCATCGATGGCTTGGTCCTTATAGCTGCAACGAAAATCTTGATGCTTAGAGTAATCAAAACGGCCTTCGACGGTTATCACCAATTCTCCGTCTTCGCTGTTAAGCCGGCTTTGAATCGACATTGTCACTCCTTGTACTCCGTCCATTAGCTAACAGTATGACTTTCTTAGTAATCGGTCAATATGCTCTAGAAGCATACAAGCAAAATTACCGAGTTGCCAAAGGCTAATGATAGTTTTCATTAATTCACGTAAGGCAGCGCATAAAACATCAAAAAAAAGGCGACCATCGGGCCGCCTCTTCATCAACTAACGCATCTTAGATGCTGGCCTTGTAGGCCTTATACGCTTTGTCGAGCGACTTAGCCTGCTTCTTGCTCACACCAATGTGACCCAGTGCCACGCGCAAACGGGCGCGGGTTAGATCTGAGCCCAGCACTACCATAGCATCCACCACCGAGGTCGAGCTGGTTTTACCGGTAATTGCCACAAAGATTGGCTCTAGGAAGTCGCGGATCTTAAGTTCCAGATGACCCGACAACTGCTTGGCCACGCCAAACACGGTGTCTTTGTCCCAGCTACGCTGCTCTTCCAGCTGCCAGATAAACATCTGTAACAGTGGACGCACTTGTTCCACAT
The DNA here is from genome assembly GCF_000429485.1 of Aliagarivorans marinus DSM 23064. Lineage (GTDB taxonomy): Bacteria > Pseudomonadota > Gammaproteobacteria > Enterobacterales > Celerinatantimonadaceae > Aliagarivorans > Aliagarivorans marinus. Next base: position 212,262 of record NZ_KE386909.1, on the reverse strand, counting down.
CCAGCTTGCCAGCAGTTAGCAGCTCAGGGTCATACTCAGGCAGGCCTGATACAAAATGACCGGCCAATGGCGCAAGATCGCTAAAGGTTTCCATACGCGGCTTGGCTTGCTCAAGGATACTCAGCAGGGTCTCTTTGTTGTAAGCCCACTCCGCCAAGCGCTCTACCAACTGCTCGTCGCTCAGCTCTTCGCGGATCCACAGGCCGTTGAGCCATTTCAGCTTCTCAACGTCGAATACCGGACCGCCCAGTGACACGCGCTTCATATCGAAGTTAGCGATCATCTCATCAAGGGAGAACTTCTCACGCTCATCGGGCATTGACCAGCCCATACGGCCCAAGTAATTGAGCAGCGCTTCTGGCATAAAACCCATCTTGCGGTAGTAGTTCACGCTGGTTGGGTTCTTACGCTTACTTAGCTTGCTCTTGTCCGGGTTACGCAGCAGTGGCATATGGCCCAGCTCTGGCGCTTCCCAACCGAGGTCTTCGTATAGCTTAAGCAGCTTAGGCGCAGAGTTTAGCCACTCTTCACCACGGAATACGTGGGTGATGCCCATCAGGTGATCGTCCACCACGTTCGCCAGGAAGTAAGTTGGCAGACCATCGGCCTTCATCAGCACCTGCATATCTACCTGCTCCCATGGAATTTCCACTTCGCCACGCAGGTAATCGGTGAACTTGAAGCTGCCCGACTCTGGCACCTTCATACGGATCACATAAGGCTTGCCTTCTGCCAGGTTGGCGGCAATCTCTTCGGCAGTCAGCTTCAGGCCACGACCGTCGTATTTAGGCTGCAGGCCTTCGGCCATTTGCGCCTTGCGCATCTCGTCCAGCTCTTCGGCGGTAGCGAAGCAGTAGAAGGCCTTGCCTTCATCAATCAGCTGCTTGGCATACTGCTGGTAGATCTCGCTGCGCTCACTTTGACGGTAAGGACCACGATCGCCGCCGCAATCCGGACCCTCGTCCCAGTTCAGACCCAACCACTTCAGGCTGTCGTAGATAGCCTGCTCAGATTCACGCGAGCTACGCGCCTGATCGGTATCTTCGATACGCAGGATAAACTCGCCGCCGTGCTGCTTGGCAAAGCAGTAGTTAAACAGGGCGATATAGGCGGTACCGACATGGGGATCACCGGTAGGTGACGGTGCGACACGAGTACGTACAGTCATGATTCTTCTCTATATAAAGCGGACTTATCAATTGCGGCGGATTTTAACACAGATTTTTCGCCGCCACAGGCCATGCATCGCTGCTTTTCGTGACTTTTATCTGAGTCTTAGGGCCTGTTTTTAGGCTATTATGCTCGACTATTCGCCGCTAATGGATGTTTTTTGCGCGAACGCGATTTTCTACCAAAAATCCGCTTGACCCAATCATAGGGGATAGGTAGTATTCGCCTCCGTTGAGAGGGCACAGCCCAAACAACAATGTGGTCGCTTAGCTCAGTTGGGAGAGCATCGCCCTTACAAGGCGAGGGTCGCTGGTTCAAGCCCAGCAGCGACCACCACTTTTAGGTTGCTTAGCTCAGTTGGGAGAGCATCGCCCTTACAAGGCGAGGGTCACTGGTTCAAGCCCAGTAGCAACCACCAAAATTCGGTCGTTTAGCTCAGTTGGGAGAGCATCGCCCTTACAAGGCGAGGGTCGCTGGTTCAAGCCCAGCAACGACCACCAAATTCCAATAGCCGTTATTAACGTCTATTACCCAAATTCGGTTGCTTAGCTCAGTTGGGAGAGCATCGCCCTTACAAGGCGAGGGTCACTGGTTCAAGCCCAGTAGCAACCACCAAAATTCGGTCGTTTAGCTCAGTTGGGAGAGCATCGCCCTTACAAGGCGAGGGTCGCTGGTTCAAGCCCAGCAACGACCACCAAATTCCAATAGCCGTTATTAACGTCTATTACCCAAATTCGGTTGCTTAGCTCAGTTGGGAGAGCATCGCCCTTACAAGGCGAGGGTCGCTGGTTCAAGCCCAGCAACGACCACCACATAAAAAAACCTGCTTTCGAGCAGGTTTTTTGCTTTCTGAGTAATATTACTTCTGCACTAACTTTCCTATCTCTACAAGCTCGTAGTTGCGCAAGAAGTTAAGGCTTCATCCTCATCCAACTCTAAATACTGATTTAAAGCATCGACCATGACCTGAGCTGATTCCTCCGAGTGAATCCCGTTGACCACTTTCACAACCTGCTCCTCCCCCAATAAAGCATGGAGCTCATAGGATATTGCAGTGGATGAATGCTTGAGTCCTGTTGTGGTTTCTGTTTTCTGGTTTAGATAGAAACACTTGATGTCGGGAGTAGGATAGATACCTCCGCCCCACCAAGGAACGGGGTAGTGGGAAACTTTAACCAATGACGAGTTCACAGTAATCTTCGTTCGGTTTAGCCAACTCGCGAGGGCGTAGTAAACAAAAATTGCTGAGACAACTTTGTGAATGACTGGGAGAAAGAGGATATCGAACTCCCCACCCAAGAAAAAAATCCACAACACCGCAAATACAGAAGGAATGAGCGACTCCCAACCTATCCAAGCTCTCCGGATGGTCATACCGTCAGCATCTGTGGATACAGTGATGTTGCTAGGGTAAGTGATTTCGCTATCCATGCTTATCTTTACCATCTCCATCAGCAATTCGGCCTCAATAGCAGAGGCTTGTTAGCTATCAACCTCCTCCATCACCATCGCAACCGCCAAGGCCAAAATCTCCGCTAATACTATTTCCCAATTGCCTCGCTCTCGCGTAATCATGAAGATTTTTGAAGTTGAACCCCAAGCGACCACTAAAGCAATGATGTCCTACTTTTTCTCTTAGTTCTGCATACCCAAACTTAAATTTTTGCAACTCAGCCAAAGAAACATACTCTGATGGAGAGCAGAACATAGCGAATGCTATTTGAACATCATCATCGAGGCCTATCTCTTGTGCATATATAGCCACGACTTCGGCTCGCGAGTAAAAATCTTTTTCTTCGTACACCTCAAGCAACTCAATTGGAAGTCGCGAAGCAATTTTCCTGATTTTCGATCCTTCGAGCAGATACTTAAACACGGATACTCCAAAGACCTGTTAGTGGCACCAAAGCTAATAAGACATAGACAGCTATCATAGTGACCAAACCCTAAACTAAGATCTATGCTTTCTGAAAACTTAACTACTACTAAATCATCAGGGCATAATCACTTTCACTAGTTCAAAGTGATTCACGGCGATAAGGAAATCATCAACAACCTGGTACTCTGACCAACAATAGCGATGATCGCATCGAGACTCTTCTGCACTCAAATTACACTCGTCTCGCCAAAGCTTTTCAGGGATATCGGCAAATCTGGTGGTGTAATATTCGGTAATCCCCAAAAGGCACCTTAGCCTACATCTAAGGTTATACACCTCAACCAGATCTCCAACAAGATATCCTCCATAGTCGCGCTCTTCGATCCTTGAATCTAGAACACCGAATGCCCCCTCTAGAGCCACTCTATCGCTCTAGAGAGCTCTGGACTATTCACATGTGTAACCTGACGCTGATTATTGAACAGTCACAGAGTGGAGATTAACTCTCAACCAACTCGGGCCACTTTATCTCGAGCAACTCAATAAGCGAATCCGTTTTTAGTTCCTCAGGAAGCAAGTCTAATATTTCATTTTCACTTAGCTCTATTTCTATGCTTCCACTTTGATTTAAAGAATAAAATGAGATTTCCAGCTCACCAGCTCTATACTCAATTGGTATATCATGCGCAGCACGATCTGAAATTTTTTTGAGTTCTTTAAGCAGGCGACTCATATGTGCCTGACCAAATTCATTGCCACCGGGTAGTACACCATGCCATGTATAAGATCTAATTTCCGGCTTATCGACATCGATAAGAAGTTCGATTTTGTAAGCAGTGACCGGAACTTCTTGATTGTTACTATTTAACTTTTCTTCTTCTATTTCAGCTCTAATCTTTGCAGCTTCGTCTTCATCAAACATAATGCTAATCAACGCTTCTGCAAAGCCATCAGCGCCTTTGTTACTCTCAAGTTCTGGAACAACGACAGAATCAAACATCTGGTGATAGCTTCCCCACTCCTTGATAACAGCAATTTCCACTCTATGAATAGTTCCCCAAAACCCAAACTTAAAAGTAACTCCTTCACTTCCATTATAGTCAACGGATTTTCCACTATAAATTAACTGATACCCATCTTTATCAAACGCACGAATCAGCCCACCAACTCCCCAAGTAATATCTGGAATCTCATATCCTTCAGGAATGCTATAAACAACCAAACCACCTTCAATAGTAACTGTATGATTATCTATCAACTCACTTTTTCCGGGGGTTGCGTTTACCCACTCCATTTCTATTGGATAATCAACTCTCACACTCCCCCTCACGGCTGTTTTTCCTGAAATTAGCTCAACCTCTTTATCAACCTCGCCGCCATTGACATCTATAGCATTCTCATAGAAAGAATAGATAACTCCATTTATTCTTGTATAGAACTCTAATGGCACATAGTTATCACCAGGCTCTTGCTTAAGATAAAGATCGCTAAAAAATGACTTTGCATGTAGCGAGTTCCCATCATCAGATAGGTGAACCTTTAACTCTGGAGTATTAAAGCTAGCCAAGGCTTCACTGCGCTCAAAACCAACTAAGGTCTTCTTTATTTGATCTTTTATGGTTGTAGTCTGATAGTTTATACGCCCTGATACTTCACTAGTAGGGCCATCGGTTACCATTCGATAATCATCGATATCCATATCAACCGTTGGATCATTAATAGCAGTTACCTCAACAAACCTCTCTTCCTTGTCTTTCCTAAAATAGAGCTCGATTTTATCCAACTCGCCCTTAAACATTGCATGAAAAACAGCTCTTCTAATTCCCTGTTTGCCGGGAAAATCCTCTTCACTATAATCTTTAACCGTTCTATCATCTTCATAATAGTAAGCCATACCCATTGCGTCTTCGACCAGCAAATCACCCGACTTGTTGTAACCATATATAATGAAGTTCTTAAGGCTGCTATAATCAAAACTCAACCTGACGTAGCTTTTATCAAGAACCTCCATCGTTAGCTCTGAGCCCAAGCTGGTATTTTTAATGTTACCGACATCTTCCTTTGATAGCTCAACCATTTCATAACCCGGAAAGAAATAAAGCCTCGACTCACCAGATACATATTCAATCTCAGATAATGAAATCTCCTCCTCCAGTTCTACACCTGCCCCCAAGTACATACTCATATGATCAGCAACGCCATTATTGTGATTAACGTAATATATGTTTACATCTTCCCTATCAACAACAGTATCTGACTTAATGACATTCTCACCTTCGGTAGTCATAACCTTAAGCCAACGAAAACCAACAGCCATATTCTGAGGGTCATTTGATATCGCATTGAAATCAACATGTTGTACATTTACACTTTCAGATGATTCAGATTGCTGACGTATTATATAAAATGATTCTTGGAATTTTGTAATTCTACGTTCCAACTCCTCACTACTTAGCACTTCCGGCAGATCATAATCAGCAATTTCTTCTGGCAACAGAGCTCCTGATTTTTCAACTAACCCCTCTATCACTCCTAATCTTTCAAACTCTCTATTATAATAACTATCTTCCATCGGACTTGCTCCAGAAGTATTCGTAACACCCACAAAAAACATAGCCACCGCTACGATTCTTTTAAATGTCATTGATTTAATTACAAACATCACAACCTCAAATAAAGATCACAGACACCAATAAGAACAGTTCACAGAAAAACATACTTAACAAAAAAATCTAATGCTAATTCATGAAATCTTATGCACTAATTAACAACGACCAGTCATTATTATTATTCAATAAAAAACAATAATGACTGATCAATCATCTTCAGTCCACATTTACTAAGCGCATGTCAATGAGATATACACAATGCCTAGCATCGGAAACCAACAAGTTAGTTGTTCTGATAGATCCATTTGCCACTGTGTCTCGCATTATGTCGGCGGGAGAATCAGTCTAGAGAAGGAGATCTAATCGAAATAGCTTGCTCGAGCAGCAAATAAGCTAGATAACTGCTTACTGAGAAAATACCTGTAGCCATACTCACACTTGCAGGCCCCGGCCGATGACAATCCCAGACTAACTGCTATCATGGCGGTTGGTTTAACTGCATTCTTAACAACCTATGGCTTATATCCCTAAACAATACGCCAGCTTAGAGCGTGGCTATCGCGAGCAGGCGTTGAAACTCTTTCCTTGGGTATGCGGTCGCTGCACCCGCGAGTTTGTTTACTCCAACCTGCGCGAGTTAACCGTGCATCACATCGACCATGATCACAGCAACAATCCCGCCGACGGCTCGAACTGGGAGCTGTTATGCCTGTATTGTCACGACCATGAGCACTCGAAGTACACCGAGGCCAAGCAATATGGCTCTACAGTAAAAGCAGGCGAGGATCTGGAACGCGAGCAGGCCACCCACAACCCTTTCGCCGACCTGAAAGCGCGAATGGCAAAAGGCAAGTAGCGCTAAACACAGAAAAACAAAGGGGCGAACATCGCCCCTTTTGATTAATCCCTTCTACCAACTACTGGTGGCCAATAATGACCGCCATTTCGTCCCCTTCGGTGTAGGGCCTTCCCCGCAAATCGCTGTAGTGGGCTTTAATGGCTAAGCCATGCTCTGCTAACTCGCGGCTAAGCATCTCGACGGTGAAGTGCTGCAGCCAGTTATATACCGTCCATGCCTTGTCTGCTTGGCTAATCACGTACTTGTCTAAGGTGACCAAGTCATCTTGATAGGTAAATGATGATTGAATGCACCAATACTCCTCGGCACTCCAAAAGCCGTTCATGGCGTTTTTCTCAAGGCTGAGTGATTCGCTTTGCTTGGTAAAGCGGCTAGCAGTATAGACATCAAGTGCAATCGAGCCATTCTCTGCCAGCAACGATTTGAACTTGCGAAACAGAACCGAGCGCTGGGCAGGGCTTAATGCGCATAGGTCGCACATCACCAACGTGATTAAGTCGAACTTACGCGCATCGCTGTAATCCAGGTAATTCCCCAGATGGTACTCGATGGCAAGGTTTGCCTGATTCGCTTGCTCTTTGGCGTAGTTAAGTGAGTTTTCAGAGAAGTCTAAACCCACTACGGTCCCTACCCCTTTCGCCTTTAAGCGCTGGGTATACAGACCGGGGCCGCAGCCAAAGTCGAGGGTTTTCGATGCGGCATTCAGACCAAACTCGGCAACTAGCCAGTTGGCAGATTCATCGATAAATGCCGGGGTTCGTGATGCAAGGCTTAAGTCAGGGTTGAGGTGGAGACTCAACATCTGTTTTGCGATATGGCGGTCAGCCCACAGCAGCTCAGCCGTGTACTCAGACCAAACAACCGGCTTAGCCGTTGCTTCATTAATTTGTTTGAACATTAGGTGTTATTCCAACAATAAAACATTGCCGTCCTCACCTAAGGCTAAAGAGAAAGTGACTAACCTTTAGCAGCGTAAGGACGCATAGAAGAAAGAGCTTGTTGAAAAATAAACATATCGGGCCTCCTTAGAACTGAGTAAATAACGCGCGCAGCCTATCAACAGCTAACGCAGCAGGCAATCAAAACAGAGTATATAAAACTGGTTATCTTCTCGGTACCTTCGGAAAACAGCGAGTAGCGCAAGTGGAAGAACAGCACCTATTCGCTTCGCCCTCCACAAGCACGTTCAAGCATTGTTGATTTAGCACCTACAAGAACAGCCACAGTATCGCTGCGGGCACATTGCGCACAGCAATTAAGCACAATAGGATCAGCGAGGAACCAAACCACCCGGTAAAAATTCCCCCACAGCAACTAATAGCGCGATCAACGGTAGGACTACTGTCATCCCAGTTGGGTAAAGGATTGGAACTGGGAGCAGGAGCAATTGTGCTCGTTCCCCAGGTAAATCCGGTGACCAAGCAAAATAGCGCTGCCAACACCCATGTTATACCAGCCAATGCCCACCATCCCGAAAGCCAGTGTAACGCCAACAGGCACAAATAGATGACAAAAGCTGTAAGAGTGGAATATGCCTTATCTTTAAACCATTGGGGCCTGATGGTACTAGCCAGCCACATAAGCATCACATGCAACGCACTAAAACCAAGTAAAACGGGTACCTCATCGGGAGCGCCCCAATAAATGCTAAACGCGGTGTTTAAGGCGCCAACGGAGCAGACAGCAGCCAAGCAAGTACCAAGTAAACTCCATATTGGTCTTCTCGAATAGGAGGCGATCTGCATACCAAGTATCAGTATGCTGGGAAACACCCAAAAGCTGTGCCTCCCCAGCTCAAGAGCCGCCACCACATACAATACATCGAAGTGGCCTAAGAGCAGGTAATTGACCACCAACAACGCCAAGCTGAGTGCCGCAATCAAACTATTGTAAGCAAAATCAGACAGGAAAATTGGGCTATAGCGTACTAAGTACTGCAGCTTCGCTTTCTGCTTATCATCTAAGCTTTGCTCAAAATTCTCGCGTTGTTCCTTGGTCAAACTATCTAAAAATGGAAGAATTTGATGCCTTGGTAAACGCCCTAGAAAACCAAGCTGCCTCTTAGGCTCGCTTTCTAGAAACAGTTCCTGCTTAACTTCAAGCGACAATTTAGAAAGCAGCTTTCTGGCTTGATTCGGCGGATAATTGAAAATGCTGAATATTAAGTAACTCCGCACCCTAGTGCCCCCCTTTGGATTCTTGGAAGAATCTACCTCAAGCACCAGTTCGCGCCTAAGGCAATATTGCGATTACGTTGATATCTAGGGGGTGATTATGCTCAGCGCTACTAATGACGGCAAATCATCTTTAAATCAGGCAAATATCACACAGATATTTGAATGTGAGACAAATAATTCTAGTAGATCCGCCTTATCTGACTGAATCGCAGTTAGACATTCACATGCGATGCTTAAGCAGAGTTGCTTTAATATCGAGCCCACAATGAGAAGGTTTTATCAGCCCAGACTCCTAGCCTAGTAGATATCCCAATCCCAAGATCACCGGCCCCGCCACCAAAAAGCTATACAACCAGCAGGTATTCGCCACATCCTGATCCAGCCGATACAGTAGCGACGGAACAGTCGCCATAAACCCGGTCGGCATGGCGCTAAGCATCAAGCACACCCCCGCCAGCAGCCCATCGTAGGCGCCCCACAAGTCAAACACTGTCAGCAGCCCCGCCACAAAGCTGAGTACCAGCAGCGGGCGCAGCAAGGACAAGCGCAGGGCAATCGGTGCCCAAGCCTGATTCCCACGGGTGTTAAAGGTTAGCCCCACCGCAAACACCATCAAGATGGTCGACATCGGCACCGTCCAAGGGATCACCTCGCCAATCCATGCCGGCCGGGGAATACCGGAGAGGTTCAGGGCAAAACCGACGGTAATCACGGTGAGCATCAGTAAGAACAACGGGTCGCGCCATATTGATCGGCGCGCTGGGATATCGTCGGCCAGGCTGCTGCGCCGGGCGAAGGGGAAGACCCAGCCAAAGTACATCAGCTCCTCACACAGCTTGTAGATGGCCAGTAGCGCCACCCCACTCTCGCCAAACAGCAAAAACACCACTAAGTTGCCGAGTGAGCCCCAGTTGTAGATGGCGGCAATCGGCACCATCGCGCCGGTTTGCTGGGGGCTGAGCTGATAGTGGCGGGATAGTGCGAAGGCTAGTAGTACGCCCACTACCACCGCCATAACGCCGAATAGCGGCAACAGCAGCAGGCTGCGCTCGATATGCTCGAGCTGCCACAGGGCGTTGAATACGGTAAAGGGGATCAACACGCCAAGGGAGAAACGGCTGAGGATTAAACCAATAGACTTGCAGCGGGACTCGCTCAGCCAACGCTGGCTGCCCTGCCCCAAGATAAAACCGATAACCACTACCACTAATATCGGCATTGTGAGGTCCTTACTACACGGTGATTACATCAATCCCCAAGGCTTCGAACTGGGCTTTGGTTTCGGGCGCGATGGCCTTGTCGGTGACCAGGGTATCGATGCGTTGTGCTTCCAGCACGCGGTTAAAGCCAATCCGGCCCATCTTGCTGGAGTCTACCACGGCGATGACCTTCTGTACGCACTTGGCCATCACGTCGGTAATCGCATAGCCCTCGTTGAAGGTGGTAATGCCCTTGTCCGGGTCGATACCATCGGCGCCGACAAACAACACGTCGGCCTGTACGTTTTGCAGGCATTGCTCGGCCTGGTAGCCATGCAGCGACTTGGTTTTGCTGCGGTAGGTGCCGCCGACAATTACTAGCGTCATCTCTGGGGCATCCATGAGCGCCGATGAGGCGGGTAGATTATTGGTGACCACGGTATAGCCGCCGCTTTTAGCCAGCTCTGCTGCCACTAAATGGGTGGTGCTGCCGCTGTCGATAATGATTGAATCGCCCTTGGTGACCAGCTCGGCGGCGGCCATGGCGATGCGCTGTTTGGAGTCTTTGTTGATGTCGTAGCGACTTTCGATATTCTGTTCTTGCTCTTTTTGCGAGAGCGGTAGCGAGTGCAGTGCTTGGGCACCGCCGAAGAAGCGTTTTAGCTTACCTTGCTGCTCCAGCAGCTTAAGGTCGGAGCGGAGGGTTACCTCGGAGGTATCAAACATGCCGGAGAGCTCTTTCACTTCCACCTGCTCGCGCTGGGTTAACAGCTCCAGGATCTTCTCTCTACGCTTTAATGGGTTCATCTACTAACCTTCTGCAACCAACTCACTGTGCAATCTATATCGGCTCTTTATCTTAAGAGCAGCCTCGGCATATCCGCCGGATTCTTTCGATTGCCTTCAAATTCCTTGAAAGGCAGTTTACCCGATAAGTGATTGAAGTAAACTGCCATTTAATGAAAGTATCAATGACAAGGAGGGGGAGATTTAAGAGGCCGGTTCACGAGGCGATAGTGCCATCTAAATCCCACAGGTCTTCCCAGCCTTTAGAGCCTTCCCACAGGAATACCTGGCCTTTGATCAAACGGTTGTTAGCGTCGATCTTGGCCAAATCCTGCATCTCCTGATCGTTAAGCGGGTGCTCGGTCACGCTGCGCAAATTGGAATAGTACTCGTTCTCTCTAACGGAGAAAGGAATAGGTACGTGGCCGCGCTGCACCGCCCACTTGATACAGATAATTGCCGGATGCACGCCCAAGCGCTTGGCCGCAGCCTGCACCACCGGGTGCTCGATATCCACCAAATCCTCGGCGGTCTTGTCGCGATCCGGGCGAGTCGGTGAGCCAATCGGGCAAAAGCCGATGGGCACGATATCGTTGGCGGTGAGGTAGTCGAACATCGCCTGTTGTTGGAACAGTGGATGACACTCCATCTCGCTTACCGCAGGCTTAATCGCGGCATCGCGCAGCACCAACTCCAGCTTGGGAATGGTCATATTGGAGGTGCCAATGGCTTTCACCAGCCCCATCTCCACAAGTTGCTCCATCTGCCGCCAGGTCTTCATAAAGGCCTTGTGGATGTAGGGCGTGGCATCGGGGCTACGGGAGTCGCCATCACAGCCAATCGGGTGGAAGTTGGGGAATGGCCAGTGCACCAAGTACAGGTCCAGATAGTCCAACTGCAGGTCCTGCAACGATTGCTTACAAGATGCGATCACGTTGTCGTGCTGGTCGTTCCATACCTTGGAGGTGATGAATAGCTCTTCACGGGGAATCGCAAAATCTTGCTGGGCCCGCGCCAATACTTCGCCAATCTGCTGCTCGTTGCCATAGATAGAGGCGCAGTCGATCAGCCGGTAGCCGGAGCGAAGCGCGCCGTATACCGCCTCAGAGACTTCCTCGGGGCCGAAGCGGTCCGAGCCGAAGGTGCCCATGCCGATGGCCGGCATCGATGCGCCATTGCGAAGTTGTTTGGTGGGGATAAGCGATTGAGCGACCACCATATCTGTTGTTATTGTCATCTTTCCTCCTCAGCCCCCGGCAGTGCCGGGGGAGTCATGACCACTGCAAGTTAGGCTTAGTAGAGAACTGCAACCGCTTCTGGGCTGTCGATATTGTCTTTAGTCACGTACACCACACCGGTGTCGATGTAATCGGCGATCTTCTCACCTTGCAGGATTTTAGCGACGGCTTTCACGCCCTCGTTACCCATGCCGTAGGAAGACTGCACAACCGCGCCGTGCAGCACGCCATCGCGAACAAACTGTTGGATGTCGGAGTTACCGTCGAAGGCAACCGCCACAATCTTGCCAGCATAACCACGCTGCTCGATGGCGCGCGCCATGCCCACTGCGGTAGGTTCGTTTGAGCCGAAGATACCCACCAAGTCGCTGTTCGAGGCCAGTACGTCCACGGTTTGGTTAAGTGCAGTGGCCATATCGGCGTTGGAGTAGAACGGACCAATCACTTCGTAGCCCGCCGCTTCAATGGCTTCCTGGAAGCCGCCATCGCGGTCCATGGCCGAACCAGAGCCGGCGGTAAAGCTCATCATGGCGATCTTGCCCTTGCGGCCATCCAGCGCGGCAATCATCTGCTCAGCAGCGAGTTTACCCGCAGCGCGATTATCGGTAGACAGGAAGGACTGATGGTATTTGCCATCGTCGTTCAGGCCAGAGTCAATCAGCGCTACTGGTACGCCGCGCTCCCAGGCCGCTTTCAGTGCTGGCACTAGCGCGTTCGGGTCAGTTGGGGCGACCACCAAACCGGCGACACCACGGTTTAGCGCGTTTTGAATCATGTTCACCTGCTCGTCCACGGCGGTCTCGGCAGCCGGGCCTTGGAAGGTGACGTTGTACTCACTTAACTCGTTACCTGCATCGGTGGAGCCACCGCGTACGTTCTGCCAGAAGTTGGAATTCTCGGTTTTTACCACTACTGCGATTTCCTTGGCGGCAGCCATGGCGGAGGTACTCCAGCCAAAGGTACTCATACACAAAGCAAGCGTTGCTATCGTAGCTATTTTATTGACTTTCATGCCTTTTATATCCTTTTTGGTTTTTTCTGTAGGGTTTTTCGGTTTATTACCAGAGTGCGTCCGATACTGGTCGTACGCGACGGTAGCGACAATCACGCCACCAATAACAATCTGTTGAACAAAGAAGCTGACGCCGTTCATATTTAGGCCATTACGCAGCACACCGATGATGAACGAGCCAATCACGGCCCCTGCCACGGTGCCCACGCCGCCCATCAGCGAGGTGCCGCCAACCACCGCCGAGGCAATCGCATCCAGCTCGGCCATCACGCTGCCGTTGGGCTGAGCGGTAACCAGACGGCTGGCGATAATGATGCCGGCCAGGCCTGCTAGTGCGCCGGAGGCGGTATACGCGACCATCTTCACCTTGTCGGTGTCGATACCCGAGAGGCGGGCTGCTTCTTCGTTAGAGCCAATGGCATAGAGGTAGCGGCCGATGCGGGTACGCTTGAGCACGAAGGCAAACAGCGCCACCACAATCAGCATCACGATCACCGGATAGGGAATGCCGGCGAACTTGACCAGCGGGAAACCGTTCTCGCCGATCTCTACCATGCGAAATAGCGCGCCGTTGCCCAGATAAGAGAAGGACTCGGGCATGCCCGATACGGGTGCGGCATTGGTGATATACAGCGCCACACCGCGCGCCATCATCATCATGCCAAGGGTGGCGATAAACGGTGGCAGCCGCAGCTTGGCCACAAACAAGCCGCTAATCAGGCCACAGCAGCCGCCGGTTAACACGCCCACCAGCATGCCCAGTGGCACCGGCAGGCCTGCGTTTACCGCCATCGCGGCAGTCACGCCAGAGAGCGCCATCACCGAGCCAATCGACAGGTCGATACCGCCGGTGATAATGGTCAGCATCACGCCGATACCGATGATAGTAATGGTGGAGGTTTGCAGCCCCACGGTCATGATGTTGCTCATGGTCATAAAGTGTTGGCTGGTTAGCGAGAACACCACCAACAGTGCGAACAGGCCGCCCAGCGAGGCGAGTTTTTGCAGCATGGCTTTATGTTGTGCAGTCATTAGATCGCCTCCTCTAGCTCGGGAAACATGTTCTTCACCCCTGTTGCGTATTGCATAATCTCTTCCTGATTGGTTTCAGGGGTGTTCAACATCGCTGTCATCTGCCCCTCCTTCATCACAACGACCCGGTCAGACATGCCGAGCACCTCTGGCAACTCGGAGGAAATCATGATTACCCCAACTCCTTCGCTGGCCAGTTCATCCAGTAATTGGTAGATCGCGTATTTTGCGCCGACGTCGATACCGCGAGTCGGCTCGTCAAAGATCATCACCTTGGCATCGCGGAACAGCCATTTGCCAATCACCACCTTCTGCTGGTTGCCGCCGGAGAGGTTGTTCACCAGCTGCTCCACGGTGGGGGTTTTGATGGCCATCTTGTCGATAAAGGTGTTGGCTGCTTCCACTTCCGCCTTGTGGGATATCACGCCCATGCTGTTGCTCACCTTGTCCATGGATGCCATGGTGGTGTTCTCGCGGATACTCATCTTGACCGCCACGCCGTTAAGCTTGCGGTCTTCCGAGAGGTAGGCGACCCCAGCTTTAATGGCATCGGAGGGCTTGCGAATCATCTTCTTAACCCCATGCACCAAGATGTCGCCTTGGGTTAACTTGTCGGCGCCGAACAAAGCCCGGGCCAACTCGGTACGCTTGGCACCGACCAGCCCGGTAATCGCTAGGATCTCGCCCTTGCGCAGGTCAAAGTTCAGCGGCGCGAATACCCCGGCGCGGGCCACGTTCATGGCCGAGAAAATCAGGTCATCGCAGATCTCCGCTTGCTTGGCCGGGAAGTGGTTATCGAGGGTACGGCCGACCATCTTGGCGATGATCTCGTCCATGCTGATTTCGTCGAAGCGGTGGTTGGAGACATACTGGCCATCGCGGAAGATGGTGATATGGTCGCAGATCCGCTTCAGCTCATTCATCCGGTGGGAGATGTAAACAATCGCCACGCCCTTGGCGCGCAGCTTGTCCACCAGCTCAAATAGCGCGTCGATCTCGCGGTCGGTGAGCGCCGAGGTGGGCTCATCCATAATCAGGATTTCCACATCGAAGCTCAGCGATTTGGCGATCTCCACCATCTGCTGCTTGGCCACCGACAGGGTGTTAACGATGTCGGTGGGCAGCACGTCGATGTCGAACATTTTCAGTAGCTCGGCGGCTTTGCGCTGCATGGTGGGGTAGTCAATCAGTCCGTTCTTGAGCGGCTCGCGAGCGAAGAAGATGTTCTCAGCCACCGACAGATGGGGGATCAAATTCAGCTCTTGGAAGATCATCGAGATCCCCGCCTGCTGCGCCTCCAGCACCGAGCTAAAGGCCCGCTCTTCACCCTTGTAGGTGATGCAGCCTTGGTCGGCCTGGTGCACGCCAATCAGCACCTTCATCAGGGTGGATTTGCCGGCCCCGTTCTCGCCCATCAGCGCGTGAACCTCGCCAGCGCGCAATTGGATATGCACATTGTCGAGCGCCTGAACCCCGGTAAAGGCCTTGGAGACTCCGCTCATGGTCAGTATTGGACTACTCATGGTCATTCCTTAACTTGCAGCGCGTTTAGTTAGTTGGCGTAACGCCTTTTTTTAGTAATAAATTGCCGTACTTACGGGTAGTGCCGGTGACCACCACACAGCTGGCACTTTGGGTGCGGTCGTAGAACTCGAAGCGTTCCACCGAGTAGAGCTCGGTGCCTTTGGGCAGCGCCCGCTGGTACTCATCGAGCAGCCCTTCCGGGTAACGGTCGTCGCCGACAGTTTTCATTACCACTGCCTTGTCAGGCACATATTGGTCGAGCTCGATAAGCTCACAGATGGCGGCCGCCAGCTCCGAGACCTCGCAGCCACGCGCCTGAATCACCGTCTGGTTACAGCTATGTGCTGGGAAGTGGATGTCGCTGAGTACCAACTCGTCGCCGTGGCCCATTCGGGCCAGTTGATAGAGCAACTCAGGGGGAATAAGTGGGCTAATTCCTTTTAACATGTCGACTCCTATAAGCGTCCGGCGCTGCCGCAGATATCGATTTTCTGTTTGATGACGTTAGCCATCGCCAGCTTGGCTTCCACGTTGTAGACCCGTGGGTCGTTCACCGAGGGGTCGTCCTGGAACACTTGCTTGAGGGTATCGGCGTAGGCAATCTTCAGCTCAGTAGCAACGTTTACCTTGGCAATCCCCATATTCACGCAGCGCCGTACATCCTCGGCCGATACTCCAGATGCACCGTGTAGCACTAGCGGAATCGACACCAATTCAGCAATCGCTTGCAGCCTGACAAAGTCCAAACGCGGCTCTTCCTTATACAGCCCGTGAGCCGTACCAATCGCGACTGCCAGCGCATCGATGCCGGTGCGCTCAACAAACTCAGCGGCTTGCTGCGGGTCGGTATAGGGCTCTGCAACATGGTCGACAATCAGGTCGTCTTCTTGACCGACAAGCTGGCCTAGCTCCGCTTCTACACTACATCCATAGGTGTGACAAAGTGCCACCACGCGTTGTGTGAGGTTAACGTTTTCCTCGAAGCTAAAATGAGAGCCGTCTATCATCGCCGAGCGGATCCCGCCTTGAACTTTGGTCGCAATGTCCTCGATATCGGTGTGATGATCGAGGTGCAGTGCTACCTGCATACCGCGCTCGTTAGCAGCGGCATTGACCAAGGCGATCAGCTCGCTGGTGCCTGCATATTGATAGGTGGAAGGCGTGCCTGCCAGAATCACTGGCGACTCCATCTCCCGGGCGGTATCCAGTACGCAGTGCACCGACTCCAAGTTATGGATGTTAAAGGCGGGAACGGCATACCCTCCCTTGCGCGCCTGCTCCAACAAGTATTTGGTATGCGTCAAGCTCATGCTTGCTCTCCCCATTTCAGTAAGATTTTTCCGGCCGGGTTACGGCCATTCAGTGCCAGAACCTGCTGGCTGTAGTTATCCGGTGCTAACACCTGATCCACCAGCAGCTCGGTGTTGATTTGATTGTTGGCAAACAGCTCTTTGGCGATCTGCCATTCCATGCCGGGATACGGCGCCGAGTAGTTCATCCACGAGCCGCTAAGGTTGAGCTCTTTGCGGAGGATTTGACCGAACTCTTGATGGCTCATCTGCAGGTCTTGGTGCAGGGTGCCAATCAGCGCGATGGTGGCGCGAGGCCCGGCTATAGCCAGACATAGCTTGACGGTGTCCGGATGACCGGCGGTTTCCAACAGCAGCTGTGGTGCTTGCTGTGGATTAGCGATGCTGTCGGCGCTCTGTTCGGTGCGCGAGTTAATGCATTGATCAGCGCCTAGGGTCGCGGCCTTATCCAGCTTGGCATCGTCGATATCGATGGCGACCACACTGGCCGCGCCCAAGGCTTTAGCCGCTTGCACCGCCAACAGTCCGATGGTGCCGACCCCAACCACCACCACTTGCTTGCCCTCACAGCCGCCGTTCATCAGCATGGCGTGCAGGCTCACGGTGAGTGGCTCAAAGAAGGCCCCTTCCAGCGAGCTAACGCTGCCATCGAGTTTGAAGCAGCACTTGGCGGGTACTTGCACGTACTCAGCGTTCGCCCCCTGTACCCGCGAGCCGACAAAGCTGTAGTCCTTACATAGGCTGTAGCGCCCGGCGCGACACTCGCTGCACTCGCCGCAGGGAACTAAAGGAGCACAGGCGATGCGGTCGCCCAGTGCCAGCTCTTCTACCTCGGCGCCAAGCTCAACCACTTCACCTGAGAATTCATGCCCTAACACGATGGGATAAAAATGCGCACCGTTGTGGAAAATGCGGGGGAGATCCGAGCCACACAGACCCGAGTAGTGCACCTTCACAATTACTGCATCAGCAGCAGGCTCCGGTTTGGCTATGTGGGTCAGCTCTAGTTTTTTATTTGCTTTCACGGCAATACTGAGCATTGATGATTCCTTTTCGAAGACTCTTTCATTGACAAGATAAAAACTTTCGATACCTTGTAAATTAGATCCAATAACTTTCGTTTTCTATCTTTATCTTTCGAAAACTGTTGTTTGATCACATTTATCGTCGCTTTTTTGTTCACACTAGTAAGCGACAGACTGAATCAACACGGACGGAAACATGTATCTGGGAATAGACTGTGGAACACAGGGCACCAAGGCGCTGCTGTGGCATAAAGGACAGGTAATTGGCGAGGCCTACCAGCCTCATCAACTGGTAAGTAAAGACGATGGCACCCGTGAGCAGGCGCCTGCGCAGTGGTTTGAGGCCTTAATCCAAGCGGCACAGCAAGCCATTAATGAAAGTGGCTTTCCTGCTAAGCAACTAAAAGGGATTGGCGTATCCGGTCAGCAGCATGGCTTGGTGATCCTCGATGAGCGGCAACAGCCACTGCGCGATGCAATACTGTGGTGTGATACCCGCCCCGAGCAAGCCTTGAAAGATTTCGAAAGTCACTATGGGTTAAATTTTCCGGTGCAACTGGGGATCCCGGTGCCGGTGGCCTTTACCTTAGGCAAACTATTGTGGGTTAAGCAACACCAGCCTGCGCTGTTCCAGCGCATCGCCTACTTGATGCTGCCCCACGACTACCTCAACTTTCGCCTCACCGGCAACTATACCGCTGAGCCGGGCGATGCCTCGGGAACCGGCTTTTTCGATACCCAGCAACGCGAGTACCAGCGTGACATTCTGGGGTTGTTGGAGCTGCCAGCAGGCTTTCGTCTACCGGAGCTTATCGACTCAGAGCAAAGCTGTGGCCGGGTTACCAAAGAGGTGCAGGCGCTGCTGGGCTGTGGGCCAGAGGTGATCGTCTCCAGCGGCGGGGGCGATAACATGATGGCGGCGATCGGCACCGGTAACGTCGCACCCGGCCTGCTGACCATGAGCCTTGGTACCTCGGGCACCGTCTATGGCTATAGCGAGCATCAACTGGATGCCTCGACCCTGCCCGATCTAAATACCTTCTGCTCCTCCAGCGGTGGCTACCTGCCGCTGGCCAGCACCATGAACGTCACCACCGCCAACAACCAACTGCTGGCGCTGACCAACCATTCAATCAGTGACTTTGATCAACTACTGGCACAGGCCCCCATCGGCGCCGAAGGGCTGCGCTGCCTGCCGTTCTTTAACGGCTCGCGCCTGCCCAACCTGCCCGATGCCAGCGGCGCACTATTGGGCATGCGCGCCAATAACCTAAGCCAAGCCAACCTGTTGCGCGCCGGCGTCGAGGCGGTCAGCTACAACCTGGTGAAAGGGGTGGAGGTGCTCAAGCACGCCGGGCTGGCGTTCAATGCCATCCGCTTGATTGGCGGCGGCGCCAAGAGCCCGCTGTGGCGACAGATGCTGGCGGATATCTCCGGCCTTCCAGTATCGGGCTTAGCGGTGGGTGAAGCGGGCGCCTTGGGCGCAGCACTGCAAGCCTGCTGGGCTCGTAGCAACCTGCATCGCCGCGGACTGACCATCAGCGAGCTTTGCCAACACTATATTCAAGAGCAGCCCAATAGCCAGGTCGCGCCGCAGTCGAATCAGGACTACCAGCAGCACTACCAGCAATATCACCAACTGCTGAATGACTATGTCGGGCACTACCAGCACCAGTTTGTTTAGCGCGTGCCCCAAATGAGCAAATGAAAAAGCCGTGCTATTGCTGCACGGCTCTTCTATTAACGATCCCCAAACACTCCGTGCTTTAAGCACTCTCTGATAAAGCCCTTAAGCGCTTTCGGACAAGACTGGAGCTTGCTGTCCCTCACAAGCAAAACGGTACTCCGCCAGCACCTCTTCAATCTTGGACAAGATAATCTCCTGCGGCGTTGCCTCTAGCTGGCCGGTGAGTACCAACTTGTACTGGCTCGGCAGGTATTGGCTGAGTAGCCCCAATGGAATACTGCAGGCGCTGAGGTTGTCGCTCATTCGGGCGATGGCCGCCTCAATCTTATCGTCGGTCCAGTAATAACGGATCCGATCGGACAGGCTGTAGCCAAGCTGCACCAAGGCGTGGGAGTAGGTTTGGCTGTAGTAGTCCTGCCAGTACTGGCGGTTATCCAGCAGTACTTGGTTGATCACCTCTTTGAGGTGGCTTTGCTTGGCCGGGTCGACGATCTGCTTCTCGATTTCGGCCAGTGCAAAAATAGCCTCGCGCATGGCAAAGGTCAGCCACGGCCCGACTTTTAGGATGGCGAAGTGGTCCTCAACCATCTCCTGCAGATGCTCACGGGTTTGATAGTCGGTGGAGTGAGCCTCATACAGATACGGGGTCTCTTCGATAAAGCGCGACAGGGCCTGGGCATTCTCACGCCGATAGTGGATCACATTGGAGTGATCGAACTCCACCGCAGGCTGCACCACAACCCCCACCACCCGCTCTAGCGCCGAGTAGATGCCCGCCTCTTCAAAGGCCTGCTTGTGGGTTTCGATGGTAGAGCGAGCATCACACACCTCGGTGACATGCACACTTTCAATCGCCTCTTTTTCGCCACCGGGTACCGGTACCTCAGTGCCAATCACATAACATAGCTGGCGCTTCTGATCCTCGGTGGCGGTGCGCTCGGCGATATAGGCTAGCCGTGCAGCCCGCCGGGCCACCTCCATGGGCGGCAGGGGCACTGGGTCGTCGGCGCAGGACATCGATGCATCGAGGTGGATCTTGGAAAAGCCAGCACGAACGTAGTCTTCAATCAAGCGCTCAGATTTGAGCATGGCCTGCTCAGCAGATTCTTTTTGCCAGCAATTTGGCCCCAGATGGTCGCCACCGAGCACTAAGCGCTCCAGTGGAAAGCCCTCTTCTTCAGCGATCTGATGGACAAAGTCCACAAAATCACGCGGCACCATACCGGTGTAGCCACCGAATTGATTCACCTGATTGGAGGTCGCCTCGATCAGCGCCACCGCATCGCTATATTTCTCGAAACGCAGTACCGCCCGGATCACATTGGGATGCGCCGAACAGATGGAGCAGATCCCCCCACCCAAGCCCGCTTTATGTCTTGCCACGATATCCTTCATGCCTTACCTCTTCCTAATGCAACTTTCGTTATCTTTCGTTTATTTTTGATCCATTCGCGCAAAAAGTAAACATTCGCAATATGGAATTTATCATCACGATTGCTAAGAACCACGAAAACCGTCGAGAAGAAGCGTGAAGCGAGCAGCATAGGAGCGGCCCTCACGGCATCCAACAAAGTTTTTTGTACTAGCCGAAGTGGACTCGGGGCCTTACTGAAAAAGTGGCAGGCGTTATCCAAAGCGATAAGCAGGCCCTAAAGCCTGCTTATCTCGGCGGAGGATTAAGCGAAGGGGTTTTGAACGTAGCCGTAGTGGTTATAGATAATCTGCTGGGTAAACACGTCGGTGGAGCCGACACCCACATTGTACAGTTGGCTTAGCTGCGCGTACTTCTCAAGATTCGATACAACTCGTGAAGTCTCAAACCATGCACTGCCTGTTTGTGGAAAGCTAGCACCGAGCGCTTCTAACAATAAGGTCTCCCCTTCCAGGGTATTGGCGATGATCTTAGAGTTCATGCGCATCGAGCCATCAGGCATCACCCGCAGGAAGTTACGCCCCGAGATAACGCCATTGATCGAACCGGCCGTTGGGCCTGAGAAATAGCCGTTCATCCGCAGCCCCTGCTCGGGGATCTCAACTTGCCCACTAAACACCGCGTTGATATCAGCGCCAAAGGCCTCCACCCCGTTTAAACGCCCTTCACCGGCGTAAATTAAGGTGGCAGCGCTGTCCTGCTGCAGCGGTTCGAGTTTAAATGGAAAGTTGGCGTAGTCGACATGGCTGTCATCGGGATCACTGAAGGCCTTACCGCCCGCATAGAACGGCTTGCCGTTGCCGAAGGGATTAGTGGCTACCGCGTACAGTTTCAACCGCGCTTTGGCGCGCTGAAAATCAACCTGCCCCTTGGCAAACAGGTGCAGGTTGTTCAGGTCACTGTAGGCCTCGGTGTTGTGATTCAGCACCACCTGGTAGCTCAGCGTGCCATCACGTGCGACTTCTCCTAGTAAGCGCAATGAAATCCTCACCCCACCCTCGGTAACAATAACGCCATGAACGTTGTTACTCATCGCTTGGCCGGCGTGGATATGCAGGTATTCAGTTTGGTTGAAGGTCCCGTTAATCTCGCCGGTCACGGCACCATAACTGTCCAAGCATACTTTAGCGCCGCCATCGGGTAAGGGCGTTCCGCCGCTAATAAGCTCGATCGGGCTGACGCCAAAACCTTGGGTAGCCACCACGCCATATTCCATCTCGGCGAACAGCTCGCCGTGCCGCTCTAGTGAGCGGAAGAATTCTGCTGTATTGGTCATCAATCTTTCCTCTTAAGCACGCCAATCTAGGGCGTGTTGACTTAGTACTAGAAGTCTTTCTTCTTACAACCGCTGGTCATTGCGCCACCCACTAAGCGAGTAAGGTTCATCCAGCTTGGATCGACGGCGTAGCGGGCCATGCCATTGGAGAGGGTGTCGAAGGCAGCCTTGGAGCGATTGATCATATGGCCGGGCGACATAAAGCTGTCTTCAATTACCGATTTCTCGATATTCTCAAAGCCGAGCAGGTTGCCAAAGTTACCGTGTCCCGAGACAAAGGGCTGGCCCTCGCGCTGCTCGTTGCCACCCCAGGTGAGGTAAGGGCTAAGGAAGACAAATGGCGGCATGGTGTTTACCGTAATCCCGCCATAGTGCATATCGGCGACCGCCTGACTGACCGCGTTTTGGTGCTGCTTGCGGGTGTATTCATCCACCAGCAGGCAAGCGCCCAAGGTGCCGTGCAGTTTGCTGTTACAAAAGTCCACCGCATAGCGCAAGAAGGCCTCTGGCTCGGCGGCCACATCGAGGGGGATCTCATTGATGATCTGACAGAAAGCCTCGTTGTTCACCGCATAACCATCTTCTTCAACACCAGTGATAAACATAAACTTGCCGCTCTGGTATTTGCCCTGCTCGGGTTGCAGGATTTCGGCATCGGGGTAGGCCTCGGCAAAGCCTTCCCACACCTTGTCAGAGCCGGGGTAGTAGGTGCCCGCCGCTGGAGTAGTCTCGCTAATCGCCACACGCAGCGCCGTTAAGAACTGCTCGCGCTGGGGCCACTGCTTGCTGGTGATAATCGATTGCGGGCGACCGCATACCGCCCCGCCGTTTAGCTTGGCAGTTGTCGCAATCTGCACCGCTTGGTGTTCGATCTCTTTGTCGGTCCAGGGGCGAATGCCGGGTACAATCAGACATGGGTTATTGCCGCCGCACTCAGAGACCAGCTCTGCGCTTGAGGCAGCTTGAATCGCTTCGGCAGTGCCAGTGCCACCGGTGAAGTAAATCTTATCGATGCGCGAGTCTTGGGTAAGGTCGCGGCCTTGGTCGGCATCGCAGAAGCTGAGCGCGCCAATCTCCACTAACGGGGCGAAGATGGTTGCCCACACCTCATCGGTCTTTTGGTTCAAATGATGGGGCTTGTGCACCACGGCGCAGTTATCGAAAAACATCGCCTTGACCATCTCCAGCGATGAGCTGTAGTTGCCCGCGCCCAAGACTGCGATGATGCCAGCAGGCTTGTCCATGGGGCTAACCTGTTTAGGCTCGCCAGTCACATAGACATAGGCTTTCTGCCCACCGGCCATAATCTTCTCTTTGGCGGTGGCGGGAAAGACTTGGATGCGATGCCCAGCGCCCACCGGCTCTACCCCTTGAGGAGCCAACATCTCACCTTTTGCCAGTGCTTCGTATAGCTCAATAGCAGCAGACAGAGTATTGGCTATCGGTACCACCGTGGCCACCTTGGACTCCGCCGGACCAAACAAGGCCTCGCCCATCAAGCCGTTTTTCATTTCAGCGTCAGAGCTGGCCAGCTCATCACCATGGGACTTGAGGTTGTGGCGCACTTGCTCCAGCAGATGTAAACGTTCCAGCACACTGGTGTTCGCCCACTGCTCCGGTTTAAGACGGTCGATTGCTGTACTTGCCTTCATAACTCACTCCGTAGAATCTATCGAACGAGTTAAAGGCTAGCCCAGTACAGGGCCAGTCTTAATGCCATAACACGCCAACTTGCGTACCAAAGACGCCAACTATACTAAGGTGTGATATGGAGGAACTATGCCGCAAAACCAACGCTATCTGATGGACCTGACTTGGCCAATGCTGGTCCGTCGCTTTGGCTTCGAACTACGCGATATTCTGATAGAAGCCGACCTCGATCCTGATCTGTACGACGCCCCCCATCCTAGCCTCAACGCCGATGAGTATTTTCGCTTTTGGGAGGCCTTTGTCAGACTGGGCGGCGGCGAGCCATTTTGTATTGAACTGGCCGAGTTGATCCGCCCTGAGACCTTCAGCCCACCGCTACATGCCGTGTTTTGCAGCGAGGACCTTAACCGTGGCTTTGCCCGCTTGGCGGAGTACAAAATCTTGGTCGGCCCAATGCTATTGGATGTCAGCGTGAACAAGTACACCACCACCCTTAGCCTCAAGAAGCTACCGCTGCTGGACTCGCCGCCAAAAGCTCTGCTCGCCGTTGAGTTAGTGATGATGACCGAGCTGGTCCGTCAGGCCACTTGCCAGCGAGTGGTACCACTGAAAGCAACCCTGCCGTTCACGCTAAACCAACCCGAGCTGTTCGAGGCGTATTTAGGTACCAAGGTAGAACTGGCCAATGGTTACTCGCTGATGTTTAGCAGCTTTGATGCCAGCCAGCCCTTCGTCAGTGCCAACCGCAGCTTGTTGGCATTACTCGAACCCGAGCTACGTAAACGCCTCTCGCAGCAACAGCTTGGCAGTATACGCAAACGGGTGAGTGAGCAATTACTAGAACTGCTACCCAGCGGTGACTACAGCATCGATAAGGTTGCCAAGCAACTCGCCATGAGCAAACGCAGCCTGCAACGACAGCTCACCGAAGAAGACACCAGCTTCCAGCAGGAGGTAAAACGGGTACGCCAACAACTGGCCAAAGAGTACTTGGCTGACCCTCAGCTAAGTCGCTGCCAGATTGCTTTTTTACTGGGATATCGCTCGACCCGCTCGTTCGCCAGGATGTTCGCTGAGCTTGAGACATCTGCTTGAAGTAGATAGAAAAAAGACGGCAGAGCATGGGATCAACTCTGCCGCCAAAAGCGCTTAAACTTGACTAAGGAAAGGTTTAAACGAAAGGGAGCTAATAGGCTCTAAAAGCCAAACTGCTGCTTTAGTCCGCCCATAAATTCTTCATCACTCTGTGCTTTACGCGCGGCGATAATCGCCTCGGCATCGGCGCCAGCGATGTAGCGGAGTTGGCTGCTACCGTCCGTGGCGGCAGTCCAAATGACTTGAGCAATATCTTCCGGCTCTGAAGGCTGAGTGGGCGAGTTGGCAAAGCCCTGCATAAGATTCGCGACCACGCCTTGGTACTCACTCATGCTCTCGTCGTTGTTGAAATCAAAAGAACTACCGGCAAAGTTAGTGTTCACCAGGCCGGGCTCCACCAGCTTGACCCTCACACCGATTGCATCCAGCTCGTAGTACAACGCTTCCGACAGGCCCTCAACCGCATACTTAGAGCCGTGGTAGAGCGCACCGAGTGGGAAGGCAACCTTGCCACCCATCGAGGAGACATTGATGATGCTGCCACTGCCGTTGCTGCGCATATGTCCCAATACTGCCTTGGTGACTTCAAACAGGCCAATCACATTGGTATCGAACTGGCGGTGGATCTTCTCCATTGGGGTGGCTTCCAGCACCCCATAAGCGCCATAGCCAGCGTTGTTTAGCAGCACATCGATAGCCCCAAAGTGTTCAATGCCCTGTGCAACGCAATCAGCAATCGATTGCGGCTCGGTAACATCGATCCTCGCCAATAGCACGTTGTCCAGTTGCGACAGCTCCTGTTCTTGCTCCGGCTTGCGCATGGTGGCAATCACATTCCAGCCTTCCGCCTGAAAGCGCTTGGCACTTGCCTTGCCGATACCACTGCTGGCACCGGTAATCAAAATTGTCTTGGCCATGTTTGCTCCTTACTGTGTTAGGTACGATGTTATGTAGGGTTAGGCTTGCTCAGGCTTCGCTACTTGCTAAACACCCCGTTCTCGATAAGTTGCTGGAAGAAATCTTCCATGGTTTGCTTGAGCGGACGGTACTCCATATCCAGCTCCATGCGGCTCTTGCTGTTATCTGCATGCAGCGAATAGTCAACGTTGCGACGCACGTATTGGCGACTCATCCCTGCCAGCGGCCCAATGCACATCATCAACCACTTCGGTAGACGACGGCGTGGGATGGGATATTGGTCGCCATATTTGTCCAACAGTTGACCGGCGAGCTCAAGAAACGAGGAATCGTGACCACTGATGATGTAGCGGCCCTTGGCTGCGGCAGTCAGTCCGGCTTTTAACTGGGCCTGAGCGAGATCACGCACATCCACCGCACACATGCCCACATGGGGCAGGCCTACCTTCATGGTGCCATCACCCATCTGCTTGACGATATTGAACGACTCAGAGGTGGCGATCGGTTTAATTCCGGGGCCCAGTACGAACGAGGGATTGATGGTAATCAGCTGCCAGCGTTGCTGCTGGGCGTGCATCTCCCACGCCGCGCGCTCGGCGACAGTTTTAGAGTAAGAGTAAGGGTTGTGCGATAAGCTGGAGCTGGTGTTCCACATGCCCTCGTTGAGCTGCAGGCCCATAGCATCGGCATTGTCACCATAGATTGCGGCACAGCTACTGGTCAGAACCACCCGCTTAACCGACTCACTGCGGTTCACCGACTCCAGCACATTACGTGTGCCCTTAAGGGCAGGGTCGACCAACTCGCGCTGTGGGTCCTTAAAACTCAGAGTGAACGGCGAGGCGGTGTGATACACCAGCTCACAGCCGGCAAACGGCGCATCAAACGCGCCTTGCTCAAGCAAGTCCGCCTCAAAGAAGTGCAACTCGCCAGGCAAGGATGCAGCCAGCTCATTGAGATAGCCAACCCGCTGCTCGCTGCTATCGCGTACCGTGGCATGCACACTAAAGCCCTGCTCCAGCAACAGTTTAATGACCCAGCCTGCCACGTAGCCGGTTGCACCGGTTACGGCAATCGGTTTACTTGGGTCAATCACGGGTACTTGCATAACAACTCCTTATTCGCTTGGCTTTACTCTAGTCAGGATGGCTAGCCCTATTGCGCCAAAGCGCGCCAAGATCGGGTCAAAGCACGCCTATCAGGTGCGGCCTATTCAGTTGTCACTACTCTAGAGTTCCCGGCGGGAAGATGGGATGGCAGATGATGCCAAGGTGATAGCCGATGACGCCATCTGGCGAATATGGCTTTACGACGAGAAGTTGTAAAGGTGAGGGAAAGCCTATGGCCTGTATGCCGCGGCGGGCTCACCAGCCCGCCGCGGCATCAATGCACTAGCGGCTAGCTCGGAGCCGTATGCGCAGGCCAATGACCAGCAACAGCCCGATTGCCATCAACAGCAGCGATGAAGCACTGCCGTTGAAGGCCGCGAAAATGCCGCCTCGGCTAACGCGCAGCGTTTGCGTATCAAGCAACTCACCTGCTAGAAAGCGGTTTTGCTGATAGTCTCCCGCCGCGAGTTCGCCAAGCTCCAAGATCGCCCAGCCTTGCTCAATCTCGTCATGGGTGAGTAGCCTCGCCGCATTCACCACATAATTGCGCAGCCCCGCTGGCGCATTGTCATCGACCATAATATGCACGCGGATCTCGCTGCCGACCTGAATCTGCACTTGCGCCAAAGACGTCAAATCAAACAACAGCTGCGCCGGCTGTTCCGGCTGTGGCCTTGCGATGTCGGGGAGTGCGATGGGCTGCTCCGGAAGCTGCACCCTCTCGCTAGGTGCTTGGTTGAAACGCAACACCACTATCGCTGGGTCGTGATCCGAGGAGCGATAAGGGTCATCAAACTTCTCAAAGGCTTTGGTGTTTCTGCGCTCGTACTCAAACCAGGTGGACTCCACCGAGTTAATCGCCCAGTCGGTGCCATCGATGATATGGGGCATCAGCGCAGGCTCAGCCAAGAAGTAATCGAGGGAGCCGACAGTGTCGTTGAAGGCATAGCTGAAAGAGCCAGGATGCATGCTCTGGATAACATTCACATAGCCGTAGGACTGCTCAATCAAGGCGCCTCGCTCGCCGTGTAGTGGCGTACCCGTGACCTGATCGCCTCCGATATAGGTATCGCGGGCGGCATGGATAGAGTAATCCGCTGGCGCGTGCTCGCGGTTGGTGAGCACCATGATGGCGTCTTCGCCAGCATAAGAGTTGAGGTCGCCCATCAGGATCTTATAGCCATCAAACTGCGCCATCTGCTCACCGAGTTGGTAGGCCGCCGACACCCGAAAGTTCTCACAGGAACCTTGCAGATCCGGGTCGCCGTTTTGCTGGTCGTCTTCCCAGCAGCTAGAGCCCTTCGACTTGAAGTGATTCACCGCAATGGTAATGGCTTGCTCGCTGCTAGGCAGGCGGAAGCTTGCCACTACCGTGTCGCGCTGCTTGGCGCGTTTAAACTTACCGTTGCCCAAATCAACGTGTTGCTGGGGCAGCTCGATGGTGTCAAAGCCTTCCAGTGACACCACCGTTGGGCGGTAGATGGCGTGGTTGGTGATCACATCCCGGCCGATATAATCAACACCCGGCTTGCTTAGGATTTGGTAGTGCTTGGCGGGGGGCAACTGCTGATTGAGTTTAGAGACTAAGTCAAAGATGGCCGAACCCTCGTCAAAGCCGTTGTTCTCCACTTCAATCAAGCCGACGATATCGGCATCGATGGCCAGCAAGGCATTTACAATCTTGGCGCTTTGCTGGGCGAACTCTTGCTCGCTGGCAGCTCCTCGGCTGTCGCCAAAGGGGTTGGGGTTGCCGCCAAAATCTGAGTTGAAGTAGTTGAGCACGTTAAAACTGGCAATGGTTAGCTCGCCATCTTCACGTAGCTGCGGTTTGGCACTGCGCGCGGCGTTGTCGTGATTAAAGGTCGCCTGCTGGGCTTGGTTCATCACAAAAATGCGGTACTCGTTAAAGGAGCGATTTAACGGGCCAATTAACCCTTCCCCATCAAGCGTGGCACCGACCCGAATATAATCATCGGTCTGGCCTTCACCATTATTCAGGCCAAAGTCTGGATACCACGGCAACACGCCTTTTGGCGCTTTGCTAAAGCTCTCAACCACCACCCGGCGATCAGCGTTATCTTGGTGGCGCTGGTGCGCTTGTTCACTGCCGGGGGCAAACTCTTGATTGGGATGAACGTTAACGGCGCCATGCGCAATCACTATATTGCTGCGCTTGGCGCTGTGGTCAAAGCCATAGGTGCGGGTCACATGCATGTCGGACTCTGCGGCAAACTGCACCAGCATGTTTTCATGGCGCTCTAAGGTGGCGCTGAAATGGGCGTCCTGCTCATGCGCGGACACGACAGTTGGGGTGATGGCAATGTTGCTACGTCCGGTGGGCGCAACGATGGACGCTTTAAGCTGGGTCCAGTAGTAGTGCTCATAAACCGGGCCATAGGCGAGAACCTCGTCGCCAACTGTCAGACCTTCGGTAAACCCGGGTACGAAGATCCCCTCCGAGGTTAGCGGGTTACCATCACCCAGCTCATCTTGCATAAAAAAGCCAACCGGCAGGTCGCGGCCCAGGGCGCTTTGTTGAATGGCGGTCACAACACCCCTCACCACAAAACGCTCTTCCGATTCAAACTGCTTAGCCGGAGGGTTGGTATAGGGAGAGTAATGCCCCTCCCCTTGTAGCTGCATAATCGTAGCGCTGATTGCATCATCCGGAATGCCTAGCCCATCGACGGAAACCAGCTCGTGGTGAGCAGTCGCGCCTGCGGAGCGCGGCTTTAAATTAGCGTCTGAAGAAATAACCTCAGCAATGCCCGGAAGCGATAACTGAAAGAGAATGAGCGAAGATAAGATTTTATTTTTCATACAGCTCCATTGAAATATCTATCTACCAAAACCCAATTAACCACCCGACAACAGGGGATAACCGCCGCACGGTGTATGGGGTGAAAACGACGAGACGACAGAGGTCAAAGGCAGCCATCAACTTGAGGGCAAGGGAGCTAGCGAAAGCCACTTGCTGTTAGCCCTAGTGAACTGTTTAACATCAACGCCTTAGCCTTTCGGCCGCTAATATAGTTGACAATAAACTCAGTGTATACCGGAACTTTTATGTCACAGGGACAAGTGAGCACTCGCTTGGCCTGCGCCCGAAATCACGCCTAGGGACTGGGGTTAAGAAAAGGATTAGCGCGCAATCGCTCAACCGCCAAGTCGATAAAGGCGCGGATCTTGGCGCTGGTTTTGCGCCCTTCAAGATGAATTACATGGATCGGCAGTACAGCTTCTTCGTACTCGCTTAACACGCTTATCAGGCTGCCCTTGGCCAGCTCCTCGGCAACTTGATAGGACATAAGCCGGGTGATCCCAAACCCCTGCACCGCAGCATTTAAGGCCACGGCATTTTGGTTGCAACGTAGCTGGGGCTTGAGGGTAATGGCTTGCTTCTTCCCTTTGCCGGCGAACTGCCAAACGTTGCTGGTCTCTGAGTTAATCGGAAAGATAATCCGATGCGCTGCCAGCTGCTCCGGGCTGGTCGGCACCCCATACTTGGCAAAGTAGTCAGGTGAGCCACAGATCATCCGCCGCACCTGCCCCACCTGGCTGGCATACAGGCCGGAGTCTTTGAGGTGGCCGATGCGCACCGCCACATCGATCTGCTCCTCCAGCATGCTGGTCAGGCGGTCATAGAACAGCGCTTCTACCCTGACCTCTTGGTGCTGCTCCAAATACTCGCTGATCAGCGGCGTCACATACTTTTGGCCAAACAGCACCGGAGCGGTGACGGTGAGCTTGCCTTTTGGCTGGCTGTACACCCCAGAGACCGCGGCTTCGGCCTCTTCCAAGGCCTCCAAGATCTGCTTGCTGTCTTGTAAAAAGCGCGCCCCCGGCTCGGTTAGCCGCACCAACCGGGTGGTGCGGTTAAACAGCTTCACACCAAGGCGCGATTCAAGATCGGCGATACAACGGGTGACCTTCGGTGAGGTCATACTTAGCTGATGCGCGGCATTAACAAAGCTTTGCTGCCGGGCGACTTCCACAAATACCCGCATGTTTTCCAACTTGTCCATAGGACTCCTCCCTGAGTCGCAGCGTTTATTACAGCCGTTTCATTACAAGCTCTTTGTTACAAGCTCTTTATTACAAAAGATGAAATTATATCTTTCAATAATAGCCAATTATTTCACCAAATCAGCTCGCTATAGTTTCCTCAGACTTTCAATTAAGGAACTACAACGATGTCCAGACCACCACTGCCACCCTTTGATAAGGCCTCGGCAAGAGCCAAGATCCGCCTGGCCGAAGATGCCTGGAACAGCCGCGATCCACAGAGGGTTTCCCAGGCTTACACCGAGGATTGCCCATGGCGTAACCGCGCCGAGTTCGTTACAGGTCGTAGCCAGATCGAAGCCCTGCTTAAACGCAAGTGGACCCGCGAACTGGAGTATCGACTGGTTAAGGAGCTGTGGGCATACACCGACAATCGCATTGCGGTGCGCTTTGCCTATGAGTTTCGCGACGATTCCGGACAGTGGTTTCGTGCCTACGGTAACGAGAACTGGGAGTTTGCCACCGATGGGCTGATGCAACGCCGCATCGCCAGCATTAACGAGCACCCGATTAGCGAAAGCGAACGCAAGTTCCACTGGCCTCTGGGCCGCCGCCCCGACGACCATCCTGGGCTCAGCGAGCTAAACCTGTAAACCCACCCTGTGTACTGAGTAAGGAGACCACCATGAATCCACATTTTCCCACACACCACACACCGATCGTGCTGTATCGCAACCCACTCTCCGGCCACTGCCACCGGGTCGAGCTAATGCTGGCGCTGCTGGATCTGCCCTATCAAAGTGTTGATTTGGATATGGCCAATGGCGAGCACAAGGGCAGCGAGTACCTGGGTAAAAACCCCTTTGGTCAGGTGCCCGCGATTGATGATAACGGTACCATCCTTGCCGACTCCAACGCGATTATCTGCTATCTGGCGGCGCAATATGGCGATGGCCATCCGTGGATGCCGAGCGAGCCGAAACACGCCGCGGAGGTGCAGCGTTGGCTGTCGGTGGCGGCCGGAGAGATAGCTAGTGGCCCCTGTGCGGCGCGTTTGGTTACAGTGTTTGGCGCCGGACTCGACCACCCGCTCGCCATCAAAAAAGCCCACGCGCTATTTGCGATTCTCGAACCGCTGCTAGCTCAGCAAGACTATTTTGTGGGCAATGACATCACCCTTGCCGATGTGGCGGGCTATAGCTATATCGCCCACGCCCCTGAAGGTGGAGTAAGCCTGGAACCCTACCCGGCCATTCGTGCTTGGCTGGCGCGTATCGAAGCGCAACCGCGCTTTGTGGGGATGCAACGTTCACCGCTTCCTGAAGCGACAGCAAGCTAGCCAAGAGGCCCTGTGATGATAAGACAGCAACGCTTTCATGCCGCAGAGATTGCCATTCAGCAGCGCGATGGGCTTAGCGAGGCCGATGCTGAGCGCCGAGCGGCATTTATCCGCCCGGCAATGCCCGAGCAGCATCGCCAGTTCTTTGAAAGCTTACCGTTTGTCATCCTCGGCCTTGCCGACCAGCAGGGCTACCCTTGGGCGCTGCCGCACTTTGCTCAACACTTGGGTCAATACGTAGGCCAAGCGCCGTTTATTGAATCGCCCAGCGCCACCACCTTGCAGCTTGCAAGTGCGCTTCCGCTAGTCCAGCAGCTCGCGCTCGATACTCGCACCAACGCCAAGGTGGGGCTGCTAGGTATTGAGCTGGCCACACGGCGGCGCAATCGGATGAACGGTCGGATCCAGGTAGCTGGCCCCAAGGGCCTTAGCATCACGGTCGAGCAGAGCTTTGGGAACTGCCCCCAATACATTCAAACCCGCACGCTTCACTGGGTGAAGGCCATGCCAGCGCCCCACGATGCGATACCGATGGCGGTGAACGGCTCTCTCGGGGCTGAGCTTGTAGAACATGTTGAGGCAGCAGATAGCTTCTATATCGCCTCGCGCAGTGCGCAACTTGATGATTCATCCCACGAACTCCCCCAAAATGGCATCGATGCCTCCCACCGCGGCGGTAAGCCTGGCTTTGTAAAGGTTGAGGGCAACACCCTGTCGTTTCCCGATTTTAGCGGAAACCGCTTCTTTAACACCTTGGGCAATATCGAGGCAGACGGGCGGGTTGGCCTGCTGTTTCCCGACTTTGTCAGCGGCGATATGCTGCTGCTCTCGGGCCGCGCTCATATCAATTGGGACAAGCAGGCCATTGCCGAGTTTGCTGGCGCAGAGCGGATCGTCGAAGTGAGTATCGAGCGCCAACTGTTACTGCGCGATTATCTGCCGCTGCGCGGTAAGCTCGAAGAAATCTCCCCAGCTCTCCAAGGAACAGGAAGCTGGCAACCTGCCGCTAAACAGGCCTTCACACCATTTACGCTGATCGATAAACAGATTGAGAGCCGCCATATCAGCTCGTTCTATCTGGCTCCGCAAGACAAACTGAGCCGCCTTGAGCCTTTTAAGCCCGGTCAGTCGATAGCCCTTAAGCTTAAGGTTGCCGGACATACTCGACCATTAGTGCGCAACTATAGCCTGTCGCAAGCGGCCAATGGCGAGTGCTACCGAATCAGCGTAAAGCGCGAGGACAGCGGCGCTGTGTCTCGGGCTCTGCACGACCAGCTCAGCCTTGGCGATAGCGTTCAACTTGCTCGGCCAAGTGGGCAGTTTTACTTGACCGACTCAAACAGGCCTGCGGTATTGATTTCCGGTGGTGTGGGCGTAACTCCGATGATGGCCATGCTAGAGCAGCGCGCCCTCGATGCCGCCGCTGGCTTATCGGTGGCGCAATTGTGGTTTATCCATGCCTCACGCGATAGCGGCGAGCTTCCCTTTGCCAAGCGCTTGCGCGAGCTTAGCCAACAGCACGCCTGGCTTAATTTGCATATCGCACTATCGCGCCCACTTCCCCAAGACAGGCCCGAAATAGACTTCGACAGCCAAGGCCGCCTGAGTGCAGACACCCTTAAGCCCCTGCTTCCGAATGGCGATTTCGACTACTACCTATGCGGCTCGCTGGCGTTTATGCGCAGCCTATACCAAGGTCTGCTCAAGCGAGGCATCGACCGCCAGCGCATCCACTACGAGTTGTTTGCTGAAGGCTCGCTAGAAGAACAAGCGCCTGTTCAAACCGCCGAGCACGCAGAGGTCGAGTTCGCCAAAAGCGGCCTTGTTGCCAGCTGGCACCCCACACACGGCAGCCTACTGGATTTTGCAGAACAACAGGGTCTTAGCCCCGAGCACAGCTGCCGTAACGGCAACTGTGGCGCCTGCGCCTGCAAGCTGACAGCGGGAAAGGTGGTCTACCCATCACGCCCGGGGTTTACCCCCGCTGATGACGAGGTATTAATCTGCAGTGCGCGACCAGCTTTGGGCAGCACAAAGATCGTGATTGATTGCTAGCGTCGCGCACCAGCCATAAACCTGAGCTATACCTACTTTTCTTCGATATTACGCCCCCAGATTACGCCCCCAGATTACGCCCCCCGGAGGATATTCAAAGGCTGTGCGAGAGGACACACTGGTGCTAACCACTTTCTCAATCATCTTGCGAGCAGCAATGAGCCACGTTAACAAATCGATGACCTTACATAGCCTGGCATGGCCGATCTTTATCGAGTGGACCCTTACGGTATCCATGGGTCTACTCGATGTCATCATTCTTAGTCTGATTTCAGATAACGCAGCGGCTGCCGTTGGCGCGGTCAACGTGGTACTTGTGTTGGCCATCACTTTGTTGGGAACTACCGCGAACAGTGGCGGAATCGTACTCACCCAGTATCTGGGAGCGAACCGCCGACATAACGCCAAGACGCTTTGCAACACCATACTGGTGATTAATCTGCTTATTGGTGCAGGGTTAAGCTTAGCGTTAGTGCTGCTAAGCCCGGTGCTTCCACAACTTATAGGCGTTGACCCTTCGCTCAATCGCGATGGCAGTGTATTCACCGCGATAGTCGGCGGTGGCATGCTGGCTCAAGGGGGCGTATGGGCCCTCTCATCTATGCTCAACGCTCATGGTTTTACCCGCTATACCATGTACAACGCCGTCTTTATGAATCTGTTTAATGTGGTTGTTAGCTACCTGCTGGTAAGTCAGCTGCAGTGTGGAGTTGGCGGTGTTGCAGCAGCGACAGTGCTAGCGCGGATACTGGGCGGGATGAATCTTTACTATCAACTCAAGCACCGCTGCGCTATCAAGGTTTCACTTAAAGTGACCCGGCAACAGCTATCCACTCAAGCACAACAAATCCGCAAAATCGCTATCCCCGCAAGCCTGGAGCCATTGTCTTACTACGGAAACCAACTGGTGCTCACCAGCTTGATAGCGACCATTGGTGTGATCGCGCTCGCCACCAGAACTTATGTCATCAGCGTAATTGCCATGATGGAAGTCGGCGCCTTCGCCTTGTCGCAAGCCGCACAAATCCAAACCGGACACTTGGTGGGGGCCAAGAACTGGCAACGGGCAAGCCAGCAGAAATGGCGAGCGGTACAACTGGCGCTGATTGCGACCACTTTACTTGCCGCGCCTCTGCTTTACTGGCGCGAAGCAATTATGACCAGGTTTACCAACGACCAAGCCATGATTGAGTTGGGCAGTCAGCTGTTTGTAATTGCGACCGTGGTAACCTTTATCAAATCCTACAACTTCGTTGTGGGCGCCTGTTTGCGCGCCAGTGGTGATGTGAGATTTGCCGCGGCGGTAACCGTATCGTGCATGTGGGCCATCTGCGTTCCGGTTAGCTACTTGATGGTGTTTCACTTTAATTATGGACTGCTAGGGATTTGGCTTGCCCTTGGTATCGATGAATGCACTCGCGCACTGCTAATGGGGCTGCGTTGGACCAAAGGAAGCTGGCGATCTAAATCTCTGCTTAGCTATCAAAACTAGTGCGCAGCTGTACTCACATATCAGCCTGAGATACGGTGGAAGGACATCGCTAAAGCTGTAACCGCAGGGCTGCCTGAATAGCCTGCTGACGTTCAGATACTTCTAGCTTGCGGTAAATCCGTCGTATATGGCTCTTAACCGTGCTGTGAGCAATAAACAGGCTCTCAGCAATCTGCTCGTTGGTTTTACCATTGGCAATATGCGTAAGCACCTTCCACTCCCGATGCGAAACCCCGAGCTGCGTGGCGGCTGGCGGACAGTGCACAAGCAAGCTAGGTCGTTTGGCTGAAACATCGCGGTTCGTTTGGCTTCTTTGGA
The DNA here is from genome assembly GCF_000429485.1 of Aliagarivorans marinus DSM 23064. GTDB lineage: Bacteria > Pseudomonadota > Gammaproteobacteria > Enterobacterales > Celerinatantimonadaceae > Aliagarivorans > Aliagarivorans marinus. Next base: position 176,066 of record NZ_KE386909.1, on the reverse strand, counting down.
GGATCTGGTTTGCAACGGGTGAGTCGCCTATATCTAGCTCGCGCAGTGTTTCAATAAAGCTTCCGTCAGGCTCTAACAACAGTCCCCATGCCTGCGTATCGCCAACAAGCTGCAAAGCTCTATGCATTTGCAGCTGTGTTTGTGAACGCTGCAGTCGTTGGTTCGCCAAGCAGCGAAACAGCGCGATACTCAAACTGGCCAAGCGCTGCTGGGGCTCCGCGCTCTCCAGCAAGGTCTCACTCAAGCGCAGCGCTGTTCTGGGCTTGTTAAGGATGAGTAGCGCTCGCAGTTTGTTGATACCGTGCTGCAACAAATAATGGTTGCCAATACTCTCGCTGTTGGCGTGATCGAGGAGCCAGCGACGAATTCGTGCATCATCACGCTGCTGAAACCATACACTCAGTAATAGAGTCTCCGCGTTAATTGTCCACTCTCGGTGCACTGCCAGACCACTTAACAAGCTATCCAAACGCACGCCTAGTTGCTGTACGTCAAGCCATTGTCGATGTCGAAGGGCGAGATGTAGCTGCTCCATCAGCAGTGGCAGTTGCCACTTTCCGTTAAGCCCGCCGATTAACGCCTCGGTTGCCTGCAGATCGCGTTGTGCCGCCGCCACATCATCACTAAGCAATGCCAGCTTAAAGTGGCAGCGATAGACAAACTCCATGATACGCAGCCCCTCTAAGTGATGACTCTTGGCCAAGGACTTCGCCATCGTCAGGCGCGCTTTTGCGGACGCCAGTTTGAGCGTGTGCATTTCGGCTTCTGCCATCAAGCCCAACAGCCATAGTACCAGTACATACGCTTGCTGCTCATTGGCCAGTCTCAAGGCGTCATTAAGCAGCACTAGCGCCTGTTCGGGTTGACCCATCGCTAAGGTATACTCGCCGCGTAGCGAGTAAATTTGCATTTGAATGCGCTGATTGTCGCAGCTTAGATCGCGCAGGTAGCGGTCGGCGAGCTGCCAGTGCTCCCGTTTAATCGCAATGTGCGCCCTGGCAATCGCCAGCTCTGCTTGCATGTTTGGGTCTTGGGCGAGCTCACTTTGAGCGTGCTGCTCTAAAAAGGGCTCAACCTCGGGAAGCCAATCACTCAATGACTCCATGTCATAGCGATACAGCGCACAGCGGATCTGCATGAGCAGGAGCTGAGGATGAGCGCTCAACTCGTCAAATCGAAGCCGACTGAGCCCTTGCTGAACGTTTCGGGATTGACCTTGTAAGATCATGGCGTCGCCATGCTTGAGCAAGCAAGCGATTACGCTTTCCCGCGAGCGCATTTGCATCGCTAAATGCAGAGCTTCACTAGTACGAGCCCTAACGGCCAACAACTCACAAGCACGTTGATGAGCCTGTTGATAACGCCTGGGACAAGCACTCAAACGAGTCAGCAAAAACTCTCTAAACAGGCTTAGGTAGCGATAACACAGCGGTTGCGAGCTCTGTCGAATCAGCAAGCCGTTCGCTTCCAGATAAACGATCATCTCGGATGCCTGAGCGCTTTCGCTCAAGCTCTGAGCTAACTCAATATCAAACCACTCGAGTACGCAGGTCAGCTGCAAAAATTCTTGTAGCTGCGACGATAGGTGGGAATAGACTTCATCCGTCAGATAGTGCTGGAGCAAGGTTTGATCATGGCTCTGTAAGTCACTAATGGTCATCATCCCCACTGCATGGGTGCTCATACTCAGTAAACGCAGCCCCCCCGGCCAGCCCGGACTTTTTTCCCAAAGCTGCTCAGTATTGCCTTCCGATTGCGGGCTCCCAAGGCAACAGCGAAACCAGTCAGCAGTTTCTTCGCGGCTAAAGCGCAACATCTGCGCCCCCAAAGTCATTGCCAAACCCTTGGCTTTCAGTTTGGCAATGCCCAAAGGCGGTAAGCTTCGAGAGGTAAGTACTAAACGCACATGCACTGGCAAATGGGACATTAATTGCTGAAGCAGGCTATGGATCCCCTCTTCTTCAATAACATGAAAATCATCCAGTACAATCAATAATGGCCTGCAGCTGAGCTTTAACTGGGCCAAGATATGTGACAGAAACAACTGCGGTGTATGGAGCAAAGAAGGAGCAAGCGAGAGCTGCTCAACTCCCTGCGCCTGCAAGGCGGCGAACAAGTGCGAGAAAAAACGCCCGGGATCGTTGTCGGTCTCATCCAAGCTATACCAAACCGCCTGCCGATCGTTTTGCTGGGTCCAACTCAAAGCCAATGAGGTCTTCCCAAAGCCCGCGGGAGCAACCAAGGCCCAAACCGGTATAGGAAGGGAAAAGGGATCGGGTAACTGCGGGCGCGGCAGCAATTTGCCGTGAACATGGGGAATACTAATCTTAAAGCTTGCGATGGGGTACTGCTCGGTATCCAAAGACAACTCCTGAACTTCCATTTCTATCGAAGCGGGTGACGCGCTCGGCAACTAACGAGCCATTTGTCTCGCACAGTGAGCTGCCCTCCACCTCTAAATAACAATTTGATTATTAAGGCTAATACTAGCGACTTCACGCTACAGATGGAATCCAGTGAGGCGAATATGCCTCTCAGATTTAACCTCAGGAGATAGGGACCTGTCGATTGCTCAACGAACAGTTAAGCCTTCTGCGTTAAGTCGCTTAAGGTAATCCTCAGACACTCCACGAACCTCATCGGCAAACTCGCGCACCATCGGTGGAGATTGGCTGCTTTGCGGTAAGAAGAAGGCAAAATCAAACACGAAGTCGCTGGTCAGTGGCACCATCACCACATCATCGCCAATGTCGTGGCCGCTGAGTGGATCGGAAATGGTATAGCCGAAGCCGCTAGCGACGATGCTACAGGCCTGTTGCGAGCTGGCCGTTTCGATGGTGGGCTTGGGCTGCAATCCAGCCAGGTTGAAGATGCTAACCAGATTGCGCCCTAGCAAGGTTTGCTGGGTAAAGCAGCTTATCAGCGCTTCGTCTTGCAAGGTGTCTAGGCTTAGTTCACTGCGTTTGGCCAAGCGGTGGCCTTTTGGCAGGATAACCACCGCAGGCAAACTGGCAAAGCGCTCGGTCACGATGTCAGAGTGCTGAGCGGGTAAACGCCCAAGGCCGATATGAAACTGAAAGCCCGCCAACCAACGTTGGATGTAGCGCATTGGCTGCACATCGAAGTGGATTTTCAGTTCCGGCGAGCGCTGTGATAAACACGCCAAAGCCGGCGAGACGATCTGCCTGACCAAACGCGGAACACTGACCAAGCGTAGCTGCTGATATTGGCTTTGCTTAATATCTTCAACAATATCAGGAAGTTCCTGCAAGGCGTAGAGCAGCCGCTGAGCTTCGCGGTAGAACTGCTTGCCCTGCTGGGTGGGGATAAGCTGACGCTTGTCACGAAAGAACAAGGCAAATCCCAACTGCCCCTCTAGCGATGCCAACTGCCGACTCGCCGCAGACTCACTCAGATGATGGTTGTCTGCCGCTCTGGAGAGCGAACCTAAGTCCATGATAGAAGTGAAAATTTGTAATGATTTCAGACTGGGATTAAGGGACATGGGCACTCGCTAAACAGCGCGCTTAAATGCGCAACGGCTGATTACTTGCATTTATTGCAAATACTACTGCGATCTATGCGATTGTTCAAAGTTACCCTCGGGATTAACGTACGTACATCCTTAATACGTTAATTACTTTCATGTCAGATTCCGCCACACTATCCTCGCCCGCAGCCGACACGGGCTTCGCTCCGAGCCGCCAACTGGCAGCACGGCCGCTACCTCTGGTCATCATATTATTGGTCGCCGCTATCGCATGGCAGCTACCTGCTCCGGGCGCGCTGAGCCAAGCCGCCTTTCATACAGCGATCGTGTTTATTGCCACGATTGCCGCCATTGTGGCCAATGTGATGAGCACTGGCGCGATTGCGATTATCGCTATGGCTGCATATTGCATTCTCCGCCCTGCCGGGGAGGCCAGTGCCGCACTGGCGGTAAACAATGCGCTGACCAACTTCAATAACGCGCTGATCTGGCTGATTGTGATCGCCTTTATGATTGCCCGCGCGTTTAGCAAAACCGGACTGGGTCGGCGTATTGCGCTGCTGCTGCTCAGCCGCTTCGGTCAGTCGAGTCTGCGGGTGGCCTACTGCTTGGGTTTGGCAGATTTTCTGATTGCCCCCGCTACCCCGAGTAACACCGCACGTGCAGCGATTATCTCACCGATCTCTCACTCGTTAGCCCAGACTATTAACCCGAAAGACCGCAAGCTTGGGCAATTCTTAATGTCTAGCTCCAGCGCCATGAACGATGCCTCCGCGGTGGCATTCCAGACCGGCTTTGCCGGCAACTTGGCACTGGTGGGCATTGCCACTACAGTTGCCGGCATCAGCCTGAGCTTTACTCAGTGGCTGGGCTATTTACTGGTACCCGCACTGGCCTTGCTGATGTCACTGCCGCTGGTGTTGTATCGGGTTATCCGCCCACAAACCCAGCAAACGCCGGAGGCCCCTGCATTCGCCAAGCGTGAACTGGCCAAGATGGGGGCTACCACCCGCGATGAATGGGTACTCATCGGCGTGTTTATTGCGCTTATCGTCATGTGGGTCGGCGGCAATGCACTCGGTATTCATGCCACCGGCGCAGCCTTCATCGGCCTATCTGCCTTGCTGCTGTTGGGCGTGCTTAGCTGGGATGACGTCAAATCAGAGAAAGGTGCTTGGGATACCTTGGTGTGGTTTTCGGTACTGATGGGCATGGCTGAGCATCTGCGCAATCTGGGCTTTACCAGCTGGGTCGGAGATGGCGTATCAGAAGCTTTGTCTGCTCTGCTAGGCGCCTCCTCACCAATGCTCTTGCTGCTGGCAATGATGTGCTTCTATCTGTTTACCGCCTACTTCTTTGCCTCTGCTACCGCCAAAGTCGTCGCGCTGGCCCCCGTTCTATTGGGCGCACTCATCGGCCTACACGTCGACCCACTACTGGCCACCCTGTGCGTGGCGGGGGTAACCAACCTTGGCTGCAACCTCACCACCTATAGCCATGCGCGTAACCCTTTGCTGATGGGCTATGGCTATCACAGTGACAGCGAGTGGATGAAGCTCGGACTGGTTATCGCAATCGCGGCGATGGCGATCTTTATGAGCAGCGGCCTGCTGTGGTGGCGCGCTCTGGGCTTATAACGCTTTGCCGCTTATCGCTTTTCGCGACTTATAGCTATCTTGCGAGCAGTAGCGTGCCCTTAGCTGCTGCTCGCCTCCTTTACGGGTTGCCCTCGGGCAACCGCTAACAACAAGAGATAAACCATGAAACTTAACAAGCTTGTGATTGCCAGTGCGCTGGCACTAAGCAGCCTACCCGCCACCTTAATCAGCAGCGCTCCCGCTTTGGCGGATGCCCACACTGAGCACGCCGCCGTTAGCGTATTCGACTCGCGGGTCTACCGCGACCTGTTCGGCACGCAGGTGATGCGCGATATCTTCAGCGACCAAGCCTTAGTGCAACATTGGATAGAGGTCGAAGTGGCGCTGGCCAAGGCCCAAGCTGAGATGGGGATGATCCCTCAGGCGGCCTATCGCTCCATCAAGCAAGCTGCCGACGAGGTGGAGATCGACTTTGATGTAATGCGCCAAAACACCAACCGGGTAGGTCGAGGTATTAACCCGCTGCTTGGTCAGTTGCGCAAAGCGGGCGACGAGAACGTGGCAACCTACCTGCACTTTGGCAGCACCACTCAAGACATCATGGACACCGCCACCGTGATGCAAATCGACAAAGGCATCAAGCAGGTGCGCCAAGAGCTGCAACAGCTGGCCTTGCACTTGGCGGATCTGGCTGAGCAACACAAGGCCACAGTGATGCTGTCACGCACCAATGGCCAAGATGCTATTCCAACGACCTTTGGTTTGTACCTGCTGACCTACATGAGTGAACTGGACCGCCATATCGACCGCTTAGACGAGGTTGCCGCGCGCCTGACCGTGCAAATCGGCGGAACCGTGGGCACCCTTTCCGCCTACGATGAGCAAGGCCTAGAGCTGCAAGCCGGTGTAGCCAAAGCGCTTGGCTTTAAGGTGCCCGAGGCGCCGTGGAACCCAAGCCGCGATACCTTCGCTGAGGTAGTGCAAACCCTGGCGCTGGTGAATGGTACCTTTGGCCGCATCGCCATCGATGTAAACAACCTAAGCCGCACTCAGATCCTTGAGGTTCAAGAAGGTGAAGGCGGTGCTAGCTCTACCATGCCGCAAAAACGCAACCCACGCGCTTCCGAGTTTATGGGCGGCCTGACTCGTATGGCCAGCATGTACAACAGCGCGGCTATGGATATGCTTAGCCACAGCGATACCCGCCAAGGCTCACCGTGGATCCTGGAGTGGTCGGTGATCCCTGACTCGTTTATGGTGACCGACCAAAACATCCACCGCGCCCAGCGTCTGTTCGACCAACTGATCGTCAACCAAGACCGTATGCTGGAGAACTTCGAGGCCTCACAGAACTACGTGATGTCGGAGTCGGTGATGAATGACTTGGCTGAGAAGATCGGCCGCGCCCAAGCCTACGACGTGGTAAAAGATGCCATTGCCGATGCAGCGCCGGGCACCCACTTCAATGATGTGGTGCGCCAAACGCCTGCGATCACCGATGTGATGAACGAGCAAGAGATCGCTGCCGCACTAAACCCAGCCAACTACCTGGGTGTGGCTGAGCAAACCGTGGAGCGAGCAGTTAGCCGTTTGCGTGCCAAGCGCGGTTGATCGAACGATAGCGCGGTTACTCAAGTAACAGTGCTGCTGACTAAGAGTTAGCGCAGCGAGGCCACTTGTTTAAGTGGCCTTTTTAATAATGCAGACCCGTCCTGTTTGTGACTTCGCAGCTACAAAACCACTCAAACACGCTTAGATAAACAAGTAGGCAACGGAGTAGATAACAAAAGCGAGAATAAGTGGGATCCAGCCCAACATTAGGTAGGCCAAGATAAGGATGCCTGGTTTTTCGGACTTATAAAACGGGCACTCAATCAAACTCAGTAAATGCTCAACAGACGATTTGATCTTAGAGTAGGTCCGATACTCAATGGGTAGTCGATGAAGGACCTCGGGAGCCCCAAAGACCAGCAACAGATGAACGCTGACTACCGTTACAAAGAGCGTTAATCCTGAAAGATAGCTTTCACCAAATACCATTAGGCTGTAAGCAATAAGGGTAAGGGGTAAGCCAATCAGCAAATAGCCAAACAAGCAGATTACCCAGATATCACCCAAGATGATGTTGATTTTTTTCGACATGTTAATACCGCATTTCTTTAACACAGAGTCGATCTTTTAAAGGCAAACCAAGCTGAGCAAGGGCTACCTCAAGCTAGATTGGCAAACGCCAGATACTCGCTAACTAAGAACAGGCAACAACAAGAACAGCCGCTAGCTAGCGGCTGCTCTTGGGTGGCTAAATACGCTTAACTGCGCCCGAGCATGCTCAGCAGTTGCTGCTCATCCCACACTTCAATACCCAGGTCTTGGGCTTTGGCAAGCTTGGAGCCTGCGGCTTCGCCAGCCACCAGCAGATCGGTTTTCTTGGATACCGAGCCGGTCACCTTAGCGCCCAGATCCTGCAGCGCTTGCTTAGCTTCGCTGCGGCCGAGTTGGCTCAGGGTGCCGGTGAGTACCACAGTTTTACCCGCTAGCGGCTGGGGCTGATCGTCACTGGGCTCTTCGATGGCGGGCCAGCGTAGCTCTTCGGCCAACTGGGATACCAGTTCAAGATTGGTTTCGTCTTTGAAGTAGAAGTGCACATGCTTGGCGACAATCTCACCGACATCGCTCACCTCTTGCAGGCTATCCACCGAGGCACCAATAATCGCCTCCAGACTCTTGTAGTGCTGCGCTAAGTTAGCTGCGGTGGCTTCGCCCACTTCGCGTACGCCCAGTGAGTAGATAAAGCGGGCCAAGGTGGTCTCGCGCGCAACTTCCACGCCTGCCAGCAGCTTGTCCACTGACTTCTTGCCCATTCGCTCAAGCTGCAGCAGCTTAGTGCGCTGCTCATCGAGGTGGAATAGATCGCTGGGGCGCAATAGCAGCTCGGCGTCCACCAGCTGCTCCACCAACTTGTCGCCGATTCCATCGATATCCAGCGCCTTGCGCGAGACAAAGTGCTTAAGCGCCTCTTTACGCTGGGCGCCACACTGCAAACCGGCCACACAGCGCGCCACCGCCTCGCCTTCGATACGCTCGACATGGCTGTCACATACCGGGCAGCGCTCGGGGAAGACGATATCGGCGGCATCATCCGGGCGGCGAGTTAGCACCACCTGAGCGACCTGCGGGATCACATCGCCCGCGCGGCGCACCACAACGGCATCGCCAATCTTCACGCCTAAGCGCTCAATCTCATCGGCGTTGTGCAGAGTAGCATTGCTAACCGTCACACCGCCGACAAACACTGGTTCCAGCCGCGCAACCGGGGTAATCGCGCCGGTGCGGCCCACCTGAAACTCCACATCGCGCAGGATGGTGATCTCTTCTTGAGCCGGATACTTGTGAGCGGTGGCCCAGCGCGGCGCGCGCGCAACAAAACCAAGCTGTTGCTGTAAGGGCAGGCTGTCGACCTTGTAAACCACCCCGTCAATCTCGTAGGCCAAGCTGTTGCGGCGCTCGCCAATTTCTTGGTAGTAGCTTTGACAGGCGCTGGCCGCCTCCACGGTGCGTACTTCAGGGCACACTGGCAGCCCCCACTCTTTAAGCTGCATCAGATTCTGGTAGTGGCTATCGGTCAGCGCTTCGCTGACAACACCGATGGAGTAGGCATAAAACGCCAGCGGGCGCGTGGCGGTAATCCGGGGATCGAGCTGGCGCAGGCTGCCGGCGGCCGCATTGCGCGGGTTGGCGAAGGTTTTATCGCCACGTTCGCGGGCTTGTTGGTTGAGCTTGTCAAAACCAGCCTTTGGCATGAACACCTCGCCGCGCACTTCTAAGCGCTCCGGCCAGCCTTCGCCGCGCAGCTTAAGGGGAATGGCGCGGATGGTGCGGATATTCTCGCTAACGTCTTCGCCAGTAGTACCATCACCACGGGTGGCGGCGCGCTGCAGCTCACCGTTCTCATACATCAGGCTGATCGCCAGACCATCGAGCTTGGGCTCGACACAGTAGCTCAGTGTCTCGGTGCTGGAGAGGCGGTCTTGGATGCGCTTTTCAAAGGCCTGCAGCTCTTCTTCGCTGAATACGTTGTCCAGCGACAGCATCGGCATCTCGTGTTGGATCTGCGAGAAGGCCTCGAGCGCCTGACCTCCGACCCGCTGGGTCGGCGAGTGATTCCCCACCAACTCAGGATGCTGCTGCTCCAAGGCTTTCAGCTCGCGGAATACCCGGTCGTACTCGGCATCGGGCACCGAGGGGTCATCCAGCACATAGTACTGATAGTTATAGTCTTCAATCTGTTGGCGCAGGGTCGCCATCTGCTGCTGAATATCGGTCATTGCTGCTCTCTGAAACACAAAGGGCCTTTCCAAGGAAAGGCCCTGAATCATATTAAGTTAAAACTAGTGGGTAACCAGTTGCTTACGTTCGTACTCGCGTACCCGCTGCTCGTAATGGTTAACGGTCTGCTTGGTCAACGGATTACGTTGATCATCAAGCAGCACCGCGCCAAGGTTCTTCGCCAGGCTGCTGGCGGTATTGAACATCAGCGAAAAGTTCTTGGTTGGCATGCCGGCACAGGGCACGGTCATAAACAGGGTGATGCCGGTGGTTTCGAAATCATCCATATTGTCGATATCGAAGGTGCCGGGGTTCACCGAGTTGGCCAGGCTGTAGATCACCGGGCTGTCGCTATTGCGATCGAGGTGGCGATGGAAGATATCCATCTCGCCAAACTGCATGCCCTGCGAGGCCAGACACTCCAGCAATACCTCGCCTTTAAACGGCTTGCCGCGTGGCGCTGAGATATTTAGCACGAACACATCGTCGGGCTGATTCGGGTCTTTCTCTTCAACCACCGGCTCGGGCTCAGCGCTGTCCATACCCTCGGGCAGTGGATTTGTGGTTTCCATAAACGAAGGCGGCTCGATATCGGCGCTGGGCTTGCTCGGTGCTGGCGTGTCGGCCACAGACGGCGCACTTTCTGGTGCGGGTTCGACCGCAGGCTCGCTGTTCACCCCTTCGATTTGCGGCGCGTCATCAGACAGGCTGCTTTCGAGCGTTGGCGGTACTGCCGGCTCTTTGGCTGGAGCTTGGGCAACCGGGGCGGCGGTTTCGCCACGTTGAATACGCTGTTTAACCTGCTGGCTTAGGCTGGCAGGTTGTGCGGGATCGGCAGCAGGTTTAGCCACGGCAGGCTTGGTTTCAGGCTCAGATTTAATCTCGTCAACTGCACTGAAGTGGAATTGCGGCTCTTCGCGGCCGGTACTTTTCTCTGCACCGCTGGCAGCAACTGAATCACTAATTTGTGGCTCCACGCGCGCGGGCTCTGGTTCAGCTTGAGCAGCTTGCTCAGCCAGCTGGGCTTGCTGGAACTGTTTTTGGAAATCGGCGGCCTCTTTGGCTTGCGCGTGCTCCACCGCCTGATCGATGGGGTCGCCGCCAATCACGCGCGCTTCGCCCAAACCTAGCTCGTCAAAGCCTTGATCATCACGCGGTACATTGCCCTTTTTCGACTTACTCGATTTGGCACTGACCAATTTTTCTGGGCGTTGCTTACGGCTGCTCCAAAATCCATGGGCCAACAAGGCAATGATCAAAATAATGCCAACGATGATCAGTACGATGCGTAGTTCCTGCATGTAATTCTTCTCTTTGTATCCTATTCCACCATGGCGAACGCTTCCGCGATATCCACAGCGACCAATCGTGAAACCCCGGGCTCTTGCATGGTAACACCAGCAAGCTGCGAGGCCTTCTCCATCGTCACCTTATTGTGACTGATGAAAATAAACTGAACCGTATCAGACATACTATGCACCAAATCAGCAAATCGTCCTACATTAACTTCGTCAAGCGGAGCATCGACTTCGTCGAGCATGCAAAATGGTGCGGGATTAAGACGGAATATAGCAAATACCAGCGCCAGTGCGGTAAGGGCTTTTTCTCCGCCAGATAGTAAGCTGATACTGGCATTTTTCTTACCCGGAGGCCGGGCCATAATGGTCACCCCGGTCTCCAGCAGATCTTCTGAGCTCAGCTCCAACCACGCGGTACCGCCACCGAATACCTTCGGGAACAGTTGACGTAAATCAGCATCCACCTTGTCGAAGGTTTCTCTGAAGCGTGCCCGGGTTTGCTTGTCGATTTTGGTGATGGCTTGGGCCAGCACTTCCAACGCCGCTTCCAGATCGGCGATCTGCCCAACCAGCTCCTGGTAGCGTTGATTCTGCGTCTCAAACTCTTCTTCCGCGGCCAGGTTAACCGCGCCCAAGCGACGCAAGCGCTGGTCTACTTGCTCCAGCTCTTTGTGGTAGTCCTGCTCAAGGCTGGCCTCAGGCAAGTCCATGGTGAGGTTTTTTAAGTCTTGGCCCTGTTCGGCTAGTTGCTCGAGAATAACCCCACGGCGGGTCAGCAGGCTTTGCTGCTGTAGCTGATGATCTTGATTGAGCTGATTGACCTCGCCCAACTGCTGCTGGGCGGTTTTGAGGCGTGCCTGTTGCTGTTGCTGCTCCTCGGTATGGCTCAGCAGCTCAGCCTGGATCTGTTGTTGCTGTTCTTCGCTTTCCACCAACTGCACCAGTATCTCTTCGATCTGCGCTTGCACCTCGGCGGGGTCTTCGACCTGTTGATGGGTAGCGAGACGCTCCAACTGCTGATTGAGCTGGCCAAGCTGCTGCTCGAGCTGGGCACGGCTTTGCTGCTGGTGTTGCTGGCGGCTGGCCAGCTGCTGAGCGTTGAGCTGGGCTTGATGGTACTGCTGCTGTAGCGCCTGCGCTTGTTGTTCGGCTTGGCGCAGTGCACTGTGGGCGCGTTCACTGCGCGACTGCAGCTCTGCCAGCTGCGGCTCTAGCTCCAAGAGTTGGATCTGCAGCTCTTCCTCACTGGCCTCTAACTGCAATAGCTGCTCTTCGTCTTCCGCCTGTTGCAGGTGTAGCTGTTCCAGCTGCTGGTTCAGTTGCTCGGCGCGCTGCGCACCTTGCTGTTGCTGTTGCTGCTCTAAAGAGACATCCAGCTTTAGCTGGTTAAGCTGCTGATTCAGGCCGCCGATATTGCTGGTGAGTGTATCCAACTGCTGCTGAATCGGCTCCAATGCTTGCTGTTGCTGCTGATAGTGTTGCTCTGCCGTCGTCAACGACGCTGCGCTTTCATCAACCTCAGTCTGTAGCTGTTGCTGCTCGGCGCGCAGACTCATCACCGCAGGTCGGCCTTGCCCTACGTTCAGGCACTGCCAATCGCGGCCCAGCCACTCACCCTGTGGCGTGAGTAAGGACTGCTGGGGGAGCAGATACTGGCGCAGCGCAAAGGCCTGCTCGAGCTGCTCAACCAGCATCACTTCACCGCACAGGTAACTGAGGTCGGCCCCATCGATTTGTGCTGCCAGCGTTGGCAAGCCTGCTAGCAGCTCGGCGCGCGGCAAAGGCTCGGCGTGGGCGCTGCGCAGTGCCAGCGCATGCTCAGCGGCCAGCTCATCGGCATACTCCGCCTCCAGCCACTGACCCAGCATGGCATCACAGGCCTTGGCCCAGTTAGGGTCGATGGACAAGGCATCGCGCAGCGGTTGGTCGGCGGCCGAGGGCACATTGGCCAGCAGCTGTTCAACATTCTCCAGCTTGAGGCTGATGGTCAGGTGGGCTTGGCGCTGCTGCTCCAGCGCTTGTTTGGCCTGCTCGCTTTGCGCTTGCTGCAGCTGCAGGGTTTGCTGCTCGGCCAATTTAAGCTCTTCGAGCTCCAGTAGCTGGGCCTGGGATTCTTCTTGTTGCAGCAATAGCTCTTCGAGGCGGTGCTGCTGCTCTGCAGGCAGTTGGGCCAACTGCTGCTCAACCTGTGCCACTTGTTGGCTATGTCGCCCTTGTAGCTGGGCAAAGTGTTGGCGCTTGGCCGCCAGTTGTTGCTGCTGGCTTTGTAGCTGTTGCCACTGCTGTTGGGTTTGCGCGAGCTGGCTACTGTCACTTTGCGATGCACCATGTTGCTGCTCAAGTGCCTGCTGCTGCTCTTCGATGGCGGCTTCGGCGACCAGCATCGCTTCTTCGGCCTGTTCGCTCTCCATAGCCAGCTCTTCAGCTTGCTCGTTGAGCTCAGTCAACTGCTCGCTGATTTGCTGCTGTTGCTGGGTGAGCTGAGCGCGCTGCTCTTCCGCCTGACTCTGCTGCTGGGCGTGGAAGCGTTGCTGTTGCTCCAGCTTGGCCAGTTGGGTTTTCAGCTCGAACAATTGCTGCTGGCTCTGCTGGGCCTGAGCCTGTGAGTCGGCAATCTGATTCGCCGCCAAGGCCAGTTGGTTCTCCAACTGGGTAATCTCGGTTTGCAGAGCCTGCTGGCGGTCTTGCTGCTGCTCGATAAGGCTGTCGAAGTTATCCAACTGGTAGTCGAGGCGTTGCAGCTCTTGTTGGGCGATCAGTGCTTTTAGCTGGCGATGGCGCTCGCGGTACTCGCGATAGCGGCGCGCGGCCGAGGCCTGGGTCTTTAGCTTATTGACCTGCTGCTGCAGTTCGAATTCGATGTCTTTAAGGCGCGACAGGTTCTCTTCGGTGTGCTTGATGCGGTTTTCGGTTTCGCGGCGGCGCTCTTTGTATTTGGAGACTCCAGCGGCCTCTTCGATAAACACCCGCAGTTCATGGGGCTTGGATTCGATGAGTCGGGAGATCATCCCCTGCTCGATAATCGCGTAGCTACGCGGCCCGAGGCCGGTGCCCAAGAACAGGTCGGTGATATCTTTCTTACGGCACTTGGCGCCGTTTAAGAAATAGGTATTCTGAGCCTCGCGGGTGACCTCACGACGTACCGCAATCTCGCTATAGCTGGCGTACTCGCCGCCGAGGCGCTGCTGTTGGTTATCAAACACCAGCTCCACCGAGGCTTTGAACACCGGCGCACGGCGGGTGGAGCCGTTAAAGATCACGTCGGTCATGGCATCGCCACGCAGGTTGCGGGCGCTGCTCTCCCCCAATACCCAGCGCACCGCATCAATCACGTTCGACTTGCCACAGCCGTTCGGCCCGACAATCGCCGTCATATCGGTGGGGAAAGGGATTTTGGTGGTCTCTACAAAAGACTTAAATCCTGATAAACGGATTTGCTTAAGTCGCATCGGGCCTTGTTGATCAGTTCTTGCTGGCACAGCACTTTACCAAAGCTCACGACGCTTTGTAATATGACGCACTATAAAGGCACAAGGAATGAGCGATGAACCACAAACAAATTGCCTCAAAAAGCGGAATTAGCTATTTTTTTCAAGGACTAAACATCATCAAGCAGCCGGGGATCCGGCCCTTTGTGGTGCTGCCCTTGCTGGTTAACCTGCTGCTATTTTTCGGGCTGTATATCTATATCTTCTACAACCTCGGAGCCTGGATTGACCAGATCTTGGCAGAGCTGCCCTCATGGCTGTCTTGGCTTAAGTGGTTGTTATGGCCGCTAATTACCGCCACAGTGCTGCTGTTAACCGGCTTTAGCTTTGGAATACTCGCCAACTGGATCGCCGCACCCTTTAACGGCCTGTTGGCAGAAAAAGTGGAAGCCAGCCTAAGCGGCGAGAACCTCGGCGACACCACCATCTGGGCCGTGATGAAAGACCTGCCACGTATTCTAAAGCGCGAATGGCAAAAGCTATGGTACTGGTTACCCAAAGCACTGGGGCTACTGCTGCTGTTTTTAATTCCAGCGGTGGGTCAAACCATCGCGCCGCTGCTGTGGTTTTTGTTCACCGCCTGGATGATGGCGATTCAATACATCGATTATCCCTTCGACAACCACAAGGTGGCCTTCGCCAACATGCGCGATGAACTCAAGCAGGACCGGCTACGTAATCTAGGTTTTGGTGCCGTGGTGGTGCTACTAAGCTCAGTGCCCTTGGTGAACATACTGGTGATGCCCATTGCAGTAGCGGCCGCCACCGCCATCTGGGTTGAGCACTATCGCCCACAACATGTCGCGAACAGCATATCGCGCGACGACATAGCCAGCTAAGGGGATATCCCCGGGGAGGCCACACATGATTCGGGGATTACCACTAATAATCGATTGGAAACACACCGCGCTACTGGCGTTTTTGGCTCTTTTGCTTGCAGGGCTGAGCCTGCCAGCGGCGATGGCTTCTGCCGCCGAGCAGATCTCCTACCAACAAGCCAAGAGCCTGGAGCTAAACCGTATCGCCAAGAAGCAGTTCCGAGACACTGTCAGCCTAGAAGGGGCCAAGCACAGTGCCCGGCAGTGGGTGACTGAGCAGCAAGCCAGTCACTACACGCTTCACATCACCACCCTTAATCGCAAACGGGATATCTATCGGGTATCAGCGGTGGCCTACACCCAATAACTTGCACAGACTCTGGTGCTCACGCGGCAACGTGGGCGCCGTCTTGGAAGCGTTTGGCGATCTCAACAAACTGCTGTTCGCAGGCCACAAAGGCTTGCACGATCGCTGGGTCAAAGTGATTCCCCTCCCCCTCTAAGATAATGGCCTTGGCCTTATCGTGGGAGAACGCCGGCTTGTACACCCGCTTGGAGATCAGTGCGTCGTAAACGTCGGCCAATGCCATCAGCCGGGCACTCAAGGGAATGACTTCAGCGATTAAGCCTTGGGGATAACCCTTGCCGTCCCAACGTTCGTGGTGATAGAGCGAGATCTCTTTGGCGTAGCGCAAGAAGGCGGTGTCTCGCTCGCTGAACTGCAACTCGGCTTGCTCGAGGGCATCGGCGCCAATCTGTGGGTGCTGACGCATGATGGCCCACTCCTCGTCATCGAGTTTACCGGGCTTGAGCAGTACCGCATCGGGTATCCCGACCTTGCCCACATCGTGCAGCGGTGCCGACTTATAGATAAGCTCGATGTTGTCAGGCGTTAACTCCTGCTGGTACTGCGGCAATTGACTGAGATGGGTAGCCAGCGTTTTGACATAGTGCTGGGTGCGCAGAATGTGCGCACCTGTTTCGTTGTCACGGGTCTCAGCCAAAGAGGCCAAGCTGAGGATGGCGATGTCGCGGGTTTGAGTCAGCGCTTGGCGGCTGGTGGCCAAACTGGCAATCATCTGATTGGTTTGATCGGCGATCACGCCAAACTCGTCACTGCGGCTCACGGTCACTTGGTCGTTTAAATGGCCGTTGCCCACCGCGCTCATTACCTGCTGCTGCTCTTGAAGGAGGTGTTTAAGCACCCGCGAATAGCTGTAAATAACCCGCATCACGTAACCCAGAATAACCGCGGTCACAAAGCCAATCTCGGTGACGATGTAACGCTGAGCCTGTGCCAATGGGTATCGCTCGCTACCCACCATTACCAGCCAGTCGAGGTCCTTGTTCACCACCAAAAACACTAGCGAGGCCATCACCAGCGACGAACATAGCGAGAAGCCGATAAACTGCTGCACAAACGAGCCCAGCGGTGGGATCAATGGCAGGTGCTGTTGCTGCTGCTGCTGCTTAAGCATTCTGGCTTGCTGCAGCTGAAAACCGAGCACCTGGTCACACGCAATAAAATAACCAAGACAGAGCATGCCGAGAATCACCTTGGCGTTAGAGTGCCATGGCGCACCATAGCCGACGCCATTTACCGTTGCGATCAGCACACCAGCGCCAGCAAACAGCCCGATATACAGGACAAAACTACGTTGCAGACGGCGCTCCACGCGAGCTTGCTCAACCCAACGCTGAAAACGAGCCCGGCACAGCGCAATCAATGCAAAGGCAATCACAATCGGCGATAGCAACTGGCTAACGCTCTGGGTCTCTAAGAACGGGCATACCTGTACGCCGTAGATCGAAAAAAGCGCCATCGCGAGCAACAGATGGATGTTGAAACTCATAACCCCTCCCTGGGTAAATGCTGCTTGTCGATCTCAACCGACTAAGTTCTTCTTTTCCAGAGCTTTTAGCTAATATTAGTTTGCTCAGCAAAGAATTTGCGCATTGAGTCACAACAAAAGCGGCAAATTCAAGGTCATATCACCTAATCACATAAGCTATGAAAATTCGTTACTTCAACCTAGAAATCAGATAGTTAAGCTAGGTACTGTAAACAGACCCGCTGGTCTTATTGAACCTTCCTCAAGTAAAGGAATAAAGGATACGTCATGGGAAAAATCTACGAAGACAATTCATTGACCATTGGCCGCACGCCACTGGTACGCCTGAACCGAGTAAGCAACGGTAAGGTACTAGCTAAGGTCGAAGCACGTAACCCAAGCTTTAGCGTAAAATGCCGTATTGGCGCTAACATGGTGTGGGATGCTGAGAAAAAGGGCCTGCTAAGCGAAGGCAAAGAGCTGATCGAGCCAACCAGTGGTAACACCGGTATTGCGCTGGCCTTTGTTGCAGCGTCTCGTGGCTACCCCATCACCCTGACCATGCCGAACACCATGAGCTTGGAGCGTCGTAAGCTGCTTAAAGCACTGGGCGCAAACCTGGTACTGACCGAAGGCGCCAAGGGCATGAAAGGCGCGATTCAGAAAGCTGAAGAGATCCAAGCCAGCGACCCAGACAAGTACGTGTTGCTGCAGCAGTTCGACAACCCCGCCAACCCAGAGATCCACGTGCAAACCACTGGCCCAGAGATCTGGGAAGACACTGACGGCGAGATCGACGTATTTGTAGCCGGCGTAGGTACCGGCGGTACCATCACCGGTGTGAGCCGCTACATCAAACTGGAAAAAGGCAAAGCGATTACCAGTGTTGCGGTAGAGCCTACCGACTCGCCAGTAATCACTCAGGCGAAAGCCGGTGAAGACCTCACCCCGGGTCCACATAAGATCCAAGGTATCGGTGCCGGCTTCATCCCGGGTAACCTGGACCTTGAAATGGTTGACGCGGTTGAGCAAGTTAGCAACGACGACGCCATCGAGATGGCGCAGCGTCTGATGGAAGAAGAAGGCATCCTGGCCGGTATCTCTTCAGGTGCCGCAGTGGTGGCGGCTAACCGTATCGCCGCTAAGCCAGAGTACGCCGATAAGAACATCGTAGTGATTCTACCTAGCTCGGGCGAGCGTTACCTAAGTAGTGCGCTGTTCGCTAACATCTTTACTGACCAAGAAACCGTTCAGTAATCACCGCACAGAACGAACACAAAAGCAGCACCCAGTGCTGCTTTTTTATGCGCACCAAACTTAATTTTTTACTATAAATAACATCGAAAGTATTGAGCAGGAGTTGAGAAATACCTATACTCCACCCCGTCAAAAGGGCGCTGTGAAATGTTTCTCAATGTAACATTATGTATCATTCCTGAGACATAGTTTTTATCGTGAAATATCTTTAAAGCGCTGTTAATAAAGAGATTTTTGGCGAAACACGCAAGATTTCACCAATGTATCATTGGCGTACGGCCGAGATTTGTTGATTTAGGTTAAATTTTGATGACAAGATTTGAGCTAAGGTCCCGGTCGAACGTACTAACTTTAAGCGTCTAAGCTTATAGCTAATTCACTAATAAGGAATGCACACATGTTCGAGAAGAGTGTTGTCATTACTGCAGAAAATGGTCTGCACACCCGCCCAGCTGCTCAGTTTGTTAAAGAAGCTAAAGCCTTCTCTGCAAACATCACCGTTGAAAGCAACGGCAAATCAGCCAGCGCTAAGAGCCTGTTCAAGCTGCAGACTCTAGGCCTGACCAAAGGCACCACTGTTGTTATTCGCGCTGAAGGCGAAGACGAGCAAAAAGCGGTTGAAACCCTGGTTGCTCTGATGGACGAGTTGGAATAAGCCCCTCTCCCCCAAAGTCTTTAAACGAATTAACAGATAGGTACAGGTTATGATTTCAGGTATTCTGGCATCGCCAGGCATCTCGTTTGGTAAAGCCCTGCTGCTTGCAGAGCAAGAAGTAGTAATCAACCAAGCGAACATCTCTGCTGAGCAAATCGACAGCGAGATCCAACGCTTCCTCGATGGTCGCAGCACCACCGCTAGCCAACTTGAAGAGATCAAGGTAATGGCCGGCAAAACCTTCGGTGAAGAGAAAGAAGCCATCTTCGAAGGCCACATCATGCTTTTGGAAGATGAAGAGCTCGAAGAAGAAATCGTAGCCTGTATCAAAGAACAGCTGCTGTCTGCCGACAACGCGGTGAACACCGTGATTGAGCAGAACGCGCAAATGCTGTCTGAACTGGACGACCCTTACCTGCGTGAACGTGCCACTGACTTCCGTGACATCGGCTCGCGTCTGGTTAAAAACATCCTGGGCCTGGAGATCGTATCTCTGAGCACCATCACCGAAGAAGTGATCCTGATTGCCAACGACCTGACCCCGTCGGAGACCGCGCAAATCAACCTGGACAAAGTTCTGGGCTTTATCACCGACATCGGCGGCCGCACCTCGCACACCTCGATTATGGCGCGCTCTTTGGAGCTTCCAGCCATCGTAGGTACAAACGACATCACTCAACAAGTGAAAAGCGGCGACATCATCGTTTTGGATGCCATCAACAACGAAGTTGTGATTAACCCAAGCGAAGACCAACTGAATACTTACAAGCAGCGCCAACAAGCCTACAACGATGAAAAGGCTGAGCTGGCGAAGCTTAAAGACCTACCAGCCGTAACCCTGGACGGCCACCACGCTGAAGTATGCTCAAACATCGGTACCATCAAAGATGTTGACGGCGCTCACCGCAACGGCGCAGAAGGCGTAGGTCTATACCGCACCGAGTTCCTGTTTATGGACCGTGACTCGCTGCCAACCGAAGACGAGCAGTTCAACGCCTACAAAGAAGTTGTTGAAGCCATGCAAGGCCAGCCAGTGATTATCCGTACCATGGATATCGGTGGTGACAAAGACCTGCCTTACCTGGACCTGCCAAAAGAGATGAACCCATTCCTGGGTTGGCGTGCAGTGCGTATCTTCTTCGACCGTGAAGAGATCATGAACACCCAGCTGCGTGCCCTGCTACGCGCCTCTGCCTTCGGCAAAGTTCGCATCATGTTCCCTATGATTATCTCTGTTGAAGAGATCCGTCAGCTTAAAGACGTACTGGAAACACTGAAGCAACAACTGCGTGATGAAGGCGTAGCCTTCGATGAGAACGTTGAAGTGGGCATCATGGTTGAAACACCAGCTGCAGCTGCAATTGCCCACCACTTAATCAAAGAAGTTGAGTTCTTTAGTATTGGTACCAACGATTTAACCCAATACACACTAGCCGTAGACCGTGGTAATGAGTTAATCTCTAAGTTATACAACCCGCTGTCTCCAGCAGTTCTTACTCTAATCAAGCAAGTTATCGATGCCTCGCACGCCGCAGGCAAGTGGACTGGCATGTGTGGTGAGCTGGCTGGCGACGAACGTGCAACACTGTTGCTACTGGGTATGGGATTAGATGAATTCTCGATGAGCGCAATCTCGATTCCTCGCGTGAAGAAACTGATCCGCAATGCAAACTTTGCCGACGTACAGCGCATGGCCGAACAAGCCTTGGCTGCACCGACTGCACAAGAAGTAGAAGCATTGGTAGATAACTTTATTCAACAACAGGCCGCTAACTAAACTAAGCTAGCAGCGACAAGAACTAAGAGTATTAGGAGCTCAAAAATGGGTCTTTTCGATAAATTCAAAAAAATGATTTCTGACGACGGCGCAAACGCAGCTGGCATCGAAATTATCGCTCCACTGTCTGGCGAGATTGTGGCAATTGAAGAAGTGCCTGATGTTGTATTTGCCGAGAAAATCGTTGGTGACGGTATTGCGATCCGCCCTGCTGGCAACAAAATGGTTGCACCTTGCGATGGCACCATCGGCAAAATCTTCGAAACCAACCACGCATTCTCACTAGAGTCTAGCGATGGCATCGAGCTGTTCGTTCACTTCGGTATCGACACCGTTGAGCTGAAAGGCGAAGGCTTCACCCGCATCGCTGAAGAAGGCCAAGAAGTGAAGATGGGCGACACCATCATCGAATTCGACTTGGCTGTGCTGGAAGAGAAAGCAAAATCAACTCTGACCCCTGTTGTGATTTCCAACATGGACGAAATCAAAGAGATGAACAAGCTGTCTGGCGCGGTAACTGTTGGTGAAACTGCGGTACTACGCATCACCAAGTAAGTCACGCGACTTAATGCTTATCAGGCCACGCAATGCGTGGCCTTTTTTGTGCCCGCAAGGCGGCTGAGTTGACCCTTCGCCGCGAGTTATGGCAGGCTCAGCCCATAGCACTAGAACAAGGATACCTCTGTGATAAGGGACGTTACCCCCGGCGACTACGACGCCATTACCACCATCTACAACCACTATATTCAACACGACACCAGTACCTTCGAAGAAGACACCATCTCAACTGACGAGATGGCCAGACGAATCAAAGACGTTGAAGCCAGCGGCTTTCCTTGGCTGGTGATGGAGCAAGATGGCGAGCTCTTGGGCTATGCCTACGCCAAAGCCTGGCATGTGCGCAGCGCTTACCGCTTTACCGCCGAGCCAACAGTGTATCTGGCCCATCAGCATACTGGTGCTGGCCTCGCTACCCCACTGTACCAAGCCTTGTTTGAGCGGCTACGCGCCCAGCAGATCAAGCAGTTGATAGCGGTGATTACCCTGCCCAACCCCGCCAGCAGCCGTTTTCACGACAAGTTAGGGATGGAGAAAGTCGGCCACTTTAAGGATGTTGGCTTTAAGTTTGGCAAGTGGATGGATGTGGGTTATTGGCAGCTAAGCCTTTAACACCCGACTACGCCTTAGCGCAGAGACACAAAAGCCGGCGTCATGCCGGCTTTCGTCAACTTAGGATGTTGTGTGTGGCGCGCTTACCACCAAGTTTCCAGGTTGAAACCGAAGGTCCACTCATCCACGCTGTCTTTGATGGCGGTCGCTTCGCCGTATACGCCATCACGCATCCATTCGTCGTTGGTTTCCGAGTAGGTGGCAAACAAGCGAATGCTTGGACGTCCCCAAGGGCCTTGGCCAGCTTGGAAGATCTGCGCCACGGTAACCTTGAACATATCGTTGGTACCCGCGCCGTTTTGTGCTTCTACACTCTCGTAACCCATTTCCATCGCGGTTGCCATAAAGTGGTTCCACTGGTACTGAGGACGCGCACCTACGCTGAACCATTTCTCGCCGTCGTTGTTATCCAGGTTCTTGTCTTGATAAGCAATCGAGTACATCACAGCGAAGTCATCGTGAATGTTTAGGTCGCCATGGTTGAAGATACGCCAGCTGTGGCCATCATGCTCAACACCGGTGTTGTACTTACGGTTTGAACCGCCTTCAGCGCTCATCAGGCCACCAGCTAATGCATCGGTACCAAACTGGAATGCCAAGGTGTTGTGACCATAGTTCCAGCCTTGGTTGTAGAGCATCGACAGCATCATACCGGAGGTGGTGATGTCATCTTCGTCGTAGCTGCTGTTTTGAGCAAACAGATAGTTCAGACCCACGGTCAGGTTGGCAGAGTCAGACAAACGAATATCGCTTACGCGGGCATCCAGGTGATGCAAAGAGCGCTCATCAGCACTTGAGTTCGGAGCCATCCAGGCGATGTGGCCTTTACCAAAGCCTAAATCCCAGTTTTCGATACCGACACCGGTGCTTGAGGTGTCCCAGTACTTGATGTCAATCATGTGGACTTCGTGGCGACGGTAGAAGCGCTCACCCGCCCAGATTGATGCTTGCTCTTGACCTGAGAACAGGCCATGGCCGGCACCCCAAAGCTGAATAATGCTCACATCTCCCCAGTCTTCGCCGCTTCCCAACATCAACGTGGTGTCCCAGTACTGCTCACCATCACGCCAAACATCAGCTTTAACACCCGCTTCCCACCAGTTCAGCTCGTTGCCCAAGCGGTAGTTACCATAACCTCCGGTGGCACGAATCACATCGTTGCGCTCGCCTTTGCCATCGTTGTGAAGATCGTTATCGGTGTAAATGTTTCCCCACTTGGCGTAGCCCATGTAAGTTAGGTTTTCTACCACTGGCTTTGCACTTGCAGAAGTGGCCGCAGCCCCCATGGCAATTGCTAGCGCAACCGATTTAGCCAAACGATGATGTTTCATTAATGTCTCCAACAAACACTAGTTGTTCTTAATTTGTGGAGCGAATTCTAATGACATATGTAAACGTTTACAGCGCCTTTCACGAGAATCGTGAGCAAGATCTTATTATTTTTCCCTTTATATTCAATGAGTTAAAAGCGCACGCAAGCAGGCCCCAGCATAACTGCCAGAGCCTGTCTTAGAATCGTAGGTGTTATTGGCCTAAGGGATTTACAGCTGCTGGATATGCACTAGCACAGCACTCTCTGAGTCCATAATCGGCATGGCCAAGCCGGCGCGTTCTAACCATTCGCCGGTTAACTCGACCCCTTGCTCAGTCCACGCCGGTTGGCAAGCAACCAGACCTTCGAACAGATTCTCGGGATGGTCGATCAAGCTGACCTTGTAGCGCGCCAGTGGGTTCAAGCCCGGGATCCGCAGCGTAGAGCTTAGCGAATGGGTGGGCATCTGAGTTTGCGCCACCATCACCAGCGCTTCAGTACGGTCACAGCAAACCACGCCATGGGCCATCTGCGCCACTTCGTCGTCGACAGGGATCCGAAAGCTCTTACCACTGTGCAGCAGCGGGCGGAAGCGTTTGTGCAACTTGATGTATTTTACAAAGCCCTGCTTCTCCTCGGCGCTTTCGCGGACCGGGTCCAGCTCAATACCCATGTGACCGAACAGTGCGGTAAGGCCTCGGAAGTTAATCGTGTGGCGACGGCGCGTGCTGTGACAATGGCTGGCACCGATGTGGCTGCCCATCACCTCGGGTGGGAAGAAGTAGCTCATGCCACGCTGAATGATCTGACGCTCCAACGCGTCGTTATTATCCGATGTCCAGAAGCGGTGGGTCCGTTTAAGCACCTCAAAATCGATGCGGCCACCGCCAGCGGCGCAGGACTCGATCTCAACTTGCGGGTGCTTGGCAGCCAGCTTATCGACCAAGCGATAATAGGCTTCCACCTGTCCTTGCCCAGCCGCACGGCCATGGTGGCCAGGCTGCACAATCTCACGGTTCATATCCCACTTGATGTAGGCGATGTTGTAGTGACTCAGGAAGTGATCAAGTCGCTCGAATAGATAATCAAACGCCTCTTTGATCTGCAGGTTGATGGCATACTGATTACGCCCGGTTGGCTGCTCGTAGCCTTCTACCCCGAGTAGCCACTCTGGGTGACTGCGGTAGAGATCCGAGTCCTTGTTGATCATCTCCGGCTCAAACCAGAGACCGAACTCCATACCGAGCTGATTAACATGCTCTACGATCTTACCCAAGCCCTCAGGGTATTTCTGCTCATCGAGGAACCAATCACCCAAGGCAGCCTTATCGCCATTGCGACCTTTAAACCAACCGTCGTCGATAATGAAACGTTCAACGCCCATCTCGGCAGACTCACTGGCCATCTTCATGATGTAGCTTGGGTCATGATCAAAGTAGATCCCTTCCCAGGTATTGAGATGAATAGGCCGCGCCTTGTGGCTTAAGCGTTTTGCCAAGATCTGCTCGCGCACATGCTGATGGAAGTGCGCGCTCATGCCGTTTAGCCCCTGGTCGCTGTAGCTTGCGTACAGCCACGGCGTAGTCAGGCTTTCGCCCTCACTCAGGCTGATTTCGCCAGGTAAGTACAAAGCCTCGCCTTGCACCATGCGACGACCATCGGTTTTAACATCGGCGCGCATCCGGTGGTTGCCGCTCCATGCCAGGTGGAAGCCCCACACCTCGCCACTGGTTTCGCCAAAATGACGCGAGCCGGTAACAAACGCAGGATAGTGTTCATGAGAGGTGCGACCGCGTCGGTTCTCCTGAATGTAGCCGCCATGCTGCAGGCTGTGGCGCTGCTGTTGGAACTCGTGCACCCAGCGCCCGTAGTAGCTCATTAGCTCCTCGGCCCGCTCAGGCACTGGCAAGGTAGAGGCCAAACGGGTGACCTGATAGTCGCCCTTAGCGTCGTTGAATAGCTGGTGACGAACCTTAAGCACGTCGTCTTCTTCCAGCACCAACTCCGTGCGCAGGCGCAAACCAGCGCGCTTGTCCACTGACACCAGTACCACATAGTGGGGCTGCTGCTGGACCTGCTCAATGGTAAACGCCGGCGCCCAGTCCAGGCCATCACGGTGTCCCTCAAGCCCCGGGCTTGAAAACACGCCACGTGCGAGCTCGGGATGCAGGCTTAGCGATACATCCTTATCCAAGCGGCCATAGGGAACGGGTCGCTTTAGTGCCAATGCCAGCTGCTCTGGCGGATGGTTTAAACGTTTTCCCCAATACAAGATCTCGGCATAGTCGCCGATCTCCAGTATCACCTCAGTGTGGCAACCACGCATGTGGACTAAGCTTTGCGCCATTATGTTTACCCTATTTCGAATTTGCGGCTAATTTACTGGTTTATCCCAGAGCATACTGTGACACAAGGCACAAAAGTAAACGTTTACACAGCATGTTTGACTAGGAACGCCCAGTTTGAGTAACCAGCGACAATTAGCCCTTCCCTATTAACTTACTGAGTTAACTGCGATATAACACAGGTAGCTGCACATAATTTATGCTAGCGGCCACTTCGCTTGACCCGCATCACGTGCGTATAATTGGCAAACGTTAACATGTACCGCTCTTGCACTTGTGCAGTACAGATAGTGCACCGCTTCAAGTAATGGAATGCAACCACCAGTCAAGACCAATAATTAGCAAGCAAATACAAGATATATGTCAACGATAAAGGATGTAGCAAAGCTGGCAGGCGTATCAGTTGCCACCGTATCACGGGTGGTAAACCGCTCCCCTCGAACCAGCGAAAAAGCCATTAAGGCGGTAACAGAGGCGATGGAAGCGCTCAGCTATCGTCCCAATGCGAATGCGCGCGCATTAGTTAGCCAAACCACCCAAACTATGGGCGTGTTGGTGGGGGATGTGTCTAACCCCTTCTTTGGCGCAATGCTCAAGTCGATCGATTTGGTCTGCCGCGATCAGGGCAAGCACCTGCTAATTGGCAACGGCTATCATGAAGCGGACAGCGAACGAGAAGCTATTGAAATACTGATCAACAGCCGCTGTGAGTCCCTTGTCATCCACTCCAAAGGCCTCAGCGATCAGGACCTAACCAAGTTTTGCAAAGAAGTGCCGGGCTTGGTGGTGATCAACCGCCAACTCGATGAAGTACCTGAACGCTGTATCTCGCTGGATAACTATAAAGGCTCATACTTGGCCACCGAGTATCTGCTCAATCAAGGCCACCGCGATATTGCCTATATCTGCTCCGAGCACGACATCGAAGATGCCGATAGCCGCAAACAAGGCTACCGCGACGCACTGGCGGCTCATGGCGTCAGCCCACAAGAGCATGCCATTGCCTGTGGTTATCCCGATGAGCAAGGCGGCGAGAAGGCGATGCGAGATCTGCTCTCACGAGGCGTGAGTGTCACCGCCGTCGCGGCGTACAACGACTACATGGCAGCCGGAGCAATGGCCTGTCTGGAAGAGAGTGACATCGCCGTTCCCGAGCAAGTGTCGGTGATTGGCTTCGATGATGGCTTGATTTCGCGGTACATGAAGCCACGCCTGACCACCATTCGCTACCCCATTCAACCGATGGCCGAGCAAGCGGCCAGATTGGCCCTACAGTTGGCCCAAGGCAGCTCCCCAGAATCTAGCCCGCACGTGTTTGTGCCCACCTTGGTCAAGCGTAACTCGGTTAAACCCCTTACTCATTAATTGCCCTGTCTTAAAAAGCAAACATCCCCCGCCGAGGCGAGGGATGTGTGCTTGACCGACAGTGATTGAGCGCGGTTAACTCGCGCTTAGCTGCAAGCGGTAACGGTACTGCGTCTGCTCCAGCAAGAACTCCTGATGCACGCTCGGGCTCCAAGAGTCATCACCACCAACGCCCATATGGAAGCCATCCAGACGTAGGTAAGTATTACCATCGGCATGTAGGTCACAGCTGTGCTTGGCTTGTTCAAGCATCGCTTGTGGGTACTCGCTACAGCCAAACAGGAAATCACCTTGAACCCGCAGTTTGCCCACCTTGGCTTCCCGCACATCACTACGCAGGCCGTTCTCGCTCGGGAAGATGTAGTCGGTATGCATCGCGCTTAACGGCAGTGCATAGCGACCGACATCGGCCGACAAGATACGATCGGGGTAGTTTTCGTGGGGACCACGGCCAAACCACTCAACGTCGTTGTCGCTGGCCGGCAGCGCTAACTCGATCCCCACACGAGGCAATGGAGGCAGGCTTGTCTGCGCAGCCACCTCAACCGTTAGATCGATCTGCCCTGTTGCGTTAATACGGTAGCACCAGTGGCTATCGAGCACCCGTTTGCCATTGGCACGGTGCTGGAAGACGGCTTCAAGCTCTAGCTCATTTGCCAACTTGTTCACCTTAAAGTGCTGCAGCGTTGGCTCTAAGGCATTCAGGCTGGCATCGCTCCAACGCGCAATCCACGAGTTCGGGTCGAGGGTATCGGCTTCGCTGGTACCAATGTCGTTGTCCAGTAGTGCACGATAGAAGTTATCGCGAAGTGGGCTGGCAATCACTGGCACGTCTTTGTTCAGCCACTGGCACAGGTAACCGCTGTTGGTATCGAAGACAAACTGATTGTCACCCGCGCGCACCTGCAGCTCACCATTTTGCTCGGTGATAACTGGCGCCTCTGATTTAACATCGCTGCTATCTAGCGAACGAGTCGCAGCTTGCAGTACAAACTGTTGCGCTGAGATGCTGTGGCCAGCGTCGGCCCATGCGCAAGGCTCTGCACTAACCAGTTCAACATTGAAGTGATACTCGCAGGCCGGTTCGAACTCAGGGAGTGACTCCAGCAGTTCAAACTGCTCGGTTTGCTCGGCCGCTATCGTTACCCGCTGTGCGTTGCTGGCAATGGTTTCGCCGTCTTTTTTCAGTGACCAGCGCAGCTCTAACTCAGGTGCGCTAAACAGCAGCTCACTGGTGACATTTAGAGTGCCGCCTTCGAGACTAAACTGGTGGAACTGCTGAGCGCGTTTTGCCTCAAACAGCGCCGGGTGTGGGGTACGGTCAGGGAACAGCACACCATTGATACAGAACTGGCGGTCATTGATTTCATCGCCAAAGTCCCCGCCATAGCCCCAGTAGTGACGGCCATTGTCGTCAGTCTTTGACAGCCCCTGATCCACCCAGTCCCAGATAAAGCCACCTTGCAGGCGCGGGTACTCGCGGAAGGCATCCCAGTACTTGTTAAAGCTACCCAGGCTGTTGCCCATGGCATGGGCATACTCACACAAGATCAGCGGACGTTGCTCACCGGGCATACTAACCCACTGCTTGATGGGATACTTGGGTACCGATTCATGGTCTTGCATTTGATCGACGCGCGAGTACATCGGGCAGATGATGTCGGTTGCGGCAGTATTGGCGCCGCCGCCCTCGTATTGCACCGGACGCGACGGGTCACGCTGCTTGGTCCACTGGTACATTGCATGTAAGTTAGGCCCAATGCCCGACTCATTCCCGAGCGACCAGATAATGATCGACGGGTGGTTCTTGTCGCGCTCAACCAATGCGGTCATGCGCTGCATGTAGGCGCTGATCCAAGTCGGGTCGTTGGATAGACGCGACATCGGGAACTGTCCATGGGTCTCGAGGTTGGCCTCGTCCACCACATACAAGCCGTACTCATCACACAGCTCGTACCAACGCGGATGGTTGGGGTAGTGCGAGGTGCGCACGGCGTTGAAGTTGTATTGCTTAAGCAGCTTGATGTCTTGCAGCATCGAGGCTTCGTCGACCGCATGACCAGTTTCTGGGTCATGCTCGTGACGGTTAGCCCCGCGGATCAGCAGCGCTTTGCCATTAAGCTTTAGCAAGCCATCGATAATCTCTACCCGGCGGAAGCCAACGTTATAGGCTTCGCTCTCGATCAGTGCGCCTTGCTCGTCGAGCAAGCTGACCACACAGCGATACAAGTAGGGCTGCTCGGCGCTCCACTTATGTGGGTTTGCCACGCTTAGGCGGTGCTCAATGCGATCGTCCCAGGCACCTTTTTCGTCAACTTCACGCTGAGCTGTACCGCACAGGGCATCACCTAACATCGGAACCTGCGCGCCTTCAGCGTCAAACAATTCAACCTTCACGCGGTGACTACTGGTTTTCGCACTCAGTTGGGTGCTTACCGCTAGCACTGCATCACGATAGCAATTGTCTAACTCGGTGTTGATGAACACATCGTTAATCGCCAAGGCAGGTTTGCTGTATAGGTAAACATCGCGGAAGATACCGCTGAGCCACCACATATCCTGGTCTTCGATGTATGAACCATCACACCAACGGATCACCATCACGGTCAGGCTGTTACTGCCTTCTACCAAGTAAGGGCTAAGGTCAAACTCTGCTGGCAAGCGGCTATCTTGCGAATAACCCACCCAGCGGCCGTTACACCATAGGTGCATTGCTGAGTTAACCCCATCAAAGACAATTCGCGTTTGCTCTTGCAACTGCTCAGCGCAGACATCAAAGTGGCGGCGGTAGACCCCGGTAGGATTCTGTTGCGGCACATAAGGCGGGTTGTCAGTAAATGGATACTTGATGTTGCAGTAGATTGGCTTGTCATAACCTTGCATCTGCCAGTTGCTGGGCACCTTGATGGCATCCCATGCTGCATCGTCAAACTGACTGTCGATGACGGCTGCATCCACCGCTTCGGGGCGTTCAAACAAGCTGAACTTCCACTGGCCATTTAAGTACTGCCGCTGGCTTTGTTGCGCGGCTTTTGCGGCTTCGCTGTTACGGTAGCTGTGCATCGGGGTATGAGGCACCACCGTGTTCAGCTTAACCACTTGCTGGTTCTGCCAGTCTTGGCTGGCGATGATATCGTTGAAAGATCTCATTCGTTACCTCAAAGAGTCACGGCCCCTAGAGGGGCCGTTTTATGCTTATGCGAGTTCTGGTGCCGCGTTGGGGCTGACTTCTTGTTGCTCCGGCGTAAAGCCTTCATGCAAGCGGTAGAAGCGTTTATAGATCCAAACACTCAGTAACATCAGCGCGGTTGGAATGCCTAGCATCATGAACTGGATACCGAAGATGGTTGAGTCGGTTTGCACCACGTTTGGTTGATAGCCCACCAAGGTCAGACCCACACCTACAATAAAGCCACCCAGTGCACCGGCAAATTTCACCAACATGGTTTGCACTGAGAAGATAACACTCTCACTGCGACGGCCAGTTTTGTGCTCACCGTAATCCACAACGTCTGCCAGCATTACGGTTTGAAGTGCATTGGTAATACCTACACCGAATTTAATCGCTGCACCAGCAAGACCAATCAAAATTGCGTTACCCGGCATAACAAGGTTCATCGCCAGTAGAATCACTGAAGACGCAATCGCAGCGCCACAGGCGATAATCCATAGGTTCTTGCGTGGTAGCCATGCCGCCAAGCGAGGGAACAAGAATACACCGGCAATCTCAGCAGCGCCCGCTACCATCATGTAGATTGGGAATAGCGCTTCATTACCCAGTGCATAGGCGAAGTAGTAGATAGCAAAGCCGCTAACCAGCATGTTTGCTACTTGGAACGACAATACAGTACCGATTAGCGCTTTAAGCTGATCGTTGCCACCGATGATTTGAATAACATCACGTACGTTAAAGCGCTCGGTTACGCCTGCAGAGACCTTAGCCTGCTCCTTCACGTTGATGCCGGTAAGGATGGCGCTGAATACGAAGAATACCGCAACACCCATTGCCAGATAGGTAAAGCCTTGACCTTGGTCTTCGCCACCCAGTACACCCACCACATGCAGGCCATAAGTACCCATTAGGAACCACGCTAAGCTAGCGAACAAGCGCGGCCAAACAACCAGCTTCTCACGCTCTTCACGGGCGTTGCTCAGTGCCGGGATCATTGACCAGTATGGGATATCCATAATGGTGTAAGTCAGGCCCCAAAGGATGTAAGCCACCGTTGCGTAGACCAGCAACGCAGTGCCTTCAAAGTTGTGGGTGCTAAACAGTGCAATCAACACCACAGAGTTAATCAGGGTGCCAATCACAATCCATGGACGGAACTTACCGAAGCGCGAGCGGGTGTTATCCACCACCATGCCCATCATCGGGTCGGTGATCGCGTCAATGATCCGCGCTGCTAAAAAGATAGTACCCACGAATGCAGCTGAAATACCCGCTACATCGGTGAAATAGAACATTAGAAACAGGTAGATAGGTGCACAACCGAAGTCCTTGCCCAAGGCACCGATACCGTAAGAGAGTTTAGTTTTAAATGAAATCGTTGAGTCAGACACTCGTACTGCCCTTGTTTTACGAATTAGTTACAGTGCGCATTATCTACATTCCCACTGGCATTTCTGTGATCGAAAAGACATAAATGGAAACGTTTACACCTCTTTCTCAAGTATCTTTGTTTGCATCATAGTTACAAAATATCACTACAAGTCCCTTATTAAGCGGGGCCATGTCGTATAAACGTTCTGATTGATTGCTTTTCAGACTTGCCGTGTAACTTAATTATTAACCGACATGTAACCGTATACACAGCAGCTTTGGGCTTTGGCCAAAAGTTTTGGGGAAGGAGATAAAACAAGGTGCTGGGAGCATATCGCAGCCACAAAAAAACGGCCGCATAGGGCCGTTTATGGTCATCCAGGGCTGGGTTGCACTAGATAATGCGATTCTCTTTTTGCATCGCCTGGCGAGTCTTCTCTTTGGCCGCTTCCTTAGCCATTTTCGCCTTACGACGATCACAAGGCTCTGGGCAGTCACACTCTTTGTCGATGCCCACCGATGCCAGTCCACCACAGCTGCCGCTGATGGTTTTCTGCTGCACAATGTAACCAATTGCCATGGCGGCAATGATCACCAGGAAAAATACGAAGGTCGCGATAAAGTACGCCATTGATTACCTCTAGTTTGCCCTCAGCAGTGCCCGACTTTTGGCTACTGCTGAATCAAAGGAGCGAATGCGTCGCTGATATGTTCAGCAAACTCTTCACCCTGTTTCTCGATAATATACACAGCCAGTGCCCGCTCCTTTGCCATGGCCATACTCGCTTCAACACCCATAACGGTGAAGGCGGTTGCATAAGCGTCGGCCATCATACTGCTTTGGGTTACCACTGTCACGGATACGATCTTATTGGCAATTGGCTTAGCAGTCGCAGGATTGATGGTGTGTGAATAACGGACCCCATCATGCTCGAAATAATTTCGATAATCGCCGGAGGTTGCCAGCCCACCATCACCCGGGGCGATGATCTTCTGGATAGCGCCCGTTCCACCTGCCACCGGTTTCTCAACCGCAATGCGCCAAGGTGCATCTTTGTCGTTGTGCCCGTTCAGGCGCAGCTCACCGCCGATATCTACCAGGTAGTTGGCCACGCCTTGCGCTTCTAACACCTCGGCAACCCGGTCCACACCATGGCCTTTAGCTATCGCCGACAGGTCCAGATACAGCTCTGGAACAGCCTTGCTCAGCATGCCATCTTGCAGGCTTAGGTGCTGATAACCCACTTTCGCACTCGCTTGTGCCACTTGCTCATCGCTAGGGATGGTTTCCGGGCGACCTTCAGGGCCGAACCCCCACAAGTTGACCAAGGGGCCGACAGTTGGGTCAAACGCCCCGACAGTTGCCTCTGAGAGCGCAATGGATGCGTCCATCACATAGGCAAAGTGCGATGAGATTGCCATCGGCTCGCTGCCCTCGGACTGGTTAAAGCGCGAGATCTCGGAGCTGGGGCGGTAGGTCGACATCTCATCGTTAACCGCTTCCAGTTCATCATCAATCAATGCCTGTAGCGCCTCACCGTCGGGCAGTTGCGCCTTGGTATCCACCACTTTCACCTGATAGTAGGTGCCCATGGTCGAGCCGGTAATCTGCAGGGTGTAAAGATCGCTGGATTTCTCACAGCCACTAATAAAAAAGGCCAGCCCGATAAGGGCCAGCCATTGCTTTAAGGTCGTTTTCACGAATTAACCACCAAAGTCATCCAACATGATGTTTTCGTCTTCAACGCCCAGATCTTTGAGCATGTTGATCACAGCCGCGTTCATCACCGGTGGACCACACATGTAGTATTCACAATCTTCCGGCGCTTCGTGGTCGCGCAGGTAGTTCTCGAACAGAACGTTGTGAATGAAGCCGGTGTAGCCATCCCAGTTGTCGCCCTCTTGCGGGTCAGACAGGGCTACGTGCCACTGGAAGTTCTCGTTGTCGGCTGCCAGACCATCGAAGTCTTCTTGGTAGAAGATCTCACGACGTGAACGGGCACCGTACCAGAAGCTCATCTTACGGCTAGACTTCAGACGCTTAAGCTGATCGAAGATGTGTGAACGCATTGGCGCCATACCAGCACCACCACCGATAAATACCATCTCGTTGTCGGTCTCTTTGGCGAAGAACTCACCGAATGGACCAGAGATAGTCACTTTATCGCCCTTCTTCAGGTTGAAGATGAACGATGACATCTTGCCCGGAGGCAGAGTCATATCGTTTGGCGGCGGGGTAGCGATACGCACGTTCAGCATAATCAGGCCTTCTTCCTCAGGGTAGTTAGCCATTGAGTATGCACGAATGGTTTCTTCGTCTACTTTTGATTCCAGCTTGAACAGGTCGAAGTGGTCCCAGTCGCCACGGTACTGATCTTCGATATCGAAGTCAGAGAATTTAACGTGGTGAGCAGGCGCTTCAATCTGAATGTAACCACCGGCGCGGAACGGTACCGATTCACCATCAGGGATCTGCAGTACCAGCTCTTTAATGAAGGTAGCTTGGTTATCGTTAGAGATAACCTCACAATCCCACTTCTTCACACCGAAGATCTCTTCTGGAAGCTGGATTTCCATATCTTCTTTTACGTTAACCTGACAGGCCAAACGCAAACCTTCGCGGGCTTCGCCCTTAGAGATATGGTCAAGCTCGGTTGGCAGGATGTCGCCGCCACCAGACTTAACAGTTGCATGACACTGGCCACACGAGCCACCGCCACCACAAGCAGAAGAAATAAAGATACCGTTGCTACCCAGCACGTTCAGCAGCTTGCTGCCGGCGCTGGTAGTAATGGTCTTTTCTGGATCACCGTTAATGGTGATCTTGATTTCACCCGAAGCTACGAGCTTAGACTTAGCAAACAAAATCACTGCTACCAAGGCCAAGACGAGCAAGGTAAACATCATTACGCCGAGAATAATTTCCATCGACTATTTTCCTTGTAGTTATTGGCCGCTTACAGCGAAACGCCTGAAAACGCCATGAAAGCCATCGCCATCAAACCTACGGTGATAAAGGTAATACCCAAACCACGTAGACCCGGAGGCACGTCAGAGTACTTCATCTTCTCGCGAAGACCTGCCAGAGCAACAATTGCCAGCATCCAGCCCACACCGCTACCTACGGCGTAAACGAAAGATTCTGCCAGGTTGTACTCACGCTGTACCATGAAGGATACGGCACCAAAGATGGCACAGTTCACGGTGATCAGTGGCAAGAAGATACCCAGAGCCTGATAAAGAGCTGGGAAGAACTTGTCCAGTACCATCTCAAGGATCTGTACCAGTGCCGCGATCACACCAATGAACGCGATAAAGTTCAGGAAGCTCAGGTCAACTTCAGGCAGACCAGCCCACGCCAGCGCACCCGGCGCCAACAGGCTAGTGTAAATGATTTGGTTTACCGGAACCGCAATACCCAGTACTACGATTACCGCTACACCCAGACCGAAAGAGGTTTTAATCTTTTTCGATACCGCCAGGAAGGTACACATACCCAGCAGGAAAGCGAGCGCCAAGTTTTCGATGAAAACAGAGCGAACGAAGAGACTAATATAATGTTCCACTAGCTTACTCCTTTGGCTCTACTTGCGCTGGGTCGTAAGTACGGATTACCCAGATAATCAGGCCGATAATGAAGAAGGCTGACGCAGGCAGTAGCAACAGACCGTTTGGCTGATACCATCCACCGTTGTTAACCAGCGGCATGATTTCGATACCGAAAAGCGAACCAGAACCGAAGAACTCACGAATCGCGCCTACAACCATCAGGATCAGACCGTAGCCCAAACCGTTACCGATGCCGTCGATGAACGACTTAAGCGGCGGCTCTTTCATCGCGAAAGCTTCTGCACGGCCCATCACGATACAGTTGGTAATAATCAGACCAACGAATACCGATAGCTCTTTAGAGATGTCGTAAACCACTGCCTTAAGGATTTGGTCTACAACAATTACTAGTGAAGCGATGATCGCCATCTGCACGATGATACGTACACTACTAGGAATGTGATTTCGAATAAGCGAAATCGACAGGTTCGACAATGAGCATACAAAAACAACCGCCAGGGTCATAACCAGTGCAGTTTGCAGGCTGCTGGTTACGGCCAGTGCGGAACAGATACCGAGTACCTGAAGCGCGATAGGGTTGTTTGAAACTACAGGGTTCGATAGAACCTGTTTCATTTCTTTAGCATTAGCCATTAGATCAGGCCTCCGTCTTGAATGCGGCCCAGGAACTTGCCAAAGCCATTGTCACTCAGCCAGAAGTCAAAGGTGTTAGTTACACCGTTGCTTGTCAGGGTTGAACCTGACAGACCGTCAACTTCATGGATGGAGTTAGGATCTGCGCTACCTTTAGCAACCGTGATTGCTGGATTGCCCTGCTCGTCGAACAATTGCTTGCCAACAAATTTAGCTTGCCATAGCGGGTTAGCCACTTCGCCACCTAGTCCCGGGGTTTCCCCCTGGTCGTAGTAAACGATAGCGTCGATAGTTTGGCCGTCAGGCTGTACTGCCAAGAAGGCGTACATGGTCGACCACAGACCGTAACCGTGAATCGGCAGAATCACCCGTTCGAAGTCACCGCTTTCGCCACGCACAAAGTAAACCTTTGCAACATTTGCGCGGCGAACGATGCCAGCTACGTCTTGCTCAGAGGTCAGACGGATGCTGGTCTCTGGCTCTTTAGCTGCAGCGCGCTGATCGAAAGCAGCGATTTCTTCAGCAGACGCATCTACGAATTCACCGGTGTTCAGATCAACCAAACGCGGCTCAATCACTTCTTCGTAAACGTCACCAACACTGCGGCCGTCGAGCTCAACGCCCGATACCGCCAGAATGTTGCGCTGCACGTCTTCAACGATGTTACGCTGTTGAATGTCGCGCAGGCCAACAGCGGCTACTGATACGATGATGGAACAAACAAGGCTAACACCCAGTACTACCTTAAGGGTGTTACCCAGAGAATCATTACTGGCCATCGCGAGCAATCCTCCGTTTGATGTTCGCCTGAACGACGAAGTAGTCGAAAATAGGCGCGAATAAGTTTGCGAACAAGATGGCCAGCATCATGCCTTCAGGGAAGGCTGGGTTAACTACGCGAACCAGTACTACCATCACACCAATCAGACCGCCGTACCACCAACGACCTTTGTTGGTGAATGAAGCAGATACAGGGTCAGTCGCCATAAAGAACATACCGATAGCGAAACCACCCAGTACCAAGTGCCAGTGTGGTGGAACCTGGAACATGTTGTTGGTTTCAGAACCGATCATGTTGAACAGCAAGCTGGTTGCGATCATACCAATCATCACGCCACCGACGATGCGCCAAGACGCAATGCGGTTGAACATCAGGAAGGCACCGCCCAAGAACAGCAGCAGGGTTGAGGTTTCACCCATCGAACCTGCGATGCTACCGAAGAACGCATCAGACCA
This sequence comes from Aliagarivorans marinus DSM 23064, assembly GCF_000429485.1. GTDB lineage: Bacteria > Pseudomonadota > Gammaproteobacteria > Enterobacterales > Celerinatantimonadaceae > Aliagarivorans > Aliagarivorans marinus. The sequence goes on along the minus strand of NZ_KE386909.1, from coordinate 139,353 downwards.
GCTGATACCGGCTTCAGTCAGACCTTGGATACCGTCAGCTGCCGCTACGCTCAAGGCAGTTGCACCTGAGTAACCGTCTACCGCAGTCCACACTGCATCACCAGAGATGCCTGTAGGGTATGCGAAGAACAGGAACGCACGGCCAGCCAGCGCTGGGTTCAAGAAGTTTTTACCGGTACCACCGAATACTTCTTTGGCGATAACCACACCAAAGGTAATACCCAGCGCAACCTGCCACAGCGGGATGGTTGCAGGCAAAATCAGCGGGAACAGCATCGATGATACGAAGAAGCCTTCGTTCACTTCGTGCTTACGTACCGAGGCAAACAGTACTTCCCAGAAACCACCTACCACGAACGACACCAGGTAAACCGGTACGAAGTACATGGCACCGTACATCATGCTGGCGAACCAGCCTGCATCAGCGCCCATAGGTACGCCCAGCATGGTTAGGATGGCAGTACGCCAGCCTTCTGGGGCAGCATAGCCGGCAACAATCGCGTCATTGGCTTGCACACCAGTATTGAACATGCCGTAGAACACCGCTGGCAGTAGCGCAGCGTACACGAAAATCATGATGCGCTTCAGGTCGATAGCGTCACGAACGTGAGTGTTCTTCTTAGTTACCAAACCTGGGGTGTAGAAGAAGGTTGCAGTCGCTTCGTAAAGCGCAAACCACTTCTCGTGCTTTCCACCAGGGTGGAAGTTAGGTTCGATTTTCTCGATGTAGTCTTTTAAAAAGCTCATGCTTAACCTTCCTTCTCAATCGTGGTCAAACATTCGCGCAGGATGTCACCGTACTCGTATTTGCCAGGGCAAACGAAGGTGCACAGCGCGAGATCTTCTTCATCCAGCTCCAGACAGCCAAGCTGAGTAGCACCGTCGGTATCACCGGCGATCATGTCACGAAGCAGCATGGTAGGCAGGATGTCCAGAGGCATAACGCGCTCATATTGACCGATTGGCACCATGGCACGCTCACTACCGCCGGTAGTGGTGGTCATGGAGAACAATTTGTTTTTGTTCATGCCAGAGGTGAAGATGCGAGCCAGAGAGAATTTGTTGCCGCCAGGCACAGCCCAGTCCATAAATTCTTTCTCATACCCTTCTTCAAGCGCGCTCACCTGATTATGGTAACGGCCCAAGTAGGCATGAGGACCAGTCGCGTGGGTACCTTTCAGTACTGAGCCTGAAATCACACGATGGTTGCCATCTACCAATTCGCCGGCAATCAGCTCATCGGTGTTAGCACCCAGCTCGGTGCGCAGCAAGCGTGGCTCTTTAACCACAGGACCTGCCAAGGCAACGACGCGTTGGTTGTAGATTCGACCAGTTTCGAACAGCTTACCGAAGGCGATCACGTCCTGATAGCTGATAGACCATACCATGCGCTGAGCGCTGGCAGGTTTTAGCATGTGAATGTGAGTACCGGCCAGACCTGCTGGGTGTGGACCTGCAAACACTTGCTCCTGAACGCGTGCCGCGTTGGATACTGGAAGCTGGTAGTCGCCTTTACATACGAATACTTCACCTTCAGTCAGGCGGCTTAGCACGCGCAGACCATTCAAGTAAGCATTGCTTTCTGCTTCGATAACTACTTTAGGATCGCCAGCCAGAGGGTTGGTGTCGATAGCAGTCACGAAAATCGCAGAAGGTACGCTGTCGATAGCAGGTACTTTGCTGTAAGGACGGGTACGTAGTGCAACCCACTGACCAGACTGAACCAGCTTATCAACGATCTGCTGACGCTCTACTTTAGCGATCTCGGTCTGTTCCAGCGCACCAAAGTCAATGCTGTCACCGTCTTGCTTCTCGATAACCACTGACTGCAGTACACGCTTGGCACCACGATTAACTTCACGAACTACGCCGGCACAAGGGGCGGTAAATACCACACCGGGAGTCTTTTTATCTTCGAACAGCGTCTGACCTTGACTAACCACGTCACCTACTCGGACTTTCATCGTAGGGCGCATGCCTACATAGTCTTCGCCGAGCACAGCAACACGGGTCACTTTTGACGCGTCCACTATTTGCTGTTTTGGACCACCTTTAATAGGAAGATCCAAGCCTTTGTTTATTGTAATCATACTCTCTTACACATGTGTTGGGTCGGAAGACGAGCGATATTTCTCGTGGCTTGAACAGAGAATCGCTCTGATAATTAGCTAACATTTTCAAGACATTTAGCTAACAAGCCACAAAAACCGCGGGTATTCTAGCACCAAATAGGCCACATTCTCCAAGGAAAATGGCCATAAATGCGGGTCATTCGACCAAGTGTTAATACAGGGTTAGCGACGCTACTACTCAAGCCTAGATGAGTTAACAACAAGATCAACTCCCACCTAAGGCGTTAAAATATAGATGGTCCTAAAGATTACAGAGTGATCAGCGTTTCAAGTGGAAAACTGCCTATTATCGCCAATGATTGTTTTAAAAGATTAGTAATTGCCAAAATTTACAGTTTTCACAGCTAGCGAGGGGCTGAAAAAAACGTTAATAAACCCCATTTATACCGTATCAGTGATTGGCAAATAGTTAACAAATCGCACACAAGGCCAAGGATTATTGTCACCAGTGATGCTGGTGACAGCCAAAAAAGAGGCTCCTATATATAGGAGCCTCTTTTGCTATGCGACGTTTGTCGGTTTAGCTATGCCTCACCACCGGCACACGGCGGGGAGGCTGGGATCTGATACAGCTCCGCCCACTCGTCGGGGGTATAGGTGTGAATGGCCAACGCATGGATATGATCCGCCAGCAGATCGGCCAACACCTGATTGACCATACGATGACGCTGAATCAAGCGTTTGCCAGCAAACTGTGGGCTCACAATACTCACCTTAAAATGGCTCTCGGAGCCCGCTGGCACATTGTGCCGATGACTTTCATTTACCACTTGCAGGTTTTCCGGAGAAAACTGTGCGTTTAACAACTCAACTATTCTGCTCTCAATATGCATAATGCTTTCCTTTACTACCCGGACGCAATTGGGTGGGTAACGCGAAACGTGAGGTTGATCCTCGGTTGTTGTACTGCGGGCGATTTTGGCAAACTGTGCTGCCATTGATTCTGACAAAGCCCATTCATTATCAACAAATCGCCATCGGCGAGTTGCAGTTCGATCACTTGCTTGGTTTGACGATGTCGAAACAAAAAACGCCTGGTCGCTCCCAGGCTTAACGATGCAATCACAGGTAACTCGCCTAACTCGGGTTCGTTGTCGCCGTGCCAGCCCATGCTATCTGTTCCGTTCCTATAGTAGTTTAGCAACACGCTGTTGAAATCAGCACCACAGTAAGCAGAAATTTCTTCGTTTACCTGTTTTACTTCGTGGAGCCACGGAGCTGCCTCTCTCAGCTTGCCGGAATAACGATAATTGACTCCATCGTCAGCCATCCAGCTAGACAAGCGCGGCTCAAGAACCTGCCTTCCAAACATGCGAATACTGTGCTGCTGCCACCCGGGGTAGGCGAGCAACTGCTGGTACAGCGATCGAGATTGTTCTTGTGGAAGCCAAGCATCGAGCTTAGCGATTTTTCCATTCAGGTACATCCGTGTTAACGCATCCTAATCTTCGTCCCCTGCTGCGGTAGGATAGTTCTCCAGCATCGAGTTGAACAGCTGTTCTTGGCCTTCGGCATACGGCATAAACTCACCCATCGCATCAAACGAACCGGCTAGGGCATTACCTTCTTGCGAGCCTGAATACACATGCTGGTAATGCTGCTGAGGCTTGGGGTTAACCAGCCCTTGCTCCTCATAAGCGCTCGCCTTAGTTATCTGTGTATGTGCGCTGTAACGCAGGTATTCCGGGGCCTCCAGCGCGGGGCGCGCAACCAGATGACCAACGTTTGATAAGGCACTGGCCAACACCAGTGCGCTGATACCCAAATGCAACATGGGTGACTCCTCGCTTAGCCTTCGGCCAAGCCGTTCAACTACCTGTAACTATAGACCGAGCCAAATCACGCTTCCTTTCAGCCATTGCGTTAGCGCGAGCTTGCTGTACGCAATCGCGGCCAGCATCACCTGCCATCACCCAGCCAGTTGCTACAACGATCACGCAAGGCTTGACCTGGAGTTAACTCCAGCTTTTACACTCCATCCATATGCTTCGTTGATAAGGAAAAGACACATGAACACTAAGCAACTGGGGAATACGTCACTGAACATCTCACGGATCGGTATCGGTGCATGGGCGATGGGTGGCAAATGGGAGTTCGGCTGGGGCCAGCAACAAGACAAAGACTCGATCGCCACCATTCACCACGCCCTGTCCAAAGGCGTAAACTGGATTGATACCGCCCCGGTATATGGCTTGGGCCATAGTGAACAGGTAGTAGGCCAAGCCATCAAGGGCATGAGTGAGAAGCCTCTGATTTTCACCAAGTGCTGTTTTCGCTGGGACGATAAGCAAAACATCACCCCAGATTTGAGCGCAGCCAGCGTACGAGAAGAGCTTGAAAACAGCCTCAAGCGTTTAGGTGTCGAGGCCATCGACCTCTACCAGATCCACTGGCCGAACCCGGAAGCGCAAATCGAAGAAGGCTGGGAGACCATGCGTGCTTTGCAACAAGAGGGCAAGATCCGCTACTTGGGCGTATCCAATCATTCGGTCGAGCAGATGGACAAACTCGCGGCCATAGCCCCTGTGAATAGCCTGCAACCCAACTACAGTCTGATCAACCGCGAGTGCGAACAGGCCCAGCTACCCTATTGCCAGGACAACGATATCGGCGTGATCTGCTACTCGCCGATGGGCTCCGGCTTGCTTACCGGCAAGATGACCCGCGAGCGTATTGCCAATCTCGCCGAGGATGACTGGCGCCGCGGCAGCGACGAGTTTCAAGAGCCCAAGCTAAGCCGTAACCTGGCCATCGTCGAGGCACTGAAAGCGGTGGGAGCCAAACATGGCGTAAGTGCCGCAGAGGTTAGCATCGCTTGGGTGCTGAAGCATCAAGCCGTAACCGCAGCGATTGTTGGAATGCGCTCTCCCGAGCAGGTAAATGGCGTAGTTGGTGGCGCAGCGATTGAACTCGATGAGCAGGACCTAGCGCTAATCACTGCAGCTAGCGACTAGTAGATGCCAAAAACCGCAGGCAAGTGCTGAGCTTCTAGCGCTTGCCTACTTACTCAGTACTCACAAACTGCTGTCCCAGCTCTTCGGTATAAAAGGCAATCTTGCGCTCCACATGGGCCAAGTTTGCCTCTAGCTGCTGGATCTGTAACTGGGTCTGCTCGCGGTGGCTTTGCAAGATCTGCAAACGCTCTAACTCACTCTCTTTACCCTGTTCCAGCAAATCGCGGTAACGTTTAATCGCTTCCAGCGGCATCCCGGTGGATTTCAAGCACAGCACAAAGCGCAGCCACTCGATATCCTGTTGGCTGTAACGCCGATGACCAGAACTGGCGCGCTGAAGCTTGAGCATCAGACCCTTCTTCTCATAAAACCTGAGGGTATCCACCGAAACCTCGGTGAGTTCAGCGGCTTGGCCAATCGAATAGGAACAGGGCATTGCGTTGCTTACCTGATTTGAGAAGACACCCGGCTAGCCTACCATAAGCGCGCTGAATTCCCTTGCAAGCCGAGGTCGTTTCGCTACACTCCCGATGTTCCCCTACCCGCGAGTTAAACCAATAGCATGAGCAACACCGGCACCCTTGAGATTGCAGATCTAAGCCTGACTCTGAGTCGCTACCCCGATAACCACGATAAGTCCCTGCAAGCATGGAACGGTGCCGACTTACTGCTGCTCCAGCATGCCTTCGAACAGCCCGAGCCCGTCGCGCGAGTGCTCGTGATCAATGATGAATTTGGCGCACTGGCCTGCGCGCTAGCAGCCCACCCCGCCTTCACCGAGAGCGAGATTGTCTCAATCAGCGACTCCGAAATCGCTAAGCGCGCGTTGGAGCAAAACTTGGCGGCTAATGAGCTGCCTTCTCAGCGGGTCCAGTTTGCCGATAGCCTTCAGCCCTACCCTGCTGCCGAGCTGGTGCTGATGCGCCTGCCCAAAAACCTCGCCTTCTTCGAGCAGCAACTAATTTGCCTGCAGCAGGTGTTGCAACCCGGCCAAAAACTGGTGGTAGGAGCCATGTTAAAAGCGCTGGTTAAAAGTGCCTTTGGCCTGCTGGAGAAGCACATCGGCGAGGTCAGCACCTCGCTGGCGCAAAAAAAAGCTCGGCTGGTATTTGCCGAGTATCAAGGCATGCAAAGCGAACAACCCTACCCACTGAACTGGCAGCTCAATGAACACAACTGGCAGCTGAGCGACCACGCCAACGTGTTCTGCTTGGGCAAGTTCGATATCGGCACCCGCTTTTTATTGGATAACTTCCCCCAAGAACCGGTGGATTCGGTCATCGACCTTGGCTGTGGCAACGGCTTACTGGGCCTTGCAGCACTTAAACACTACCCAGATGCCGAGGTGCGCTTTGTCGATGAGTCGTTTATGGCGGTGGCATCTGCGCGCAACAATGTGACCAACAACGACCCGCAGGCGCTGGCCCGCTGCCACTTTAGCAGCGACAACTGCCTAGAGCAGCAAGCCTCAGATTCGGCCCAGTTAGTGCTATGTAACCCGCCGTTTCATCAGCAAAATACCGTGTCGACCCACATCGCTGAGCAAATGTTTAAAGATGCCAAGCGCTGCCTGAAAAAAGCAGGTAAGCTAGTGGTCGTCGCCAATCGCCACCTGCCCTATGCACCGCTATTGAAACGATTATTCGGTGGTTTTCAGGTGCTTGCGACTAACAACAAATTTGTCGTGCTTGTAGCGAACAAGCGTTAACACGGAGTTTACCTATGAAACCAGCGCTACGCTGGCTGGCAGCCCTTTGCTGCGCCGGCTCTTTGATGGCTTGCTCTTCTACCCCGCCCCCGCAGCTGCAGCTATCACCCGAAGTTACTGTCCAGCAGGCAGAAGGCGAGAAAGCGTCGCTGATCGCCGCACTAAACTCGGCGGATCTGCGCAACCATCGCTACCTACTGAGTATTCATCGCGACGGACAGGAACAAGCCGAGCTACTCGCCAGTGCCAGCAACCTGCGCCTAGACATCGAGCAGCAACTCAAGCAAGCCTGGCAACAACAAGGCTTGGGCTTTGTGACCGACTCCCCTTTTAAGCTTCAGGTTGATATCCTCGAGCTAGTGGCTACTGCCGAGCAAAGCAGCCTTAAGCATCAGGTGGAATCCACCATGCGCCTGAAAGTCTCGCTGGAAACCCCCAAGCGCAGTCTGGCCAAACAGTACCGCTCGGTGCACAACAACGAAGGTCCGCTGCGCCTAAGCCTGGAGCGCCAAGAGGAATACCTCAGCGCCCAGCTCTCGGAGTTACTTACCCAGATCGCCAACGATCCCCAGTTTTTTGAAGTCTTGGAGAATGAACAATGAAGTCATCCCTTATAAAAATCCTCTCTTTGGCCTTGGGCCTGCTCTCCTTCAGCCAGCTCTCGCATGCGCAAGTCGTTCAGGTCGACACCAACTTGGGCAGCTTTGAAATCACCCTCGACGCTGAGAACGCACCGAAGACCGTGGCCAACTTCCTGCGCTACGTGGACGATGGCAGCTACAGCGGTAGCCTGTTCCACCGAGTCATCCCAAGTTTTATGGCGCAAGCCGGTGGCTACACCGCCGATTATGAGAACCTGCCGAGTTACCCACCAATCGAGAACGAGTCATCCAATGGCCTGAGTAACACCCGCGGCTCTATCGCCATGGCCCGCACCAACGATCCTAACTCGGCAACCCGCCAGTTCTTTATCAATGTGGTCGACAATGCCCACCTGGACGGCTCAAAGCGCCGCGCCGGTTATGCCGTGTTTGGTGAAGTCACCAAGGGCATGGAGATCGTTGACATCATCGTTAAGCAGCCAACCAAGAACGGTCCGCTCCCGGGCATGGCCAATGTTCCTCAGCAAAAAGTGATCATCGAACAGGTTATCCGCCTCGACGCCGTCACCGCTGACGAATAAGCCCGCGCATGGCTAACATGGATTCAGCCAGTAGCTGGAGAGCAACCCTTGCCTCGTATTGGGATAAACGATTGGCGTGGGTGTTTATGCTGGGCTGTGCCAGCGGTTTTCCCTGGACCTTAGTCGGCTCCAATATGACTGGCTGGCTGACCGATGCCGGCTTTACCCGCACTAGCATCGGTTTGTTTGGCTCAATCTTTGTGGTGTACGCCCTGAACTTTATCTGGGCCCCCCTATTAGATAGGGTCAAGCTGCCTTGGCTGTACGCCCGGCTAGGGCAAAGACGTAGCTGGATCTTGCTCTGTCAGCTGTGCATCTTGGCGTGTACGCTGGCGATTACCCAACTGCAACCGAGCGAGCACCTGCTAATGATTGCCCTACTCGCGCTGGGGATCACCACCGCCTCGGCCACCCAAGATGTGGCCATCGACGCTTTTCGGATCGACAGCTTCTCCCAAGGCGAGCAGCACAAGCTACCGCAAGCCTCCGCCATGGCAGTCATGGGATGGTGGACCGGCTACTCGGTGCCCGGCTACCTGGCCTTTATCAATGCCGATGCACAGGGTTGGAACACGGTGTACTTAGGCATGGCGGGCTTTGTGTTGCTGTGTATGCTGTTTACCTTGTTGGCGCGCGAGCCACATACCGACCGCGATGCCCTGCAGCAAAAGGCCGCCCAACGCCAGCAGCGTCAGCACTCCTCGATGTTTACCTGGCTGTATGTCACCTTGGTGGAACCCTTCGCCGAGTTCTTCCGCCGCAATCAAGGCAGTATTGCCGTCAGCATCCTGCTGTTTGTCTTCCTATTTAATATCGGCCAAGCCTTTTTGGGGCGAATGTCGGTCACCTTCTACCGCCAGATAGGCTTTAGCAACGAAGAGATCGGCCACTACTCCAAGCTGATTGGCTGGGGCGCAACCCTGAGCTTTACCTTTGTCAGCAGCGCCATCAACGCCCGCTTCGGCATTATTAAGGGGCTGTTTATTGGCGGGGTGGCGATGTCGGTGTCTAACTTAATGTTCTCGTGGATTGCGGTTGCCGGCCCGAACACCGATCTGCTGTTGGCCGCTATTGTGGTCGACAACTTCACCTCGGCCTTTGCCTCGGTGGCCTTTGTCTCCTTCCTCTCCCTGCTCACCGGTCAGGCCTTCTCGGCCACCCAATATGCGCTGTTGGCATCGCTGGGGAATCTGGGGCGCACGACTCTGGCCTCGTTCAGTGGCGCTCTGGTGGATTGGCTGGACTCTATGCCACTGCAGCGCGGCTTAAACGACCTAAACACCCGCTTCGAGGCGGGCTGGACAGAGTGGCTGTTAGGTTTTTACCACCGGCATATGCAGAGCGACTGGTTTGATGCCTGGTCGGTGTTCTTTGCTATCACCGCGGTGATGGTGGTGCCGAGCCTGGTACTACTTTGGCGACTCAGACACGCCTTTGATGACCTGCTAAAACAACAAACCCGCTCTTAACTGAGCGGGCCTGTTTTTAATGGCTGAGCTTGAAGGTTTAGCTTGCTGGCTTAGCGTAATAGCTTGCCCCACCGGCCGCTTAATCGCGGAAGTTATTAAACTGGAACGGCTGCTCCATATCGCTCTCGCGCACCAAGGCCATTACCTGCTGCAGATCATCGCGCTTTTTGCCGGTTACTCGCAGCTGGTCGCCCTGAATCGCGGTTTGCACCTTGATCTTGCTCTCTTTGATTAGCTTAACCAGCTTCTTGGCGGTGGGCTGATCGATGCCGACTTTAAAGCTCACCACTTGCGAGAACAGCTTGCCGCGATGCTCTACATCAGCAAGGTCGATGGAGCGGGTGTCGATTTTACGCTTCACAAGATTGTTGCGCAGGATATCCAGCATCTGTTGCAGTTGAAAATCCGCTTCCGCGGTCATCTTGATCAGCTCTTCGCCTAGCTCAAACTCCGCTTCCACATTACGGAAATCAAAGCGGGTGGCCAGCTCGCGGTTGGCATTCTCGCAAGCGTTGCGAATTTCACTGACTTCTACTTCAGAAACGATATCAAAGGATGGCATTACAGCTCCTGGATAATGATTAATTGGGGTGCCGGCCATCATAACAGTCCTTAGCATTGCCATGCCAACACATTGACCCGCTTGCGAAATTCTCAAGCAGCCACTTTACTTAACAACGACAGAACTATCAGGAAGAATGGATGATCCGACTAATCTACGTAAGCCAGCAAGCCAAGGCCTTGTCTGAAATAGAGATAAGCGAGTTGCTGGTAAAAGCCCGCGAACACAACCTTAGCCACCAGCTAACCGGCCTGTTGATCAGCGCAGGCAAACACTTCCTTCAGGAGCTGGAAGGCCCAGCAGCAGAAGTAACCGCCCTTTATCAGCGCATCGAGCAAGACCCCCGGCATGTTAATGTGACACTGGTGCATAAAGGGCCCATTGCCTATCGCCGCTTTCCTTCCTGGTCTATGTCCTATCAGCTACTCGATCAGCTAGAGCATTCGATGATTGAGAGCTATCTGAAAATCCTCAGCCTCGAATCCGACGACGTCGCTAAAGCCAAGATCAACCCCATCTATCAATCCTTAAAACTGCGCTTGTCAGAATAAGACAAGCCAGCTGGCGTGACCTAAAGCGCGTTGCCCACGTGATGGATGTGATAACTTATCTATCACTAATCATCAGCGTTGTTGATTCAGGGGACAAGATGGAAGCGGAGTTTAAAAGCCTGATCTCTGTGGCAGGCTATGCAATCGAGGCCTTTGGCGTATTGGTGGTGATCATCGGCTCGATAGCTACCACCACCACCTTTATCAAAACCTACTTCAAGCAGACTAAAGAGATTGCCTACAAGCAATACCGAAGAGATTTGGGCCGCTCAATCATACTCGGTCTGGAGTTCTTGATTGCCGGCGACATCATTCGCACGGTGGTGGTGGCCAACTCACTGGAAGATGTGGGTGTGTTGGCGCTGATCATTGTTATCCGCGGCTTCTTGAGTATGACCTTGCACCTTGAAGTGGAAGGCCGTTGGCCGTGGCAGCCTGAAAAAAGCAGCGAGTCCGCGGGTGCTTAGCCGCAGCACTTCTTGTATTTTTTACCGCTACCACAGCTACATGGGTCGTTACGGCCCGGGGTTTTCGCCAGCGTCACGGTTTGAGGCTGGCTGATCACGGTATCCAGCTCGACGGTGTACTCTGGCTGATTCGCATCCACTTCGATGTTGGCCACCAGCTCATGCTCAGCGGCCAACTCGGCAAGCTCAGCTTTACGTTGCTCGCTGGCCACGCGAACGGTCAGTGGCGCTTCTGCAGTGCCCGCTTTGACTTCGCGGTTAACGTTGTAGCCGGTGCCGACATAGCTTTTTCTGGTCTCAATCCGGCCTTTATAAAACATTTTCGACATGGCGAACTCACTTCAACGGTTAATGGAAAACAAATAATGGGAAAAATCAAAGGGCGGCGATTATACATAGCCGCCACCCATCTTTCGAGTTCAAGTTTTACTCAAACGCGACAAGCGCCTTGTTCCGGCCTGAAACGCTCTCGTGCAGTGCTAATGAACTCTACCAATAAACTCTGCTAAAGTGCGGCTATGAACGATCTCCATACTCCCCCTTCTATCGCAATTATCGGCGCTGGCGCTGTCGGTAGTCTGTGCGCTGCGAAGTTGGCACTTGCTGGTGCCCGCGTCTGCTTTGTCGACCAACGACTGGCTCAGCCCACAACCCTGACTCTCGACTTTGTTGACCCGCAGGCCCAGACCCAACGCTTCGAGTTCTTGCAGCGTCCAAGCATTGCCGATGCAGACTACCTGCTAGTCTGCGTTAAGGCCTACCAAGTGGCTCAAGCAACCCAAGGGTTGGCACTGCCGGAGCACTGCCAAGCGGTGTTACTAGTCAATGGCATGGGCGCAGAGCAATCCCTGCCGCTAAGCTGGAGCGAGCGCCCACTATGGCTTGGCAGCAATAGCCACGGCTCGCTTCTAGAAAACGGCTCTGGCGTTAGCGGAAAGCAAGTCCGCCACACCGGCATCGGCAAAATCATCATCGGCAACGCTGGGGCGCCTGATGTGCCAGCGCATTTCGCACCGATGGCTGAAGCCCTTGGTGCAAGCTGGGATGGACAAATCGAGGCTGCGCTGTGGCGCAAGCTGGCCGTGAACTGCTGCATAAATCCACTCACCGCACTTTACGATATCCGCAATGGCGCACTGCTCGCACCGCGTTTTGAACAACAGCTCGAGAAGCTATGTCAGGAGTTCTGCCAAGTTGCCAATGCTTGCGGGGTAGAACTGACATCTGCGCAAACCCTAACGCAGGTCAAACAAGTGGCCGAAATGACGGCTGACAACTTCAGCTCTATGCATCAAGATTTACACAAGCAACGCCCGACGGAGATCGAGCATATCACCGGGTTCTTGCTCAAGCAGGCCGCACAGCAGGGCCTGACAATTGCGAGTCATCAAGCGCTGTATTCAGCGATCAAGGAGAGGGAAGCTACCTATGTCTAAAGTAATGGTTGCCCTGGCTCAGGGTTGTGAAGAGATTGAAGCGGTAACAGTTATCGATGTACTCAGACGAGCTGAGATCGAGGTGGATGTGGTTAGCATCAACGCCGATGACAGCTTGTCGGTAACCGCATCGCGGGGCGTAAAGCTGGAAGCCGACTATCCGTGGAGTAAGGTCGAGCCAGCCAGTTATCAGATGCTGGTCCTGCCCGGCGGCCTCCCCGGGGTGGAGAACCTGCGCGATCACCCCGGGCTGATTGCCGCGCTGCAAGCACGGCCAAGCGAGCAGTGGTTAGGTGCCATCTGTGCAGCCCCGGGCTTTGTGTTGGCCAGCCATGACTTGCTGGGCAGCGCCACCATTACCGGCTATCCCGGCAGCTTAGGCGCAGTGCCGAGCGAGCAGCTAAGCACCCAAGCGGTGGTTAATGATGGCAGCGCCAAGCTTATTACCTCGCAAGGTCCCGGTACCGCTATGGAGTTCGCCTTGGCGCTGGTTGAGCAGTTACTGGGCAAAGACAAGGCCCGGCAGGTCGCCGAGCCCATGCTGATCAATTACTAATAAGTGCTGATAGCCAGCCTAGCGTGACAAGTAGGCTTCAGCAAAGGCCTCGTAACGGGCACGGTTAACCCCCATGTCCGAATGACCAACACGCGATTGCGAGCGCAGGTGCACCACGCCCTGCGCTTCATCGAAGTACAACTCAAAGTCGTCGCGATAGCGCATCTGCTCGCTAACAAACACCGCATGTAGGTAGTCGCTGTCGCGGGTTACCGTCTCATTGTTTCCCAGTGCAGCCAGACTGGCCAATGCCGCCAACATCGACTGTTGTAGGTCCTCTTTAAACGGCAGCGCTGCGACCTGCTTGCTGGGGTCGCTGGCAAAGCTTGATACCCCATTGGGTGAAGACGGCAATGGCGCCAAACGCCCTTGCTGCACACCAAGCCCGGCAGGTACCCGGCTATTGGTCCAGGTCATATAGCCAACCACTGCAGCAATCGCCGCAACCACAATGAGCAAAATCCATTTCATAGCATCTTCCAACTTATCGTACTGTTTAACTTATCTTACTGTTTCGTTTGGGCTTAGTAGCCGCTTACGCTTGCTTGCCTCAAGTCTAGCCATTTGCGCCAATAAACCCAATCCCTCAGAGCAGACCGTCTAAATGCCTTCATCGCACCAAGATGAATCAAAATGCACCAATATCGCGCGCAACATCATCAACCTGGGTCATTGTTAGCACTTATTTAATCTTTTCAGGATGTTAATTAGACGTTAAATCCCTTTACTGGCAAGGCCGCACCACAAGAGAGCGCCATTTTGGAGCATCAAGGCACGCTAATTGCAATTTTAGTGCAAAGACCTGCACCAATTTAATACTTATAGGGAGATTTCAACTTACCATGGACACCAACATCAGTGCTGCCATCGACAGCTTGAGCCAAAGTGCCAACACCTTGTTTATTCTACTGGGCGCGATCATGGTTTTGGCCATGCATGCCGGGTTTGCCTTTTTGGAGGTCGGTACCGTCCGCCACAAAAACCAGGTCAATGCGCTAGTGAAGATCATCACCGACTTCGGCTTCTCAGCCGTCGCCTACTTTGTGATTGGCTATCAAATCGCTTACGGCAATCACTTCTTTGCCAGTGCCGACGCACTAGTGGCCAACAATGGCTACGAGCTAGTGAAGTTCTTCTTCCTACTGACCTTTGCCGCCGCCATCCCGGCGATCATCTCCGGCGGTATCGCTGAGCGCGCCAAGTTTGGTCCCTTCCTGCTGGCCTCTTCGCTGTTAGTGGCCTTTGTCTACCCGCTGTTTGAAGGCATTGTGTGGAATGGCAACTTCGGCTTCCAAGACTGGCTGGCCGCAACCACCGGCGCCGAGTTCCATGACTTCGCCGGCTCGGTAGTAGTTCACGCGATGGGCGGCTGGCTGGCGCTAGTGGCCATCGTGGTACTTGGTCAGCGCCAAGGCCGCAAGCCCGGTATCGCCTTCGCACCTTCTAACATTCCCTTTTTGGCGCTAGGCGCGTGGATCCTGACCGTTGGCTGGTTTGGCTTTAACGTAATGTCGGCGCAGACCATGGACGGCATCAGTGGTCTGGTGGCAGTTAACACTCTGATGGCCATGGTAGGCGGCACCATCGCGGCGCTGCTGGCAGGTAAGAATGACCCGGGCTTTATCCACAACGGTCCATTGGCTGGCTTAGTGGCAGTATGTGCCGGTTCAGACTTATTCCACCCCCTTGGTGCGCTGTTTGTCGGCGCAGTGGCGGGCGGCCTGTTTGTGCTGCTGTTCACTTGGCTGCAACGCAGCAAGCGCATCGATGATGTACTAGGTGTGTGGCCCCTACATGGCTTATGTGGTGCTTGGGGCGGTGTGGCTGCTGGTATCTTCGGTCAGCAAGCCTTTGGCGGCTTAGGTGGCGTAAGCTTTATGGCGCAACTGCTAGGGACTATCGCGGGCATCGTGGTGGCCTTGGTGGGCGGTGTGATTGTCTACGGAATTATCGCCAAGATCAGCGGCCTGCGCCTAAGTGATGAAGATGAATACCGCGGCGCAGATTTAAGTATCCATAAGATTGCTGCGACCAATAACGATCGCTAATGCAAGTAAGTACTTAGTCTATTTAGGGCCTGTGTTTACACAGGCCCTTTTGCTTTCTCAATTCCCAAGACACCACTCAGGTCTGCGCTAGATCAATCCCCCTCCCAATCGACTTTGCAAGCGTATCGCGCTTTGCTTACCATGCAGCGAAAATTGGCTGATTAGGTTTTGCTTAATACGATGCATGGAATCAATCCCACCAAACTTGCGCTAGGCGCCATCGCGCTCACTCTGGGCTACGTCGTTGTCTGGCTGGCTGGCCCCTTGCTGCTGGCCGAAGCGCCGATGTGGCTCGGCTTGCCGCTGTGGTTCTGGCTGTCATGCATTGTCGCACCAATAGCATTTTGCCTTATCGCAGCATCCTGGCTAAGGGAGCGCGGCAATGACTAACTGGAGCCTGCTCGCCCCAATCCTGCTATACCTGATCGCCACTCTGGGCTTGTCTCGCTATGCCGCGAGCCGTGGTACTAGCGAGGGCAGCTTTGAACGCCGTTACTTCTTAGGCGGCCAGTTTATGAGCGGACCACTGCTGGCCTTTGCCTTGGTCACCACCTATACCAGCGCCTCGTCATTTATTGGTGGGCCGGGAGCCGCCTACAACTTTGGGCTTGGCTGGGTGCTGCTAGCGATGATTCAGGTGCCGGTGGCCATCCTAACGCTGGGGGTGATTGGCCCGAAGATCTGGCGGCTCGCCAAGCAACACCAAGCGGTCACCATTTTAGATATCCTCGAGCAACGCTATCACAGCAAGGCCTTATTGGTGATCGCCGGTATCAGCCTGGTGGGCGCCTTTATGGGCATGGTGGTGGTGCAGTTTACCGGCGGCGCACGCATGCTCTCGGTGATGACCGGTGTCGAGTACCACTGGGCGCTAGCGCTGTTTGTCAGCACCGTGCTTATCTACACCTTGTGGGGCGGCTTTCGCGCGGTATCGTATACCGATGCCCTGCAGGGGCTAGTGATGGTATTTGGTACCGTGGCACTGTTTATCGCGGTGCTCAATTACGGCGGCGGGATGTCGGCGATTACCGCCAAGCTACATGAAATCGACCCAGCCCTGCTCTCCCACCGCGGCCCCAATGACTTCCTTAGCTGGCCGTTCTTATTGTCGTTTTGGGTGTTAGTGGGCTTTGGTACCCTTGGCCTGCCACACACCGCTCTGCGCGCCATGGCGGTTAAAGATGGCCGGGCACTTAAGCAAGCCATGGTGCTGGGCAGCATGGTCTCGGTGGTGGTGATCCTACTGCCCCATCTTAGTGGCGTATTGGCCCGCGCCATCCTGCCGGAGATAGACAGCCCAGATAACGTGCTACCCACACTGATGATTACCGTGTTCCCACCGCTGTTAGGTGGCTTGCTGTTGGCAGCCCCCTTGGCGGCGATCATGTCCTCGGTGGATTCCATGCTGCTGCAAACCGGCTCCACCTTGGTCAGCGATTTGGCTGGCCGCTTTGTCACTCTCAATGAAGTGCAGCAGCGCCGCTTAAGCCATCTAACCATGTTATTGCTGGTCGCCGGTAGCGGCCTGTTGGCGCTCAATCCCCCGCAGATGATTGTGTGGCTCAACCTTGGCGCCTTTGGCGTGTTGCAGGCGGTATTCCTCTGGCCCATTATTCTTGGTCTGTTCTGGCCCAAGGCCAATGCCAGCGGTGCGATCAGCGCCATGTTGGTGGGCGCAGGTGGCTTCTTGTGGATGCTGAATAGTGGGTTTAAACCCTTTGGTATTCATCCTATCGTGCCAGCGCTGGCCGCATCCGGGGCTGCATTTGTGCTGTTTAATCGCCTTGGCAATGCTCGCGGCGTATAGCCTCACTCTCACTTCGATAGATTGCGAGCCGGGCCCCCGGCTCGCAATCTCATCACACCCGCATCACCACTTCAGCATTAAAATATAAACTATTGATATTTAAGAAATATTTAACCAAAGCCACCTTGATGAGTAACAGAGTTTAGGCACCATCATCGAGAAACCGATGTACACAACACAAATGGAAGTATCGATGTTGAACAAAAGCCCCATCGCATTAGCCCTAATTTCCCTGCTCGGCTTGAGCGCCTGTAATTCAGACTCTGATTCTCCCGAGCTTCCTCGTGAGCTGGGTATGGAGATGACCATTCTGCATATCAACGATCACCACTCCAATCTGGACCCAGTGAAGCTCAAGTTGCACCTACCAGACACCCAAGGCAAGCGCTACGAAGCAGAATTTGAGGTTGGCGGCTTCAGCCGTGTGGCAGAGAAGTTTGCTGAACTGGAACGCACCAACAACAACGTGCTGAAGCTGCATGCGGGCGATGCCATTACCGGTACTCCCTACTACAGCCTGACCAAGGGCAGAGCCGACGCGGCGATGATGAACGAAGTGTGCTTCGACAGCTTCGTGCTGGGCAACCACGAGTTCGACGACGGCAACGAGCAACTGGCCACCTTTATCGACTACCTGAACGACCCAAGCCAAGAGCTGGGCGCCTGTGGCACTCAGGTGATCTCGGCCAACGTGGAAGTCCCGGCCAACAACCCGATTTACGGCAAGTACACCCCCTACAGCCTGCACAACATCGACGGCGAGCACGTTGCGGTGATCGGTTTGACTATTTCAGATAAAACCCAAGGCTCATCCAGCCCCGATCGCGACACCGTGTTCTTGGATGAAGTGAGCACCGCCCAGTTCTACATCGACGAGCTAAAAGCCAAGGGCATCGACAAGATCGTTCTGCTGACCCACTACATGTACAGCAACGACATCGCCATGGCCAAGCAGCTAAGAGGGGTTGACGTTATCGTGGGCGGCGACAGCCACAGCCTGCTGGGTAGCAACTATGCCAACTACAACCTGAACCCGCACGGCGAGTACCCAACCGTGGTACAAAGCGCCAGCGGTGACGACGTATGTATCGTTCAGGCCATGGACAACTCGCAGGTGGTGGGCGAACTGCAAGTAAGCTTCGACACCGACTCTCGTATCCTTAGCTGTGGCGGCCAGCCTCACCTATTGCTGGGTGACCTAACCTACGACCGCGATACCGGCGCGCCCAACGTGACGCCAGTCAGCGATGAGCAAAGCGCAATGAGCCGCTATGTCTCCGATGCTATCGTCCAAGAGCTGCTGGATTACGTGGCTGAGCAACTGCCGGAAGCTGATTTTGTTGCGCTAAATGAGTCGGCAGAAGAGACCCTGCAAGTGTTCCGCGACGAAGTGGACGAAATCAAGAAAGAAGAGATCGGCGTTGCTGCTGACATCCTATGTAACGAGCGCTTGCCGGGCAGCCACCACTCCTCGGGCGCAGGCTGTCACAACGAGGTGACCGATAAGCACGGTTCTGTAATGGGCGTAGTGGTTGCCCAAGCCTTTGCCGATATGTCGAAGCTATCTGACCTAGCCATCCAGAACACCGGTGGCGTGCGCACCAGCATGTACCCGGGCACCATCACCTACGGCGATGCCATCGAGGTGCTACCGTTTGACAACCTGCTGGTGAACGTAGAGATGACCGGCGCCGAGATCGTTAAGGTTCTCAATGAAGCCGCCGACTACGCCCTGAGCACCTCCACTGGCGCCTTCCCGGCCACCGCCTTCCTGCGCTTCGATGCGGATATGAACGCCAATGAAGGCGAGAAGATCAGCAACGTGCAGGTACGCGCCAAGCAAGCCGGCTCAAGCTGGCAGGCAATCGAGCAGGAGAAAACCTACGTAGTGGTGACCAATGACTTTATTGCCGAAGGGCGTGACGGTTACTACACCATGGGAGATATCTGGTATGCCGATGATGGCCGAGTCGACCATACCGGCCTGCTCTACACCGACTCTTTGGTGAACTACATCAAGCAGTTTGACGCCAATGGCGAGGCAGTGACCGCGCCAGCGCTGGAAGATATGAGCGTGCAACACTACACGCCAGCGGCGCAGTAAGCGCAACTCGATCTGCTACGCAAAACCGGCCTAAAGGCCGGTTTTTTTGTTAATAGCGCCAATCCAGCCCATCTATACTTTTTAGCCATCTCTAGCCAACACACGTGGAGAGCACTATGGCCTGCTACTTTCGAGCTTATATGAAACACAGTGGTAATCCGGTTGAGGTTGAAGTGTTTGCCGAAAACCATGTGCATGGCTTTACCCCGCTGGAACGCGGCGAGGAACTAAGCCTGCCCATCGAAGGGCAAAGCCCGTGGTTTGCAATGCTCGGCAATAGTCGGATAAGTCAGGGGATGGTGGAAAGCGGCCAGCATGTGGAACTGGCACTGACCGCCAAAGACATCGTTGAAGTGAATATACGTTAGCGTTTTTTCACTTCACTGATTTCGGCTTCAATGCGATAACTGTCCATCGCTTTCACCGGCAGGCTGAGTTGCAAGCCTGCCTTTTCTTGGCCCTCTCGCAGGTAGGTCTCGGCCATGCGCTTAATCGAACGCCAGGCCCCTATGCGCGGTTTGCTGTAGAGCTTCTCACCCGACGGCCCCATCACCGTTACCGCCACATCAATTAAGATAACCGGCTGACGGCCACTGTTTTTCACCCGAGTATCAAACACCAGGTTATCGCCATCTCGCGTAGGGTTGCTCAGCCACACCTCCACATCCCCCTCTTGCAGGTGCAGCGGCTCGGTGCTGCCGGTTTGGATCGGCCAGCCAGTTAGCAGGGGCTTGGTTGCGGCAACGGGTGCGGATTCGGTAGCGACAGTCTCAGCGGCGACGGCTGAAGAGGCTGCAGTGGCGGTGGCCGTTGTTTGGGTTTGGGCTTGGGCTTGAGCCTGCGCTTGCGGCTCGGCCACTACCGTCAGGCCTTGCTCTGTGGTAGCGATGGTTGCAGCGGCATTGGCCGCCTTGGGCGCCTCTACAAAGCGCCAGGTAAAGTCATCCGCCAGCCAGACTTGAGTACCGTCATCCAATGTGGCCAGCCGCTCAGCGGCGCTGGCAAAGCCTGTCAGCAGGCAAAGTAATAGGCCCGATAGTTTCATTTCACTTCCTTGTGTTAAGGGCTAGCCCTCAGTGTAACGGATTTCTCGAGAAGGCGGCTAAAGTTGAAAGCCATCCCGCTGCACCGTTTTCGCTAGCTGATGGTTGTACTCGATTAAGCGCTCGATGGTCTCGGCCTCGACAATCGCGGTGGTCTGCTTGCTGACTACATCGAACAGATGCCATGAGTAGGTGAACAGCGTAACTCTTTCACTGAACACTCTCCTCATGGGAAAAATCTAGAAAGGGATTAGCTGGCCGACTTCTGCTTTTTCTCGCGCAGCTTGATGCCTTGCTTCTCGCTGTATTTAAACAGGAAGTACGCCGGCAGAATGGTCATCGCCAACACGGCAATCACAAACATCACCATCATGCCCAGCGCATCGATGGTGGCAACCACCTCGGCCATGGTTGCGCCGCCAAGCAGCAGCAGGCTCAAGGTAAGCAGCAGGCTCAGCACTAGCCAAAGCACAAGGCCCTGTAAGCGGGTTTTGCGACTGAGGATAACGCCATGTTTATAGCCAAGCCCATAGCCGACGATAATCGCAGGCACAAAGGCTGAGAGCATGCTGGTCGAGGAGAGGTTAATCGAAAGCAGCCAGCTAAGGCCAAGTTGCAATAAGTTGAAGCCCAGCGAGGCTAGGGTTAGCCATAATGCGACCACAAAAGCCGACGGAGATTGCTGGGTTGTCACTGATGTTTCCATTTCTACCTCAAAACCATGCATTACTTTTCTTCAGCTTCTATCACTAACTAGAAGCGGAGTTCGATACTAGCATTGCAGCTTGGGAACCACCATAACAGCCGGGGCTAAATCGTTGTTCTGGGAGGCAATTACATAAGAAAACAGAAGGATGTCACGAAGGGGGATGAAAGTGTGTAAGGGCATCTTCAGAAGCCAGCCAACGGCCAGCTTCAGTGGGATTGGATTAGGCTTTGGCGTTTAACAGACGCTGATACAAGGCATCTTTCAGTACTGCGCGGTCATGCTTAAGCTGATGCATATCCTCATCGCCGATGGGCCCATTGTTGAGCTCCAGAGTGCGGATTTCTTTATCCAGCGCGGTGTATCGCTTGTTCTCCTTTGCAAACTCCTCATCACTCTCCATTAGGCTGGTGATGACATCTTGTAACTCTGGAAAATCATTACTCAATGAATGAACTTCACCTAACATAGCTGCTCCTTTTTATCACAATTGGCCAATCAGCGACTGACAGCCGCTGGTTAAACTGTAGCAATAAATTGGACAGACCGATTTGCTCCGTTAGTTTTAGGAGCAGCGTGCTTGGCAGCTAAGGGCAGTGACCGCTACAAACAGCCGGTGGCATCCACCAGCCGTTTATACAGAGCGTCTTTGAGCTTGGCCCGTTCGATTTTCAGTTGATTCATACGCTCGTCGCTAGCCGGTGAGCCGCTCAACTCCATATCGCGGATCTCTTTATCCAATGCCGTATACCGTTGGTTGTCAGCAGCAAAGTCGCTGTCGCTTTGGTTGAGTTTGATGATGGTTCCCGCCAGCTGGGGGAAGTCGTGAGCCAGAGAGTGGTCTTCGCCTAGCATGGTTACTCCTTCGCAATATGCGCCTGCCTATAAGCCTAAGGATAAACTGTAGCAGTTTTGGCCAGTGCGCTGGGTCAGGCCGACTTGGTTGGCTCATCATGGTGCTCAATAGGAATATTTCTGATAGAGGGCTTAGGGTGGATGTCCTGTGTACACTAAGTAACCTTGAAGCATAATAAACAGTAAAGCGACGGGCATCAGAAAACGCGGCCAACGGTTATGATAAGCTCGTCAATACTGTTGGCGTCTCTTTAGTGTGCGCCACTACCAAACCGCTTACGCGCAAGGATTTGCAATGAAAGAGCTCGTTTCAGCCATTACTCAAGCTGCAGCCAACCGACTTCGCTCACCCTTTCTCGGCTCGTTCATACTGGCCTGGCTGGCTATTAACCATGTTTTTGTGATTGAGTTCATTTTTAGCGACAGCGCAACGAAAATTACGCTCGTAAAAAATAGTGGGTTTGCATGGACAACAGATGTTATCTGCCCGCTGGCTGCTGCGCTGCTCTATACTTTTGCCCTCCCCTTCGTGCAGCATTACATAGACGTGGCCAAGCACAAATTTATCGACGAAAAGCGAACAAGTGCCAATCATGACCGCCTAGAGAGCAAGTTCAAAAGCCTATCTAAGGCTAGCGAGCAGCAAGCGAGAGCGAGCGTTGACTATTGGCGAGAGAAGCTGAATCGAGACTTAGACCGCTGGGGTGAGGAGCGAACCAAACTGCAAGAGCAACTTGCAAGCCATGAAGCCTCTGTTAACAACAACAACAAGACAATCAGCACTCAGAAATCCACTATCGCACAGCTAGAGCAAGAACTCACATCAGCACGAGCGAGTCTTGAAGACTCAAAAGATCTTATGGACAAGTTGACCAATGAAAAGGATCGAGCAGAATCAGATGCTTTAGAGGAGAGTCAGTTACGTCAGGCTGATAAAGATGTGTTAGCAAGCATCTACAGCTACTGCGAGCATTTAAGCAATGAAGGTCAGCAAGCACTCAGCAAAGAACTTGAAAAGCTCAATACCTCCACTGAGAATGAAGCAATCATAACAATGGTCTTTAACAGATTAACCCACGAGATCCTTTCAGCAATCAAGCATCAAATATCAAGCAAAGCTCAGTCCCCACTTACCTCGCCAGTGTCACCGGCTGCTGATAATCTTGCAGCTTCGATAGCTAGGGTATTTGCCAATCACAGTACCACTCACGCGTTAGAAAGCTCTTCGAGTAATGGTTCAGCCTCAAAAGAAGGGCATCATGGTTTGAAGGCAAGCACTAAACAGAAAAAGAGCGCTAACATACTTGAAGGCGAGAAGGTGGAAACTGTGTCAGGCAAAGTATCTAAAGCTCTTGGTAGCTTGAACGTGAGCCCGGTGCCAGACACAGTCTCTAAAGCTCTTGATAGCTTGAACGTGAGTCCGGTGCCAGACACAGTATCTCAAGCGATTGATAGCTTGAACGTAACCTCGATGCCACACACAGTAAGTAAAGCACTTGATAGTGTGCAACTAGAAAATGATGACTAACTCAACTCCATTATCAGGGCTTCAAAAGACAGCAAAACGACTGTCCCCCATATGTGCCACACCAACTCAAACCACCACCAACCAACACACAAAAAAAGCTACCAAGTTGCAAAACTTGATAGCTTTTAATGAACTCACTACCCCATCCGAAAGATGGGGAACACCAGCCTAAGGCTTAGTTACCTTGTGGGCGCATCGCTGGGAACAGGATTACGTCGCGGATGGTGTGGGTGTTGGTGAACAGCATTGCCAAACGGTCGATACCGATACCTTGACCTGCGGTTGGTGGCAGGCCGTGCTCTAGTGCGGTGATGTAGTCTGCGTCGTAGAACATCGCTTCGTCGTCGCCGGCGTCTTTGGCGTCAACCTGAGCCTTAAAGCGCGCATCTTGGTCTTCTGCATCGTTCAGCTCCGAGAAGCCGTTGGCCACTTCGCGGCCACCGATAAAGAACTCGAAGCGGTCGGTGATGAACGGGGTGTCATCGTTGCGGCGCGCTAGCGGGCTGATGTCGGCAGGGTACTCGGTGATAAAGGTCGGCTGAATCAGCTTAGGCTCGGCGGTTTCACCGAAGATCTCTTCAAGTAGCTGGCCACAGTTCCAGAACTTCTCAACTTCAACGCCTACCGACTTGGCAATCGCTACCATGTGGTCGCGGTCTTGTACCTTGTCGTAGTCCAGTGCTTGGATGTCGGCGTGCTCTGGGTTGTATTGCTTGATGGCGTCCAGCATGCTCAGGCGTGGGTAGCTACCACCGAACTCAACGGTTTCGTCACCGTAAGGCATGGCCGAGCTGCCCAGCACCTCGATGGCCACGGTGCGCAGCATCTCTTCGGTCAGGTCCATTAGGTCGTTGTAGTCGGCGTAGGCCATGTAGAATTCCATCATGGTGAACTCTGGGTTATGGCGTGGCGACAGACCTTCGTTACGGAAGTTACGGTTGATTTCGAATACGCGCTCGAAGCCACCCACTACCAAACGCTTCAGGTAAAGCTCTGGCGCGATACGCAGGAACATCTCTTGGTCCAGCGCGTTGTGGTGAGTGATAAACGGACGCGCCGACGCACCACCAGGGATCACCTGCATCATTGGGGTTTCCACTTCCATAAAGCCTTTCGACTCCATAAAGCGGCGAATGCCGGCAACCAGCTTAGAGCGGATTTGGAAGGCAGCGCGCGACTCTTCGTTCACGATAAGGTCAACGTAGCGCTGGCGGTAGCGCTGCTCTTGGTCGGTCAGGCCGTGGAATTTCTCTGGCAGTGGGCGCAGTGCTTTGGTCAGCAGTTGATACTGATCCATGTTCACGTACAGGTCGCCTTTGCCCGATTTGTGCAGCGCACCGCTTACACCGATGATGTCACCGATATCCAGACCACCGATGGCCTTCAGCTCTTTTTGCACTTCTTTCGGTGCGTAAGCCTGAATACGGCCGCTTACGTCTTGCAGTACCAGGAAGGGACCACGCTTCGCCATAATACGGCCAGCGATAGACGCCTGGATGTTTAGCTCTTCCAGCTCAGCTTTTTCTTTTTCGCCGTGGGCGGCTTGCAGATCGGCAGCCAGGTTTTCACGACGGAAGTCATTGGGGTGGCCATTGGCCTTACAGGTTTCGCGAATTTTATCCAGTTTAGCGCGACGCTCAGCAATCAGCTTGTTCTCTTCTTCTTGCGCTTGGGCTTGATTCTCTACTTGATCTGTCATTGTTTGGTCCTGGTTAAAATTAGCTTACAGCCCTGATTTGAGGCTGGCTTCGATAAACTTGTCTAGGTCGCCATCGAGTACCGCTTGGGTGTTGCGGTTTTCAATGCCGGTGCGCAGGTCTTTAATGCGCGCGTCGTCCAATACGTAGGAGCGGATCTGGCTGCCCCATCCGATGTCCGACTTGTTGTCTTCGGCGGCTTGCTTCTCGGCGTTCTGCTTTTGCAGCTCCAGCTCAAACAGCTTAGCTTTAAGCTGCTTCATCGCCTGATCTTTGTTCTTGTGCTGAGAACGATCGTTCTGACACTGCACCACGGTGTTGGTCGGCAAGTGGGTAATCCGCACTGCCGATTCGGTGCGGTTTACGTGCTGACCACCGGCACCCGAGGCGCGGTATACGTCGATACGCAGATCGCTGGGGTCGATATCGACCTCGATGCTGTCGTCGATTTCCGGATAGATAAAGGCCGAGGCAAACGAGGTGTGGCGACGCCCGCCCGAATCGAACGGCGATTTACGTACCAAGCGGTGTACCCCAGTTTCGGTGCGCAGCCAGCCATAGGCATACTCGCCGCTTACCCGCACGGTGGCGCTCTTGATACCGGCCACATCACCGTCGGAGACTTCAATCACTTCGGCTTTAAACTGGTGGGCTTCACACCAACGTAGGTACATGCGCAGCATCATGCTGGCCCAATCTTGGGCCTCGGTACCGCCCGAGCCTGATTGGATATCGATGTAGCAGTCGCTCTCGTCCATCTCGCCAGAGAACATCCGGCGGAACTCCAGCCCTTCTAGCTGGGTGAGTAGCTCGGCGGCTTCCGCTTCGGCTTCCTCGAAGGTCTCTTCGTCTTCAGCTTCAACCGCTAGCTCGACTAGGCCAGCTACGTCTTCGCAGCCTTGTTCGAGTTTATCGACGGTGTCGACCACCGCTTCGAGGTTGGAGCGCTCTTTACCCAGCGCTTGGGCGCGCTCGGGCTCGTTCCAGATTTCGGGCTGCTCAAGCTCGCGACTAACTTCTTCTAAGCGCTCGCGTTTGGCATCGTAGTCAAAGGTACCCCCGAAGCACGTCGGTACGCGCTTTAATATCGGCGATGGTGTTGTTGATGGCGTTGACTTCAAACATCTTCGCGTAAACCTATCCGGTAAATACTAAAAACGCGCAATTTTAACCAAAATAGTAACGAATAGACATAGCTATGGTGTCGTAAGGGATGCAAAATAGCGGCTTTTTTTGGCAATCTCGAATTCCAGACTGTTCGTATACCAACTAAACTCCCAGATGTCTGGAATGCAAGGTATCTACATGCACAAAGATCCAAAACAACTCGATAAACGCGTGTTCGTGGTAATGGCCCTGTTTATCGGTCTGTTCAGCTATTTTACGCTCTCCCCCGATAGCCATTTCCGCAAGATCCGCAACCTCGACCCACACCACGACAACCCGGCCTTTGTCAGTGGCGAGCTGCAGCTTACCGCCAGCACCCGCAACGGGATGATTGCGCAGCTACCCGATGTCGGCCAAAGCAAAATCCGCCTTATCAGCGAGCCGGTGGATTTTGAACCCGGAGCCATCTGGCAGGTGGAAGGCATGCTCGATTGGGGCAGCCAAGGCCTGGTGCTGACCGTCTCCGAGATAAACCAAGATTAATACCAACCCACACAAGTAACTGAACATGCTTGCTGGTTAAAATCATTGATGACTGCGTCAGCGCTTTATCCTGCGCAATACCTGACCACTTACTTATCCGGATTGGTATAACACTTTCACCACCGGCTTATGCCTGTGCGATGCGGGCTGTGCTAAGGTAGCGGGCAGTTCATCCAAGGCACTGATTTGAGTACCCTTATGCCTATCAAACACCTTTTCCGCTGTGCGCTTGCGGGCGTACTGCTCTCCCCCTTGAGCACTGCCGCCGCCGAGCTGCCCAACTCACTGCAAAGCTGGGCCAATTGCGCGGGCTATCTCAGCTACCTGTCGCTGCTGCAGCACGAAGAGCCAGAGCACCAAGGGCACGCACAAACCGCTGCACTGCTGGAGCAATATGGCGCGGCCAGCGATGGCTTTCAGCAGCAAACCATCTACAGCGAGCAACTGAGTCGCGAGCAGGTATTTACCCTAGCGCGTATCCATACTATCGCCTCACTACGCTTTCATCAGGTGGATGGCTTTGGCAACCGGGTAAAGGCGCCGCCGCGCTTTATTCGCGACGCACAAAACATCGCTGGCACCTACTGCACCCAGTGGCAACGCAGCCAACCATAAAACTTTCATACCCATATACCGCGTAAGCTGTTAAGTTCTAAGCAAATACTGGAAAAAGGACTTTCGATGCGCTTGGGCGATTTTATGCTGCGGCCAGTGTTAATGCTGTTGCTGGCCTGTATTCTGTTACTCACACTGATTGCCCAGCCCTTGTTGGGCTTCTCCCCTTGGCAGCTGCCCGCCGCCCTGCGTACCGCCACCGCACTCTCGGCTAAACTGGCTTGCTCGGGTTACTTTATCTCCGATCAAAGCCTTGAGCAGCTGGCCGACGATATCGCCAGCTACTCGCCAGCCACCCGCTTGGTCGAGCTAAGCCTGAGCGACGATACAGTTACCGCGACTCTGGGCTCGTCGCTGTACCCGGCACAGGCGCGCTTTAAGGACAATCAGGGCTGCACCTTGGTCAGCCAAAAGCCCGATGCGCCGGCTCACCAGCAGCTCGCGCTTAACGATATTCCCACCACCAGTTCGCTGTGGCCAGCCGGGGAAACCACCCTTATCGACCCCTTCTGGCAAGAACAGCTTGAGCAGGTTTTTACTGATGACAACCAACAACACCTTAATACCCGCGCGCTGCTGTGGATCCAAGATGGCGAGCTGCAGGCCGAGGTCTATGCCGATGGCGTAACGCCATACACCCCACTGCTCGGCTGGTCGATGGCCAAAAGCCTGAGTGGGATCTGGGAGGGGCGTATAGAGGCCATGGGCTTGGCGAGCGCCCAAAACCATGCACTGTTTCCCCAATGGCAAGACGACCAGCGGCGAGAGATCACCCTCTCCGACCTGCTACAGATGACCAGTGGACTGGATTTTAACGAGGCCTACACACCGGGCAGCGACGCCACCGAGATGCTGTTCTTTGCCCATCAGGCTGCCAGCATTCCGCTCGCGCAAACGCCCGATCATCCGCGTGGCGAGCACTTTGCGTATTCGTCGGGCAGCAGCAACCTGTTGAGCTACTACTTGAGCGAACTGCTGGGAGGCCCCCAACAAGCCGCAGACTTTTTGCAGCGCGAACTGCTAGGCCCGCTGGCCATGGCAAACACCGTTCTGGAGACCGATCCGGCCGGCTATCTGGTGGGCAGCTCCTACATCTACGCCAGTGGCCGCGACTGGGCGCGCCTCGGTCAGTTGCTGCTCAATCAAGGCGAGCTGAATGGCCAGCGCTTGCTTACCCAAGAGTGGGTGAAGCGCGCCACCACGGCGAATGGCAGCGATAACGATCCCCGTTATGGCTATCAGCTCTGGTTAAACGGCCCGGGCGAGTTGCGCTGGCCAGCCCTGCCCGCCGATGCCTTCGCCATGCGCGGCAATCGTAAACAGCTGGTAATGATATTGCCTTCACACAACACGGTGTTTGTGCGGCTTGGCTGGACCAAGGGCCATTACCCCTTCGAGCAACATATCGCGCACTTGCTCACAAAAGCTGAACAAGGCACTCAGTGATTAATTGTTAAGCAAAGTTTTAATGGCTAGTTGGGTCGCTATCAGTCACAATACTTCCCCATTTTTAAACACTTAGAGCATTGCCAGCGCAGTATAGGATGGCTATTTAAATGCAACACTACCCGATAGGAACCCCAGGCGAAGCCTGGCAGCAGCGCGACAAGCAAACTTGGCTAAACCAGGCCAAGCTGCAACGCAGTTACCAAAGCTTGGTGCTCGACCCGCTACAAGAACTTGGCTACGACATGAAGGTGCTGCAATACGGCGCACTCAGCTATCAAAGCGAGCGCTACCCGCTGTACCTACTGCAATCATCCAACTGGCACAGCGATAAGCCGGCGGTGCTAATCACCGGCGGAGTGCATGGCTACGAAACCAGCGGCGTGCTCGGTGCATTGCGCTTTGCCAAGCATCACTTGGGCCGTTATCTGGATGATTTCCGCTTTGTGATTGCCCCTTGTGTGAGCCCATGGGCCTTTGAAACGGTGAACCGCTGGAACCCGCATGCCCAAGATCCAAACCGCAGCTTCTCTGCTCACTCAGACTGTGAAGAGTCGCAACTGCTAATGAGCCAACTGAGCGAGCTCTCTTGTAAGTTCCTGATGCATATTGACCTACACGAGACAACCGACAGCGACGAAAGTGAGTTCCGCCCAGCGCTGGCGGCGCGCGATGGCAAAGAGTTTGAGCCCTGCTACATCCCCGATGGTTTTTACTTGGTGGGTAATCAGGCCCAGCCCCAGCCGGAGTTTCATCAGGCGATTATTCGCGAAGTGGCCAAGGTGACCCATATCGCCGAGCCCGACAATCAAGGCCGCCTCTACGACGCCCAGATGAAGCAACCCGGAGTGATCCACTACCCGGTGGAGAACCTGCACCTGTGTACCGGGATCACCGGCGCGCCGTTTTCTACCACCACCGAGGTCTATCCTGACAGCGAGCGGGTAGATGCAGAGAACTGTATTCAGGCGCAAGTGACCGCTATCTGCGCGGCGCTGGATTTTTTGATCTAATCGCTGGCAGCTAAGTCCTGCTCATCGATACAACACTCTTCTTGCAAGAAGCCAATCACGCCTAGCAGACAGGCGTAATTGGCCACACAAAACAGGGTGCGCCCTTCGCGGCGCTGCTCTAACAATCCCGCCTTGTTTAGCGCCGCAATATGGTGTGACAAGGTGGAATTAGGCACTTGTAGCTGCGCTTGGATATCCCCCACCGCAATCCCCTGATGCCCAGCACGCACCACTCGGCGAAACACCTGCAGGCGGGTAGGATGGCCCAGCTCTTTGAGGGCCTTAGCCACATCATCTAGTTCCATCATCATTCTCTCTCAACCCTTAACCTTAAGCCCGTAGCCCGTAGCCAAAAAATATATTTCGATATTACTAGAAATATCTTGATCAATCCAATAGCCAGGCTTATATTTCGAACATTCTAGAAATATAGTTTTCTATTACAGAGAATATCGGAGACAAGCATGAATATTGATCCATCAGTCACCCACGCTGCGGGCATGTGGCTATTTCTGGCTGCAGAGCTCAGCCTGTTGTTTTTGGCGATTTCCTACTTGGTGGGGATACTGCAACACTACATCCCGCCCTCTAAGATCCGTCAGCTGCTGAGCAGTCAGGGCGGGCGCGGTTACTTGTTCGCGGCGGGGCTGGGGGCAATCACTCCGTTTTGCTCCTGCTCCACCATTCCCTTTCTCAAGGGCTTGCTGCGCGCACAAGCCAGCTTTGGCACCATGCTGGTGTTTCTGTTTGCCAGCCCACTGCTCAACCCGGTGATCATCGGATTGTTGGCATTTAGCTTTGGCGTGCAAGTGACCGCGCTGTACTTCACTGTTGCGTTGGGAGTATCGCTGGTCGCGGGCTGGTTGCTGGAGAAACTCGGGTTTGAGCGCTTTGTGCGCGAAGAGGCCTATGCCCCGGCAGAGAGCAGCGCATGCGCATCAGCAAGCGCGACTTCGAGCTGTGGTGCTAGCAGCGCTAAGCGTCGCAAGCTTGATTGGCGCGGCCTGTGGCAAAGCACCTGGAAAGACTTTCGCCAGGCCCTGCCCTACTTGCTGATTGGTATCAGTGTTGGTTCGCTGATCTACGGCTTTGTGCCAACCGAGCTGATTGCCCGTTATGCGGGCACCGACAACCTGCTGGCGATCCCGTTTGCGGCAGTGGTGGGTATTCCCCTGTATGTGCGTGCAGAGGCGGTGATCCCACTCTCAGCCGCGCTGATCGCCAAAGGCGCCAGCACTGGCGCATTAATGGCGCTGATTATCGGCTCTGCCGGGGCTAGCCTGACCGAGGTTATCTTGCTCAAGTCGCTGTTTAAGAACCCGCTAATTGCGGCCTTTGTTGGCGTGGTGCTGAGTATGGCGATAGCAGCTGGGGTGGCCTACACCCTGTTGTTTTAGCGATGCTTAGAGAAACCTTCGGCGTCGGAGCACTGTTACTCCGGCGCCGCTGAGCCATCGTCAGTCAGCGGGTTCTGCCAGCCATTTACACATCACCAAGCTGTCGCGAGCGCGAATCACCGCTGAGAAAGTCGGCCAAAAATCGATGAAATCTTGCTTATTCATCTCCCTGAACATCGAAGCGGTTCCTTTAAAGAGGCTACTGGACGGGCTGTTTGTTCGGGTCGCAGTGCAGCTTTCGCAGCCATTTTTGGTGATAGGCGCTAAAGCGTCGACTCAGGAGCGGCGCGGTAAAGCGGGTTAAACCGCCGCGCTGGGTAATCTCGGTGACAATATCGCAGCCCTCGTCAGTGGGGCACAGCAGCCAAGCATGATACAAATCGACCCGGCCACACTTGCCGCG
The DNA here is from genome assembly GCF_000429485.1 of Aliagarivorans marinus DSM 23064. Classification (GTDB taxonomy): domain Bacteria; phylum Pseudomonadota; class Gammaproteobacteria; order Enterobacterales; family Celerinatantimonadaceae; genus Aliagarivorans; species Aliagarivorans marinus. The sequence goes on along the minus strand of NZ_KE386909.1, from coordinate 108,023 downwards.
CCAGGCTAGGCGGTCGTCGGGGATAAACTCCACCACCGTGCACTCGTACTCCAGCCCTCGGGTCTTCCAGCGGAACACGCTGCCCTTTCGAAGGTGCTCACCATCACCGGTAAGAAACTGCACCGAGGTGCGGTGCTTACCAAAGGATGGCCACGAGTGGGCGCGAATAAGCTCCATCCAGATATCCGAGACCTTATGTTCCGTCACAATACTGTTCTTGATGTGGAAGCTGGCATGCTTGGGGTGATAGTAGGCAGGCCAATTAACAACTTTCGAATAGTTCACACGGCATCCTGGCAAGTGGTATCACGGAAGATAATGTAATTATGAGGGTTTTAGCGATGATTGAAAACTCACTCTTACTTATTCGATGCTACTCACACACCGTTTTATTGCGCCCGGTCTGTTTGGCTTGGTAGAGGCACTTGTCCGCTCTGGACAGCAGCTCTGCCAATTGAATCGCCTCACCTTCAGCGAGCACTACCATGCCCGAGCTTACGGTCATGGGGATCTGCTCGCCCTTGTAATCTAAGGGCGAACTCTCCAGCGCCTCGCGCATCCTCTCGGCCACTTGCCAGCCTTGTTGCTTATCCGCCCCCGGCAGCAGACAAGCGAACTCTTCGCCGCCGATACGGGCAATCCGGTCGCTGTCGCGAAATACCGACTGCACGATCTCGACAAAGTGGATGAGGGCCGCATCGCCAGCATCATGCCCCCATTGGTCGTTGACCCGCTTAAAGTGGTCGAGATCTGACAGCAGCACACAGCCGCGGTGATGGTGACTGGCGAAGGCGGCGTCCGCTAGCTGCTCTAAGCGCCGCCGGTTAAGCACGCCGGTAAGCGGATCTGAATAGGCCATCTTCTCCAGCTTGGAAGACTGCGCCTCCAGTAGCTGCTTGGCCTGCTCCAGCTCGCGGTTGGTTTCGGTGACATCGGTAATGTCGTGCATCACCCCCACCAAAAAGTCCATATCCCCCATGCTTAGCCGGCTTTTTCGGGTAATGGTGATACACGGAGTTACGCCATCTTTGAGTACCGTTTCGTAGGCCTCGTCGACCTTGCCACTAGATAGCACCCGCAGGTCGCCGCCATTGCATTGGGCGGCTTGGCGGTCGGGGAAGATATCCACATCGAGCTGACCAATAACCTGCTCACGCTGCACCGCAAACAGCTCTTCAAAGGCTTTGTTGACCCACACATAGCGAAGGTCGCTGCCCTTAACCAGCACCGGGTTAGGAAGGATGTCAAGAATCGCCAGTGACAGGGAAGACCCCAGCGGATGGTCCATACGCGGCTCCTGCAGTTACTCCGAGTAAAGACTTCTTAGGATAGGGGGCGCTGGCAAGACCTGCCAACTTGTCGCTGAATCTTTGCAACCCTAGACTAAAGAGGGCCGACAAACGCCAGCCCTTGTAAACACCTTGGCAGAATCGCCTAAGGCAAATCGGTAGGGATCAAGCCCTCAATCAAGGCAGTGCGCCACTGCTCAGCTTGCGGGTCAAAGGCGCCAAAGCCAGAACTGTACTCCCAGTAGTGCCAGCTAAAGTTACGCTTCTCTGACTCACGGGCGATAAAAGCGGTCCAGGCGCGCTGGTCTTGCGGAGCCGAGTGCTTGCTGTACACGCCAAACTCGCCAATGTTGACTTCAAAGCCCCGCCCCGGCTGATCATTCCAGCTTGATACCGCATCCAGATAATCAAACAGCACTTGCTGCTGGCTGGCAGTGCCCAGCCAACGGGTTCCTATCCAGCTATTAGCGCCAGATACCCACTCAGCCCCTTGGTGAGTGAACTGGAAGGGCTCGTAGAAATGCACGGTAATAATGGTGTTGTCGGCATTGGCTGCGGCGGGCAACTCTAAGTCAGGCAATTTGAACGGGCCACCCCAATCGGCGGTACCGATCATCACCTTACGCTGGCCTAAGTCGTTGTTTTGAGTGTCGGCATTGTCGACCCATAGCTGCTCAGTCAAGTCCGCCACCATGACGTTCCACTCATCAATACCCACCGCCTCGTGGGGCTCGTTGAGAAACTCGAATACCAGTTGGTCTGCGGGGTAGTTGGCCAAGGTAAAGCGCGCTGCTAGCTGATCCCAAATGCCGAGCAAACGGGCGGTATGGTGATCCAGCTCGCTGGCGTTATAGAACAGCTCATCGTAGTGGTGGGTGTTGATAATCACCCGCAGACCTTGCTGGATGGCTTCATCCACCACTTGCTGGACCCGCGTTAAAAACGCTTCATCGATGGTGAAGGGAGCAGTATCTGCGGCATGGGCGTTCCAGCGAACCGGAATGCGCACGCTGGCAAAGCCGGCATCATAAATGTTCTCGAAATCGCTGGCTTGGATGGTCCGGTCGCCATTCCACTCACCTTCGTAGTTGGGCGACTCGAAGAAGTTACCCATATTGATACCGCGCCCTAAGAAGCTCTGGTCCAAACCGCGGCTAGCGTTCCAGCTATAGAGATCGCTGTAGTAGGCCTCGTCCAGCACCACTTCAGCGCCATCTTCACCACTGCTGTCACCACTGGATGAACCACAGGCGGCAATAATACCGAGTGTTGCGAATACCGCCGTCAGCGGAAGTAAGCGTCTTAATTCCATTTAATTCTTCCCTCGAAATATATTATCACTAGTGGAGCACAGCCGCTCCTTAGCACTCAACGACGCTTGTCACATGCTTGCGACTATTTACTTAAAATCGGCGGCGGCTCTGGTTTTGATGAAACTAAGACCTGTCATGGAAAGATAAAAAAAGGGCGAAGTCTACTTCGCCCTCTAGATGCGGTGGCTCTATTCGATAGCTGCGAGCTTACTGCTGGGGTATCAGCCCTTCAATCAGGGCGCTCCGCCACTTCTTGGCGTAAGGGTCATAGGCACCAAAACCGGAGCTGTACTCCCAGTAGTGCCAGCTAAAGTTACGCTTCTCTGACTCGCGGGCGATAAAGGCAGTCCAGGCGCGCTGGTCTTCCGGGCGCGACACCTTGCTGTAGACACCGAATTCACCAATGTTTATCTCAAAGCCGCGGCCCGGCTTTTCGTTCCAACGCGATACGGCATTGAGGTAGTTAAATAGGGTTTGCTGCTCACGCTTGCTGCCAAGCCAACGGGTGCCCACCCAATCCATGGCACCGGGGGTCCACTCAGCGCCTTGGTGGGTGAAAGGCATCGGCTCGTAGAAGTGTACGGTGATAATGGTGTTGTCGGCGTTACAGGCTTCTGGCAGGCGCAGGTCGGGCAGCTTAAAGGGACCGCCCCAGTCGGCCGTGCCGATCATTATTTTGCGCTGTCCCAGCTCATTGTTCTGGGTGGCCGCTTTGTCTTGCCAAATCAGCTCAACCAGATCGTCCACCATGGTGTTCCACTCGCGTACGCCCACCGCCTCGTGGGGCTCGTTGAGAAACTCAAATACCAGTTGGTCTTCCGGGTAGTCCGCTAAGGTAAAGTGATCCGCCAGCTGATCCCAAATCCCATGCAAGCGCGCCATATGGTGTTTCAGCTCGCGGCGATTGTAGAACAGCTCGTTATAGTGATGGGTATTGATGATTACCCGCAGGTCGTGGGCAAGCGCTTGGTCCACTACCTCTTGCACCCGCTCAAGAAACTGCGGGTCGATGGTATAGGGGGCATCGTTCAAGGCATGGGCATTCCAGCGCACCGGGATCCGCACACTGGCGAAACCGGCGGCACGGATATTGGCAAAATCGCTGTCCTTGATGGTTAGATTGCCGTTCCACTCCCCTTCATAGCTGGGCGACTCGAAGAAGTTACCCATATTGATGCCACGCCCTAAAAAGGTCTGCTCGAGGCCACGGCTGTCATTCCAGTTATAGATATCGCTGTAATAGCTTGGATCCAGCACCACTTCTGCATCTTGTTTGGCCCCGGTAGAACCACACCCCAGCAGCATGGTAACGCCTGCGAACAAACCAGCCCACGCGGCCACATTACCTAATTTCACTTGTATTACTCCATAAAGCATCTCTGGCCTCAGTGGAGCACAGCGCCTGTTATAGCGCTGCGATACCGGTCACAAGCGATTGATAATATGAGCATAATTAGTTTCAGCGCATACTTTGGTGAAACTAACATATCTGGTTATTGCAGGTCGTCGAGAAACTGCTCCAGTGCCTGCCACTGCTGCTGATAGTAGGGGTTGAACATCAGCCGCGCCATCGGTTGGTAGCGCTGCAGGTTCTGCTCGGTCTTCTCGGCAAACACGATCGGGGCGGTGCTCTTACAGGCTTGATAGCGTGGCCAATCCCCCAGATAGTGGCCGCAGTTGCGATAGGCGCCCTGCTCGCCATACAGTGGGTTCTCAGGTGCCAGCACCAAGGCATGGGAGGCGCCCACTACCCGGTGACAAGCATGGGACTGATCCTCGCTAGGGCAGCTTGAGAGCACAGTGGTAAGCCCATTCTCGACGGCGCTCACTTGCCCCTCGGGGGCGACTAAGAACAGCTTATCGCGCTGGGCTGTGGTGCGCCCCGGAGTGTTGTGCCAGCTCTCCAGCATGGCGATGCCCTCGCCAACTACGGTGGTCTCATCCACCTCGCTAAGCGCCACAAACATCGGCAAGTCAGCGCCATGTTGGCCGCGGCTTAAACGCCCACGCAGGCTGCGCATCAGCTTCTCAACCTCGGCAGCCTCTTTTAGGGTGAAGGACTCATATTTGGCCACGTCGGTATCGGCATCTTTCTCCAGCCACTGCTTTAGCCGAGTCGGGGTAAACAGCGGGTTCACCCACGGGGAGATCCAGGCAAAGCGATTGGTGGATTGCACCGCGGGCGACCATAGCATCACGCCTTTGAGCTGCTCGGGGAGCGAGTCGGCGTGCTCCATCAAGGTTTCCACCAGCAAGGTAGCTCCGGTGGAATAGCCACCGAGCACCACGTGGGAGTAATCGGCGACCGCTTGCTCCAGCGCATAATCCACCGCAGCACGCCAGTCACCCACTCTCACCCCAAGCATCGCGGCAGGTGCTTCGCCATGGCCGGGGATCAGCAAGGTGCGCACGGTATAGCCCTGTGACCACAAATCAAAGGCCATATCGTGGTAGCTAAACGGTGAGTCGGTCAGGCCATGTACCAGTAACGCCAGCTTATTATCGTCTGCGGATTTAAGCTCATAGGGGGCAACGAAATCGAGCACCTTGGGTGGGTGCTGCCAACCATATTGCTCGGCTAAGGCCTCGCGCAACGGCGAGTTGAGCGGACACGCCCAATCGGCACGCGGGTTCACCTCGGCAAGGTAGCGACGGGTATGGGCCAGGTAATCTTGATAGCTGGCACTGCCTTGCTTGGCAAAATCAAAGCGCTTGAGCTCGCTCTCAAGCGGGTGGCGGTAGTAGCCCTCAGACTGGGCGCGCTGCATCCAATCGGTATCGGCATTGATGGTGACACAATCAAACTGTACCGCCGCGGCCTGCCCACTCCCGACAAGCCCACTCCATATCAAGCAAATCGCTGAAAAAATCCGTCTGCTACGCAACAAAGGCTACTCCCTAAGGTATTGAAAGAAAACCGTCATACTTTACTCTGATACTGTAAGGCCGAGCAAATGGAAGCCCCTTATCATGTCGAGAACAGCACACACACTCGCAGTGTTTGATTTAGATGAAACCCTACTCAGCGGGGACAGTTCGATGCTGTGGCATCGCTTCATCGTTGACCAAGGCTTGGTTGAGCAAGCCGATTTTATCGAGCGCGACCAAGCGCTGATGGCGCAATATGCCGATGGCCAGCTAGATATGCGCGAATACATCCGCTTCAGTATGCAGGCGGTGCAGCACCACTCTATCGCGGCGCTCACCCCCTTGGTTGACGCCTTCTGCCAACAACGGATAAGACCGCGCCTCTACCCCGATGGGCGGCTATTGCTCAAACAACTGCGTGAGGCGGGTAGCGATCTGCTGATCATCTCCGCCAGCGCCAGCTTCTTGGTCGAACCGATTGCCCGCTTGCTAGATGTAGAGCATGCCCTAGGTATCGACCTGCATGAAGACAACGGTCATTACAGCACCGAGGTCAAAGGCACCATGAGCTTTCGCGAAGGCAAGGTGACCCGCTTGCAAGCGTGGCTGACAGAGCGCCAGCAACACTATCAGCAGCTACGGTTTTACACCGACTCCATCAACGACCTGCCAATGTGTGAGCAGGCCGATTTTGTGGAGGTGATTAACCCCTGCCCACGCCTGCATGCCTTGGCCGAGCAGCGTGACTGGCCGATTCACGACTGGTTAGTGGCCTCGGCAGATTGAGATGATTGCAATCTTTAGGGGGCAAGCTTATGCTGGCGGCGCTGATGTGGGAGGCACAGCTCCAGGGCGGGCAACTCGCCCTTAAAGCAAGTGCTCACTCGCGCTTCATCTCACTAATGTTGTACCCAAAGGCTTAACTATGGCTTCCAAGCAAATTGCATTTATCGCCGCCGATATGGATGGCACCCTGCTCAATCCAGATGGTCAACTCGACCCTGAGTTTTTCGATATCTACCAGCAGCTTAGCGATAAAGGGATCCGCTTTGCTGCCGCCTCTGGTCGCCAATATTATAGCCTCAAGCAAACCTTCGCTCCCATCGCCGAGCAAATGCTGTTTATTGCCGAGAACGGCACCTTGGTGATGCATCAAGATCAGGAGCTGTATAGCTGCACCATTGCCAAAGCAGAGATTGAGCAGGTAATCACTGAGGCGCGCGCTATCGACGGCGCGCATATTGTGCTGTGCGGTAAGCGCTCGGCCTATATCGAGACCCAAGACCCCCAAGCGATTGCCGAGATCAGCAAGTACTACCACCGCCGCGAGAGCGTGGCAGATCTTCTGGCGGTGGACGATGAGTTTATCAAGGTGGCGATCTGTCACTTCGACGGCACCGAAGCTTTGGTCTATCCGAGCATCAATCAGCACTTTGGCCAATCTCACCAAGTGGTAGTGAGTGCCGCCATCTGGCTGGATGTGATGAATGCCGAGGCCTCCAAGGGCAGCGCGATTAAGCATCTGCAGCAAACCCTTGGCTTTAGCTTCGAGCAAACCATGAGCTTTGGCGACTACTTTAACGATGTGGAGATGCTGGCCGCCAGCTACCACTCTTACGCCATGGCCAATGCCCATCCCGAGGTGAAAAAGCTGGCCCGCTTCGAAGCGCCCAGCAATGCTGAATCTGGGGTGCTGCAGGTGTTAAAACGCCTGTTCTAAGGCTGTTCACTCCTCCGTGTTCAGGCCAGCCTCGCTGGCCTGTTTAGCATTACACGCTCTGATACTGTGCCGGTAACTCCGCGCGACGCAGCCCCCTCACCAACAACGCCAAACTCAGCATGGCGGTGAGTGCTTCAGCAAATAAGATGCTGCCCCAGATGCCGTTGACCGGGAACCAGCGGGGCAGCAGCAACACCCCAATCACCACCAACACAAAGCCCCGGCACAGCGACAGCATGCTCGCCGCCTTCGGCTGTGCAGTGGCCTGAAACAGCGTCGCAGTCACCAGATTCAGACCCATTAACGGCGCGGCCAAAAAGTAGAAACGCATCGCCGTCGCCGCCAGCTCGGCCTGATCACGCTGGGCACCCAGGTAAAGTTCCGCAAGGCTATCGGCAAAGACCCATACCAGCACAGCAAAGCCCACACCCGCGCCCATCGCCGAGAGCAGTCCCAAACGATAGGTGGCCCAGACTCGTGCAGACTGCTTTGCCCCATGGTTAAAGCTGATAATCGGCTGACAGGCCTGTCCCACGCCCAGCATACTGAACAAGGCAAAGGTGCCCACCTTGCCGGTGAGTCCATAGGCCACCAAGTGTGCATTGCCGTAGTGATGCAGCAGCACAAAGTTAAACAGCAAAATGGTCATGGCAGCGGTCACTTCGATAAAGAAGGTCGGCATGCCGATACTGATGATCTCTTTGCTGCGCCCCAGTCCTCGCGCTTGTTGGAAGATATCTTTAACATCCATGCGAAGCTGCCCTTTGGCGCGCACAAAGTGGCTCAGCAGCATGCCTGCCATCAGCACCTGAGCCAGCCCGGTAGCCAAGGCCGCCCCGCTGACTCCCCAGCCCCAGCGGATCACAAACAGGTAATCCAAGGCCAGGTTGAAGATAGCGCCGGCAGACATCGCCAGCATCGCCAAGCGCGGATTGCCATCGTTGCGCACAAAGCACGACAGCACCCACGTCAGGGCATACACCACGTTGAACTTAAGCAGCACTCGCAGGTAATCGGCCGCCAGCACGGCGATATTGCCGCTGGCACCTTGCCAGGCCAGCAGGTCTTCCAGCCAGACCAATCCCGCCATCACCACCACACTGACCACAGCGGCAGTCAGCAAGAGTGATTGGCTAAACAGTGCCTGCCCCTGTGCTACACGCCCACGGCCAAACTCCATCGACATTAGTGCAGCGCCGCCAATCCCCACCATCATGGCCAGTGCGGTAAACAACGAAAACCCCGGCATCGCCAGCGCAATGGCGCCAAGGCCATCGGCGCCCACGCCAATGCCGATAAAGAAGGCATCACCAAGGATAAAAACCGACTTAATCAACATGCCCGACAGTGCGGGAAGCAAATAGTGTAGAAAGGCGCGCGGAATGGGGCTTGTGCGCAGGTCGATAGACGCAGTAGACATGGACTCTCCAGGAAATAAACAACACTGCTAAGGCAATTGCCTTAATCAGCGAACGGAATTATCCGGAACAGCAAGCAGGATGGAAAGGGATGAAATGGCCATTTGTCGGCACTATTTGAACATTTGGTGGATTCACCAAGCAATCGGACAGTTGCATGGCTGTTTGAGATGGAGACCAGCCGGGAGGTCTATCCCGGCTGTAATGCTATTTAAGCAAAGACTATCATCAGGCCGCTGCACCATTGCGCGACGACCAGGTCTCGAGAAACGACTGCAACTTGGGCGAGCTGGGCGCGTTAAACAGTTTCGACGGTGGCCCCTGCTCCTCAATCTTCCCTTCGGCGAGAAACACCACCTGATCGCTAACCTGAGCGGCAAAGCCCATCTCGTGGGTTACCACCACCATGGTCATCCCTTCTTGGGCCAGCTCCTGCATCACCTTGAGCACCTCGCCCACCAGCTCTGGGTCGAGCGCAGAGGTGGGCTCATCGAACAGCATGATCTTCGGGTCCTTGGCCAAGGAGCGGGCTATCGCCACCCGCTGCTGCTGACCGCCGGAGAGCGACAGCGGATAGGCCTCAGCCTTGTGCTCCATGCCAACCTTAGTCAGTAGCTCCAGCGCTCGCTGCTTGGCCTGGGCCAAGGGCACGCCTTTGACCCAACGCAGCGGCGCCATCACATTCTCCAGCACGCTTAGGTGGGGCCACAGATTAAACTGTTGGAACACCATGCATACCTCGGAGAGCTCCTGCTGGACCAAAGACTTTGGCAACAGCTCGCGGTTACCTTGCTCGTCCATGCCATAGCCAATGGTTTTGCCGAACACGTTAACCTCGCCTTCCTGATACACCTCGAGGAAGTTAATACAGCGCAGCAGGGTGCTTTTGCCGGAGCCGGAGCCACCGATAATGCAGGTTACCTGCCCTTCTAATATGTTCAGATCGATGCCCTTAAGCACCTCGTTGTCGTCGTAGCGCTTGCGCAGCTTAACCAACTCTACGGCGGTGCGCGGAGTGTTGTCGGCGTGGGTTTGCTGGGTCATCATCAGCTCCTCAAGTAATGGGTTGCGCGCAGCTCGCAGTAGTTGGCGACCTTGGCAATGGCGAAGTTCAGGCACCAGTAGGCCAGCGCTAAAAACAGATAGGGTTCAACCACGGTAAAGGTTTGGGTGGCCATGCGCACCGCGGCAGTGGTCATCTCTGGCACCGTGATCACCGACAAGATGGCCGACTCCTTGACCATGATGATGGTTTGGTTCAAACAAGGCGGAATAATCAGCGCCAGCATCTGCGGTAGTTGGATCTTCACCAAGGTGGTGATCCGGCTCATCCCAAGATCCTGCGCTGCCTCTAACTGCCCCTTGGCCAGACTCTCGAAGCCGCTGCGGTAAATCTCGGCAAAGTAGGCCGCCACATACAGCGCCAGACACAGTACCCCGACAAACTCGGCACTCAGCGACAGGCCGATAAACGGGCCGCCATAAAACAGCAGGTAGACCTGCACCAGTAGCGGCGTGCCACGAAACGTAGCCAGGTAGCCGCGATAAAACCAGCGCCACAGCGCGCCCGGGCGCAGTGAAATCAAATACAGCACCAAGCCCCAGACCAGCCCTAGCAACAGCCCTAAACTGCACACGTAAACGGTGTAGGTGAAGCCCTTGAGCAGCGCCGGACCAAATTCCAGATAAAGTGAAAAATCCATGCCTGCTCCTAGTAACTCATGCGCCGTTCAACCCAGCGACCCACCACTGCGACCGCCGAGGTCATCAGCAGATACATCAGCCCGGCGGTGATAAAGAACTCCAGCGGACGATAGGTGGTGGACGAGTAGGTTTGGGCAATTCGCATCAAGTCGGTCACCGCAATGGTAGAGATCAGTGCCGAGTTCTTGATGATGTCGATGGTTTCATTGACCAGCGATGGCAAGGTTTTGCGCACCACTTGCGGCATTTGGATGTAACGTAAGGTTTTCCACCAGCCAAGTCCGATGGTCCAGGCGGCCTCATTTTGGCCGCGCGGCAGAGTCTGAAAGCCGCCGCGTAAGATCTCAGCCTGAAACGCGGAGGTATTCATGGCCAAGGTGATAATCGCTGCGCTCACAGGCTCCAAACTCAGCCCTAACAAGGGCAGAAAGTAGAACACTATCGCCAGCTGAACCAGCAAAGGCGTGCCACGCAGCGCACTGATGTATACCCGGGCGATCCCCACCAGCCAAGGCTTAGCGGAAATACGTGCTAGACACAGTAAGCCGCCACCAATAAAACCCAGCGCGATGGAGAACAGCGAGATACCCAAAGTCATCATCGCCCCCTCCAATAGCGCAGGGGCATTCTTTAAAACGACGGAAAAATCCAACATTGCCGATCCTTGGCCCGGCGCGGACGCCGGGCAGTATTACTTGTGTAACGCGGCCTTAGTTAACCGGTGCAGGCGCTTTAGTTTACGGGTGCAGGCACCATGCCTTGCGGTACTTCCATGGTGAAGCCGAACCACTTCATTTGCAGCTCATCGAGCTTACCGCTTTGCTGTAGCTTCTCGATACCCTCGCTGAAGAAGGCCACCAGCGACTCAGATTCGGCATCGTCACGCCCTGCCCAGGCGTAGTAGGTCGCCGGGCCAAAGGCAGGCTGCACAATCTCAAACAGGTCACCACGCTCTTTCACGATAGGAGCAAGATTCGACAGCGCCTGTGGCACCGCATCCACTCGGCGTGAAGCCAGCGCTGAATAGGCCTCGTTGTAATCGGTAAACAGCTTGATGTCTTTGTAGCCTTCGCCTTTCTCAGGGATCACCACCGACTGCTCATATTCTTTGGCCACCTCAACCTGTGGCGCACCAGCCTGAATACCGAGTACCTTGCCAGCCATATCTTGTGGCTGGACGATACGTTCGTCACCCTTACGCTTGAGCACCGCTACCGATGCAGTCGAGGTGGGGTAGGTGAAGTTGTACTTGGCGGCACGCGCCTTGGTGATGGTGAGCGAGGTCACCACAAAGTCGTAGCGCTTGGCGGTTAGGCCCGCCATGATGCCCTGAAAAGGCAGGTCCAGCTGCTTGAGTTTCACACCCGGCAAATCGGTCAGGATCTCCACCAGCATATCTTGGTGGTAGCCGGTGATCTTGCCATCTTCTAATAGCTCAAACGGCGCGTAGCGAGCCTCGGTGGCGATCACAATCTCGCCGCGCTGTTTAATCTCTTCCAGCAAGTCGGCGTTAGCCGCGCTGCTCAATCCCAAGCTGGCCGCTAGCGTACTGGCCGCCAGACAGAGTTGTTTGATGGATAAACCTTTCATAAATCTTCTCCCGTGAAGCATTGCTTTCCGTTGCGTTAATTGCTTTCTATGTTGCGAGGGAGAGCCAAGTGCAACAAACGGTATCTGCTAATCGAGTGCATTAGCATGGGTTATGAACCAGCTTGGCGCAGAGGGCTTTAGTTGCACCAAGTTGGCTCAAAATTCGAGCAACGCAGCCGCTCAGACAACACCGCTAAGTCCCGCGAACTGTTGGTAAATCACGCTATAAATCAATTCCTTACTCTTGGCATGGGCTTTGCGTTTCCGCTGAAGAGCTATCAATACGAACGATCCCTACACCGGAATGTGGAGAGCACACGATGTTAAAGCTGCCCCCCTTAGAGGCCCTGCGCTACTTTGAAGCTGCAGCCCGCCATTTAAGCTTTACTGCCGCCGCCGACGAGCTTTGTATTTCACAAAGTGCGGTGAGCCAAAAGGTGATTCAGTTGGAAGAACGACTGGGCTACAAACTGTTTGAGCGAAAACCCCGTCAGCTGCTGCTCACCCAGCGTGGCGCCACCCTCTACCCGGCGGTGAACGCTGCCTTATTGCAGATCCACGACACCCTTAACGACCTCAACCAGAGCCATCAACTCAGTCCGGTGGAGCTGTTCTGCATGCCTTCGTTCGCCTCGCGCTGGCTACTGCCGCGCCTGAGTGACTTTAACCAGCGTTATCCCGAGGTGGTGCTGCACCTCAACGCCCAAGTGAGTGAGCCGAACTTCTACCAGCAGCAGGTGGATATTGGGATTTGCCACGGTGTGGGCGATCACCCCGCACTCGAGCAGGTGCGACTGTTTCGCGACTACATCTACCCGGTCGCCAGCCCGGAGTATCTGGAAAGCCATCCGGTGAATACCCCCGGCGATCTGCAGCGCTGCACCTTGCTGCACGACGCCCTGCCGCAAGCGCGCCTCGCCACCTCCTGGCAAAGCTGGCTTAACGCTATCGGTATGAGTGAGATAGATTGCTCACGCGGCTATCGCTTTAATCAAGCCGACCATATCGTGCGCGCGGCCCTCTCAGGCCAAGGCGTAGCGCTGGCCCGGCATGCGCTAGTGGCTCGTGAAGTGGCCAAGGGCCGCTTAGTGCCCTTGCTCGATCATGTGATTGAAGATGGCGCGGTCTATCTGGTATGCCTGCGCAAGCTGCTGGCACGCCCGCAGATCCAAGCGTTTATCAGCTGGATCCGCTCACAGGCCGAAGAGTTTGAGAACCACCATTCGGTGATCGCTAACGACCCCGTATAAGCATCGATTATGCGAACATAAGCAATCACCGTTTGTCCTGATCCGCCGCTTTGCTCAGTATTTTCTCAACAAACGCCTCCGACTGAGGCCTGCCTAAAAGGAGTACTGAGCATGAAAGACTTATTGGAGATCCGCAACGGCGAACGGGTCAAAGGCACCTTTTCCGACCGCGAAATGCAACAGCGACTGGCCACCCTGCGCACCCTGATGGCCGAGCAAAACCTCGATGCCGTAGTATTCACCTCCATCCAAAACGTGAATTACTACAGCGACTTTTTCTACTGTTCCTTCGGTCGCCCCTTCGGCCTGTTGGTCACCCAGCAGCGCTCGGTCACCATTAGTGCCAACATCGATGGCGGGCTAGCCTCGCGGCGCGCTTTTGGCGAACACCTGATCTACACCGATTGGCAGCGCGACAACTTCTACCGTGCCATCAGCTCAGTGCTGGGCAAGGTAAAACGGGTGGGGGTTGAAGACGATCATCTCACCTTACAAGGGCAAAGCAAGCTGGCTTTAGCGCTGCCAGAAGCAACCCTGAGCGATGTCAGCAAAGCGGTGATGCGCCTGCGCATGGTGAAATCGAGCGAGGAGATCGCCCTGATTAAACACGGCGCGCGTATTGCCGATATCGGCGGTGCAGCTTGTGTTGAGGCGATTGCCGAGAACGTCCCTGAATACGAAGTCGCGCTGGCGGCCAATACCGCGATGACCCGTGAGATCGCCAAGACCTACCCGCATATGGAGCTGCGCGATACCTGGACCTGGTTCCAGTCAGGCATCAACACCGACGGCGCGCATAATGCGGTTACCAGCCGCCGCCTGCAAAAGGGCGATGTATTAAGCCTGAACTGCTTCCCGATGATGGCCGGCTACTACACCGCACTAGAGCGTACCTTGTTCCTCGATCACTGTAGCGATGAGCAGCTACGGATCTGGGAGATCAACTGTGAGGTCTATCGCCGCGGTCTGGAGCTGCTGGTACCGGGTAACCGCTGCTGTGATATTGCCGCCGAGTTGAACGAGATCTACGCCAAGCACGGCTTGCTCGAGTATCGCACCTTCGGGTATGGTCACTCCTTTGGCGTACTCAGCTATTACTACGGACGGGAAGCTGGCCTGGAACTGCGTGAAGATATCGACACCGTGCTCAAGCCGGGCATGGTGGTATCGATGGAGCCGATGCTGATGCTACCTGAGCACTTAGCGGGCGCCGGCGGTTACCGCGAGCACGACATTGTGGTGATCACCGAAGACGGTGGTGACAACATTACCGGCTTCCCGGTGGGTCCAGAACATAACATCATCAAGGCCAGCTAATGAACAAAGCCAACCTCATCTATGTGCTTACCATCGCCATGTGGTCGTCACTGGCGGTACTGAGCATCAGTGTCAGCCATCTCGACCCGCTGCTGAGCGTTGGCTTGGTGTTACTGATTGCCTCCCTGCCCAGCTGGCCCAAGTGGCGCTGCTGGCGACTCAGCCCCGGCCATTGGCTGGCCGGGCTGATTGGCATGTTCGGCTACCATGTGTTGCTGTTCGATGCCTTTGGCCGCTCACCCGCCGTCAATGTGAATCTGGTGCAGTACCTGTGGCCGCTGTTTATCGTGGTGGCCAGCCCGCTGTTCTCTGGCAAACGCCTTAACTGGGGGCATAGCACCGGCGCCCTACTGGGCTTCTCAGCAGTGGTTTTATGTCTGGGTGGCCAGCAAGTGGACTGGCACCCTTCTCATCTATTCGGCTATGTCGAGGCGGTGATCGCGGCCAGTTTCTGGGCCTACTACAGCCTGTACAACAGCAGCAAGGCGGACATGCCGGTAGCGGCCGTGGGCGGATTTTGCTTGGTGGCAGGCCTGATGGCATTAGGTAGCTATGGCCTCACCCAACCACAGCTGGCACTTCCTCAGCTAAGCGGCAGTGAGTGGTTATCGATTCTCGGTCTGGGCTTAGGCCCGATGGGACTGGCTTTTTACACCTGGGATTACTGCATGCGCCATGGCGACCCACGGGTACTCGGCGCAGCCAGCTATCTCACTCCGGTGCTGTCGATGCTATTGATCGTTGCGGTGTTCCCAGAACACGAGTTGAGCCTCGGTCAGATGGTGGCATTAGCGCTGGTGATTCTCGGTGCGAGCCTTGGCCCTTGGGTGGCCAAGCGACAGGGCGCAAAACCGCAATCGACTACCTTGGAAGTTAGCCCCAGTAATGGTGGACGCTAGGCTTCACAGTATTAATAAAAATGTTGGTTAACTGAATAAAAACGTGAGTAAGCGGCAGCTTACTCACCAGCCCAATCACGCCGCGTTTATTGGCAGCCAGCGGTTTTTCTCAAGGTTTGCAAAACACAGTCGATAACTAAATTAGTTCAGCAATATCGAGCTAAGGCCTTGTAAAGAAGTTGGTTTTTTGCGATTCTCCTCGGGCCATTATTAAATTAGCATAAAATAAAATAGCGGAAAGGCAGCATCTAAAATGGCGATGCTGATCTCAAGCAACGGTAAATTAGGAAATATCCATGTCTAACAAACTAAGCACGCTCTCTGCGTTGCTTTGCCTAGGGCTCGCCAGTGGTGTAGCACAAGCAAGTGACCAGGTTTACATGTGTAAACATGGGAGTGCCGAGCGTATCATCAGCGTGGTTTACCACGGCGAAAACCAAGGGCTTCCCTGCGAAGTAACTTACCAAAAGGACGGCTCATTCGAGACCCTGTGGCGCGCACAAAACACCGAAGGCTACTGTGAAGAAAAAGCCATCGATTTCGTGCAAAAGCAGATTGGTTGGGGCTGGGACTGTGAAGCGCAGCAACCAGCGGTTCCGACTCAGTTGCCTGAGCTAAGCGACGAAAGCGCCAGCTAACGTCCACTCTTTCCTTACTAAGTGTAAGAAAAGCCACTTGATCCTAAGTGGCTTTAATGACTTTAGTCACTCAGCGATTTATCTCAGCTAACCCACATTCCACCGCCTCCTTCCTGTTTTGTTGACTCGCAAACCGGCCATGCAATAGCGACGACAAATCAATTAATTGATAGAAATATCATGATTAATTAAATATTCACTCACTAAGCGCCTGAGCCTGTTCTATAAATCAAAGAGTACTCTCGTTTGATAACAAGGAGCTCAGTATGGCAACAGCGAAAAAACCTAAGGTCTGTTTAGTGCTGCAAGGCGGCGGTGCACTCGGGGCCTATCATATCGGTGCCTATCAGGCATTGGAGGAAGCGGGCTACACCCCCGATTGGCTTGCGGGGATTTCCATCGGTGCGCTTAACGCGACCATTCTAGCGGGCAACCCACCCGAGCAACGCTTGGCCAAGCTAGAAGCGTTTTGGGATGCCATCTCACGCCCTGGCACCGATGTGCACCTCCCGGCTGAGATGGAGCCCAATGCGGCGACCCTGTTTAATACCGCCAGTGCCACTAGTGCGTTGATGTTCGGTCAGCCCAACTTCTTTTTCCCACGCCCCATCAACCCCTATTTTGCCTTCCCCGGTCAGGCGGCCACCAGCTTCTATGACACCGGCCCAATCTTTAAAACCCTGCAAAAGTTGGCCGACTTCGATCTAATTAACAGCAGCAAAACTCGGCTCACAGTGGGCGCAACCCGCGTCACCGACGGCGAGCTGGTGTTCTTCGATAGCGAAAGCGACACCATGCAGCCCGCTCACTCAGTTGCCAGTGGCTCGCTGCCACCGGGCTTCCCGGCCACCCAAGTGGGGGAAGACTTCTATTGGGATGGCGGTGTGGTATCGAACACCCCACTAAACGGCATTCTCGATCTGGCCAAAGACGAAGAGCTGCTGATCTTTATGGTGGACCTGTGGAATGCCCGCGGCGAGATGCCCCGCACCATGAACGAGGTGCTGTGGCGGCAAAAAGAGATCCAGTACGCCAGCCGCACTAGCCACCATATCGAGCAAGTGGTTGCCAAGCACAACCTCAAGGCCTTGGTGGATGACTCCGGAGAGCTGATCGCCAGTGAGGCGGTCTCCGATGCTGACCGCCTCAAGGCCGGGAACAAGATCAACATCGTGCACATCACTTACGATGCCATCGCCGGGCATATCCCACTCAGCGACACTGAGTTCTCGCGCCGCTCGATCCGTCTGCGCCGTGAGTGTGGCTATCAGGATATGCAGCGCGCCTTGGCAGACTCGCCATGGCAGCAAGACAACCAAGTGCTACCGGTTCGCTGCCATATGCTGCGCAGCTCCGATCCGGTTACCAAGGCGATCACCAAGGCAGCAGCAGCCAGTAAACCTGCAGCGAAGGCCCCGGCCAAGAAAGCCCCTGTGGCCAAAACGGCAACAGCCCAAGCAGCAAACGATGAAGTGAAAGTAGAAGCGGTCGCAGAAGCGGTGGCGAAAGAGGAAAAAGCGGCAGTTAAAGCACCAGCCACTAAAGCTGCGGTCACTAAACCTGCAGCAAAGACGGCTGCCAAAAAGACCACAGCCAGAACCCCAAGAAAAACCACCAAGGCACCGGCGAAATCGAAGTAAATCGTTAAGTTAGAGTCAGCCCGGAGTAAGGCCTTGCGCTTTACTCCGCGCTTTCCAGCACGGCATCTTCGCCTTGTTCTACCGATTCGCAGTACTCTTCCCAAATCAGCGACATTTCTTGACGGCTATCCATGTTGATACTCCTTAACTCTAATCCTTGATGATAGGCAATCATGCGCAAGCGTTCGTGCTAAGCACCTGATGCACAACAATATTAAACAGCCAGCAAGGCCATGAGCAAGATTTTCTTATGCAAAACCCAGGGTAAAATTAGTTTTTCTAATGGGAGTAAAAGGCGGTTGGAAGCAAGTACGCAGGGCGTCGGGGAATTAGCCATAATATGTATCATGTAACGGCGAGCAATGAAATGAAGATTTTGCCTAATAAGCACACTGACGGCTCGAACCACTGAACATGAGCCAATATTGCGATATAAAATATGGCAAAACGCCGCTATCTCTAGCGGCGTTTTGCTCTTCTCTGTTCGAGCTAGCAAGCAATGCGAGAGTTACTTAAGGAACTCAAACCAGTGAACGTTACCTGGCGAACCGCCACTGCCACCGGTTAGGAACTCAACCTTCATGGTGTACTCGCCTGCTGGCAGCTCAACCGAGCCTGCATCCACAGTGGTGTACACACTCCAGTCGTAAGTCGGCTCCATCTCAACGTTATCCAGAATCACTTCTTGGTCTAGCCATACCCGTAGGGTACCAGCAGTACCGCCACCGTGGCCTACATGGAACTTGGCTTGATAGGAGCCCGCTTCCTGAATGTTTACGCTGTAGTTCAGCCATTCGCCGGGCTCAGTCCAGCCAACAACGAAGCCGCCGGGAGCAGTACCAATACCTACCGCTTCGTCGGTGCGGTAATCAATCTTCCACTCTTTCCAACCTTGGTTTTCAGTGCCGTTATCACTGTAGCCCACACCTTGACCACCCAAATCGTAGTCTTCGGCAGCGATACGTCCGGGGATAACAAAGGCTTCACCACGATAAGGGGTCGACTTGCCAGTTTCCGCAGGGAACACTGCAGCCGGGCCGGCTTCAACGGCGGCTTCCGCGGTTTCTTGCTTGTCATATTGCGCACATGCGCCCAGTAAAGTGGCACACAGCCCTGCAAAGAGGCTGTATTGATATACGTTGGCGTGTTTTTCCATTTGGCTACATTCCTTTTTGCCTGAATTTCGAGTTTTATTTTATGTTTAAAAATTATTCAAACAGTGAGGTTGCGCCCAAAAACTGAAACCGGTTTCAGAAAATCTCTTTTTGCCTACTCAATAAGAGATAACCATTCAGTCTCAGTAAGTGACTAGTCTCTTCTATACTCACCATTAGCTTGCTGCGCGGAGATGCCCATGGAACGTCAGCTCACCCTTGCCCAGATACAGTCTCGGCTACTCAGCCAAGACTTCACCCAACTCCCCTTTTCCGATTTGCTGCAAAACATTAGCGACGATCCTCAGCTGCAGCAGTTTGCCCCAGACGGGATCTGCCAGATAGACCCACGCAATGGCACCTTAGTCATCTACAACTCGGCCCGAGCGAAGCGGATACACACCACTGCCAGCCCTAACCCCAATAATCTGGTGGATTGCGCCTGCCCAATCTGCGACGGTCACGTTGGCGATATTCTCGACTATGCCGAGCACAGCGAAGGCTTCACCTTCGTTAACAAAAACCTCTATCCGATCTTTTTGCCCATCGATGAGCTGCCCTGCGAGTCGGCGGACTACTTTGAACATCAAGATCCCGAGCACCGTGGCCGCAGCTCCTATGGCTTCCATCTGCTGCAGTGGACCTCTTCTATCCATACCCGCGACTGGCACAATATGCCGTTTGGCGATGCGTTGATTAGCTTCCAACGCCTGGCTGCGATTGAGCACAGCCTGCTACATCAGCCCAGTGAGTTTATGTCGCGCTCGATGATTCAGATGGCCCAGCAGAGCGTCAGTGGCTATGTGTCAGTCATTAAAAACTATGGCGCTGCGGCGGGAGCTTCGCTTACCCATGGCCACCAGCAGATTGGCTATAGCAACATCCTGCCCCAGCAGTTCTTTAACAACCTGCGCTTTCGCAAGCGTAACGACAAACCATTCAGCCAGTTTATCTTGGAGGAGAACCCCAAGGAGTTGCAGGTCTGGGACTTCGGCGAGGTGCTGTTGGTGGTGCCCTACTTTATGAAGCGCCCCTTCGATATGTTACTGTTGGTTAAAGATACCGAGGTGCGCTATCTGCACCAGCTTAGCGACAAACAACAGCAGCAAGTCGTTAAGGCGATCCAGGCGGTATGCGCCAGCCTGATCGCTCTGATGCAGCAAATGGGCAAGGTCCCGGCCTTTAATTTTATGGTCAACAACGGCCCCGGCTGTGGCTTGTACATCGAGTTTCTGGCCAAGACCCAGTTGATGGGTGGCTTCGAACAGATAGGTCTGTATGTCTGCCAAGCCAACCCGAAAGCCTGCGCCGAGGAACTGCGCACACAGATAGCGCAACAGCTCAACTCAGGCTAGGGCCTGCTAGCACAAGGAACCGCAATGCCACTCTCACAACGTCTGCCACTGGGGCAACTACCCACGCCGGTGATGACACTGCCGCGCCTATCCCAAGCCTTAGGTGGCCCACAGCTATTAATTAAGCGTGACGACTTAACTGGCCTAGCCTTGGGTGGCAACAAAGTGCGTAAACTTGCCTACTTGCTCTCGGATGCCCTAGCCAAGGGCCATGATTGCATCATCACCGCCGGCGCAGCCCAGTCGAACCACTGTCGTCAAACGGCAGCCGCCTGCGCCCAGCTTGGACTGCCTTGTCACCTGCTGTTAGGCGGCGAGCCACCAAAAGATATAAGTGGCAACCTGCTGCTCGATCACCTGTTTGGCGCGACGGTCCACTGGTGTGGCGAGCAGCGCAAAGGCGAGGATGCCGCTGCCTTGCTGGCACAGCTTAAATCCCAAGGCCTGAACCCTTACTTAGTGCCCTATGGCGGCTCCAGTCCGATAGGCGCACTCGGCTTTGTGGATGCCATCCATGAGCTGGATAAACAGATGGCAGAAGCGCTGCCCAGCCATGTCGTGTTCGCCTCCAGCTCGGCAGGCACCCATGCCGGTATGCTGGTTGGCCGCGCTCAGCTCGGGCATGATTACCAGCTGCTCGGCATCAATATCGACAAGCAGCCCGGTGAGCTGCCCTTTGATGAGCGTATCTATCAACTCACTCAGCAGACCTCAGAGTTACTCGCTACGACAACCACCATAAAGCGCGCCGATCTGCATCTGTTGGATGACTACTTAGGCGAAGGCTATGGCGTGGTGGGCGATGCTGAACGAGAGGCGATTTCGCTGTGCGCGCGCTATGAAGGGATTCTGCTAGACCCAGTCTATACCGGGCGCGCCATGGCAGGACTTATCGATCTGATCCGCCAAGGCAGGCTGAACCAGCAACACCGGGTACTGTTTTGGCACACCGGCGGCGCCCCAGCGCTGTTTGCCTATGCAGACCAACTGCAACTGACGTAGCTGCCATTGCCACGCTAAAAACCGCACCCCGTTCAAATTTTCGCCACAATCTTATTGATTAAACATTAAGTTGCGAAGGCCCTCACCTTTACCAATCCTGTTTATCTACATAATTAAAGGTGAATAACCAATGTAAATCATGACGTTGGATAATGGAGGGGCATATGACACATCCCGCTATCAGTGTGTTCACCGCTACCTTACTCAGCTCAGGCGTGGCATGGGCTGAGCCTCAGCAGCAGCTTGGCCTGCAAACCTTGTGGCTGCATGCCGCAACATGGGCCATCTTAATCGGCCTACTGTGCTCAAAGGTGTCTGCTTGCTGGCTCATTGGGGTGCTGGTCACCGGAACGCTGTTTCATGTGGCATCAGATAACTTCAGCAAAGGCCTGGGAGAGTCTCACGGCTCGCTATACATACTCTCCACTTACATGTCTGCGCTGCTACCCTTGGCTGGTGCTATCGCAGGACTGTGCTACCACCACTACCATCAACGCGTTGCCTCTTGAGCCATAGCTAGCAGACAGAGCGCATATCTAGCCCCGCTTTCCACTCGGCGGGGATAAGCCTTGTGTATTACCTAAAAACTTCATCGATTCCCTGCTGCGGCTTGCGCTGTAACAACTAAGCTGTGATTAGCACTTGCCAACTCTCGCTTACTGCGCAAGGATCGGCGCGAATTTATCAGGAGCTAACTATGAGCCAAACTACCCTTGAAGCCTTTGCCGCTGAAGTCATCGAGACTGGCGTGCTTTGGTTGCTGAGCAGCGACGAAGACTATCTGGTGATCGACTCTATCGACTTTGAAGACACCGACGTACTGCCGGTATTCTCAAGCGAAAGTGCCGCCAAAGCCTTGTGCACCGAAGACTGGGCTGAGTACTCAGCGCAAAAGGTCGATCTCAATGATTTCTTTGAAGAGTGGCTGCCGAATCTGGATGAAGATGGGGTGATGGTCGGTGTAGATTTCGACGAGATGCTCAAAGGCGATGAGGTGGAAGCCTTTGCCTTGGGCAAGGCCTTGGCTGACCAAGAAGCCAGCTAAAAAACTCTTTATAAGAGCTACATAAGAGCTATCTATAAGAGTGTGCTATCAGAACGCACGATCAGCCAGCGTAATCGGGGCGAACAGGCACAGGCTTGTTCGCCCTAACTTAATTACTTCTTCTCAAAGCGGATATCGGTAAAGCCCATCCGTTTAAACTCCGCATCGCGAAACTGTCTAAGTGCAGCCCCACCACGGGTGGTTTGTTCTACCTGCCGTTCCATCGCCAGATACTGGGTCAAATCGACTCCTTCAGCCGCCGCCACAGCCTGATGCAGGTCATGAAAGCGATCATTGGCAAAGCTGATGGTTTTTTCCTGACCTTTGAAACGGTAATGAATGAGTCTGGCCATGTTGGTCTCCCGGTAAATTGCGGCGCAAGCATAGCATGAACGGCAGCTTAGGGAAGGCGTTTTGCCACACGCTGGCTGTGGTCCAGCTCGACCGAGACCTTTTGGGCCGACCAGCCATGCTGCTTATCGTGGGCTTCTATATATACCACCCGCAGATGCCGGGGGATGGTGACGCCGCGCAGGCTGCGGGTAAAGGGCTGCTCTTCCACATGGGGGTGATGCAGGATCCGCTCACCGAGTACGGTGCCTTGGGCATCCACCACTCGCCAGCGATCGGCATAGTGTTGCCAGCCACTGTCTTGGTGACGCAAGGTTACCGCCACGTTCCAGCTGCGGCTAGCCCCCGGGGTAAACACTACGTCTTCAATAGTGACCTGTCCGGCCAGCAGCGGAAAGCTAGTTAAGCACAGCAACATCCAGTTTCGCATCGACCCTCCTTCGATAAGTGGTGATAGCAGAATCAATAGTATAGAAAACACTCGAAATGAGTCGTCATTCCTTCGTCTTTTCGCCTCGCGCTATGGACATTGAGCACCTCTGAATCCTGCATCTTGAGGTTGCTCGGGTATAACTGATGGATGCAACAAGCTTCAAACCGATACGCACAAACGCGTTGGCTCAGGGCGGTATACCACCACACTGCTTTGACCTGCCGACTTGGCCTGCTTCTTCGCTTCCGAGAGCTGCAAGGCGTAGTCATCGACCCGCTTCAGCGCCGGATGGGCAGGCACCAAGCCAATCGACAGTGAGACCAGCGGAAACTCGCGTTTCTCGCCGCTGCGGTCCAGTGCCGATACCGTACCGTGGTTGTAGTCTTTGTCGTTATACAACTCGCGTTGGGAGTGAACGAAGTCTTTACAGATTTGCTGACAGATCTCCTCGCCACTCTCGCTGTTAAACACCGTGACAAAGTCATCGCCGCCGACATGGCCGACAAAGTGCCCGCGCGATTCACAGTGGCGGCGCAGCAGCTTGCCCACCAGCTGGATCACCTCGTCACCGCGCTGGTAGCCGTACAAATCGTTGTAGGGCTTAAAGTGGTTAATGTCGACGTAGGCCACGGTGAAGTCAGCCTCTACGTCAATCTGCTGCTGGATATGTTGGTTGATCGGCACATTGCCCGGTAGCAGGGTCAATGGGTTGGCATGGCGGGCGTGCATCAGGCGCACCTCGGTGATCCGCCGCAGCAAGTCGCGGGTGTTGCCCATGCCCACATAACGGCCTTGGTCAACAATCACAAAGTGCTGGCGCACGTACATGTCGTCTTCGTCGGTCACCATCTGCGACACCTCTCCAAGGCTGGCCATCTTCTCCACTACAATCGCATTATCGGTGACCAGCTCAGAGGCGCGTTTCTTGGCATACAGCGCACGGCCATAGGGGCCAGATAGCATTTCCAGCACCAAGGCGCGGTGAATCAGGCCAATCAATCGCCCGTTGTGCACCACCGGTAAGGAGGAGTACTGCTCGCGGTTTTTAAAGCGGTCCCACACCTTGGCCAGCGTCACGTTGATCGGCAGCGGCTCCACATAACTACACAGCACCTGCACCGTTTCGCTGTACTTGATCGGCAACGCGGTGACCGCGCTTAGCTTGTCGTCGTCCAGCTCGCAGCTAAGCTTGGGCTTGGTGCTGGGCCGCCCCAGATAGAAGCCCTGACAAAGATTAATCCCCAACTGATTGACCGTTTGTAGCTCGGCGCGGGTTTCCACCCCCTCGGCGATAATGCCGCAGCCCAAACGCTGGGAGAGCTCGACGATGCCGCGCATAAACTCATGCTTAACCGGATCTTTGTCGATGTCTTTGATGAAGTGGCGGTCGATTTTCACATACTCGGGGTGTAACTCCGACCACAGTCGCAAGCCCGAATAACCCGCGCCCAAATCATCGATGGCAAACACGAAGCCATGTTCGCGGCAACGCTCAAGCTGCTTGGCCAGGGCCTGAATATCTCCAATCACATAACTTTCGGAGAGCTCCATCACCAAGTCGCCACTGCGCAGCTGGTAGCGCTCAACCATATTCTCCAGCCATTCAAGGGTTGAGTTATCCCCTAGCACCACCGGCGAGAAGTTGAGAAATAGTCGCCCCGGTTTGCCAAGCAGTACATAACAAGCAATCGCCTGTTCACTGACCGCGCGCTCAACCGCAAATAGTAGGTCGTACTGTTGGGCGGTGGCGAAGATGCGTTCTGGAGAGAATAAACTGCTGCCCTCGGGGCCACGCACCAAGGCCTCCAAACCCAGTAATTGACCACTTTTACAGTCAATGATGGGCTGGAATAAGGTGGTGAACAGCCGCTCAGTTAAAATCCGTTTTAACTCGTGTAGATCGTGTTCCATTTCCGTGGTTCCCTGGAAAACGGCTAAAGTAACTGATTTATATGATGAATTAGATGTATGACATTATCTTTACAGGCTTGCCTGATGAGTAAGTATGTACTACGCCTTACTGTTACGTTGGATTGACAGGCTACTTTGGGCTAGCAGAAGCAGTGGTTTGCGCTGGGTTTGGCGACATAAACTGCCGATAGTACGTGGCATGTGGGTACAGATAGGACAAAGCATCTAATACTGAGTAGGCTGCAAGTTACCGCATATTTGGATGTGCGCTACTGGCTAGTTGTGCAGTTTTTGCCACGGTAGCCACGATAAGCCTAGCTCCAATGACTGACGCATTGCCGCCGCCCGCTGCTGATGAAAGCCATACACCCGCAAGCCAAAGATATGCATCATCAAACTACTGGCATAGGCCGCGGCTTGTTCAGCAGAGAAGGCCTGAGTCAGGTAAGCCACATAGCGCTGCTCGATCTCGCTCAGTAACTGTCCCGCCAATTGATGCAGCTCAGAATCTGCCTCCAGCTCTAGCCAGCTACGCACCAAAAAGCAGCTGAAGTAGTCGCTGCAACGCGACTCATCCACCAGCTTTAGTAGTAACTGACAGAGCGCCAATGGCACATCGGGGGCACCCGATAACTGGCTATCGATCATCTGCTTGCTGTGCTCGGCATAGCGTTTTAAGCACGCGGCATAGAGCCCCTCTTTGCTGTCAAAGGCTAGGTAGATACTGCCGGGCTTGAGACCGGTTGCCTGAACTATCTGCTGCATTGAGCCCCCGGCAAAGCCGCGCTGCCAAAACAACTGCATGGCATTGTCGATCACTTGGTCTCGGTCAAACTGCGCTCTGGCCATCTGCTCTCCTGCGCTAGGGGCAATTGAATCTGTGAATGTTAATTTGAGTTTAATGAATTTTGAATGAATGTTCAAAATCAACTTGAATGATCGCTCAAGCTCTGCTTGAATAATTTTGAACGAACATTCAAGTTAACCAGCGGCGTTAACGGCTCAAAGACCTTTTTCATCACTGACATCACTGAAAGGACGCTACCATGACACTGCAACAAGCTATCGCTGACTACCGCGCCGGATTCAAAGCCAAGGTGCCCGAAGATATCCAGCAAACCATGGCCAACGCCACTCAAACACTGCTTGAGTCGGGCATTAGTGACGCCTCCCCCAAGCAAGGCGAGGCCCTAGCCAGCTTTACTCTGAACAACCAGCTAGGCGAAACCCGTAACCTTGAGCAACTGCTCGAGCAAGGGCCACTGGTGATCACCTTCTATCGTGGCGGTTGGTGCCCCTACTGCAATTTGGAGCTCAAGGCCTATCAAGACGTTCTGCCCGAGCTAAAACAAGCCGGTGCTAACCTAGTGGCAATCACCCCTGAGCTGCCAGACCAATCGCTGTCGACCGCCGAGAAGAATGCGCTGCAGTTTGAAGTGCTGAGCGATCCACAGTCGCGTTATGCCAAGGAGTTAGGTTTGGTGTTCTCGCTACCCGAAGAGCTGCGTCCGATCTACCTGAGCTTTGGTATCGATGTGGAAGCGCATAACGGTGAAGGCCAGTTTGACCTGCCACTGGCGGCAACCTTTGTGGTAGCGCAAGATAAAACCATCATCAGCGCCTTTGTGGATGCCGACTACACCAAGCGCCAAGAGCCAAGCGAGATTGTGGCCCTGCTAAGCAAGTAAGATGCGAGTCACAATGAGGGCCTTACCAGGCCCTCATTGTGACTAAGACTGCTGCGCCAGCCACTGCTTCGGCGAGCAGGCAAAGCGGCCACGAAAGGCTCGATTCAAGCCTGACAAACTGGCGTAACCCACCTCTTCGGCCACGATGGCCAGCGGCCTACCCGCTAACAGTAGCTGCTGAGCCTCGGCTAAACGCAACTCACTCAGATAATCCCCCGGCGAGCATTGCATCACCTCAGAGAAGGTCTGGGCAAAGCTGCTACGCGACATGCCCGCCTGCTCGCTCAGGCTCTGCAGGCTGTGCACTTGGCTAAGATCCTCATGGATAGCGTTCAGAGCCTTCACCAGCTTGGGATGACACAACCCCGCCAACACCCCTTGTTGAAACTTGCCGCGGCTTAAAAGTTCGCGAAGCAGCAGGGTAATCAACACCTCACTGAGCCGATCGCTGATTAGCTGCCGGCCCGGCTCGCTGGCAAAGGCCTCGGCGAACAACATCTCCAAGCAGCGCTGCAGCTGCGGGAACTCGGCTAGCGGCAGCAACAAGTACTCGGGCAGAGCTTGCTCAATCAAGCGGCCACTGCCGCTGCCAAAGCTCAGATCAGCACACACCAGACTGGCCGATTCGTCGGGGCTAAACAGCCGATGACTTTTAGCGCGCGGGAAAAACAGCAGGTGCGGCTGGTCAATCTTCTGCACTGCGTGTCCACTGATTTGCAGCTCCAAGCGGCCGCTCTGTAGCAGATGCAAATGCCCACCTTGGGCCTTATCGAATTGACTCAAGCCGCAGAGTGGGCCGGAGTGAAACACGCCCGCTTTAATCGCGAGGCGCTGTAATAGGCTAGAAAGTTCGTCCATGAATCCCGTTTGTACGATTGGCACACTTTTGCGGATGATAGTCCTCTTTTCCCCTTGCGAGCCAGCGTAAATTTACTTGTGTAACGAGGTTGACCTCAACGCATCACAAGGAGAAGTTTATGAACGCACTAACCAAAACCCTTCGTCGCTCATTCGTTTTCGGCGCGCTCGCCCTGTCCTCATCGGTATTTGCCGCCGACCCGGGTATGAGTGTCGATGGCAACGATCTGGCCATTCAAGGCTATGACCCGGTTGCCTATTTCACCGACAGCCAGGCTACCCAAGGCAGCAGCGAGTATAGCGCGACCTACAACAACGCCATCTACCACTTCAGCAGCGCCGAGAATCGCGATGCCTTTCGCGCCGATCCGGTGAAATACGCCCCGCAATATGGCGGCTATTGCGCCTTTGGGGTGGCCATGGAGAAGAAGTTCGACACCGACCCGCAAGCGTGGCGGATCGTCGATGGTAAGCTCTACCTGAATCTGGATGAGAAGGTTCAGAAGCGCTGGCTGGAGAATACCGCCGAGTTTATCGATGATGCCGATAGCAACTGGCTGGAGATTAAAACGGTATCGCCTTCCAAGCTGTAGGCACTTGCTGTTCCCTCCCTGTAAAAAAAACGCCAAGCATGATGCTTGGCGTTTTGCATTTAGACAGCTTGGGTAAGGCTGTTAGGCGACGCGATCAACCTCAAAGCGGCCGACAACTTTACTCAAGCGCACGATGGCGTTTTTCACCAAGGTGGTTCGGCGAGTCAACTGACCAGAAGAGACCTCCAGCGACGAGGTAGTATGCTTGGCTTCGGTGGCCGTGGAGTTGTGCTGCTCACTCTGGCCCGCCAGTTGCGCGATGGCGCCATGCATATCGCTCACCGCTTGTTGTAGCTGCTGGTTGCCCGCACCACTTTCCACTAAATTGGCATTGCGGTCCACGTTGGTCACGCCCTGCTCCATCTGGCGCACCGCTTCTTGCGATTTCGCGCGCAGCTTGCTCATGGTCTCACCGATGTGGTTGGCCGCCTGCGCAGTCTTACTGGCCAGGCTGCGTACCTCGTCGGCCACCACCGAGAAACCACGGCCATGCTCACCGGCACGGGCCGCTTCAATGGCGGCGTTCAGTGCCAGCAGGTTGGTTTGGTCGGTGATCTCGCTAATCAGGCTGACGATATCGCCAATCTGTTTCATATCGGCGTTCACATCATTCACGCTGGCCGCCGATGCTTCCACAATATTGCGGATCGCTTCATTGCTCTCCACCGCCACCTGATACTCTTGGGCGGCCTTGCTTACCACATCATTCATCGCCTGTTGCAGCTCTTCCACGGTATGCGAGGCTTGGTTGATCTCCTGCAGCTGATGTTGGGTCAGCCCCAGCAAAGACTCAATCGAGTCGGCGGTTTGCCGGCTGCAATCGTCCACCATGTTACAGCGACGCAGCATCGAACTACTCACCTGCTCCAGCTCGCCGGTGGCATAAATAATGTCACGCACCACCGTCTCCAGATTGTCGATAAAGCTGTTGATCCACCGCCCTAGATCGCCCACTTCGTCGGCGCGGAACTGGCTGCTATCGAGACGGCGATTCAAGTTACCGCCCCCCTCGGAGACATCTTGCAGCATCTGGCTCATCTGGGCGATGGACGCCGCTAGTGGCTTGGCCTTCACGAAATAGAAGCCAGCAAAACACAGCAGCGCAATCACCGCCGCCATACCAAGTTGGCTGATGTGCGACAGGTCGAACACCACCCCAAGCACTTGTGGCAACATCGCCGCTGCCATTAGTCCCCAGAAATAACCACCGGCTAAGCGCTGCCCTAGCGAGCGATATCGATGCACTTCTTCCAGATCGGCCTCGCACATCATCCCCCAGCGGTCTTCAGAACCTTGTAGCTGGAAGGTGACTCCTTTACCGATCACTGGAATATGTCGGTAATCCGAGTAGCCGGGGTAGTCTACATACAGGTTGCTGCCGTTTTTGATGGTCTCGCGCACCCCGGGGTGCAGCTCGCCAGTGGCGGGATCGGTAAAGCGGATCTCAAACTCAGTGTGCTTTTGCACCTTCACCGTCCCCCAGCGGGTGTGCACGCCGGATTTAAGGTTCTCGCCATGGGAGAAAGTGGAGTCTTCAAAACGTGAGCGCGATAAGGCGGTGCCCGGGCGAATGGTTGGGTCAACTTGCGAATCGACCATAAACAGGTAGTTATCGCCGGATTCATTAAAGATATGACCGGCTTCGCGCTGGATCAGATCGCCCAGCACATCGTTGGGCACCCGCCCACACAGGCAGCCCACCACTTCGCCTTGCTGCACAAAGGGCTGGAAGAACATCAGGGTCACTTCGTCATGGAAGCTGGAGCTGGATGCCCCCACGGCCAAGGAGCGTTTATCGATATAGGGGCCGTGCAGAAACGGTTTATCCAGACCGCGCGCGACCTTATCCGGGT
This sequence comes from Aliagarivorans marinus DSM 23064, assembly GCF_000429485.1. Taxonomy (GTDB): domain Bacteria; phylum Pseudomonadota; class Gammaproteobacteria; order Enterobacterales; family Celerinatantimonadaceae; genus Aliagarivorans; species Aliagarivorans marinus. The sequence continues at coordinate 78,134 of NZ_KE386909.1, read as the reverse complement.
CGACAATCTGCTCGCTTAAGTGGCCGCTAAAGCTGGATGCCAGTACCCGGCCGCGCGGGTCAACTACCGCAAGCTCTGAGAAATCGGCATTGCGCGCCAATAGTTGGGTAAGCACCGTAGTGCGCTCATCGGCCGACTTGGTGGATAGATACATCTCAGCGTCTTGCAAGAACTCCCACTGGGTATTGGCCCAGCTCTGCATCAGCTTCACCCGAGTCTGGGCAATGCCCTCAAAGGTCTGTTTGATTTGCCCAATTCGATGACGGTTCGCCCGGCAGGCAAAGCGCATCGCCAGTTTTCCTGTCTTGCCCCACAGGGGTAACCAACGACGCTCGCGCTCGCTAAGATTCATAGTCTTTCCTTAGTTCATGATTCCCAATCTGTCCAAGCTAAATAATTTACTTATAAATTAATTACTTATCCAGCATGGTGTGCATATTTTTGTCATCCACTCGAAAACATTCTCCCGAGCAAAGGACGCAAACTAAGTCACTATGTCCCCGGAGCAACCAACAAGGTCATGGGGCTGCTAATGGTCCTTCTCTACTCTTTTCTTTCTCTATTTTCCAAACCTCAAACATCCCTGCCTCGTAGTGGCCGGGAATGTTACACGCTACTTCCAGTTGACCACTGTGCGGCATTTGCCACGCCAAGGTCGCATGTTCGCCAGCTTCGAGAGTGACGGCATTGCTTGAATGATGATGGTGATGATGGCCACTGTTGCGCATCTGCTCGCGATGCTCAGCCTGCTCAGTCGGCGAGCCCAACACAAACTCATGTACGATCTGTCCTTGGTTGGTCACCACAAACTCGACCTGCTCGCCGGGCTTGAGCTCCGATAACGCTGGCTCGAACTGAAAACGCATACTATCTAGCATGGTGACCGACACGCTGCGCACCTGCGATTCACTGGCCCATGCAAGTGGGCTGGCGGCGATTAGCATTGCCAGCAATGCACTGCGCCGCTTTGTTTTCCCTTTAGTCATACCTGCTGCTCCCTGAAGAACGGGTCACTGGCAGCGCTTAAAGCCAGTGACCCGGCCAGATTTAGTGGTGGTGTTTATGGTCGGTTTTGGTCAACTGCATGTTGGTGATACAGGTGCGACTTTGAGCATCGGTGCTGAGCACTTCGCTGGCCATCAAGTCGCCGTAGTGGAACATAAACTCATAGCGACCATCTTTAGGCATCCAGAAATCAATAAAGCCATCGTGCTGGGTGCGCACCATGGTGTTGTGCACCAGCTCTCCGGTGGCCAAGTCTTTCACCATCACGTGCATTTGCGCATCGACCAGCTCACCTTGGCAGCCGGTTGGCACATGAAAGGTGCAAGGGTGGGTTTGATTCACGAAGGGCGCGATAGAGAGCAAGTGGCGCTCGGTGGGAATGCTCACCTTCTCGCCATTGGCAAACTCGGTATCGATTTGACGCGGCAGCACCTTAACGCTGGCATCACCGCTACGGTGCCACTGATGGGCCTGCTGCAGTGCTTGCTCAGCTGACAGCTTGCGGTACTCGCTGGCGTCCATCGCCAGTGCCGAGTGTGCAGTTAAGCCCAACAGTGTGGCAATAAGTAGTGATTTAGTCATGTTGTTCTCCTTATGAGCCCCGCGTGGCGGGGCATAAAATGCGATTAACGTTGTTAGGTTCGGTTAAAGTTGGTGGCTGTGCTGTTTCCACAGCTTGTAGATGGCAGGCAGTACCAATAGCGTTAACAGCGCCGATGACAGTGCGCCGCCGAGCATTGGCGCGGCGATACGACTCATCACCTCCGAGCCGGTGCCGCTGCTGATTAACATTGGGATCAGGCCAATAATCACCGTCAGATCGGTCATCATCACCGGACGGATCCGCTGCCCAGCCCCCTCACGGATCGCCTGCTCCAACTGCTCGCGCCCTAACTGGCGGCCGCTAGCTTGGGCGGCTTGCCAACTTTGATTGAGATACACCAACATGATGATGGCGGTTTCCACCGCCACCCCGGCTAGCGCGATAAAGCCCACCCCAACCGCGATAGACATGTTGAAGCCCAGCCAGTGCATCAACCAAAGGCCCCCCACTAAGGCCAGCGGTAAGGTTCCGACAATAATGGCCACCTCCGCAAAGCGGCGAAAACTCATGTAGAGCAGCAGGCCGATAATCACCATGGTGGCGGGAATGACCATTCGCAGCTTCTCCATAGCTCGTTGCATGTACTCATACTGCCCAGCCCAACTCAGCGAATAACCGGCGGGAAGGGTGAGATGCTGACCCACAAAGGCCTGAGCGTCTGCCACGTAGGAGCCCAAATCACGCCCCTCAATGTCGACGAAAATCCAACCATTGGGGCGCGCGTTTTCGGTTTTGATCATCGGCGGGCCATCGGCAAAGCGCAGTTCGGCGATGTCGCCTAACAGAAGACGCTGACCAGCGGGTGTGATGATCGGCAGCGATTTCAGCTTCTCTAATGAGTCGCGATAACGCTGGGGATAGCGCAGGTTGATGGGGTAGCGCTCCAGCCCTTCCACGGTTTCGGAGACGTTCATACCACCCACCGCGGCGCTGGTCAGCTCATGGATATCGCTGATGCTCAGCCCATAGCGGGCCGCCCGCTGCCGGTCGATGTCGATGGTGATGTAACGCCCGCCCGCTACCCGTTCAGCGTAGGCTGATGCGGTACCGGGAACCTGCTTAAGTAGCTCTTCCAGCTGCTCGCCCAGCCCTTCAATCACCTGTAAGTCAGGCCCCGCAATCTTGATGCCCACCGGGGTTTTGATGCCGGTGGCCAACATGTCGATGCGGGTCTTGATGGGCATCACCCAGGCGTTACTCAAGCCCGGGAACTGCACCAAGCTGTCCAGCTCCTGACGCAACCCTTCGCTGGTCAGTCCGGGCCGCCACTCGGATCGCGGTTTGAGCTGAATGAAGGTCTCAATCATGGTCAGCGGCGCAGGATCGGTGGCCGTGTCGGCGCGTCCAACCTTGCCCCAAACGCTTTTCACTTCCGGGACGGTTTTGATCAGCTTGTTGGTTTGCTGCAACAGCTCGCGCGCCTTACCAATGGAGATCCCCGGATAGGTGGTGGGCATATACATCAAGTCGCCCTCATCCAGCGGCGGCATAAACTCGCTGCCCATCTGTGAGTAGGGATACCAAGAGGAGGCCAGCGCCAACAACGACAAGGAGATCACTGTTTTGGGTCGGCGCAGGCTAAAGTTCAGCATCGGCCGATAGGCAGCGATCAGCATGCGATTTAGCGGGTTACGTTGCTCGGCCAGGATCTTACCGCGCACAAAATAGCCCATCAGCACTGGCACTAGGGTAATCGCCAGTATCGCCGCGGCCGCCATGGCATAGGACTTGGTGAAGGCCAAGGGCGCGAACATCTTGCCCTCTTGCCCCTCCAGTACGAACACCGGTACAAAGCTTAGGGTGATGATCAACAGTGAGAAAAACAGCGGCTTGCCCACCTCACTGGCGGCTAGGCCTACGATTTGCCAGCGGTTGTGCTCGTTAAGTGGTGTTCGCTCGTTGTGCTTGTGGAGGTTTTCAATCATCACGATCGCGCCATCAACCATGGCGCCAATGGCGATACCAATCCCGCCCAGCGACATGATGTTGGCGTTGATGCCCTGCAGGCGCATCACCACAAAGGCGGCTAAGATCCCCAAAGGCAAACTGAGCAAGATCACCATCGATGAGCGCAGGTGGAACAGGAACAGCGCACACACTAGCACTACCACTGCCAACTCTTTGAGTAAGGTTTGGTTGAGGTTACTGACTGCCTCTTCGATTAAGCCTGCGCGGTCGTAGGTCACCTCCAGCTCAACCCCTTCCGGCAAGCTGCGCTGCAGCTCGCTTAACTTGGCTTTTACTGCGGCGATTACCTCGCGGGCATTTTCGCCATAGCGCATCACCACTACGCCACCGACTACCTCGCCTTCCCCGTTCAGCTCAGATAGTCCGCGTCGCATCTGTGGCCCAAGGCTTATCTTAGCCACCTCGCCCAACAGTAGTGGGGTACCGCGCTGACTGACTTTCAGCGGCAGCGCTTCAAGATCGCTGATACTGCTCAAATAGCCGCCGCTGCGCACCATGTATTCGGCCTCGCCCAGCTCAATCACACTGGCGCCGCTTTCTTGATTGCCTCGTTTGATGGCCATGCTAATGGCGCTCAGCGGCAGGTCGTAGGCGCGTAGCTTGTCTGGGTCGACGCTGACCTGATACTGCTTCACCATGCCGCCAACGGTGGCCACCTCCGACACCCCCGGCACGGTTTGCAGCTCGTATTTCAGGAACCAGTCCTGCAAGCTGCGCAGCTGGGCTAAATCATGCTGACCGCTGCGATCGCTCAAGGCGTAGGAGAAGATCCAGCCCACCCCGGTGGCATCCGGGCCCAGCTCGGGTTTAGCGGTAGCGGGCAGTCTGCCACTCACCTGCGACAAGTACTCCAGCACTCGCGAACGCGCCCAGTAGATGTCGGTGCCATCTTCAAACAGGATGTACACATAAGAATCGCCAAAGAACGAATAACCACGCACCGTGGTCGCTCCCGGCACCGACAACATGGCGGTGGTCAATGGATAGGTCACCTGATCTTCCACCACCTGCGGCGCTTGCCCCGGGTAGCTGGTCTTGATGATCACCTGAACGTCAGACAAGTCTGGGATCGCATCCACCGCGGTGGTGCGCAGCGAGAACAGACCATACACGCCGAGCAGCAACGCCGCACATAACACCAGGAAACGGTTGTTTAGTGAGGCGCGGATGATTGCTTCAATCATGCTCACCTCCATGTCCCATCTCGCTGTGGTTCATACTGCCGTGGTCCATGCTGCTATGATCCATCTCCGCGTGATTCATGCTCGAATGGTCCATGCTGCTGTG